>NZ_JAWDGM010000005.1:0-607128 GCF_034541995.1 Pseudomonas sp. BIC9C
CGAACAGCACACTAGGTCGGCTTTAGTAGCTTCACGAATATTAATCATATTTCTCACCGGTTTATTTGTACAAACACGGGCATCACGCCATGCGTAACTAGCTAGATTGGCTGCCACCTATGCGGCAGCAATTTGTCAATTTCACTTGCCCGCTGCGTCGGTAGACGCGTGAGAACGTTTTTCAAATAAGCATACGGATCATGCCCATTGAGTCGTGCAGACTGGATCAAACTCATGATCGCCGCCGCTCGTTTGCCGCTGCGTAGCGATCCTGCGAAGAGCCAGTTCTTGCGTCCAAGAGCCCACGGTCGGATCTGGTTCTCGGCCCAATTGTTGTCAATGGGTACTGCTCCATCATCGAGGTAGCGCGACAGAGCTGCCCAGCGTTTCAGGCTGTAATCCAGTGCTTTACTGATAGCTGAACCCTCGGGCACCAGCTCACGCTGGGCGATCATCCAGGCATGCAGCGTATCCATCACCGCTACGGCTTTTTCTTGCCGTATTTGGCGGCGTATATCCGGCTCCAGGTCGCGTATTTCACTTTCGATTTCGTACAACAATTGGATATAGCGCAGGGCCTGCTCGGCGAGCATGCTCTTGTTGGTGGCGTGTAGTTCGAAGAACTTGCGCCGCGCATGGGCCATGCAGCCGATCTCGGTCACGCCGAGTTCGAAGCTGGCCTTGTAACCAGCGTTATGTTTTGCAACTCATAATGGCGGTTACAAGGCCAGTTTTGCACTCGGTGTCACCGAAATCGGCTGCATGGCCCATGCGCGGCGCAAGTTCTTCGATCTGCACGCCACGAATAAAAGCCAGCTGGCCGAGCAAGCCCTGCGCTATATCCAGTTGCTATACGAAATAGAAAGTGAGATCCGCGACCTGGAACCCGATTTACGGCGACAAATACGGCAAGAAAAAGCCGTGCCCGTGATGGAAATGCTGCACGCCTGGATGATGGCCCAGCGCGAGCTGGTGCATGATGGCGTGGCCATCGCCAAAGCTCTGGATTACAGCCTAAAACGCTGGACGGCGTTGTCACATTATCTGGATGACGGCGCGGTTCCTATCGATAACAACCACATCGAGCAACAGATCCGGCCATGGGCTCTTGGACGCAAGAACTGGCTCTTCGCAGGATCGCTACGCAGCGGTCAACGAGCGGCGGCGCTGATGAGCCTGATCCAGTCGGCCAAGCTCAATGAGCATGATCCGTATGCTTATCTGAAGGACGTCCTGGCCCGGCTACCGACGCAGCGGGCGAGTGAGATCGACGAGTTGTTGCCGCATAACTGGATGCCGTTGCGCAACCTGTAATGCCCGTTCGCTTACGGTTCAATACCATCAAATCTCATCCTTGAAGGTCGGACATCAAAAGCAGTCGCCGGGGGGTTTAGGAGGGAGTCTCGATCAACTTGAGCAGCCTGATTTGCTAGTTGAAAAGCATTAGCCACGGCCACGCTTTTTCATTCGTCGCGCCGCCCACCACAATGCGTTTCGGCGTGCCGAAACGCGTCACGCGTTACTTGCTAGACGGTGTGACCTACGGATACTCACAATTTGAACGGCTGCGCCTGCCAGGTAGATCAGGAAACAAACCCCGACCAGCATCTTGAGTGTTGGGTCCTCCGGACCAGCAAAAACTGGGTGGCCCATGGGTACTCTCGTTCCCGTTTCAGTGAGACCGGGGATGAAGTGGAAAAAGAAAGTCAGTGAGTAACCCAACACAGCAATGTATCGGGAAAGGCCTCGTTGGCTAGCGCGGGTCTCGGCCAAATAGGCGATGGCCAACACGACTAGTGTTGTGATCGACAGAATATGCGGAGCACCAAAACCTCCGTGGTGAAAGATAAACAGCCCTGTGATACTGGTCGCTACGGTGAACCACACGTAGATCCGACCCGAACGCGTGCGAGAGTTAATTTCGCCGTGCCTCAGAAGCGTAACGATTGCTCCAGCCACTGCTACTAGGGCGAGGGCGGTATGCAGCATGCCGAAAGGTGTAATACCCAACATAGACTGCCTCCACGTAAGGCGCGGCGAAGGGACTACTGGCCGCTCCAGGTAAATGTGTCTCAGGATTTCACAAATGCCAGAAGGTCGGCATTCAGCCGTTCTTTGTGTGTGTCGGTAATGCCATGAGGAGCGCCTTCGTAGACGATCAATTTGCTGTTCTTGATCAGTTTGGCCGAAGCACGGCCAGCTGCATCGATAGGTACAATTTGATCGTCATCACCATGAATGATCAGCGTTGGCACATCGAACTTCTTCAGATCCTGGGTGAAATCAGTTTCCGAAAATGCCTTTATGCTGTCATATGTATTCTTGTGGCCACCTAACATGCCTTGCATCCACCAAGCGTTGATGACTCCTTGCGATGGCTTCGCGCCAGGGCGGTTGTAGCCAAAGAATGGACCGCTCGGGATGTCGATGAACAGCTGTGATCTATTGGCCAAGAAGGCTTCGCGAATGTCATCGAAGACCTTGATGGGCAGGCCGCCGGGATTGGCCTCAGTCTTAACCATCAGTGGAGGCACGGAAGATATAAGGCCGGCTTTTTTCACACGCTTGGTGCCATGACGACCAATGTATCGTGCCACCTCACCTCCGCCAGTGGAGAAACCAAACAACGTGGCATCTTTTACGTCTAGGTGATCGAGCAATTGCGCCAGGTCGTCGGCGTAATGGTCCATGTCGTTGCCATCCCAAGGTTGGCTGGAGCGGCCATGTCCACGGCGGTCATGCGCAATGCAACGAAAGCCGTTAAGGGCCAGGTGATACATCTGCGACTCCCAACTGTCCGCATCCAGCGGCCAGCCATGGCTGAACACCACGACCGGGCCCTTGCCCCAGTCCTTGTAATAGATTTCCACGCCATCTTTGGTTGTGAAAGTACTCATGGTTTTATGGACTCCATGGTTTTCTTGAGGTGGATTGGATTCAGATGCCTGTGCGTCCGCTTGGAAAAAATCGGGTAGCAAGGGCGCCGCTGCCAACACCACTGCACTCAGGATGAGATGACGTCGGCCTTGATCTATTTGAGACTTTGTCATGATTCCCTCGAATGAGAGATTAGCCGGTTTTGTTGGATGTGGATGAGTCAGTTATTGCTGTGACCGCCTGGAGCAGGCATTACGAAATCCATACTCCGCGTAACGCTTTCCCCTGGATGTCGGCAGCGAAAAGTGGCGTTTCCTCTTCGTTGTGTTCATCTGCCTTTTGTTGAGCAACTTTCGTTACAGCGTCAAAGGGGACGCTGTTGGCTTGCAAAAGCGCTAAAAATGACTCGGTCGCGGTGACCTCAAAATGATTAACGAACTCGCAAGATGACGCGTCAATTGAACTCACGCTTACCTCCCAGCAAACCTCCCACTTAGTGCGCCCAAGCGGAGAAAACGCGTCAGTCAATGAAGACACTAAACAACGCTGCCGCTCGGTCACCTCCTCCACATAGTGTTGAACCATCAGCGTATCGCCAGGCTTCTCGACATTGATGGAGACGCGCCGACCATCTAGGAGTCGGCTTGCCCCAGCAGCAATGTGGGCCACCGAACAGGCTTGGTACTCTTCATCGCTCAGCGTGAAGAGCCACTCGCTTAAATCGATACTCTCAATGGGGGCTTGGATGACGCTTCTGCGAGTGGAGCTTGCTAACACCTGACTGCTCATGATTAGTGACCTTGTGGAACATTCATCTATGACATACAACCGATGATCCCAATGCAGAAGCGGCCGAGCTACGTAAAAACGGCAATTTAGAATCGGAGCTTCGCTGATAAATACGCTCAGTGTTTTTGCCTGTTTTACGTAGTTCATTGCGGAGAATTAAGAGACCCTTAGCCGACCTGAAATGAGTTGAATGACAGGTTGAAATGCAGAAGCCCCCTCTCTCGGCCCAGCACTTAGAATCCCGACCAAAAATGCGAGCCGGATGGCAAGGTGCCAAACACCAGGAAAACGTGGCCAAGGTGCTGGATCTGCTGCATGTGTATGAAGAAAAACCGATCCGCCTATCCGAATTGTGTCGCTATGCAAGCATTAGCGAACGCACTTTGCGCTCCATTTTCAAAGAGGTGTTCGGTATGGGGCCGAACCGTTATTTGCACATTCGCAGGCTGCATCTGGTCCGTGCCGCGCTGTCGATAGCCAACGCCAACACGACATCCGTCAGCGATATCGCCTCGCGCTTCGGTTTTTCCGACAGTGGCCGAATGGCGTCGGATTATCAGAGGCTGTTCGGGGAATACCCCCGCCAAACCCTGATTCGGACGCTGCTGTGAACGCCTTAAGCATCATGGATGCGACAACGCCTTCGAAGCCTTTAGCGATTGCGCCGGCAGCATTCCAAAATACTGGCGGTACAGGCTGGCGAAACGGCCAAAATCCCAGACCCCAAAGCGTGCGCAAATGCTAGTGATCGTATCGTCAGGCCCAGCATGACGGATGGCATCACGAATCCCATGCAAGCGACGAATCATCAAATACCGATGAGGACTCATGCCGAGGTACTCGTTGAATACATTGCGTACAGTGCGCTCTGAGGCACAGGTGGCCTGACAGATGTCTTCAGTGTAAACAGACTGGACCTCCAGCGTATCCAGCAACTCCAATGCACGCTTGAGTATCTCTTTGTGATCGCGATGGTGCCGTGGTGCGGCGTGAAGCGGATCTACGGGCAGCAGCATGCGGAAGACCACATCCATCACCTCCCGGCGCGCGGCTTCCTCAGTTTCCTCGTTGTGCAGAACCTCGGGGGATTGGGCCTCGATGTGGAACAGACGTCGTGCCAGCCACAACAATGGACCGAGATTACGCTGGGCGTTGCTCACAAGGTTGCGATGCAACACGCAAAAGTCGAACTCATCTTCACGTACCGACGCCCAGCGGAGCACTAACTCGCAGGACATCGCCACCGTCAGCCAACTGGCGGGGCTTTTCGCATTGATGTGAAACATAGCATTGGGCACCATCCAGCCGATTCGTCGGCGGTTGAAGGGATGGCCGTCGACCAAGGTGGACTCATGTCCCGTCAGCGGTAGGAAGATGTTGAAGTAACCTGGCAGGCCGATGCCGGTATACACCGTGCCGGCGCCCTCGCGGCCACTCATGAGTGCCACGCCATTCAGGTCAACGACGTTGAGTTGCCAATCGCGCTGCTGCCTCGTGCGCAGCACATAACGACCTTGCACCCCGTACAACGCCTCTTCGAATTCGTCGAACTCCGAGCAGATCAGCTGCATCGCCCACCTCACTCATCCCACTCAGTGGAAGGCAGCCTCCATGCCAAATCGGTCCAGACGATGAGCATAGACTACAAAAACGGCAGGCAGATGAACGCGCATCGCCGTCCCTCTGCCCACTCGGTGCAACGGTTCAGCGGCTCAGGTACTCCGAGGTTGAGATGACTGGTGCATAACCGAAGCTCAGCGCCGCCATGAATGCCGCATGCACGTGCGCGGCAGGAACTTTAACCCCGTTGAACTCAAGATCTAGCGTGGCGCACGCATCGTGCAACACCGTCGTGGTGTAGCCGAAATCTACAGCAGCGCGGGTCATGCCATCCACACACATGTGACTCATGTTTCCAACTACGACCACTTCGTTGATCCCATGCCGGTCGAGGATAGCTTTCAGTTCGGTCTCTCGAAACGAATTGATGAAGTGCTTGAGCACCACCGGCTCGTCCTCACGATTCTTCGCGCTATCGTGTATTTGAGCACCCTCGCTGCCGGGGCGGAAAAAAGGCGCGTTTTCGTCCTTGAACTCATGACGGATATGAACCACTAGGTCACCCAGTTCGCGGAACCGGTCAATGACCCGCGCCGCATGTGCGGCAGCGTCCTCGACATGGGAAAGGGCCCATCTGCCCCCTGGAAAGTAGTCGTTCTGAATATCGACGACCACCAGTGCTTTTTTGTTCGAATCACCATTATTCATGTTCTTTCTCCCGATGACAGGTTGCCAAATGGGGTGGCCTGCATGCCTGATTCCTTCTGGTCTACTGGATGCCCCGGATTCAGTTCGTCGTTTGTAACTCCTGCGCGACCAGATTCAAGCCAAGCGCTTTCGCCACACCGGCACCGTAGGCCAGATCGGCTTTCGAGCAATTGTCGATATGTCGATGCTTGATCATCACCGGCGCGTCGCCCATCGCTCGCGCCGTGTTTTCGAAAAGCTGGTGTTGTTGAAGCGGCGTCATTAGACGAAATAGATTGCCGGGTTGCTCGAAATGGTCCTCAACGATGCTCTGATCCCAATGTCCTGCCTCGCCTTCAAGCGCCAGAGCAGGCTCGTGTAATTCCCGATGGTCTTCCCACTCACCGAAGCTGTTGGGGTAGTAAGACAATGTCGAGCCGAGGTTGCCATCGGTGCGCATGGCCCCGTCACGGTGATAGCTGTGGAACGGGCACCTCGGCGCATTGACCGGTATATGATTGAAATTCACGCCGAGACGATATCGCTGCGCATCACCATAAGAAAACAGCCGCGCCTGGAGCATTTTGTCAGGTGAAAAACTCACTCCCGGAACAATGTTGGCTGGGGAAAAAGCGGCTTGCTCCACTTCGGCAAAATGATTTTCGGGGTTACGGTTCAATTGCAGAATGCCCACTTCCTCAAGCGGAAATTCGGCATGGGGCCAGACCTTGGTCAAGTCGAACGGGTTGTGCCGATGCACACGCGCCTGCTCCTCAGTCATGGTCTGGATGCACAATTTCCAGCTCGGAAATTCTCCGCGCTCGATGCATTCATAAAGATCCCGCAGGTGGCTTTCGCGGTCATTGCCAATGACCTGTGCCGCTTCGCTATCGCTCAGGTTAGTAATCGCTTGTTGGCACACGAAATGAAACTTGGTCCACACTCGCTCGTTCCGTGCATTGATAAGGCTGAACGTATGACTACCGAACCCGTGCATGTGCCGGTAGCTGGAAGGAATGCCCCGATCACTCATGACGATCGTCACCTGGTGCAATGCCTCGGGCAGGAGCGTCCAGAAATCCCAGTTGTTAGTCGCTGATCGCATCCCTGTGCGCGGGTCGCGCTTGACCACATGATTCAGGTCGGAAAACCGAAGGGGATCGCGAAAAAAGAACACTGGCGTATTGTTGCCCACGATGTCCCAGTTGCCTTCCTCGGTATACAGCTTCACCGCAAAACCCCGAATATCCCGCTCGGCGTCCGCCGCCCCTCGCTCTCCGGCTACCGTGGAAAAACGTACAAAAACTGGCGTCTGCTTACCGACCTCGGCCAATAGCTTGGCCTTGCAATAACGACTGACGTCGGCGGTGACAGTAAAGGTGCCGTAGGCGCCGGCGCCCTTGGCATGCATGCGCCGCTCGGGAATTACTTCCCGATCGAAATGCGCCAACTTTTCCAGCAGCCAGATATCCTGCAACAACGCGGGCCCGCGAGGTCCGGCCGTTTGGCTATTAAGATTGTCGACCACCGGTGCACCGGTAGCGTGAGTGAGCGTTTTATCGTTCATCAGATTGACCTCTGAAGGGATTAAAGCAACTCAGCCAATTCGCGAGTGGTAACGATGGCATGCGCGTAAGTCGGTCCATTGATCAAATGCGCGGCGGTCATGGCTTCCTTGGAAAACGCCGCGGTTGCATCCTTAACCAGCGTGACGTGATAACCCAACTCTGCTGCAAATTTGGCAGTCGTCTCGATACAGGTATTGGCCAACATTCCGACGATGATGACCTTATCGATGCCGTGCTGTTTGAGCTGGAAATCTAGATCCGTGTTTGCGAAGCCGCTGCCGCCCCAATGTTCCTTTACAACAACATCGTTCGGTTGCGGCACGAAATCCGGGTGCCATTCGCCTCCCCAGCTACCCGCCGCAAACACCTGTGCTTTGCCCGCTCCCAACTGATAAGGACTAGGATGCTTCCACCCCTGGAAATCCTCTGGAGTGGAACGATGATGGGGTACGTAAAAAACTTGTAAGCCTGCTGTGCGAGCTGTGGCGACTACCCGGCGCAAATTGTTCAGCGTGTCGACCTCATCAGCTACCGCCTTGGCCAACCCGGCGAGCTTGCCACCTTCGCTGAGGAAGTCGTTGTATGGATCCACCAGTAATAAACCGGTGCGTTCGCGAGAATAAGTGACATCACTCATTAGAACCTCCCAGCAACTGTTAAAAAACGGGGTTATCACTCAAGGCTTATCCTTGGTGTTCCACGTGGCCGGCAATGAAAGATCACCCGAGGCGACATCCCATACCGAACTTACACACAGCAACGGATCGTGAAGGTCCGCGTTGACCTTCAGCCCCGCCGTGACGCCGTCGTACTTGAAGGTTTCAGGAAAGCCGACGGCCTCCAAAGGGACTTGGATTGTGACGGTGTTTTTGGAAACCTTGAGCCCGTAGCCGGGAGAATCGATATACAGCGGCACGCCAGGCCATGTGGCTGGCATCTTTGGCTTTGCATCTTTGGGAACGTCTCGAACCTTGAGTCCGCTGGGCCCGCAACTGGCTTCCTTGGTCAGGACGACCCAATGGGAATGCCATAACCCACCATCGTTGTCCTTTTTACCATCCTTGTTTTCATCCAGCTGTGGGGTGTCGTCAAAATCGGGGTGGGAGGTCAACGCCAGCGCCAAGATCCCGGACTTGGGCTCGAACCCGACGGCGTCGCTATCCAAGCTGGTTGGCCAGACATAGCTATACACGTCTGAGCCTGCAAATTTACCAGTGGCTTTAGGCGTGCTGCTGCCTGCTACGCCACCGACAATTTGTTGAAAAACGAGATTGTTGCCGTCGCGATAAATATGCGTATGAACCAGATCAAACGCGGCATCTGTCTGACTTTTCGCGCTGTCTATACCCCCAGGCTCATGGGCGAACAAAGGAAAGCTCACCGCTGAAGTCACGACCAAACAAATTATCCGTTGCATGCCCTGTCCCTCGAACGTATTAGCCAGCTCAATGCACGTAGGGTCTTCGCGTCAATTTCCCCAGCATTGTATGTTCTATCAAAACACTGGGAGCGCTTAGCCATGAGGCACCATCCAAACCTTGTGAAGGAACGCATGATCCAGAAATGCCAACAGGCGGACTACGTAAAACCGGCAAATTGCGGACTGGATGAGAGGTATGACGGACAAGCGACTGGTGAGGATCACAGTCCTAGGATGGACAAGTATTCGTCAGCAGGATTATTTGGTGTGCTCACTCAAATCAGTAAGATGCGCCCCAAGATTCAATTCGTAGTCACCCGGTTGCTGCAACCCAAGCTGGAGCGCGCGAGCCACCTTCTGTTGAATACCACTCCATTGAGTCGACTCGATGAAAGCAAGGTTTGAATCACGTAAATCGGACTCTGTTACTACATTGGATCGCATGTTGATCAAGTGTTTCGCCTGCTGGAGTGCTTGCTTATCGAAGCTAGAAACTCGCTTGGCAAACCTATCGACAAAACCATCAAGCTCAGAATCAGGCATTGCCCTATTAATCCACCCATAGCGTTCGGCGGTAACCGCATCAAAATCATCTGCGCCCAAAACGATCTCTAATGTGCGCGAGCGGCCAGCAAGACGTGATAACCAATCTATGGCTCCTCCACCAGGCAAAACACCAAGGCCCACTTCAATCTGGCCGAAGACCGCCTTTTCTATACTGGCAAATCGCATATCGCATGCCAGCGCTAACTCACTACCATGCCCCCTCGTACGCCCTCGTATTGACGCGACGCTGACAACACGCGACCGGGCCAATCGCGTGACAAAATCCGGCCATTCGGTAAAGGGGGCGCTCCCGGGGCGGTCCGGTATCTCTTGGCCACGGACTACATCGTAATGAGCAATAAAAAAATCGGGGTTCGCGCTGTCGAAAACGACGACTTTAAGAGACGGATCCTGCTCTACAGCATTGATGAATAAGCGTAGGTCAGCGAACATCTGAGGATCGTAGAGATTGATCGGCGGGTTACTGATGGTTACCCGCCAATAAGCTTCTGTAACCTTGGTAGTAGCAAGGATGGAACCGGACTGGGACATGAGCATGCTCCTAACCGTAGGCGTTAGCCCAACCGCTCTTTCAACGTATAAGTGAGAGGGAGAACGTTAATCCTGAAAACCCTTCCGGTCTCCAGCACTTCCTAGAAAGCACTATCTGAAAAGGATATGGCGCAAGCTACGTAAAAACGGCAAATATGGGGCTGGATACCGAATAAACGCATGACCGAACTACGTCTTTCGTAAGCGATCCATCACCTACACATTCAACACCGCCAATTGAAGCCTAATGCTGTGCTCCCGATTTCTTTCTGGAGCCAGCCACCATGATGCGACCCGACGCCAAAGTCGAAAAAGTGTACCTCTACCCCAAACCCGTGGACTTCCGAAAATCCATCGACGGCCTGGCCGCTCTGGTCGAGCTGGATATCAAGGTTGCCGTATTCGATCCGGGTAACCGGTCGGCCAACACACCTTACTGACCCCCACGCCAAAGGCGATGGTGTCCACCTGATTTAAGTGGACACCATTTCTAGCCTTTTAAGAGGGTCTTTCATGCAGCCACAACGCCGTTCCTATTCCCAATCCTTCAAGGCGCAGGTTATTCAAGAGTGCTCCCAACCCGGCGCCTCGATTGCCAACGTCGCGCTGAGCCACAGCCTCAATGCGAACCTCGTCCACAAGTGGATTCGGCTGCAAACGCAGAAAAGCACTGGGCTGCAACCTGCGTTTATTTCGTTACCCGTGCCGCTGGCCGGAGCAGAGTCACAAGCTGCGTCATTGAGCATCTGCGTTGAAATCCAGCACCCGCGCGGTACCGTCAAAGTGAATTGGCCAACCGACAGCGCGGCTGCGTGCGCGACCTTTCTTCGAGATCTGTTGCGATGATCCGCATCGACTCCATCTGGCTCGCCACCGAACCCATGGACATGCGCGCCGGCACCGACACCGCTCTGGCACGTGTGGTCGCCGTGTTCGGTGCGGCGCAGCCGCACTGTGCTTATCTGTTTGCCAACCGCCGCGCCAATCGCATGAAAGTGCTGGTGCATGATGGGTTGGGTATCTGGCTGGCGGCGCGCCGCCTGCATCAAGGCAAGTTCTTCTGGCCGGGCTCTCGACACGGCTCACAGATGGAATTGGGTGCCGAACAACTGCATGCCCTGGTGCTGGGTTTACCCTGGCAAAGAGTTGGGCAAAACAGTGCGATCACCCTGATGTAATCACTGCTATGGCCAGCGTCGCCGTGCAATTGTCCGATGAGCCTATCGCCGGTGTTGGCCTGCTCTGGCAAAATCGGTGGCATGACTTCGCTTCCTGATCTCGACCAATTAAACCCTGAACAACTGCGCGCTATCGCAGCGCAGTTGATGCAGCGTGTCGAGAATCTCGATCAAAAAGTCGAGTCAATGGACAAGCAGATCCATCACTACAAAACGGTCAACGACAGGCTGACCCATGAGATCGCACAGCTCAAGCGCTTCAAGTTTGCCAAGCGCAGCGAGCAATTAGGCCCGTATCAAGCCAGCCTGCTCGATGACCTGATCGACGCTGACATCGCGGCCATCGAAGCTGAGCTTGAGGCGTTGCAACCCGCTCCAGCGCCGACTGGGGCTCGGCAAAAACCTAAACGCACAGCCTTGCCATCTGAGTTTCCACGCACGCAGATCCATCACGAACCGGACAACACTCACTGTCAATGCGGCTGCGCCCTCAAGCGTATCGGCGAGGATGTCAGCGAGAAACTCGACTACACGCCCGGCGTGTTCACCGTTGAACAACACATCCGTGGCAAGTGGGTCTGTGATGACTGCGAGACCCTGATCCAGGCACCGGTTCCTGCGCAGATCATCGACAAGGGCATCCCTACGGCAGGTCTGCTGGCCCACGTGATGATCGCCAAATACGGTGATCATTTGCCGCTGTACCGTCAGGAACAGATCTTTGGCCGGGCCGGCCTCGCTATCCCACGCTCGACCTTGGCGCAGTGGGTCGGCACCTGCGGTGTGCAACTGCAACCGCTGGTCGATGCTCTGCGCGAAGTGGTGCTTGGACACAACGTGGTGCACGCCGATGAAACGCCGGTACAGGTGCTCATGCCAGGCGCGAAGAAAACCCATCGGGCCTACGTCTGGGCCTATGCGACGACCGCCTCTGCCGATATCCGCGCGGTGGTGTACGACTTCAGCCCTAGCCGCTCGGGCGAACACGCCCGCGCCTTCCTGCAAGACTGGAAAGGCAAGCTGGTGTGCGACGATTTTGGTGGTTATGTTGCGGCCTGAGTTATGTGATCCCGACCGGGCGAATAGGCAGTTTCTCTGTTGTCGATAGGCGATTGACGCAACATAAATTGCAGCGCCTTGGTAGACCTTCATCACCTGGAGTGTCTGCCATGTTCGAGAATATCTATTCTTCAAACGCTGCCTGTAAACGCCATCGTGCCGGATCGCTGGCCGCTGAACGCGAGCGATACCTACAACACTGTGCTGAGCAGGGCTGTACGCATGCCTCCCTTTACTTGAAGGCGTGCTGCTTGCTTTGGATTGCCGAGCGGGTGCAGCCAAGCGACATCAATGCAATCAATTCGTCACGGCTGCACCAGATCATTCACGAAGGGCCATTGCCGGCCAATTCTCCTGCAACTGCTACGACGTTGATAAACACCGCAAGACCTTGGTTTAAGTTCCTGGGCTGGTGGCAAGAGCCAACGGAGACGACTCCATTCGAGGAGAATCTTGAGCTTTTCGTCTCGTGGATGCGGGATGAACGCGGCTTGACACCATGTACCATCAGTCAATGGCGCAGTCGAGCGGCAACCTTTTTGCGCTGGTGCTTCAACACAGGCCGCAGATTTTCGACGCTTAGGCCCGAGGATATTGATGCCTACTTCATCACCTACGGTGCGCAACGGTGGTCGCGAATTTCGGCAGGGCACGTCGCAACAATGTTGCGGGTATTCCTGCGCTACGCGGCAACGCAGGGAGCATGCAGCAGTGCATTGGCCGACTCGATCCACGCCCCGCGACATTACGCCCTAGAGTCACTTCCCTATGCACTGAGCTGGGAGGATGTTCAGCGAGTACTCGCAACTACAAATTCAAGCTCTGAACGCGATGTGCGCGATCGAGCCATCCTGATGCTTCTTGCCGTCTACGGTTTACGCCGGGGAGAAGTTGCCGCACTCCGGTTGGATCAGATCGACTGGGCTGCTGGCCAATTGCGTATTTGGCGATTGAAGCGTCGTCAGCCACAGGTTTACCCATTGGCGTTCACAGTGGCTGAGGCATTAGCGCAATATGTCGACACAGTGCGTCCGAAGGTACTGCACCCTGAGATATTCATCCGAACTCGGGCGCCGCGAATCCCCATCTCCGCTGCTGGTTTATACAACATCGTCAGCGGCAGATTGCGTCTGCTCAACATACAAGCTGCACATTTGGGGCCGCATGCGCTTCGACATGCATGCGCGGCCAGACTGCTCGCCAATGGGCTGAGCCTCAAGGAGATTGGCGACCACCTTGGCCACCGCAGCACATCGGCGACAATGACGTACACCAAGGTTGATCTGGTCTCGTTACGTGAAGTCGGTGACTTCGACCTGGGAGACCTGCTATGAGAACCTTGGACGTAGTCAATGCCTACGTGGCTGTCCGTCGTGCCCAAGGCGTGGGCCTGAATAGCAGTGTCAGAGTGCTGCGTCAGTTTGCACGTGAGACTGGAAACCTGCCGCTCCCCGAAGTTACTCCAGAGGCAGTAGCCGTATTTCTGCACGGGCACGGTGAGCTGAGCGCTACGTGGAAGACGAAGCGAGGATTACTTGTTAGTTTTTATCGCTTCGCAATCGCACGTGGCCACACAACGATCTCGCCCCTGCCGGAACGACCACCACAGCTTCCACCGGCACAGACTCCCTATGTCTATGCCACCACAGAAATACAGCACCTGTTAGATGCCACCGTCATACTGAGTACCTCGCTCAGTCGCCTTCAAGCTGCGACATACAGAACCCTCCTGCTGATCCTTTACGGTGCCGGGTTGCGCGTCGGAGAGGCAATCAGACTAAACCTCTGTGACGTCGACCTCGAGCAGCGAATCATCACCGTTCGTGACACAAAGTTTTATAAGACAAGGCTGGTGCCGATTGGGCCCAGGCTGGCATCGAAACTGCGAGTCTATCTACGACAACGTTGCGCGCTAGCACTTCCACTAGGCCAAGACTCTGCCCTGCTGTGCACTCGTACTGGCCATCGCCTGAACTACCAATACGTCATAACTCTGTTCCAACGCGTTCGTTTGGCTGCCGGTATTGCTCGCCCGACTGGCGAACTACGGCCTCCGCGCCTCCATGATCTGCGGCATACAGCCGCCGTTCATCGTGTACTGGGATGGTATCGCGCCGGTAAGGACGTACAGCGGCTATTGCCGCAATTGGCAGCGTATCTGGGGCATGTCGACATAAGGTCGACCCAGCGCTATCTGCGTATGACTCCCGAACTGTTGCACGAAGCGAGTCGCCGATTTGCCATTTATTCAGGCCAGGAGATTGATCATGAATGACCGCAATCTCCTCGGGGCATGGGTACGTCGCTTCTTGTTGGAGTATCTGGTCGCCGAGCGTAACCTTTCCCACAACACTCAGATCAGTTACCGCGACACGCTGACGCTCCTGCTTCCATTTGTCAGTCGAAGAGCCTCGGTGGCAATCGACCATTTGTCGGTGCTCGACATATCGCCCGCCATCGTGCGTGCATTCCTTGAACACGTCGAACACGAGCGCGGTTGTGGCATCGTCACGCGCAACCAGCGGCTCTGCGCGATTCATTCATTAGGGCGTTTCATTGCTATGCGATCGCCAGAGCATTTGGCGTGGTGCACAGAGATCCGTTCTATCCCGTTCAAAAAAACTACCCAGGCAGTCATCAACTACCTCGACAAACCAGAAGTAGAGGCTCTGCTCCGGGCACCTAATCGGGCTACGAGCCAGGGTGCACGGGACTATGGGATTTTGCTTTTCCTATATAACACCGGCGCCCGCGCTGACGAAGCTGCCTGCCTCAGCGTTGGTAATTTGCAACTTGGGACTTCACCCTCCGTGCGCATTCTGGGTAAGGGAAACAAATGGCGCGTATGCCCCCTGTGGCCAGTAACAGCTACCGCGCTGCGGGCACTCATCGTCGAACGCAGAACAGAGGATCGCGTATTCATAGGTCGTGCCGGGAATCCTATGACTCGATTCGGCATACATCGCGTTGTGTCGGTGTATGGACGAGCAGCCGGCAAGCGGGTTGATTCCATGCAAGGTAAGCGCATCAGCCCGCACACTATTCGACACACGACTGCCGTTCACCTGTTAAGAGCCGGGGTCGATATCAATACAATTCGGGCTTGGCTCGGGCATGTCTCCCTGGACACGACCCACATCTACGCGGAAGTCGATCTCGAAATGAAGGCCAAGGCCCTTGCATGTTTGGACGTCACAAATGTGCCTGAGGCTGTGCGCCTGCGACCGAATTCAGCGTCTCTCATGGCGTTCATGCGAGGGTTGTAGCATGAATTTATGTGCCACTTTTTGCGCCGACCTCCCGATTGGAGGCGGCGCCTTTTGCCATCACAACATAACTCCCGCCGCAACATAACCGGCAAAATCGTCGCACACCAGCTTGCCATTCCACTGACCAAGGAAGTTACGCGCATGCTCGCCCGCACGGCTCGGGCTGAAGTCGTAAACCACTGCCTTGAGCGCCGAAAACGGCGTAGTGCAGTAGGCCCAGACATAAGCGCGATGGGTTTTCTTTTCGCCCGGCGCGAGCATCTGCACCGGCGTTTCGTCAGCGTGGATAACGTCTTGGGCAAGTACCGCTTCGCGCAGTGCATCGACCAAGGGCTGGAGCTGCACGCCGGTTTGGCCAACCCATTGCGCCAGTGTCGAGCGGGCGATAGCCAGACCGGCGCGACCAAAAATTTTCTCTTGGCGATACAGCGGCAAATGGTCAGCGAACTTGGCCACCATCACATGCGCCAACAGCCCTGCGGTCGGGATGCCCTTGTCGATTACCTGAGCCGGAACCGGTGCCTGAGTCAGCGTTTCACACTCGCGGCAGACCCATTTACCGCGCACATGCTGCTCCACGGTGAACACGCCCGGCGTGTAATCGAGCTTCTCGCTGACGTCCTCGCCGATCCGCTGGAGCTGGCAGCCGCAGGCACATTGGGTGTTGTCGGGTTCGTGATAAATCACGGTACGCGGAAACTGCGCAGGCAAGGGAACACGCTTGGGCTGCTTGCGTGGCTCGGCCGGCGCAGCCGGCGGATTCAACGCCTTCAGCTCGGCTTCAATAGCTGCGATGTCGGTGTCGAGCAGATCGTCGAGCAGGCTGCCTTGAGCAGGGCTCAATTGCTCACTGCGCTTGGCAAACTTGTTACGTTTGAACCAGGCGATTTCGTGGGTCAGTTGCTCGATGATGGTTTGGTCGCGGTCGTTCTTCTTGCCCATCCTGTCGACTTGCTGTCCGAGCGAATCAACCTGAGACAGCAACTGCGCCGCGAAGGCACGCAGTTGGTCGGGGGTCATCTGATCGAGGTTGGGCGAGGAAGTCATGCCCTGGACTTTACCAAAGCAGGTCGCTTGCGGCAGTAGGCCAAGGGGCTAACTACGCTTTTAAAGCAGTGTGATTGCACCTCCAGCCCCAACGCGTTGCCAAGGTAGACCGAGCACCAAAGCCTGAAGTTGCTCGGTGTCCAGCTCCACCTCGCAGCCTTGTCGAATGCCTGGCCAGTGAAATCTATGGTCACCCCATTTTTTGCAATGCTGTTTAACGGATGAAGTGGTTGGCTTGCTTAAATCTATCCGGCGTCTAATTGGGGTATGCCCCCGCGCCACGATGAGAGTCGCGCCTGACGAACCTTAAGAACTTGCTCGGCTTCACTAGCTAGCCGGTTTCACTGTCAGGATCCTCGCCAGGCCGGTAGGCCATTCATTTCATCTGTTGTTCAGCTATCGCAAAACCTAAAAGGTGAATCGTGGTACAGCATCGACCGCAGGGTCAGGCGTTCAGTGCGTCTGGCCCCGCTTCGTATTGGGTATGGTGTGCGGCGATTGCCCACGCTATACGTGCCAGCTTATTGGCCAGCGCGCAGGCGACTACGTTGGAATGACGTCGCATCAGCAGGTTGCGTACCCAGTCGGCCAGAGCGCCTTTCTGATGCTCTAGACGCTGTATGTAGACCCTGGCGCACTGCACCAAAAGCCGTCGCAGGTTCTTGTCACCACGCTTGCTGATCCCCAGCAAATTCGCCCGCCCGCCCGTGCTGTATTGTCTGGGTACCAGTCCGACAGACGCTGCGAAGTCGCGACTACAACCGTATTGCTGGCCATCACCCATTTCCACAGCCAGCAGGCTGGCGGTGATCGGCCCGACGCACGGCATGCTCAGCAAACGACTACCCAGATCATCGTCAGCCAGTTGGCCAGCTAGCTCTTTATCGAGCCCTTTGACCTGCTCGTCCAGGTAGACGAAATGGTCGTGCAAACGCTGTAGCAGCACTGTTAACCGAATAGGCAACTCGTGCTCGGCGAGCACTTCAGACAGACGCTTCATGACGGCCAGCCCCTGCGGCAGGCTGATGCCGAATTCCAACAGGAACCCATGCATCTGATTGACGGCCTTGGTGCGATCTCTAACCAGAGATTCGCGCAGGCGGTGCAAAACTGAAAGGGTTTGTTGGGCTTCCGTCTTGGGTGAAACAAAGCGCATTGTCGGGCGCGAAGCGGCCTCGCAGATCGCTTGCGCATCGATGAAGTCGTTTTTGTTGCCTTTGACGAAGGGCTTAACGAACTGCGGGGAAATCAGCTTGGCTTGATGGCCCAAGGCTGTCAGCTCGCGCGCTACGAAATGCGCACCAGCGCAGGCTTCCATCACCACGGTGCAAGCGGATAGGTTGGCGAAGAACCGCATCATCTGCTGTCGTGAAAGCTTCTTGCGAAACAGCTCTCGACCGGATTTGTCCTGGCCGTGCAGATGGAAGGTATGTTTGCCAAGGTCGATACCGACCAGTGCGAAATCACTCATGGTGATGGTCTCCGAACTAAAAACACCCTGCGAAAGCGTAGCCCTCGCAGGGTGCGGGGTGACCATCTCATTACTTGCCTTGGTTCAACCGGCGTGCAGCCAGCCAGACGCCAAACCCGTCATGCACCAGAACCTTCATGCGGGTGGCGCGGCGGTTGGCGAACAGATAAGCGCAGTGCGGCTTCGCCGCACCGAACACCGTGATCACCCTGGCCAGCGCAGTTTCAGTGCCGGCACGCATGTCCATGGGTTCGGTGGCGAGCCAGATGGTGTCGATGCGGATCATTGAGTGAGCCCACGGACAAAGCGGGCGCAGCCGTCAGGATCGGAAGTTGGCCATTTCACTGTGATCGATTGCTCGCCAAGCGGCAGCTCAATAATCGCCAACGTTTCCGCCTGCCGTTTGGGCGTAGCTCTCAACGGAACGAAAGCCGGCAACGCCGCTGGCGGCTGATCTCGGTAAAGCGGTAGCCACTTGCGGATAACGTTGGCGTTGATGCCGTGGCTGATGGCAACGCTGGATAGGGTTGCCCCTGGTTGTAGGCATTCCTGAACAACCTGGGCTTTGAAGGGTTTCGGGTAAGAGCTTCGATGGCGCATGGAAATCCTGACGTTAAGGGCGATCGCGTCCGCTTAAAAATACGCGGACACCATCGTCCTTAATGCTGGAGTTCGGAAGGTGTGTTCCCGGTACGCTTACTTTTCCTCAGCGCCGCCGGTGCGCCCTATGACTTTCGCTGGAGACGGTTAAGCCCCGAACCTTTCGAATTGGTCATTGTGCTGCTGGGCCTGTCGCTATTCGACGAGGCACTGCAGGACGTCTTCGGGGCAAACGACGCACACGCCACGCTTCGGGATGTGTCCGGCTTCGAGGATTCGCAGCTGGTCGCATTGCTGCAATGCCTGCGCGAAGAAGCCGAACGGCCCGTGGCCAGCCGCCTGTTCGTTCAAGGCGTTGTGGCGCTTATTGCGCGAAACACAACTGAGCATGGTCACTGTCGCCAATGAAGTCGGCTACTCCAACCCCAGTCACTTCGCCCATGTATTTCGCAAGCACACCGGTCTTTCCCCACGCGACTACCGGCGCCAGCGTTAGGGCTCTGTTGGCCGCAGATAGGGCTCGATAAAGCCGCAGCCAAGGATCTCGTTTAGGCGTTGCGCATCGTTCATTCGGCGAAACAGTCCAATAGTCTTCCACGGCGCGTGACCATCGACATTGGGCGCTCCCAATTCGGCCAACAAGTCGGCGATCAGTATTGATCGGGTCTCGAAAGAGATGCGTGTCAGCCCGGTGCTATTGCCAACGCCGGCATGGGCATGAGCCCCGGAAAAGGCGATCAGGCTCCCCGGAGCGATATCGACGGCAATCCCCTCCTGCGGGTCGATCGCTTCCAGCAGATGCGGAATGGCTTCGTCGACATTCACGGCATTGCGGCCGTCTCGATGGGATCGCTGCAAAATGGCGCGCATATCGAAATCTGCGCTCGAATTACCCAGCGGTCGCTGCCAGAGGCCTGGATACAAGGCGACGGTACGCCCTGCCGCGATGGGATAGATGGGCGCCCACCAGTTAGTTTGTGCATAGATATTCGACCCCCAGGTATCGCGGTGAAACGCGATGGTGGCCGTCGTGCGGGCACGCGGTGTCGACTGCCCTGGCTCGCAATGCGGCTGAAAACGCAAATGCAGGCGATCGCACGCCAGGGTATCGGGGGCGATGCCAAGGCTTTGCACGACGTCCTGCCAGCGCTGCTGGACCTCAGCCGAGCCTGCGAAGTCGTTCTGAATTTTCGCAAAGCGCTCAGTCTGCTCAGGGTGGCTCAAATGGCGATGGATCTGTTGCGGCGACCAGGGATGCAGCGCGTCTTCGAGGAACGCACGCGTATATTCCACCAGTGCCGTCATGGGCTGCAGGTCAGTGAAGCGAATGATCTCGCCAGCATAGATCCGGTCATGCAATTGGCGAGCGGTGCTCGGTATGGCAAGCGAGCTGTACATGACTGGAAGTCCCCTGAAGGTGCGCCCTGACTTTAGATCCACGCCGATTGTGGCGAAAGTGGCAGGTGGGGCGAAAAAGCGCGGATCAGGCCCTGGGGACGTGAGCAACAGGCGACCTTCAAGCCATGAATGGGGCGCTTATGGCAGTTCTTAGCAGGCAGTTAACGGCCCAGAGTGTGTAAAAACGCTTCACAAAAATTGAAGTATGCGCATCTACGTTAAATCTGAAATTTATCGGCACGTCAGCAGATGTGGATTTCGCGTAGAAACGCGATTTCCAGTCCGATTTTGAGTACCTGTCGCGCTCAAAAACGTTTTTACACAGCCTCGGCCAGAAGCAATGGGATGGACTCCTCCTCACCTCGGCATCTTGAGTGCCAGACTGAAGGTGCGAACCACAGTCAACCGTGAGAAGGAGTCCACACATGAAGCTTATGCGCATTGGGGTCGACCTGGCCAAGAACGTGTTTCAGATTCACGGAGTGGATCGTCATGAGCAGCCTGTCTGGCGGCAGCGTTTACCTCGCGATCGCTGGCTACAAACGGTGCTGGAGAAGATCGAGCCCGGCTGTGAGATTGGCATGGAAAGTTGTGGCGGTGCGCACCATTGGGCGGCCGGCAACTACAGGCACGCGGATTTCAAGTGAGGCTGATCGCGCCGCAGTTCGTCAAACCGTACGTCAAGAGCAACAAGAACGACGCCAACGATGCCGAAGCAATCTGTGAAGCGATGAGCCGCCCCAGCATGCGCTTCGTCGCCATCAAGACTATCGAGCAACAGGATATCCAGGCGACGCATCGCATCCGGGCCGGCAATCGAACAGCGAACGGCCAAAGCCAATCAGATTCGTGGGCTGGTCGCCGAGTACGGTCTCGTCGCCCCAAAGGAATTGCTCATGCTGCGTCGTGCGATACCGTGCTGGTTGGAAGAGGCGGATAACGGTTTGACGGTACGCTTGCGTCGTTTACTGGATGGCCTGTGGGGCGACCTTCGCGCATTGGATGAACGTGTTGGCCAACTCGACAGCGAAATATCTGCGATCGCGGCAAGCGAGCCGACGGCCATCCGTTTGCAGCAACTGCGCGGCGTCGGCCGATGATCGCCACCGCACTCATTGCTGCCATCGGTGACGCCCGACAGTTTGCCAATGGCTGACAGTTGGCCGCCTCGCTAGGGCTGACGCCAAAGCAACACAGCTCTGGCGGCAAGGATCGACTGCTTGGCATCAGCAAACGTGGAGATACTTATCTGCGAACGTTGATGGTCCACGGTGCGCGGTCGGCTCTGCGCACAGCCAAGTCCAAAGACGATCGACTCAGCCAGTGGGTCGTCCGCTTGGCCGAGCGCTCACATCCCAATGTGGCCGCTATCGCACTAGCGAACAAAACCGCACGCATGGCTTGGGCGATGCTGCGCAACGGGAGCGATTACCAACCAGATCGGGCTGCGGCCTGATCTACCAAGCCGCCACGTCCAACGCGTAAACAAACCGTCCACCTAGATTGCTAAGCAACCCGAACGATGGCAAACCGGTCGAACCGGCGTTGGCAAAACCCTTAAGTGTCCAGGTGCGTAAAGCACGTAGAAGCGATTGGGAGCCGACGCGCGAATAGCCCATCATGGCCCTGCATCGAATCGATGCCGAAGTCAGAGGCCGAATATACGTGTGCAGTCGGCACGGGCGCCAAAGCAAAGGGGGCTTGCAATGAGGAGGAGTCCATATACGGACATTGAACTCAAACTGTCAGATCGATTGACACCCTTTCCTGCTTCTCGACGACGTTCACTTCGGTCTGGAGTGTGCCCAGACTCTCCAGCGTCACCCCCCGCCTTGCGGGGGGGTCCGCTTTTAGGGTCGTGTAAAACGCGCTTGATTGTTCCGCCTAACGTCCAGCAACACCTCTAACCGTGCTCTAAGGGTGCTGCTGGCGCTTCACCAACGCTCGGTTAATCGTTAATGGGATGTAGACGTCGGCCGCAGTTGGCTCAGGCGCAGTGCCGGGCGACTCGAAGTGTCCGTTCAACCGGTTGCCGGAAGGATCTTCAAGGTTGCCGAAGACTGCCAGCGTGTACCGCGAATCAGCCCAGGGAACGTCGGGCGTAAAGGTCCATCTTTTTTCGCCAACTTCCAGGCGAGCGCGCCCCCGGACTCGGCGATTACTCGAGTTCGCAACCGCAAGATAGTCGACATCACGACCGTCGATGGGCGCGTCCAGCTCCACCACTAGCGGTTCGCGTGTGCCTGCACGCACGCTTGCGATGCTCCAGCCAGACGGGCGCGGGCCATCGAGGTCGTCCGCCCCCACCTTCCAGCGCTTGATCTCCAGACCATCCAACATCAACACCAACACCCCGTCGGCGTGGAGCACAGGTCCGACGGTGTCATGGGCGATAAGCCCGCTCTTCACGCGCCCAGGATGCAAAAGCAACGTCAGAATCTTGCCGGTGGGAGACCAGAGCTCCTGCTCGAAAAATGGCTTGTCGATAACATTACCGTTGGCCTGGCGCAGTTCCAACCGAGGCAGGACCTGCTCGCCAACCGGCTGCGCGAACACCAGAGAAATGCGCAGCAGGTTCGCCGGCACCTCCGGTCCGGACGGTTGAACGGCAACAGGCACTGGTTCAGCCTCGACCGCCTGAGTTCCAGCCGCAATCCACAGAGCCAACGCGCACAGAGCGCGCAACGCGTTCGTCATACCGACCTCACTCATGCGTGCCGATGAGTTCGGGGAACCCTTCCTGCTTCATCAGGATGTCATGGGCAGGCTTGAAGTACTTGAGCTGGAACTCGACGTTGTTGTAGCGGTACTGCGGGAAGTCGTACTCGGAAACGAAATCGGTCAGCCGGAACAACATGGCCTTGTCGAATGACACCAGCTGCAAGGCATCAGTCTCCAGCACGCGCCGCACGACGATGAAGAATTGGTCGTCGAGGTTGTCGATACGGGTGGCCCCCACCAACGGTGCCGGCGTCTCCTGCACACCTATGATTTCACCGGCAGGAACAGGCTTGTCGATGCCGGGCTTCTCATTCGCAGCCTGGATCTCGTTGACCGGGATGATGTTGCCCGAACGGTGGTAGTTCAGCAGCATCAGCATGTCTTGCGGTTTGCCGCTCGTGTCCTTGGCGCTGTACGAGATCATGTCCGCTGGCGTGTTGCCGTAGCCCAGTTCTGCGATAGCTTTGCCCTTGATGTGCGCACCGTCCTTCAGGTCCTCGAGCGGGATGGTCACGAGTGGCGTGCAAACATAGGCGGCGACGACGTAAGGCTTTCCGTCGAGTGTGGCGAACGATAGCGCGCGAATGGGTGCTCGCGTTTCAATCTGATTGTGCGTGGTGTGGTAGATCTCCACCGACGTCATCGTTTGTTTGTCGGTGAACGGGTACGGAATGCGACGCAGCGTCGACGCGAAGTCCTGGTTTGACAGACCCGCAACAAACAACTCGCCGTTATTCCATTTCATGTCCGTAACGGTGAAGCTGCGCTCCGGTGTTTCCTTCCAGAACTCAACCTTGGAGTTGTTTGGGTTCTTCAGCGTCACCGTAGTCGACTTCATGCTCGCAAGGTTGAGCTTGCGAACCTTCTGGTCGGCAGTGACAGCGACAATCGCCGGCGTCTTGTTCGCCCCGACGCTCACTGCCAAGTAAACCTCGCCCGAGCCCGGGCGCGCTGCCATGTCTTCAACCTTGACCTTGCCGGCGCCAAGCGACTTGGACAGCAACGTCTCCAGGTCCACGATGTTGAAGGTCCCTTCGCCCTTTCTGGGCACAGGCGCAGACAACGCCAGCGCATGCACTTGAGCACCTTTCCAGTCGGCAACAAACAGAGTGTTTTCGGGGCCGAATGCGAGCCGCGATACAGACTTTACATCGGCAGCGAAGGTTGCGGTGGCTAGCACAGCGGATGCGACGGCGACGAGCATCTTCGAGTACATATCAAAACTCCTATAGGGGGTGAAGTGGCGCCTGAAACCACGTGGAAAATACTCAGGCAGGTGGATTTTTATCTGGCGTCTATGCAGAGAACCGATATGGGTACCCGGTAACCAAAAGAGGCGTCGATGGTTGTGGTGACACGCGAGTTGGCGCTGGGCCGGTTGCAGCGAGAAGACGCGCTCAACCACCCGCCGCGTCTAACCGCTCTTTCAGGAAGTGCAAGAGCGTGCGCACCCGCTCTGGCAGGTGCTCACGACTCGGGTAGATGGCAAACATCTTGCGCGGCTCGGCACGCCAATCCTCCAGCGCGACCTCCAGCCGCCCCTCGGTGATTTCGGTGCGCATCATCACGCGAGGAACCAACCCCACGCCCACGCCTCGCAGCATCGCATCGATCAGCATCAGGCTATTGTCCGCGCGGAAGTTGCCGCGAATGTCCACGGCCTGTGAACCGCCAGGCCCGTCGAAATGCCAGCGCGTGGCGTCGCTGCCGAGTAGATAAGGCAGGCAGTTGTGACACGCCAGTCCCGACGGATGTTCGGGTTTGCCATATTGGCGCCAGTAGTCCGGTGCTGCGGCCACGGCACGCTCTATCACCATCAGCGGCACGGCGATCAGCGAGGAATCATCGAGCTGCGCCTGGCCGCGCAGCGCTACGTCGATGCCGTCGCGTACCAGATCGACGGGCCGGTCCGACAGCCTCAGCTCGAGCTCGATACCCGGGTAGGCCGCCTGAAAGGCATGCAGATGGTCATTGAGAAAGGCCAGCGTGAGCGACACCGGCACCGCCAGCACCAATCGGCCGGAAAGCTCGCCGCGGGCTGCGCGGATCTCCCCCAGCGTGCATTCGGTGTCATCCAGCACGCGTCGGCAGTACGCGTAGAATTGCTCACCGGCCTCGGTAAGCTGCATGCGTCGCGTGGTACGAGCTAGCAAGCGACTGCCTGTCCACTCTTCGAGATGCACGATGTACTTATTCACCATCGATGGCGAGTAGTCGAGATCGCGTGCCGCCGCGGCGAACCCGCCCGTCTCGACAACGCGACAGAAGCATTGCAGAGCTAAGTGCCTGTCCATGAATCTCTCGCGGTAAGTGCCCCGCCACCCCATGCCTTGCCATTGCATCGACACGATGATGAAAGTGTAGTCGAGGGCGAACGCCAGTATGACTGGCGGCACCATGTAGTGGCCTTGCAGGTGCGCGCCGAAGAGCACTGTTGAGCCGTGGGCGCACCACCCGAACCAGTAGGAGACGATGCGGGGCATGAGTGAACTCCTTCAAATGTTCGTGTGGAAGGTTGGCGAGTCGCTCAGTCCGGTTTCCGGGTCGACCGCAGGCGTGTCGAAACGCAGAAGCTCGGCCGACGCTAATGCCTGCAGGTGCAGTTGAGGCACGCCATCGAAGAACACCATCGCGTCACCGCTTTCGAGCAATACACGATCAATGTCGGCGCCTTGCACTTCGACCTGCCCCTGCATCACGTGCAGGTAGAGACCGCCGGTGATCCGTGCCGGTATCTCAAGCGGCTGGCCCGGCGTAACGTGGCCGAGGGCGAGTATCACGTCGACGCCGATGTCGAGCGCTGCGTCCTGCGACTGCGGCGACACGAGGGTACGCCAGGCACCGGCCGTGGGCGCTAGGTAAGAGCGCCGCTCGACGGTCGGTTCTTGCCCCGTGACGGACGGTGCAAACCAGATCTGGAAGTGGTGGTCGACCTCGTGGGACGAGATGTTCCACTGCCGATGGCGAATGCCGTGTCCGGCGCGCATCCACTGGAGTTCACCGGGATGCACCAGCATCTCGCGGCCCTCACTGTCTCGATGCTCGACGGCCCCGATGCGCGGCAGCATGACAATCTCGAGGTCACGGTGAGGGTGCATCGCAAAGCCGGTGCCCGGTTGTACGCGGTCTTCGTTGAGCGCCAGCAGCGGGCCGAAACGCATGCGCCGTGGGTCGACATAGTCGTCAAAGCTGAAGCTGAAACGTACATCAAGCCAGGCGTTGCGCATCGTGCCGCGCTCTACGCTACGGCGAATCTCGAAATGGTTCATACCCGTGCCTCCTGATCGTGGTGGGTCGCAACGGGCATGGGGGCCCGCGCCGGCCGCTGCAACAAAAGCAGCGCCACTAACACCAGTGCGGCCGCGGGCCACACCGTCCAGGGCAGTCGCTCGCCGAATGCAAAGGTTCCGATCGTCACCCCTGGCAGCATCATCACGTAGCCGATGAAGCTGAAGGTCACCGGTTCGGCCCGCCGTTGCAGCGCGAAGTAGAAGAGGTAGCCAACGGTGAGCACGCCGGTCTGCAGCGCCAGCCAGGCGAGGGCCGGGGTCGTCAGCGGCGGCACGATGGTGTCCAGGGCGAGGGCTGCAAGCGCAAGCATTGACGACGAAGACAGCAGCGTCATCGACGACAACCACTCGCCGCTGACGTCGGACGGCATGCGACGCGCGCGATAGATATTAGTTGCGCCGATCGAGACGGGAATGGCCAGCGCCATGCCCAGCAGCGCTGGCGTGGCTTCGAACGAACCGCCGCGGCCGGCGAGCATCAGCAGCGCCCCGGACAGGCCCAACCCGACTGCGACCCCGCGGCGTAGCGCAAGCCGTTCGAAACCTAGCAGCAAGGTGAACAGCAGCGTGAATACCGGCGGCAACGC
The DNA here is from genome assembly GCF_034541995.1 of Pseudomonas sp. BIC9C. Taxonomy (NCBI): domain Bacteria; kingdom Pseudomonadati; phylum Pseudomonadota; class Gammaproteobacteria; order Pseudomonadales; family Pseudomonadaceae; genus Pseudomonas; species Pseudomonas sp. BIC9C. Next base: position 26,620 of record NZ_JAWDGM010000005.1, read on the forward strand.
CAGCGAAAAAGATGCGAAACCAGCGCCGGCGTGCGAGGACAACCAGAACACTGCGGACATTGGCAACGCGTGGCCGAACAGGCCGGCGATGCTGCCGAAGCGTACCAGGCGTGGCAGGTCGGCGGGACGTCCTTGCCGAAGCAGCCCGATCGCACCGAGCAGCAGGCCGGCTGCCAGCGTGGGCCAGAGTGCGAAAGCGAGTGCGCCCACGCAGTGGTGCGCCGCTACCTTCGCGATTGGAGTACCGAGGCCGAGCGTGATACCGCTGCCCAGCAGCAGGGGCCAGAGTCGGGACAGGTTCATGGAAGGCTCCTCGTTGATGTCCTGCTCAGTCTGGACACCGGGGTGCTGCCGATCTAGAGGCCCCTTGGAACTTCACCTTTCACGCTGGGTGGGGAATCGATGCGGACCCGCTTGGCTTTGTCACGTTGACCAGCTCGACCGTGGTACACGCACGCTGACGACACGAGGAGTACGCGACGTTACACGCTCTGCTTTCCTCTCCTGCCGGCTAATAGTTGCCCTGAACGTCTACAATGGGGCGTTTTCTGCCTCACGCGACAGGCAGAAAACGGCCGATTCTGTTGAAAAAGTCGGTTCGCCCAAACAGCCTGGTCATTGACTGGTTAAAACGTCTTTTTTGAACACTGCTACGTGAAATCTGAGTCCGTAAGCCTCTGCCGAAAGTAAAGATTTCAATCTCGAGCGCGTACTTTTCTACCGTGGAAACCATGGCCGACTTTTTCAACAGAATCGGCCAGAAGCAGCCCGTCGCGATTGGCACGAATCGTCCCCATTTACCCCGGAACTCGGTCCGGGCCTGTTGACCCACCATCCCCGATTCAGGGGAATCCCCCCCAATTTTCATCTTTCCATTCGACGCCATCGGAGCAGCCTCGATCGCCTGCAGAACGTCAGTTCCATGAGAACACCTGGAAGTTTCACAGTCGTCTCCCGCGATTGGCATGGACTCTGCTTACGGCCAAAACCAAGGGCAAAGTGCTATCGACACAACGCGTGTCTGGCTCATCACCATGCTGGGAGGCAAAAGTATGAAGGCCAATAAAACTACTCTATCTTGCGCACTCTTCATGCGGCCGGACATGGCCTCGGCGATATTGTTGGCCCTCTGCGGGGCGGATGCCGGCGCTTCGCCAATGGACGATGAGAGCCAGCCATCGCCCACCGACCCCTCCTACTATCGTCCCCAGCCTGCGGACCCTACGGCCGCATTGCTGGAAATCCGCACGATGCCGGAGGCCAACCACGGCTCGCTGTCCCTGCCCAATGGTGGCCAGGGTAACCGCGACACGCCACGGACCGACAACGTCCTGCCCCCTGCCCTGCAGACCTCGTTCAACTTCCCCACCAACGGCAAGCCTAGCCCGCTGTTTGGCGCAGAAGCCTTTACCCAGCAGCTTGTGCTGTTTGAGGAGTTCGGCCCGGAGAAGCTCGACCCGCAAACGCCTCCGGCGCAAATGACTTTCCCCGTACCGACGGTGGGTCCGATGCCCGGCCAGGACCCTAACAACGTGGCCCGCAGCGGCCCCTCGGGAACCGCGCTGGAAGCCTTCCTGCGGCAACCAGGACTGACGCCGTTCCCGACTCAGTACTCCAACGTGCTGGACCGCAACCCCTGGAAGGCGCATATCGAAGCCTTCCTCAACCGCGCGCCGGTGGGCTCCCCGGCCGAGGGACGGCCAGGCGGCAAAGGCTGGTCGCACCAGCGCTGGAACGAGTTCTACCCGCAAGCCGCGTTCAAGACCGTGCAAGCGGGTGCACGACAAAACCTCGGCCTGCGCGACAGCAAACAGATGCATGGCTACACCAAGGGTGAGTTCGGCCCTGGCGGGCTCTATCACAACACCGCCGGCCTCTCGAACACCAAGGGCACCACCAAGGGCATCGACATTCGCATCCATCCGAAGATGCCGATCCAGAACCACAACTCGGTGTGGACCTTCGACGGCACCCTGCCGCCCAAACTCCTCATGGTGCGCTACGGGCAACCGCTGCTGATGCGTCACTACAACGCCCTGCCCATCGACCCGGCCGCCAACAACGGTTTCGGCCTGCACACCATCAGTACCCATGAGCACAATGGTCACAACCCGGCCGAGAGCGATGGTTATGCCAACGCCTTCTTCTTCCCCGGCCAGTACTACGACTATCGCTGGCCGGTGCAACTGGCCGGCTACGACACCATCAACACCAAGGCCGAGGACCCAAGGGCCGCGTTCCCCTGCTCGCCGGGCGAGACCCTGTGGGTCAACGACATGACCCCTTCGCGCAAGACCTGCGAAAACGGCAGCATCAAGATCCGTGGCGACTGGCGCGAAACCATGAGCACCCACTGGTTCCACGACCACATGCTCGATTTCACCGCCCAGAACGTCTACAAGGGCAACGCGGTGATGATGAACTACTACAGCGCCATCGATCGCGGCAACGAGGCCGTCGAGGATGGCATCAACCTGCGTCTGCCCAGCGGCAACGCCCTGCCCTGGGGTAACCGCGACTATGACGTCAACCTGGTGATCGCCGACAAGGCCTGGGATGCCAACGGCCAGTTGTGGTTCAACCCGTTCAACACCGACGGCTTCCTCGGCGACCAGATGCTGGTGAACTGGCAGTACCAGCCATTCATGAACGTGCGCGCCCGTAGCTACCGCTTCCGTATCCTCAACGGTTCGGTATCGCGCTACTTCAAGCTGGCCGTGGTCCGCGAAATCAAGGGCACGGGCGGCGAATTCCCCGGGCCGTCCGGCTCGGGCGTGTCCTATGCACGGGTGCCGTTCCACATGATCGGCAACGACGGCAACATCATGGAACACGCCATCCCCTTCGACGGCAGCATGGACCTCGACGGCGACGGTGACTTGAAGGACAACAACGCCATCCTGCCGACCCAGGCCATCGCCGAACGCTACGACATCATCATTAATTTCGCGAAAAACGGGATCAAGACCGGGGACAAGATCTACTTCGTCAACCTGATGGAACACAAGACCGGCAAGGGCCCGGAGAAAGACGAACTGTCCCTGGCCGATGTGCTGTCCGAGAAGTACAAGGCCGTCCTCAAGCAAAGCAGCAAGGGGTCGCAATGGGACAAGGGCGATCCGGGTGGTGAGCAAGTTCCTGCAATTGATCGTCAATTCCTACGCAGGTCAAGACCAGAGCATGGACCCCACCGCCTATGAGCCGGCCAAGCCTGGCAAGGCGGCAGGCAAGAAAATGATCCCGTTGACCATCAACCGCGACGATGTGGCCGACAAGGCAAAACTCGACCAGGCTCGTCATCGCAGCTTTACCTTTGGCCGTTCCGACGGCACCGACCTGGCGCCCTGGACCATCAAGACCGATGGTGGCTTCGGCTACAGCATGGACCCACGACAGCTCACCGTGGCGGCGCAATTGTCCACCGGGGCAACAGACGCCGGCTTCAGTGGCGACGGCACCCTCGAGGTGTGGGACATCAAGAACGGCGGCAACGGCTGGAGTCACCCGGTGCATGTGCACTTCGAGGAAGGGGTGATCCTTAGCCGCGATGGCAAGGCACCGCCGGACTGGGAAAAATGGGCACGCAAGGATGTGTTCCGCATCGGGCCGGAAGTCGACAGTTCCACGGACGTGTCCATGGCGATTCGCTTCCGCGAGTTTGCCGGGACCTACATGGAGCACTGCCACAACACCCAGCACGAAGACTCGTCCATGTTGCTGCGCTGGGACATCGAACACCCCGGCCAGTTCGAGCTGATGCCGACGCCGCTACCCGGCTGGGATGGCGTCGAATATGTGGCTTCGGCCGCGCTGCCCACCTTCCGTACGGGTGGCAAGGGTAGCGGCAATGATGACGATGACGGGGATGATGGCGACGACAACAGCACCAACAAGCTGCCGGTTGCCGGCCCCGACAGTGCCAGCACCACGGCCGGTGTGGCCGTCACCCTCAACGTCCTGGCCAATGACAGTGACCCTGACAACAACATGCCGCTCACTGTGGTCGGCTTGAGCCAGCCGGACTCCGGCATGGGCACGGCCACCACCGATGGCACCCGGGTGATCTACACGCCGCCGGCCACCCTCACCGAACCTGCCACCGCCACCTTCACCTATGAGGTGCGCGACGCCAAGGGTGGCGTCTCGGCAACGCCCGGTACTGTGACCATCGCAGTGGCGCCGGCGGTGACCAGCAACGAGGACCTGCAAGTGACCAGCGCCACCGTGGTGGTACGCAGCAACAACCGTTACACCTGGGATCTGGCCGGGACCACGTCGCAGACTGGCACGGTCCTGACGATTTCCGCAGCGACCACCGGCGGGCCGCTCGTCCTGGGCACGGCGACGATGACACCAACAGCCACCGGCGCCCGCTGGCGGATCTCGGCGACCACCACAGGCAACGGACCGGCATCCACTCCGACCGTGACGATCAAATCATCCTCCGGTCGCTCGGTCACGGCGCCCCTCTCTGTCCGTTGACCGGTATCACCTTGCACTCCAGCCCGTACAGCTGGAGTGCAAGGCATCCATCAGTACTCTGCACAGGACGCAATCATGATCACTTCACACTGGACCCGGCCGATCAAACTTCTTCGCCTGCTGTTCCTTTTTACCCTGGGCATCACCGGATGGTCGGCAGCCGCTGCCGAAGACAGCGACACCGGCACCCCTTGGGGAAAGGACTATTTCCCCAATACCGAGCTGGTCAATCAGGATGGCCAGAAGGTGCGTTTTTTCGATGACCTGATCAAGGACAAGGTGGTGGCGATCAACTTCATCTTCACCTCTTGCACCGACTCCTGCCCGCTGGAAACCGCACGCCTGCTACAGGTACAGAAAGTCCTCGGCGATCGGGTCGGCAAGGACATCTTTCTCTACTCGATCAGCATCGACCCGGAAACCGACACACCGCAAGTGCTCAAGCAATACACCGAGAAATTCAAGATCGGCCCCGGCTGGCAATTCCTCACTGGCAACAAGGACGACATCACCGCCTTGCGCAAGAGCCTGGGCCTGTTCATCGACGGCATCGACAACGGCCGCAACAAGGACCACAACCTGAGCCTGATCATCGGCAACCAGAGCACCGGCCGCTGGATGAAATCCTCACCCATGGAGAACCCCTACATTCTGGCCGACCGCCTGGGCAAAACCCTGCAGAACTGGAAACAGGCCAGCACCAGCAACCAGGATTACGCCAGCGCCCCGACCGTGCGCCCGCCAAGCGCCGGCGAGCAGATCTACCGTACCCGCTGCTCGTCCTGCCATACCCTGGGTGACACCCAGAACGCCGGCATACGCAGCATCGGCCCGGACCTGATCGGCGTCACCCGCCAGCGCGACCCGCAATGGCTGAAACGCTGGATCAAGGAACCCGATCAGGTGCTGGCCGAGAAAGACCCACTGGCGATGCAGTTGTACGAGCAATACAACCGCCTGGCGATGCCCAATCTGCGCTTGGGTGATATAGAGGCCAATGCCGTATTGACCTATCTGGCAGAAGAGACTGAACGGTTAAAGCCTGAGGCACCGATGGCGCAGGACACGCATGATGAATCTCACCAGCACGCAGGCCATCACATGCAGCAACAAGGCGGTTAAAGCCGATCCGTTCACAGGGGCACTCTGCGCAAGTGATCGCGAAGAGTGCTGCCTCTATCGCCTGTCCAACGCAACGATCGGGCGATAGGAGCTGGGCCAGGGTTTTGGTTATGTTCACTACGCCGGCGCGAGTGTTGGAGTCGTGGCAGTGATACCGGGCAGCATGACGGTGGACGAGGCCACAAAGCTGGCAGACCGCGAGATGTATAAGGTGAAACAGCAGCGAAATCGTCAACGATTGCAGGCATGCCGTCGGTCGGCCATAGAGCGATTGCCGCCCTTCGTGACAGGCTTCAAACGGCCGATTCTGTTGAAAAAGTCGGCCATGGTTTCCACGGTAGAAAAGTACGCGCTCGAGATTGAAATCTTTACTTTCGGCAGAGGCTTACGGACTCAGATTTCACGTAGCAGTGTTCAAAAAAGACGTTTTAACCAGTCAATGACCAGGCTGTTTGGGCGAACCGACTTTTTCAACAGAATCGGCCATTTGCTGCCTGTCGTGACGGGCTGCAACCAGGTCTTTGCCTTCAACTGCCAGGCAATCCGAGTGGCCGAAGATGATCACCGAATCACGAGCTCTGGATAGCGCCACATTGAGACGGTGACGATTTAGCAGAAACTGCATGTTTCCACTTGTGCGCACCATCGGCCAGATCACCCTATCGGCTTCTCCCCCGCACAACATCACCCTCGTCCACCCCATTGGCGATGCTGCCGAGCGGGTCTGTTCGACCAATCGCTTGAACAGTGGCTCGTACAGATCGCACTGGACCAGCATTCTTGAAGTCGCCAAATACATTTGGCCCTGGTTCCAGAAGATGCCGCTTCAGCTGCAAATCAACTCTCGGTGGAAACAGTTGGTTCTTGACTGGACACGGCAGCCAGCTTCAATCGCTCGGCTTCGCTGATGTATTTAGACTTTTTTGGGCGGTGCCAATTCAGCACTGGCCTTTTTAGCTTGAGCCTCCGGCAGCTGCTGTATTTTTATGCCGGTCCATTTTTTACTCGAATTGCAGGTTCTAAACGAAAACAACATCAAAGTTTGGGGCAGATTCATTGCGCATCCATACCGTTGGTCAATGGGCGTGGCGCGACGCTTGTGCCTCATTTTGATTGCGACCACAATCAAGCCTCTAAACCTGGCTTTACATGAGTGCAGCCTTGGCATCGCGTCGCGCCCACGGGGGCATGATTGACACCGTCACTCGAGTGAAGGAGTAAGCAAATGAAGGCCCTGATCATCGAACAAAACGGCGAGCCGTCAGAGGTAGTCCACTGGCGGGATTTACCCGAGCCTACGCCCGGTCCAGCTGAAGTCCGCGTGAGGATGCTGATGGCGCCCGTGCATCCGTCCGACTTGCATATCATCCGTGGGCGCTTCGCTCGTCAGCGTCAGCCCGTACTGCCCGCCTCGCCCGGAACCGAGGGTGTCGGAATCATCGACGCCGTCGGTAGCGACGTGCCACACACGCGGGTCGGAGAACGCGTGGTTTTACTGGACGTGCCCGGAACCTGGAGAGAGCAAGTCATTAGTCCGGCGGCCCGCGCAATCCCTGTTCCGGCGGCGATCTCCGACGAGGACGCCGCGCAGGCCCTGATCAATCCGATGACGGCATGGGCGATGACGATGTCGGAGCACCAGCTACAACGCGGCGACTGGCTGGTACAGAGCGCAGCCGGCTCGACGGTGGGTCGCCTTGTACTGCAGATCGCGAAAGCGCAGGGGGTCCACACCATCAACCTCGTTCGCCGTGCAGAGCAGGTTGCCGAGATCCAGAAGCTTGGTGGTGACATCGTGCTCTGCACTGCCGACGAGAGCTGGCCCGAGCAGTTGGTGAAGGCCACCGATGGCAAGGGCATCGTCTGCGCGATCGATTGCGTCGCCGGCCGCACTGGCGCCACGCTTGCGCGCCAGTTGGCCCCGAATGGCCGCCTGCTCGTCTATGGAGCCTTGTCGTCGCACCGCCAGACCGACCCCGCGGCTTTCGAGATGCCTGTTTTCGCCCCGGCGCTTATCTATTCAAGTGCCGAGGTGCGCGGCTGGCTCATCTTCTCGTGGCTGGCACGCAAGGGGCTGGATGAAAGCAGCCAGGCGTTGCGCAATCTGCTGGATAGCATCGCCGTGGGCTGCTTGAAACCGCCGGCAACAGAGCGCTATTCAGTCGATCGTGCATTCGAAGCCTTCACGGCTGCCGAGAGCACTGCACACGATGCCAAACCATTGCTGGTATTCGCGCAGCGCTGAACTTCAGCCGTTTCAGGAGAAGACCGTGGTGTATGTAAAACGTGAGCAATCCGACGAAAACCGCGAAGTGCTGCTGGCTACGGCCAGCAGACTATTTCGCGAACGGGCATTGATGGCGTGGGCGTTGCGCAAATCGCGCGCGAAGCCGGGCTGACGCATGGAGCGCTGTACGCGCATTTCCGCTCGAAAGGTGATCTTGCGGCGCAAGCCTTTTCGCTGGGCCTGATGCAGAGCCGCGAAGCGTTCCGGGGCGAAGAGTCGCGTCGCCAGCACAGCGTGTCGGGGTATCTCGACTACCTGCTTTCGCCGCTTAACCGGGACGACCCAGGCATGAGTTGTCCGCTGACGGCGTCGGCGAGTGAAATCGGCCGACACGGAAAGGACATCAGTGAACAGTTCGCCAACGGGTTTCAGAGCAAGGCAAGCGCGTTCGAAGCGGTGCTCGACGACGCCATTCCCGAGGCCGAACGGCGCCAACTGGCGATGACCATCGTCGCGGCGGAAATCGGTGCCATGGCCGTCGCCCGGGCCGTCGCCAAAAGCGACCCTTCGTTGTCCGATAAAATTTTGAAGGCCGTGCATGCCGTGCTGGTGAAAGCATCGCAGGGGCAATAAAGCCACATTCGATACGCCTCATCAGCCGTGCTCCAACTCGAGGACAACTTCGTGTCTCAAGATCTGTCGCGCCGCCGCTTTCTCGCATCCGCCGCAGGTGTCGCATGCCTTGCATTGACCGACATGCCTTCGGTCATGGCGGCGTCTTCACTTCCCACACTTTCCGGAGTGCTCTCGGGAAATCCAGTCCAGATGAAAATCGTGAACTACGCGATGTACGTTCAGGACCGGGCCAGGGTGGACGCGTCCCGGGCCGAGCACCAGACCTATGCGGATATGCTTCGCGAGCACGATCGGCTGGTGATGGGCGGGCCGCTGCTCGACGACGATGGACGGCCCAGCGGCGTCCTGCTCGTTTATGATGTCGAATCGAAACAGCAAGCCGAAACGCTGGCCCAACACGATCCCTTCGCTCTCAAAGGAGCGATTGCGAACTATCGCCTGACCGAATGGACCGTGCTCGACAGCAACATCGAGTTGCTCACTGCCTCGCTCGTCCCTGCGAATCGGCGTGCCCCTCCCAAACTACCGCGTGCACCCGACGCTACCCCCGTCGCCCCGGACGAACACACCGCACGCCTCTACGTCAACTACGCGAAATACGTGTCCGACCGCTCCCACGTCGAGCAAGTGATGCCTGCGCATCAGTCGTATACACAGGCACTCAAGGCGAACGGAGAACTGATCATGGCGGGGCCTTTCGCTGACGGCTCGGGCGCACTGTTCATTTATCGGGCGCAGTCGACAGACGAAGCGATGGCACTGGCCCTGAAGGACCCGTACCACGTCGAGGGCGTGTTCGAAACGTTTGCACTAGCGCAGTGGCGACTGTTCGGGCTGAACGCAGGATTGATCCAGAGTGTTTGAAGCTCAGTCACTTGGTCATTGCTTATGCGGGCCATCATTTGAAACTGCGAGTGATCTACTGTCATGGCCGGTGGTGGACGTGGATCGCTATTGAATGAATCAAGCCAAGACGACCGGATTGTCCCTGATTTATAGACACGCGTGACCGGCAGCAATGGGTCCAGGCTGTGTGAAAACACCAGCGTTTGTCTAATCTTCTGATCGTCGAGATCGTAGCGGGGACGATCATGAAGCGATTCATTGAAGGTGAGGCTCGGACGCAAGTCACGTTGCTGCCGGAGTGCCTGGACGATTACGTTGCCGAAGAAAATCCAGTGCGTGTGATCGACGTTTTCGTTGATGAACTCGACCTGGGGGCACTTGGGTTTGAGGGTGTTGACCCTGCTGCAACGGGGCGTCCTGCCTACCATCCAGCGATCTTGCTGAAGATCTATATCTACGGCTATCTCAATCGGATTCAGTCCAGCCGCCGGCTTGAACGTGAGGCCGAGCGCAACGTCGAGTTGATGTGGCTGACGGGGCGTTTGGCCCCGGACTTCAAAACCATCGCCGACTTTCGCAAGGACAACGGCAAAGCCATTCGCAGCGTCTGCCGCCAGTTCGTAGTGCTTTGCCGCAACCTCGACCTCTTCTCCCAATCAATCATCGCCATCGACGGCAGCAAATTCAAAGCCGTCAATAATCGCGACCGTAACTTCACCCAGGGCAAAGTGAAGGCACGCATGCAGCAGATCGAGCAGAGCATTGACCGCTATCTGGCGGCGATGGATTCGGCGGATCGGGCAACACCCGAAGTGGCCGAGGCCAAAGCCGAGCGGCTGAAAGAAAAGATAGAAACCCTGAAACAGCAGATGCAGAAACTCAAGGACATCGAGGCGCAGCTCCACGACAGTCCAGACCAGCAGATCTCGCTTACCGATCCAGACGCACGCTCAATGGCCACGAGCGGCCGAGGTACCGGAACGGTTGGCTACAACGTACAAACAGCCGTCGACGACAAGCACCATCTGATCATTGCCCATGAGGTGACCAACGTTGGCAATGACCGGACGCAACTCAGCAATATGGCGAACCAGGCGCGTGAAGAGATCGGCGCCGAGTCGCTGACGGTGGTCGCCGACCGAGGTTATTACAAGGGTCTGGAAATCCTTGCCTGCGAGCAGGCTGGCATCACCACCTTCGTACCGAAACCCCTGACATCGGGCAGCAAAGCCGAAGGCCGATTTGGTAAGCAGGACTTCATCTACGTTGCTGCATCGGACGAGTATCGGTGCCCGGCGGGGCAGTTACTGACCCGGCGGCATTCTTCGGTGGAAGACGGCATGCTACTGCACTGTTATTGGTTCTCGGGCTGCCAGTCCTGCGCAATGCGCAAGCAATGTACGACGGGTAAGGAGCGCCGGGTAAAGCGCTGGGAACATGAAGCCGTCATCGATGCGATGCAGGTACGGCTGGAAAATGATCCAACGATGATGAGGCGTCGCCGACAGACCGTTGAACATCCTTTGGAACGCTCAAATACTGGATGGGAGTACCCACTTCCTGACCAAAACCCTGCCGAGGGTAAGCACCGAGATGAGCCTTCATGTGCTCGCCTACAACCTCAAGCGAATGATGAGCATCTTCGGCATCGCAGGATTGCTTGAAGCGATCAGGGCGTGAATCCAGCCGCGTGATCGGCCGTGATTGGTGTTTGGGCGCTGACGCGGCCCAAACAGCCTTTACGAAGGACTATGTAGCTGACCAAGGCAATACGCGCTTGCGTCTGCTGGTTTCGCAGGTAACGCCCATAGCTCTCAGCTTTCGACGTATTCAGTGCGTTTTCACACAGCCTGGGTCGATTGTTGCCCTTTGCCGTAGGCAGTAATCGGCTGTGGATTCAACCGGTCGATGCAACACAACTAAATTCTGTGTAAGCAGAAGGAGTGTTGCAGATGAAGCAGCGCCATGTCGACATGCTGGCCCGGGCAGGTCTTCTCGCGACTGAGCAACGCAGCCTGAATGGCCACCGTCGAGTACAGCCCGGTCCGGCCGCCCGAGGGCCGGTTTGCCCGAACCCCGTCACCGAGCAATACACCAGTCGCGGATTGAGCCCGGACAAGGTGGCGTAATCCAGCCCATACTTCGCCAACGAGCCGGCCATGTAGTTTTCGATCAGCACGTCGCAGCTAGAGGCCATGCACGCACGATCTCCAGGTCTTTTGGCTTAGCCCTTCCCACCAACTATTCATCGAGTACATGGAATGGATCTGAATCTGATCACGTTGTTCGTCGAGATTGTTGAGTGTCGTGGCTTGGCTGCAGCAGCGCGCAAGCTCGATATGTCGAAGTCGAACATCAGCCAGAGACTCAAGGTTCTTGAACGTGAAACAGGAGCACAACTTGTTCGACGTTCGGCACGCAGCTTCGAGTTGACCGAAGCGGGTCAGGTTCTCTACACCAGCGGACGGCGCATGCTCGATGATTTGGATAACGCTCGCGCCTCCATTGACATGCTTGGGCAAACGCTGACGGGGCGGATTCGCATCAGCGTACCCACTGGTGTTGGCAGGTTATTTGTCGGGCCCAAGCTACGTGAATTCGCGCGGATTCATCCGGGAATCTCGCTGGCGATCACCTTCAATAACAGGATCGAAGACCTTATCGCCTGCGAAGTCGACATCGCGCTGCGCATCGAGCGATCACCGCCTCTGGATTGCGTTGCGCGTGAAGTTTGCTCAATTGACTGGATTCTTTGTGCATCCGCGGACTATTTTCAGCGACGTGGACCGATTAACCACCCTGCAGACCTCGCGTCGCAGACTTTTATCGGATTGCCGCCGAGTCTGGAGGACACGATCGAGCTTAGAAATCGAAATGACGACGCGGACGCCCAACTCGTCCATATCCAGCCAACGCTGCAATCGGCCGACTACCCCTTTATCCTCGACGCGGTACTGGAAGGCATGGGCATCGGTATTCTGCCGATATACGCAATACGCGGATCGACCGCCAAAAATCTGCAACAAGTACTTCCGCAGTACCGGATCGTCGGCCAGCTAAACAGCTTGTATATTCTCACGCTTCCCAGCCGTTTCCCGTCACCCGCAAAGCGGGCATTGATCGAATACCTGGAAAAGGAATTGAGAGAATACGCCGAGAGCTGGAAGTAAGCGCATCAACCTGTGCCATCCCTCCCATCCTGGGCGCCAATTCGACGCCTCTGCGCATCTATTTGCACCGTAGCTGTCAACAAGGCGTATCAATGATCGCCCGCGCCACACCAAGCCTCGCCACGCGTGCACTGATCGACGTGCCACGCCCATCCGATCCTGGGCGCAAGGTTAACTGACAGTGAACACAGCGTCCGTTCCCAATGGGATTGTCAGTCGGTAGCGTCAATTCCAGAATGAAAAAAAAGGCGCATGGGTGGTAAGGAGATTCATGGAATCGGGCACTGTCTGATCCCAATGTCATCCATATTCGACCGACACCGCGAGGACCGTTTCATCAGTCTGGATGAGTGTGTTTATGCACTACGCGGCCAGTTGATATTTCGCGCTTCACCGTTTCCGTTGTGACAAGTGCCGGTTGATGCCTTGGCCCTTCTTCGTCGCCTGCATACACGCACTCAGTACTCATGCAGAGACGTCTGTGTAAATGATCTTTGCGTTCTCAAATGCTCTTCAACTGAGGAATAAAAAAATGGCAAAAGGATATTGGGTGGCAGCGTATCGAGCAATTCATGATCTAGATAAGTTGGCGGCGTACGGAGCCCTCGCGGGACCAGTGGTGAAGGCAGCGGGCGGAAAGTTTCTGGCGCGAGGCGGCGAGGTTGTTGCGGCCGAGGCGGGTCTGGAGCAGCGGACCGTCGTGGTTGAATTTCCGAGCTTCGAGCAGGCTCTTGCTGCGTATCAGAGCGAGGCTTATCAAAAGGTATTGGCCGTACTGGGGGATGGCGCAGAAAGGGACGCGCGCATCGTCGCAGGTGTAGAAGACTGAGACGTAACCGCGGGCGAGCTGGCGCCAGGCCCCGCCGAATGGCAGCGCGGGCGTCCCTCTGCGCCGCCCGTTCCTTGCTACGTCTGCCAGGACGGCCAGTGAGTCCTGTCCTGCATCACTGATTCAAGCCCCTGGCCTACCTGGGATGGTCGAAATGGCCAACCCTATTCATCGACCGCGACGCCAACTGAAAAGGTAACGCGGCATAAAACGGCTTCTGCTCGCAGGCAGAGGCAGCCGGAGACAGAAATGATCCCTATGAATAAGAACCGCTGCGCCGCAGCGGAGGACGCTCTTTACCGGAAAGTCACACTTCGCGTGATGCCCTTCCTCTTTGTCGCCTACGTTGTTGCCTTCATTGACCGTATCAATATTGGCTTTGCCCAGATGCAGATGAAGGGCGATCTCGGCTTCAGCGATGCGGTATACGGGCTGGGCGCAGGGATTTTTTTTCTTGGCTATTTCCTGTTCGAAGTGCCGAGTAACCTTCTCCTGCACAGGATAGGTGCCCGCCGAACCTTCGTGCGGATCATGGCATGCTGGGGTCTGGTTTCCGTCGGTATGGCTTTCGTTGTCGAACCTTGGCAAATGTATGTTGTGCGTTTCCTGTTGGGCGTGTTCGAGGCCGGCTTCTTCCCTGGGATCGTCCTCTATCTGTCCTACTGGTTCCCGCCAAGCCGACGAGCCTCCGCGACTTCCTGGATCTTCGTAGGCATTACCGTTGCTGGCGTCGTTGGGGGAATCGTGTCGGGAGCGATCATGGACCACACCAATGGGCTTCATGGTCTCAGGGGCTGGCAATGGATGTACATACTGGAGGGAATTCCCGCGGTAGTACTTGGGATCATGGCCTACTGGATGATCGATGACGGTCCGCGCACTGCCGTGTGGCTGGCGCCGCTGGAGCGCGATACCTTGATCGCCAGGCTGAGCGAAGAGGACGAACGAAACACGGAAGGTACAGCGAATTCCACGAGGGATGTGCTCAGGAATGCGCGTGTGTATCTCCTGGCTGCGGTCTGGTTCTCGCTGGTCTGTGGAGGGGCGGTGATCAGCTTCTGGCTGCCAGCCGTGATCAAGGACGCCGGCGCAAAGACGATCTTTGAGGTCGGCTATCTCAGTGCGATTCCTTACGGGATCGGGACCATTGGAATCATCTTGATTTCCAGACATTCGGATGCAACGCAGGAGCGACGCTGGCACCATCTCATCTGTGCGGTCGGCGGCGGTATTGCGTTGTTCGTCCTGGCCTTCTGGACACACAACCTGCCGGCTGCGCTGGCGTTACTTACCATTGCCGCGACGCTGACCTACTCGGCCCTGGCTGTCTTTTGGGCGATTCCGCAACGCTACCTCTCTGGCGTTGGCGCCGCGGCGGGGATTGCCGTCATCAGCAGCCTGGGTCAGTTGGGGAGCTTCTTCAGTCCGGCCATGATGGGCTGGATCAAGGTCACGACAGGCAGTCTCAACAATGGACTGTTCGTCATGGGCTCGCTGATGATTCTAGGTGGTATTGGCCTGTTCCTTGCCATGGACAACCCGCAGACAACCGGTGCGACGTCAGCCGACCTGACTCCCGCTGCAGAAGATTGAATACCCATCCACGCTGCACAAATGGCAACTTGCCCATCGACGACAAGCGGATCGATTACCCGATCCGCCCCTGGGCCCTGGATCGTGTCCAGGGCCCGTTTCTACATGGCGAGATCAGTTTCGACGTAGCCCTGCGTCGCTACCGGCCCCTCGTAACCGAGTCACAGTGCGATGACTGAGAGGTCGACACCGGCCTGCAGCCGCTACTCATCAAGTACCTGAAATGGATCTGAATCTGATCACGTTGTTCGTCGAGATTGTGGAGTGTCGTGGCTTGGCTGCAGCAGCGCGCAAGCTCGATATGTCGAAGTCAAACATCAGCCAGAGACTCAAGGTTCTTGAGCGTGAAACAGGAGCACAACTTGTTCGACGTTCGGCACGCAGCTTCGAGTTGACCGAAGCGGGTCAGGTTCTCTACGCCAGCGGACGGCGCATACTGGATGATTTGGATAACGCCCGTGCATCCATCGACATGCTTGGGCAAACACTGACAGGGCGGATTCGCATCAGCGTACCCACTGGTGTTGGCAGGTTATTTGTTGGGCCCAAGCTACGTGAATTCGCACGGATTCATCCGGGAATCTCGCTGGCGATCACCTTCAATAACAGGATCGAAGACCTTATCGCCTGCGAAGTCGACATCGCGCTGCGCATCGAGCGATCACCGCCTCTGGATTGCGTTGCGCGTGAAGTTTGCTCAATTGACTGGATTCTTTGTGCATCCGCGGACTATTTTCAGCGACGTGGACCGATTAACCACCCTGCAGACCTCGCGTCGCAGACTTTTATCGGATTGCCGCCGAGTCTGGAGGCTACGATCGAGCTTAGAAATCGAAATGACGACACGGACGCCCAACTCGTCCATATCCAGCCAACGCTGCAATCGGCCGACTACCCTTTATCCTCGATGCGGTAATGGAAGGTATGGGCATCGGTATTCTGCCGACATACGCAATGCGCGGACCCACCGCCAAAAATCTGCAGCAAGTACTTGCGCAGTACCAGATCGTCGGCCAGCTAAACAGCTTGTATATTCTCACGCTTCCCAGCCGTTTCCCGTCACCCGCAAAGCGGGCATTGATCGAATACCTGGAAAAGGAATTGAGAGAATGCGCTGAGTGCTGGAAGTAAGTGCATCACCCTGCTCCATCCCTCCCATCCTGTGCGCCAATTCGACGCCTCACCGCATCTAGTTGCACCGTAGCGGTCAACAAGGCGTATCAATAATCGCGCGGCCGCCCAGGCGCCGCCGCGAGAACCCTTTGTTCATTCTGACCACACTGCTGACCACCGATGCACCCGCTCCAACGGGCCTTCGCAGAGCACGCCATGTTCGCGTCGGCACCAACCGCCCGCGCCACACCAGGCCTCGCCACGTGTGCACTGATCGACGTGCCACGCCCATCCGATCCCGGGGGCTGTGACGAAGGCGCAAGGTTAACTGGCAGTGAACACAGCATCCGTTCCCAATGGGATTGTCAGTCGACAGCGTCAGTTCGAGAATGAACAAACGATGCATGGGCGGTAAGGAGATTCATGGAATCGGGCGCTGTCTGATCCCATTTTTCATCCCTATGCGACCGACACAGCGAGGACTGTTCGATGGACTACAAAACAATCAACCCGGCAACCGGGAAATTAGTCAAAGCGTTCGAGGGTGCGAATGACCACGAGATCGAGGGACTGATCGCGACCGCCCACAGTGCTTTTGAACTGGATTGGCGGCAACGGTCCGTTGCGGATCGTGCGCATATTATCTCGAAGGCCGCCTCTATCCTGCGCGACAAGGAGGAAGAATATGCGCAGATCATTACGTTGGAGATGGGAAAGCGGATCGCCGAAGCACGCGTCGAAGTGAGACTGTCTGCAAATATCCTCGACTATTACGCCCAGCATGCACACGAGTTCGTTGAGCCAAAACCAGTACCTGAGGTTTCGGGCGCCAGAGTCCATGTCTATCCGGTTGGCATCCTGCTGGGTGTCGAACCGTGGAATTACCCTTACTACCAAATCGCCCGCGTTGCCGCTCCGCAACTCATGGTTGGCAACGTACTCATCCTGAAGCACGCTGAAAGCGTGCCGCAATGCGCGCTGGCGTTTGCCCGACTATTTGAAGAAGCAGGTGCGCCAACGGGGGTCTACACCAACGTTTTTGCGTCGATTGACCAGGTCGGGAGGATCATCGACGATCCACGTGTGCGTGGTGTCACCCTCACGGGCAGTGAAAGAGCCGGTGCCGCGGTGGCTGAGCGAGCCGGGCGCAATCTGAAAAAGGTGGTGCTCGAACTCGGCGGCAACGATGCCATGATCGTTCTGGAAGATGCGCCGCTCGATTGGGCAATCAATACCGCATTAATCGGACGGACGTTGAATTGCGGACAGGTTTGCGTTGGCTCGAAACGCATCATCGTCATCGGCAAGCAGCGTGGTGAAGAATTCCTCAGTGGTTTCAAAAAGGCCATGACCGCCCTGCAGGCAGGTGACCCTACGGACGCGAACACGACGCTCGGACCGGTTTCGTCGCAAAGAGCCCTCGAACACCTTCTTGGCCAGATCCAGCGCGCAGTGGATTGCGGCGCAACAATCGAATGTGGCGGCCATCGTATCGATCGAGAAGGCTTCTACATCGAACCCACCATTCTTAGCAACATCGACACGAGCGCCCCGATTTATCAGGAAGAGTTCTTCGGTCCTATCGCTTCCTTCTTCGTTGTTGCAAATGAAGAAGAAGCCATTCGGCTGGCAAACGATTCGCAGTATGGGCTCGGAGGCTCAATCCTGACTGCCGATCTTGAGCGTGGCGAGCAGATTGCTACGCAAATCGACAGCGGCATGGTGTTTGTCAATCGACCGTTTGCGACGACTCCTCAGCTACCGTTCGGAGGTGTCAAGAACTCCGGATTCGGGAGGGAGCTGTCGATGGCTGGATTCGAGGAGTTCGTTAACAAGAAGCTGATTACAACGGACCCGGTTGGAACGCTGCCCACGAAACCCAAGGGAAGCTGACAGGAAGCCGAACCGCGTTCCCCAACAAGAGAATACTGCATTTGCGAAAAGCATCATTTCAATCCGGTAGCTCATTCCTGAGCTATTGATATCGCCGTCTTACAGATGTCACGTACCTTTTCGAAAGAAATTCAGATGCGTTGACATGAGGAAAGCGGCATCTATGAAGTGTGGAGAATAAAAATGCCTTTGTGGAATATCTACCACCCAGTCGGCGCCTATACAGCAGAAGAAAAAAGGGAGATGGCAAATCGCATTGCCGACATCTACATCATTCCTCGCTTCTATGTAGGCGTTCTGTTTCATGAACAGCCCAAAGACTCCTTCTACATGGGAGGAGAGGCGCGCGGTGATTTTGTCAGAATCCGGCTGGACCACTTCGCCAGGCACATCGCCGAAGACCCTGAGTGGACGGCTTCCTGGCTACGCAAGGCGAATGCCGCGATCGCACCCTTTGTTCAGGACCGGGGCTACCACTTCGAGTTGCATGTCGGCGAAACACCGCAAGAACTTTGGTTGATCGACAGCATTCACCCGCCTCGTCCCGATACGGTAGCCGAGAAGCGGTGGAAGCTTGAGAACTGCGCCTCACCCTACGATCCGAGCGAAGGCTGATCGGACCGGTTGCGCCTGAAAAATCCAGGACGCTGACACGCAACGGCCCGCGGTAGCGGCCAAGCCATTACTGGGGCCTTTCCCGGCCTTCTGGCTGCTCATCGCTCTCTGGAGAGTTTTCCATCAATGCCGAACGTGGTTCGAATCTTCGACCCTCGCGGAGGAACTCGTGCCCGGTTTGTCTCGAGACCAGGCGCCGGCGCTCGATGGAACATCATTTACCCAAGCGAACGGGCATGCCAGTCGCCCTCGGATGATTCTTATGATGAACAAGATTCTGGACACATGTGACACAGCACTGGAGGACATCAAGGATGGGGCAACCATCATGATCAGCGGCTTCGGGCGGGCAGGTCTTCCCTTACGACTGATTGATGCGCTGGTTGAACAAGGTGCGCGCGATCTCACCATCATCAGCAACAACTCCGGCAGCGATGATTCCGGATTCGGTGAGCTCATTCGGCAGAAGCGCGTAAGGAAACTTATTTGTTCATTTCCACGGCTCCCCGGAGCAACCCTGTTTGACGCGGCTTATCGGGCAGGAGAGGTGGAACTTGAAGTGGTTCCACAAGGTAACTTGGCGGAACGCATGCGGGCGGCAGGCGCTGGAATTGGCGGCTTTTATACCCCGACAGCCTACGGTACCAGGCTCGCGGAAGGAAAAGAGTCCCGCAAGATCGGCGACAAGAATTACGTTTTCGAATTACCACTGAAAGCTGACTTCGCCCTCGTGAAGGCCTATCACGCAGACCGCTGGGGCAACCTGACGTACAGGATGTCTGGTCGCAATTTTGGCCCGGTCATGGCCAGCGCGGCGACAACTACGATCGTTCAAGTCAGCGAAATCGTTCCACTCGGTACGTTGAATCCGGAGACGGTGGTTACGCCCGGAATATATGTACAGCGCGTGGTACGGGTCTCGTAGTCGGCTTACTGAGTGGAAGAGTTAGAGATGAGATCGCAGAAATGAAGAAGCTTACACGGATCGAAATGGCACAGCGCGTCGCGCGAGATATCCCGGACGGCGCGTATGTCAATCTGGGAATTGGCGTCCCGACGCTTGTCGCCAACCATCTGCACCCACACCGGGAAATCATTCTACACAGCGAAAACGGCGTCCTCGGGATGGGACCCGCGCCAGTGCCTGGCGAAGAGGACGAGGACCTGATCAACGCTGGCAAGGAACCCGTCACGCTGGTTCCAGGAGGCGCCTTCTTCCACCATGCCGATTCGTTCGCAATGATTCGCGGCGGACATCTCGACTACTGCATTTTGGGCGCGTTCCAGGTTTCGGTCCGTGGCGACCTGGCGAATTGGCACACCGGACAAGCCGATGCGATTCCGGCAGTTGGCGGTGCAATGGATCTCGCGTCCGGCGCGAAGAATGTGTACGTGATGATGGAGCATCTGACCAGAGAGGGTGCAAGCAAGATCGTCGAGCGATGCTCCTATCCGGTTACGGGAATGGGTTGTGTGAGCCGGATCTATACCGATCTGGCGGTTATCGATGTCACGCGATCGGGCCTGGAGGTGATCGAGATCTGCACGGACCTGTCGTTCGATGCGCTCAGCGAACTGACCGGCGTCCAATTACTGCGAGGGACAACCGGATGAACGCGATCTGGAAGCCCGGCTGAAGCCGCTAATTCAACCCCCCCGGACTATTGCAACGAACGCTGTCTGTGTAGCAGACACCTACCAGTGATATGGAGCAAAAATGAACGAACCGATCGTGATACGCGAGATAAAGGACCGCGTGACAGTACTGACGATGAATTTTCGTCCGCACAACCTGATGGGTCCAACGATGTACGGTGCGCTACTCGAGGAAATTGACGCGGCCGTCGAGCGCGGTTCGCGCGCAATCCTGCTGCGCAGCGCATTGCGGCATTTCTCAGCGGGCGCCGAAGTGTCGCTGTTCCCCGATCGCATTGCGCAAGAGGGTAAAGGGCTGGTCGATCCGCTCGAAGTCCTGCGCGCATTCGAGACGCTGCCGATTCCGATCGTCGCAGCGGTCAATGGCACCTGTCTCGGCGGCGGCTTCGAACTGGTGCTCGCGTGCGACTTCAGCGTGGTCGCCGAGTCGGCCAAGATAGGTTCAGTCGAGGCCGCAGTCGGCTTGCATCCGCTACTTGGCGGAATCCAGCGTCAGGTGGTGCGCGCGGGACCGGCCCGCGCCAAAGAGATGTCGATGCTCGGCCGTCGCTATGACGCCGCAACGCTTGAGCGCTGGGGCCTGATCAACCTGGTAGTGCCCGACGAAAACCTCGACGAGGCAGCGTTGTCGGTCGCCCAGGAACTGGCTGCGGGCCCGACAGTCGCGCACGGCGCTACGAAGCAGCTTGTAAGCATCGCGCTCAACGAAGGCCTCAAAGCAGCCGACGAAGCGATGTTCGAACTACAGAAGCCGATCTGGGCGTCGCAGGACCTCAAGCGGGGACTCGAAGCCTTCGGCAAGACTGGACCCGGCACGGCAGAATTCAAGGGGGACTGATATGACTGGACCACTAAACGGACTCAAGGTTGTCGACTTCTCGCGGGTGCTGGCCGGACCGCTCTGCGCACGCACACTCGCCGATCTTGGCGCGGATGTGATCAAGATCGAGCCTCCACGCCCGGACGTGTCGCGCTCCGCGTTCCCGAACCAGAACGGCATGTCGGGCTACTACGCGCAACAGAATAGCGGCAAGCGCAACGTCAGCGTCGATCTAAATGTGGGCAACGCACGCGAGCTGGTGCTGCGCCTGTGCGACGAGGCTGACATCATCGTCGAAAACTTCCGTGCGGGTACGCTCAAGTCGTTTGGTCTTGACTACGAGACGCTCAGCCTGCGCAATCCGAAGCTGGTGTATGTTTCGATCACCGGCTACGGGCAGCGCGGACCTTGGGCATCGCGCATGGCCTATGCGCCGACAGTGCAAGCCGAAGCCGGCTTCACACACAACACAATGCGGCATTTCGAGGGCATCGATGCAGGGCGCAAATGGACCGATCCGCTGTCGCACGCGGACGTCTACGCGGGCTTGCAGGCGACCATCGCGGTGCTTGCTGCGGTGCACAAGCGAGAAGTGACTGGTCGCGGACAGTACATCGATGTGGCCATGGCGGCGGTGATGCTGTCCATAAACGAACGCGCGCACCTTGACCTCGCGGGTGTCGATACCGGTGCGGAACCGGGTGTGCTCGGTGCGACAGAAGGCCCGCACTTCGTCGGACCGGCGGGCGAGGCATTTGTCGCGGCGCAGAGCATCGTCGGCACCAACACCTTTCCAAACTATCTGCGCGCGATGCGCCGGATGGATCTTGCGCGCGATCCGCGCTTCAGTACCGCTGAGCTGCGGCTACAGAACTACGGCGAACTGCATGCGCTGATCCAAAAATGGATGCTCTCGTTCCGCGACCTGCAGACGCTCGATGCACAGCTGGACGAAGCGAAGATTGCCATCGGCCAGATCCGTTCGCTGAAGGAACTCGCCGAGACCGACTGGGCAAAGCAGTGGGGCGCAGTGCAGGAAGTCCCTGATCGGCATGGTGGCTCGTATCGTCTTCACGGCTATCCGTGGCGTTTTTCAGACGACGAACTCGGCCCGCGCAGCGCGCCGGCATTTCGCGGCGAGCACAACGAACAGGTGTTCCGCAGCGCAGGCTTGTCGATGAGCGAAGTGTGCGCAGCTGTCGAGGCGGGAGTCCTGGTCGGCGGTGTTCCGGACCCGGTGAGGGTCTCGTCGTCGACGCAAATGCCGGACGTCGACAAATCGCTTCAAGAGGCCGCGGCATTCATAGAACGGATTGATGAAGACCACGCCTTTGCCGGTTGAAAGATCGCGCGGGCAGTCCGCGCCTCGAACCAGTGCTTGCAAGCCAGCCAGCCGCGCGCGGGTGCAGCTGGCCCGCGTGGCCATGGACGCGATATGCCGACGACAGCGCCGGATCAGCGACCCATGGCCGCCCTGGAACGACAACACGCACTAACACCGATGACCAGTTCGGCTTGCGAAGCCGCGCGTGCAGCCTGAGGATTTTGGAATGTCTCTCACCCTCGCCGTACTTTCCCCGGAGCCAGGCGTCCGCCTGATCACCCTGCGGCGCCCGGAAGCGCTCAACGCATTGAACACCGAATTGCTCGGCGAACTGGCCGCCGAACTCGCTGCCGCCGAACAGGACGCCAAGATCCGTTCAGTAGTGATCACCGGCAGCCGCAAGGCCTTCGCCGCCGGTGCCGACATCAAGGAAATGGCCGAACGCGACCTGGTCGGCATCCTGAACGACCCGCGCATTGCCCATTGGCAACGCATCGCCAGCTTCTCGAAGCCGCTGATTGCAGCCGTCAACGGCTTCTGCTTGGGCGGTGGCTGCGAACTGGCCATGCACGCAGACATCCTCATTGCAGGCGAGGACGCCCGCTTCGGCCAGCCGGAAATCAACCTCGGGATTATGCCGGGCGCTGGCGGCACGCAACGCCTGCTGCGTGCGGTGGGCAAGCCCCTGGCCATGCAAATGGTCCTCACCGGCGAGTCAATCGACGCCCGCCACGCCCTGCGCGCGGGTCTGGTCAGTGAAGTAACTCAACCGGAACTCACCGTCGAGCGGGCCATCGCCATCGCCCGGGTCATCGCTCAGAAGGCGCCCCTGGCGGTGCGCCTGGCCAAGGAGGCGCTGCTGAAGGCCGAAGACACCGATTTGGCCAGCGGCCTGCGCTTCGAGCGCCACGCCTTCACTCTTCTGGCCGGCACCCGCGACCGCGAGGAAGGTATCCGCGCCTTCCAGGAAAAGCGCCGCCCCGAATTTACCGGCCAGTGACCGCTGGCCGCCCTCTTCCGACGCCCTGGAGTGCCCGAGTCATGAACTTAGAACACATCCTCTTTTCCATTGAGGCTGGCGTCGCCATCCTCAGTCTCAACCGCCCGGAGCAACTGAACAGCTTCAATGCCAGGATGCACGGCGAGGTCCACGAAGTCCTCAAACGGGTGCGCCAGGACGCCGAGGTGCGCGTTCTGCTGCTGACCGGCGAGGGTCGCGGCTTCTGTGCAGGCCAGGACCTGGCCGACCGCAATGTGACGCCGGGCGCCGCCGCGCCGGATCTGGGCGAATCCATCGAGAAGTTCTACAACCCGCTGATCCGCGCTCTTCGCGACTTGCCAATACCGGTGATCTGCGCGGTGAACGGCGTCGCCGCCGGCGCCGGAGCCAGTATTCCCCTGGCCTGCGACCTGGTGCTGGCAGCACGCTCCGCCAGCTTCATCCAGGCCTTTTGCAAGATCGGCCTGCTTCCGGATTCCGGCGGCACCTGGACCCTTCCCGCCACGTCGGCATGGCCCGCGCCAAGGCGCTGTCGCTGCTGGGGGGGCGCCTGTCCGCCGAGCAGGCCGAGCAGTGGGGTCTGATCTACCGCGTGGTGGACGATGCCGACTTGCGCGAGGAGGCCTTCAAGCTCGCCCGCCACCTGGCCACCCAGCCCACCTACGGGCTGGCCCTGATCAAGCGCAGCCTAAACGCCAGTCTGAACAACAGCCTCGACGAGCAACTCGACCTGGAGCGCGACCTGCAGCGTCTGGCCGGCCACAGCGAGGATTACCGCGAAGGCGTCAGTGCCTTCCTGGAAAAGCGCACCCCCACCTTCAAAGGACGCTAAGCCCATGCCCGCCCTGAAAACTTCCGCTACCGTCGCCGTCATCGGCGCTGGCGCCATGGGTGCCGGCATTGCCCAGGTCGCCGCTCAAGGCGGTCACCCGGTCAAGCTCTACGACGCCCGCGCCGGCGCAGCCGCTCACGCGGTCAAGGGCATCGATCGCCAGCTCGGCCGCCTTGTGGAGAAAGGCAAGCTCGGCGCCGAGGCGCACGCCGCCATCGTCGACCGCCTGCAGCCGGTGGAGAGCATCGAGGCTCTGGCCGACGCCGACCTGGTGATCGAGGCCATTGTCGAGAACCTGGAGGTCAAGCGCGACCTGCTGCGCCAACTGGAAGACCTGTGCAGCCCCGACTGCATCCTCGCCAGCAACACCTCCTCCCTGTCAATCACCAGCCTCGCCGCCGGCCTGGAGCACCAGGGCCGGATGATCGGCATGCATTTCTTCAACCCGGCGCCGCTGATGGCCCTGGTGGAGATCGTCTCCGGCTTGGCCAGCGACCCGGTGCTGGTCGCATGCCTCTACGAAACCGCCAAGGCCTGGGGCAAGCAGCCGGTGCACGCCCGCTCCACACCTGGCTTCATCGTCAACCGGGTGGCGCGCCCCTTCTACGCCGAAAGCCTGCGCCTCTTGCATGAAGGCGCCGCCGACTGCGCGACCCTGGATGCGCTGATCCGCGACGCCGGCGGCTTTCGCATGGGCGCCTTCGAGCTCACCGACCTGATTGGCCATGACGTCAACTACGCCGTCACCTGCTCGGTGTTCGACGCCTACTACGGCGACTTCCGTTTCCAGCCTTCGCTGATTCAAAAGGAACTGGTGGACGCTGGCCGCCTGGGCCGCAAGAGCGGTTTCGGCTTCTACGACTACACCGAAGGCGCGCAGCGACCCGAGCCCGTCGAGCTCGGCAGCGGGACCCACGTCGATGCCTGTGTGGTAGAAGGCAGCCTGGGCGTTGCGGAACCCCTGGTGCAGCGCCTGACCGAAGTCGGCGTGAAGGTGACCCGCCGTGACGGCGACGGCCTGCTGCGGGTCGGCGACGCGGTGCTGGCCCTGACCGACGGCCGCCTGGCCTGCCAGCGCGCCAGCGAGGACGGCCTCGCCAACCTGGTGCTGCTGGACCTCGCCCTGGACTACGCAAAGGCTTCCCGCCTCGGTATCGCCTGGGCCGCCGGCACCTCCGCCGCCGCCCGCGACCAAGCAGTGGCTCTGCTGCGGCGGGCCGGCCTCAAGGTCAGTCCCCTCGCCGACATTCCGGGACTCGTCGTACTGCGCACCGTCGCCATGCTGGCCAACGAGGGTGCCGACGCGGTGTTCCAGCGTGTGGGCTCGGCCAGCGACATCGACCTGGCCATGCGCGCCGGCGTGAACTATCCCCAGGGCCCGCTGACTTGGGCCGATGCCATCGGCCTACCCGCCGTGGTGGCCATCCTGCGCAACCTCCAGACGGCCTATGGTGAGGAGCGCTACCGCCCTTCCCTGCTGTTGCGCCGCCTTGGCGCCGAAGGGAGAGCCTTCCATGACCACCCATGAAGACTTGTCGCTCGCCGTAGCCTGTGCCCGCGCGCTAGTCGAGCGTAATGCCGTCAGCCAGGGGATGGGTATGCGCCTGCTGTCCAGTGGACCGGCTCGCCTGGACGACACCCTCACCACCGAGTGCAGCGAGAAAAGCCGCAGCGGTCGGCCCGGTAACTACGACGTACGCATTGCAAACAAGCAGGAGCAGCTGATTGCGCTGTTCCATGGCAAATCCTACAAAGTGCGCGGCACAGTGCTGGCGCAGGAGACCCCCGAATGAAAGACGCCCTGATCATCGATGCAGTACGCACTCCCATCGGTCGCTATGCCGGAGCCTTGAGCGGCGTGCGTGCCGACGACCTCGGCGCGGTGCCAATGCGTGCCCTGTTGCAGCGCCACCCTCAGGTGGACTGGAGCCAGGTCGACGACGTCATCTACGGTTGCGCAAACCAGGCCGGCGAGGACAACCGCAACGTCGCGCGCATGTCTGCCTTGCTGGCAGGTCTGCCAGTGAGCGTGCCCGGCACCACCCTCAACCGCCTGTGCGGCTCGGGGCTGGACGCGATCGGCAGCGCCGCCCGCGCCATCCGCTGCGGCGAAGCCGGCCTGATGCTGGTGGGCGGTGTCGAATCCATGTCCCGCGCGCCCATGGTCATGGGTAAGGCCGAACATGCCTTCTCGCGCCAGGCTGAACTGTTCGACACCACCATCGGCTGGCGCTTCGTCAACCCGCTCATGCAAAAGCAGTACGGCATCGACTCCATGCCCGAGACCGCTGAAAACGTCGCCGAGCAGTTCAATGTTTCTCGCGCCGACCAGGACGCCTTCGCCCTGCGCAGCCAGCAGCGCGCCGCTGCCGCCCAGGCCAACGGCCGCCTGGCCAAAGAAATAGTTGCGGTCGAAATTGCCCAGCGCAAAGGCCCGGCAAAGGTGGTTTACCAGGACGAGCACCCACGCGGTGACACCACCCTGGAGCAACTGCTGAAGCTCGGCACCCCATTTCGCAACGGTGGCAGCGTTACCGCCGGCAACGCCTCGGGCGTGAACGACGGCGCCTGCGCCCTGCTCCTGGCCAGCGCCGAACAGGCCCAACGCTATGGCCTCAAGGCTCGTGGCCGGGTCGTGGCCATGGCCACCGCCGGCGTCGAGCCGCGCATCATGGGCATCGGCCCAGTACCGGCGACCCGCAAGGTGCTGGAACTGGCCAACCTGAGCCTTGCTGATCTGGACGTGATCGAACTCAACGAAGCCTTCGCCGCACAAGGCCTGGCCGTGCTCCGCGAACTGGGGCTGGCCGACGACGATCCGCGAGTCAATCCCAATGGCGGCGCCATCGCTCTCGGCCACCCGCTGGGCATGAGCGGCGCCCGCCTGGTCACCACCGCGCTGCACGAACTGGAGGAGCGCCAGGCACGCTACGCCCTATGCACCATGTGCATTGGTGTCGGCCAGGGGATAGCACTAATCATCGAACGAGTGTGACGCCGATCTTCCGAGATCAAACCGCCTCTGGAGGCATTGGCTGTTCCTGACGGCCAATGCCCTTCCTATGGACCGCTATATAAAAACAATTCGAGTGAAGCCATGAACATGATCGCCAAAACCTCCCGACTCGACACGTTGGAAACCGCCAGTGTCGATCAATTGCGCCAGCACCAGTTGGAGCGCCTGCTCTGTTCCGTGAGCAACTGGAAGACCTGAAGAACCGCTATCTGCAGCGTCTCACCCTGATCTTCGTGTTCAGCCGCGAACAGCAGGACGTGGATTTCCATAGCAGGCGGACCGACGCCGACAAACGCGGTCAACTGTTCGCTCGCTGGATCGACGTCAAGTCTCCTTGGACGCGGCGTGCCCGCCGAGCGCATCCACTTCGAACTGTTCGCTGTCGCCGGCAGCAGCCAGAAGCGCGGAAGGCCGCGATGGCGCCACCAGCCAGATCACCCTGATCAGCGACGACCGCGCAATAGCGTCAGCGTGCGCGGCGCCGGCAACGCCCAAGGTGCCGATCTCCCCTATTCCTGCAACGCCGGCGTCTACTCCATCTGCAAGTGCAAGGTGATCGAAGACGAGGTGGTGATGGATATCTGGCCCATTTCATCCACTCCATGACCGGGATCAGTGCTGCCCGCGCCACTCAGCACAGAACGCTAACGCTCACCGACAAGACTCAGTATCGGGAACAACAACAATGAACCGTACTTATTTGCTCACCCCGCAGCGACTTGCAATCCTATTCACCGCTCCTTGCCTACTTACCGTCTCCGCAGCCATGGCCGGCTTCGTCGAAGACAGCAAGGCTACTCTGGAACTGCGCAACTTTTATCTGAACCGCGACTTCCGCCAGAGCGGCGCCGCCCAGTCCAAAGCTGCTGAATGGGGCCAGGGCTTCACCGCACGCTTTGAGTCGGGCTTCACCGAGGGCAAGATAGGCGTCGGCCTGGATGCCATCGGCCAGCTTGGGCTCAAGCTGGACTCCAGTCGCGATCGGCGTGGCACCGGCCTTTTGCCCTTCAACCCCGTTAGTAAGGAGCCAGTGGACGACTACAGCGAGCTCGGTCTGACCGCAAAGCTGCATGCTTCGAAGAGTGTGCTGCGCTTGGGTACCCTACAGCCGCAGTTGCCCGTGGTTACCTACAACGACACCCGACTGCTCGCCTCGACCTTCCAGGGTGGCATGCTAACTTCCCAGGAACTGGATGGCCTGACCTTCAACGGTGGCCGACTGACTCGCACGAACCTGCGCGACAGCTCCGGCCGCGACGAAGTCGGATACGGTGCCGCGACGAGCGATGCGTTCGACTTCGCCGGCGGCACATACGCCATCACCCCCCAACTAGCGGTCAGCTACTACTACGGCCGGCTGGACGAGATCTACCGCCAGCAGTTCATCGGCCTGGTGCACACCCAACCCCTGCCGGGCGGGTTCAGTCTGCGCAGTGACCTTCGCTTCTTTGACAGTCGTGGCGACGGTGTCGAGCGCGCCGGCAAGATCGACAACCGCAACTTCAACGGCATGGTCAGCCTCAGCAAGGGCCCGCACCGGTTCAGTGCGGCCTTCCAGCGCATGTCCGGCGACAGCGCCTTTCCCTTCCTTAATGGCGGCGACCCCTATGTGGTCAACTTGGTGACCTTAAACAACTTCACCCTCGCCGATGAGGATGCCTGGCAGCTGCGCTACGACTTCGACTTCGCCAGCCTGGGTATCCCCGGCCTGACTTTCATGACCCGCTATGTCGACGGCCGCAACGTCAAGACCGCCAGCACTGATGACGGTAAAGAATGGGAACGCGACAGCGACCTTGCCTACGTGGTGCAGAATGGCGCCCTCAAGGGCCTGAGCATCCGCTGGCGCAATGTCACCTTCCGTTCCGGCAACGGCTTGACCACCGATGTTGATGAGAACCGCCTGATTCTCGGTTACACGATTAAGTTCTGGTAATCCGGGGGGCTTCGCCAATTGTCCCTGAATTAGATTCAGACGGAGTGGCATCACCACAACCCGGATCAGGAAATATCTGGGTTGTGTCACCGCCAGGTCGAAGGTTTGCTTTGAATTGCTGACCTTCGCGACAGGCAGTAAACGGCCGATTCTGTTGAAAAAGTCGGATTTTCAAATGGCCTGAACTCAGGCACGACCACCACCGGAGAACCTACTCACCACATTGAGTGGTTTTTCGGCCCTTCGGTGACCGTTGCTGCGCTGTTAGTGGGTTAATTTGAGGTTTTTTGCTTGGTGCAGGCGCACCTATCCCGTGACTGGTGGCCCTTGAGATGAAAATTTGGCCAGCCGACGCAGGTTCTGCACCGCAGCGGCCAGCGTGAATTCATCCGTCGCGCCACTCATGCCACGTAGCCGCAGGCGATCCAATTTAAGGATGCGTTTGAGGTGGGCAAACAACATTTCGACCTTTTTACGTTCGTGGCGAGAGCGCTGATACGCCGGCGTTACTGCAATGCGTCGAGCCACATCGCGAGCGGCTTCATGGACGCTGCGGACGATCTTGCGAATCGAAGTGTTCGGGCAGCACTTGGCTTTCATCGGACATGTCGCGCAGTCGGTCTGTCTGGATCGGAAGATGATGGTGTTGGCTTTGGTGACGTGCGAACGCTCGTTCTTGAAGGCTCGCCATTCGCTGCGTAATACGTTGCCGGCTGGGCAGCGGTATTCCTCAGCCTCTTCATTCCAGTGGAAATCGTTACTCGAAAAGCTGTCGTTCTTGCGCTCGGTTTTGTCCCACACCGGCACATGCGGTTTGATGTTTTTTTCCTCCACCATCCAGGCCAGCATCGGCGCTGTGCCGTAAGCGGTATCGCCGATGAGGCGATCCGGCTTAATGTCGAACTGCGCTTCGACCCGATCGATCATCGTCTTGGTGCTCTCGACTTCTGCGGTTCGATGAGCCGGTGTGGGTTCCACATCCATGATCACGCCGTGCTCGGTATCGATCAGATAATTCGTGGAGTAAGCGTAGAAAGCTGGGCCACCTGGAGCAGCGGTCCAGCGGGCCTGAGGATCCGTCAGCGACAGGCGCTTCGGTAGCGTTTCGGCCAAAGCCTCTTCATCGAGCGCTTCAAGGTACTCACGTACGACGCGGCTGCTCAGGGCCGGATCGCTCCAGTTGACCTGTTCATCACCCGGTACGCCGCGCTGCCGACTCGCATCCGCCTTGATGATGCTGGCGTCCACGGCAAAGCCTTCGCCTTTGACCAGGCCTGCGTCCATGCAGTGTTGTCGCCAGCGCAGGATTGACCCAGTTGCCGAAATTTCACTGACCCAGGCTGTTGTCTTGTGAACCATTACCAATGCTGGATTTTCGTCGTTTGGTATCGGGTCAGCGTTGCGTCGGCAACGGGTCAATTCCGTATCAGCGGCAACACATCTGCGGACTTTTTCGGAGAGTCCGTAATCGTCGGCCTCGTCGTAGGCCTGGCCTTGAAGGAAACAGCACCAGGCAAGACCAAGGCAGCCCACGGGGTTAAAGGGCCAGCTAAGGCTTAAATGCTCGGAGACCTGAAACCTCACTTGATTTAGCAACGACTCCAAATGTGCGGCAGGCTTTTTTCGTCTGTTTCCAACACGAAGCAAAACGCCCCGAACAACTCGGGGCGTTTGCTGAGGCGTTCATCAGTGTGTTTTCACACAGTCTGAGAGAGGCCTTTTTGTGCTCAGAGAAAATCTCTAGGTCAACCAAGACTCGGTGTCACCTGGGCGAAATTTCAATGGCTACGGCACTTGATGAAGCGAACGCTCTACGCCGGATTTCTCCGTGTCGTTTAGTCACTTCATCGTCGGCATAGAGAACTCTACACCTTCGCGAATTCCAGAAGATGGCCAGCGCTGTGTGACCGTTTTGCGCTTGCTATAGAAACGAACGGCATCCGGGCCGTAGGCATGCAAATCGCCAAACAGCGAACGTTTCCAGCCACCAAAGCTGTGATACGCGACAGGTACTGGGAGCGGTACATTGATACCGACCATGCCGACCTTGATGTTGTCCGAGAAGTATCGGGCGGCTTCACCATCGCGAGTGAAAATGCACGTGCCATTACCGTATTCATGAGCATCGATCAGTTGCATCGCCTCTTGCATACTCTGCGCGCGCACGATCAACAATACCGGCCCAAAGATCTCCTCCTCGTAGCAGCGCATGCCGGGTTTGACCTGATCGATCAGTGTTCCCCCTACAAAAAAACCATTCTCGCAAGCTGGGACTTGAATCGACCGGCCATCGACGACGACCTCGGCCCCCTCTTCCTCTGCACTATCGATGTAGCCGATTACTTTCTGCTGATGCTGGCGAGTGATCAAAGGGCCGAAATCATTACTCTTATCTTGGTAGGCTCCAACCTTAAGGGAAGTCATAGCTTTGCGCATTTTGCCGATCAAGGCATCGGCTGTTGCATCACCTACGGTGACGGCGACAGACAGCGCCATGCAACGTTCCCCTGACGAACCAAACGCAGCCCCTACCAGTTGATTGACGGCGTTATCAATGTCCGCGTCGGGCATGACGATGGCGTGGTTTTTGGCACCGCCCAACGCCTGGCAACGCTTGCCGTTTGCTGCGGCAGTGCGGTAGATGTACTCGGCGATGGGTGTCGAACCTACGAAACTCACGGCCTGCACACGAGGGTCGTGGAGCAACGTATCGACGGCCTCTTTGTCACCGTTGACCACGCTCATGACGCCGTTCGGCAATCCGGCTTCCTGCAGCAGTTGCGCGATGAACAGGGTCGAACTTGGGTCGCGCTCGGAGGGTTTCAGGATGAAACAGTTGCCGCAGGCAATCGCCATCGGGAACATCCACAGCGGCACCATTGCCGGGAAGTTGAACGGCGTAATACCCGCGACCACGCCCAGCGGCTGGAACTCACTCCAGGAGTCAATGTTGGGCCCGACATTCTTGCTGTGTTCACCCTTGAGCAACTCGGGGACACCACACGCATATTCAACGTTTTCGATGCCCCGCTGAAGTTCGCCCATGGCATCGTGAACGATCTTCCCGTGCTCTTCACCAATCATTTGGCAGATACGCTCGGCGTTCTGCTCAAGCAATTCCTTGAAACGAAACATCACCCGCGCACGCTTGATCGGTGGTGTGTTACGCCACTCAGGAAAAGCCGCTTCAGCGGCAGCAATGGCTTTCTCGACCGTTTGTTTCGAGGCCAGTGCAACCTGTTTGGTGACTTCGCCCGTCGCCGGATTGAACACGTCCTGAGTGCGCTCAGTATCAGTGACAATCTGACCGTTGATTAGATGACCTACAGTAATCATAAGAGTGTTCCTTATTGTTAAAACGCGGCTTTTCCGCTGATGTGATGACGCTGGCGGGGTTATGTTTTGGCTACCAGAGGTTGCGGTAGAGTTCGATCATCTCGTCGACCGAAGGCACGCGAGGATTGTTGCCCGGTGAACCGGAGGCAATTGCTTGTTCAGCCATGGTTGGCATCAGTTCGAAGAAGCGTGAGCGACTGATACCAAAGCCTTCAGGTGTCGGAACTTGCAGCTCTTCATTGAGTGCGTGCAGTTCCGCGAGCAACTTGACGTTGGCGCTTTCGTCGCAGTCCTGAGCGGTCGCGACACCCATGGCCCGAGCACAATCGGCGTAACGCTTTGGCGCACCAGGAATGGAAAAGGCCGTCACACCTGGCAGCAGCATTGCGTTGGAAAGACCGTGGGGAACATGGAAAAAAGCACCAATCGGTCGGCTCATGCCATGAACCAGAGCGACGGAGGCTGCCGAGAACGCAACTCCTGCCAATGTCGATCCCAGCATCAGCGCTTCACGAGCTGCGGTGTCCTGACCGGAGTGATAGGCTCGACGCAAATTTGGGCCAATCAAACGCATCGCGGCCAGCGCCTGGCTATCGCTGTAGAGGTTGGCTTTGAGGCCGACGTAGGCCTCGATGGCGTGGGTCAATGCATCGATCCCAGTATCGGCCGTAACACGGGCTGGCAGGCTGAGCGTCAGGTTGTAATCGACCAATGCCGCCACCGGCATGAAACCGATCCCCACACAAAGCATTTTTTCGTCGTTCTGCTCATCCGTTATGATGGTGAAACGGGTCACTTCGGAACCGGTGCCGGCGGTCGTCGGCACTGCGATGATCGGCAAGCCTTGCTCACTCACCTGGCGTGGAAACTTGTAGTCACGCATCTCGCCACCGAACTTGGCGAGAATACCGATGGCTTTCGCGCTGTCGATAGGACTACCACCGCCTAACGCGATGATGCTGTCATAGTCACCCGAGCGCGCATACTCCACACCGGCACGAATCGAGTCGACCGTAGGCTCCGGCACTGTGTCGGCGAAGACATCTGCGCTCAGGCCCTTTGTGGCGAGTACGTCCTGAATACGACCGGCATAACTGAGCTGTACCATCATTTTGTCGGTGATGATCAGTGGACGGGAACACCCCAAACTGCTGAGCACATCGGGAATGGCTTCACTTGCCTTCGCACCTACCTGCAGGATGCGCGGCAGGACTACTTGATTGGACATATTGCCTCCGGGATTTCCATGCGGGAATGGCCCTCCCTGGAGAGTCCGCTCCCAACTGCTGTTTCTGATGAAGTTCATCCGGGTACAGAGCCTTTGCTGTGCGCCGCACCCTCGGTTCAGATGAGTACGTCAGCTAGGCAAATATTCCTGGCTCCAGCTGTCACTGATGACGTGGCCCGCCATCAATGCTTCGATCCGGCTCTGGCTGTAACCGAGTTCGGTCAGTACTGATCGCGTAGATGCGCCAAATTTTTCCGCCGGTGCCAATGTGCGGATAGCGGCATGCCGTGGCCGGATGGCAAAAGGGTCGAGTTGTGTCACGCATCGCCCGCTCGGGTGGTTGGCGTAGACGCTGAACGAGTAGCTGCCGTTGTCTGTGCCCGGATAGTTGTCAGCAGGTCGGCTGTAGCGCTGCCGAAGCGTGTCGATATTGTCCGGCACAGCCGCAGCGACGCCGGCCTCCTGCAAACGGGCCTGCCAGGTTTCTCCCGCTGTTTTTAGCAGTGCAGCCTGGAGGAACTGCGCATAGTCACAAGCAGCAGACAGTCCTTGTAGACCTTGAACAGACTCCAGTTTGTTCAGATCTGCAACGCTGGCGTCGAGGTAAAGCCAGCCGTCCGCCGTGCGATAGAAACGCGATAGTTCGCTGTATCCCAATGCCTCGCGTCCCGCCGGCTCATCAAAGGGTGCACGGCCCGCGTAGTCATAGCAGAAAGGTATTTGAACCAGGTTGCCCAACGCCGCGAGCGATGTACGAGCACGACTCACTTTCCCTGTTCTGGATTTTTGATACAGCGCGGTGGCCACCCCAAGTGCAGCGGCGAAGCCACACATCACGTCGATGGTGCCAACGTGGGCGTGCTCTTCCGGCGTCTGCATACCACCGCCGAAACGCAGCATGATGCCGGTCGTCGCCTGGATCAGGTCGTCATAACCCAAATAGTCGGTGCGAGGGCCACGGCGAGGGCCACCGAAGCAGTCCAGTTGGCAGAAAATCACCTCCGGGTTCACCGCCTTCAGACTGGCTTCATCCAACCCCAGCGGTACCAGTTGGCGATCCGGCGCGTTCATCACGATGACATCAACCGACTTCACCAAGTGGTTGAATACCTCACGCCCCTCGTCCTGATTGAGGTCGACCAAAATGCTCTGTTTGCCACGAGCGGACGACATACCAAACACGACGGTATTCCAAGGGTCGTAATTGGGAGTGGTCGGATCCAGCTTGATGACATCAGCACCAAATCGGCCAAGGAATGAGGTCGAGTGCGGGCCAGCGATAACGTTGGTCAGGTCGAGAATTTTAACTCCGTCCAGCCATCCTTTTGAGCTTTGCTGCGTTGCGACCGGCAATACCTCCCGAGTACCTTCACTCAAGGTAGCGAGTGCCTCTTCAACACTGACTTCCCGACGAGAGAGCGGTGACAGCATCAACTCTGAACTGTCCTCCAGCCAAGCAATAGCACCGGGCTGCTTCATCGGCCCATATTGGTAATCCACGACGTCGACCACCAAACCAGCCGTATTGGCATGCTCGTCGTGCAACCATTCTTGAGTGGAGCGATGAGGTGCTCCAGGAAACTGCCCTTCACCAAAGATTTTTTCCCATTGCGCTGCCGTCTTGGTCAGGAAAACTTCCTTCATCCGCGCAGAGATCCGTTTCGCCCAGTTTTCGGGTAATGGATAGACTCCGAGGGACGCATCCCCTTCCCATTGGTCGAACGGCAGATAGGGGTCGTCGACTTTAGGCAGACCCGCCGCGAGCATTTCTTCGTACAAGCCCATGGCCTGCAGGCAACGTTTGGCGTGGGAGCGATGCGATGGGCAAACGGCGTAAAACTTGCGTCCATCAGCACATTCATAGGTGCGATAGAAAGGGTCGAGATACTCCTGCAAATCCTCATAACTGAGATTCATTGGCAAGTTCTCTGCACGCCGGCGCTCAATCTCTTTTTCACGCAGGGTTTTATAGCGCGCGGGATACCCGTCAATCTTGATCGAGTTGTAAGACAGCCCTTCCATGACCGCTGCTGCCAACGGTACTTCGATCTCGTCGCCCAGCCCCGTGCGTTGCCGGGCCTGCAACGCCAGTACAACAGCCGAAACAGCAAGCATGGTGCCGTAGGCGGATGCCAGCGGTAGCGGCGAGAAACTGGGATTGATGCCCATCAATACCCGGTTTTGCCCCATATCCGTGAACACGCCGGAAGCCGAAGCGATGATGGCCTCGGTGGCACGCCATTGGTTGCGCAGTTCATCATTGGAGGCAAAGCCGGGAATGGACAGGGTGATCAGTTGCGGACGCTCACGGCGCAGCTCAGAAAAATCCAGCCCCAAGTTTTTCATCACGCCTGGCCGGAAGTTCTCAATTACGATGTCGGCCTTGGCAATCATCTGTCGCGCCTGTTGCAGGCCCGCCGCAGATTTCAAATCCAGGCGCAGACACTGTTTGTTACGGTTGAGGACAGCGTTTGCCGGACTGTCCCAAAGTGGGCCGGCAGGTGGATCGATATGGATGACCGTGGCACCGAGATCGCCCAATATCATCGCGACGGCGGGGCCGGAGATGTATTGACCAAAATCGATGACGTTCACACCGCAGAGGGGTAGCTGACTGAGCTTTGCCATGTTTCACCCATTATTTTTATTGTCCTGCTTCTTCCAGCTTCACGCAGGGTTTCGGTTTTCAGAAGCCGTTTGCAGAGGCTCATAGCGTTTCAGGCTCGGCCCTTTGAATGGCGATCTGGGGCTACTTTCGAGAAAAGCTGGTTACTGCGAAAGCAATAAAAAAAAGGCCTATGGGTTCATTTTTTTTATGCGGCAGGAGTAGGATTTATGGGTTAGCGCGGAAAAACGCGCCTTGGCGCGCTCCACAGTCAGCCCAATTCCCCCTAGAGAACCTAGCGCCATGAAGAAGCGATTGCCCCCGCTCAACTGGTTACGCGCATTTGAATCAGCCGCTCGCCACCTCAGTTTTACCGACGCGGCATTGGAACTTAGCCTGACTCAAGCAGCGGTCAGCCAACAGATCAAAGCGTTGGAGTCACAGCTGGGCGCTGCGCTATTCAAGCGATTACCCAGGGGCCTTGAATTGACGGAGCCGGGACTGGCCTTCCTCCCGGTTGTGCATGAATCGGTGGAGCGCCTGGCAGCGGCCACCGATGAAATTTTCGGCCAAGGACATCGCAAGGTACTGACGGTGCGCAGCAGCTTGGTATTCTTTACCCATTGGCTGGCGAACCGATTGCCACATTTTCGTGAGCAGAACCCGGACATCAATCTGCGGATCACCAGCAATATCTGGATGGGCGATACCGACCTTGAAGCCGATCTGGAAATTCGTTACGGCAGTGGGAAGTGGAGTGGTCTGAAAAGTGAGCGGTTGACTTGGGATATGTTATTTCCCGTGTGCTCCCCCAATTTGTCCACAATCGAAAGGCCCTTGAGAACCCCAAGGGATCTTCGTCACCATGAATTGCTACATGTCTTGGGATATGAGGAAGGGTGGGGTTACTGGTTGAAAAAAGCCAAAGCGGATGACGTCGATTCATCTCAAGGCCTGCAGTTCGATACGCTGATCTCAGCGCTAAAAATGGCAGAGTTGGGGCAAGGCGTTGCCCTAGCACGCTCTTCGTTGGTCGAGCAGTACCTTCAATCCGGACAACTCATCGCCCCCTTGACGGCCAGGTTCAAAACCTCAGAAGCGTTTTACTTAGTGTATTCCCCGCACAAAATCGTCAATCCCCAGGCGGCTGCCTTTGCCAATTGGTTGATGGAAGAAGCATTGGCGGCGCGTGGCGAGGATTGAGCAGGACGAATTTAAACTTGGAAATGGGATAGGACGAACGCATCGCTCTACTCTCCCTCACAGATAATTTTTGTGTCGTACCCATAAAAAAAATCGCCCCATTGGGCTTTTTTTTATTGCTTTTACCTTCGCCTTTTTTTACCGAAAGTAAAGCCCTGATCGTCTCTACGGCCGCACACGCACCTGCTGCGTAACGACCTTGCGACGGTTACCCACAAAAATAAAAATGAGGGGTATCCCGCATGAAAAGCGCAACATTGCTTTTGCTTTCAAGCATCGTTTCCTGCAGCGCGTTCGCAGAAAATTCCCTGACCGTCGTGTCATATGGCGGCAACTTAACCAACGCCCAGATTCAATCCGCACACAAGCCATTCACCGCAGCGACTGGCACTCGAGTGATCTCCGAGGATTACTCCGGCGGTATCGCCCAAATCAAGACCCAGGTCGATAGCAAGAAAGTCACCTGGGATGTGGTGGATGCCGAAATCCCCAACGTCATTCGCGCCTGCAACAACGGCTTGCTGGAGCGAATCGACCCGGCCTCACTGGCTCCCGCACCGGATGGCACACCCGCTGTAAAGGACTTCCTGCCGGGGCTCTAACAGAGTGCGGCGTGGCCAGTTACATCTGGTCAACCGTCGTGGCTTACAACACCAAAGCATTCAAGGGTGACCAGCCTCAAACGCTGAAAGATTTTTTCGATACCAAGCGCTTCCCCGGCAAACGGGCGCTGCGCAAGGCGCCGCAGGTGAATCTTGAATGGGCGTTGATGGCCGACGGCGTCCCTCGTGAGCAGGTGTACGAGCTGCTGGGGACTGAGGAAGGTCTGGAGCGCGCGTTTACCAAGCTCGATACCATCAAAAAAGACACTATCTGGTGGGAAGCTGGGGCACAGGCCCCGCAGTTGTTGGCTGATGGTGAGGTCAGCATGATCTCGGCCTACAGCGGGCGAATCGTGATTGCTCGGCAGAAGGAACAACAACCGTTCAAAATCCTCTGGGATGGCCAGATGTACGACATGGAAGCCTGGGTGGTTCCAGCCGGTAATCCCAAGAAAGACCAGGCTCTGGCGTTCCTGAAGTTCGCCACCCAGAGCCCGATTCTGGCCGATCAGAGTAACTACATCGCCTACGGCCCCACCCGGCGTTCGGCACAGGCATTGATCGATCCGAAAGTCAGGCCCGACTTACCTACCAGCCCGGAAAACTTCGCCAGCGCCTTGCAGGTTGACTCACAGTGGTGGGGCGATCATTCCGACGAGTTGAATGAGCGCTTCAACGCCTGGCTCTCCAAATAAGCGCAAACACATCCCCCCCGACGTTGCCAGCAACACACCTGACATAACCCCTTGATGGGGCTGGGCGACTTTTCGTGCCCAGCTCCGCTACGCCCCATAACAAGAGAGATCCCCCATGCGTACTGAATCTTTCGTTAGCTTTCGAAATGTGCAGAAGAGTTATGACGGCGAACATCTCGTCGTCAAAAACTTCAACCTCGAAATCGAACAGGGAGAGTTCGTCACCATGCTTGGCCCTTCGGGCTCCGGCAAAACCACCTGCCTGATGATGTTGGCCGGGTTCGAGACGGTAACCCATGGGCAGATCTGCATTGATGGGCAGCCGGTCAACGATATCGCCCCGCAAAAACGCGGCATCGGCATGGTGTTCCAGAACTACGCTCTGTTCCCCCACATGACCATTGAAGAGAACCTGGCCTTCCCGCTCAAGGTGCGCAAACTGTCCCGGCAAGACATCGAAGATCGAGTGCGCAAATCACTGAATCTGGTCGCTCTAGGGGCATTTTCCAAGCGAATGCCCTCGCAGTTGTCCGGTGGTCAGAAACAACGCGTCGCGCTCGCCCGTGCATTGATTTTCGAACCGCGCCTGGTGCTGATGGATGAGCCATTGGGTGCTCTGGACAAGCAGCTGCGCGAACAAATGCAATACGAGATCAAGCGCCTATCAAAGCAGCTTGGAATCACCGTGGTGTACGTCACCCACGATCAAACTGAAGCGCTGACAATGTCGGATCGCATCGCTGTGTTCAATGATGGGATTGTGCAGCAACTGGCCAATCCTTCAGTCCTCTACGAGAAACCGCAGACCGCGTTTGTCGCGAGCTTCATTGGTGAGAACAACCGACTGCCAGGGCAGATTGTTGAGCGTCAGCAAGGCTACTGCAAAGTGCGCGTCGGCAATCATCTGGTAAAGGCTCTTTCCGTCAACATCGCCGCCAGTGCGAACACCACCTTATCGATTCGCCCTGAACGCGTGCAGATTGGTGCCCGCGCGGGCGAGTACGACAACCATATGCCCGCCCGCATCGAAGAAATCATCTACCACGGTGACCATTTGCGCGCTCGCCTGAAGTTGGCAGGCAATGACGAGTTCATCGTCAAGATGGTCAATACAGCGGGACACCCGGCGCCCCAGGCCGGTACGTGCATTGATGTGGGTTGGTCGGCCGACGACTGTCGAGCGCTGGATGCCTGACCCCCCTCAACGACTTTACCGTTTTGCCGGAGTACCCAGATGAACAATTCATATAGTGTCAGTCCCACGCTCGACCCTGTCGACACGGCACAGTCTCAAGTCGGCCTGAAGGAAAGACTCGACCGCGCAGAACGCCTCAACAAGACCAAGTCATTGCTGTTGGTCGTCCCATTGTTGGCGTTCATTGCGGTGTTTTTCCTGCTGCCGATTGGAACCATGTTGCTGCGCAGCATGCAAACCCCCACTCTTTCGGCGGCAATGCCACAGACCGCTACCGCGCTGCTCAACTGGGAGGGTACGGCACTACCGGACGAGCAAATGTTCTCCGTCGTTGGCCATGAAATTCTCAGTCTGCAACAGGCGCGGCAACTGGACAGTGTTGGCTCAGATCTCAATCGAGTCATGAGTGATGCCAAAAGTCTGATGGCCCGCACCGCACGCGGCCTAACCAGCGAAGCCGTCGAGCCGGGCTCTTTCAATAGCCGTATGACCGCTATCGACAAACGCTGGGGAGAGATCGGTACCTGGATGCAGTTGAAGAAAATGGCCCCAGCCTATTCCGCCTTCAACTACCTTGCCGCGCTGGACTTGCGTTATGACGACAAGGGCCAGGTTGTGCAGCAACCTGAAAGCCGACGCATCTACGTCGGCATCCTTATCAAGACGTTGCTGGTTGCACTCGGTATCACAGCGTTGTGCATGCTCCTGGGTTACCCGCTGGCGTACATGCTGGCGACCCTTCCAGCGAAAACCAGCAATTTGTTGATGGTCATGGTGCTACTACCTTTCTGGACATCACTGCTGGTACGCACCAGTGCCTGGATGGTGATCCTACAGTCTAACGGCGTGCTCAATAGCTCGTTGAGCAGCATGGGTTTGATCACCCAGCCACTTGAGTTGATGTACAACATGTTCGGAACAGTCATTGCCATGACTCACATCCTGCTGCCGTTCATGGTGTTGCCGATGTACAGCGTCATGAAAAGTATCGACAGCACCTACACCCGCGCAGCGCACTCCATGGGAGCCAGTTCGTTCCGTACTTTTGTACAAATCTACTTTCCTCTCTCCCTGCCCGGATTGAGTGCCGGCGGTATTCTCGTATTCATCCTCGCCACTGGTTACTACATCACTCCTGCGTTGGTGGGAGGTCGTACGGGTCAAGTTATCAGTAACTTTATTGCCTACCACATGCAGACCTCCCTGAACTGGGGACTGGCCGCCGCCATCGCCTCCATCCTGCTGCTAATCGTCCTGGTGTTGTATTGGATCTATGACCGGGTCGTTGGCATCAACAACATGAAACTGGGGTAATCGAGATGAGTCTTCCAAGCTATACCAGCCCGATGGGCAAAGTCTGGTTCTTCAGTGTTCGTGGCTTCGGTGTATTGGTACTACTGTTTTTGATCCTACCAATATTGGTAGTTGTGCCTTTGTCATTCAATGTAGAGCCCTACTTCAGCTTCACCAGTGGGATGCTCAGCCTCGAACCGGCAGCCTTTTCAATGCGCTGGTACCACATGCTGCTTGAAGACCCATTGTGGGTGCTGTCGTTCAAGAACAGTCTGTTGATTGCCTTCTGCGCCACCGTCATCGCAACGACTTTGGGAACGCTGGCAGCACTCGGTTTGTGTCGTGCCAATTTGCCGTGCAAGGGACTCCTGATGGGTACCCTGATTTCACCGATGATCGTGCCAGTGATCATCTCCTCGGCTGGCATGTACTTTTTCTACAGCACACTGGGCATCGGGCAAAACCATATAGGCATTATCTTGGGCCACGCAGTATTAGGTACCCCATTTGTCATCATTACCGTGACAGCGACGCTGGTCGGATTCGATCATTCATTGACCAGGGCCGCAGCAAGTCTGGGCGCATCATCAACCTATACTTTTTTCCGAGTAACCTTCCCGATAATTCGCCCAGGTATCATGTCCGGAGCGCTCTTTGCGATGGTGACCTCATTTGACGAGGCTGTTCTAGTACAGTTTCTTGGAGGGGTTGAGCAGCGCACCATACCGCGACAGATGTGGTCAGGCATGCGCGAACAGATCAGCCCAACCATCCTTGCAGCAGCTACTTTGCTCATTCTTGGCTCGGTGACATTACTGGTTGTCGTTGAACTGCTGCGTCGACGCTCATTGCGCTTACGAGGCATAAAAGAATGAATACCCCTAAGTCCTGGGGCACGAGACACTCCGATCACGAGTAAGGTGAGTGGATGCAACACTCAGGCTTAAACCGCAACATTGATCGACGAAGAACTTCAACGATGCTTCCCATAAAAAGGCCCTCACGGGCCTTTTTGTACTCAAACCAAAATCACTTGGTCAGCCAGGACTCAACGGTCGCGGAGCCGTGCTCAGTTTTCCATTCCTTCAGCGTTTTGTGATTGCCGCCTTTGGTTTCGACGACTTCGCCTGTATGAGGGTTTTTGTAGACCTTTACCTGGCGCGGTTTGCGAGTGGCAGTTTTGGACTCGACTGCTGGAGCGCGACGACGGCCAGCCTGTGGATCAAGCAGGTTGATCACGTTAGGCAGGCTATAACCATACTCGGCGAGCAGTGCGCGTAGCTTCGTTTCAAATTCGATTTCTTTTTTCAGGCCAGCATCGTCTTTCAGGGCTTCGAGAGCTTGGAGCTGCTCGGCGAGATTTTTTTCGAGCTGACGGAATTCAGCGAGTTTGGACATGAGAGATCTCTTTTCAGTAGTTACTTAACAGTATATTGCAAATCGGTCATCGCAATATGGACTGCTTGCTAACACTGAAACTGACATGGATGAATCGCCAAAAATTATGGCTCAGCAAT
This sequence comes from Pseudomonas sp. BIC9C, assembly GCF_034541995.1. Classification (NCBI taxonomy): domain Bacteria; kingdom Pseudomonadati; phylum Pseudomonadota; class Gammaproteobacteria; order Pseudomonadales; family Pseudomonadaceae; genus Pseudomonas; species Pseudomonas sp. BIC9C. Next base: position 69,404 of record NZ_JAWDGM010000005.1, read on the forward strand.
AATTATGACTGAGCCATAATTTGGGATAATTCAGTTTTGCCACTTTCCCACCGTTGGCGAAACTCGAACCACCCGCAGTACACCGTCCAAATCAGATCGGCCTAGTCGTGATGCGCCTCGATGGTGACAAAACAAGCCTAGAGGCCAAGACCTTGAAAAGCTCTGCAAGCATTCGCGCGTCTAGTAACGCATGGTGCGGCAGATCAGACAGTTCTACCTGTTCAAGAGCTTCCGCATTCACTTGATTGAAGAGGCTTGTAAGGTTGGTCGGTTCACTCACAACCTGGACTGGCCAGGGTTGATCTGCACAAGCAAGATCACAGAAAAACTTCCAATCCCAATGTGGAGCATCTGAACACACCTCAAGCTCCTCGGCGAAGCTACCTAGAAATCTTCGAAGAGAGATTTTGGCTTCGCTAAGCGACTGACCACATCGCAGCGGATCGAGTTGCGGTAAAACGTACTGGATGACGAAATCACTGCAGTCCTCGACCGAATAGGTGTCCATCAGCTCGACGTAGAACTCTTTGCCTGACTCCGATACCAGAGCTAGGGATATCAGCTTCGAGTCCTGATTGAGCTGGGTAAATTCGCAATCTAGGAATATCTTCAACGTCCGATCCTTTCAACGATTTTTAGCCTGACCTGTCATCGGAGCCGTGGGCACCTACCTCCGGGGGATAGACGATGCCAGAAATGTCGCGTCCATCATCAAGGAGATACTCGGCTGATTGCGTGAGCCGGGCCCAAGTGCCCGAAGAAGCGATCCCCTAGGAGGGTGTAGACAAAATCAAGTCGTGAGCCGCCGTGCGAGCATCCGTGCCTCGGCCAGCCATACCCAGGCCTCGCTCACGGCAAACAGACGATCATGGTGCATGATCAGTCGTCGAGCCCTTTCATTCCAGGCATGAGTCCGCTCCACCACCCAGCGCCTGGGCATCACCACGAAGCCGGTCGGGGCAGGCGCTACCGTGAACAGATCACCTTGCTCTGAGTGCCATTGCCCCGTTCGTCTATTGTTTGGCCCTCGGATCACTTGAACCTCGACCGCGTGCGTTTGCTGCATCCGTTGAGCCCATTTTCCTGCGTACGCACTGTCGACGAAGAGCGTATTCAATGATGGGTATTTTTCCTTCGAGTACGCCACCGCGTCGTCCGCCGCGTCGCGATCCTGCACACTGGCGGCGCTGATACTCACCGCCAGCAGCAGCCCCAGCGTATCCACTATCAGACTTCGTTTGCGCCCCTTCACCTTCTTGCCAGCGTCGAAGCCGCTGTCCCCTCCCTGTGGAGAACTGCGGGTCGACTGCGAATCCAAGACAGCCGCTGACGGAGCGGCATCGCGATCTTCCCTGTCCCGCCATTGCGCGCGTAAGCGATCATGCATTTGCTCGAATTTACCCTGGAGACTCCACCGGCGGAAGGTCTTGTAGACGTTGTCCCAGTGAGGAAACTCGTGCGGCAGCATGCGCCAGGAACATCCTGTACGCACGACATAGCAGCAGGCTTCGAGCAACGTCCGTCGAGAATGACGCGGTGGTACACCCCGACCGCCCTGGGCTTCAAACAGATCGGCGACTAGCGCCCATTCAGCATCAGTCAGGCAGCTGGGATATCGCTGCTCCGGCAACTGGCGGCGGTGCGTCTCATTGTAGCCATAGGACTTGCGAGGTTCGGCTGCAACAAAGCTGCCCTTGGCACGCTGCTTCACGCGTGTGATTCCAGCCAGCTTCAAAGCCTTTGCAAATGTGTCAGGATGAGCGGTGATGCCCGTTGCAGCGTGGAATGCATCGGCTAATTCAGCTTGGCTGGAGAAGGGATGAGTGCGTGCAAGCTTGACCAGCAGTGGGTACTGCTCTGCAGCAATCGCGGGAGGGCGTCCGGTTCGAGGCATGACGTCAAGGCCATCCAGGCAGAAGGAGCACTGAGTTTAGTTTATTTTGTCTACACCATCTAGGGAGGCGCTGAACAATTAACCCGTTCGCGCCGTCCTCCATTTTCAAGCCGTCTTTTTTCAACCCATCGGCCTTATTCTGCGTTTCTGGGGCCGATTTCTACCCTCATTTTGCTGATTTGCGGGCCAGCCTCGTCTTTCAGACGGATTTATCCCGCCGCCCGTTGCAAATACCGCTTGGCCAGCATCAGATTGGCCAACCCAAACAGACTGAACAACTGCGCCGTATTCTTTTCCAGTCCACGGTAGCGAACCTTTCGATGATTGAAACGCACCTTGATTACCTGGAACAATGGGATGGACTCCTCCTCACCTCGGCATCTTGAGTGCCAGACTGAAGGTGCGAACCACAGTCAAATGCGAGAAGGAGTCCACACATGAAGCTTATGCGCATTGGGGTCGACCTGGCCAAGAACGTGTTTCAGATCCACGGCGTGGATTGCCATGACCAGCCAATCTGGCGGCAGCGTCTGCCTCGTGATCGCTGGCTTCAAACGGTGCTGGAGAGGATCGAGCCCGGCTGTGAGATTGGCATGGAAAGTTACGGCGGTGCGCACCATTGGGCACGACAGCTCAAGGCATGCGGATTTCGGGTGAAGCTGATCGCGCCGCAGTTCGTCAAACCGTATGTCAAGAGCAACAAGAACGACGCCAACGATTCCGAGGCCATCTGTGAAGCGATGAGCCGCCCCAGCATGCGCTTCGTCGCCATCAAGACCATCGAGCAACAGGATATCCAGGCGACGCATCGCATCCGGGCCGGCTTAATTGAACAACGGACGGCCAACGCCAATCAGATTCGTGGGCTGGTCGCCGAGTACGGCCTCATCGCCCCGAAAGAATTACTCATGCTACGTCGTGCGATGCCGTGCTGGCTGGAGGATCCGGATAACGGTTTGACGGCACGCTTTCGCCATTTGCTGGATGGCTTGTGGGGCGATCTTCGCGTACTGGATGAGCGCGTGAACGAACTCGACAGCGAGATTGCTGCCATTGCGACAAGCGAACCAGCCGCCGTCCGCCTACAACAGCTACGCGGCGTCGGCCCGATGATCGCCACCGCACTCGTCGTCGCCCTCGGTGATCCTCGGCAGTTTGCCAACGGCCGACAGTTCGCCGCTTCACTGGGATTGACGCCGAGGCAACATAGCTCCGGCGGCAAGGATCGATTGCTTGGCATCAGCAAACGCGGCGATGCGTATCTGCGAACACTGATGGTGCATGGTGCCCGCTCGGCGTTGCGTACGGCGAAACCCAAAAACGACCGACTCAGCCAGTGGGCCGTCCGTTTAGCCGAGCGCTCACATCCCAATGTGGCCGCTGTCGCGCTGGCCAATAAAACGGCACGCATGGCATGGGCGATGCTGCGTCATGATTCTGATTACCAACCGGATCGGGCGGCAACCTGATCTATTCACCGGAGGCACCCTACAACAGAAACAACCCTTAACCACGATTGCGACGCAACCCGAACGATGGCAAACCGGTCGAACCGGCGTTGGTAAAACCCTTAAGCATCCAGGTGCGAAAAGCACGGCGGAACGATTGGGAACCAACGCGCGAATAGCCCATCATGGCCCAGCATCGATTTGATGCCACAGTCAGAGGCCGAATATACGTGTGCAGTCGGCACGGGCGCTAGAGCGAAGGGGCTTGCAAAGAGGAGGAGTCCATATAGGGATGCTCGACCTTGGCACGCAGTTGCGCCTTGGCGTATTCGATCTTGCGCTTGACCCGGAACAGCAAGCTGCCTTTGCCGTGGTGCTGGTAACTGCTTGGCCGTGCTGCAATCGACCAGATAACGTCCCGTTCAGCATGCTCCGGCCGTTTGGCCGCACCGGTGTATCCAGCGTCACCCGAAACATAGGTTTCGGCACCGTGCAGCAACTGGTCGACCTGGGTGACATCCGCCACGTTGGCGGCCGTCCCCACCAGGCTGTGCACCAGCCCCGATGTGGCGTCGACACCGACATGGGCCTTCATCCCGAAGTGCCACTGGTTGCCTTTTTTCGCCTGATGCATCTCAGGATCGCGCTTGCCTTCTCGGTTCTTGACCGAGGGCGGCGCGGCGATCAGGGTAGCGTCGACGATAGTGCCTTCCTTGAGCAGCAGACCCCGGCTGGCCAGATGCTGGTTGATCGTTTCAAACAGCACTCGCGTCAGCTGATGGGTTTCCAGCAAGCGGCGAAATCGCAGCAAGGTGGTGGCATCCGGTGCCGACTCACGGCCCAGGTCGATGCCGATAAAACCACGAATGGCCTGGCTGTCGTAGACGGCATCTTCGGTGCCTTCGTCGGAGAAACCGAAACACTGCTGCACGACATACATGCGCAACATGCGCGACAACCCAATTGCAGGGCGCCCGCGCTTGCCTGTGGTGTCGCTATAAAACGGCGCCACTTGCGCCTCCAGTTGTGCCCAGGGCACCAGCTGTTCGAGGTCAGCCAGGAAGCGATCGCGGCGAGTCTGCTTTTTCTTGCCGGTGTATTCGAGTTCGGAGAAGGTCTTCTGCACGCGCGTAACAAGGCTCACGGAGAGGGGGGCTGGTTGAAGGTGCTCAGTGTGCCAAGGGTGGGGACGGTTGGCTATTTTTGCAGCGTCTCCTAAGAGATGTCAGTCAGGGTAGGGTCGCCTATTAGTTCGAAGATATTGAGGGAATTTTCACTATGCCGAGAGTCAATGGGTCGATTCTGTTGAAAAAGTAGCTCCCCTGTCTGGCCTGCGGCAAAATCTCTGCATTGGCCAGCAGGGAAACACAGCATGATGGGACAGTTATCGAGTGGGCAGGAACGGCTGTTTTACTCGTTCAACCTTGAAGATCACATCCCCGCCAATCACCTTCTGCGCAGCATTGATCGGTGTCTTGATCTGAGCGACCTGCGCCATTACCTCGCCGATTTCTATAGCCCGATCGGGCGTCCGTCGATTGATCCTGAACTGATGATCCGCATGCTGATCGTGGGCTACTGCTATGGCATCCGCTCCGAGCGGCGGTTGTGCGAAGAGGCTCATCTGAACCTGGCCTATCGCTGGTTCTGCCGGTTGAGCCTTGAAGACGAAGTACCCAATCACTCGACCTTTTCCAAAAATCGACACGGCCGTTTTCGGGACAGCGATCTGTTTCGCTGGTTGTTCAATGAAGTGCTGCGTCGCTGCATGGACGCAGGTCTGGTCAAGGGTGAAGGCTTTGCCGTGGACGCCAGCATCATCAAAGCGGATGCGAGTCGGCAGCGCGGCGTACCGGGAGATGAACAGGTCAACTGGAGCGATCCGTCCCTGAGCACCCGCGCCGTGCGTGAGTACCTTGAGGCACTCGATGAAGAGGCTCTGGCCGAAACGCTACCGAAGCGCCTATCGCTGACTGATCCTCAAGCCCGCTGGACCGCTGCTCCGGGAGGCCCAGCGTTCTTCGCCTATTCCACGAACTATCTGATCGATACCGAACACGGCGTCATCGTGGATGTGGAACCCACACCTGCTCATCGAACGGCCGAGGTTGAGAGCACCAAGACCATGATCGACCGGGTCGAAGTGCAGTTCGACATCAAGCCGGAGCGCCTCATCGGCGACACCGCTTACGGTACTGCGCCGATGCTGGCCTGGATGGTGGAGGAAAAAGACATCGAGCCGCATGTGCCGGTGTGGGACATACTGCTGGATACGTTCAGGCAGTGTTGTGGTCATTTGGTACCCCGTGATTAGCGATCAATGTCGGCTGACGCTCCGGTTATCAGGAACGTCGGAATCCTCAGTTCATCACAGACCTGTATCGGGGATGTATTGGTCAGGGCGGGATTCACAAGCGGATGTATCCGGACGGCGTCTATACACAATGGGATACAGACGCCCTAGCTGGACCGAGAAGATCGGTTGGGCGCCAGGATGACCCGGCGCCCGTGCGGAAAATCACTTCGACTGTTCACCAAGGGTCCCGGTGTAATGACCAAGGCGCTTCTCGATATCCGGGTTCTTTTGCATTCCAAGCCCCATGAGCTGCTTGATCCGTTCCTGTGCCGCCGGGCGCTGCACAGAGCCGATGAAACCGTCCCATTCGGCACCTATCTCCTCGGTCGACGGCAGGCTGGACTTATCGACCAAGTGTTTGATGTCAGCAATGGATTGCTTGTCGAATTTGGCGATTCGTCGCGCCAGCGTGTCGACGAACTTGTCCAGCTCCGCATCGGGGAACGCGCGATTGACGTAGCCATAACGCTCGGCCAGCGCACCGTCGATGTCATTGCCCGACAGCAGAATCTCCAACGCGCGCCCCCGCCCCATCAGTCGAGGAAGGCGCGACATGGGCCCGCCTCCGGGCACCAGTGCGGCACCAATCTCCCACTGCGACAAAATTGCCTTCTCGCGACTGGCGAATCGCATGTCGCTGGCCAGGGCCAACTCGCTGCCGACGCCAGTGGCGCGTCCACGGATCGAGACAATCGAGACGACCGGAGCGCGGCTCAAGCGGACCAGCATGTCCGGAAGCGGGGGCAGCCCCGTCGGACCGTTCGGCATGCTGGTCGTATCCGTGAGGGGTGGCACGAAGTCGTAGTGAGTCAGGAAGAAATCTTGCACATCGCTTTCGAATACCACGACCCGGACCTTCGGATCAGTCTCGATGGCCGTGATGACCTCGTTCAACTGAGGCATGGTCTCGGGGCCATAGATGTTGAATGGCGGATTGTGGAAGGTGACCCGCCAATATTCGGGGCTGATTCGAGTGAGCTTGATTTCCTTCTTTACCGTGCTGGACGAATTGGACGTACCGGTTTCCTTCGACGCTTCGGCAGCCTGGATGGAGCCGGAGAACACCAAGCTGCCTGCGATCAGCGCGGCCGTTAGCAGATGCAATTTCATGGGAGGAAACCTCCAGGTGGTTGTTGGAGTTTTTGTGGGTTCCCTTGAGCGAGATCTGAATCCTCTTTATCCGGTTACTACTGTTTCTCCGTGACCGCATCACGGCCCGACCGACCCACTTGTGGCCAATCCGGACAACGACGACCGGCATGACCGGGCTCCTGGTGGAGCAAAGCGCTGGTTTTCGTTGCGGTCATGCCCCGGTGTCAGACCTCTGCAATATCAGGAAGACGACTACTGCCAACAGCAGGTTGACCTTGAGTCGCGCGGAATAGACCGGAAGCAGTCGTACCTTCGCGACAACATCCGTCACGACATTCCTGCAAGGGAGCCGTCGGCGAACGGCCACGTCAAATACAACGTCAATCGCGTCGTCGGTTTCGGGGGCGACTCGTTGAGGTGATCACGGCTTATGAGCATCTGCGCCGACCAATAGCCCGCAACAGGCAATATGCAGTCTAGTGGACACATCCCGAAGTGCCATTCACAAGTGACCCATTATCTGACTCGGGGCGAATTGACCGCTCGGCGGGACTCCCAAGGACCGCGCGGTTACTCAACTAGTCTTAACGCCGTTCAACCTGCTCGAACGCAATAGCCACGCAGCTACCTGCACCTCACCTAAGAGGGTCCATCATGACCAAGATCGAAAAAGTCTTGTACACCGCCAAGGTCCACACCACTGGCGGCCGCGACGGTGCATCATCCAGCTCTGACAAACGCCTGGACATCAAGCACTCATCGCCCGGTGGCCCCGGCAATGGGACGAACCCAGAACAACTGTTCGCCGCGGGCTGGTCAGCCTGCTTCATTGGCGCGATCGGTGTTGTGGCCAGCCGAATGAAGATCGCCGTCCCGAAAGACGTTGCCGTGGATGCCGAAGTGGACCTCGGCATGACCGGCGAAGACTATTTCATCCAGGCACGCCTGAATGTTAGCCTGCCCGGGATGGACCGCAAAACCGCCCAGGCCGTGGTGGATGCCGCGCACCAGGCCTGCCCGTACTCCAAGGCGACGCGGGGTAACATCTACGCCGAAGTGAACCTGGTCTGAAGTCTGATCTTCCGCTCTGAGTAGCCAGCGGAGATGGGGCAAGGCGGATCTCAAGACTGCCGCTCGTGCTTGCCTGTGTCCGCAAGACCCAGGTCGGCGCAATAACTGCAACTGCCAACAGATTTTCGATATGCCGGCGCGCCGTGGCGTGCCGGCGTGATCTGTTCCGGGCCCACGTTGAAACAAGGGAGTGGGAATGACAGCTCTTCGACTGCCGAATGCTGCTAACAATCTGACCGAGCCAATTGCAGCCCGGAACTGCCTCGTACCCTTCCCCTTTTTAGTGGCACGCACTCTCGCTTTTACGCCATTGAAGGCACACAGGTGTAGAGGAACATGGCGGTCATGAGGGTACAACAGGGTCTAAGGACAAGAGCGTCCGCCGAACTTCTGGAGCACCTTTACCAGCGACCGTTCCGCCAGCTCTCGCTCGACGTTGAAGCGATAAGTCTGGAACTGGCTGACGCCGGACTTCGCCGGGGGCACACCCACCCGTGCGTCGTCGGCGCAGCAGTTACCTCGGGCGAGGATCTTGCACTCCTTGCCGTTCTACGGGAATAGCCATAGATGCGCAGCCAGTTGCAGTCGTGGTCTCCTTGGCCCATGAACTGGTAGCGGCCAACCGAACCGAGGGTAGCGACATCCTGCTGCCCTGGCCCATTAACCAACCCTCCAAGGAGGTTTGAGATGCCGTTCGTTAGCGTTCGTATCACCCGTGACGGGGTGACCCGGGAGCAAAAAGCCCAGGTCATCGCCGAGATCACCGACACCCTGCAGCGCGTGCTGGGCAAGCGCCCCGACCTCACGCACATCGTCATCGAGGAAGTGGACACCGATAACTGGGGCTACGCCGGAATGACCACCACCGAGTACCGCAAGAACCAGCCTGGCTGACGCTTATCCGATCAGTTCCCACCCGGCACACCGCCGGGTGGGCAAACCTAATTATCGTTCGATTCGGAGGTACGCATGAACACCACCGTTACAATCATCTACCACAGCGGCTACGGGCACACCGCCAGAGTTGCCGAAGCAGTGGCCCGAGGCGCCGCGCGCGTGGCCACTTGAACGAAATCGAAGGATGCGCAGTGAGTAGTCCCATTCATAACGACTTCATCTCCGACCCGGTCTGCCCATGGCGCGCGATCGCCCCTGAAGAACTGGAGCGGATACCGGAACAGGATGTCGAGCTCGATTTCTGGCCATTTGAGCTGAACCCCCAATTACCGACCGAAGGCCTGAACGCGGTCGTACACCTCATGCAGAAGTACGACCGATGCGCCTCCGCTGTTTAACCGCAATGACGTTTATCTCGACGGGAGAAACCTCCATGCCACATGACTACAGCTGCCTGGAAACCGCCCTTGCCCGCTATGCTCGGGTGGCGTTGCTGGACGGATTTACGCCTATCCAGCACCTCTCACGCCTGAGTGCTCTGCCCGAGCTGAACGGTTGCAATCTGTATGTGAAACGCGATGACCTCACCGGCCTGGGCGGCGGAGGCAACAAGCTTCGCAAACTGGAATTCCTCCTTGGCGAGGCCCTTGCCGAGGGCGCCGACACCTTGATCACCTGGGGCGGCCTGCAATCCAACCACGCGCGCCTGACCGCAGCCGTCGCCGCTCGCCAAGGTCTTCCGTGCGAACTGATCCTGACACCTTCCAGCATCCGCACGGACGAGGACTTTCGCCACAACGGCAACTTCCTGCTCGATGCGCTATTCGGCGCCACGATCCATCAATTGCCCCTTGGCGCCGCCCCCGACGCCTTCGCCGCCGAACGGGTCGCAGCGCTCAGGGAGCAAGGCAGGAAACCCTTCGTCATGCCGCTGGGCGGTTCCAGTCCGAGGGGCTGCCTGGGCTACTCCGCCTGTGCTGGCGAGCTCCTGCGCCAGTCGGATGCGCTCGGCGTACAGTTCGACCGAATCATCGTGCCCAATGGCAGCAGCGGAACCCACTCGGGGCTGCTGGCCGGCCTCACGTTGGCTGGGTCTTCAACGCAGATAACCGGCTACAGCGTACTCGGTACGACCGAGCAGACCCTGGCAACGACGCGGGACAAGTCTAGCCAGGTACTGCAGCTCCTTGCGCCGTCCGCGGTGTTGGACGAAGCACGTATCAATGTGGACGGTAGCCAGCGGGGTGAAGCTTACGGCGCACCGACCGACGCGATGCTGGCGGCGACCCGCTTGCTGGCCTCCCGCGAAGGGTTGCTGACGGACCCTGTTTATGGAGGCAAAGCGTTCGCCGGATTGCTGGCGTCCATTCGCCAAAGGGACATTGCGGCCGGTAGCAACCTGCTCTTCCTGATGACCGGCGGAATACCGAGCGTCTTCGCATACCGCGGGGCCTACAGCTGACCGGCGAAGCTACGGTCCGAAGGGTCGTTCGCGTTGCTGGGCACACAGTCTGTCGCCTACTGCTGCCCGGCATTGGCCGCACACTATACTCAACCCACCGATCGCCGCCGGGCTGTCGTTCATGAACGTCCGGACGATTGTAGCGGCACTGCATTCTGCACAATCAAGAGTTCGTAAGCGGCCATCCTGTAGCACCATTGATTTCGCCACATATCAATTGAATATAGGAAAAAGGCATTTATCGACTCCAAAAGCAAAAATATAGTTCGCCCAGCTAGCAGCAGCTTTCGCCTTCCCCCCTGCTACGCCGTGCCCCATGACTATCTCGACGAGGAATCTGATCATGAGCAAGAAAACCGTAGTCGTCACCGGCGCATCCAGTGGTATCGGCCTAGGCCTGGTCACGGCGTTTCTGGCGCACGGCTACAACGTCGTCGGCAGCGCGCGCTCCATCGAGCACCTGCAGGAAGCTGCTGAGAGCCTGGGCAACCCCGGCAATTTCGTCGTGGTCGCCGGCGATGTCGCTGATCCGGCTACTGCTCGTAACATCTTCGACAAGGCAATCGAGAAGTTCGGCAGCGTCGAAGTCCTGGTCAACAATGCCGGCTACTTTCTGTCCAAACCCTTCACCGACTACACCCCGGACGAAGTGGACGCGCTGGTCGCGACCAACCTCAAAGGCACTGTCTACCCCTCCCAGATGGCTGCCGCGCACATGCAGCAACGCGGCGGCGGGCACATCGTGAACATCTCCGCGGCGCTGGCCATCCAACCCAACATCTCTGTTCCCGCAGCGATTCCGCTGCTGATCAAGGGTGGCATCAACCAGATGACCCGTGCACTGGCCTTGGAGCTGTCACCGCACAAGATCACGGTCAACGCCGTCGCACCCGGCATCATCGATACCCCCATGTACGATCCGAGCTCCCATGGCTTTCTCAGCAACCTGGCGCCAGCCGGTCGCATCGGTACTGTCGAGGAAATTGCGGAAGCGGTGCTGTACCTGGCCGGCGCCGACTTCACCACCGGTGTCATCTTGCCGGTGGACGGGGGGATGAGCACCGGTAAGTGGTAATGGCCTGAACGACAAGGGGGAGGACAGCCCTCCCCCCGTTTTATTCATGCGCCATCGTCTCGGGTCAACCTAAACGCCAGGCGCCGAACCAATCCACCCTCCCGTATGCCTTGGCATTCCTGAAACTGAATGCGAGTCGTCACCTCGAGGCACACCGGGTGATCGGACCTACCTGTTGAAGCGGAGCAACGGCATGAGCGAAAGCATCGGATTCATTGGCCTGGGCGCCATGGGCCAGAGAATGGCCCGACACTTGCTGGATCACGGATTCGGCCTAGAACTGTTCAACCCCTCTCCCCAGGCCATGGCGCCCCTGCTGCAACGTGGCGCTCGCCGCCATGCGACGCCACGGGAGGTGGCCGACGCCGCAGAAATCGTACTGGTGTGTGTGCCCACTCCGGAAATCGTCGAGCAGGTCGTGCTGGGCGAGCACGGCGTAATACTCGGGCAGCGGGTCCGTATCCTGGTAGACCACTCCACCACCGGGCCAACCGTCGCCCGCCGCCTGGAGCAGGTCCTGAAAGCACGCGGCATCGCCAGTCTGGACGCGCCCCTGGCCGGCGGAGTAGCCGGCGCCGAGGCCGGCACCCTGTCGGTAATGGCGGCCGGTGATGCCGCTGCCTATGCGCGCTGCCAACCAGTATTCGCCGCCTACGGCCGCAAGGTGGTTCACCTGGGCGAGACGGCCGGCCTGGGCCAGACCCTCAAATTGGTAAATAACATGATCGTCAGCGCCACCCTGGTGGCCACCAGTGAGGCCTTACTGTTCGGGATCAAGGTCGGTCTCGATGCAGGGCAAATGCTGGACATCCTCAACGCCAGCACGGCACGCAGCTACACGAGCGAAAGCATCCTTGCTGGTACCGTATTGCCACGGGATTTCAACTTCGGTTTCCGCCTTGATTTGATGCGTAAGGACATCCGCCTATTCCTCACCGAAGCAGAGGCGGCTGGTGTGCCCGCCATCACCAGCGCGGTGGTGAAGCAATTCTTCGACCAGGCCATCAACACCGGCGAGCCAACCCGCGACATGAGCCATGTGGTGGAAGTGCTGGAGGGGTTGGCCGGCGTGAAAATCGAATGCGTGCCTGACGGCGCTACCGTGCTCCCGAACTGATGGTGCGCGACGTCTACTGACTTACCGTGCTTGATCGCGGAACTGGCCAAGGAACGCCCGGATTCAACCCGTGCAGGCTGCTACTCCTGGTCTGCGCCTGGTCTCGGTCTACGGTGGCGCGATAGTGCTTGGATGACTTGCCCATGACGCGCTTGAACGCCGTCCTGAAACTGCTTTCCAATGAGTTACTGAGCGACTCCGACAATACAGCCAGCGACACTCCCTCGCAGCGCGCGTTCGGCCAGGTGCATGCGTCATTGCGTCAAGTAGGTGAGCGGCACCACACTGGCGATGTACTTTAAGTAGGCAACGAATACCGTACGCGACGTCGCACAGGCGCCGGCGAGTTCGGTGAGTCGCCATGCGCGGCTTGGGTCACCGTGCAGCAGACGGATCGCCGGCGTGATGCGCGGCGGGTTGCTGATCGCTCGAAGACGACCGGCCATCTGCTTGCCCGCGGATGTAAAATGGCCGCGCAGGATGTACAGAAAAATCAGCTGCGCGAGTTACGCCACTGCAAATTCAGAATCGATGCGCCCAGCACCATATTCCCGGACAAGTTGGTCGACGAACCGTTGCAGTGCTTCCGCCTCAGCGCTGCCTGCTAGGAGCCATGCCGGTAATTGCCGCTAGTGACTACGTGCGCGGTTATGCGCAGCTGATTTCACCTCATCTCGACGCGTCATTAGCGATACGCGTCCTGCCCTGCGCCGCTTCTTCGAGGTCGACCGCCAGCACATCGCGCTCGCGGCCATCGATCCTGGAAAACACGCCCAGGCACGCTCGCGCTATGGCATCGAGGCCAGCCTCGGTGCGCCCTGGGGCCGCTGAGGAGAGGACCTTCGATGTACCACCTTCGCGTCTCGGGATCTCCGGCTGCACCTTATTGATTACCCCACGTCACAATTGAAATGAACACAGCACAATTTATCTACCTATAGATTGCAAATAGAGTCCGCCTCACTAGCAGCTCCTTTCCAGTAACTCGCTGCTAATCCACGCCCCTATGCAAATTTGTGAGGAATCGGATCATGAGCAAGAAGACTGTCGTCATCACCGGTGCATCCAGCGGCATCGGCCTGGGCCTGGCCAAGGCCTTCATCGACAACGGCTACAACGTCGTCGGCAGTGCGCGCGCCATCGAACGCCTGCTAGAAGCCGCCAATAACCTCGGCAACCCGGACAGCTTTATCGGCGTGGCGGGATACGTTGCCGACCCGGAGACTGCCCGCAACCTCTTCGCCACAGCCATTGAGACGTTCGGCAGCGTAGACGTACTGGTCAACAACGCCGGCTTCTTCCTGCCACGGCCATTTACCGATTACTCCCCGGAAGATCTGGAAGCGTTGCTGGACACCAACCTCAAGGGCGTGGTCTACACGACCCAGGTGGCGGTCGAGCACATGAGGCATCGCGGTGACGGGCATATCGTGAACATCACGGCAGCCTTGGCTATCCAGCCTAATATCGCCGTACCCGCGGCCTTGCCGCTGCTGATCAAGGGCGGTATCAACCAGATGACCCGCGCTCTGGCCCTGGAATTGTCTCCGTACAACATCAAGGTGAACGCGGTTGCTCCCGGCATCATCAACACCCCCATGCATGATCCGAGCACACACGAGTTCCTCAGCAACCTCTCCCCGTTCGGTCGTCTTGGCACAGTCGACGAAATTGCCGATGCGGTGCTGTACCTCGCCAAGGCCGGTTTTACCACCGGTGCTGTCCTCCCGGTGGACGGCGGTCAGAGCACTGGCAAGTGGTAATCGCGTGAAAGGACAAAAGAGGGAGGCCGGCCTCTCTCTTTGTTATTGACGAATCAGCAGACTGCATGACCCGCCCTGCATTTGGGCGAGATCGCCAGCACGTCATTGGTGAAAGCACCTGCCATTCTAGGCAGGTGCTTTCGAAGGTGCTGCATCAAGGTATATGCCACGACCATTCGAAGGATCAGGTCGCACTACCGACCTTCGCCGCTGCCGTACGCTCCTGCAGCAGCTTCTGGATGATGGCTTCCTGCTGCTCGTAATCACGCTCGCCGATATGCAGGTGACGAGCAGGTCCCTTGGCATCGATGAAGTAATGCGCCGGCCAGTACTGACTGGAGAAGGCACTCCAGATGCGGTACTGGTTGTCTATGGTAACCGGGGCTGGACGCCCAGGCGAACGGTCGCCTTGCGCAAGTTGTCGAGTATCCGCTCTAACGGATACTCGGGCGTGTGCACGCCGATCACCACCAGGCCCTGGTCGGCGTAGCGCTCGGCCCACTGCTTTACGTAAGGCAGGCTGTTCCAGCAGTTGATGCAGTCGAAGGTCCAGAAGTCCACCAGATCCACCTTGCCGCGCAGCGTTTCATTGCTCAGATCAGGGCCATTGAGCCATTGGGTGGCCCCCTCCAGTGACGGCATCGCGCCCAAATCCGGCTGCGATTCGACGCTGTCCGCGTGGGGGCTGCCCACCAACTTCTCCAGCAGGATGGGAGCACCCTGGATCACCTTACGCTCCAGTTTGGCAGACACGTGCGACGATCCCTCCGCCGTCAGTTGATTGCTGGTCCCGCTGGCAATACCCACCAATGCCAGCAGGGCCACGACGCAACCACTGCAGCGCACCCATTGACAACTTCGCCCGCTGGAAGGTGCCGCGCCCGAGGAAAATCAGGGAGCCCATCGCCAAGACGCTGCCGAGACCGAAACTCATCAACAGCAGGTTGAAGGAGGCATTGGAGCCGTTGAGCATGGCGCAGGGCTGAATCCCCCCAGGATGGGGCCCGTGCAGGGCGCCCACAGCAGGCCGGCGGCTCAGCCCATCGGCCAGGCTGTAAGTGCCGGCGACAGTCGGCGCGCGTCACCTTGCAGCCGATCGCTCAGCAGGAGTCATCCGAGCAGTAGCTCAGGAGCTTGCTGAAGAACGCCACCTTGTGGCGATCGAAGAATTCGCGCGTGCGCCGCAACCGCTCGTGATCCAGGGGCGCCGGACCACCGAGGGGCAGCGACAGGCCATGGCTGACCAGCAGGAAACGCTCGGGCAGTTGCTCGAGAACGTCACCTTGACGACCGCCGACTTGAATCCGGTTGTCCGGCGTGCACTCCAGGAAATCCATGGCACCGGCGTCGATTGCCAGCAATGCAGGGAGCAGCGCGCCGCAAACCGAGGACTGCACCCTGCGGGAAAGAAGCAGTGGTCATGGGAATTCTCCAGAGGCTGGGGATCGCTCCCCAGCGAGGGGCACAGGGAGAGTGAATCAAGGAGCCAAAATCAGCTCTTGGCCTCGCTCATCTTGGTGAACAGCTCGGCGGGCACATTCTTGCCGTTCGAGGTGTACTGGTTGGTACGGAACTTGTGGACCTCGGCTTTGGACAGGTAGCCGTCCTTGTTGGTGTCCATCGCAATGAACTCACCCTCGTCGTTCGGGGCCACAGTCAGGAGTTCCTGGCGCGACACCCGGCCATCGTCGTCGGTGTTGGTACGGGCGATGGAGGCGTCGCCGCTCTTGCCTTCACCACACTTGCCTTTGGCGGCCTTGGCGCTAGTTGTTTTTGCGCTAGCTTCAGCCGCGCCGCATTTGCCTTCCCCGCCTTGTCCGCCGCGGCAAGCTGGTAGCTCTGGGGCAGTGCCTCCACGGCGAAGGCGGCGGACGAGGCCATTTTGATGCCGCCGGCCAGGGCGACAGCGATCAGGCCAATACGGGTGTTGTTCGAGATTTGGGAACGGGACATGGTGCTTCTCCGGATACTATGCGCGGCAAAGCCACGCGAGTCATGCTACTAGGGCGTTGGAACCCTAGAGCGAGGCTCTTGGGACCACCTCGTTCGGGTGTGACCATTTCGCCTCAGGTGTGTTTCCGTGATGTATCGATGGGCAGGAACATTTGTAAGCGAGTAGCCGGACTCTGGGTCCGAATACAAAGGGATACGAACAACCGCTAATTCGCCCGAATGCACTGCCGTGTCCGCTTGCAACCTCAGGGATGGAATCGCTGGAGGTTTCCAACGCGGCGGCGCGTCATTCATCCCGGAGCGCGGCCGGTGCGAATTGCGCGACCAGGCGCCCGCGAACCACGGCCAAGATCTCCTTGGACAGTTCGAGGTCGCCCAGCTCCCGGGTCAGACCCTGGGCGCCGATCATGGTGCTGAAGCTGGCGATGGCTTGGGCGCGGACAGCGTCGCCGGAATCCGGCAGGCGCCTGGCGGTGCCGGGAGGATGCGCTGGGCTGCCTTGGTCGACGCGAAACGGCTTTTTGCCGCGCAGCGCCGAGGTATTGCCGGTGGCCAGGATTGCGCCCTCTCCGGTCTCGATCATCGCCGGCGCCAGACATCGGGCCAGGTGCAGGAAAGCCATGACGTTGGTCTGGAAGTTGCCGTTTAGCACCCGGCTCAATATCCAGGAAGGTGCCTAAGGCACCGCCCACGGCGTTGTGGATCAGTACCTGCGGCTGGCCCAGTTCCGGCACGATGCGGTTGAGTGCCCGGTCCAGCGCTACCTAGTCGGTGACGTCGCCGGCGAACGCGTGGGTGTCCGGCAGTTCCCGGGCGATCATGGCCACTCGGTAGCCGCCGGCCATGTGAGGTCGAACGATGGCGAGTCCGGTCCCGGGGCCGACGCTGGTGAGCACTGCGCGTTTGCCGGTGCTCATGGATGTGCTCCTTCGCGAGTTGTGGGGTGCAGGGCGGCGCGGACGAAATCCAGCTGGTCGTTGCCGAAAAACAGCTCGTCCCCGACCAAGAACGAGGGTACGCCGAACACGCCGTGGCTGGCGGCATACATATCGTTCAGCAAAAGGTGCTCGTGGATCTCAGGGGATTTGGCACTATGCCAATTGACGACGTCGATGCCGTTGCGGGCAAGGAAGCTGGCCCGTCCTAAGGCGCTCAGCAAGTCGTCATCGCCGGTCAAGACCACCGCGAACAGGGCGTCGTGGGCGGTCTCGCCCCCCAGATCGAGGGAGGCTAGGCCGGCCCTGCTCAGCAGCGCACCCTCGAAGTCACCCGTCTTCATAGCGTCCATCTGCTATGGATGACGAATCCAGCAGCGCGGCATTATTCTCGAAGAACTACAGCAAACGGTTGCTCGCCGGCAGCATCAGCATGGGCGCGGCGGTGAAGCACTTCCGAATAGAGATTACCGGATTGCGTCAGGAGCAGTTTGCCGGGATGTGCAAAATCTCGTTGCGCGCTGTGGCAGTTGGAGCAGGACGGCGGCAACCTGACGGTGCAGGTGCTCATCAGCGTGTTTCGGCCGTTTGGGATGCGAGTGGGGTGGTGCCGTTGCGCAGGCGTTGATTCAGAAGTCGCCGATTCTTGAAGGAACTGCCCAAGGCTGCTCCACGCTGATTTGGTTTCGGGATAATCCCGGGCGTGGTATTTCGACACGAGAGCCTCAATCCACGCCATCCGTCCATTGCCGGGACCAGCAGTCAAACTGCAGCAAGTCCTCCATCAATCAGGTAGATCGCAGCAGAAAACGTCACGATCGACAGCACGGTACTGACCAGAATGGATGTCGCGGCTTCACTCTGATAGGCGCCGGTCTGGTTCGCAAACATCGCTGGGATCGTCGCCGATGGCAGCGCACAAAGCAGGATCATCTGTTGTGCGTAAAGTCCGTGAGTGCCCAGCAGAACTGTGGCTGCGAACATCAGCACCGGGTGAATGAACAATTTGAGCCCAAGGTTGCCCCACACCTCACCCGACATTTTCAGCTTCTCCGACGACATGATCAATCCCAGGCACAGCAGGGATACACCAGGCGTCGCCTTGCCGAGAAGATTGAGTGACTCCGCAGCAAGGGGAGGCAGCTTGACTTGTAGCAGGGAGAGCAGAATGCCCAAGGCCGGAGCCCACATCAGCGGGCGGCGCACGGCACCCGACAGGCTCGACACGAACGCCTGGGTGCCACTGCCTTTTCCATCGGCGATAGTGAGTAACATGGTCGTCAACGGGATCATTACCAGGCTTGCGACCAGGTTGAGCACGAGCACCGAATAGATGCTGCCCGCTCCGAACATCGCACCGAGGATCGGGATGCCCATGAAAGCAGCGTCTGGATAACCGTTGACGAAACCCTTGAGCGTTGCAACCTTGAGATCGCGAGAGCTGAACCAGCCGATCACCAGCGCTATCGTGTACATGCCCATGATGCCGATAAACGTGGCCACGATGAACTTGAAATCGAAGAGCTGTTCACGGGGCGTGCTCGCCATCCCGACAAAAAGCAGCGTCGGGAATATCCAGCCGAGCACCAGCCTGCTGATCAGCAAGCTGTCCGAATGGGTAAGCCGTCCACGTTTGCCGGCGATAAAGCCAAGCGCGATCACAAATGCCACGGGCAAAATGGGTCCTACGATTCTGTCTAACATGTCCTCAATCCTCGTATTTGTTTTTATCAAGAATGTCGTCATGGCTGATCGAGGCCGACACCTCGGCTTCGATCAACGCTGCACTGACCAAGCGGCTTATGTCGTTAAGGTTTGAAGCGGTAGTCCCGAATGACATCCTGGTCCGGCTCGATGCCAAGACCCGGCCCTTGCGGTACGTCGATGCGTCCGTTACGCGGAATGATGGCGTCGCCATAGAGTTGCGCTTCGAGATCGAAATAACGCCATTCGACCAGTGACTTCGCGCCACCAAGGGCCGCACTTCCATGTACGGCGGCCAGCAGGCCGGGGCCGTCATAAAAGGCGTGGACCATTACAGTGACGCCATGGGCGTTTGCCAACGCATACACTTTTTGCAGTTCGGTGATGCCGCCCATTTTGGCGGGGCTGGGCTGAACGAAATCGACCGCGCCGGCTTCAAGCAGATGCTGGAAGTCCATAAGCGTCGACGCGTTCTCGCCGGCCGCTACCGGAATGCCGCCTTGCTTGCGTACCCTCGCCAGACCCGAATAGTCTTCCGGCGGCCACACCGGCTCTTCGATCCAGCGCAGATTCAACGGGCGTAGTTTCTCGGTCATATCGAGCGCTTCGCGCACTGTCCACGGGGCGTTGACGTCGAGCGTGATTTCCACGTCGGGGCCCGCGGCTTGGCATGCGGCGCGGATGACCTCGAGATCAACCTCATGCAGCTTGAGGTGCCGGAAGCCGCTACTGACCGCGCGTTGCACATTGACGCGGATGAGTTCGGGGTCGGCATATCGGATCAGGCTTGCATACGCAGCAAGTGAAGTGGCCTCACTGCCGCCAAGCAGTTGGAAGATTGGTTTACCGGCAGCTTTGCCAGCGATATCCCACAGCGCGATATCAATCGCCGACAGACCATAGATGAACGCACCGCTGCGACCGAAGACGTGAAACCTCTTCTGCAGATCGCCCTGCAATTTCTCGCGCCGCGTGACATCACTGCCGATCAATTCGGGCGCCAGGATCGTGTCGATCACAACTTTCACTGCCGGAATCGCAGTGAAGCCGAAGGTTTCGCCCCATCCGACGATACCGTCATCCGTGGTGACCTTGACCACGAGGGAATCGACCATCTGAAGGTCTTTCGGCCCCCAGACCCCACCGGCTGACTTACCACCCGTGGTGAAGGGAATTCGAAGCGGAATGGTTTCAATGCTGGCAATTTTCATAAGACTGCGCCTCATGCAGGTTGCAAAGCTGGCGCGGCAATTTCGGATTTCCCGCGTCAGGTTGAGCACAACGTACATGGCGTCCTGTTGTCCTTCAACTGAACAAGTTGTTCTTTTTAAAAGGTTCTAGCCATAAGTATCTATGATGTTGATTTAAAAGGTTTTAAAATTAATGCGTTCAATGAATTTCAGTTTTTACTGCGTGGAACAAGTCTTCTGATGTAGATTAAGTAGACAAGTGGGAGGAGTGGACATGAGTGAAATGAACCTGCAACCCGTAGCGCGGCGACCTCATCTGGCCGAGCACATCGCCCGCTCGTTAAGTGACGAGATTGCTGCCGGCCGACTACGGCCAGGCGACCGTTTGCCGACCGAACAATTTCTCTCGCAAAACTTCGGCGTCAGCAGGAACGTTGTTCGGGAAGGGATTGCAACGCTTCGAGCACAGGGGCTGATCCAGTCACGCCAGGGCGTAGGTGTATTCGTCTCGGCCGCATCCCGGTCGCCGGAACCTGTATCAGTATCTCCGCGCGCGAGTGAGCCGATGCTGGACGGTGACAACACGATGCGCAACATGTTCGAAGTGCGGGCGGTATTAGAAAGCCAGGCCGCGGCGCTCGCGGCTTCACACATGACGCCGCGCAAACTGAAAACGATTCAGGCGGCGGTATTGCGCATGCAGTATGAAGGTGAACCGACGCTGGAAACTGTCAACGCTGACCTCGACTTTCACCGGGCCGTCGCCGCAGCGTCAGGCAACGATTATCTGGAGACGATGATTCGCACGGTGCTTGAGCCGATGCGGGCACTGATCACGATGACTTTTGCGCGGCGAGGCCCGATGTTCAGCAATATTCCTCATGCGGCGCGTGGGGAGCATGAAGAACTCGTGCAGGCGCTGGTCGACCGGAATGCAGCGGCGGCGCGACAGATCATGGGGCAGCATATCGTTGCCGCGGCATCTCGATTCGGCTACGAGATTAAATTCTTCTAACGTCGTCAGCTGGATGGCGCTTGTCTCATTGTCCCACAAGTAGGGTCAGGTTGTGCCTTTCGACTCGATGGGGTGAGGGTTTTGACCAACTGCGACGGACACTGAATTGTGGCGGCAGAGTTGGCGCTGATACGATTTTGAACCAGACTGACGACTTTAGCTGACTCTTAAGCGGTCTATGGAAAACGCATAAAAGAGAATCGATTGCCGAGTATTCAGGTAGGTCAGCGATTTCGGGCAACCTCGTCAATCGCGACTTCACGGCTGTTGCTCCGAATGAGAAATGGCTCACTGATATCACGGAGTTCCAGATTCCGGCCGGCAAGGTGTACCTGTCCCCCATGATCGACTGCTTCGATGGAAAGGTCATCAGCTGGTCGATCGGCACGCGCCCGGACGCCGGGCTTGTGAACACGATGCTGGATGCCGCCGTCGAAACGGTGGCTCGCAACAGCAAACGGCCTGTCGTTCCCTCTGATCGTGGCGCCCACTACCGCTGGCCCGGCTGGTTATCGCGCATCGCTGATGCGAAGCTGATTCGTTCGATGTCGCGCAAGGGCTGCTCGCCTGACAACGTGGCTTGTGAAGGCTTCTACGGCCGGCTGAAAACGGAACTGTTCTATCCTCGCAACTGGCAGTCAACGAGCATTGAGCAGTTCATTCAGGATCTGGATTCATACATTCGCTGGCACAACGAGAAACGGATCAAGATTTCCCTCGGCGCTCTCAGTCCCGCTGAGTATCTTGAGAGCCTGGGCCTCGCGGCATAACCAGTCCAAGATTTCTACCGCCCCCCAACAAAATCAAATCGGCACACCGACATCATCCTAAGGAATCGCTCTTGGACGCCTTGGGTTTTCGACTCTGTGGCTTGCGCTTGGTCGCAGGAATCTGCCGCACCTGCGTCAGTTGCTGCTCCAGTGTTTCAGCGCGGGCATGCTGCGCCGCGGCACGTTGCTGGGTTTGGCTGAGCTCGGCCTGGATCGACTCCAGCCGCCGTTGCAATTGTTCGATGTGCCGTACAGCTTCTTTGAGCTGGGCCGATATCGCCTTGCCCTCCTCCCGCGCTCGGTCGACCTCACGGTGCGCACGATCCTCCACACTGCGGACGTAGCTCTCCTGCGCAACGCGCTCCTGCTCGGCCTTGACCCGCAGCGCCTGCAGATCCTGCTGCAACGTCTGGTTGTGCTGCTGAGCTTCACGGCGCTCGTGCAGCAAACCTTCACGCTGCTGCTGCAGGTCTTCGATCTGGGTTTGGCGTTGCGCCAACAGCAGTTCCAGGTCCACCAGACGCGCCTCGACACCCTGGTGCCCGGCCACGGCGTCGGCCGCCTGCTGGCGAAACTGCGCCGCATCCTGACGCGCCTGGTCCTCGACCGCCGCTACGCGTTCGCGCTCGGCAGCCATCACCTGCCGTTGTTCGTCCAGCGCCTGTTCGGCGACGCCCTGCGCCAGGTGAATCGCCTGTTGCCACACGGCGACAAAGGCCTGCGAGACCTCGCCAGGCAATGCCGGCAATCGCGTTTCTCCATTCAGACGTTCAGCCAAACGCGCCCACCACTGATCAAGCAAGCCGCCGACTCGCGCCGGGCTGCCGCGTCCAAGTTCCAGGCGTACCCGTTCCACCGTCGGTCGTTCGCCCCGCGCCAGCACCGCGTCCGCCGCGGCGAACACGTCGTTTTCCGGCACCCCTACCGCCATGACTCACCCCTGCGTATATTAGGTCTGATAATAGAATGTTATCCGACGTTATTTTTTGAATACTGGAATTATCATACGTTGAACGTAATAAAAATTACAGATCAGTTGCCTCTGGTCGACGAAACCCCGCTGGACCCGCATTTTTTGGCCATTAACGCCCAGGAAGCCGCGGCAGCGTTTATCGCCGCCGGCACCGCAGCCAATACCGTGCGCAGCTACCGCAGCGCCCTGACCTACTGGTCGGCCTGGTTACAGTTGCGTTACGGCCAGGCGCTGGGCGATGCGCCCCTGCCGGCCACCGTGGCCGTGCAGTTCGTGCTGGATCACCTGGCGCGGCCGTTGGCCGACGGCACCTGGGTCCACCTGTTGCCGCCGTCAATCGACGCCGCACTCGTCACTGCCCGGGTTAAGGCCAAGTTGGGGCCATTGGCGTTCAACACGGTGAGTCATCGTCTGGCGGTGCTCGGCAAATGGCACCGACTCAACGAGTGGGACAGCCCTACCGAAGCATCGGCGCTGAAGACCCTGCTGCGCGAAGCGCGCAAAGCCCAGTCGCGCCAGGGCGTGAACGTGCGCAAGAAAACCGCCATTGTGCTCGAGCCGTTGCAGGCGCTGCTCGCCACCTGCACCGACGGTATGCGCGGCGTGCGTGATCGCGCCCTGTTGCTGTTGGCCTGGAGCGGTGGCGGCCGGCGCCGTTCGGAAGTGGTGGGACTGCAAGTGGGCGATGTGCGCCAATTGGATGCTGACACCTGGTTGTATGTGCTCGGTGCCACCAAAACCGACACCGGCGGTGTGCGTCGCGAGAAGCCCCTGCGCGGTCCCGCGGCCCACGCGCTCATGGCCTGGCTGGCGGCCGCGCCAGCTGCATCCGGCCCGCTGTTTCGCCGCCTGTATAAAGGTGGCAAGGTCGGTACATCAGGCTTATCTACCGATCAGGTCGCCCGCATCGTCCAGCGCCGAGCGAAGCTTGCGGGGCTGGAGGGCGATTGGGCGGCGCACAGTCTGCGCTCGGGGTATGTCACCGAAGCCGGACGCCAGGGCGTAGCGCTGGGTGAAGTGATGGCCATGACCGAACACCGCAGCGTGACCACGGTGATGGGCTACTTTCAGGCGGGGGCACTGCTGGACAGCCGCGCCACTCAACTGCTCAAGCCAGCATCGCAGGCGATCGTGCCGTCAAACGATCACCGAATGGAACTCGCCGTGCAGCCCTCCGACCCTGATAGCGCGGCACGCAGCACAACAGACCCCGCGCTCGACGCTTGAGGGGGGGCGTCATCTCCGGCCTTGAACGCTCTGCCTCTTGTTACAGGAAAGCGTACCAGATTGGAGGCTGGTGTTCAGCGCGCCCCCCTGGTGCGTTTCACACTCTGTCGCATGCGCCCCCATCCAGCCAGCAGACTGGCAGACACGAGGCGGAAACGACCGCCTTAACAAGCCGGCCCTCCTTTTGCTTGCGAGGGTGAGAACACCTCATACCGCGTTGCCAGGCAGCTCAGCTAGAAGTAAAACAACGGCGTCGCCTTCAGGGTACCGTAGAACAGGGTGGGTTCTGCCGGGCTACTAAACTCTGCGCAGTTGCCGAAATTGCGGATAACCAGCACCTGCTCGTCTTCAACCGGCCCCAGCAGCCGGCGCATGGACACGCGGTCTGCGGGAAGGTCAAACGTACACTGATAGTCCCCTTGCAGCCGTTGCCCCAGCAGGCGATCCAACATGGTCTGGTTACTGCTGGCCTCCAGTACCGCAAAAAAATGATAACGATCAACATGAGCGAAAAACCGCGACGCCGAGCGACTCCAAAACCATAAGCGGGCGAGCAACTGGTAGAACACGCATTGAAAAAAAACTCGCGCTGCGCTGGGCGCCATGTTTTGCTTGAGCAGTGCCTCCCAGGCCAGCGCTGAAAGGCTCGGTATCATTTGGTTGGTTCTCTCAAACTCAAATTTTTGCCGAAATAAAGACAATGCCGCGTTATACACGCAAACGCTGCGCGTCGAATCACCATAGTCAGGTAGCGAAAGAACGCCACGGCATGGGCAGTCGCGATGAGCATTGAGCAGGCGCAACTGATGAAAGCTGACGAAACGCCGGTAGCCTTCATCTGGTAGGTCCAACTCCGCCAGATACGGACACCTCATCGAGAACTCCTTCTGCCATATTTTTGTAGTTTCGTCAGGAAGGACCTCCGAGATGGTGCATCCAGCGGCAAGGGCTTGCGCACGGCCAGGTACCCTGGCGAAATGGAGCACGTCCAACACCGCCAACCGGTCCAGCCGTTCAGTATTGGCGAGAAAATCGCGACAAGCGAAGATGAAAGGGCTGACGACACGGGAACGACAGGCCGCAAAAATCGCCGGCCGGTTCGGGACCCAGTAGCCACAGTCCTGGCAACTGTAGCCAACCACACTGCCAAAAGGGGTGGGTGTGAATTTCCGAATATCCTGACAGCGCGCACAAAGTGGTTTCAACGGCTGCTGATGCCACGGGCAGCAGACAATAAAACGCAGTGCAAAGAACGCCGCTACAAATCCTGTCTCCGCCAGGCATTGCGCACAGTACTTGGCGGTGCCGTTCACATTTTTCGGAAAATGATCGGCGACGGGTTTGGCGAAATTGTTGAGTGATACAACGGGCTGAGAGGAAAGATAGATCTCGCGCAACGCCTTCTCGATTTGAGCGTCCTTGCCTTTTTTCGAACTTCGCTGTGTCTTCTTCAGAGGAAAGCTGTCCAGTAGCACTCTACCGCTGACGCCATTCACCACCGCCGCCTTGTGCAGGCTGGCCACGGCATGATCAAACGGCCAAGGAAAATAATCCGGAAAAAATAGCCCGTCCTTATAGTACATCGCAAAATACCCGAACACCGGAGCGCTTCACCGCCTCGTTGACCAGCTGTTCATCGGCTTCGAACAGGGCGCTGTCATGTGGCGCGATGAGCAGCAACAGGTCGACGATCGCCTCGCGCACATGTTGCATGGGGAGATTGTTGACGTACTTCCCTTTTACGCTGCCATCGAATGCCTTCCAAAATAAGCCGGCCAGCGTCACCAGCCTGAATCCGGCGGCAAATGCCTCGGGCACGAAGAAGGCGGTATAACTGATGCCCGACCCGACAGGGTATTCGGAGTTATCGTCGCATCCCGCTAGAATCGTCGTCAGTTCCTCAACGTTCCGACAGCCTCGGAACGGGATGATTTCCGTGAAGAAACGCCCCACTATCGCATGGTGCTCTACCGCACAAAGCCCCGTGAGCCGCTCATAGATCTCCGATTGCGCGAAACCAATCAGCGTCAGAGTAATCCCTTGCACCTTGAGGTAATTGTGCAGGTCGGCCAATACGTGGTAGTCGTTTGGACGCCAATGTTGAATCTCGTCGACAACCAGCACACATTGCGGTGCAGGCTGACCGGTCACATGCCCTTCGATGTAAGCCAGCAGGTGTTGGAGGTAATCTACGCCATGTGCTGCAGGCTTGATCTTCTCCGATAGACACAGCTCACTCAACACGGACTGCCGCTTACCGGGTTCGCGGTAACGGGCGATGTGTAGCATTACGTGCACGTGCGGCAGCTGGACCTTCAGCTGGTCGGCGACGAATTCTGCACAACGGGATTTACCGATCCGCGGCGAGCCTTCGAACAGCACGGCTGATCGTCTGGCGCTCACCCGATCGAGGCTTAATCGAAGTACACGCACCATCTGATGCGTGATGATCTGCGCCTTGTCCGTGACGAGGGGATGCGCGGAGGAGCTCATCGCTAGCCTCGGTTCAGCACGCGGCCGGGGGTGGGCAGTTCACCGTAATCGACATCCGCCTGGATAAAATAGTCCGGTCGCACTGCCCGGTTTTTGGGGGGGCGCGGGTTATCCGCCTCCGAGGTGGCCGCTTCCCGACTGAGGGACAACGCCTCACCAACTTGCCCGTGCTGGATGAAATAATCACTGAGCTGCTGAGCCGGGTTTTTATCCGCATCGATTTGCAGCTCCCCTGAGCGAATCAAGCTGTTTACCCTGTGCCGTACGGAGGGCGTATGCTTGAATTCGCCCCAAAATCCCTGCGCTAGGAGAAAACCGAGACAGCCACCCGTTGGCAGGTACGCTTTGACTGCCCGGTAATCGTGATTATCGATTTCGATCAATAACTCCATGCCGACGAAGCCGAAATCACCGGCCAGAACCTCGTTGGTGTAGTGCACCCGGTCTAGTTGGATGTAAGGACGACGTCCACTGTCGCAACTGCCACGCACCGTGGCCTTGCGTGTGGTCATGTCTGCTTGCAATCGCTCGACCTGATCGGCTCCGTACCTTGGTATGAGCATGCCCTGGCGGAAGAACTGTTCCAGGTAACTCAGCGGAGAAAAGTTTCCCAGCCCTTCGCTGGGCCGGGCATTATAGTTGGCCAGCATCACGTCCACCGCATCCTCCATGAGCGTGAGGTCTATTTCGTACTCCACCGCCTTTTGCTCGGCGTCCTTGGCTCGGCCGGCATCAGGATGACTTCCTGTCGATGACACCAACAGGTGAACGTTTCGAGCCACCTCCAGAAAGGAGCGCTCGATCTCCGCCCGCGTTTCAAAATGCTTCACCGGCCCTATGCACACGTGGAAACCGAAGTCGCTGCGTGCCACGGTAGTGATTTTTTTGGCGAGGTTGGACAGGTGGGCGTCGGCAAACAACACCCCGAAGCTGATACCTCGGCAGTCTTCGATGACACCCGAGGGCAGCCCGGCGCCCGGCTTGTACCGATATGCTTCATTGGCCAACACCCTCGGGCACCAGTGCCCAAGACAAGCCTGGGCAATGACTTCGCGCACATCGGACGCGGAGACTTCACTTCTCAGTACCAGCTTGTAAGCCAGGACGGCGTTGGCGAAGGGTTCGATCATCGATAGTAACCAGATCCGATCGACCACGACCCACTGATAGACTCCCGGAGACTCTTCTACCCTCAGTGCAAATATGGCATCGATCCAGTGGCCATCAAGTTGAGCGCAATCGAAAGGCCGCCTCGCCTGGATGTAGCGCGTATGGCCTGTCCCAGTCGCCAAATGAGCTACGGCAGCTTCGTCTCCGTGAGCGTGGATGTACTGGACTGCGTACCGCGCCCGTAGGGCTTTCAAATACTTCCGTATGGACGTACGTCCTTTGTGCTTGGTGTTGAACGGCCAGGACGGGTACTCAATTCCGGCCTTGGCCAATGCCTTGTAAAATTCCGTTACCAGGTAGCTCATACCTCCGCGGGCGTCATTCAGTTGTGTACCTGGGGTGCAGAGGATGTCGATCATGGTCGTTTCAATTTCGCTGTGCTCGGACAACAGCATGTTGAGCACTCCGGTCAGGCCCCCTTGCTGGTCGGTTCGTTTCGGACCAATGGGTTTGCGTCGCGTATAGAGAACAACCCGCGCTTGCGCCAGCAAGGCCTGCTCACCGAAGTAACGTCCCTCCTCATCCATAGAGCAAAAGCGCTGCACATTTCGATTGACCTCATTGCTCGGCATTCCGGTTCGCAGCTTGATCTCCTTCATTGAAGCGCCGTCGATATACATTGACACGGCGAGCCGTTTGCAAGCGAAGTCCAGCCATTGCGCCTGTGGTATTGCTGCTGGCACGACACGCGGCCATTCACCATTTTTGAATGCCTGCGGAACCGCGACACGTTTCATACCGCCCCCCTCAACGACCAAGCCGTCTGCCGCGTGGGGGTGGTGTCTTCGATTTCCAGTGCCACAACCCCTTCAATCGTGAGGCGTACCAACGCGCTGATCAGGTGTGTGGGCGCCAGCTCGGGATAGGCTTGCAACAACCCACCCAGCGTGCCGGCCTTCACCTGGTTCACGTAATCGAGGGTAGTGGTCTGCACGTGATCGACGATGGGCTGATTGCGCGCAACGGCAATGAAGTGCATCAGGCGCAGACGTGGTATTAGCTCATACTGGCGGGGGATGCGCGTGGACTCATCGAACAAACGGTAGAGCGCACCATTGTTCGCACATATTTCTCGCTGCATCAGGATCTGGTCGCTGAAATTTACTTCATCAACATGCCCTGCTTTGACCTCATGCCACTCCAACCCGCCGTCGGCATTTCTCACCACCACATCTGGTCGGGTCCGACGGCCGCCGCGTAGCTCGCCGTACAACTCATTTGCCGTCGGGATCCAAAAATCATTAACATGGGGATCAAACTCAAGGTTCAAAAGCCAGTGAGCAAGTTCCGGGTTGCTTTCCAGAATAAGGTCAGAGCGGATCTTATGGCTGTAGACCAACCATAAGTTACTTCGCGCCGATCGGCGGCTACGGATCCGCGCGAGAAATGCATTGGCCGGTGTTTTATTAGGCATAGCCGCCTCCTAGACTGATATTAGTCGTGGAGTGACTAGCCGGTCCCTCGCTTGAATTCCCTTTGAAT
Source organism: Pseudomonas sp. BIC9C (assembly GCF_034541995.1). NCBI lineage: Bacteria > Pseudomonadati > Pseudomonadota > Gammaproteobacteria > Pseudomonadales > Pseudomonadaceae > Pseudomonas > Pseudomonas sp. BIC9C. Next base: position 98,491 of record NZ_JAWDGM010000005.1, read on the forward strand.
GGGGTGGCAGCACCAAGCTGTAAGTATAGCTCACGGCATAAATAGCGTTGTTGAAAAACGACCGAAACGTTCAGCGTCTATGCACTTCGGCATGTGCACATACTGCCCTTCCAAAGAGCAACGCAACATTCATCTCAGCAGGGTCATTATGAATAGGGTAAAGCTTTTGCCAAGCGCTGATCTCGCCGGTCGAGATGTTCAGTATGACTGGTCCTTGCACCATTACCTTGAGTGGCAAACGCGGGATCTACCGGCGCTTGCCTACGAAGTCTGTCTTTACCTGGCGGACTGTTACGCCTGGGGTGACGAAAAGCGAATAGATCCCAGTCTGGCGGCGATCCGTCGCTGGCACCAAAACAATGACTTTCCCGATCCGACTAAGTGCCCATCAGTGATCGCTCTGGCACGCCAAATCAGAGACAGGATGCGTCCACAAGGCCATCTTCCTCTTCACCCTCCCCCATCTATAGTTGATGTGATGTCTCTAGCCGATGCGCATGAACGTCGTTTCTTCTCCGAGACGCCATCCAACGCAGAACGCGACGAAGTAGTGAGATCAACTCGTTTGTCCCGACTGGTTGCCCGCCGTAACAGAGCAATTTTGCTGATAGGTTTCTGGTTCGGGCTGACCACCGCAGAGGTGTGTAAACTGAGGTGGAACGCGGTGACGATGGCTGACGGTTTTCTCAAAATCACCACTGATCGTATCAACGCGAACAGACGCAGAACGAAATACTCCTTTCAGCTAGATCGCCTTCCTTTACTCTGCCCTCTGGCGGCACTTGAGGACTGGCTGGCTTATGCAGGCGGTTCCAACAACTATATCTTCCCCCGCAGCACACGAAAAGCGCTGCCGGGCCCGGTCAGTTCTCGAGTCGTGCAAGATAGTTTCAATAAACTAATAAAAAAAAATAATGGACCGGTATTCAGCATGAGATCACTTCGCTACAGCCTTTACTTCTTCCTAGCGGACAATGGCTGGTCTCGTCAAAAGATATTGAGATATTTGCCATTTTATAAGAAGGAAGCATCCAAAACTCGCCTATTAAGAACCAGGCGAGACATCACCACAGAGAAAACTCCTTCCACGGTCCGCTCCGAAGACTTGTTGAGTATAAGCTCCATAATCGAAAGCAGCCTGTATTAAGCTGCTTAGAACTCAACTGCATTAAAAATGCATCCAATCATTACCATCTCATTCGATCATTCCTAAATGTTTACTTGCAGACTCAAAAGGCAATCCATGCAGGCGTGAAATACCACAAACAAATTCATTGAAAAGCATGCGAATAGACAATGGTAGACCACTGAATTTTATTGGTTTTTTCATTAATGGAATTTCAACGAATTAGTTCCGAGGGCTAGATTGGACTGAGTTTTTGCTCCAATCGCGAAATCACCGGAAACGGCCTCTTTAGCCTCTTAACCTATTGATTCGGCGGGATATACGTTTGCCACGATCCAGGCGGCTCATCACTTTTTTAACGATATCAGCGGACACCCTGATCCTTGCTAAGGTTTATAACCTTCTGATATCCATAGCTTTTTACCCTGCGGGATTCCGGGAACAGCTTCCCCGAGTTTTCGTCAATGAGCGGACTCATCCAACATTGTCTCTGGCGTTCTCTCTGGATAAAACTCAATAAAATCAGTAGCTAATGGACTTTTTTTACGTATTGAGCGGACATTCCCGGTGTTGCTTCTCTGTGACGAAATGAGCGAACATTCCCGGCACTGCTTCCGGTTAATGACTGGTTTCCTGGCGATGGCAAGCTGGTACCGAACCTCCTGGAAGCCCCGCATATCAACCGTTCGACCTCACCGTAGAACAATGGCAAATGCTACCAGCCAGCGATCGCGTCAGAATGGGCCTCACCTTGAAATTACGTCGGAACGCGCCCAGATTTGCCTTAATCAGCGGACATTCCCGTGCAGGATTTTGAGCAACGTGCCCTGCAGGCCAATAAAATCGGGCGCCTAGGCTTTTTGGCTTTAATCAGCGGACTTCCCAGCGTCCTTTTGCGTGTAACGAAATCAGCGGACTTTCCCGACCGATATTGTGGGCTCACGATCGTCTTTGAAATCACGTCGTAAAAATCGATATAAATCATAAGGATAGTGAGATTTTCCCATTTGAGCAGACATCCTCGGCGTGCCATTTTGACGAAATGAGCGGACATTCCCTAGACCTCTGCTGGAACAAAGATGCCGTGCAGGCCAAGGAATCTGCAGGTCTCCGCGGTTTTAACCAATGAACGGACGTTCCCGGCACAGGGAGCTTTTAAGGCGATCAATCTAAGGACATGCGCAACAATCGTTTCGAACGATCAACGTGCAAACACTTTTCCGCTACCAATATTTGAATAAAGCAACGGTGCCTGGTTGGCGGCTGGTGTTAGCGGTCGGTATTCCTCAGGGAGCTGATACGCGAGATGGCTCTGGTCTGGGTATTTAATTTTAAATACGCTCGTTAGGTCGAAGAGTTTCGTACTAAAAAAGAATTAACCACATGAGGTATCAATATTAGGGTAATTAGCGCGTGGGTCATTAAGCGTAGGGTCAGCGGATATTCTGCGAATCGGAGCGCATCTAAAAAGAAAAGGAATTCAAAGATTCCGCGCCCGCGAACTAAATCGTCAGGGTGTTGCTTGTCAAGCATTGCAACTCAAATAAGTTTGGACTGAGTGGTAGTTGCGCAAGTGCAAAGCAGCGGCTACTATCCGGCAATGTCAATCCGTTATGCAAAAAAAGAGTAGTAGTGAAGCGCATCTATGTAACTTCCGATTACTGCCATAACTGGAAGTTTCTATTCAACGTTTAAAGTGTCCGGTGGTTCGAATGCTCAGCGCGCCAAAACCCATTTTTGAAACCTACGAGGCCTTTATTGATCAAGACTTCAGTTTCAGCGAGCCTGCACTTAACTGCGTCAAAGACTTTTTAGATTCATTTCCCGAGGAACTGGAGGCCGGCCGTGGCTATATGGCGGTGCGCACCTTCCTGCGGGCATTTTCCGACAATGCCCAGACCTTCAGTTCATACCGCACTCAGGCCGAGCGTCTGTTTCTGTGGACGCTACTAGTTAAGAAGAAGCCGCTGCACCTGTTAAAACGTCAAGATGCCCAGGACTACTTGGATTTTTGTCGTAATCCTTCCCAGGACTGGGTGGGCCCCGTGACGCGCAGCCGCTTTGTTCCTAACGATGAGGCGCATGTCACCGAGGCGGATGCCTTGATTCCGAATCCAAAGTGGTTCCCGTTCAATTCAAAAATGACGAAGGCGGTAGGAACGACTTCAGAGCCGAGCTCCATGAGCCCGGTTTATACGACCACTGAAAGCAGCCTCAAACAGGTGTTTACGGTGTGCAGTCGGTTTTATGAATTTCTGATCGAAGATGGCGGCGCGGCCGCCAATCCATTCAGAATGCTGAAAAAATCGAACCGCTTTACCGACGACACGTTCGACGTGACCTCGGGACGGGCCTTGACGCCCCTGCAATGGGATTACGTATTGGAAACCGCCGAAAAGCTGGCGGAGGATGATCCCGTTCGTTTTGAACGTACCCTCTTCATCCTCGCAACGCTCTTTGCGATGTACCTGCGCGTCTCCGATGTGGTGGGCCGGAAGAACTGGAAGCCCACCATGGGCGACTTCCGCCAAGACGCTGAGGGCTTCTGGTGGTACCACGCAGTGGGAAAAGGCAATAAAGCCGGCAAGATCGCTGTTCGCGACGAGTACATCGAAAGTTACCTTAAGCGCTACCGAAAATTTCTAGGACTGAGTGATCTGCCTGAACGCAATGAGTCCACGCCGCTGATCTCGACCCTCAGAGGCCGATCGGGCCTATCAGATCGGCAGGTTCGCGCCCTCCTCCAAATCGTCTTCGACAAGGCGCTGGAAAGAATGCGCGGTGAGGGGCGTGAGAAGCATGAAATGGACAGCTTGTTGGTGGCGTCTGCGCATTGGTTGCGCCACACCTCGGCGACGTTCGATGCGCCGCTGCGTGACGCTAAAGACCTCCAGGTCGATTTACGGCACAGCAACCTCAGTACCACACAGGACACGTATTATCATTCTCACGATCAAGCGCGCGGGTTTTCAGTCAAACGGATCGGAATGCGCGATCGCGGTTGAACTCAGGCAACGTCTCCCCTAATCCGAGGGATGGGTATGACGTCCACCAGGTTGCTGGACTCCCTTAATCTCGCCAGCGAAGGCAATCACTTCGTCGCAGCCTGGTACGCCGTAGAACTTGCCTGCTGTCCGCCGACCAAGGCTTTTAAAGCAATAGGTTGCTGCTCTCCATAAAGCCGCAAGTCACTCGCCATCATAGAAACAGTGATATCACTGCGTGATAACCACCCTCCTCCTCGCTATATAACTGCAAACATAAAAATGTCAACCAAAAAACAATTGCGGGCCAAAAAACTGCATGTTAGATTGAATTATAAAAATAAAAACAGGAATAACGATAATGGCTGGTTACATCATTCATATTGAATACAGAGAAGGACAAGAGCTTGCGTGGGTTGAAATTAATGGATTAAGCGAAGAGTCCCGATCGGCACGCAAATGCCGATTTCAAACGATCGGTTGGATTTTAGATATTGTCGACACTGTCCACAACAAAACACATCCAGACAACCTCTTGAATGAGAGCTTTGCACTCGATGCGCTGATCAAGTATGCAAAAATGGACGCGACGTCTGGTGAGCAGCTTTGGGTTGCAAAAAACTGGAGGAAGCGTTTTGAAGTTGTCTGGGAACATCTCGATGACTTTGAGCGTGAAGAAGCGGTCACGCTTAACTATGATTACTGGGATAATTATTGGCCTGGGTTCGACACCTACAACGTCACCCTGCGAAAATTTCTAATGAATTATAAACCGCAGATTTCTGATGTCCGCCATTATGATCCGGACGCCTTGGACCTCACACCATAAAAGCGACTGGTCATTTGAATCTGAAAATCGCGCTCAATCAAGGTTGTAGGCAATGAACCATTGTTCAAAATCCCGGTAAGACAGCGGTGCTGAAAAATAGTTACCTTGCCCAACCTTGTAGCCTTGGGCTTTGAGAATCTCACACTGAGTAGCGTGTTCTATACCTTCAGCCACTACGTGCAAGGAAAGCCCTCTGCCTATCGCTATGACGGATTCGCTTAAAGCGCGGCAGGACGTATCGTGCTCCAGATCGTCGACAAAACTCTTATCCAGTTTCAGCTCGCTGATTGGTAGGTGCCGTAAATACCCGAGGCTGGAATAGCCTGTGCCAAAGTCATCAATGGCCAGTCGTACCCCTAAAGCGTGCAAATCCCGGATGGCTTGCTCGGCCCCAAGACTGTCGCTCAGCAACACACCCTCGGTGACTTCCACGCACAAGTTGGCGGGTTGCAAGCCGCAGCGTTGCAGTTGTTGAGCAATCAGCATCGCTAGGTTCAGGTTGTGAAAGTTGATGGGTGAGAGATTGATCGACATGGATGGAACCTGTAAGCCGTGCTGCTGCCACTCGGCAAGCTGCTCACAGGCCTCCCGCAACACCCATTGACTCAGGTCATTGATCAACCCGCATTCCTCAGCAAGAGGAATAAATTGCATTGGCGAGATAGCACCGAGTGTTGGGTGTGCCCAACGCGCCAGTGCCTCAACACCGACCAGACGCCCGCTGTTCAGGTCGATTTGTGGCTGATAATGCAGTTCCAGGCCACTGTCAGTGAGCGCTTTGCGCAGTTCTGTTTCCAGCATCAATCGCCCTTGAGCGAGTCTGTTCATCTCTTCAAGAAAGAAACTGAAAGTACCGCGCTCGGCCCGTTTGGCCTGGTACATGGCAATGTCAGCGCAATGCAACAGACTCTCCATGTCTTGACCATCCCCCGGGAACAGGCTGATGCCAATGCTGGACGAAACGACGACGGAGGTGCCGGCTATTGCTATCGGAGCCTTCAGGATCATCATCAGTCGCTCAAGAAAGATCGTGACCTGTGTCGCATTCATCCGTGGCAGTACCAACACGAACTCATCACCGGATAAACGTCCAACGAAATCAGACTCTCGAAGCACGCTGCGTAACCGTTGGGCCATGACTCGCAGCAACTCGTCTCCTGACGCGTGCCCCAAGGCGTCGTTGACTTGCTTGAATCGGTCCAGATCGATAAACAGAACGGCAAGCTCTGCAGCCTCTCGAGTCACTTCGAGAATGCATTGCTGTGCTTGGGTAAGCAGGAAGTTTCGATTGGGCAAGCCGGTCAACGCATCATAGAAGGCCATTCTTCGAATGGATTGACGTGCCTCCTCTCGTTCAAGTGCCAACATGCACAAGTGCGTCCCCGCCGACACCAAGTGAGCGTGCAAGGGGTCGGGGCCGCGGCTTTCCCTGAAGTAGAGCGCAAAGGTCGCCGCAATTCGTCCCGAGCCGTTGCGCACAGGAATAGACCAGCAAGCCCGTAAGCCTGACTGTTTCGCCAGCCATTTGTACTCGGCCCACAGCGGGTCATTATTGATGTCCGTTACCAGAACCGGCTCGCCCCGATAGGCGGCCGTGCCGCAGGAACCCGCTACCGGGCCGATGGATAATCCCTCAATGGCCTTGGAGTAATCGGTGGGCAAGCCTGGACTGGCTAACGGGTGCAAGATCCCCTCCTCGTCCACGCTCAGGATCGAGACAATGACTTCGGGGGCGATGCGCTCAATCTCGTGGCACATCATGGTTAGCACGCTCTCTAGAGGTTCCTCTTTCAGCAGTGCCCCAATGACCCTTTCCTGTAGGACCTCATGCAGTTTTGACTGGGTAATGTCGGTCAGCACGATCACGACATTCTCGAGCAACCCTTGCGCGTCGAACACGGGCGTTGATGAGACGTGCACCCAAAGTCGTTGACCGTTGCGCTTGCTGATCAAGGCGCTGACATCATGAGGTTGACCACAGAGAATGCCTTCCAGCCCTGGTTCCGCTGGCGCTTGCGCAGGGACATCTGAAACAAAAAACATCAGCGGTGACTGCCCGATCATTTCCTCGCGGGAATAGCCCAGCAGTCGAATGAGCCCATCGTTGACATAGATAAGGCATGAGTTCGCGTCCACGATACAGGTGGCCGAGCTGGTGACATTGACCGACATCGATAGCAACCGGCGTTCGATGTCGTTCAAGCGTAATTGCGTTATATCCTTGAGAAAAGCCGCGTACAGGATTCGGTCATGAAGTGCGATTTTCGAGATCGACATCGAGCCCCAGCGCTCCTCCCCGTCCTCACGTACAATTCGGACATCCCGACTGACGCCCACAATTTTGTTGATCCCGGTCTCGCGATTAGCGCGGATATAGCCATCATGATGGGCGCGCAGGATGTGAGGCACCAAGGCGTGGACATTTCGACCGAGCACCTCAATCCGAGAGCAGCCCCAAAACACTTCGGCAGCGGCATTGAAAAACACCACCCTATTGTGATCATCAATGATCACAACGGCATCGATCGCCTGCTCCAGTGTTTGTATGAAAAAGTCTTCCGCCTCTGCATCACTCGTCAATCCGACTTTTGCATTCATTGCTGCTACTTTCCATACGGCCACCGGGCTTTATCCTTAAAGGCCTTGTGGAGCATCAAAAGAGCCCTCTTCACTAGAGGGTGAGCACAACATCCAATACTGGATTTTGATGTCAAAAAACGCTGCTCTGCCTGCCCCTGCACACAAGATCACTACAGTGCTCAGCTTAAAGACTCAGGATAGCTCTGAAGTCTTTCCCGGTCGCACATGACTGATCACAATCGACCTGCCGAACGACCCACGGTCGTAACAGTGACAGCACCGGACAAGGCAATTACAATTTGATTAACATCTAGCGATTGAGTGATTGAATACCCCATGGAAAGCAAGACTGCGCGCCTCACTGTGCTCATTGATCCCATCAAGAAAAAAGCGTTCGAGGAGCTCTGTGCAGCACAGGATTTGACGCCTTCGCAGGTGGTCCGTCAGCTGATTCGTGACTACCTGGACACCCACGGTGCCAGCTATTCGACCAAAAGCAAGCACGCCACCAGCACCAAGTCATAACCGAACACGGGCAGTTAGCCTCTAGAGGGTCGATGTGTCCTCTGCGAGACTGACAGCTTTAGCCAGCGCGGTGTTGAAGTCGGTGTGGTAATGCTCCGCGCCGATTTCTTGCAAGATACCCACCCTATTGAGCTTGTTAAGCACCTTCGTATTCGCCTCGCAGAGTTTCACCACGATATGCCGCTTGTGCAGTTGCTGAATGACTTCCTCCAACACCTGTAAGCCCGTGATATCCATAAACGGTACGCGCTTCAAACGGATAATCAGCAGGCGTGGGTCGGTATGGGTCTGAGCTAGGACACGCTCGAAGGTCTCAGCCGCGCCAAAGAACAACGGCCCTTCAATCGTATAGATCAATGTCCCAGGCGGCAGGCGAGCATGCCCGTTGGCCCTTAGCTCTTCTTCCAGCTCGTGCTCGACGACCTGTTGCACCTCCACGGATGAGGCCATGCGGCGCATGAAGTGCAGCATCGCCATAATGACGCCGATATTCACGGCGATCACCAAATCACTGAACACGGTGAGGCCGAAGGTGATTAGCAGGATCGATACGTCTGCACGCGGGGCTCGCTGGACCATACGCTTGAAGTGCTTTAGCTCGCTCATGTTGTACGCGACCACAAAAAGTATCGCGGCCAGTGCGCACAGTGGGATGTTTGAGGCCAGAGGTGCCAGAAACAGAATAATAAGCACCAAGGTGACCGCGTGCGTAATGCCAGCGAGCGGGCTTGTGCCGCCATTACGAATATTGGTTGCCGTGCGGGCAATGGCCCCGGTAGCGGCAAAGCCACCAAACAATGGCGTGACCAGGTTGGCCACACCCTGACCGATCAGCTCCTGATTGGAGTCGTGCTTGGTACCTGCCATGCCATCGGCCACCATCGCGGACAGAAGCGATTCGATTGCCCCAAGCATGGCGATAGTGAACGCCGGACCAATCAAATCGATGACACGAGAGAGCGTGATTTCAGGCAGGCTCAACGCTGGCAAACCTTGAGGTATGCCCCCAAATGCACTGCCAATCGTGGCAACCCCCTCGAAGTGAAAGGTTGACTGTATCGCTGTAGCGACTGCCATTGCGATTAGTGGGCCAGGCACTCGTTTGAGTCCGGGAATTTTTGACGCGGTAATGACCAGGAAAAGGCTAAGTACCGCCAACAAGGTCGTGGCCATGTGAAGATCCGGCAGGACTTGGAGCAGATGCCAGAGCTTTTCATGGAAGTGCTCTCCACTGACCTTCGGTAAACCGAAAAAGTCTCTCCACTGCCCGACCCAGATGATCACGCCGATGCCCGCGGTGAATCCGACAATCACCGGATCGGGGATAAACTTGATGATTGCACCGAGCCGGGCCATCCCCAGCAATAACAATATCGCCCCTGCCATCATCGTGGCGATTTGCAGACCGTCAACACCATGCTCGGCCGTGACGCCCGCCAGAATCACGATGAACGCACCTGTCGGCCCAGCAATCTGCAAACGGCTTCCGCCAAAGAGTGATACCAGCAGACCACCGATGATTGCGGTGTAGATGCCTTGCTCAGGTTTGACGCCGGATGCAATGGCAAACGCCATGGCCAGCGGGAGTGCCACGACCCCGACGATCACGCCAGACACCATGTTGCGAAGCCAGTGTCCTCGTCCCAACAACCCCGCCTTCCATGCCTCACCTATCGCAATCATGGCTAGCTCCTCAGTGGATGCATGTGCATAATATTAACATGCAGTGATAATTGGAATCCCTGGTTCCACTGCCTCGTGCGGCTGGAGATTTCTATAGTGGAAGCTCAGAGGGAGCTGAGCGGGCGTGCACTGCCAATAGAGAAATTTTGAGAACGCGCGTAGCGTGGTGACAGACATGAATCGTCAAGCTGTGAAAACCAAACATGCCGAAGGCGTGACCTTCGACACCCATGTGATCGCAAATCCGACCAACCCCAAGGAGTGGATTGTGTTTTTCAAGAAGGACGCTGGGAGAAGTTATTTCCTGGTGGACGACAACGAGGAGGTCGAGTCTTTCGGGCATCTGGATGACTTGATCGCCGAGCTTCGAGACTTGGGTCTCAAGACCGCTGAAATCCACTTTTAACCCTGGGATCACACTCTGGAGACAAGATTATGTCCGTGCGGATCGAGTATCTACCCAGTCAAAGCCATGCGCCTTGGTCCGTACGTTTCGGCACTAAACGAGTGGAGTTCCAGAATGAAAAAAGTGCTCAGGAGTATGCTGCCAAGCTCAAGGATCGGATCGACGCGCCGCACGTTTACCCTCGGAGAGATCCGTAAGACAAATAGCAATCGGCCAAGCGGACGATCGTTTGCAACTCTACAACTCCCCCATGTCTTTCATTCAGATCAAGACCATCCGAGTTCATTTGATTTGAGTTGAGTGCGCGCCAGTGATGCCACTAGCCCCACTGGCGCGGCACTCAAAGTCGCAATACTTAGACAGTAGGAATTGTCCCGCCATCGATTACGTACTCGACACCTGTCAGGGCGCTTGCCTTGGTTGAAACTAAAAAGCTGATAAGGTCAGCGACCTCCTGCGGTTGGTTGGGACGACCGAGAGGAATCCCGCCCAGGGAGTCCATTACAGATTGCTTGGCTGCCTCTTCATCAATCCCGCCTGACTGCGCAATTCGCCTGACCAAACCAATCGCAGCCTCCGTTTCTACCCATCCTGGAGACACTCGCAGTACCCGTACGCCTTGCGGACTGAGCTCTTTGGATAACGCCTTGCTGTAATTGGAAAGCGCCGCTTTTGCGGCCGCGTACGCGGTGGTTGCCTCGCAAAGCGGCAACTGGCTTTGGATTGACGTGACATGAATGATCACCCCGGAATGTTGCGCAACCATGAGGGGCGCCAACACGCGGTCTATTCGAACCGAGGGGTAGAAATTCAGGTCGAACGCAGCGCTCCAGTGTTCCTCCGTTAAAGCCTGGAACCCGCCGCCTGGGGCCGAGGAGCCACCCAAGACATGGACGACGATATCGATGCTGCCCCATCTGCGCTGCACTTCGCCGACGACGGCTTGGCAACCGTGCAGCGTGGTTAAGTCCGCTGCGAAAAAATGTTCCTCTGAAAGCCATTCCGGACGATGCCTGGACGCCGCAAGAACGTCGGCGCCCTGCCCCTGCAACGTTTGAACGACAGCCTTCCCTATCCCCTGTGTGCCTCCGGTCACAAGCGCGCGACAACCTTCCAACCCATTGCCGGCAGTCATCAACCAATCTCCAGGGTATTTATCTTTCCATCATGAACACTGAAGGTGTACGTCACTACCGCAGGGCTGCCGGGAAAATTACCGGAGAGCCGCACGCTGATCACCGACTTTGCCTCATCCTCCTGACTGCTCACGGGGTCGGCCGTGTATTGGTATTTCGCTTTTGCAGCCGCTCTCCATGCGGTGATGGCATCAATGCCCACGATGGTTTTTCCCTCATCCAGGACAATCGCATCCTGCGTAAATACTGTCTTCAAGGTGCCGACGTCGGTGCCGGTCTCACTTGTAAAATAGGCTTCAATGGCTGGGTGCCGAGTAATACTCATCGAGTTATTCTCCTGATGGACAAGTGCCACTCATGATCAGCGCCTCAGCCAAACTCGACAAGAACGCACGAAAAAGTAAGTGAGTACCAATGAGCCACAACAAAATCTACACGCCTGATTCAGCGGCCGAAGATGTCAATGCCGTACTTGCACTACTGCGCGGCAGATGGAAACTGGTCATTTTGTTTCATCTCTTCGATGGCAAGGTTCAACGCTTTTCAGATCTCGAGCGCGTGGTCAGTGGCATATCTCAAAAAATGCTGGCTCAACAACTGCGGGGGCTGGAGCAGGATGGGCTGGTGATACGTACCGTCTACGACGAAAAGCCACCTCGAGTGGACTACCGCCTGACGGCTTGGGGACAAAAGCTTTGTCCGGTGCTTGATGGCATGTTGAAGTGGGCCGAGTCAGCCAACTGATCAACCAAAATGCTTGTAACCGACGACATTCGCTGACACTAACGTTTTTTACATGTTGAACGTCAGCTTAGGGTTGCAGCCCTTTGTGGCAGGCAGAAAAACGGCCAGAAGCAGCCGTTCGATGTGTCTAAAAATCCCGGGACGATTCACCCTGCTTGAACAACTCCCTGTCAATCTGGCAGTGTTTCTCCTCGCTCAGCTGCGTCCTCCGTTCTGGCCCGAAAGCAATACAACTTGCACCGTGTGCGTCAGACTCCTCACTCAAGGAACCACCATGCTTCAGGCTGCCACCGGAAAGCTCTTCACTGAGCCGCATAATCCTCAAGTCAACACGCTCCGAGGGGTGGTTTACACCAACCTCGATCTGGGAAGTGTTGACACATTTAGCAGCGCAGTCGGAACGCTCAGCGCTTTTGACACAGTGACTACGCCTCACGCCCTTTGCTATGAGCTGAACGAACACATCGAGGGCGCGCCTGCGGCGGGTCTCATAGCTTCACGCATGATGGGGGCGTACATCGATGATTTTGCTGACGTAGCCTCGTTCGGATTACAGGCAATTTTCAGTCCTGACGTCCGAATTGCCGAGCGTTTGCTGCACCAGCGAGCTCGTGTAGGTGAGCCGCACCCGAGTGAACGGCTGACCAGATTCTACGAGCCATCGTTACGAGCGAACATCGAAGAGCTGGAAGCATTCGGAAAGTTTACGGAGCAACTAATAGGGCTAAAACGCAGCAGCTACCAAAGCGTAACCAAGGCAATCAGATCCTACGTCGCCGCGGTTCACAGGATGAGCGATGACCTCGATTTGGCCTACACGCTGCTGGTCATGAGCATCGAATCGTTAGCCCAGGATTTCGATGGCTATCAGGTCGTTTGGGAGGACATGCCAACCGAAAAACGAGGGTCTATCGACAAGGTTCTGGAGAGTCTCGAGGACGCAGACGCGCTGGCAGTGCGGTGTGCCATTCTTGAAACAGAGCATTTGCGGCTGGGCCATCGCTTTTCCAAGTTCATTCAGGAATACCTGCCGGCGGACTATTACTCCGTTCACGCGAGCAAAGAAAAGCTTCCGATCGGTAAGCGAGAGCTGCTAGCTGCGCTCAAGAACCTCTACGGCACACGTTCCGACTATGTGCACACGCTCAAGCCGTTGACCAAAGAATTTCTCCATTTCTCGGGCCACGCAGAAACGTATGCCGATCATGGCAAGCTTATGTTCACGTTCCAGGGCCTGTTCCGCTTGGTGCGCGCGGTAATAATGGAGTTCGTCCGCCGCGCCGACAAAATTGCTCATGAGCCCTGTCCATATGAGTATGACAATCCAAGCGTGCTGAGGATCTCGTGGGATCCTTCTATGTGGATCTATGCCCCCACTGGCCTGACTGCGGAAACCTGCCCACGATTCTTCGAGGGATTGGTGACACTCCTTAGCCAAGCCTTTGCGGATTTTCCCCATCGACCATTGAAGAATTTGCGCCCGGTAGTAGAAGCGGGCTTTAGAATCAAGGATGGGTTGAAGAAGTCTCCGAAGATTGCTCTTTTGGCATTCATCTACCTGAAGCATTATTACCTCGGTGGCGAACAAGGTGAGTCGTTACTGAAGAAAAGCGATATCGCACTTCTCAACCAACCTAGCCTGGAGTCGCTGATTGCTCAGGCCATAGCGGGTTCCGATACAGAGTGGCCGCCTTCTGAACACCTAAAGCATCTGAACAGCTACTACGGTCAGTGTTTCAAGCCCACAGGAATCAAGGTGCCATTGCAGGTCGAAGCCTGCATGGCCCTCGCGCTTGTAGAGCGGTACCGAGTATCAGGCCAATTTCAAGATGCAAAGGACGCTTTGGCCGCCGCAGTAGAAGACTTCCCCCGGCTGCCTTGCATGAAAGAGGTTCAGCTTGACCCAATCACTTCTATTCGCTGGCTTGACATCATCTATCCGAAACGTGCGCCAGGAAGAGTCTCGACACTGGAATGTTATGGTTTGTAGAGGATTGACGGGTTTAGCTAGGTGTAGGTGTGTTCGATTTGCCATTCGCAAAGAATGCATGTTCTTGGCCGGTTTCTGCCTGTCGCCATCGTCAGCTTTGGGTTGCGGACAGTCCGGCGCCATCATCAGCGCGAGCGTCATCTTGATGAGTTCTTCGTTCTGGTCGATGGTCTCCAGGGCGCAGAATTCATTGATACCGCTGCGCATAATCGAGCAGCCTCCTGTTGAGTTCGTCTCTCTCGTTGGAGTAATGGGCTTCACGATGGCAATTTGGGCAAAGTGCAACGCAGTTGTAAACGCGGTCTGAAACTTCAGCCCCGAGCACGTGGTGAACGTCTAGGAAACCCAAGAAATTGCGACTCTCTCCACACCCATCTCTCTCGCATTTAAACTTAGCCCGCACCAAGACAGCCAAACGTACTCTCAGATCTCGTTTCACCTCAGATCGGATTGTAGCTATCCTTTTGCCTTGGTCTCGACCCAAGGTCGAATAGTCGGGAGCAGGACAATCGTCATAGGTGTCATCCACCACTTCTGAGTTCGCAGATCGCAGCGCGAGTTTCGCCAGGTCGATTACACCTGGCCATTGCCATAAAGCGTCTGCCACTTCATGGGAGTCGGGCATCCGATCATCCTGGAGCCATAGCGTCGGGCTGGTACCGTTCTGGGCATGATTCTTTCTGATACGCCCTTTCAAACCTCGGCGTTGCAGATCATCACTAATGTCCCGTTGACGCGTCCAAATGGGGTGCATCGCCTCCACAGGTATAAGAGCGGCATAGGCCACTCCTTCCCCTTCACGCTGAAACAGCAAATTATGGGTAATGCCCTGTGAGATGTCCCGTTCCACCATATGTTCCAGCGTGGCATCCCAGCCACCGGGCCGAAGGTGAGCAGCTAGCTGCGCAGCTGAGTACTTCTGCTCGTTCAACTTCCGGCCATCGCGGCGCCAACACAGCCGGATGCGGGTTTTCAGATTCTGGCCATCAGGTGCTCGGGCGACGATGAACTGTTGGGTCGCCATACCAGTTTTTATGCGCTGATCATCCAAAACTTGGTAGCCACGCGATATAAGGAAGGGCGCCACGGTATCACGGGATTTTATTTCGGCCGCGTGACTTTCGGGACCACGAAATTGACGGGGCAATGTGGACATAGCAGTTCTCCGTTTGAGGTTGGTCTGCATCGTGGCGCGTGAGCTTTTGGACCCGATAGCTACTGCTCCTAAACGGTATAGGCCATTAAGGGTTCCATAGCTTTGTCAGGTGAACGCTTTGCTTCACCTCTTGAGTAGGTTCGGAAGAATAAAGGTGTAGGCTGCAGAACGACAGTCTTCCCGCCCTGCCGCTCTAATAGCAACGAATGTCTTCCGCGTGACGACAGTACCAGAAGCACCCAGCTCGCAGACTATCCAGATGTTTCTGATAGCTGAGTTGATCCGCAAGCTAAGTTAAGATGTCACCGGTAGAGTTTGAAAAGCGTTACGCAATGAGCTTGCAAGGCGTCTAGAGAATCCGGGGCGATTCACTTCGCGGCGCGGCCTAATTCAGGCGTTCAAGACCAGGAGAGGCTTAGTGACTCTTTCAATGTTGGAAAACGAAATTCAAGCCTGCCGCAGGTGTGCAAGTACTCTCTGCAAATTCGATGTTGAGCCGCGACCTATCTTTAGCGGAGGAGTTGGCTACCCTATCTTTTTGCTTGGCCAGGCCCCAGGCAAGACCGAGTACGAGAGACGGGCACCCTTTCAGGGGGATGCTGGCAAATCCATCAAAGCACAGTTTGCGGCTTGCGGCCTTTCGAATTTTGAACGCAACGTCTATCAAACCTCCGTCACAAAGTGCTTTCCTGGTCGCCGCCCTAGTACATCAACAGACCGCATGCCGAGCGCGGCCGAAGTTAAAAATTGCCTGCCATTTCTGGAGCGCCAACTTGAACTTGTGAAGCCGAAACTGCTTGTCTGTCTCGGTGGTCTTTCATGGAAGGCATTTCTATCAATACAGGAAGCCGCAGAACCTGGCTTCTGCTCGCGTGAAATCGGCATCTCCCGTCCGAGCGGTGTAAAAGTTCCGCACATGGTGGGGCGTCGTTTCTAGTGGCATTCGGCACTTGTGTTACCAATGATCCATCCCGCAGGAAGTGCAAACGGAGCACGTTCGCAATATCCAGATCACGATCGAGAGTCAAAGGTTCTCTTGGCTAGGTCTCTCGCTGAATTGGGCCTGCGTGATCTTTACCCCTGAGCGAAAGGACGTGCCCCGGCAGGCAGGGACATGCCTCTCATATCAACATTTATGTCCGGTTGTTTGCTGCTCTTGCTGCCCTTGCTGCGCTTGCTTTACATGAGAGCAGAAAACGGACAACCCGGGTCTTATCCACTCAGTTGGCCGAAACGATGTATCTCGGGAGAATGGTCCATGCGTGTGTATGACTCTAAACCTTGGAGACATGATGGATTGTTCTAAAAGGTGCCGCTGGCCTCGGCGATGCCGAAACTTCATCATCGAGAGTGCTGTGGGTGTTGGTGTGCGTGCGGGGTTCAATCCCATTATCGTCATAAACCTTGAGCTAGGCTGATGGGGTCACTACTGAATTTGCCAATCACCCGCTTCGTCGCTCCAACGAGAGCCTGTCGAAATGAACACACAAGTTGAAGCAACCATGGCGAAAAGCGATGCCATCGCGCTCGAAGTGAGCGACATACAGGCAACAGTCCTGCGCCCGCGCCCCTCTCCATATAAGGGAGAGTACGTGATACTGCGCATCGACGATGCCGCGCAGGGCCGTGAGATGCTCCGCCGCATCATCCCCCATGTGGCGCCGGCGAACGACTGGTGGACTCCCATGCTCCCCGCGTGGGTAGGCATCGCCTTCACCTTTCAAGGTATCAAGGCGCTGGGAGTGCCCCAGACGTCACTGGACAGTTTCCCTGTGGAATTCCGCGAAGGGATGGCGGCGCGAGCAGCAGTTCTGAATGACGTTGGGGGCAACGCGCCGGCCAACTGGGAATATCCGTTCGGCACGGCGGATATGCATGTTGCGCTGGCGATCTATTCGAAAGACAGCGAAAGTCTCGAGACGGTGCTGGAGCTGGCGAGGCAGAGCCATCATGACCTGCCTGCAGTAAAAGTTGTCTATCGCTTGAAGTTCAGTGAACTTCCTGACGGGCGCAATCCGTTTGGGTTCAAGGACGGACTCCACAACCCTCACGTCGAAGGCAGTGGCGCCCGCGCACACCCGGGTTATGGACCTTCGCTCAAGGCCGGCGAGTTCATCCTGGGTTATCCAGACGAGGTGGGTGAGACAGCGACGGGTCCAGAGCCCGAAGTGTTGCGACGAAACGGTACGTTTCTGGCCTTTCGCAAGTTTCACACCAGGGTCGCCGAGTTTCGAAAGTACCTGGCAGAGCACGCCGCATCGGCCGAAGAACAGGAGTTGATCGCCGCAAAGATGGTCGGCAGATGGCGCAGCGGTGCGCCGCTGGTTCTCGCTCCCGAGCGAGATGATGCCACGCTGGGCGCAGATGCCCAGCGCAATGACTGCTTCAGCTACGAAGATGACATGCAGGGCTTGAAGTGCCCCTTCAGTGCGCACGTCCGGCGTGTGAATCCCCGCGACGCGCTGAAGAACGAGCTCGTCGCCACGAATCTCCACCACTTCCTGCGTCGAGGCACGAATTACGGCCCTGCGCTGCCGGAAGGTGTGCTCGAAGATGACGGTGCGGAACGCGGCGGCGTTTTCCTGTTGATCGGAGCGCACCTGAAGCGGCAATTCGAGTTCGTGCAATCGCAATGGATGACCGACGGCAACTTCATCGCTCACGCAAATGAACAGGACCCGATCGTGGGCAATAGCGCAGGTGAAGGGATTTTCACCATTCCTAGGCACCCCATCCGTCGTCGCCTTCACGGGCTACCGCAGTTCGTTGCCGTCCGCGGTGGCGAATACTGCTTCATGCCCGGCCTGCGTGCATTGAAGTGGATGGCCGCACTGGACGACGAGAACCAATAGTTAGACCAGAAACAGTAAACCCATAGGAGACTGCGATGACTAATACGACGACCGTAACCGTAGCTCGGCCCGGCACGAAGGCAGGGCAATCGAACGAGTTCACACTGATCTGCAAGCTCAAGCCAGGAGGTGCGGAACGAATGCGCAAGCTCCTCGCCGATGGATTCACAGGCGAGCGCCAAAAGAATACGGATCGCATCGGTACAGTGCACGACCTGCGGTTCGTCATTTTTGACAACGACACCCGGGTCATATTCGCCTCCACCTTTGACGGAACCTGGGATTCCTACATGGGCGACTTCGGCACTCTCATTCCAGAGGAGATCGACCTGCTCTTTAACGAATTTGTCGGCTATCCCGGCATCCACAGTCCGAGCATCAACGACTGGGTCGTAAGCCAGCAAGTCACGGCAGTCGGCTTCTACAGCGCGTATCCGGCGGCGCCCGTCCGGGAAGTGTGGAAGGCATTGAAGACGCAGAAGGCGCTCGATGTCCTGCTGGACTCTGCCGCCAGTTGAAACCATCCTAAGGAGCGAACATGAACAACTACGTCAATCACGGACAGTACCGCCTGTCCGCGAAGTTAGTAGAGATGATCCACCAGGATTTTCAGGGGTTTCATCCCGGCTATCGGGATGTGCATGCCTCGGGCCGCTATTACGCAGGTGTATTCACGGCCACCCCCGAGGCGGGAAAAATCAGTAGAGCCGTGCACCTGCAGGGTGACTCCGTCCCGGTGACAGTGCGCTACTCGAACAGCCGGTCGGGGAATCCCTGGGGGCCGGCTACGACGGCCTCGATGGCGGTACGTTTTTATCTTCCCGATGGCACCCTGACAGATTTGGTCTCCCTGCCGATCCCGCTGTTTTTTGCGCGAACGCCCGAAGAAACACTGGAGTTTCTCGAGGCCGTTCGACCTGATCCCGAAACCGGCCAGCCGGATCCCAACCGGATCGGGCCGTTCCTCACCGCCCGTCCTTGGGTCGCGCACGCGGTCCAGCTCGCCAAAGACCTGCCGGCATCCGTCAGCTTCGCCCAGACAGCGTTTCACATGCTCCATGCCTTCCGCTTTGTGAACGCTGCGGATGAGCCGCAATACGCGCGCTATCACTGGGAGCCCGAGGCTGGCGTTGTCGGCCAGACGTTGGACGAACTGCAAAAGCAAGCGCCGTCCTATCTCTTCGAGGAACTCGAAGCGCGGCTGCGCAAGGCACCGGTGATTTTCAATCTTGTCTTGCAACTTGCGGGCGCAGGTGACCCAAAGGACGACCCGAATGCACCGTGGCCCGAGGATCGCCCGCGCGTACGCATTGGGCAACTCAAGATCGTTCGAACGACCACCATCGAAGAGATCGGCGATCCGGTGATGATGCACGATCCCACGCGGTTAACCGACGGTATCGAGCCGTCGGATGATCCCGTCCTTGCTGCGCGTCGCGGTGTGTACGAGGTCTCGGTTGCTTACCGCACGGGTGGCTGGAAGGGTCGGCAGGCTGCTCTGGAACGCGCAGGTTGTCCGTTCAGTAAGAATGACGCCGAATCATGAATGCGCAGAAACCGCGGATCGTCATCGTCGACGGGGGCTTGCCGCTATTGCCGCAGCACGCGCGTTGCGGCATGCCGACGTCGAGATCGTTTTGATCGACCGGCGCAATCATCACATTTTTCAACCGCTGCTCTACCCAGTAGAAAGCGTAACCCGTTGGAACCTCATGAGATTCGAGATTCCTTCCCTCAATTTTCATCAGGGATCAAATCGCCAATGAAAGATTCCATTCGAGAAATAGATCTCCAGCGTCGGGCCATACTGACGAGTTCAGCTGTCGTCGCCGCAGGTTTGTTGATACCGCTTTCCAGCTTTTCAGAGTTGACGCAGGCCGCTAACAAGCAAGCTACAACCTTACCCAAACCAGGTCACGAAGGAGTACAAGTCATGAACTCAATTACTACCAAAGACGGCTCCGAGATTTTCTACAAAGACTGGGGTCCGAAGGACGCAACGCCCATCGTGTTTCATCATGGCTGGCCATTGAGCGCCGACGACTGGGACAATCAGATGATGTTCTTCCTGCTCAAGGGTTATCGTGTAATCGCTCACGACCGCCGTGGGCACGGGCGCTCGACCCAAACCTGGGAAGGTAACGAAATGGACACCTATACTGCCGACGTTATCGAACTGACCGATGCGCTCGACCTCAAGGGTGCCATTCATGTAGGCCACTCCACCGGTGGTGGCGAGGTGGCGCGCTACACGGCTCGGGCCAAACCCGGACGCGTAGCTAAAGCCGTACTGATCAGCGCCGTCCCGCCGATCATGGTCAAATCGGAGAAAAACCCCGGCGGTCTGCCTCTGGAGGTGTTCGATGGATTCCGGGCAGCACTGGTCGCTAGCCGCGCTCAGTTTTACGTCGATGTACCGGCGGGGCCTTTCTATGGCTTCAATCGCCCCGGCGCCAAAGTCTCCCAAGGCGTCATCGACAATTGGTGGCGCCAAGGCATGATGGGCGGTGCCAAAGCGCATTACGACTGCATCAAGGCTTTTTCCGAGACCGATTTCACTGAGGATCTGAAGGCCATCCAAGTCCCCACACTGGTCATGCATGGAGAGGACGACCAGATCGTCCCGTTTGCCGACTCTGCTCCACTGTCCGCCAAGCTGTTGAAGCACGCAACGCTCAAGACGTATCCGGGCTTTCCCCACGGCATGCCTACCACCAATGCGGAACAGATCAATGCTGACTTGCTGGCCTTCATTCGCGACTGAGTATGGAAATCATAGCGTAGGCATGGACGCCGTCGCTACGTACTTAATAGACCAGCAGATTCAGCCAGGTTCAACCATCAGAAGTGCAGCCATTGGTATTCTAGTGTCTCGAGCGGCTGGTTCATTTACTAACGTGTAAAGATATACTGTGTGCCCCCTCGCCCGAGATGGTTCCACGCATGCCTCGACCAATTGCTCCTTTTGCACTGCAAGCCGCCGACGTCATTACGCTTCAAGGTTGGTTGCGCATGAGTACGCTGGAGCAAAGCCTCGGCCAGCGGGCGCGGATACTCCTTTTACTCGCTGAAGGGGGTGACGCCCATGGCCATCTGTGGGCAGTTACAGATCACTTCACCGACGGTGTTCAAGTGGCGAAAGCGCTACCTTGAGTCCGGCATCGAGGGCCTGAGCGACCTGCCGCGTAGCGGTCAGCCCCTGAAGCTGGGTGCTGAGAAAGTCAAAGAAATCCTGACCCTGACAACTCAGCGGGTTCCCAAGGAAGCAACGCATTGGAGCGTTCGGTTGATGGCCAAATACGCGCGCGTTACCACCTGGCAAGTTCGACAAATCTGGGCTGCGTCCGATCTCAAACCGCACCGGCTGAAGACATTCAAGATCAGCAATGATCCGCACTTCGCCGAAAAGGTCATTGATGTGGTCGGGCTCTATCTGAGCCCTCCGGACAACGCCATGGTGCTCTCGGTTGACGAGAAAACCCAGATCCAGGCGCTGGACCGTACTCAGCCGATGCTGCAACTTCGGCCCGGGCAGATCGAGCGGCGAACCCATGATTACAAGCGCCATGGCACGGCAAGCCTGTACGCCGCGTTTGACATCATGACGGGTGAAGTTATGGGCCGGATCACCCAGCGGCACCGGGCCAAAGAGTTCTTGGATTTTCTGCGACAGATTGACAGCAACACGCCTGCCGAGCTGGATCTCCATGTGATTCTGGACAACAGTTCGACCCATAAAACCGCTGCGATCAAGGCCTGGCTGGAAAACATCCGCGCTTCAAGTTGCACTTCACACCGACCAGCGCGTCTTGGCTGAACGCAGTGGAAGGCTGGTTTTCGCAGTTGGAGAGACGGGCGTTGTATCGAGGTGTCTTCTCCAGCGTTACTGACCTGAAAGCTGCGATCCGCCAATTCATAACGGCTCACAACGAGCATTCGGCCAAGCCGTTCAAATGGAACAAGACGGCAGAGGCCATCATCAGCTCGGTACATATGGCAAAGCTGAGCGCGATGAAAAATAAGCTAATGAATTAAGCGATCGGGACACTAGGTGCTGTGACAGTCCTGGGTCGTGTAGACAGCATCGACCAATTGCCGCTTTGCAATGGGGTGGAAGCTCAAATGAGCCGTAAACACAACGTGTTGGCACTATTGCTGATTGCCTCGCTGTCGGGCTGCTCCAATGCCCCTTCGATACCCGTTCTAGGTGCCTACTTCCCCGACTGTCTGTTCTGCATCCTCGCCGGCATGCTGCTGGCCTTTCTGCTTCAGGTACTGCTTGCACGGCTAGGTTTCGCAACCTGGCTGGCTCCGTCGGTTCTGACCTATCCAGTTTTGACCGCGTTGTTGTCGATGAGCACCTGGCTGCTGTTTTTCCAGAATTGACCGGGGACTAGCATCATGAGCGAATCCGCTGTGAACAAACTGCCTCGTCGTTTGATCGTTCTCGTATTGGTCGGGTTGACGCTGGTGATGCTGCTGTGGGTGGTCTGGCGGTTGGACACCACTCCACGTACCGATGATGCCTACGTGTATGCCGACACCATTAACGTCACACCCGAGGTGAGCGGCAGCATCGAAGAACTGCCCGTGCGCGAGAACCAACAGGTGAAAGAGGGAGACGTACTCCTGCGCATCGACGTGCGGGTGTATCAGGACGTGCTGGACCAGGCTCAAGCCTCGCTGCAAGCGCTGAACAAGGAAATCATCCTGAGCCAGCGTCAGGTTGATGCCCAACAGTTCAACTCCGAAGCGGTGAAGGCCAGTGTCGAACGAGCCAAGGCCGCCGCCGCACAGAGCGCCGACACACTGCGGCGAATGGAGCCCTTGTTGTCACCTGGCTATGTCTCCGAGGAGCAGGTAGACCAGGCCCGTACTGCCGCCAAGAGCGCTCGTGCCGAATTAAACGCGGCGCTGCTACAGGCCAAACAAGCTGCCGCCGCGGTCAGCGGCGTCGATGCGCTGGTGAGCAAACGCGCAGTAATACAGGCGGAGATAGCCCGCGCCGAACTGGACGTGGAACACAGTGTGGTACGCGCGCCCTTCGACGGGCTCATTGTCGGTTTGACCACCTCCAATGGTCAGTTCGCTGCCGCCGGCCATCCCCTTTTCAGCCTGATCGACACACGTCGCTGGTACGTGGTGGCGAACTTCCGCGAGACCGAACTGGACAAGATTCACAAGGGCAGCCACAGCACCCTCTACCTGATGAGCGACAGTGGCCGCACCTTCAGCGGCACAGTCGATTCCATTGGTTTCGGCGTGTTCCCTGATGACGGCGGCGCCCAGGCCGCAGGGTTGCCGAAGGTCGCGCGGACCATCAACTGGGTGCGAGTGGCACAGCGTTTTCCGGTACGCATCCGCGTCGACAAACCCGATCCGAATCTGTTCCGCATCGGCGCATCGGCCGTGGCGTTGATTCATGCCGGTCAGGATGAGGGCTCGCCGCAATGAGTGCTGCGCTAACGTGGGAGCAACGCTTCTGGCGCTTCCTTGACGCAGAGCTTTCACCCTTTCCGGGACGTGGCAACGCACTGTTCCGTAACCTGATGTCCTGCGCACTGGTGATCATCCTCTCCATGAGCCTAGAAGTGCCGCTGCTGGCGCTGTCGCTGATCCTGGTGTTTTTCGTCAGCCAAAGTAACCTGGTGCTGACGCGCATGGCCGGCATCCTGTTCATCGTCAGTGCGACCATCGCCATCGGCATTGCCATCCTCCTGCTCAAGTTCACCTACGGCTACCCGTTGCTGCGCATCCTCTGCGCGAGCGTGGTGTTCCTCGTCAGTGTGTTCGCCATGCGCGCAACACGCCTCGGACCGCTGTTCTTCGTGGTGGCCATCGTCACCATTTACGTGCAGAGCCTGGTGGACCTCATTGCACAACCGGAACTGCTGTTGCGCGGTTGCCTGTGGGTGTGGATGGCGGTGGTCTACCCGACCCTGGTGACCTTGCTGGTGAACACCTTGTTGTTGCCCAAAGAGCCCCAGCGGCAATTGCGCGAAACGATGCGCAGGCAACTGACACAAGTCGACAGGCGCCTGGCCGCGTTGGGTGAGGGGCATCTGGAAACTGCGCGGATCGGCGCAGTGGAAGTCCAGCAGGGGGTGCTCAGCCTGCACAAACTACTGAAATTCGCCAGCATGCGCGCCCCTGGGAATGACACCCGGGAGATCGAACAACTGGCGTTGATCACCTGTGTTTCCCGTTTGTACGCGGCGGCGGCGCTGGTGTCCAATTGTGACGACACCGAGGCCCTGTCTGCGTTGCGCCAGGATTGCGCGGCCCTGGCCGCCGCCATCGACGCCGATACCCTGTCGCAGCCACCCGTGCTGAGCAGTGAGGCCTTGCAACGCATACTGGCCCCCCCTGCACTGGAAGAAATGCGCGATACCTTGCGCGCCTTGGCCGTTGCCGAACATGCCACGCCATCCGCTGCTCCGACGGCCAAGGCCCCCTTGCTGGTGAGCGATGCTTTCAGCAACCCCAATTACCTGCGCTTCGCCTTCAAGACCTGGCTGGCCACTCTGATCTGCTACGTGTTCTACAACGGTGCGGACTGGCCGGGCATCCACACGGTGATGCTGACTTGCGTCATCATTGCCTTGCCCAGTCTCGGCGCCTCGACCCAAAAGGGCTTGTTGCGGATCGGCGGCTGCCTGGTGGGCAGCGCGCTGGCACTGCTGTGTATCGTCTTCGTTGTCCCGCACATCGAGACACTGGTTGGCCTGCTGGCGATGAGCCTGCCGGTGATCGCCCTCGGTGCATGGGTGGCTGCGGGCTCCGAACGCATCAGCTACGCCGGTCTGCAGATCATGTTTTGCTTCGCGCTAGCCCTACTCGAACAATTTGGCCCGAGCATCGACCTTACGGAGATCCGCGACCGGATGGTGGGTATCCTGCTCGGTGTGCTGGTCAGCACCCTGGTGCATGGCGTGCTCTGGCCAGAAAGCGAGGGCGACAGCCTGCGCCGACGCCTGGCTGAAGCCCTGCGCGAGATCGCTACGCTGCTGCGCTCGCCGACACTTGAATCGGGAGATACATCTGACCGCCTGCACGGACAAAGCCTGCGCAGTTGGCGCCAGCTCGCCGAGTCCGAGGCCATGCTTGCTCGGGTAGCCCTGGAGCCTGGTTGGTATCAGGGCGAACATGAGGAGCTGACACTGTTCACCCAGACGCTGCTGGCAAAGGCGCGGGAGGTCCTCCTGCTGACTGACCAATTGCAACGTAATCGGGTGGCACTCGAAGCGCAGCTCCCGACGCCAACGCAGCATTGGCTGGACGAGCTGCAACAGGAAATGGGCGCCTGGCTGGAGAGCTATGCCGTACACCTGCAATCGCGGGATACGAAATTGGAGACTTTGCCTACGCTCGACATTTCGATGGCTGGGAGCGGCGCGAACGCCGAAGCCCTGCTGCGTGACCTGCGCACGCTGCACCAGCTGCTGGATTCGCTACCAGACTGGCGACACTTTGAGCAGGGTGCCCTCTCGGAGCCGAGCCCATGAACAGACACGTTCATTGCGCATGGCTACTCGGCCTGTGCCTGTTATTGGGTGGCTGCGCATTGATCCGCGAAGAAGGCAGCCTGGCACCGCTACGGGACCCGGCTGAACTACGTCTGGCTGACGACCTGCACCTGACCCGCGAGGGTTGGCCCGAGTCGAGCTGGTGGAAGCGATACGAAGATCCCCAACTGAACCAACTGATTGAGATGGCCCTCGCCCAAGCTCCCGGCATTGCGATTGCCCGCAGCCATATCGACCAGGCCCGGGCCCAGGCCGACACCGTGAAATCCTTGATGGGCGTGCAAGTCCAGTTGGTCGCGCTGGTCAACCGCCAACACGTCTCGGCCAACGGCTTCCTCGGGCCATTCGCGCAGAATGAGCCGGCCATCGGGCTCACCGGCCCTTGGTACACCGAGGGTGTGGTGGGTCTCGGCGGCGTCTACCAACTGGATCTCTGGGGGCGCCAACGGGCTCAGGTCGACGCCGCCCTGGGCGTACACAATGCGCGTCAGGCTGAAGAAGCCTGGGTCGAACTGGAGGTATCGAGCAATGTGGCCATGCTGTATTTCCAGATCCAGACAGCTCAGCAGCTACTCGACGACTTGCAACACATGTCGGCCATCACTGCCGAGGTGCTGGCCGCGCACCAGGCACGCATCGAGCGGGGTCTGGAGTCGCAGACGCTGAAACAGCAGGCGTTGAGCAATCAGGCACTGATCGATCGCCAGGTTGTTTCCCTGCGCAGCCAGGTATGGCAACTGCGCGAGGCCATGCGCGCGCTGCTCGGCGTGGGGGCCGACGTCACCTTGCCGCTGGCACCGCGCTCGTTACCGGAACACGTTTATGGGGTGCCCGATAGCCTGGGCTACGAACTGCTGGCAAGGCGACCGGACCTCCAGGCTCTGCGATGGCTGGTGCAAGCCTCCTATTCGAACATCGACGCGGCCAAGGCGGCCTTCTACCCAAGTTTCGATATCAAAGCCTTCTTCGGCGCCGACGCCCTGCACATGGGCGATTTGTGGGCCCATGGCAGCCGGCAGATCAACCTGATCCCGGGGCTGACCCTGCCGATCTTCGACGGCGGCCGCCTCAATGCCGAACTGGCCACCGCCCGTAGCTTGAGCAATGGCCTGGTGTATCAGTACAACCAGGCCGTACTCGACGCCGTGCGCGATGTCGCCGTGGCCGGCAGCAAGCAGCAGGGGTTGGAAACCCAGGAGCAACTGCAGCAATCGCGCATCGGCAATATGCGTTTCAATCGCGATAGCGCCACGGCGCACTACCAGCGCGGTCTGCTGGACCGGGTTACAGCGCTTGAGTCGAACCTGCCGTTGCTGGCCGAACATAGCGGCCTTGCCTTGTTGCAGGGGCAGCGGCTGGAAAGCGAAATAGCCCTGATCAAGGCGCTGGGAGGTGGCTATCACTCCAGCGATACAACTGCATTGCAGGAAAATTGAGCCTCCCTTGAAGCCTTGGATGCGAATCAACGCGCGGCACGCAACCATAGCTGTAAACGCAGCCCCATGGCCTTTGCGACATTGACTGCAATGGCAATGGGAAAGCGTTTTGAGTCGTGATTTGACTTCGTATCTCACTTCGCGGCAGAGACAGCTGCCTTGGAATGTGTCGGTCATTGTTTAAGCGACCTGAAAATCGACCTGGCAATTTAAACGGGGAGCCGGCGCGCTGTTGAATGACGGTTTCTTTCCCCAGCGTGTGCAAAAAATAAAAACGTCTCCATCCACTACGCTATTGAGCAAGCACGAAGCTGATAGCGAGGACGTCTGCTGTGCTACCGTCAGGGCATTTACCGCGATACCTGCACTGACTGCTGCTTTGTATTATTCACCTGCATCGCCTTCTCTCGCTTCACGCCTGAAAGATTGTGGGGAGACCCCCAGCTTACGGATAAATACCTCACGCAGATGGCGGCGATCTCGAAACCCTGTTTCTCTGGCGATGATTTCCAGCGAGTGACGACCACGCTGAATCATATTCCTGGCGGTCTCCAGGCGCAGTTGTTCCACCGCTTTTGCCGGTGACAAGCCAGTTTCAAAGAGAAAAACGCGTCTGAACTGCCGTTCACTGAGGTGGACGACCTTCGCCAGCACTTCCGCGCTCAAATCATCGGCAAGATTGGCCCGAGCGTGATCAAGCGCGGTCTGAACCCGATCGGACTTTGGCGCTATTTTGAGCATTTGCGAATGCTGAGACTGACCGCCCGACCTGCGGTGATACATGACAAGGACACGAGCGACACGGTTCGCAACTTTATGTCCCAGGTCCTTCTCGACCATACCCAGCACTAGATCCATCGCCGCAGAGAGCCCGGCTGACGTCCAGATGGATCCGTCATTGATAAAAATGTGATCAGGCTCTACGTGGGTATTTGGGAATCGCTGCTTGAGGGCACCTGCATAGGCCCAGTGAGTCGTTACCCGCCTGCCCTCGAGCAGGCCAGCTTCTGCGAGTACGAACGCACCGCTGCACATCCCTCCAACGCGCTGCGCCCCGGCGACAGCGGTCTTGACGAAGTTCAGCTCCTCGACAGTACTGTCACGGGCAAGGGGATCAACGATTCCGGGCACCATCCACGTATCTGCTTGCGACTCGCAGGTGGCTTTCAGGGTGTTGACCGAGGCACCAATCGAGGAGGTGACTACCCCGCCAGTCAACGAGTAATTGGTGACTTGGTAGACCTGTTCCTTGGCTACTACGTTGGCGAACTCGAACACCGACTGGGTGCCAAGGGCCATGATCTGGAAACCTTCCGTCAAGAAGTAACCGATTCTATGCATTTCCACTCCGTCGGGTGTCATGTCCGAAAACATGCCCCTAAATGTCGTATTAATTCTAGTCAACGCGATGCACGATGGGCCTACCAAGCAGAATCGAACATGGTTGATACGACGAATGGAGTGACCGGATCACATCCTACGCGTAACCGAATTAACAGGCCATTTCGCACACTTCCGAGCAGCTGGTCATTCGAGTGTTGAGCAACTGAGAGTAAGCCGCTATGACTGAACAATCCGTAAGTTTTCATGCGCCGACCCACTATCTGGAAATCAACGGCAGGACTCTGGCCTACCGTACATTCGGGCACGGAACGCCGCTCGTACTCTGCGTTAGATTCCGCGGAACAATGGAATCCTGGGATCCAATGTTTCTCGATAGCCTGGTACAACAAGGTTTTCAGGTCACTATTTTCGACTACAGCGGTCTGGGGCGATCGACCGGTGAAAGAACCTATAACCCAGCCTCATTGGCCAAGGACACCATCGAACTGATCACAGCCCTGAAGTTGGGTAAAGTGGTCCTCGCAGGCTGGTCGGTTGGCGGTGTAGCAGCACAAATTGTGCTCGCCCAAGCGCCTCAAATCCTGAGCCACCTGGTCCTTATTGCAACGACACCGCCAGGCAATCTCGCCAAATCGGGTGAGCAGCTTTTTATGATCTGGCCAAGCGGGATAACGACTTCGAAGATTTCGTCAGCTTGTTTTTCGAACCCTCGTCAGCTTCCAGCAGAGCCGCAGCAGAGCGCTCGTGGAACCGGTTAGCCTCGAGAAGGGATGACGCCAGTCCGGAGGTTGCACATGAATGGGCTGGAGCACAGTTGGGCGATGGTCCGAAAAACCCGGTCTTCCCGGTTGACGCCGTGCTTCATGTCCTTAAAACGACTGCCGTTCCGGTTCTGCATCTTGGCGCCGATCACGACATCGTCTTCCCCGTAGAGAACTGGTACGCCCTTAACGACCAGTTACCAACGCTGCACCTCGTCACTTTTCCAAGCTCCGGACATGGTCCACAACTGCAGTATCCGCGCACTGCCGCCAGGCACATTGGGGCTTTCGTGGATGCCAGCATGACCGATGCCTGATCAAAAGCGTTCAGTTCTGGAGACTTATCAATGGCTCGTTTCACATCGGTTCCAGCGGATCAGGCAACTGGCGCTACTGCCGAGAACTACGCAAGTATTAAAAAACGCTGGATAAAGTTCCCAATGCTTACGCGGCTCTCGCAACCCTCGCTCCTGCTGCGCTCCAAGCGATGCTTGCTGCCGATAAAGTGCTCTCCGAGGGGCCTCTGAGTAAGCCGGACCAGGAAACCATCAAGCTTGTCATCAGTGAGCTTGCGGGCTGCGATTATTGTGTTGCTGCCCACAGCATGGTCGGAAAACTGGTCGGACTGTCGCCTGACGCGATGCATCGGATACGCGAAGGCCAAGCAACAGGTGATAGCAAGCAAGATGCGCTCGTTACATTTGTCTACTACCTGGCACTCTGCCGGAAGCGCAAGTACAGGCGCTGCTGGAAACTGGATATAGCGGTGAAGAAATTGTTCACATTGGATTAGCGATCTCGGTTATCACATTTACCAACGTGTTCAACCGAATCAACGACACCACCGTCGACTTTCCCAAACCTGAATAATTCCCTGATCCACCGTGCAGTGCGCCAGCACATTCCCACCGACACGGACATTTGTCATGGCCCATGTTCAGCACAACACCACCTGCGCGTCAGCCACGCAAAAGCGAAAAGCCACCACTGGAGGCCTCACTCCCTGGCGGGAAAGCCTGGTCAAGCAATTGATCCTCGACCGCCTGAGCGAACACCTGGAAGTCACCGAACTGGCACGGGCCTGCGCGTTGTCCCGCAGTCATTTCTCCCGCACCTTCAAGTGCAGCACGGGCCTGTCGCCGCAGGACTGGATTCGTTGCCAGCGCATCGCCCGGGCCAAGCAACTGATCGAGAAGACAAAACTGACCCTGACGCAAATTGGCCTGGAATGCGGCTTCTGCGATCAGGCGCACTTCTGCCATATTTTCACCCGCTGCGAAGGCATCACGCCTTTCGCCTGGCGCTTTCAGGCGGTGCGATCCACGCCGCCTACCGCAGCACAAGCCGCCCCTCACTTACCGATAGTTGTAGGCTTCGCTGACATCCTTCTCAGAGGGGGAGACTACGCAGTGCATGGAGAATCCAATGACCGCTCTTGGCTGTGGATTCAACCGGTCGACGCAACAGATTGGCTAAATCGTTCAGCGGGCGTTTCGTAGTTAAGTGTTTACCGAGGACGGCTGTTCAGCTGCCTTGCCACTTCATTGAGCGTGGCTTGCGAGTGCCGCTGTCCATCTATTCAGGACAGGTCTCAGGCGTTGCAGGCAAGCTGTCGAGAAATGCGGCAATCTGCCGGGTACCACGCAAATGCACCGTAGGAATTTGCGGGCCTATGGCCAAGCGCACCGCCTCGATGCCTGGACGATAGCCACGATCGAAATTCCACACGAAATTCAGAAAGGTCAGGAACGCCCGGTCGATCTTCTCTGTACAGCCTGCTGCAAGGTCAGGGCGAGGGCGGTTCGTTATGCTGCGCATGATCACCCGGGTGAAACAGGTGAGCCGCCGCGTATCGAGCCAGATGATCAAGTCGGCACGGGGCAGGCGAAGGTCGAATGTACGCCTGGCATAGTTGCCTTCACAGATCCACGCAGCCGGTGCGATCGCTTCGCTGACCCGAGCGCGAAATTGTTCAGCGTCGGGTTCGACCCAGTCGGGCTCCCAGAACAGTGTGTCCAAGTGCACCACGGGCAAGCCAAGGCGCATGCCAAGGGCGCGGGCGAAGGTAGATTTGCCGCTACCGGCATTACCCAGAATTACAATCCGTTGCATGGTCGGACTTCCTGTCGCGAAAAAAGCCGGCAATTGTGCAGGTTTCGGGGCACCAGTTAAAGGCTGATGTAGGGCGACCACGCACAGGAATGAATTTTTTGTTGTCTGCTGCGCTATATGCAAATGAGAGCAAGATACTGCCCCCTCTTTGTCACATTGAACGTCTGCTTCTGGCCGATTCTGTTGAAAAAGTCGGTTCGCCCAAACAGCCTGGTCATTGACTGGTTAAAACGCCTTTTTTTGCACACTGCTACGTGAAATCTGAGTCCGGAAGCCTCTGCCGAAAGTAAAGATTTCAATCTCGGACGCATACTTTTCTGCTGCGGAAACCATGGTCGACTTTTTCAACAGAATCGGCCGGTTGCAGCCCTTGGTCGGGAGCGTACAACCTACTGCATCGACTTGCACCGTATCGACGCGCGGATGCCGACTTCACCCTCAGGGATCGGACATTGACGCCGCGGGTTTTCGGGACCTTGGCTTACGCTTGGTCGCCGCAGCCAGGCGTAGTTGCGTCAGTTGTTGCTCCAGCGTATCGGCACGAGCCTGCTGAGCCGCGACGCGTTGTAGCGTTTGGTTGAGCTCGGTTTGAAGCGACTCCAGTCGCCGTTGCAACTGTTCGACATGCCGCCCGGCTTCCTTGAATTGGGCGGTAATGACCTTACCCTCCTCCCGGGCGCGGTCGACCTCGCGGTGCGCACGATCCTCCACACCCCGGATATAGCTCTCCTGCGCCACGCGCTCCTGCTCGGCCTTGACCCGCAGCGCTTGCAGATCCTGCTGTAACGTCTGGTTGTGCTGCTGAGCGTCACGGCGCTCGTGCAGCAGACCTTCACGCTGCTGCAAATCCTCGATCTGCGTTTGGCGCTGCGCCAACAGCAGTTCCAGGTCGGCCAGAC
Organism: Pseudomonas sp. BIC9C; assembly: GCF_034541995.1. Taxonomy (NCBI): domain Bacteria; kingdom Pseudomonadati; phylum Pseudomonadota; class Gammaproteobacteria; order Pseudomonadales; family Pseudomonadaceae; genus Pseudomonas; species Pseudomonas sp. BIC9C. Next base: position 130,580 of record NZ_JAWDGM010000005.1, read on the forward strand.
GCAACTCGGCTGCCTGACGCCCGGAGTCGCACGCAAGCGGTTCGAAAATGCCGCTCATGCAAGAACCCATATACCAAAATCAAAAACTGACATATTCGATCCTGCGACCAACAGTTTTAGCAGTGGCTCATCATCACGCAAACCTCGAATGCTGGATGTCGAGGATTAAATTTCAGCTACTTTTTTCAGTTGAAATTATAAAGCTGCCGTTTCAAAAATGAACGGAATCCACATGACCACTCATATCCATAAAGCCATGTAAAGCATTTTGGCTTAAAGCTTGAGGTGAGCATTTAAGCGACCTGTATGTACATGCTCACCGAACTGAGAATTCCACCGTCAAAATTAGATAATAAGCGTCCGATGGCAATTCTGGCGCCACAACGTTTTTCTCCCTCATGCATTCCGCGCAAAAATACCGGGAATTTCAGAAACTGTTAAATTTCAGCGGTGCCCCCACCCGCGCGGCATTCCACCGATCAGCACGGAGGTGCATGCCGATAAGCCCCATCATTTTACAGAGAAAAATCACCCAAATTAAAGCTTGAAAATCCGAGTTTTTGGTAGCCGATGCAGATCACCAATTAAGAGAATTCTTCTTTCTTACTCTTCAAACATGAGAATTCCTACGATGGTGAATCATATCCCGATGGCCGTATTTTATTTTTCAATTCTATCAAGACCTTACTCTCTGTCATTTTTTATGCAGCCCGACACTGACGCGACATATCGAACACGCCTGAGAGATATCCTTCATCGGCTGGCAGATCTCCGATCAGCCATGAACGAACCCTCGTTCATTTGGTGCTGATCGTTAACGCTTAGATTTGAACGCTACCGTTCATGTCTTTGCAGCCCAGTTCGCGATACCAGTCCACCACGTCATCAATCAGCTCGTCCAGGATCCCGATCAAAATGTCATCGGAACCTTTAGCGGCACTTTTCCCAAATCGATAACGCGCATTGGTGAAAACGTCGCGATATTTCTCGATCCAATGCTCACGGCGATCAAGCCGAATACGCTGCCGGATCGGTTCAGGTATCGCATAAAACAGCGTCAGCAGATCGTGCCTATTCGGGTATCTGCGGTTAACCGGAGATCTCTCTACTGTTTTCAAATGCTCGTGTGCAGCTTCAAGCGCATCGTCGTCCAGTTTGTAGGTTTCATTGACCTGGCCAAGCTTGTAATCGGGCTTTGATACGAAGCTTTTTCAGCAGGATTTCCATGCTGTTCGCAGCATTGATCTGCGCAATGTCCAGCATGTCATGACCACGTCTAAGATGTATTGAAGCCTTCAAATAACGGTAAGCGCTCTCGAGCATCCATGGCGTTAGGTGGTGCTGCATTAGGCTTACTCCAGATTGAAATTTTAAACCAGAGCTTAACTCGAATGGATCTAGTGCGTTTAATGTTGAGATGAACTGCCCCTTCAGCAGCCAGTTATTTTATGATCGAAAATAATAACCAAACTAAATGTCTCTTTAGTTTAGTTATGTTGATAAGGAACCTGAGAGCCCTTGACGATCACCGAATCGAGGGTACACGATAAATTCGCCGAATCCATTTGACAGGCCACAATGAGTATCTATAGTCGATCTGCGGCAAATTGGAAGGAATCCAGTCTGCCAGAGCTAAAAACAGGAGTTGCATGATGTACACGATCAAGGATGAACTACAGATGAACCGCGCAAAAGCCTACCAGAACAACCCCGACCACTCGCGTATTGACGTTCGCAGAGAGCCACCGCGGCTACCTGCAAGTTGACGCCCCTCTTCTATTGCGTGCGCCACTAACGACGCACTGCATTCGCTCGTCACGAATAAAAAACCAAACATTAAAAACTTGGTGTGCCGCCATGACCGAAATGATCTATCTGGATCAAGTAGCTCCCCTGCCCCTGGGTGTCGAGCAGCAATCCCCTGGTTTTATCCTGCGTCCCGGGAGAACCGAGGATGTAAACAGCCTCGCAGAGTTATTCAGTGTTACCTATGGGCAAACGACCCATCCCTGCCAGAATCCGATCTATATCTACAACGCAATGATTTCCGGGTTGCAGAAGTGGTTCATCGTCGAAATCGACTCGCTGATTGTGGGCTGCTTATGTATCGCCCGCCGTCCCTGGAACCAGTCTGTGGAAGTGTGTTACGGGGTGGTGCATCCAGACACCCGCAGAGCAGGCCTCATATCCAGCCTGGTAAGACTCGGCCTGGGAAGTCATTTCACTGACCCCACCGAGCTGGGGTTCTATATCACTCGGAATATAGCCAGTCACTCGGTCATGAAGAAGATCAGAGCGGCCGTGCTAGTGGGCCATGACGGTGGCCCGGATATGGTCGATGGCATAAGGGAATATCACCTGACCGCCATACATCCTCGGGCCGCGGACGGCTTCCGTCATATAGCGCCCTGGTATGCCAGCAAATCCGGCACTGAGTTCATAAGCGACTACCTGTATAAGCCTCTGGGGCTTGAACCGGTATCCGATGCTTATCCAGCCACCCACCTGACTGGACCAAAAGGGACCGATCAGCACGGGGCATTTCTCTACTCCTACGACACTGCTGCCAAGGCCCTGATGTTGTCCGGTTATGTTGGAGCAAGCGAAACGGGACAGGGAATCATGGATGAACTCAAGACTCTTCTGCAGCACTGGAAAAGTGCCGAGTACGTCAGTGCCTGTGTTCTTGCCGACAAACTGGAACTTATCAGCAGCATGATCAGGCTGGGATTCTCGATTACCGCCTACCTCCCCGCCTGGTACCAGCAGGATGGCGCCAGATACGACTGCATCTTGCTGGTGCTTCAGGACTTTCCTCAGGTGCCACGAAGCCATGGCTTCGATGCCGAGGTGATGTTCTTTGACCAAGCCTACTCCAGGCTGGCCAACCATCTTTGCAATATCAGCCCCAATTAAAAACAAACTCTATCTATTCGACCGCCATACATCCCTAGACAGATGACTATTGGATACTTCAGAAAATGACCAAAGAGCAATGGCTTGTTATTCGAAAACAGATCCCTGACGGCGCCAAAGAACCTTGGACAGTCATACTGTGGGTAGTTGACCTGCTGGTTCTCACCCTGGCCTGGAACCTATGGCTGAGTTCATCCACGATCCTTCAAGGGCTGGCTTTGGTATTGGCCGGATTTTCCGTTCTGCAGGTCTATCTTATCTTGCATGAGGCGTTGCACGGCGCGGCCTCCGACAATCGCAGCCTCAACAACTTCATCGGCCATTTCAGCGGCTGGCTGATCGCCCTGCCCTTTCTGGTGCGGCGCCGATTTCACATGGCCCATCACACTTGGGCGGCCCACCCGATCAACGATCCGGAAAACAAAAACATGATCGAGAAGTTCTCGGTCATGACCAAGAAACAGGAACGGAGGCTGGAGTTCATGTGGAAGCACTGGATCCCCATGATCGCCGCCAACCATTTCTCCAACTGGCGAGCGCCCTTTGTCGCACGCACTCAGGGAACAGCTCAGCGAGAATAATCAAAGAGATTCGTTTCGTTCCTGGTATCTACCTGATCGGTTACCTGGTGATGGCCGGGGTTGCTCTGGCCTTCGGTCATCTGGCGGACTTGGTGGTCTTTTATCTGGTGACTTGGGTGTTTCTCTTTTTTATGGTGGAGTTGCTGAACTTGCCCCACCACGCCGAGGCCCCGCTATTACCCAAGGATGCCGATCGACTTCAGTACTGGGAACAGGACGCCATATCCCACGATTGCAAAAGCCTGCCGCTCTGGTCGCGCTTTATCATCCTGAACTTCAACCTGCATGTCGTTCACCACGCCTTCCCCTCGGTGCCCTGGTATCGCCTGTCCAAGGTCCACAGCCTGCTGAATCAACAGCAAGACAGTCCGACGGCATCGCAAATCAATGAATGGGACTTTGCCTGGAAAAATCGACGCCGGCCGCTGCTGAAGCTGATGGGCCATTTTTTCGATCGTCGAGCCTGAAAGGGTTCAGTGGTTAGACGTTTGCAAATTCCCCCCTACACATAAAATATGGGGTGGCTCAGCACTCCCTTGAGGCTAGTAAGGGAGTGCTATAGCGGTTTGAGCCAAAGTCGACAAAAAACGCAAAATCACCAAAAAAATAACTCAGAAACAGAAGAATGAATCGCAGGACTTTATAGAGCCGTCGGCAATGACAAGAACCATCGCTTATTAACTTTATGGAAAGAATGTGTAATTATGCCTAGAATATAACCGCAGGTCGCGAATATTGCGTCATATATTCTTTCCTTCCTCACCAAAAAAAAAAAAAAAAAAAAAAAATAATAGATAGGGATATCTGGATTTCAATTAGCTTGCAAAATTACCGTTCCCGGTGGCATCTTTGAATACGTGTATTCAACAGTCTTTTGATCGTGTCCTGATCCGTACCGCTGGGTACGATTTGAACTGATGAGCACGCCTCTACGCATGGCGAGGAACGCTATACAGGGGAAGTGAAACCTGCATTCAACAGAAGGAACTGCAAATGACCGTGCCCAGTAAGGAAAACTGGAAGTTAGACATCAGCCATAAGGTGCTGATGAAGGATGATGTAAAGGTCATCCTCACAGGCATCGAATCGGTTTTGGTAAGCACTCTAGTGCAAGCAGATGACCGGGTGGTGAGCAAAGAGGAGTTGATTCGAAGCATCGGTAGAGAGCCGAATCAGTACTGCGGCCTGGGGATGAGCCTTAGCCGCCTGCAAGATAAGTTCAAAAAGGTCACCAGTGGCGAGCGATTGTTCTGCGCTGTTAGAAATCGAGGATATTGCTTGATCCAGAATATCGCCCACAAGCAATAACACCAAGTAGAGCCTTGTGCGGTTGTAGTACATGAAGAAGCGCACGATATCGGTTTGCGCTTCTTCTGTTGTGCCATAGCCTTTGCCGGGCACCCACTCCGATGATCAGAGTGAAACATCAGCCGAGATTCCCACAACCGAAGATCGGCCGCCATACGCAGCGCTTATCGACATGACTCGAATAAGTAGTGCTTTAGTCGAGTTGGCTTTTATTCTGCCCCGGTACCCTGTCCCGCCAAAAGCACGCTTTGTTGACCTGAAGTCAACCTGAACTTCGAAACCGCAGCACAAAACCGGTCGACTTCCCTGCCCCTCAGTCTCAGCTAAGTTTCGCTGCGTATCGTCTCCCTTGCGCAAGTTCGGCGCTGCACAGGAGAGGCACCCCGCCCATGAAACTCGATACAGCCGGATGGCTTAACAAAGTACCCGAGGTGACCCTGTCATTTTGGGTGATCAAGATCCTGTCCACGACGGTGGGTGAAACCGGCGCGGACTTCCTCGCTGTCGATGCCGGCCTCGGCCTGGGCTGGACCAGCGTCGGCATGGCGACATTGCTGGCCATCGCGCTGTTCATACAGATGCGCAAAACCGCCTGTTCGCCCTGGATCTACTGGCTGACCGTGGTGCTGGTGAGCATCGTCGGGACGCAGCTCACCGACATCCTGACCGACGTTCTAGACGTCAGTCTGTACACCAGCACGGCTGTGTTTTCTGTCCTGCTGGCACTCAATTTTTTCGTCTGGTATCGGGTGGAACACAACCTGTCGATCCGCGAAATCGTCACACCGCGACGGGAATGGTTCTACTGGACGACCGTGCTCTGCACCTTTGCCCTCGGTACGGCGGCCGGTGACCTGGCCACCGAAGCACTCGGCCTGGGCTTCACCCTCGGCGCCGTGATTTTCGGCGCGCTGATCGCCGCGACCCTGGTGGCCTGGCGTCTGGGCGCCAATGTGGTATTGGCCTTCTGGGTCGCCTACATCCTGACCCGCCCGTTCGGTGCTTCTCTGGGCGATTTGCTGACCCAGTCCAAAACCTATGGTGGCCTCGGCATGGGCGCCACCTGGACTAGCGCGATCTTCCTGTGCGTCATCGTCCTGCTGGTTGCGGTCGCGCAGATCAGCGTCGGCAACCGCAAACTCGTCACTCAGTAACGCTTAATAGTCCATCAAGGAATCGTCATGCGCCCTTTTCAACACATCATTCGCCACGTCGCCATTGTCTCGTCGATTTTTCTGCTGAGCGTCGCCGCCGGCTGCTCGAAACCCGCCGACAAGCCCGTTGCTGGCGCCCCGTCCGGTGCGATGAGTGCACAAACCCAATCCGGTTCAAAACTGGGTGACTTGTCCGAGTTCCGCACCATTGCCGCCGACGTTGCCACGATCGTCGATAAAAACGACCTGCCGGGCGCGAAAGCCCGCATCAAGGATCTGGAGAGCGCCTGGGACTCGGCCGAAGCCGGCATCAAGCCTCGCGCTGCCAGCGACTGGCATGTAGTGGACAAGGCCATTGACCGCGCGCTCGACGCGTTGCGTACCAGCAATCCGCAACAGAACGATTGCAAGGCCCGCATGGACGAGCTGATGAAGGCCTTCGATTCGATGAAAGGCGCGTAATAACCGGGCGGACAAACGCCGGTACAGGTGCTTCAATACAGGCGCGACGGTCAAGACCGCCGCGCCTTTTTTTTATTCGGAGCGGGACATGCGCATATTGCTGGTCGAAGATGACCCGATGATCGGGGACGCCATCCAGGGCGCGCTGACTGATGCGAGCTACGCGACCGACTGGGTGAAAAACGGCCTTACCGCACTCTCGGCGCTCGAGACCCAGCCCTACGACCTGGTGCTGCTGGACCTCGGGTTGCCAGGCAAGGACGGGCTCGATGTGCTCGACAGCATTCGCGGTCGCAACAACCCTGTGCCTCTGCTGATCATCACCGCACGGGACAGCCTCGACGATCGCTTGCGCGGCCTCGACGGAGGTGCCGACGACTTCTTGCTCAAACCCTTCGACATGGCAGAGCTGCTGGCCCGCATGCGCGCCGTGCTGCGCCGCAATGGCGGGAGCGCCCAGTCATTGCTGGACAATGGCGTGGTGGCACTGGACCTGGTGTCGAAACAGGCGAGTACTGCCGAAAACCCCGGCGTGCAACTGTCCAGCCGAGAATTCGCCCTGCTGCAGGCCCTGCTGATCCGCCCGGGGGCGATCCTCTCGCGCAGCGAACTCGAAGACCGCCTCTACGGCTGGGGCAACGAAGTGGAAAGCAACGCCGTGGAGTTTCTGATTCATTCGCTGCGACGCAAGCTGGGCAACCAGGTCATCAAGAACGTCAGGGGTATGGGATGGATGGTTTCAAAAAGCGCTTGAGCGACTCGGTGCAGGTACGGCTGTCGGTCGCGTTGTCGCTGGCCATCCTGATCGTGGCAGTGTTAGCCGGAGTGTTTGCGTTCGTTTCGGCGCTCGACGAAGCCCACGAAATGCAGGACGAAACCTTGCGTCGGGTAGCCATCCTGTTCGATCGGCAGCAGATGACGTTGCGCTATCCTGCAGCTGAAACAATTCCGGGTGACGACGAAGAGTCCCGGGTCATCGTGCAATACCTGGCCGACAGCAGCAAAGCCGCCGGCCGCACTGACGACAGCGTCATACCGCTGCCCTTCCCCACGACGCTGGCCGATGGTCTGTCGACCTTGAATATCGCCGGGGAAGACTTTCGCGCACTGGTCAGGACCACCGCCCGTGGGGAGCGCATCGTCGTCGCCCAGGAGACAGGTGTTCGCGACAAGGAGGCGCGCGAGAGTGCCTTGCGCAGCTTGTTGCCGTTTCTCATTCTGTTTCCCGTGCTGTTGCTGGTGGTGAGTGATCTGGTGCACAAGTTGTTTCGCCCCATCGCGACCCTGTCCGACGAAATTGATCGACGTGACCAATAGGCCCTGCACCCGGTCGACGAGCACCATTTGCCAACCGAAATCCGCCCTTTCGTCGTGGCCATCAATCGTTTGCTGGCGCGGGTTGCGCAGTCCATGGAAACCCAGCGCCGCTTCATCGCCGACGCCGCCCACGAACTGCGCTCGCCCATGACCGCCCTGTCCCTGCAAGCCGAGCGACTGAAGGCCACGCCAATGCCGACGCAAGCCGTCGAGCGTCTGCTGCCGCTGTCGCGCGGCATAGAGCGCAGCAGAAAGCTGATCGATCAGTTGCTGGCCCTGGCCGCCGCGCAATCGAACGCCGAACGGCCGCAGACTACGGTTTCGGTGCATGAGGTCTATCGACGGGTGCTGGAGGACCTGTTGCCCCTGGCGGAGCGCAAGAACATCGACATCGGTGTTGAAAGCACCGAAGACGTGCAGCTCGTCATCAACGAAATGGACCTGCTGATCCTGGTGAAGAATCTGGTGGACAACGCGATCCGCTACACCCCTTGCGGCGGACGCGTCGACCTGTCGGCGGAGCTGGCGCAGGAAACCGTGACCCTTCAGGTCAAGGATTCCGGACCGGGTATCACCACCGATGAACAAACGCGCGTGTTCGATCCGTTCTATCGCAGCGTGGGTACCGAAGAAGCAGGTTCCGGGCTGGGGCTGTCCATCGTCAGGGCCATTGCCGAGCGCATGAGCGCTCGGGTGCGCCTGGGTTACTCGGATGAGACGACCAGGCGCGGGTTGTGTGTGTCGATCGAGTTGAAAAGAAGCTAAGGTTACGTCGTGTATCACAGTGTGTCAGCGCGTCTGCCCGATACACTGACTTTCATCCGGCCGTCGATTCGACACAGGCCCGATACGTTGCCGCGTTTCAATGCAAGCAAGGTTTGAAGGGGCTCAGACGGGCCCCCTGACCCATGGCTGGTAATGGAGACATCCCATGAACATGGCACTGCGCAATAGCAACCCCCGCTACACTCGCCGTCACCTGGTCGGCCCTTCGATCCTCGCGCTTGCGCTGTTCGGCGTGTTCGGCGCGGCCCATGCGCAAACGACCGCCACCGCGCAGCCAGTTACGACCCCTGCCGCCACCACGCAGGCGGCGCCCTCGCCCTTCGGCCCGCTCAAGCATGTCAACGCCGGACTGCTGGACGTGGCGTACGCCGAAACGGGTCCGGCCAACGGGCCGGTGGTGATCCTGCTGCACGGCTGGCCGTACGATATTCACAGCTATGACGAGGTCGCGCCGTTGCTGGCCGCCAAGGGCTATCGGGTGCTGATGCCCTATGCGCGCGGCTATGGCGATACGCGTTTTCTATCCGAAGAAACCTTGCGCAACGGCCAGCCGGCTGCGCTGGCCAGTGATGTCATCGACTTCATGGACGCGCTGAAGATCAAACAAGCGGTGCTCGGTGGCTATGACTGGGGTGCGCGTTCGGCCGACATTGTCTCGGCGCTGTGGCCGGAGCGGGTCAAGGCACTGGTCTCGGTCAGCGGTTATCTGATCGGCAACCAGGCGGCCGGCAAGAACCCGCTGCCACCCAAGGCGGAATTGCAGTGGTGGTATCAGTTCTACTTCGCCACTGACCGCGGCCAGGCCGGTTACGAGCGAAACACCCACGACTTCGCCAAGCTGATCTGGCAACTGGCTTCACCGAAATGGGCGTTCGATGACGCCACCTTTGACCGCAGCGCCCAGGCACTGGACAACCCGGACCATGTCGACATCACCATATTCAACTACCGCTGGCGCCTGGGCCTGGTCCAGGGCGAAAGCCGATACGAAGCGCTGGAGCAGAAACTGGCCAAGGCACCGTCCATCAGCGTGCCAACCATTACTCTGGAAGGCGATGCCAATGGCGCACCGCACCCTGCGCCCGAAGACTATGCCAAGCGTTTCACCGGCAAATACGAATTCCGGCTGATCAGCGGCGGCATCGGCCACAACCTGCCGCAGGAAGCTCCGCAGGCGTTCGCCAAGGCGGTGATCGATGCGGACCATCTTTGAGGGCTGATTCGGGTTACGCGCTTGTCCCTCGAACAGCGACCTCCACCGCACGGCTCGTTTGCGTAAACGGGCCGCTTTTTATGGAGGTCGATGGGTAACAGCCCTCCCCTCATCGCTGCAGCAAACGTGAGCTATCTTTTCAGCAACCCACCTGCATCGGGTGACTGCTATCAGGTAAGGACGCTTCATGATTCGTTTGCCCCGGCACCACGCCCTCTTTGCCTTTACGGTCGCCAGTACGCTCGCCGCTACCCCCCTGATGGGTGCCCAGAGCCGCGCTGTCGAGACCACCGTCGCCAGCCCGGTCCCAGGCCCCGTCGCCGGCACCAAAGTCACTGAGCCATACGTGCGCATGCTGGCGCGCGAGGCGTATTTCTGGGCGTGGCCGATGGCCAACATCTTCAATCGTCGCCTGGCTTTCAAAGACCTGCCCGGGCCCGGCTTGATGGGTGGCATTGTGCCCGTGGCCCCGATCAACCGGTTGTCGATGCTCAGTGACTACATTGACCCGGCCCAGCGGCTGGTGGCCTGTCCGAACCAGGACGTAGTGTACGGCGCCGGCAGCATTGCTCTGGACCTTGAGCCGGTGGTGCTGCAAGTGCCGGATTTCGACGGCCGCTTCTGGGTGTATCAGGTGGTCGACCTGCGTTCCGACAGCTTCGCCGAGCTGGGCAAAATGTATAACACCCAGCCAGGTTTCTACCTGTTGGTCGGCCCGGACTGGAACGGCAAGGTGCCGCCCGGCATTACCCGGGTATACCGGTCGCGCACGAACACCGGGTTCGTGATTCCGCGGGTCTTTCAGGACGACACCGCCGCCGACCGCCTGGCCGTACAGTCGGCCCTGTCGGGCATCGACATGTACCCACTGTCGCAATACGACGGCAAGATCAAAAAGCGCGACTGGAAAAAACAACCGACATTCCCGGCCCAGGCTGCCGATGGCAACGCCGAAACCAGATGGGTGGTACCAGAGAAGTTTTTCGACGAACTGCCGGCCCTGCTCAAGGACGCCAAGCCATTGCCTGGCGAAGAAGTCCGTTACGCGCAAATGGCCGTCCTGGGGGGCATCGCCAAGGCCGATCCGCAACTTCGGGCGGCGATGATCGACGAGGCGAAAAAGGCCGACAGCGACGTGATAGACCCACTGTTGCAGTTCCGTAACTATGGCCTGCAATTGCCGGATCACTGGAGCACGGTGAGCAACGGGGCAGCGTTCGGCACCGACTATTTCAGCCGTACCGCCGTGGCGCGTTCGAACATATTCGTGAACCGGCAGAAAGAGACCAAGTACTTCTATCAGGACCTGGACGAGAACGGCCTGCGCCTCAACGGCCGGTACGACTACAGCGTGACATTCGCCAAACGCAATCTGCCGCCGGTCAGGGGTTTCTGGTCGCTGACGCTGTACAACGAACAACACTTCTTCGCCCCCAATGATCGCAAGCGCTATTCCGTCGGCACCAAGAGCAAGTCCCTGCAAACCAACCCTGATGGCTCGTTGACCCTCTATGTGCAAAGCGAATCACCGGGCAAGGACAAAGAAAGCAACTGGCTGCCCTCGCCCAGGGACACCGGTTTTTCGCTGTACATCCGGGCTTATTGGCCGGAATCAGACGCACTCGATGGCCAGTGGACCCCGCCGGCCGTGGCGAAAATGAACTGAAAAGGATTGGAAAAAATGAGCGCCCAAGTGGCGCTCATTTTGTTTTGGCGGCATGGCGAAGCAAATGCACCGTATGCGCACAATGAGTCAAAGACAGCACACCGATTCAATATTCCCGGTGCGATCTACGTAACCATGGCGTCCTCCGGTCTGGGCCAGATCTACGCCAAGACCATGTCTGGTGCGTCCGAAGGTCATAGATGTCCGTTGAGAAAACAAGCGACTGCGGATGACGATTCACTGTAGGAGCGAGCTTGCTCGCGATGGTCGTTAACGATAACGCGTGTTTACTGCCTAAACGCGGCGCTCTTGAGACCATCGTCGGAACGCCGCCCGGAGCAAGCTCGCTCCTACAGTGAGTCATCACCCACCATCCCTGTGCCTGTGGTGAACGATTGATGAAGTGTGACTCGCAAGACCTCAGGGCCGGATTACAGTTCTGGTTATCGGTGCTGCTCGCCGGCACAGCCGGGAACGCGGTGGCGGATGAATCGGCGCAGGGCTTTCTGGACGGCGCAACGCTTGGCGTGCTCAATCGAAACTTTTACCTGAACAGCGACTATCGATCCCCCTCGCCGACCGGCAAGAACTACAAAGCCGAGTGGGCTCAGGGCTTTATCGGCGCTTTTGAATCCGGTTTCACACCGGGCACGGTCGGCTTCGGCCTCGATGCCCATGCCTTTCTGGGATTGAAACTCGATGGCGGCAAGGGCCATGCCGGAACCGGTTTGCTACCCGTGGGCAGTGATGGCCGCAGTGAAAGCCACTACTCCAGCGGTGGCGGCGCGATCAAGCTCAAGGCCTCGAAAACCACCCTGGTGTATGGCGAAATGATGGTCGAGTCTCCGGTATTCGACACCGCGGACAAACGCCTGCAACCGGAGTACGCCACCGGTTTTCTGCTCAACAGTCGCGAAATCGATGGCATGAACCTGCAAGCCGGCCACTTCACGGCGTTCAAGAATCAGGACAGTGCTTCAGGCAAGGGCGACTTTTTCGGCTATGGCGCCAACACCGAGGCCGGCGGCATTTCGTTTGTCGGCGCCGACCTGTTTACCCGAAGCCCGGTCGGCGGCGCGCTGTATGCTTCGGAGTTAACCGACACCTGGCACCAGTACTACGGCAACCTGCACTTCAGGCAGTCCGAAGTGTTCCTCGACGCCAACCTCTATCACACCAAGGACACTGGCCAGGCGCTGGCCGGTGCCATCGACAACACCGCGTACAGCCTGTCCGGTCAATACACGCTGGGCGCCCATGCGTTCACCCTGGCCTATCAGAAAATCGACGGTGATACGCCGTTCGATTTTGTCGGTGGCGACTCCATTTACCTGGCCAACTCGATCAAATACGCCGACTTCAATGGCGCCCGCGAACGCTCCTGGCAGGTTCGTTACGACCTGGACCTGGCTACCTTCGGCATACCTGGCCTGAAGTTCATGACCCGTTACGTCACCGGTGACCAGATCGACGGCACGCATGCGCCACAAGGCGGGGCCTACAACCCGTTCGACCCGGCGACCGGCACCTTCGTGCCGCAACAAGGTGCCGGGGGCAAACACTGGGAGCGCGACATCGACCTGCACTACGTCGTGCAGTCCGGGACGGCCAAGGGTTTGTCGTTGCAACTGTCCCATGTGTCGCACCGGGCGAACGCGGCCCAGGCCGGCGATGACATCGACCGGGTGTACGTGGTCATCCAGTATCCGTTGAACTTCGGGCCGTTCTGAGCGGAAAGTGGCGGAAGGCAGCCGGAGTCGAACCTGCCCGGGAACGGATGCCGTCCCCAACCGGGTTTGAAGCCCGGCCGCGCCACCGGGCGCGATTGCCTTCCTTGAAACCATGCCCCTGGATCATGCCCTGGTATCAGAGCTCCGTGCGCTGGGCCAACGCACTGTCCGGGCGAACCTGCCGACGATCGCCAAAGCGCCGGGTCAGGCCGATACGGTCGAAGTACTCCAGTATCTGAATGCTGCGCTTGCGCCCCAGGCCCACCGCATCACGAAACGCCGCCACCTGAATCACCGGGTTGGCGTCCGCCAGTTGCAACAGCATAGCCGCCAATCGGCGAATCATGCTGTCGGGGTAAAACAGGTCCCGCACCACTTGATGCATCAAGCCCAGACGCGCCATTTTGCGCAGCAACCCGCGTACGGCCGCTTCGTCATGCCCCAGGTCGCGAACCCACGGCGGCGCGAAGCCCGCCTGCTCGTACAACGGCTGCAATTGCAGCCACAGGGCTTCGTCCTCTTCGCTCAAACGCACCTGATGCCCGGGCAGATGCAACCACGGGCCGTTGCTGGCGATGTCGCCGCTGGCCAGCAATTCGTCGAGCAGACTGATGAATGTCGAGCGCTCCATCTCACAACCGGTGAATCGGCGCAGGCGATCCCGGTCCGGCCCCATCTGATCCGCTTCAAGCTGATGGAAACGCTCGAGTTGCTCGAGCACTGCAGCCTTCAAGGCTTCCCAGCGGCTGGCACTGAACAGCAACGCGCCCTGGCGGGTGTCGATCAAGCGCACATCAGCGGGCAATGTCCAACTGCTGCGCGGTCGGTTGAACTGCCGTTCCAGGCGCTGCGGATCCAGCCCGGTGTCGCTGTGGGCCAGCAATGCCGGCAACACATCTTCCAGCCTTGCGCTGTTCGCCAGCGCCTGCAGTTGCGCCAATCGTTCGGGGCTGCGACGTTGCCGAGCGGGTGCAAACGGATCGAGCACCCGGCCGCCACCCAGGGTGCGTTGGGCACTCTGATCACGCAGGATCAGCGGGTCGCCTTTCACCGCCTGCACCGGTGTATTGAGCAGCAGTTGCGCGAACATCCGCCCACCGGGCGCAAGACTGACGCCTTCGAGCAAGGCGACTCGAGCGGTGACGTCCTGGGTGCCGAGGTGCACGTGCACCGGTTGAAAGTGCTCGAAGGCCCGGGGCTCGCCGGGGAGTAAGCGCATGTCGATGTCCAGGCGCTGGGTCGGTGCGTACAAGCCGGCGGCCAGCAACCAGTGGCCGCGATGGATATGCTCCAGGGCCAGCCGTTCGGCACTCAGGTTCAATGCCACGCGCTGGCCGGCAACGGCGTGGTCGGCGGCCTGGTTTTGCGCGTGCAGGCCACGAATGCGCACCGGTTTGCCTTGTGGCCCCAGCAGCAAGGTATCGCCCACCGCAACCTGACCGGACAGCGCGGTACCGGTCACCACGATACCGGCCCCGGCCACACTGAAGGCCCGATCGATCGCCAGGCGAAAACCTCCTTCAGTGCTGCGTTGCGACACTTCACGCTGGGCATCGAGCAACGCCTTGCGCAAGGATTCGATGCCCTCGCCGGTCACACTCGACAGCGCCATCAGCGGTGCATCGGCATAGGGCCCGGGCGCGAGCAAGGTGCGGGCCTGATCGCGCACGACCTGCACCCTGGCGCTGTCGACCCGGTCGCACTTATTGATCGCCACCAGCGCCCGGGGGATGCCCAGCAACTCGACAATCGCCAGGTGCTCGCGGGTCTGCGGCATCACCCCGTCATCGGCGGCCACTACCAGCAACACCAGATCGATGCCCTGCGCCCCGGCAAGCATGTTGTGGGTGAAGCGCTCATGCCCTGGAACGTCGATGAAACCAGTCAAGCCCGCTCCCGGCTCCAGCTCGGCATACAGGTAGCCGAGGTCGATGGTCATGCCGCGCTCACGCTCTTCCCGGCGTCGGTCACCCGCTTGGCCAGTGAGCGCCTGAAGCAGCGCCGTCTTGCCGTGGTCGATGTGCCCTGCGGTGCCGACAATCACCCTGCCCGGCCCTCCACCTGCAATTGATCGAGCTGTGTCAGCCATGCCGGCTCATCGTCCAGTTGCCGCAGGTCCAGCCACAGGGCGTCATCGTCAATGCGCCCGAGTACCGCGATCGGCAAGGCGCGAAAGGCTGCTTCCAGTGTCAACAGGGAGCGCCCGCGCAAGCGCTTGGACGTCAGAGGACGCAAACACAGCGCCGCGCTGGCCAGCCGCGCCACCGGTTGGCTGCCGCTGCCGATCATGCCCAGTGCCGGCATGGCGCTGACGCACCAGCCCTCACCCAACACATGAGCCAGCGCTGGCCGCAATCGCTCGGCCTGGGCGAGGATATCGGCCTGTGGCCGGGTCAACAGGCGCAGGCTGGGCAAGCGCTCGGCCAGTCGGTCCGGGTTGCGGTACAAACCCAACACCGCTTCCAGGGCCGCCAGGGTCATTTTGTCGACCCGCAGCGCACGCTTGAGCGGGTTTTCCTTGATCCTGGCGATCAGTTCCTTGTGGCCGACAATCAGCCCGGCCTGGGGCCCGCCGAGCAGTTTGTCGCCACTGAAGGTGACAATGTCCGCGCCATCGAGCAGCGCCTGACGCACCGTCGGTTCAGCGGGCAGCCCCCAGCGGGTCAAGTCCAGCAGGCTGCCGCTGCCCAGGTCTTCGAGCAGCGGCAAGCCGTGCCGGTGTGCCAGTTGCGCCAGTTCGGCGGTCGGCACGCTCGTGGTGAAGCCTTGAATGCTGTAGTTGCTCGCGTGCACCCGCATGATCAATCCGCTGCGTGGGCCGATGGCGGCTTCGTAGTCGCGGACATGGGTGCGGTTGGTGGTGCCGACCTCAACCAGCTTCACCCCGGCACGGGCCATGATGTCGGGAATGCGGAAGGCGCCGCCGATTTCAATCAGTTCGCCGCGGGAAATAATCCCTTCCTTGCGCGCACCCAGGCTGTTGAGGGTCAGCAAGACCGCCGCGGCATTGTTGTTGACCACGGTCACCGCTTCGGCGCCGGTCAGTTCGCGGATCAAGCCTTCGATCAGGTCGTCGCGGTCACCGCGCTTGCCACTGCACAGGTCAAACTCCAGGTTGAGCGGATAGCGGGCAGCCATTTGCACCGCCTCAATCGCTTCCTCGGGCAACAATGCCCGCCCCAGGTTGGTGTGCAGCACCGTGCCGGTGAGGTTGAACATCCGCCGCACATGGCTGCGATGCTCGATCGCCAAACGTTCGCCGACCCTGCCCGCCAGCACTTCGGCGCTGACTTCTACAGGTTCGAGCAAACCTTGCTGCACCCCTTCGCGTAACTCGTCCAGCAACAGCCGCAAGGCCGTCAGCAGGACGTCGCGGCCATAGCGCTCGGACAACGGCTGGCACGCCGGGTGCCGCAACAAACTGTCGATGGAAGGTAGACGCAAGGATTGGCTGGCACCGCGTGCAGGCATCTGGCGCTCCTCAAAACGAATGACCGTCGCGCCAGAGTGTAGACGCTGCGGTTACTCGTCTCCCGGCGCCAGCAACAGATTCGGTGCCAAACGCTGATAACCGTCCTGGGCCAGGCGCATGTCGAGCATCAGGCTGGACAGGTCTGTCGACAGTGCTTCGGCGTCCGCATCGTTCTCCAGATAGAGCAACTTCAGATAGCTGTTGCAACCGGGGCAGACTTCGGCGCGCAACGGCGCCTGGTTGGCGGCATGGCGGTCATCTTCGAGGCTGAGGTATTCCAGGCCCTTGCTCTGCTCGCAATACACGCACTTGACCCGCACCACATGCCACTCGCAGGCGCACAGCGAACAGACCAGATAACGCAAGCCATTGTGCTTGCCGCGATGGCGGATGACCCCGGCCATGGCCGGCGAGCCACAGGCCGGGCACTGGCTGAGGCTGTCGCCTGGGGTCAGAGCCAGGTTCGGCGTGCTCAACAGCCAGTGGCTCCACGCAGTTTGCAGCGCCGCACCGAGAAACGGCACCAGCGCCGCCGGCACCAGCGAATACTGGCCGCTGAGCAACGCCACCACCCAGGCGCGGCGTTGCCCGGCACCGGCCAGGCGCAAGGTTTGCACGGCATCGGCCACGGCGCAGGGTTCCGGTGCGCTATAGCGCTGCAGCAAGGCATCGAGGTAAAGCTGCCAATCGTCTTCCCGTGCCAGGCTGTCGGCCGCAAACGGCGGCAAGCCGTGTTGCTGGCACAATTCGATGCGTTGCCGGTCGAGGGGCTCGCCAAGCGGCGGGTCGTCCAGCACCTGCTGCTGCACCCGGCACAACCCGGCAATCAGGCGCAGGTAATCGGCCAGCGAGTGCCCTTCGGCGAGCGTTTCCAGGCGCTGGGCGCGCAGGCTGAACAGGTTATGCGGCGGCATGTACAGAAACGGCGGCGAACTGGCCGCCGCTTCGATTTCTCCGGGTTCGAGGATGGTTGGCAAATGTCAGCCCTTTTTGGTGATCGGTCGCTCGGGTGCTTCGTCGCGGGTCTCATCTTGAGTCAATTGGCGATACCAGAGTTCGTGGTGTTTCCTCGCCCAGCCGCGGCTGACCCGGCCGTGCACCATGGCGCTGACCGAGCCCTTGATCCAGATGCCGGCATAGATGTGCACGATGATGCTCAGGATCAGCACGAAAGCGGCCAACGCATGCAGCAACATCGCCCAGCGTATCGTGGTGATGCCGAACCAGTCGCTGAAGTACGCACGCCAGATCACCAGACCGCTCAGTAGCAGCACCAGCATGCACAGCAGTAAAGTCCAGAACAGCAGCTTCTGCCCGGGGTTGTATTTGCCGATGGGCGGTACGCCCTCCTCGTTGTTCAGCATCACCCGGTCGATGCGCTTGAGCCACAGGCGATCATTGGCGATGAAGTAGTTGGCGCGCCAGAAGCGCAACACCAGACCGAGAAACAGCACGAACATCAGCACGCCCATGAACGGGTGGAGGATGCGTGTCCAGGGGCCGCCGCCGAACAGGTTGCTCAGCCAGAACAGCGCCGGGTGGAACAGCGCCAGCCCGGACAGCCCGGCCATGAAGAACAGAATCGCCACCAGCCAGTGATTGGTGCGCTGGTTGCTGGTGTAGCGCAGGATCGTCTTGTTGCTCATGGCCTGCCCTCCCCACGGGGATCGAAGGTGTGCACCGACGGATCGACTTCGTGCACGGCGTTGTCCGGCGGGGCCGGATGCTCATCCTCTTCGACGATTTGCGGGCCGACGCGCACGTAGTGGAAGAACCCGGCCAGCACCGCTGCACCCATGGCCAACAGCGCCAACGGCTTGCTCACGCCTTTCCACAGCCCGACCAGCGGACTGATCGCCGGGTGATCGGGTAAACCGGCATACAGTCTTGGCGTATCGGCGTGGTGCAACACGTACATCACGTGGGTGCCGCCGACGCCTTCGGGGTCATACAGACCGGCGTTTTCAAAGCCCCGGCTTTTGAGATCGACGATACGCTCGGCGGCATGTTCCTTCATGTCGTCCTTGGAACCGAACACGATGGCACCGGTCGGGCAGGTTTTCACACAGGCCGGTTCCAGCCCTACCGCCACCCTGTCCGAGCACAAGGTACATTTGTAGGCCTTGTGATCCTTTTGCGAGATCCGTGGAATGTTGAACGGACACCCGGTGATGCAGTAGCCGCAGCCGATGCAATGGTCCTGGTTGAAATCGACGATGCCATTGGCGTGCTTGATGATCGCGCCGGGGCTGGGGCACGCCGCCAGGCAACCGGGCTCGGCGCAGTGCATGCAGCCATCCTTACGGATCAGCCATTCGAGGTTGCCGGCGTCGGTCTCGTGCTCGGTGAAGCGCATCAGCGTCCAGGTTTCTGCGGTGAGGTCCTGCGGGTTGTCGTAGGTGCCATGGTTGTGACCGACCTCGTCCCGCAGTTCGTTCCATTCCGAGCAGGCGACCTGGCAAGCCTTGCAACCGATGCATTTGGTGGTGTCGATCAGCTTGGCGACTTCCTCCAGCTGGCGTACCGAGGACGGGACTGTGGTGGTGGCCGAACGGGCGATGATGTCTTGGCTGGCCATTTAGACTTTCTCCACGTTGACCAGGAATGACTTGGATTCCGGGGTCTGGGTGTTGCCATCGCCGAGGAACGGCACCAGGGTGTTGGTCAGGTAACCGTGCCGCGTGAGCCCGGTGAACCCCCAGTGCAGCGGAATGCCGATCTGGTGCACCACCTGATTGTTGACCTGCAGCGGGCGAATCCGCTTGGTCACCACGGCCACCGCTTCAATGAAGCCTCGCTTGCTGCTGACCCGTACCCGGTCGCCGGCGACGATGCCTTTTTCCTTGGCCAGCACTTCGCCGATTTCCACGAACTGCTCGGGCTGGGCAATCGCGTTGAGCTTGCAATGTTTGCTCCAGAAGTGGAAATGCTCGGTCAGCCGGTAACTGGTGGCGGCGTACGGGTAATCCTTGGCCACGCCGAGGGAGTCCCAGACCGAATCGAAAATCCGCGCCGCCGGGTTGCTGGTGGCTTTCTTGTTTTGCGGGTGCAGTGGGTTGATGCCGATCGGTGTCTCGAACGGCTCGTAGTGCTCGGGGAACGGGCCTTCGTTCATCTTGTCGACGGCGAAGAATCGCGCCACGCCTTCGGGGTTCATGATGAATGGATTCATCCCGGCTTCCGGCGGCACGTCGACCTTGTAGTCCGGCACATCGGTGCCGGCCCAGGCCTTGCCGTTCCACCACACCAGGCGTTTTTTCGGATCCCACGGTTTGCCTTGCAAATCCGCCGAGGCGCGGTTGTAGAGAATCCGCCGGTTGGCCGGCCACGCCCAGGCCCAGCCCTGATGCTGGTGCATGCCGTACGGGTCGCTGTTGTCGCGGCGGGCCATCTGGTTGCCCAGCTCGGTCCAGCTGCCACAGAAAATCCAGCAGCCGGACGCCGTGCTGCCGTCATCCTTGAGCTGGCCAAACCCGGCCAGTTGCGAATTGCCCTTGATCGCCGCGCCCGTGGCGTCGGTGAAGTCAGTGGTGGCGTAGCCGTTGATTTCCTTCGCCAGCTCCTCGGGCGAAGGTTCGTCCGGGATCTTGTACGGCCACGACAGCTTGAGCAGCGGATCGGGGTACTTGCCGCCTTCGGCCTGATAGCGCTGGCGCAGGCGCACGAACAGTTCGCTCATGATCCGGATGTCGGTCTGCGCTTCACCCGGCCCGTCGGCACCCTTCCAGTGCCATTGCAGCCAGCGACTGCTGTTGACCAGCGAGCCATCCTCCTCGGCAAAGCAGGTGGTGGGCAGGCGAATGACTTCGGTCTGGATGTCGGCACTCTTCACATCGTTGTACGACCCGACATTGCGCCAGAACTCCGAGGTTTCGGTGGCCAGCGGGTCCATCACCACCAGCCACTTCAGTTTGGCCAGTGCCGCGGTCACCCGGTTTTTGTCCGGCAGCGCAGCAATCGGGTTGAAGCCCTGGCACAGGTAGCCATTGACCTTGCCCTGGCCCATCAGGTCGAACACCTTGAGGATGTCGTATTGGGGAATGTCCAGTTTCGGCAGGTAGTCGTAGGCCCAGTTGTTCTCGGCCGTGGCGTTGGCGCCATACCAGGCTTTCATCAGGCTGACGTGGAATTTGCCGTAGTTCTGCCAGTAGGACAGTTGCCCCGGACGCAATGGTTTCTGCGTGCGCTTGACGATGTAGGCGTTGTAATCCTGTTCGGCATCGCCGGGTAGCGAGAGGTATCCCGGCAGTGAGTTGGACAACAGCCCCAGGTCTGTCAGCCCCTGGATGTTGGAGTGCCCGCGCAAGGCATTCACGCCCCCGCCCGGCATGCCGACGTTGCCCAGCAGCAATTGCACCATCGCCGCGCTGCGGATCATCTGCGCGCCAGTCGAGTGCTGGGTCCAGCCCAGCGCATAGAGGATGGTCATGGTCTTGCCCGGTTGCGAGCAAGTGGCGATTTCCTCCCATATTTTCTGCATGGCATCGACCGGCATGCCACAAATCTGGCTCGCCAGCTCTTTGCTGTAGCGGCTGTAATGCTGCTTCATCAACTGATAGACACAACGTGGGTCTTGCAGGGTCGGATCGACCTTGGCAAAGCCGTCTTCGCCCAGTTCATAGCCCCAGCCGGACTTGTCGGTGTACAGGCGCTTGGCCGCGTCGTAGCCGCTGAAGATCCCGTCCTCGAAGCCATAGCCGGCTTTGACGATGAACGAAACGTCGGTGTAGTTGCGCACGTACTCGTGCTGGATCTTGTCCTCGGTCAGCAGGTAATTGATCAACCCGCCCATGAAGGCGATGTCGGTGCCGGTACGGATCGGCGCGTAATAGTCGGCCACCGAAGCGGTCCGGGTAAAACGCGGATCGACCACGATCAGCCGCGCCTTGTTGTGCGCCTTGGCCTCGGTCACCCATTTGAAGCCGCACGGGTGCGCTTCTGCTGCGTTGCCGCCCATCACCAGAACCAGATTCGCGTTGGCGATATCGGTCCAGGTATTGGTCATGGCTCCACGGCCGTACGTCGGGGCAAGACTTGCCACCGTCGGGCCGTGTCAGACACGCGCCTGGTTATCGAACCCCAGCATGCCGAGACTGCGAACCACTTTGTGGGTGATATATCCAGCTTCACTGGAGGCTGCCGATGCCGCGAGGAAACCGGTGGTCAGCCAGCGGTTCACCGTTTGGCCCTGGGCGTTCTTCTCGGTGAAGTTGGCGTCGCGGTCGGCCTTCATCAGGTCGGCGACGCGATCGAGCGCTTCATCCCAGGAGATGCGGGTCCACTCGGTGCTGCCGGG
Source organism: Pseudomonas sp. BIC9C (assembly GCF_034541995.1). Taxonomy (NCBI): domain Bacteria; kingdom Pseudomonadati; phylum Pseudomonadota; class Gammaproteobacteria; order Pseudomonadales; family Pseudomonadaceae; genus Pseudomonas; species Pseudomonas sp. BIC9C. Next base: position 152,481 of record NZ_JAWDGM010000005.1, read on the forward strand.
TTTGCGCGTCTGCGGGTATTGCAGGCGGCCAGGGCTGTGGATGAAGTCCAGCAGGCCTGCGCCTTTGGGGCAAAGGGTGCCGCGGTTGACCGGGTGGTCGGCGTCGCCTTCGATATGGATGATGTTTTGCGCGACATTCTTCGCCGTATCGCCCTGGCTGTACATGATCAAGCCGCAACCGACCGAGCAATACGGGCAGGTGTTGCGGGTTTCATGGGTGTGGGCGAGCTTGAAGTGACGCACCTGTTCGGCAAAGGCTGGCGTCGGGGCCATGCCCAACGCGCCCAGGCTAGAGCCTGCAAGGCCGATGCCGGCGACCTTGAAGAACTGACGACGGCTGAGATCCATCGTGCACTCCTGATCAGGTGGCGCCCGGTACATGGCCGGGCTTTTTTCAACAACCACGGTCGCGGCAGTCCGGCTGCCGACACTACAAACTGTAGTCAATGCTGTCGAATTCACCATGACAGCCGACCGTCGGGCCCCGGACACAACCCATTGTAGGAGCGAGCTTGCTCCGGGCGGCGTTCCGACTATGGTGTGTCAGCTGAGAACGTGTCGACTGACACTCCATCGCGAGCAAGCTCTGCTCCTACAGGGGTTGGCGATTATCATGGCGCCATAACCAACCTGCCGTTACGAGACCCCGCATGACTTTCGATTTTGATCAGGTGTTCGACCGCCACAACACCGGCAGTACCAAGTGGAGCCGCTACCCGGCCGACGTGTTGCCGATGTGGGTCGCCGACATGGATTTCGCTGCGCCACCGGTGATCATCCAGGCCCTGCAAAAGCGCCTGGAACACCCGATGGTCGGTTACAGCGTGGCCCAGGAGGACCTGCGCGAGGCGATCGTTGCCGACCTCTGGAACAAATACGCCTGGCGCGTCGAGCCCCAGGCGCTGATTTTCCTGCCGGGCGTCGAGTCGGGCTTCAACATGGCATTGAAGGCCCTGGTGCAGCCGCAACAGAACGTCGTCGTGCAGGTTCCGAACTACCCGCCGCTGCGCCACGCCCCCGGGCATTGGGGTCTGAACAAGGTCGAGCTGAATTTCGAAGCGCAAGCCGATGGCACCTACACCACGCAGCTGGATGCCTTGAGCCAGTCACTGCAAGGCGGTGGCGCACTGCTGCTGAGCAACCCGCATAACCCGCTGGGCAAGGCCTTTCCCCGTGCAGAACTGCAAGCCATTGCCGACATCTGCCTTGAGCATGATGCCTGGATCATTTCCGACGAGATCCACGCCGAGTTGTGCTTCGACGGCCGCACGCACATTCCGATGGCTACCCTGAGCCCGCAGATTGCCCAGCGCACCATCACGCTGATGTCGGCGAGCAAGGCCTACAACATCGCCGGCCTGAAAACCTCGTTCATGATCATCCAGGACCGCCACCTGCGCGAGAAGGTCAACCACGCCCGTTGCGGCATGGTCGACAGTGTCAATCCGCTGGGCATGGAAGCCACCCGCGTCGCCTACAGCGAAGCCGCGCCATGGCTGGCCGCGCTTAAGGTCTACCTGCAGGGCAACCGCGATTTCCTCGCCGAGGCCGTGCGCACCCGCCTGCCGGGCATCACCATGAACCTGCCGCAAAGCACCTACCTGGCATGGCTCGACTGCACGGCACTGGGGCTGGACAACCCGCAGCAGTTCTTCCTGGAACAAGCCAGGGTCGGTTTGAGCGCCGGCCTGGACTTCGGCGATGACTGCAAGCAGTTCGTGCGCCTGAATTTCGGCTGCCCACGGTCGCTGCTGGAAGAAGGCATTGCACGGATGGAGCGCAGTTTGCGCCATCTCAGGGCCTGATATCCCCTGTAGGAGCGAGCTTGCTCGCGATGGAGTGTCAGTCGACATTCACTCAGCTGACACACCATCGCGAGCAAGCTCGCTCCTACAAGTACCGGGCAATTTGCTCCACCGCGTCACTTCATCGCCAAGGCAATGACTTCCACCAGGTTGAGTTGGGTAAAGGGTTTCGACAAACGTGGCAGATGGGCCGCAATGCCTTCCAGCCGTTCGGCATAACCCGTGGCGAGGATGATCGGCACGCTCGGTCGCATGGTCCTGATGGTATTGGCCAGTTGCGCGCCATTCATCTGCGGCATGGCCATGTCGGTGATGACCAGATCAATATCCGGTTCACTTTCAAACAACTCCAGCGCCATGGCACCGGAGGCCGCACTGATGACCCGGTGCCCGAGGTCCTCGAGCAGCAGGCTGGTGCTGGTCAGCACCAGGCTGTCATCGTCCACCACCAGTACGCACAGGCGAGGCACCGTCACGGCCAACGTTTTGGCGACCGGTTGGGCGACCGAATCACTGGCGGCGACCGGTAACCAGAGTTCGGCGGTCGTACCTTGGTGCTTCTGGCTTTTGAGGATGAAGCGCCCACCCAATTGCTCGATAAAGCCGTGGACCATCGACAACCCCAGGCCCGTGCCTTTACCCACGCCCTTGGTGGTAAAGAACGGGTCCATCGCCGAGGCCAGCGTGGTTTCGTCCATGCCCTCGCCCGTATCGGCAATACTCAGGCAGATGTAACGCCCCGCCGCCAGGGATGAAGTGGCGCTGTCAGTCACTTCATCGGTTCTGGCACTGAAGATGAGGGTCCCGCCGTGGGGCATGGCATCACGGGCATTGGTCGCCAGGTTCAGGACCGCCAGTTCCAGCTGGTTGAGGTCAGCCATCACCGGTTCGAGACCCTCGGGAAAACGCGTTTCGATTTTCACCGAAGGCCCGAGAGAGCTGCGCAATAGCCCGGAAATGCCTTCCACCAATGCCGGTATCCACACCGGTTCCGACTTGAGCTCCTGGCGTCGGGCAAACGCCAGCATGCGCTGGGTCAGGGAAACACCGCGCAAGGCACCTTGGGTGGCATTGTCGATCAACCGGGTTATTTTGGGGTCGTCCGTCACCCGTTTGCGCACGATTTCCAGATTGCCGAGTATCACCGTCAGCAGGTTGTTGAAGTCGTGAGCGATCCCGCCGCTGAGCTGGCCGATGGCCTGCATTTTCTGCGCCTGGAACAAGGCCTCCCGGGTTTGCTCCAGCACCTGCTGCGCTTGCGTGACTTCAGTGATATCGCGGGTAATCTTGGCAAAACCAAGCAAGGTGCCGGTGTCACCCCGGATCGGGTCGACGATGACGTGGGCGAGGAACCGCGTACCGTCCTTGCGCATCCTCCAGCCCTTGTTTTCAAAGCGCCCCTCACGAACAGCGATGTCCAGCGTCCTTTGTGGCTCGCAGGCTTCGCGATCCTCCGGGGTATAGAACATCGAAAAATGCTGGCCAATGACTTCTTCCGGCAAGTAACCCTTGATGCGCTGGGCTCCAGGGTTCCAGTTGCTTACGCGTCCGTCCGGCGAAAGCATATAGATCGCGTAGTCAGTAACGCTCTGCACCAACAGGCGGAACTGCTGCTCGCTCTGCTTGAGGACTTCCTCGGCCATTTTGCGATCGGTCAGGTCCCGGGTGATCTTGGCGAAACCCAGTAACGTGCCCGACGGGTCGAAGATCGGATCGATGACCACATGGGACCAGAAACGCGTACCGTCCTTGCGCACCCGCCAGCCTTCGCCCTCGAAGCGCCCTTCGCGAATGGCCGTGTCCAGCGCCCGCTGGGGCATACCGGCACGGCGATCTTCATCGGTATAGAAACGCGAGAAATGCTGACCGAGGATCTCGGCTTCCTCATATCCCTTGAAACGCCTGGCGCCGGCATTCCAGCTGATAATGATGCCATCGGGATCAATCATGTAGATCGCGTAGTCGATCACCGCATCGATCAATAGCCGAAAACGACCGTCTTCGATGGCACTGACCCTGGATCGATCTTCGCGCATTGATCCCACCGTCTCATTGTTTCTCTGGAGTATGCGTCATATCGGGAATTTGGAAAGCCCACCAACGCGGTAGCAACTGCTTGACCTTGCCCTCGCCAAAACGGTCATCGATCAACATCACCACCCCTTGGTCCTGTTGCGTACGGATGACCCGTCCAGCGGCCTGCACCACTTTCTGTATGCCGGGAAACAGATACGTATAGTCGTAACCGGCGCCAAAAATGGCGGCCATGCGCCGCTTCAGTTGCTCGTTCACCGGATTGAGCTGTGCCAGCCCCAACGTGGCGATAAATGCGCCGATCAACCGGGCACCGGGCAAATCGATGCCTTCACCAAAGGCCCCGCCCAGTACCGCAAAGCCGACACCCTGGCCGTCGGCGTGGAATTGATCGAGAAACTGCTGACGTTGCGCTTCGCCCATGCCTCAGGACTGCGACCACAGACTGATGTGCGGATGTTTCTCGGCGAGTAACTGCGCCACCTGATGCAAATAATCGAAACTGCTGAAAAACGCCAGGTAATTGCCGGGGCGTTTGCAGAACTGTCTGGCAATCAAGTCCACGATCGGTTCGAGCGAGGACTGGCGATGGACGAACCGCGTGGAGATCCGATTGACGATGTGCACTTGCAGTTGATCGGCATGAAACGGTGACTCGACGTCGATACACACCGTATCTGCCGGTGTTCCCAGTAAATCGGCGTAATAGTGCCGGGGGCTGAGGGTCGCGGAAAACAGCACCGTGCTGCGCGCGGCAGTCAGGCGCGGGCGGATGAGCCCGGCGGGTACCACATTGCGCAGGCACAGCTGCGAGAGATTGCGCTTGCGCTCGAGGTCACGCTTGCTGATGTCGAACAGGAATTGCTCGTCGAACAGTTCGGCCACCCGGCAAAAATGCAGCATGTCGAAGTAAAAGCCCTGCAGTGTGCTGTCCAGTCCTTGCGGGTGATCGTTCATATAATCACCCATGCTGGCGCTGCACGATGACAGTGCCTGAAGGAGCTTTTCCGGCGCCTTGTCATAGGCCTGGTAGGCGCCGGTTTGCGCGTTATGCAGGGCATTCCACTGGCGGTTGACCCGCTGCATCGGCTTTTTCAGCACTTCGGGCGCGGTTTTGCGCACGCTGTTGAAGGTCGCCTGATCGAGACTGGCGCTGTACATCTGCCGGCCGCGTTCCACCAGGTTATGGGCTTCGTCGACCAGCACCGCGACTTTCCAGTTGTTGGCTTGGGCCAGACCGAACAGCAGCGCGCTGAAATCGAAATAATAGTTGTAGTCGGCAACCACCACGTCGGCCCAGCGCGCCATTTCCTGGCTCAGGTAATACGGACAGACATCGTGTGCCAGGGCGACCTCGCGCAAGGCGCTCTGGTTCAACAGGCTCAGTTGACCGGCCGCCTGCCGCGCGGCGGCAGGCGATCGTAGAAACCCCGGGCCAGTGGACAGGACTCGCCGTGGCAGGCTTTGTCCGGGTGTTCGCAGGCCTTGTCCCGGGCGATCATCTCCAGCACCCGCAACGGCGGCGCATCGGCACTGGCAAGAATCACTTGCGCGGCGTCCAGGGCCAGTTTGCGTCAGGGTTTTCGCCGTGAGGAAGAACACCTTGTCCAGTTGCTGCGGTGCCAGTGCCTTGAACATGGGAAACAAGGTGCCCAGGGTTTTGCCGATGCCAGTGGGCGCCTGGGCCATCAGGCAGCGCCCCGTGCTGACAGCCTTGAACACCGACTCGGCCAGGTGGCGCTGCCCCGTCCGAAAATCGGTGTGGGAAACGCCAGATGCTGCGCCGCGAGATTGCGCCCGTCGCGATGGGCGACTTCCTGTTGCGCCCATTGGAGGAAGCGCGCGCAGTGCAGCTCGAAGAACTGTTGCAGTTGCGCGGCCTCGAAGGGCTCGACCAGGCTGGTTTCCTTTTCGCTGACGATGTCGAAATACACCAGTGCAAGATTGATCTGTGGCAGCCCCAGTTTGCGGCACATCAACCAGCCGTAGATCCTGGCCTGGGCCCAATGCAATTGACGGTGGTTGGCCGGTTGTCTGCTCAAGTCACCGCGGTAGGTCTTGACCTCTTCCAGGCAGTTTTGCCCTGGGTCATAACCATCCGCCCTGCCCTTGACCGTCAAGGTTTGATACTGGCCTTCAAGAGCGACTTCACTTTGATAGCCCTCGCTGCGGCGCGATGCCACCGTACGGTGCCCGACGATGCCCTCCAGTGCGGTGGGCGACGGAGTGAAACGCAGATCGAGGTCGCCGGTCTTGGCGGTGAACTCACACAGCGCCCGCACCGCAATGCTGTAGCTCAAGCGTCCTGCTCCGCCCATTGCACGTAGCACACGGCAATCGGCATCTGGTGTTCGTGGCAGAACTCCAGCCAGCGCAGCTGGTTATCCTGCAGGCGATCCCCCGGGCCTTTGACTTCGATCATGCGGTAGGTCTTTTGCTGCGGCCAGAACTGGATCAGGTCCGGCATGCCGGCGCGGTTGGCCTTGATGTCCAGCAACAGGCGGTTGAACCAATGCTTGAGGTGCTCGGCCGGCAAGCAGTCCAGGGCTTGTTCCAGCAATTCGTCGCTCAGTACGTTCCAGAACACGAAGGGCGACTGCACGCCCCATTTTTCGTGATAGCGCCGATGAATGGTCGACCGGTATCGCCCGTCGTCGAGTTCCGCAAGGCAGGCTCCGAACAGGTCGGCCCGGCGCTCATGGAAGTCTTCGTTGAACAGGTCCACCGGGCCGCGCTGGAACGGGTGGAAAAAGGCCCCCGGCAACGGCGCAAAAATGGCTGGCCAGCACAGCAGGCCGAACAGTGAGTTGATCAGGCTGTTTTCGACGTAATGCACCGGCGCCGAATCTTCCGTCAGGTGCGCTTGAACGTGAAATTCCACCGACATCACCGGGTCGGTCCTGGGCAGTTGCAGTTCCAGACGCAGCATTTCCCGCGCAGACGGACGTTTCACCGGCGGACCGCCCAGTTTGCGCCGCAGTCGGGGCAACAGGCGCAGCAACTGTTGTTGTTCGGCGGCGCTTTGTGGTGACTGTTCGGCCTGGATGGCGAGTTCCAGGGCCCGCTCGTATTCACCGCAGCGTTCCAGCACGCGGATCAACCGCTGACGTGCGCCGGGGTAGGCACAATTGCGGTACAACGCCAGCGCCATGGAGAAATCCGCCATGCGTTCGCAGTGCTGGGCGATCTGGAACAGCAGCTTGTCACGACGCCTTTGCAGCCAGGGGTTGATCAGCGTCAACCCGTTGATCTGCTCGACGATGCCAGCCAACGCCTCACCGGCCTCGAAGCGCTGCTGGCATTGGTGGAGGAACAGGCAGGCGTCCACGTCCTCACGGCTGCGAAAACCCCGGGAATCCGCGCAGAATTCAACTCTTTCGTAGGTGAAGATACCAAGGTCGGCCAGCACGAACTCGGACCAGTCCTGATAAAGATTGCCGAAAAACATCAAGCGCAAGCGATCGCACAGGCCCATGATGGTCAAACTGAACAAGCGCTCGTTCAGCGACGGACACCATTCACCGAAACTGCGCGCTTCGGGAAACCGCTCGACCAGCGCCAACAGCCAATCGGTCTTTTTACCCTTGGGCTGGTCGATGGCGTTGCCAAAGTATTGAACGACTTCGGCCTTGAGCAACAGGTCGAACAGCACCTCGACCGACAATGGCAGTTTTTCATCGAGCCACCCCAGTGCCACGAGCGGTTCGGCAGCGCTGGCAATGTCACCGATTTCGGCGTAATGCAGTTTGCTGCACCTGAAATGAATGCCCTTGCGCATCACCATCCTGACCAGCAATGCCCGGGATTCGCGAGACAAATCATTGAAGTCGCGAATGAACCGCTGCTCCTCGACGCTCAGCACATCGCCATAGCGATGCTCAAGCCAGTCAAGCACTTGCATGAAGTTGTTCAAGTAATAGAACGGATCGTCGAGGGGGTTTTCAGTCACGGGAAAGTGGGCCATGGATATCGAATACTGGTTATGCGTACAGATACCAGCAACGCCCTCCCCGATGCAATCGGAAAGGATAGGCGGAAGCGCTGTCAGGTATTTTTCGGCGCGTCCGAACTTTCTGCCGATCTATCGTTCTTCGCGAACAGGCGCGCTCCCACAGGAATTCGTGTGATTCTTGTGGAAGCGAGCCTGCTCGCGAAGAACTACAAGCGTCCGATCATCCTCAGGCGATCACAATCCCCGCACCAGTCAAGCTGTCCAGCCCGACCCCGACCAACGTCACCGAATCATCACCAAACGTCAGCACGGTATCCTGCCCCACCACCGTGGCATGGGCCCGGAAGTCGTCGTTCGGCAACACGCCCTGCACCCCGAGAAACACCAGTTTGTCGTTCGCGTGATAGCCCAGCACCCGGTCGTGGTCAAACGCGCCGCTGAACAGGAACGTATCGATCCGCCCCGATTCCAGCAAGTCGTCGCCGGCACCGCCGATCAACACGTCGTTGCCCTTGCCTCCTGTCAAATGATCGTTGCCGTCGAGGCCGAACAACCAATCGCCGAGCGCCTGCGCCTTGAGCGTATCGTTCCCCACGCCGCCCTTTATCGACGACGCGTACTGTGTCAGCTGGTTGCCGTCCGCCAGCCCGTTGGCGGTGACGCTGTGGGTCACGTCATCCTTGAACAGCCCCCATAAAAAGCCCGGCTCCTTACTCATGATGCTGCCGATGTCACGGGTGATACTGATGCCGCCATTGGCATCGCGGATGTACAGGTTGCCGGCGCCGTCGTTGGCAAAGTCGAAGTTTTTCACCGACTGCTGCAGGTCGAGCACGTTGTGCCCCTGGCCGCCCAACAGGATGTTGTAGCCACCGGCATCGCGGAAGGTGTCGTTGCCGTCGCGGCCTTCCAGATAGTCGTTGCCCTTGCCGCCCTGAATCAGATCGTTGCCGTCACTGCCGATAATGAAAGTGCTGCCTTTGTGGGTGTCGGCATTGCGGTTCAGGTCCTGGACCCAGGTGTTGGCTCGCGCCGGGTCGAGAGGTTGGCAACAATGATGGTCGAGTCTTTGCTGGTGAGGTCGTAGAACCGGGACTCCAGCACCCGGGTCATGCCGTCGCCGTAGCCGGTCGGCAGGTGAGAAATCCAGGTCGGAATGTTGAGGATGGAAAACGGCAGCAGATTCCATGCGGTCGACGCATAGTGGTCATTGAAGCTGACAATGTTGTTGGTGGCCAGGCTTGATTAGCATCGTGCACACCGACCGATGCCAGGTTGAACGCCGAACCGTCCAGCGCGCGGAACACTGGATCGTTTTCATAGCCGACGTTCAGCACCTTGTCGCTACTGCCTTGAGTTGGCGAGGCGTAGGCGATGTAGTTGGAATCCTGGAAGAAGCCGCCCCATTTTTCGCGGCTCAAATCCGCCAGACTGTTGACTGCCAGCCCGCCGAGGCTGTGACCGCTGACCAGCACATCCTTGCCGGACAGGCCGTTGGCCCGGGCAAACGCCGCGACGTCGGCGAGCAGCTTGCCGAAGGCTTCACCCACATAGTTTTCGCGTAATCCTGTGGACCCAATGCCGCCAACAGGTCATTGATGACATCGCCGATGGAGTCGCTGATCTGGATTTCACGAGGGCCGCTGGTGCCGCGAAAGGCGACGCCGATTTCCGTGAGGTGCCCTTGAGTGTCGTACTTACCGAGGATTTCCACCTGGGCGCTGGTATAGCCGGCCTTTTCACCGAAGAAGGTTCCCCGTGCATCGACTTTGCCTTCATAGCCCAGCTGCGCGGCGGTGATGGGTGTCCAACCGGCTTTCTGTACCGCGTCCAGTGCGGCTTTTTCCGAATCGGGATTCCAGGGGATACCGGGAATCACCCCTTGGGAGCCGGTGCCGCCAATCAGCGCGGTCGCCAACGTTGCCGGCAGGCCCAGGCCAAAGCCGTTGTGCTGGTAACCGGTGGCAAAGCCATTGTCGAGGTTGTGATAAGCGTACAGCGTGATCGCCATCGCATCGGTGAACATCGCTTTGGCGTCTGCAGTGCTCAGGTTCTTGTAGTCGTACACACCCATGGGTATTGCCTCTCTCTTTGTTGGAATTGTCAGAGATCGCTCACGGCCGGGACACCTCGATCGCGGGGTGCCCCGGAGCCTCCAGTGCTGTTACAAAAAACTGTCAGGTAAACACCAAGCCGGATGTCGACAGGTTATCCAGGCCTACGCCAACCAGGGTCACGGAAAAATCGCCAACCTTCAGCACCGTGTCTTGGCCGGCCTGGGCGGCATGCTGTCGGTAGTCATAGCCCTGCCCTGCGCCTTCAACGCCCATGAACACCAGGGTGTCGCTGCCCTGGTAGCCGTTGATCGCATCAAATCCGAACGCACCGCTGAACAGGAAGGTATTGCTGCCGTCTCCGGTGGAATGCATCACGTCATTGCCATTGCCGCCGACGAAGGTCACGTGCCCCTTGTCGCTGCGCAATACGTCATCGCCGCCGTTGCCGAACAGCCAGTCGCCCCGGACATCGGCCAACAGCGTGTTGCCGAGGGCATCACCGTTAAGCGAATGACTGTAGTGGGTCAGTTCATTGCCGTTTTGCAGGCCGTTGCCGGTGACGGTCCAGGTGATGCCTTTGGTGCTCCCCCATGATCCGGACTCCTGGCTCACCAGCGCGCCGATGTCCCGGGTCATGCTGATGCCGCCATAGGCGTCACGCACGAACAGCGTGCCATCGCCATCGTTGGCGAAGCTGAAATTCTGCAGAGGCTTGAGCAGTTCGAACGTGTTGTTGCCCTTGCCGCCCGAAAGTAGGTTGAAGCCACCGTCGTCGCGGAAACGGTCGTCGCCGTCCCGGCCTTCGATGAAGTCATTGCCGAGACCGCCCTTGAGCAGGTCATTGCTGTCGGTGCCGATGATAAACGTACTGCCCCTGTGCGGCTCGCCGCTGCGCCCGAGGTCTTCGACCCAGGTGGTGCCGCGAGACGACGCCGACAGGTTGGAGACGATCAGGGTCGAATCCTTCCCGGTCAGGTCATAGAAGGTCGAGTCGATCACCCTGTTCAGTCCGTCGGCGTAACCCGGCGAACCATGGGCTTTCCAGTTCAGCGGATTGAGAATGCTGAAGGGCACCAGGTTCTGCACGGTGGAGGCGTACTGGTCATTGAAGTTGACAATGTTGTTGGTCGCCGACTCCTGATGACCGTCGTGCTTGCCCAGCGAGCCACTGCTGAAAGTGGTGCCGTCGAGCACACGAAACACCGGATCGTTCTCGTAACCGATGTTCAGCACGTTGTTGCCGGTGGCGCTTTGGGTCGGTGAGGCGAAGGCGATGTAGTTGGCGTCCTTGAAGAAACCGCCCCAGCTATTACCGCTTAGCTCCGCCAGGCTGTTGACCCCCAACCCGCCGAGACTGTGCCCGCTGACCAGCACGTCCCTGGCGCTCAGGCCGTGGGCGATGGCAAACGTGGCGACGTTTTTGAGCAATATGTCGAAGGCGTTTTTCGCGTAGTTCGTCGCGTAATCCACCGGGCCGACCGCGGCCAGCAGGTTGTTCTTCATATCACCGAAGGTGTCGTTGTAGCCCAGGCCACCGGTGCCACGGAAGGCGATACCGAGGCCGATCAGTTGCCCTGCCCCGTCGTATTTACCGAGGATTTCGGCTTCGGCGCTGGTGAAGCCGTCCTTCTCGCCATAGAAGGTGCCTTGAGGCCCGACCTTGCCCTGGTAGCCCAAGGCTGCCGCGCCAATCGGCGCCCAAGCGGTTGCCGGCAGCGGCTGGCCGGTGGGCGTGTACGCGTAGAGCGTCAGCGCGATCGCGTCGGAGTACAACGCCTTGCCGGCCGCACTGCCGGCATTTTTGTAATCAAACAGTCCCATGTTGTTGCTTCCTTTGTGTCAAATCAGAACTGCCAGTCCAGGGTCAGGCCTACTCCATGGTCTTTTTCCCGGGAGCCGAGCACTCCGTTGTAGTCCATGTTCAAACGGGTATCGCGTCCGAGCGCCCATCCAGCGCGAACACCGACCACCGCGGCATTGCGGTCCATGGACACGCTTTGCACGCTGAACTGGGTGTTGCCGTTGACGAAGACCAGGTGGTCTTCGGAACGGATGCTGCTGAGGTTGTGTTGCCAGCCGAGCGTGCCGGACAGTTCCAGTTGTTGCTGATCGGACAGCGCAATGGCTTTGCTCGCCCGCAGGCCGAGGGTCGAGAGCACCGCATCGCGGTTGTTTTCACCACCCTTGAGTGCGGCGGCATCACCTTTTTCGCTGAAGCTGTCGCTGTTGAGGTGCACGTACGCCAGGTTGACGAACGGCTCCAGCGCCAGCGGTTGCAAGCCCAGGCGATACGCCGCTTCGGTGAACAGTTGCGCGGTGGTCGCATCGCGTTTGGATTTCTGCTTGCCGCTGACGTCGCCGAATTGCAGGTCGCGTTTGACGTCAATGCGATGCCAGCTGTAAGCACCGCCGACGCTCAGGCGCAGCGCATCGATTTCATGGCCCAGGTAGGCGCCCAAGTGATAGCTGTCGACCTTAGCCTGCGAATGTGTGCCATCGCCCATGCTCAACGAGCTGTCGCTGTAACCGGTGACGAAACCCAGCCGCGTATCTTCAGTGATCAAGCCATCGACACCGGCCAGTAGCCCGCCAATGGAGCTGTTGGAACTGGCGTTGTCATGCCCGCCATCGCTCTTGCCCCAGGCGCCCAGCACTTTGAGCCAGGCGTTGCTGCGCTCATCGGTCGGTGCCGTGGCGTCGAACAGATCGTGCTCGCGCAGACGTTCGCCGACAGCATCGCGCAGGTAACGGCTGTCGTTGATCAGCAGCGTACCGATCGCCGGATGAATCTCGCCGGACAGTTGCTGGAACGCTTGTTGCGCGACAGCGGCGGTCGGCGACAGCAGCAGGGCTTCGTAGAGCGGATTGCCTGCGCCCAGTAGCTCGGCGGCAGCGGCCACGGCGCGTTGGTTCGGGGTCTGGCCGGTGCTTGTGAACGACGTTGCGTTGCGCTCCACCGCCAGTTGAATGCCGCCCGCCGTGTAGCCGAGGGTGCCACCGATAAACAGGTAGTCCGGCAACACCGCACCGAAACGCCCTTCGATCCCGCCAGCGGCTTGCAGGATGTTGTACTGATTGCCCAGCAAGGTTCTCGCCTCGCCGATGGTCAACAGCGTCGGGCTGTTTTCCAGCGACAGGCTGACCGTTGCGCCTTCGACGGCGGCCTTGCCGTCGGCAATGATCTGGTCGCTGCGGGTGGGCGACACCTCTACGGCGTAAGTCGAGCCTGGCTCGAAGGTCACGTCGCCCGTCACCTGCAAGGTGCCGATGGAATTGCCGGGCGCCACGGTACCGCCGCTTTTCGCAGTGAGTGCCGCGATGCTGCCGTTACCACCGAGAATGCCAGTGTCATTGACGGTGACGGCCGACAGCAGCGAACCGTTGATGGCCAGTCGGCCCTGATTGACCAGCGTCGGGCCGGCGTAGGTGTTGGTACCGGTCAGCACCAGCGTACCGATGCCCTGCTTGGTCAGACCGCCGTGGCCGGCAATGTCGTTACGCCAGACGTCGAGCCCGCAGTGCACGTCGTTGCACACACGCTCTGTGGGTTTTCCGGCGTCGATGATCGCGCCGATACCCGGCAAGTCAGCGACGAACTGGCTGGAGCCGTAAGCGCCGTCGATGCGCCATTGCTCGGGAATGTCCTGCTCGGTGACGAACATCGCCGGGCCATCGATGCCTTTGCGCAGGTTGATCATCCCCCAGCCATATAGCTCGTCGACACCCGATGCTCCGAGGTCGGTGGCGGTGGTGCGCAGCACGCTGGCGACTTGCGCGCCGGTCATGTACGGAAAGCGTTCCATCAACACCGCCGCCGCGCCGGCAACGTGCGGCGCCGCCATGGATGTGCCGTTATAATTGGCGTAACCGCTGGTCAGATCAGCGGCATTGGTGCCACTGATGATCGAGCTGTAGATCCGGCTGCCCGGTGCCGACACGCAGAAGCTTGCGGTGTAGCCGCAGCGCGACGAGAAGGTGCTGATGTTGTAGAGCTCGGGGCTGTTGGTGTCCGGGTTCTTCTGCAAGGCCGCAACGGTCATCCAGTTCGGCGCGATCTCGGGGACGAAGTAGCCGAGACCGGCAATGGCGTCCGGATTGTTGAGGTTGTAGTCGTTGCCGGCGGCGAAAATCGTCACGATGCCGCTGCGGGCCGCCGCGATGGCGCCATCGTAGGCACCGCCGGGTTTGGTCCCCAGCAAGGTCCGGATCTCGTTGAACTGCAGTTGTGCGTCCTGCACGGTGAAGTGCGGATACGCCGGGTTTCGACCTCCCAGGTCGAAGCGGTCGGTAATGCCGATGCCCCAGCTGTTGTTGATGATCCGCGCGCCGCTGGCGATCAGGGCGTCCCAACCGGACTTGTACACCGCGCCATCGTTGCCGCGTACGATACCGTCTTCCGGGCCCGGGTCGCCGTTGTCGGCGCTGATAATCTGCGCCCCAATGGCGACACCGTGCATCGGCCCGCCATCGCGGCTGCCGGCGGCGATCCCGCCAACGTGAGTGCCGTGGGCACCGAGTTTGCCGTTGGAGCCCACCGAGGGCGAACCGTCATAGAGAAAGGCGTCCCCGGCTTTGACCGGAATGTACGGATCGGTGTATTCACGGATGCCGCTGGTCACCAGCGTGATGACCTTATTGGCGCCGGAAAATTCCGGGTGCAAGGCGTACACCGGTTGGTCGAAGATCCCCAGATTCACGCCTTTGCCAGTGTAACCGGCCGCATAGGCATCCTGCGCGTTGATCGCCCCCAGGCCCCAGTCGGCGTTGAACTCTGTGCTGCGCCAGCTTTCGGGATCGCCTGTCCTGCCGTTTTCCACGTAGGGTGCCGCGTGTGCGGTGCCCAGTGTGGCCAACGCGCAGAGCAAGGCAAGGTTGTTGTACTTGTTATTCATCGAGCTACCGTCCTTAGTTGTGTTGCCTGAATCCTTGTTGCTGGAAGCCTTGCCTCAATTCCTCCTGGTTAAAACGCGCTACTACAGAGGCCGCGGTATTCAATTCCTTGACCGACAGGCATTTTGTGAGCCCTCGCCACACTGTTTCCAATAGCTACTGCGCCCTCGGGCCTTGGCCGAAGGCCTCATCCACTTTGGCCAGGTCCTGCTCGCTCAAGGTCCCGGCGTGGTAATGCAACCTGGTCCAGGCCATCAAATAGTCGTAGCGCGCCTGGGCCAGGTCCCGACGGGTGGTGTAGAGCTGTTGTTCGGCGTTCAGCGCATCGAGGTTGACCCGCTCACCGCCCAGAATGCTTTGCCTGGTCGAGACCACCAGCGCTTCGGCGGAGGTCAGGGCTTTCTGATAGGCCCGCAGCTTGCTCACCCCTGACAGGCAGGCGTTGAACTGCCGACGCAATTCGATCAGGGTTTCCCGGGTCTTGCCGTCCAGTTCGTACTCGGCCTGCTCCATCGCGCGACTTGCCTGACGGGTCGATGCAGAAACACCACCGCCGGCGTACAGCGGCACATTGATTTCGATGCCGATGGTGTTGGTGTCGTAGCGCTGGTTGTAGGTGTTGCCGCTTTCCGACTCATTCTGACGCACCGTGGCGTAGGCACTGACCTTGGGCAGGTGCCCGGCCCGGTTGCGTTCGACCTCGTGGCGCGCCACTTCCAGCGCCTGGCGCTGGGAAGCCAGGTTGGGGTTATTGGCCACGGCCATCTCATGCCAGGTGTCGTAATTGGCTGGCTGCAGGGTGAAGGTCTGGAAGTTTTGATCCAGTGGTGCAAGGTCGGCAATGTCGATCGCCGACACGCCGACCAGCGCGCCGAGTTCGCGCAGCGATGCATCCTGTTCATTACGCGCTTCGATTTCTTCGGCGGTAGCCAGTTCGTAGCGCGATTCGGCTTCAAGGATGTCGGTGCGAGTACCTTCGCCCTGGCGAAACAACTGCTCGTTCTGCTGGAACTGCTGCTCGAAAGCTTTCTTCCTGGCCTGGGCGATATCGATCTGGTCCTGGGCGAACAACGCCTTGGTGTAGTTTTCCAGCACCCGCACCAGCAATTGCTGGCTCTTGCCACGAAAGTTTTCGTCGGCAAACAGCGATTGCGCGACGCCCTTGCGATAAGCCGCATAGGCCTCGTAGTCGAGCAACGGTTGTTGCAAGGTCAGGCTGGAACCGTAACTGTTGTAATTGCGGTCATCGCTCTGGTTTTGCCTGCGCTCGTCGAGCCAGGTGACCTTGGAGCTATTGCGGCCCTTGTTGTAGTTGTAACCCAGTCTTGGCAACAGCCCGGCGCGGCCGATGGCACGGTTCTCAAGGCCTGCATCGCGTTCCTTGATGGCGCCGAGGAATACCGGATCATTGCGTAATGCCTGTTCATAGATCTCGAACGGTCCCATGGCCGCCACGGCCGGGTTGCCCGCGAACAACAGCAACGCCGCCCCGAGCATCGAAAGCTTATTCATACAGCCGAACATCCTTATTCCTCGGTCAACGCGGAGCCTGCCCGGTCGAACAGCGGTTTGAACAAATAATTGAGGAGCGAACGTTCACCGGTCCGCACGAACATTTCCGCCGGCATACCAGGCTTGATCACCAGGCCATTGAGTTGCTCCATGGCCTGGTCACTGACGCTGCTGCGCAGCACGTAGTACGGTGCGCCGGTTTTCTCGTCGAGCAACTGGTCGGCGGAGACCAGGCTGACTTCACCGGGTACACGCGGGGTACGGCTCTGGTTGAAGGCGGTGAACAGGATATCCACCGGCAGGTGCGGACCGACCTTGTCGATCAGGTTGACCGGCAGGTGCCCTTCCACTTCCAGGCGTGTGTCCTGAGGCACGATCTCCAGCAGGTTGTCGCCCTGACGCACCACCGCGCCTACCGTGTGCACACCCAGATTGACCGCAATGCCGTCAGCCGTGGCGATGATCTCGCTGTGCTGCAGATCGAACCCGGCGGAGGTCAACTGTTCTTCCAGCGTCACGCTTTTGAGCTGCGCTTCGGCCAGTTGGGTGCGTACTTCTTTCTGGTACTCCTCGATATGCTGTTGCAGCTTCAAGCGGGACTCGACAATGCCCTGCTCCACCCGGCCGCTTTCGCCGAGATTTTCTGCCAACTGTTGTTGCACTTGCGACAGTTGCCGCTGGTACTCCATCAAGCGATTGCGCGGGATGTAGCCGTTTTCCGCCAGTGGCGTCAGATTGCTTAGCTGTTGTTGCAGGGAATCGGCCTGAGCACTCAAGTCACTGCGGGCACGGCGCATGCCGGCCAGTTGCGCGCCAGCGCCTTCGATGCTGGCGCGCAAAGCGGCCTGCTCGCGGGCGAACGCATCGCGGCGGCTGCTGAACAGCTGGCGCTGGCCTTCCAGCACCAACGCCAGACGCGGGTCGGGATCGTTGCTCAACTCGGCGGGGAAATTCACCTGCTTGAGGTTGTCCCGCTCACTTTGCCAACGGGCAAGGCTGGCCCAGGCCATGCGGTACTGCGCTTGCAACGATTGCACATCCGCGGCGACCTGGGTCTGGTCGAGCCGGAACAGCGGCTGCCCCTGTTTCACCCGCTGGCCTTCGCTCACCAGAATCTGGCTGACCACGCCGTTGCTCATCGACTGCACGGCCTTGCGCTTGCCCGAAACCACCACTGTGCCCTGTACCGGTATGCCCTGATCGAGGGGGGCCAGGCTGGCCCAGGTGAAGAAACTGCCAGCGCCGACAATCGCCAGTATCCAGCCCAGGCGAGCGAAGTAACGCGCGTCGCGTTCAGGCTGCCCAGCCAGGTAGTCCTGCACCATCGTCGCTTCGTTTTGAGGTTTTACTTGGCTGTGGCTCATACGCCCGAACTCCTTGTCGCGGGCTGAGACTGCCAGCTCATGCTGAGCCCGGCCGGCGCTTGCGCGGTTTTTTCATGTTGTGCTTGCTGAACCCCCGAGAGTGCCTTGAGCACGTCCTGGCTCGAACCGAATGCCTGCAAGCGCCCGTCGTTGAGCACCAGCAACTTGTCGGCCTGGGCCAACGCAGAAGAACGATGGGTCACCAGAATCACACTGGTACCCTGGGCCTTCATTTGCGCAATCGCGGTGGTCAAGGCCGCTTCACCCACGGTGTCGAGGTTGGAGTTCGGCTCATCCAGCACCACCAGGCTCGGCTGACCGTACAGCGCACGGGCCAGGGCCACCCGTTGTTTCTGCCCGCCGGAAAGGCCACTGCCGTCTTCGCCGAGCACTGTGTCGTACCCTTGCGGCAGGCGCAGGATCAGTTCATGCACCCCGGCCTGCTGCGCGGCAGCCACGACGCTCGGTGGATCGGCCTCGCGGAAACGCGCGATGTTTTGCGCGATGCTGCCGCTGAACAACTCGATGTCCTGCGGCAGGTAACCGATGTAAGGCCCGAGGTCGTCGCGGCTCCAGCGATGGATGTCCGCACCGTCGAGCCGCACCGTACCGCCGAGCGTCGGCCAGACACCCACCAGTACCCGTGCCAGTGTCGACTTACCGGAACCGGAAGCACCGAGCACGCCCATCACCTCACCCGCAGCGAGGCTGAAACTGATCAGGTGCAGGGCCGCCGCCCGTTGCCCCGGAGGCGCCGCGCTGACCTGCTCAAAGGTGATCTGGCCCTTCGGCGCCGGCAACGCCATGGCCTCGTCGCCCGACGGGAAGGCCTGCAGCAAAGCGTCGAGACGGCGGTAAGCCAGCTTGGCGCCGCTCCACTGCTTCCACACGGCGATCAACTGATCGATAGGGCTCAGCACTCGGCCCATCAGGATCGAACCGGCAATCATCATCCCGGCGGTCATGTGACCCTTGATCACCAGCAGCGCGCCCAGGCCCAGCACCAACGATTGCAGGCACAGGCGCAGGGTTTTGCTCAAGGAACTGATGACGGCGCCCGTGTCGCTGGCCTGGTTTTGCAGGCCGAGGAAGCGTGAATGCGCCTGGAACCAGCGGTTGCGCAACGCCCCCAGCATGCCCATGGCCTGAATGGTTTCGGCGTTATGCAAATGGCTGGTGGCCAATTGGCTGGAATGCTGGGAACACGCGGCGGCTTCACCCAGCGGTTTTTTGGTCATGGACTCATTCAGCCAGGCCAGCGCAATCAGCAACAGAGCCCCCGCGGTGGCAAAAACGCCGAGCCAGATGTTGAACAGATAAATCACCAACAGGTACACCGGGAACCACGGCGCATCGAAGAACGCGAACAACGCAGGGCCGGTGACGAACTGGCGAATATGTGTCAAATCCCCCAGCGCCTGTCCCGCATTGCCTTCGCCTTTGAACAGGTTGCGCTCGAACGCCGCCCGATAGACCCGCAGATTGAATTGTCGCTCCAACTGACTGCCGATACGGATAACGATGAAACTGCGAACAGCTTCCAGTAAACCGATAAAGGCAAAGAACCCGACAATCATCAGCGACAACATGACCAGTGTTGTTTCATTCTGCGAAGACAGTACCCGGTCATAGACTTGCAGCATGTAGATAGAGGGCGCCAACATCAGAATATTGATCAGGGCGGTAAAACAACCGACGCTGATCAAGATGCTCTTATAGTCCCCCAGTGCCTTGATTAATGGTGCAGTGGCTGGGGCCTTCGCCATCTTCATTGGTTATTCCTGAGCTGATATTTATCGCCACCCGTGGGCGAGGTTCCAGTTAACTGTCCGCACACGGTCGAGACATTGTTTGCCCGTTATCGTTGACAAGTGACGAACACAGTTTTGTGATCGATAAAGTGTCGGGGGCTGGCGATGGATTGCCTTGCGGCAAACGCACCGGCCGCTTGAGGGTAATGATCCGACCCGACTTCAAAGTGCCTTGATAAAACCCTTCGTACTGGCGGCTGAGGAACAGGATTTTCGAGCCCTCATTGCCGGTGATTGCGATGCCGTCCGGTTCAGGAAACCAGCCGATCGCCTGCTCCCCGAGCCAGGCGGTGAAACAGTCCGCGCCAGCGCCCAGGGTCTGGTTTGGCTGAAGGTCGATCAAGCATTCATTCGAAGCAACGAGCGGTGATTTGTCCGTGTCTTGCGCGGTTTTCAACGTAGCCAGCCAATTGCCGGCCAACTCTGACGGATCCGCCAGTTTCAGACTGCTTGCCATGGTTTCCTCTCCAAAAAACATCATCAGCGCTGCCAGTAGCCACGTGCTTGCCTTGCGGGAAAAGACGCTGTGCCTCATAGGTTTTCGTACTCCGGGCCGCAACCCTGCTTACGGTAAGAGAGCGGCGCATCGAGCGCCGCCCTCCTTGTTCATCTCACATCAAGCCACGATGTCCGAATACGCCGCCTGGCCCACGGTACTGACCATGAAATCAGCCACGCCATGCCCGGAGAAGTCGACCGACAACAAACTGTTGCCGCCCGCCGTGCTGAGCACCGCATCGCCCACCGCCCCGGTGAAGGCGCTGACAAAGTGCAGGCCTGCGCCGTTGGTGATGCCGGTCAGGTCGATCTTGTCCAGACCGCTGACAAAGTCGAGGATCTGGTCGGCCGCACCAGGCTTGGAGTCACTGCTGGCCGCAAACACGAAGGTGTCCGAACCTGCGCCGCCCCACAGTTTGTCCGCGCCGCCAGCGCCGTAAAGGATGTCGTTACCGGCACCGCCCTTCAGCTCGTTGGACACGTTATTGCCGATCAGCAGGTCGTTGCCCGACCCGCCAATGGCGTTTTCGACGGTGACACCCTTGGCGATGGAGACGTTACCCACCAGGCCGCCAACATCAGAGAACGACGCTTCATTGAGGTTGATCTTCTGGTTCTGGGTAAACCCGGAGAAGTCCAGGGTGTCCTTGCCGCCTGCATCCCAGACCGAAAACACCACCTTGTCCGTCGACGAATACGCGCTCAGGAAGTCGCGGCCGGTGTTGGAGTTGAAACCGTAGGTAGTGTCGCCGGTGCGGGTCGTGGTGTTGGCGCCGTAGAGCTGCTGAATGGCGGCGATATCGTCCATCAGCGGACCGGACGAATAGGCTTCGACGCCGCCCTTGCTGAAGTTCTGGCTGGTGTTGCTTTCACTCCAATAGCTCATGACGCTGTAGCCGCGGGTGTCTTGCCCGTAGGAGGCGTCATTGTAGGTCGGTGTGCCCTCGCCGGCGTTGTAGTCGCCGGGGTGGGCCAGGCCCAGAGTGTGGCCGATTTCGTGGGTCAGGGTTTGCCGGCCATAGTTGTTCAGGTCCGGCGTCTTGTTGCGCGTGTAGCTGCTGTCGATCAGGTACCAGGAGGTACCGTCGTAACCGGCCCCGGTGCCAGGCAAGTAGGCAAACGCCGCCGCACCCTCCTGACCACCGCTGTAGTTGCCGAAGGTCATGTGAGCGTCGCCGCCGCTGGCCTTCTCGGTGAAGGTGACGTTGGCCACGTCGGCCCAGGATTGCATGGCAAGCACGGCCTGGGTTTTCTGCTGCGCGCTGAATTGACTGAACCCGGTAATCCCGTGCTTGTACATCGTGCTCGACGATGCCGAATTCAGGAAGGTATAGGTCAGTTCGATTTTGCCGCTACCGTCCTTGTCCTGGTAAGCGGCGCCGTCGCGCAGCAACTGGTTGGCTGCCTGGTCGACGGAGAACGAGGGTTTGCCATTGACCGTGAGGTTGCCGCCCCGATCATACTGATGGCTGAAACTGTAAACTTGATTGAACGCAGTACTGCTCGCCGCCAATGCTGACAGTGGCAGCAGCACCTGTTCGGCGGAATCAATAGCGTGAACTTTTACTTTCGACATAAACACACTTCCTTGTTTAGCTATGGAACAGTTTTTGTCAGATTACGACGATCCCTGGCGAGATCGTCCTATCACTCGCCCATTGAAGGCATAGGAAAACTGACACAATCAGAAATCAAACGTCCACTACTTTTTTGACGTCAAATTTGTCTATTTCAGGACTGTGCCCGCAAACAATGGGCGTACCGAGAAAGTATTGAGTTAAAAAACATTGGACGGGAGTTATTGTCGGACAATCGACAATTTAATTATTAAATACAGGTAAGTTTCTGTGCGTTGAATCGTCCGACTATATATGTTTAATCTGTTAAACATTTCAATGAAGTGATCACCTCTGAATACCGAGTTATCGTTCTTCGCGAGCAGGCTCGCTTCCACAGGATTTACGCCAATCTTGTTCGCGAAGAGGCCATTACAGGTAACGAATGACCATCAGGCAATAGCGATTGCAGCTCCAGCAAGGCTACACAACCGGCGTTGTAGTCCCTTTGGAATCCTCCCCGGTGTGGCAGGTTTTGCACACTGCCTTAAACTGCGATACAGCCTATGAACGAATGACGGGTGCAAGGGCTCGATGGATTGCCTTGCACCAGGGCCTCACGAAATGATCCGGGTGAAGCCGACATGAAAATGGTCACGCCCTTTTGACCGCTGCCTCATCGCCGCCAGCGCTGGTGCGGTAATTAGCAATTGTGCAAATGCCGGGACGACGACGGTCCTGGCAACCAGCTTCGACTGCGCCAGGGCCAGTGCATCCGTCGAGAAGCTGATCTGTCGCGACCCACAGCTCAGGCAGATGGAGATCGAACTGACACGCCTTTATCGCCTGGCGCTCACGGACGATCATTCGGTACCGCGCCCCGACAAGGTCGAGATCGAGCAGCGCTTCTGGGTCGACGCGCGCAATCAATGTGCCACCAAGGCCGAGCCCAAGGCATGCACGATTCGCAGTTATGCCGAACGCGCACACCAGCTTCGCCAGGGTTCGGCCATTGCCGAGGACCAAGGATCCAAGCAGGCTCACCGATGGCCCCGTAGCCTTTCGTTGCGCAGGATTGAACGCATTGATTGCCGCCACTTACTTCAATGTCGAGCCGCGCGTGGTGTACCTGAAATGGGCGAACACCTCTGCCACCCTTATCCAGGTGCCGAACGATTATGCCAGTCAATACAATGGCAAGGATTTGCGGGGTAGCTACAGCTTTTGGCAAACCGATAACGAGGCCTTTTTGCAGATCCCGGGCTCGGGGCAAATGCGTTGTACGTTCGAGCCAGCCGGCTGATGGCACATCAGGACACCCTTTCCCGATGGCCAGATACCGCTTCTCAGCTGCCGGTGCGAATCTTGTTCCACACCCGGGTACGAATCCGGTCGATGTTCAATGGCATCGCTTCCAGCGCGAACAATTTCCCCATCATCTCGGGACTCGGGTAAACCTTGGTGTCGTTCTTGATGGCCGGGTCGATCAGGCTGTCCGCCTGCTCGTTGCCATTGGCGTAGTGCACATGGTTGCTGATGCTCGCCATCACGTCCGGGCGCAGGTAGTCCATGAAGGCGTAACCGGCCTTCTCATCCGGGGCATCGGCGGGCATGGCGACCATGTCGAACCAGATCGCAGCACCTTCCCTGGGAATCGAATAGCCGATGTCGATGCCGTTCCTGGCTTCTTTGGCGCGATTTTCCGCTTGCAGGATGTCGCCGGAGAACCCGACCGCCACGCAGATATCGCCGTTGGCCAGGTCGCTGGTGTATTTGGACGAGTGGAAGTAGCTGACATAAGGCCGGACTTTCATCAGCAGCGCTTCGGCCTTTTTGTAGTCTTCCGGGTTTTTGCTGTGGTGCGGCAGCCCCAGGTAGTTCAGTGCGGCGGGCAGCAGTTCCGGGCCGTTATCGAGGATGGCCACACCGCATTTCTGCAGTTTCTGCATGTTTTCCGGCTTGAAAATCAGGTCCCAGGAGTCCACCGGGGCCTTATCGCCCAGCACCGCTTTGACCTTGGCAATGTTGTAGCCAATGCCGGTACTGCCCCACAGGTACGGGAAGCCGTGTTCGTTACCCGGATCGTTGGTCTGCAAGGCCTTGAGCAATACCGGGTTGAGGTTCTTCCAGTTCGGCAACTGGCTCTTGTCGAGCTTCAACAGCGCCTTGCCTTCAATCTGCCGCGCCATGAAATGGTTGGACGGGAATACCACGTCGTAACCGGATTTGCCGGTCATCAACTTGCCGTCGAGGGTTTCGTTGCTGTCGTAGACGTCGTAGGTGAAGGCGATGCCGGTTTCTTTCTGGAAGTTCTTCGTGGTGTCCGGCGCGATGTAATCCGACCAGTTGTAAATCTTGACGGTTTGCGCCGCCTGACTGATTGAAGCGGCGAGCATCAGGGGTGCCAGGGTCAGTGTCTTTCGGAGCATGAGTCGATTCCTGTAGGGTTTTTTGTTGTTGGCAGGCAATCAAATAATCAAAAAATCAAAACGTATGTCTTGCGCACGGTCTCCTGGATATCCCAGATCCCAAGGGTGTTGGCGGGCAACATCAGTGCGTCGCCGGCTTCTATGTGCAGGGTTTTGCCGTCATCCGCAGTGAAGGTGCAACGGCCCTGGATGAAGTGGCAGAACTCCTGGGCGACGATCTGCCGCCGCCAGCGACCGGGCGTGCATTCCCAGACGCCAGTTTCGACGCCATCGTCGCGCTCCACGCTGGTGGTCGAAGCCACGGCCACGGGCGTACCCAGTGGCACGGCGACCGGGTTCGATTCTTCAAGCTTCAGGGTTGCGGTGTTCTTGAATTGCGTGATGCTCATTGGGGGTACCTGTCGATAAAGCCTGTAGTTGAAGAGCGCGCCGTTTACTGCATGAAGCCTTCCATGAACCCCGCGATCCCGCTGGCGAGTTTGCGCCGCCAGGGCGCGCTGACCGGATTGGCCAGGGTCTGATCTTCGTGGACGAAGCTGCGGATGATCGCGTTGTAGCCGAGCCAGCGACACGGCTCGGGTTCCCATGCCTTGAGTGCGTCGAGCCCGCCCTGGGCAATGACCCACGGCTGGCGGACCAGCTCGGTATCGCGCTCCAGGATCAGGTCCGCCAGGGTTCGCCCACCCAGGTTGCTGGCACCGACGCCCTCCCCGCCATAACCGCCGGACAAGGCAATGCCGTTGGCCCGGTCGCACAGCATGTGCGGCTTGAAGCGCCGGGACATGCCCAGGTTGCCACCCCAGCCATGGGTGATCCGCACATTCTTGAGTTGCGGGAGCAGTTCGCCGAACAGATACCGGCGCAGCTCAATTTCGCTGCTGGTCAGGTCGAAGTCATGGCGCAATCGACCGGCAAACTGGTAGCCGCCCCGGGCGCCGAAGATCAGCCGGTTGTCGGTGGTACGCTGGCCGTAAGTGACCTGACGGCTGCTTTCACCGAAAGCCTGCCCCTGACTGAGGCCGATTTCGTCCCAGGTGCCGGCGGACAGCGGTTCGGTGGCGACGATCAGGCTTTGTACCGGTAACTGATAACGCCCCAGCGGTGGCAACGTGACGGCATAACCCTCCACCGCCGGCACCACCCAGTGGCTGCGCACCGAGGCTTGCGCCGTGCGCAGGCTGCCGGACTGCCATTGGGTGACCGGGCTGTTTTCGTAGATCCTGACCCCCATGCGCTCGACCGTGCGTGCCAGGCCGCGCGCCAGTTTCGCCGGGTGCAGGGTCGCGACGTGGGGCGCATGGATGCCGCCATAGGGTTTTGCGATACGAATCTGTTGCGCCAGTTGTTCCGGGCCGAGCCAGCGGTAATCGTTTTCGTTGAGGCCCTGGCGGTAGAGCTTGTCCAGATAGAGCCGAAGGCTGGCTTCCTGCTCCGGGTAGCGGGCGGCGCAATACAATGCCCCGCCTTTGCGCAAATCGCAGTCGATACCTTCGCGCTCGAGGACAACTCGCACTTGATCGGGGATGTTGTGCAACAAGTCATAGGACGCCCGGCGCTGCTCCGGTGACAGGCCGGCCAGCAGCCGGTCTTCGCCCAACAGATTACCCATCAGCCAGCCGCCATTACGGCCCGAGGCACCAAAACCGGCGGTCTGCGCCTCGATGATGGCAATGTTCAGCTGCGGTGCCTGACGCTTGAGGTAGTACGCGGTCCACAGCCCGGTATAACCGGCACCGATGATTGCCACGTCGATGTCCAGATCCTGTTCCAGCGCCGGACGTGCCAATAGCGGCTCGTCGAGTTGGTCCATCCACAAACTGATACTGCGCCACGCCGGCATGCAAGACTCCGCCACTCGAACTTCGATGGCGTTGATCCTAGTGCGTGGGTTCAGAGGCTGTCTTGCGCGCGTGCACGCAAAGAAATTTGTTTGGCGTAGGCCTTGGGCGACTGACCGGTGTGCTGGCGGAAACAACTGTAGAACGCCGACAGTGAATTGAAGCCGGCGGCGAATGCCAGTTCATCGATGCGCCACGGTGGCGTGGTGTTTTCCAGCGCTGCCAGCAGGTGTTGCAGGCGGGCCTGGTTGACGTAGCGATAGAAGCTCTGGCCAAGCACCTGATTGAGCAGATAGGAAATCTGATTGCGGCTGTACCCGCATTCCCTGGCCACCCGTTGCAGGTCGAGTTCAGGGTCGAGATAGGGTTGCTGACGCTGGAAATACTGCTGCAAATCGTCGGCCATGAAGCTCAGCTGGCGCGGCGACAAGCCGAGGCGACTGACCGCCGGACGCTGCTTGCCGATGGTTTTGCCGGTTGCTTGCTCGTGAACCAGTGAGGCGTACTCGTTGACCCGCCAGATCAGTCCGTCCCGCACGGTGATGGCCTCGCTGGCGCGAAACGACACCAGGCCTTCCCCGCCGCGCAGGGTGATGCGGTACTGAATGAACGCAGTGTTACCGTCCAGGCGAATGCGGTCCGAGTGTTCCAGTGCTTCATCCGGATCGCGGGGCATGCTGTTGCCTACGTAGTCACGCAATTCGTCCAGCCCCATCACGCGGTTCTGGAAAAAGTCGCTGTACTGAATCTCGGGGTGATACAGCGCCATGACCCCGTCGAGATCGCGGTGTTTCCAGCACAAGTGATACCGCATGACCGTCTCGCCCGTGGCCTGGGTTTGCTGCGGACCATCATCCTCGGCGTGCATAAGGGTCTCGACGAAAAAAACCGAGCTTGCCGAAGTTTCCCGCCCGCATCAATGGCTGCCTGGTTGGGCGAGCCGCGCTGGAACGGTGACCTGAATCAAAACAAATACGGCAATCGCCAAACGGACTGAAAAAAGCATATTTTTTTCACATCCGGATGCTACTTTTAAATTCTCTCACTGGTTGAGCCAATGAAGGTTCTTCCCTCCTAACGTGAGCTAAAGGAAGCGCTCGATGAAGAAGGCGGGCAACATATGAATAAAGGGTTCAGCAAGGTCACATTTCCAAATGCCTGCCAGCTGATGCGCTGGCATTTTCATCCCATGGGATTCGAGGCGAGCATGGATGCCCCGGGCAGCATGATTGCCCGTCTGTTTGATCGGGCCAGTGGCGAGACCATGATCGCCATTGCCGGTATTCCTTGTGCGACGGTCATGAATGCCGCCGATGTCGAGCGAATAATCGAAGCGGTGGAAGATGAGCTGGAAGCGTTCATTCCGCCGGTGGCCCTCAGGAGTTATGCCTGACGGCCGGATAGCAAACCTGAAGCCCACTGAATGTGGGCTTTTTCATGCATTCACAAAGGGCTCACGCCGACGTTTTGCCCTGACGATGATCGACGAAGAACGCCTTGCCCTTGCCGATCCGGTCGGAAGCCTTGGGCATGTTCGCCGCCTGGGCATCCTGGCCGTCGACATACCAGTAGCAATGACTCACCGCCCGGGTAATGCCCACATAGGCCAAACGCAGGATTTCGTCTTTCTGCGCATTGTCATACGGCTCGCTGTCGCCGGGCTTGCCCAGTCCCGCCATGCGGTACACCTGATTCTTGTAAGGCGAACGGGTCAGGTGCTGGCAATCGCCAAGCAGGAACACCGCGTCGGCCTGCAGTCCCTTGGCGCTGTGATAGGTCAGTTGCTTAAGGCGTCGTGCCTCCTGAGGCAAGCTAGAATCAACATTAACTACAGACTTAATATGCTCTTCTATCAATGACTTATCGCTACTTTTTCGATAAAGCATCAAGATTGAATCGCCCTGGCGATAGTGCTCGATCAGGCGCCTGGCCATGCCCGGATCGTCGCGATCAAGAACGTTGACCGGCAGCAAATCCTTCGGCTCGCCACTGGCCTTCGCCTTTTTCCCGGCAATCGCCGGTGCGGCCCGCACAATGTGTTCGGCGGCGTCGATGATGTGCTGGTGGCTGCGGTAGTTGTCGCTGAGCATGACTTTGGTGGTGCTCGGCGATGAAAACTCCTTGTTGAACTCCATGAAGTAGCTCGGAGAACTGCCACGCCACCCGTAGATCGATTGCCAGTCGTCGCCGACGCAGAGCAACGATGAACGCTGGGCACCCCGTCCAACGTGCATGCTCGGACCGCGACTACGGATTTCGCTCAGGCTGGCGCGGATCCAGGAAACGATCTGCGGCGATACGTCCTGAAATTCGTCGATCATCAGGTGCGAAAGCGGCCGCAACAGCTCATCGCTCAGCAGCTTGAGATTTTCCGGGGAATGCTCGCTGAACAAGGCAAACATCCGGTTGTAGGTCATGATCGGCGGCTTCTGGTCGAGCAGATGATCTTCCAGGGCGCGCCAGTACAGGCTCAGGGCCTCGAAGAAAAACCGGTCCGGGTCGTCCTTGGCGAAACTCATCTGGCTCACGGCGTTGGGCACGTCCAGGCCAAGGTTCTCGATGAACCCGGCCGCCGCGACAAAGCCATCCAGCAACGGTGCTGCGGCCAACTCGCCTTTGACCTTGTATTCGAAGCCCGGCCCGGCGCTGGCGTCGCCGGCGAGTGACGCCAGCACACGTCTGGATGACTCGTAACTATCCAGCCATATCAATGGTTTACGACAGAAAGCTTGAAACAGAGTGCGCTTTACCGCCCATTCGGCGCGCACCGTCAACTTGGCGTTGGGGCGAGTGACCTGGGCATTCTCCCGGGGATCGAACCCCAGTACCACCCAGGCATCCAGGGATGGGATGTAGCCATGGCAATGGAATACCGAGCCATTGATATCGAAAGTCTGGCGACTCGGCTCGATGCCCTTGATCGGCCAGGCCCCGGCACGAAACCACAGATCCTCGATCGTATCGCACAGTTCTTCATCGCGCTTGGCCGCCAGCTCAGTGACCGCCATGCGCTTTTGTACATCCGGGTGATCGCGCTCCAGCTCCTTGAGTTGCAAGGCATGGCGTGACAACGGTTTGATCAGTTCGCGGAAGCGCTCGTCTCGGGTATGCAAGGCGTGAAAGCAGGCGTTGAGTTGCTGGCGCTGGGCGTCGTTGATACGCAGGTCGAACGGATTGCTGTCCACCTCTTCATCGCCGCCGGGTGCTCGCAAGCTGAGGTTTTCGAACGCTTGCAGGCGTTCGAAGCCTGGCAGGCTGCGCACCATCGGCAGGATCCGCGAATGGAAGGTGCGCACCAGATCCCGCGCCTCCTTGAAGCTGAGCGACCGCCCCCAGAGCGCGAACAGTTCGATCAGCTTGTTGATGAAGTCCTTGCGCGACTCGCGGGTGAAGGTCACCACCGTCATCGAATCCAGCTCGAACCCCAGGTAATGGGTCAGCAGCACGATACGCAGCACCAGGGTCGTCGACTTGCCGGCACCAGCGCCGGCGATCACCGAGGTTGACGGCGTGTCGCTGAAAATCATCTTCCACTGGGCGGCACTGGGTTGCGCGTGGGCCGGCAGCAGGCGAGCGACGTCGACTTTCATGCGCTTCTTGATGTCGGCGGTCAGCGGCAGGCGCCAATCGTCAAACAGATGATCATCGATATTGGGCGGGCGATGCTCGGTCGAGCGCGAGTCACGGATCAGCAGGACCTGCCGGCCCTCTTCCAACCCCTCAAGCTTGCCTTCCTTGTAACCGTATTCCACGCCTGCGGTGTGGCCGCTGCGAAAGCCGTCCGCCTGGCCGTGCAGCCAGGAGGCACGGTGTTGTGCGCGCAGACGCGTCAGGCCGTGACCAAAAAAACGCGCGGCCAGGCGCTTGAGCAGCGGCATCTCGGCCAGTGGACGAAGTTCGGGTGGAAGATCGGGGGTGTGTTGCGACACGCGGACGGACTCCAGGGTTCGAGGCAGTGGAAGCTATGGTGTCTGCATTTGCCGTTGAGTTCTAGTGAAATGCTTTCGGTTCATTGGCTTATGCGTTGAATTGAATGTTGGATAAGAACGTTTCGAGGGTACTTCATATCAAATAATTCGATGGTTATGAGGCACTTTTTACGCTTTTTCTCGATCGTTGGCTGAAGGATGATGCCCGTCATCAACCACCGGTCTCGCCAAGTGGCCCACGCACCCTGCCTCATGACGAACCTTTTCAGGAGACGATCATGCTTGAACTCAGACCCTTCAACTCGCTCGGTGGCGCGCACCACGGCTGGTTGGATGCCCATCACCACTTTTCGTTCGCCGAATACTACGACCCCAAGCGCATGAACTGGGGCAACCTGCGGGTGTGGAACGATGACGTGATCGCCCCCGGCACCGGTTTCCCGCAGCACCCGCACCGGGACATGGAAATCATCACCTATGTGCGTGAAGGTGCGATTACCCACCAGGACAACCTTGGCAACAAGGGCCGTACCGAGGCCGGTGACGTGCAGGTCATGAGCGCTGGCACCGGCATCGCCCACAGCGAATACAACCTGGAAGCGAAACCGACCAAGATCTTCCAGATCTGGATCATCCCCAATGAATCGGGCCTGGCGCCGTCCTGGGGGGCAAAACCCTTCCCCAAAGGTGAGCGCGAAGGTTTCGTGACTCTGGCCAGCGGCAAGGCGGGCGACGATCAGAGCCTGCGCATTCGTGCCGATGCGCGGCTGGTGGCGGCGAACCTCAAGGCCGGTGAAAGTGCCGTGTACCACCTGGATAACGGCCGCCGCGCCTATCTGGTACCGGCCACGGGTGTCATCGAGGTCAATGGCTTGCGTGCACAAGCTCGAGACGGTGTTGCGGTTGCCGATGAGCAGGTGTTGCGAGTGACGGCGATGGAGGACAGTGAAATCGTGTTGGTGGATCTGGCTTGATCCGGTAAGAGACAAAAAAGGGCGACCGCATTGGTTAATGCCAGTCAGTTAAGCTGACTGGCATTTTTATTTTTGATCGGATACTTCGGGGATTTCAGCCTGATAGCTCGCGGATAAACCCGCTCTTCCCGGCGATGCGGCAGTACATAGTGCGGGGCCGAGGCATGCAATTCGGCGAGGTATTTGGGGATGTTCCCTGAGCGATCCGCAGAAACGCCATTGATAAAACCCAGGATCGCCCAAGTACACGCGGTGAAGCTTAGCTCGCACGGATGGATGCCCGGACAATGGCGGCTCATTTCCACCATCTGATAACGCAACAGGTTGTAGCCCAGCAACACGCCCCACAACTCTTGCTCGATCATCTCGGGCGTCTTGCTACGCAACGTGTAGCTGCTGTTGAGCAGTGTCTGTTTCATTTCCCTGAATCCTAATTCGATTTCCCAGCGATGGCTGTATAGGTCGACGATTTCATCGGATGGGAAACGCAGCGGATCGACCATCGACGTCAAAATCTGACAGACCTTGCCCTTTACGGTCTTGCTTAGGAGCCTTGCGGTTAGGCGCTCTGGCAAGCCTGGCCACTGCTTGCGGGCCTGCGGCGAAGTGCTGAGCGAGACCACCGCATCCTGACGCCCCAAGCGCTGAATCACTTCGTACTGCGCACCTTTACGCAGCGGCATCAGCCAATGCCGCTCAGTGCCGGCCTGCTGCCATTGGTGCAGCAACCCCAAGGAGTAGAAACCGCGATCAAACAGCGTCAGCGAGTGATCTGGCGTGGTGTCGATCAGTTGCTCTGCCAGTTTCATTTCGTTACTGCGATAGCCATCAAAAGCACTGCCGATCAGCAAATGGCTGGTCAACTCCATTTGGCAAACCATGCGCACCTGAGGAAAACCGGTATCGCCATGCTGGTTGCTGGCGGAGTCGTAACGCGCACGGTTTTCGGGTGTATCGGGCGTTCGCCAGACGACACCGTCGACCCCCAGTAAACGCAATCCGGCCCAGGTCGGATGGCCGGCCGCTTCATGCCAGCTTTTCTGCGTCAGATCGAAGACTTGTCGTACGGCCTCGCTACCCAATCGTTGACGGGCCTGGACTACGGCGCTGGGTGCGACCAGTGGGCGTTGCCCGGGCAGCATGATGTTCATGCGACTGACCACATCCCACGCCGACATGCGCCGGAAAAACGCCATGGAGATGACGCACCAGAGCATCATTTCCAAGGGCAGACGCCGCTTGCGAAGGGTGGCTACGCCGGCCTGTTCCAACGCTTGCTCGACCAGAGAGGGATCAAGCAACGAGTCCAATCCCTCAATGGAATTGGGAGTCGAGACGAAGTTGTGGGTTAGTTCCAGTGCCCGAGCCAGACGCATAAAAAAATCCGATGCCTATTCAGGCATCGGATTTTGATTTCTTGCGGCCAAAGGTCAAGCGACGAGGCTTAACTGATCGGCATTAACCGCATTGGTCGCCCTTTTTTTGATTCGAATTTGCAGCGTTCATGACGCAGTCTTCGCGAGCAGGCTCGCTCCCACAGGTCTGAGTAACCTTCTGTGGGAACGAGCCTGCTCGCGAATGGATTCAATCACTTCGCAGAAATAGCACCATCCACCAGGGTCTGGGCCTCAGCCACCAACTGCTTCAGATGCTCATCGCTGACAAAACTTTCCGCATAGATCTTGTAGATGTCCTCGGTGCCCGATGGACGCGCCGCGAACCAGCCGTTCTCGGTCATGACCTTCAGACCGCCAATCGCCTGGTCGTTGCCCGGTGCATGGCTGAGGATGCTCTGGATCGCCTCACCAGCCAGTTCGGTCGACGTGACCTGCGCCGGCGACAGCTTGCTCAGCAGGGCTTTCTGCTCCGGATTGGCCTTGGCGTCGACGCGTACCGAGAACGGTTCGCCCAATTCGTCGGTCAAGGCACGATAGGCCTGGCTTGGATCGCGCCCGGTGCGGGCGGTCATTTCGGCTGCCAGCAGCGCCGGGATCAAGCCGTCCTTGTCGGTGCTCCACACGCCACCATCCTTGCGCAGGAACGATGCACCGGCGCTTTCTTCGCCACCAAAACCCAGGGAACCGTCGAACAGACCATCGGCAAACCACTTGAAGCCGACCGGTACTTCGTACAGACGGCGGCCCAGGCGCTTGGCCACGCGATCAATCAGGCCGCTGCTGACCACGGTTTTGCCCACGGCCGCATCGGCACGCCAGTGCGGACGGTTCTGGAACAGATAATCAATGGACACCGCGAGGTAGTTGTTCGGCGCCAGCAGGCCGCCGGAGGGGGTAACGATGCCATGACGGTCGTGGTCCGGATCGCAGGCAAACGCTACGTCGAAACGCTCTTTGAGACCGATCAGGCCCTGCATGGCGTGAGTGGACGACGGGTCCATGCGAATCTGGCCATCCCAATCGACGGTCATGAAACGGAAGGTCGAATCAACCTGCTTGTTCACAACATCGAGATCCAGGCGGTAATGCTCGGCAATCGCCGACCAGTAGCGCACCCCGGCTCCGCCCAACGGATCGACACCCAGACGCAGCTTGGCATCACGGATCGCATCGAAATCGATCACGTTGATCAGGTCGGCGACGTAGGTGTTCACATAGTCGTGACGATGGGTGGTGCTGGCCTTCAGCGCCTGCTCGTAGCTGATGCGTTTGACGCCAGCGAGCTTGTTGCCCAGCAGTTCGTTGGCCTTGGCTTCGATCCACTTGGTGATGTGGGTATCGGCCGGGCCACCGTTGGTAGGGTTGTACTTGTAGCCACCGCTTTGGGGCGGGTTGTGGGAGGGCGTAATGACGATGCCGTCCGCCAGGCCCGAGGTGCGTCCGCGGTTGTAGCAAAGAATCGCGTGGGAAATGGCCGGCGTCGGCGTGTATTCGTCACCTTCGGCGATCATCACTGTCACGCCGTTGGCGGCCAGCACTTCCAGGGCGCTGGCACCGGCAGGCGTGGACAGCGCATGGGTGTCGATGCCGACGAACAGCGGACCATCAATGCCCTGGGCTTCGCGATACAGGCAGATCGCCTGACTGATCGCCAGCACGTGCCATTCATTGAAACTCAGGTCGAAGGAGCTGCCGCGGTGCCCGGACGTGCCGAAGGCCACGCGTTGGGTCGAAATGGCGGCATCAGGCTGGCCGGTGTAATACGCCGTTACCAGTCGCGGGATGTCGACCAACAATTCTGCCGGTGCCGGTTTACCCGCAAAATGACTGAGTGTCATGCAAAACCTCTGGAATAGAGTGGTTCAGGAATTGGAACGCAGTTTACTGGCAGTTTGACCGCAGCGCGACGTTATCGATCCCGGTTCGATTCAAGCGCAAAGTTAAAAATCCCGAACAGCCCTGCTCTGTCGATCGACTCCCGGCGCAACGCCTCCCCCCAACAAGTCCAGCGCGGTGGAGAGGCCGTGATTCCTGTCGAACGCAGATATTGCGTATGCAGCCCCTGGAGACTGAACAATTCTCCCGGCGCTTTGCCATTCGGTGCTCAAATGGCGCGAGGGTGAATAACCGAAGGGGGCCTTTCATGGCAAGGGAGTGTAGGCATGTCGACTCGTCTCACGGGGCATCAGGGGGGCTGTCATGGCGGTGTTGTCGTTGCCGGCTTCCACGCCCGGATCACAGGTCGCCAATTCAACGGCCCTGCTCTCATTCGCAGGCGCCGGCCCCATGCGATAGAGCTTGCCAATCAAATTGACCGGCAAGCCGCTGACGTCGACCATCCATTGCACGACCTGATCCGCGACCGGATGCCCCTGCATGGCCCGGTGCAACTCCGGCATAGCCACCAACATGCCGGGGTGGCACTGACGCAGAAAACGTTCAAGGTTCGCGCCATTGTCAGCAAAAGGCGCAAACAGCAGACACACCAATTGCGCTTCGCCAAGACCCAGACTGCACTGTGCCTCGGCCGTCGCCCGTGCACGCAGATCCGCCAGGATCGCCGGATCGCCAAGTACCTCCTCCGCCAATTCGCACAAGCGGTCCGGCAGTTGCTTGCGGCGCATCATCACCACGGCCCGTTGCAGGTACTCGACAACGCCCGCCTCGTAGCTGCGACCTTGTAAGAAACAGGCCTGCAGCCCACGCAGGTGCGCCGAAACCGGAAAGCTGATGTATTCATTGTCACTGAGCTGCGCCGCCGGCTCGTCTGCCTGGAATCCGAGAAATTCGGTGAGCAATGGCCGACGCTCCTCCAGATCGCTCACCAGCATGTCGTGGATATCGATGAACGTTGCGCCACGACGGGTTTCAAACTGTTCGGCCGGGCGCCACGGATCCAGGCCATCCTCGGTGTAAAACCGCCGATAGCCTTCGTTGCCCAGCTCGTCGAGCAACGCGAACAACCCGGCGTAGCCTGGCTCATGCTGGTCCGAGGCTTGAAGCCCGGCCTTGGCGGCCGCGCGTTTCAAACCCTCGATAAACTGTTTTTGCTGGCCAGGTGTGTCGCTGCTGACCAAGGCATCGACTCCATGGTTCCAGCGAGCTATTTGCCCGTAGAACTCACCGGTGGACAAATAACCGTCATCCCACAGATCAAGCGGTCCTTCCCAGACCCGACGATGCCCCAGCATCAGCAGGTTCGTCCGGTTGGATTCGCGCCCGGCCGGGGAAATCGGTGCCGAGTGATCGAGCGCCAGGACTTCCCGATTATCGACCATCAGCACTTCAACCCGTGGATCGTCATAGACGAACAACGCGCTGCAGGTGCGATGGATGTTCTCCAGCGCAACCGGATTGCTGCCGTTCAAGCGCAAGGTCGCCACCCGCAAATGGAACGTCGCCGGCGCCCGGCTGGCGATGGACAATTGTGCGGCGCGCAGCAACGCCAGGGTGTAGCAACTGTCACGAGAACCGGACTGGATCACCAGCACCTTGAAGTCACCTATCCGCTCCATGCCCCCGGCGGCAAACCCCAGGCGTTGAATCAACAACCGCAGTGCCGTGCGTTCTGTACGGGAAAAGAAACTCAACAATCGCTGCAGCACTTGTTGGTAGACATAGGTCATCGCTTGATCATGGATACTGGTCATCTTTATTTACCTGATGCTCGTAAGTCCGATATTGCGCAAACAACTGCACGCACAGCGCAGGGAATGGCCTGGATATGATTTGATGAGTGGATTTATGGACGAATGCTAACACTGAAATTTTCAGCTCGGTATTTCAGATACTGGACGGATGGAGACACCCATGAGCACACGCTAAGGAGCGGAAAAGCCCGGTTTCAAGGGATTTTGGCAGCGGATCGCGACATCCTAGGAAACGCCCTACAGAATCCCACAGACGTTTAATACAAAAAATAAAGAAAGAAGTTGCCGACGATTGTTCTGCAACTGTGTAAGAGTGCGCTGTTTTTCAATAGACAGCCGTGCAGCGCATTGAAAAGTATCGATCTGATAGCCGTCCATGACTCATTCCTTGAGATTAAAGTAATCATCCAATTATCAGGGCTTAGTTGCCAATCAGAAGCTACAGATCGAGAGCAAAAAACGGTTCAGTTGCTGAACAGTCCCATCGACAGGTCAATGGCGTCTCATGAAGTAAAGCGCAGAAAGCGAAAGAGTCCGTGGGCGCACGGACTCTTCGAGGGTGATCCTCAGGGGTAAATCAGGCCGGTTCGACCTGCAGCGCAACCCTTTCGCGACACGGGCATTCGTCCATGTAGCGGTGTGCTTCGACAAACTCGGCAAACGGGAAGACCCGAGTCTTGAGCGGCAGCAGAACGCGGTCGGCGGTCAGCTGATTGATGTCGCGCAAGGCACGTTGCAGTGCGACCTGGTCCTGGGTGATGCCCAGTTCCGGCTTGCCCGTGAAGTTGCCGATGCAGTGTACGAAGAACTGAATGTTCTTCTGGAACGCTGCGCAGGCCGGGAAAGGCGTCTGGTTGCCACCTTGCAGGCCGTACAGCACCAGGCTGCCACGAGGGGCCAGCACATCGCCAAGCAACGACATCTGAGGACCGCCCAAACCATCGAACACCACATCCACGCCGCGGTTATCGGTGATTTTATTGATCCGTATCAGCAGATCTTCTTCCTCGGTGACGATGACTTTCTCGGCACCCAGCGACAGCAGGTATTCACGCTCCTCCGCACTCTTGGTCGCGGCGATCACTCGAACACCCAGGGCCTTGCCCAGTTGTACGAACGAGGGGCCGGCGCAATGGCTGGCGTCGGTCACCAGGGCAAACTGCCCGGGTTTGACCCGTGCCAGATCCGTATAGCCGAAATAGGCAACCAGCAACGGTGTGTAGTGCACGCTGGCTTCAATCGGGCTGAGCACATCCGGGTAGCGGGTCAGTGCCGAGCGCGGCAGAACGATCTGCTCGCCGTAGACGGGGTAGTCGTTCGGGCTTTGGGCCGGGAAACTGGCCACCTTGTCACCGACGGCCAGGTCATCCACGCCATCGCCGACGGCGGTGACGATACCGGCCATTTCATGACCAAGGCCCGAAGGCAGGCGAGCATGGGACGAGGCCAGGTTCTGGCGCCAGAGAATGTCATACCAACTGATGCCGATCGCTTCGACGCGCACCTGCACTTCGCCCGGTGCAGGCAGAGCCGCCGCATGCTCTTCGCATTTGAGCACCTCGGCTGGACCAAACTTGTGAAAACGAATCGTGCGGGACATCGCAAACCTCGCCAAATGAACCTCTAATGCCTTGAACTCTAGCTGGGCTTTCAACCCAACACTATCAGTGGCTATTAATAGTCGACATGCCTGTCATTGATTCCACAGCATCGTCAAATGCTGCAGGAAACTGGCCTCCTTGGCAGGAAATCTGAATTACCCGGTGCAGAGTACCAGCCTTTCCCCGTAATATTCCTGCTGGCCATTGTTCTCATATGGCCGCTCACGTCAAGTTTGCTGACTCTGCCAGGACTCCAGATGAATCGTAATGACCTACGTCGTGTCGACCTGAACCTGTTGATCGTTTTCGAAACATTGATGCACGAACGCAGCGTGACCCGTGCCGCGGAAAAACTGTTCCTCGGCCAGCCAGCCATCAGTGCGGCGCTCTCGCGCCTGCGCGGGTTGTTCGATGATCCTTTGTTCGTGCGCACCGGCCGCAGCATGGAGCCGTCCGCCCGGGCTATCGAGATTTTCGCCCTGCTGTCGCCGGCACTGGATTCGATTTCCACCGCGGTCAGCCGTGCAGCCGAGTTCGACCCGGCCACCAGCACCGCGGTGTTTCGTATCGGCCTGTCGGACGATGTCGAGTTCGCCTTGCTGCCAATGCTGCTCAAGCGCCTGCGTGCCGAATCGCCGGGGATTGTGCTGGTGGTGCGCAGGGTCAACTACATCCTGATGCCGGGGTTGCTGGCATCCGGTGAGATCTCCATCGGCGTCAGTTACACCACCGACCTGCCGGCCAATGCCAAGCGCAAGGTACTG
Source organism: Pseudomonas sp. BIC9C (assembly GCF_034541995.1). Classification (NCBI taxonomy): domain Bacteria; kingdom Pseudomonadati; phylum Pseudomonadota; class Gammaproteobacteria; order Pseudomonadales; family Pseudomonadaceae; genus Pseudomonas; species Pseudomonas sp. BIC9C. The sequence continues at coordinate 190,542 of NZ_JAWDGM010000005.1, forward strand.
CGCCGCAGCCAGCCGAAGCTGTTGCGCGCCGACACCGTGCCGGGGCCGTTGAGCCTGGACGATTACTGCGCCCGCCCCCATGCACTGGTGTCGTTCGCCGGTGACCTCAGCGGCTTCATAGATGAAGAGCTGGAAAAGCTCGGGCGCAAACGTCACGTGGTGCTCGCGGTGCCGCAGTTCAATGGCTTGAGCACCCTGCTCTCCGGAACCGACATCGTGGCGACGGTGCCGGACTACACCGCCGATGCATTGACTGCCGCCGGCGGTGTGCGGGCGGAGGATCCGCCGTTGCCGGTGCGCAGTTTTGAACTGCACATGGCCTGGCGCGGGTCGCAGGACAATGATCCGGGGGAGCGCTGGTTGCGGTCGCGGATTCAGATGTTCTTTGGGGATCCGGATAGCCTCTGAGAAGGCTTGCAGAATACCTCTAAGAGGACCAGGTTTGCTGCGCTTAACGCCTTTCAGCCTTCCAGTGCAATCCGTCAAAATCCGCTTTATTCCACCGCATCTGGAGGCATGTTTGGGGGCAGCTTTCTCCTTCTCAAAAAAGGATGCTCCCAACCATGAGTGCGGACCTTGAGAGACCTCCTGGACGTAAACTCAGTGACGTACCTTCCAGCGTGCAGCTGAGTAATGGCACAAGCACAAACGGTGAAGTGGGAGCGGCCGCAGGCCTGAATGAAAACGGGTGCCTTAACAGGCGCTCGTTTTGTTGTAGCAGGTTGCATGACCGACATCGGGTGCATCGACGTCGAACCGGGGAAGATCAGCAAAAGAATTTCGTATACCCTAGCGCTATCTCACTCCAAATGACCGCCGCCGTGAACCTACCCAAACTCAACGCACCCGACCTTGGCAACACGCCTTCGACTTCGGAAATCATCACCCGCCATCTGCGGGATGCGATTGTCGCCGGGCATTTTGCCGAGGATGAGCCGATCCGCCAGGACGACATCGCCCGCCAGTTCAATGTCAGCAAGATCCCGGTGCGCGAAGCTCTCAAGCGGCTGGAGGCCGAAGGGTTGGTGATGTTCCAGCGCAATCGCGGGGCGATGGTCACGCGGGTTTCCGATGCGGAACTGGCGCAGATGTTCGAAGTGCGGATGTTGCTGGAGGACAAGATTCTGCGCCTGGCCATTCCGAACATGACCGAAGAGACCTTCGCCCGTGCCGAGCGCATCTGTCAGGAGTTCATCGGCGAGGACGACGTGGGGCGCTGGGCCGAGCTCAACTGGGAGCTGCATTCCTGCCTGTACGAGCCGGCGCAGCGACCGTTTCTGGTGAGTCTGATCCGTTCGGTCAACGACAAGCTGGAGCGCTATCTACGCATGCAGATGAGCTTGTCGGCCGGTAAGGAACGGGCCGATCACGAACACCGCGAGATCCTGGCGGCCTGCCGCGCCGGGGATGTGGACCTGGCGGTGAAGCTTCTGGACGAGCACATTGCCGGCGTCTGCACGACCCTTTTCGAACACCTGCCCCACACCCACTGACAGCTGCGGATACTGTGCCGATTTCGTCATCGACACAGACTAAATCCATCAAGCCGACACCCCGCCGCACGGGCCACTCTTGCGTTCACTCAACCGAGTGGACGTGGCCCTCCCATGAAACGCATCTCTGTGATCGACTCCCACACCGGCGGCGAACCGACCCGCCTGGTGACCGCCGGCTTTCCTGACCTGGGCACTGGCAGCATGGCCGAACGGCGCAAGGTATTAGCCGAGCAGCATGATCAATGGCGCGCCGCCTGTATGCTGGAGCCACGGGGCAGTGATGTACTGGTGGGCGCCCTGCTCTGCACACCGGTGGACCCTGGCGCCTGTGCAGGGGTGATATTCTTCAACAACACCGGTTATCTGGGCATGTGCGGCCACGGCACCATCGGCCTGGTGGCGTCGTTGGCGCATCTGGGCAAGATCGGCCCCGGCGTGCACAGCATCGAAACGCCGGTGGGCACGGTGCAGGCAACCCTGCATGAAGACCATTCGGTGAGCGTGCGCAACGTGCCGGCCTACCGTTACCGCAAGGCGCTGGCGGTGCAGGTGCCGGGCATCGGCCAAGTAGTCGGTGATATCGCTTGGGGCGGCAACTGGTTTTTCCTGATCGCCGAGCATGGCCTGCGGGTGGCCGGCGACAACCTCGAAGCGCTGACCGCTTACACCTTCGCCGTGCAGCAAGCACTGGAAGCCCAAGGCATTCGCGGTGAAGACGACGGCTTGATCGATCACGTCGAGTTGTTCGCCGATGACGATCACGCCGACAGCCGCAACTTCGTGCTCTGCCCCGGCAAAGCCTATGACCGTTCGCCCTGCGGCACCGGTACCAGTGCCAAACTGGCATGCCTGGCGGCCGACGACAAGTTGCAACCGGGGCAGATCTGGCGCCAGGCCAGCGTCATCGGCAGCGAGTTCGAGGGTTCCTACGAACTGCAGGGTGAGCGCATCGTGCCAACCATTCGTGGTCGCGCGTTCATCAGTGCCGAGGCGAGCCTGATCATCGAACAGGACGACCCGTTCGCCTGGGGCATTCGTCCATGAACGAGGGCCAGGTGGCCGATGTGATCGTGATCGGCGCCGGCATTATCGGCGCCACCTGTGCCCAGGCGCTGGCCCGTCGCGGCTTGCAGGTGCTGGTGCTGGACGCCGGCCTGCACGGCGCCACGGCCGCCGGCATGGGCCACTTGCTGGTACTCGACGACAACCCCGCCGAACTGGCCCTGAGTCAATATTCGTTGCAGCGCTGGCGCGAACTGGGCGCGGACCTGCCCGACAGCTGTGCCTACCGCTGCAACGGCACGCTGTGGCTGGCGGCGAATGTCGAAGAAATGGCGGTGGCCCACAGCAAATTCCTGAACCTGCAAGCCCAGGGCGTGGCTTGCGAACTGATCGGCGCCAGTGCACTGCGCCAGCGCGAACCGGAACTGAGCTGACCCACAAACTCGCCTTGAAGGATGAACAGGGTCGAATCGTGGGCCTGACCGGTATCTCCCGCGACCTGCAATCGCCGCAGTCCAACCATCCGGCGTTTCAGAAACTCGCCGCGGTGGATGCCCATATCCGCCGCCACTTCGCCCGCTCCATCAGCCTCGCCGAACTGACCGCCATCGCTGGCTATTCCGTGGCGCAATTGGAGCGGCACTGCAAACGGGTGTTCCAGCTCACCCCACGGCAAATGATTCACAAGGCGCGCCTGGAAGAAGGTTCGCGGTTGTTACTGCACACCGGGTTGCCGATTACCGAGATTGCCTTGCGCTGTGGTTACACCGACCACAGTGCCTTCAGCCGGCAGTTTCGGGCGCTGACCAGTTTGTCGCCGAGTCAGTATCGCGATAACCAGCATTAGGTTTGGGGCATATCCGTTGCTGCGGTAACGGCCACTTACGGTTCCGCTTTTACAGCGGGTCACTTTCGAAAAGCGCGAAAGTAACCAAAGTGCTCTGCCCCTGAGGTTCGGTGCAGGAGCTGGCGAAGCCTGCGATCTTTTGATCTTCAGCGATCGTTCTGACATCGGTGGTTCAAGGCCGCACACAGCATTGACCAGTGTTTCTTAAAGGTGCGCCCACGCTACCGCTGCTCCCATATGTAACACCTGTCCTCACTGCCTTGGCGTCACCGCGTTACGGGTTGCAGCGCTACAAAACCTCTACGCCAAGGCCTGACAACTAAATTCACCCCTCGGACTGGAAATAGGCACGCTGATTGCTATTGTTAATATCGTATTCGAAATCCACGATACGATATTTAACAGCACTTCACATCAACGAGGCCTCTATGAAAAACCCCGCATTTGCCGTAGCCCTCAGCGCTGTTCTCAGTACCTCCTTTATCGCCACTGCCCAAGCCGACAAGCTCGACGACATCATCGGTTCAGGCAAGCTGCGCTGCGCCGTGACCCTGGACTTCCCGCCCATGGGCTTTCGCGATGCCAGCAACTCGCCGGCCGGCTTCGATGTGGACTATTGCCACGACCTGGCGAAGATCCTCGGGGTCGAGGCCGAAGTGGTGGAAACGCCGTTCCCGGATCGCATTCCGGCACTGGTCTCCGGGCGGGCTGACGTGATCGTCGCGTCCACCTCCGACACCCTCGAACGCGCCAAGACCGTTGGCCTGACCGTGCCCTACTTTGCCTTCCAGATGGTGGTGCTGACCCGCGACGACACCGGCATCAACGGCTTCGACGACCTCAAGGGCAAAGCCGTGGGCAACACCAGCGGCACCTATGAGGCCATCGCCCTGGAGAAAGACGTGAAGAACTGGGGCTCGGGCAGTTTCCGAGCCTACCAGTCGCAGAGCGATACCCTGCTGGCCGTCGCCCAAGGCCACATCGATGCCACTGTCGTCACCAACACCGTGGCCGCCGCCACCCTCAAGTCGGGCAAATACAAAAACCTGAAAGTCGCCGGTAACGCCCCGTACGTCATCGACTACGTGTCCCTGGGTGCCAAGCGCAGCGAGTACGGCCTGCTCAACTACCTCAACCTGTTCGTCAACCAACAAGTGCGCAACGGTCGCTACAAGGAGCTGTTCGTTAAATGGGTCGGCACCGAGATCCCGCCGACCAACCTGACCGTGCCTCAGGTCTACTACTGAGATGTCCGGCATGCCTGGGCCAATTTCTCTGACCGGACGCAGCCTGGTGGCGGGTGCCGCGCAAGGCGCCCTGCTGTTCGCCGATGTCGGCTTGAGTTTCTGGGGCGGAGTCGACCCCTGCACGGGTGAAGTCATCGACCGCCATCACCCGCTCAGCGGCCAACACCTGGCCGACCGCGTGCTGGCGATTCCCAGTGGTCGCGGCTCGTGCACCGGCAGCAGTGTGTTGATGGAACTGATCAGCAACGGCCATGCACCGGCGGCATTGGTGCTGGCCGAAGCCGACGAGATCCTGACCTTGGGCGTGCTGGTGGCGCAGACCATTTTTGCCCGTTCCCTGCCGGTGCTGTGCATCGGTCTGGAGGCCTTCGCCGCCTTTCGCGGCCAGGTCTTCGCCCGGGTCGAAAATACAACGCTGAGCCTGTTCGATCACCTGCCGGGCGACGCCTGGCAGGCGCTCGACAGCCCATTACCAAACACTGACAGCACCGCCTCGATCAGGCTCACCGAGCACGATCGGGCGCTGCTCGATGGCCGGCATGGCAAGGCCGCGCAAATGGCCATGCAGATCGTCCTGCGTATGGCCGAACTGCAGGGTGCCGACCACTTGGTGGATGTCACTCAAGCACACATCGACGGCTGCATTTACACCGGACCGGCGAGCCTGCGCTTTGCCGGGCAACTGGTGCAATGGGGAGCAAAAGTGCGAGTGCCCACCACCCTCAATTCAATTTCCGTCGACCAGCGCCGTTGGCGCGAACTGGGTATCGATCCGGCACTGGGTGAACCGGCCAGTGCCTTGGGCGATGCCTATATGGCGATGGGCGCACAGCTCAGTTTCACCTGCGCGCCGTACCTGCTCGACACTGCACCGAAGGCTGGCGAGCAAATCGTCTGGGCGGAATCCAACGCAGTGGTCTACGCCAACAGCGTGCTCGGTGCACGCACCCTGAAATACCCGGATTACCTGGACATCAGCATCGCCCTCACCGGTCGCGCCCCGCTGATCGGCTGCCACCTGGACGCGCAACGCAAGGCCCGGTTGCAGCTCGAGCTGCCTGCCCTCGGTGAACTGGACGATGCCTTCTACCCGCTGCTGGGTTACCACATTGGTGCCCTGGCCGGCAGTCGCGTGCCGCTGGTGCTGGGACTGGAAAAACGCAAGCCAAGCCTGGACGACCTCAAAGCCTTTGGCGCGGCCTTCGCCACCACCTCTGCGGCACCACTGTTCCACATCGCCGGGGTCACCCCGGAGGCCATTGACCCGGCGCAGGTACTGGATGCGGACACTGCCATTGCCGTGGAAAAAATCCGCCTGAAGGACCTGCTGCCGAGTTGGCGCGAACTCAACAGTGCTCGCGATAGCCGGGTGGATGTCGTGTCGCTGGGTAACCCGCACTTTTCCCTCAGCGAGTTCGCTCACCTGGCGCGACTGTGCCGGGGACGACAAAGACACCCGGATGTGGTGCTTGCCATCACCTGCGGCCGTGCCGTGTTGGAGCAGGCCCGCGAGGCCGGGCACATCGCCGTGATCGAAGCGTTTGGCGCGACCCTGGTCACCGACACCTGCTGGTGCATGCTCGGCGAACCCGTAATCCCCCTGGCGGCTAAAACCCTGATGACCAACTCGGGCAAATACGCCCACTACGCACCGGGCCTGGTCGGCCGCAAGGTGCACTTCGCCAGCCTTGCCGAATGCGTCGACGCGGCCTGCACCGCAACGGCCAGCGGACGTTTGCCGGCCTGGTTACAACCTGCGGCCCTACTGGAGACCCCTGCACATGTTTGACTACAGCTTCCAATGGCGCTCCGCCTTGCGCGCCCTGCCGGACATGCTTGCCGGTGCCATCGTCACTTTCGAAACCGCCGCGCTGTCGATGATCTTCGGCGTGCTGATCGCCCTGGTCCTGACGGTGATGCGCGAGGCCAAACACCCATTACTGCGCGGGTTCGGCAACGGTTGGGTATCGATTGCCCGCAACACCCCGTCGCTGTTCCAGATCTACATCCTCTACTTCGGCCTCGGCTCGCTGAACCTGCACGTCAGTTCCTGGTTCGCCCTGCTGGCCGGGATCACCTTCAACAATGCCGGGTATCTGGCGGAGAACTTTCGCGGCGGCCTCAAGGCCGTGCCTGACACGCAGGTGCGTGCGGCGCGTTCCCTCGGCATGAGTGCCTTCCAGGCCTACCGCATGATCATCGTCCCGCAACTGCTACGGATCGTGTTCTACCCGCTGACCAATCAGATGGTCTGGGCGGTGTTGATGACGTCGCTGGGGGTGATCGTCGGACTAAACAATGACCTGACCGGTGTGACCCAGGAATACAACGTCAAAACCTTCCGCACCTTCGAGTATTTCGCCATCGCGGCGGTGCTGTATTACTTGATTGCCAAGGCGATCGTCGCGGCAGCCCGGCTGATGGCCTGGCGGTTGTTCCGTTACTGAGGAGCTGTCCATGTTTTCCACCGATTTTTCCTCGAATGACCTGATGTTCCTGCTCAACGGTGCGTGGGTCACGATGCAACTGACGTTCTGGTCGATCATTCTCGGCTCCTTGGCCGGGTTGGTCTTCGGCCTGCTGCGGGCCTTGTTGCCACGGGCCAGCCGGCCGTTGGCCTGGGTGCTGGACGTGTTTCGCAGCGTGCCGTTGCTGATCCAGTTCGTACTGTTCAACTCACTCAAAAGCATCATCGGTTTGAACATCAGCGCCTTTAGCGTCGGCTGCATTGTGTTGGGGGTTTACGCTGCGGCGTACTTCACCGAGATCGTGCGTGCCGGCGTGCTGGCGGTGCCGTTCACCGTGCGCCGGGCCAGCCGTTCGCTGGGGCTGAGCTTCTTGCAGGACTTGCGCTGGATCGTTCTGCCGATGGCCACCCGGGTAGCGTTCCCCGGCTGGCTGAACCTGGTGCTCGGTGTAATGAAAGACACTGCGCTGGTGATGTGGATCGGCATCGTCGAACTGCTGCGCGCCTCGCAAACCATCGTCACCCGCATCCAGGAACCGTTGCTGGTGCTGTGCATCGCGGGCCTTATCTACTACGTCATGAGCCTGGTGGTCGCACGCCTGGGCGCTCGTCTGGAAAGAAGGTGGCAAGAAAATGATTGAGATCGACAACGTACATAAATCCTTCGGCAACCTCGAAGTGGTCAAGGGCGTCAACCTGACGGTGAACAAGGGTGAAGTGGTGTCGATCATCGGCGGCTCCGGCTCCGGCAAATCGACCTTGCTGATGTGCATCAACGGCCTGGAACCGATCCAGAAAGGCAATATCCGCGTTGACGGCGTCGAGGTCCATCACAGCGCCACCGACCTCAATCGCCTGCGGCAGAAAATCGGCATTGTGTTCCAGCAATGGAATGCCTTCCCGCACCTGACGGTGCTGGAAAACGTCATGCTCGCGCCGCGCAAAGTGCTGGGCAAAAGCAAGGCTGAAGCTGAAGAGCTGGCGGTGAAGCAACTGACCCACGTCGGTCTGGGCGACAAGCTCAAGACCTTCCCTGGCAAGCTGTCCGGTGGACAGCAACAACGCATGGCCATCGCCCGCGCCCTGGCCATGTCACCGGACTACATGCTGTTTGACGAAGCCACCTCGGCCCTCGATCCGCAGTTGGTAGGTGAAGTGCTGGACACCATGCGCATGCTCGCCGAAGACGGCATGACCATGGTGTTGGTGACCCACGAAATCCGCTTTGCCCGGGACGTGTCCGACCGCGTGGCGTTCTTCCGCAATGGCCTGGTGCATGAGATTGGTTCGCCGGATCAGGTGATTGGCAATCCGGTGCGTGCGGAGACTGCAGAGTTTCTGAAATCAGTGAAATAACCCAAGGCCAAAGCAATCCTGTAGGAGCTGGCTTGCCAGCGATGAACGTCAACGATGACACGTGCATGCTGGATAAACGCGTCGTCCTTGCAATCTTCGCTGGCAAGCCAGCTCCTACAGTGATCGAGGTCCTAACAGAAAAAACAAGGATCAAGTCATGCGTTCATCAAAAGTCATTCATGTAGTCAGCTGCCACGCCGAAGGCGAAGTCGGCGACGTGATCGTGGGCGGTGTCGCCCCGCCGCCAGGCGCCACCGTGTGGGAACAGTCGCGCTGGATCGCCCGGGACGAAACCCTGCGCAACTTCGTCCTCAACGAACCCCGCGGCGGCGTGTTCCGCCACGTCAACCTGCTGGTTCCGGCCAAGGACCCACGGGCGCAGATGGCCTGGATCATCATGGAACCGGCGGACACCCCGCCGATGTCCGGCTCCAACTCGTTGTGCGTCGCCACCGTATTGCTCGACAGCGGCATCCTGCCCATGACCGAGCCGCAAACCCGCCTGGTGCTGGAAGCGCCCGGCGGCCTGATCGAAGCCGTGGCCGACTGCCGGGATGGCAAGGTGCAACGGGTGGAAGTGAAAAACGTGCCGTCCTTCGCGGATCGACTGGATGCGTGGATTGAAGTCGAAGGCATCGGCTCGCTGAAGGTTGACACCGCTTATGGTGGCGACAGTTTTGTGATTGCCGATGCCAAAGGCCTGGGTTTCTCCATCCGCCCGGATGAAGCGGCCGATCTGGTGGCGGTCGGGCGGAAAATCACTCGGGCGGCCAACGAACAACTGGGCTTCGTGCATCCGCTGAATCCCGAGTGGTCGCACATTTCCTTCTGCCAGATCGCCGCGCCGATCGTCCATGAGAACGGCGTCGCCACCGGCGCCAATGCGGTGGTGATTCAACCGGGCAAGATCGACCGCTCCCCCACCGGCACTGGTTGCTCGGCGCGCATGGCGGTGTTGCAGGCCAAAGGCTTGATGCAGGTTGGCGAGTGCTTTGTCGGCCGTTCGATTATCGGCTCCGAGTTCCACTGCCGCATTGATTCGTTGACCGAAGTCGCCGGCCGCGCCGCGATTTACCCGTGCATTTCCGGCCGGGCGTGGATCACCGGCACCCATCAATTGCTGCTCGACCCAAGCGATCCGTGGCCACAAGGCTATCGCCTGTCCGACACTTGGCCCGGCGCCTGATCACGCAACCCCTGCCCCCCAGACCATCGGCCCGTAAAAAACCCCGAAAACCAGAAAAAGCACTAGCCGAGCATTGTCATTTTAAATGTCGTATACGAAATACTATTAACGAATCGGAGACAACAATGAGCAAGCGCATTAACTGGAGTGGCGTCTTCCCAGCGGTGACCACTCAATTCAACGATGACTACTCTATCAACCTGGAAAAAACCCATCAGGTGATTTCCAACGTGATCCGCGACGGCGTTTCAGGCCTGGTGGTCTGCGGCTCGGTGGGTGAAAACACCTCGCTGACCGCCGAAGAGAAAATCGCCGTGACTGAAGTCGCTGTCGATGCCGCCCGTGGTCGCGTACCGGTGATTTGCGGCGTGGCCGAGTTCACCAGCATACAAGCGGCCAAGGTCGCCAATGCCGTACGCCGGGTCGGCGTCGATGGCGTGATGTTGATGCCGGCGCTGGTCTACGGTTCCAAGCCGTTCGAGACCGCCGAGCATTACCGCTACGTGGCGAAAAACGCCGACGTGCCGCTGATGGTCTACAACAACCCACCTATCTATAAGAACGACGTCACCCCGGACATCCTGATTTCCCTTGCCGACTGCGACAACGTGGTGTGCTTCAAGGATTCTTCCGGCGACACCCGCCGCTTCATCGACGTGCGCAACGAAGTCGGTGACCGTTTCGTGCTGTTCGCCGGCCTCGACGACGTGGTGCTGGAAAGCATCGCCGTGGGTGCCGAAGGTTGGGTCTCGGGCATGTCCAACGTGTTCCCGAAAGAAGGCGAAACCATCTTCCGCCTGGCCAAGGCCGGTCGTTTCGCCGAAGCCATGCCGATCTACGAATGGCTGATGCCGATCCTGCACCTCGATGCCCGTGCCGACCTGGTGCAGTGCATCAAGCTGTGTGAAGCCATCGCCGGTCGCGGCAGCGCCTTGACCCGTCCGCCACGCCTGGCCCTGCCGGAAGCCGATCGCGTATTTGTCGAGCAGATCATGGCCAAGGCGTTGGCCAACCGCCCGGAACTACCGGACGTCGGTCTCTGAGTGATTGCCGGGCGGGCCTCTACTGGCCCCGCCCGGCCGCCCGTTTTTTTTGCGCCTTAACAAGGTACGTCAGCATGTCGAATCCTCAACACACGCAAAGCGCAACCACACCCTCGGGACTCAAACGCGTAGTGGCCGCCGCCATGGCTGGCACCGTCGCCGAATGGTATGAGTTCTTTCTCTACGGCACCGCCTCGGCGCTGGTCTTCGGTCAGCTGTTCTTCCGCCAGACCGACAGCCCCATCGACGGCATCATCGCCGCCTTTGCCTTGTACGCGGTCGGCTTTCTCGCCCGGCCGTTGGGCGGTTTGGTATTCGGTCACTACGGTGACAAATTCGGCCGCAAACGCCTGCTGCAACTGAGCCTGGTAGTGGTCGGCATCACCACCTTCCTGATGGGTTGCCTGCCTGGCTTCGACCAGATCGGTTACGCAGCGCCGGTGCTACTGGTGCTGTTGCGGTTGATCCAGGGCTTCGCTTTCGGTGGCGAATGGGGCGGCGCGATTCTGCTGGTGTCCGAGCACTGCCCGGACAATCGTCGGGGTTTCTGGGCCAGTTGGCCGCAAGCCGGGGTGCCGGCCGGCAACCTGGTGGCCACGGTCGCCCTGCTGCTGTTGTCGTCGAACCTGTCAGAGCAACAGTTCCTTGCCTGGGGCTGGCGCGTGGCGTTCTGGTTCTCGGCGGTAGTCGTGTTGATCGGTTACTGGATTCGCACCAGTGTCGATGACGCGCCGATCTTCAAGGAAGCCCAGGCCCGTCAGGCACAGACCAAACAGCAACAGCTCGGTGTGGTGCAAGTGCTGCGTCATCACTGGCGTTCGGTGCTGGTGGGAATCGGCGCACGCTTTGCCGAGAACATCCTCTACTACACCGTGGTGACGTTCTCGATTACCTATCTGAAACTGGTGGTGCACAAGGACACTTCGCAAATTCTGCTGCTGATGTTCGGCGCGCACCTGGTGCACTTTTTCCTGATCCCGCTGATGGGCTATCTGTCGGACATCGTCGGGCGCAAACCGGTGTACCTGACCGGCGCGGTGCTCACAGCGTTCTGGAGTTTCATCGGTTTCCCGATGATGGACACCGGCAACAACTGGCTGATCATGGCCGCCATCACTCTGGGCCTGGCCATCGAGTCGATGACTTACGCGCCTTACTCGGCGCTGATGGCTGAACTGTTCCCGACCCACGTACGCTACACCGCTCTGTCCCTGTGCTACCAGGTGGCGCCGATCTTCGCCGGTTCCCTGGCACCGCTGATCGCCATCACCTTGCTCAACAAGTACCACAGCTCGACTCCGATCGCCTGGTATCTGGTGGGCGCCGCGCTGATTTCCGTGGTGGCTGTCGGCCTGACCCGCGAGACCCGCGGCAAGTCATTGCGCCAGGTGGATGCCGAGTCGGCGGCGCGGGTTGCTGCCGTGGACGCAGCCGTACCAGCCACCCCGCGCCGGGGTGACTCTTTGGCTTGATGGCCCCGAAAGATCGCAGGCTTCGCCAGCGCCTGCACCGACCGCATTCACCCGTCATTAACGGATGGATACTGTTCCTGCAGGTGCTGCCGCAGACTGCGATCTTTTGCCCTTACCCTTTGCAAGAGCGCGAAAGTCGCGCTCTTGTCTGCATGCGGGTACTACTGATCAGGCTGAATGCCATGCTGCGCGACGGCACCGAATGGCGGTGACGTATGGCAGGGTTCAGACAGTTGCTCCCACAGGATTGAGCACTTTGATTCAATCAGGCGAGCAAGGCCTTGAGGTCGTTGTACAGCGCCTCGGGAATTTGCACACCTTCCACCAGGCTGCGTACCCGCGCCGCGTAACGTCGTTGCGACGGTAAGCGTGCGCCCTGCCCTTCAATGCCCTGGAACAACGTTTCGGCCCGGGCCAAATGCTCTTCAGTGGCGTCCCCCAGAAAGCGCCGAGGGTCCAGGGCGATGATCAACTCGCCATGGTACGGCGACGACTTGCTGCCCCCGTCGTAAGTCAACGACTCGGCACTGGTCAGGTCACCAATCAGCGGCCCGGCAATCAACTCCACCATTGCCGCCAGCGCCGAACCCTTGTGCCCGCCGAACGTCAGCATCGCGCCGCTGTCGAGCACCACGTTGGCATCGGTGGTCGGCTGGCCTTGGGCGTCGACGCCCCAACCTTCGGGAATCGCCTTGCCGGCACGCCGGTGCAGTTCGATATCTCCACGGGCAATCGCGCTGGTGGCGAAGTCGAACACAAACGGATCTTGCCCCGCACGCGGCCAACCGAAGGCAATGGGATTGGTGCCGAACACCGGCAGTCGTCCTCCGGCCGGCGCCACCCAGGCGTGGCTCGGATTACACGCCAGTGCCACCAGACCGGCAGCAGTCAGCTGCTCGATCTCCACCCACAGCGCCGAGAAATGTACACAGCGGTTGATTGCCAACGCCGCAATGCCGTTGGCCCGGGTTTTCTGCGCCAGCAACGGCAACCCCGCCTGAAACGCCAACTGCGAAAAGCCACCGCCAGCATCCACCCGCACAATCGACGGCGCCTGGTCGATCACCTGTGGCTCGGCATCGGCTGACACCTTGCCGGCCCGCAGGGAATTCACACACCCCAGAATCCGGTACAAACCGTGGGAGGCACAGCCATCACGCTCGCCAACCACCACCGTCGCCGCCACCGCTTGTGCATGGGCAAGATTAAAACCGTTGTGCAACAAGATCGATTCGGCCAACTCACGGGCTTCGATCAGGGTCAGTCGGATCATGGTCATCTCCTTGGACAGACTGGTCAGAGTGGTCTATCCGAGGCGTTATGGCTTGATGGGTTTGGGCATTGGCGGTGACGAAATTGGCACAGCGCAGGCAAGTCGGATCGCCGCACCGCCGCTCCCCCAGGGATTTGGGAACGACAAAGATTCAGTGTAGGAGCGAGCCTGCTCGCGATGGCCGCACCTCGGTCTCCCTCCTGACTATTGCATCCAATGCAACACACAATTGTCATCAATCCAGTTGATGACGACCGAACGCAAGGCGCAGGCTAGAGGGCTGGCTGGGGTCTCATATCATTCCGAATGATAGTTACCTTCGCCCCATTCGATTCGTGAGATACAAACCCGCCGCGCATCATTCGCCAATCTCAACACATTGGCGGATGCATCCATGGAACAGTCACTCAAACATTTGCGCTTCCCGTTGGCTTTATTGGCCGTAGTGGTGATCAGCGCCTGCGGCAAGGCCCCGGAAACCGCCGCCAGCATGCCAGCAGCCAAGGTCAGTGTGGCCAAGGTGCTGGAGCAACCGGTCAACGAATGGGACGAATTCACCGGCCGCCTCGAAGCGCCGGAAACCGTCGAGATTCGTCCACGGGTCTCCGGCCAGATCGATGAAGTGGCCTTCACTGAAGGCGCCCTGGTCAAGAAAGGCGACCTGCTGTTCCAGATCGACCCGCGTCCGTTCCAGGCTGAGGTCCGCCGCCTCGAAGCACTGGTTGCACAATCGCGCGCCAACGCCACCCGCAGCGAAAACGAAGCCCAGCGCGGTGAGCGCCTGCGCACCAGCAACGCCATTTCCGCCGAACTGGCTGACTCGCGTACCAGCGCCGCACAGGAAGCCCGCGCCGCCGTCGGCGCCCTGCAAGCGCAGCTTGATCTGGCTAAATTGAACCTGAGCTTCACCCGCGTCACCGCGCCGATCAGCGGCCGCGTCAGTCGTGCGGAAATCACCGCCGGCAACCTGGTGACCGCTGACACTACTCCGCTGACCAGCGTGGTCTCCACCGACAAGGTGTACGCCTACTTCGACGCGGACGAACGTGTGTTCCTCAAGTACACGGAACTTGCTCGCCAGGGCAAGCGCGGCGCCACCACTCCGGTTTACATGGGCCTGTCCAACGAAGACGGCAACCCGCACCAGGGCGTCATGAACTTCGTCGACAACCAGGTCAACCCGAAAACCGGCACCATCCGTGGTCGCGCCGTGTTCGACAACAGCGATGGCAGCTACACCCCCGGCCTGTATGCACGCCTGAAACTGGTGGGCAGCGGCACCTACAGCGCCATGCTGATCAACGATGAAGCGGTCGGTACCGACCTGGGCAAGAAGTTCGTGATCGTGATGGATGGTGACAGCAAGACCGCCTACCGCGCGGTGGAACTGGGTCCGAAGATTGAAGGCTTGCGCATCGTGCGCAGCGGCCTGAACAAGGACGACACCATCATCGTCAAGGGCCTGCAACGGGTACGTCCTGGTTCACCGGTCACCCCTGAAGTGATTCCGATGGCCAGCGAACAAACCCTCGCGGCACTCGCACAACAACGCCAAGCGCTGGAAGCCAGCAACCTGCCCCAAGTCGCGCCTGCCAGGGTTGCACCGGGTACGGCTGTGAAACTGGCTGCCACGACCCCACGCGGTTAAGGGATTTCCAAGATGAATTTTTCCCAATTCTTTATTTCGCGACCGATCTTCGCAGCGGTGCTGTCGCTGCTGATCCTGATCGCCGGTGCGATCTCGCTGTTCCAGTTGCCTATCAGCGAATACCCGGAAGTCGTGCCACCCACCGTGGTGGTCCGCGCCAACTTCCCGGGTGCCAACCCGAAAGTCATCGGCGAAACCGTGGCCGCTCCCCTGGAGCAAGCCATCACCGGCGTCGAGAACATGCTGTACATGTCCTCGCAATCCACCGCTGACGGCAAGATCACCCTGACCATCACCTTTGCCCTGGGTACTGACCTGGACAACGCACAGGTGCAGGTGCAGAACCGCGTGACCCGGACCGAGCCGAAACTTCCCGAGGAAGTGACGCGCATCGGCATCACCGTGGACAAGGCGTCACCCGACCTGACGATGGTGGTGCACTTGACCTCGCCGGACAAACGCTACGACATGCTCTATCTGTCCAACTACGCGATCCTCAACATCAAGGATGAGCTGGCGCGACTGGGCGGTGTCGGTGACGTGCAACTGTTCGGCATGGGCGACTACTCGCTGCGGGTGTGGCTCGACCCGAACAAGACCGCTTCGCGCAACCTGACTGCAACTGATGTTGTAACCGCCATTCGTGAACAGAACCGTCAAGTGGCCGCCGGTGCATTGGGCGCTCCCCCTGCCCCGAATGCCCAAAGTTTCCAGCTGTCGGTCAACACTCAGGGCCGTTTGGTCAGTGAGGAAGAGTTCGAGAACATCATCATTCGCTCTGGCGAAAACGGTGAAATCACTCGTCTCAAAGACATCGCTCGCGTTGAGCTGGGTTCCAGCCAGTACGCCCTGCGCTCGCTGCTGAACAACCAGCCGGCGGTGGCGATCCCGATCTTCCAGCGCCCTGGCTCCAACGCCATCGAGATCTCCAACGAAGTTCGAGCGAAAATGGCCGAACTGAAGAAGAGCTTCCCCGAAGGCATGGACTTCAGCATCGTTTATGACCCGACGATCTTCGTGCGCGGCTCCATCGAGGCGGTGGTTCACACCCTCTTCGAAGCGCTGATCCTCGTAGTGCTGGTGGTCATCCTGTTCCTGCAAACCTGGCGCGCCTCGATCATTCCGTTGGTGGCTGTGCCGGTATCGCTGATCGGTACCTTTGCCGTGATGCACCTGTTTGGCTTCTCGCTCAACGCCCTGTCGCTGTTCGGTCTGGTATTGGCGATCGGTATCGTGGTGGACGACGCCATCGTGGTGGTGGAGAACGTCGAACGTAACATCGAACTGGGACTCACCCCCTTCGATGCAACCAAAAAGGCCATGGGTGAAGTGACCGGCCCGATCATTGCCACGGCGCTGGTGCTGTGTGCGGTGTTTGTTCCGGCGGCGTTCATCTCTGGCCTCACCGGGCAGTTCTACAAGCAGTTCGCCCTGACCATCGCCATTTCGACCGTGATCTCGGCCTTCAACTCGCTGACCCTGTCGCCGGCGCTGGCCGCCGTCTTGCTCAAAGGCCACGACACGCCGAAAGACCGCTTCTCCAAGGTGCTGGACAAGATTTTCGGCGGCTGGTTATTCCGTCCGTTCAACCGCTTCTTTGAAAAGGCCAGCCATGGTTATGTCGGCACCGTTGCCCGTGTGATCCGCTCAAGCGGCATCGCCCTGCTGCTGTACGCCGGCCTGATGGTCCTGACCTTCTTCGGTTTCTCCAGCACCCCGACCGGTTTCGTACCCGGCCAGGACAAGCAATACCTGGTGGCCTTCGCGCAATTGCCGGACGCCTCGAGCCTGGACCGTACCGAAGACGTGATCAAGCGCATGTCCGACCTGGCGCTGAAACAGCCGGGTGTGGAAAGTGCGGTGGCCTTCCCCGGCCTGTCGATCAACGGTTTCACCAACAGCCCGAACGCCGGCATCGTGTTCGTGACCCTCAAACCGTTCGACGAACGCAAAGACCCGAGCATGTCCGCCGGTGCGATCGCCGGTGCCTTGAACGGCCAGTACGCGAACATCCAGGAAGCCTACATGGCGATCTTCCCGCCGCCACCGGTACAAGGCCTGGGCACCATCGGCGGTTTCCGCCTGCAGATCGAGGACCGGGGCAACCTGGGCTACGAAGAGCTGTACAAGGAAACCATGAACATCATCGCCAAGAGCCACAGCGTGCCGGAGCTGGCCGGCCTGTTCACCAGCTACACGGTGAACGTGCCGCAGGTCGATGCGGCTATCGACCGGGAAAAAGCCAAGACCCACGGCGTTGCCGTCAGCGACATCTTCGACACCCTGCAAATCTACCTGGGTTCGCTGTATGCCAACGACTTCAACCGCTTTGGTCGCACCTATCAGGTCAACGTTCAGGCCGAACAACAGTTCCGCCTCGAATCCGACCAGATCGGCCAGCTGAAAGTGCGCAACAACAAGGGCGAGATGATCCCGCTGGCGACCTTCATCAAGGTCAGCGACACCTCAGGTCCCGACCGCGTGATGCACTACAACGGCTTCATCACCGCTGAAATCAACGGTGCGGCAGCCCCCGGCTACAGCTCCGGCCAGGCCGAAAAAGCCATCGAGAAACTGCTTAAGGAAGAACTGCCCAACGGCATGACCTACGAATGGACCGACCTGACTTACCAGCAGATCCTGTCCGGCAACACCGCGCTGTTCGTGTTCCCGCTCTGCGTGCTGCTGGCGTTCCTGGTACTGGCGGCTCAATACGAAAGCTGGAGCCTGCCACTGGCGGTGATCCTGATCGTACCGATGACCTTGCTGTCGGCCATCACCGGTGTGATTGCCTCCGGCGGTGACAACAACATCTTCACCCAGATCGGCCTGATCGTACTGGTGGGCCTGGCGTGCAAGAACGCGATCCTGATCGTCGAGTTCGCCAAGGACAAACAGCTCGAAGGCCTCAACCCGCTGGCTGCGGTCCTGGAAGCATGCCGCCTGCGTCTGCGGCCGATCCTGATGACCTCCTTCGCGTTCATCATGGGTGTGGTGCCACTGGTGTTCTCCAGCGGTGCCGGTGCCGAAATGCGTCACGCCATGGGTGTGGCGGTGTTCTCCGGGATGCTCGGGGTGACCTTCTTCGGTCTGTTGTTGACGCCAGTGTTCTACGTATTGATTCGTAACTTTGTCGAGCGCGGCCAGGCACGCAAAGCTGCCAAGGCCAACCTGAAGCTGGAGTCGCACTGATGAGTTTGAAAGCGTTCCTGCCGAGCCTGCTGGCACTGGCCTTGAGTGCCTGTGCCGTGGGCCCGGACTACAAGACCCCAGCCACTGAACCAGCGAATATCACGACCGCCACCGATGGCGCCGCCGGACAGAAGAATTTTGACCGTTCGCGTTTCGAAGGCGTCTGGTGGCAACAGTTCGAAGACCCGACCCTCAACCAGTTGGTGACCGAGTCGCTCAAGGGCAACCGTGATCTGCGCGTCGCCTTCGCCCGCTGGAAAGCCGCACGGGCGATCCGCGATGACGTCAGCAATGACGCCATGCCGACCATCACCAGCCGTGCCAGCAGTGATTTGGGCAAAGGCCAGATCCCGGGCCAGACCACCAAGCGGGTCAACAGCGAGCGCTATGACCTGGGCCTGGACATGGCCTGGGAGATTGACTTGTTCGGTCGCATCCAGCGCAACCTGGAGTCGGCCAACGCCGAGCAACAGGCGTTCGAGGCCGATCTGTACCAACTGCAAGTCACCATGATTGCCGAACTGGTGGATTCCTACGGCCAACTGCGCGGCGCGCAGCTGCGGGAAAAAATTGCCCTGGCCAACCTGGAAAACCAGCGGGAGTCGCGCAAGATCACGGTCAGCCTGCGTGATGCCGGCGTCGGTGACCAGCTCGATGTGGAGCGTGCGGATGCGCGACTGGCGTCGGTTGAAGCCAGCGTGCCGCAACTGCAGGCCGAACAGGTTCGGCAGAAAAACCGCATCGCCACCCTGCTGGGTGAACGTCCGGACAAGCTGACCGTGGACCTGAGCCCAAAAGACCTGCCGGCGATTGCCAAGGCCTTGCCGATCGGTGATCCGGGTGAACTGCTGCAACGCCGTCCGGACATTCTCAGTGCCGAACGCCAACTGGCTTCGGCCACTGCGCGTATCGGCGTGGCCAAGGCGGATCTGTTCCCGCGGGTCAGCCTCAGCGGCTTCCTTGGCTGGACCGCCGGACGTGGTTCGCAGATCGGCTCTTCAGCGGCCAACGCCTGGGCGCTGGGCCCGAGCATCACCTGGGCCGCGTTTGACCTGGGCAGCGTAAAAGCCCGCATACGCGGCGCCGACGCCGATGCCGAAGGCGCCCTGGCGACCTACGAGCAGCAAGTGCTGCTGGCCCTGGAAGAATCGGAAAATGCCTTCAGCGACTACGGCAAACGCCAACAGCGCCTGATCTCGCTGATTCGTCAGAGCGAGTCCAGCCGCTCGGCCGCCGATCTGGCGGAGATTCGCTACCGCGAAGGCACGGCCGATTTCCTCGTGCTGCTCGATGCCCAGCGTGAACGCCTGGCGGCCGAAGACACCCAGGCCCAGGCTGAAGTGGACCTGTATCGCGGCATCGTCGCGATCTACAAGGCCCGGAGGCGGCTGGCAGCCGGAAACGGTCGCGAGCAATTAACCCGATGTCTTGAAGCGCTCCTTTGGTTGGCCGCAACCAACCAGTTTCCTTGCCCTGCGTCTCATTCGGTCGCGGGGCTTTTTTATGTTCACCACAACTCTTGTAGGAGCGAGCCTGCTCGCGAAGAACCAGAGAACACCGCGTTAATTCAGGCTGCCCGCGTCATCGTTTCCCACCATCGCGAGCGGGCTCGCTCCTACAGGGATTAGGGGTGTTCCTGGACGGTCACCGTCGCGGTGGTCCCGGCGCGCAATTTGTCTTTGCCGGCATAGTCGGCATCGATCTCGATCCGCACCGGCACCCGCTGCGCCAGTTTGACCCAGGTGTAACTGGGGTTGATGTTGGCCAGCAGGCGTCCGCCCGGCAGGTTTTCCCGGTCGGCAATGGCGAAGGCAATGCTCTGTACTTTGCCGCCGAAGGTTTCGCCACTCATCAACTCGATCTTCACCCGGTCGCCCTCCCCGATCCGCGGCAACTTGGTTTCTTCAAAGTAACCACTGACATAGAACGAATCGCTGTCCACCAGTGCCAGCAATGGACCTCCGGCCGAGGCGTAGTCGCCTTCCCGGGTCAGCAGATTGGTGACGTAACCGGTCACCGGGGAGACGACATGGGTCCGCTGCAAGTCGAGCTCGGACTGGGTCAGTGCCGCGATGGCCAGTTGCACGTTGGCCTGGGCCAACACCAGGTTGGCCTGATTACGCAGCAAGTCAGCCTGGGCCACCGACACATCGGTGTTGGCTTTTTCCCACTCTTCGCCGGAAATGGCCGAACGATCCTTGAGTGTGCGCCGCCGTTGCTCCTCGCTCTGACGTTGTTTGAGCAAGGCTTCGCTGGCGGTAATGGCCGCCTGGGCTTGGCCGAGCGAGGCTTTCGACACTTCAACGGCACGTTTGGCATGCTCCACTGCCAGCGTGTAACGCGCCGGATCGATCTCCAGCAGCGCCTGGCCTTTGTTCACGTGTTGGTTGTCCTGCACGGCCAGGCTGACGATTCGCCCCGAAACGTCGGCGGACAAGGTCACCACATCGGCACGCACCCGGGCATCCCGGGTCCAGGGCGCGCGGGTGTAATGTTCCCAGGCGAACCAGCCCAGGATAAGGGCCAGAAGCACCACAGCGACCGTCGTGAGTCGGGAAAGGATGTTCTTCAAGGCATCAGGCTCCCATCACCAGTATCAATGTGGCGCAGACACAAACGTACAACGCGCCTTCGAACAATGCCTCATGCCAGACAAACTGCAGCACACCGAGACGCCGTAACGTCCAGTCCAGCAACAGGAAAATCGGCAGGCCCAACAGCAGCGCCTGAGCAATCGGGGGCAGATAGGCACCACCCACTTCCAGATCAATGGGCAAGGACAGGGTCTCCTTCAAGGCCAGCGGGTTGAAAGTAGCCGCGATAACGCTCGACGAACGACACCACGATCAATAGCGCCACACGCATCCGGAACACCGACCACAAGCGCTCATGAACATCGGTGTGCAGGGCATCCAGCTCGTCGCCCAGGGCGCGCAGGTTGTCGAGTACCTGCGCCACTTCGACTCCGGGCCGCCCGGCAACCAGCCTTCCCGTTTCCCGAACGGTCGAAAACAGCCGGCTCTGCAGATCCGGGCTGAGCAATGCATTGTTCTGCCCCTGCTGCCTGAGTTGATTCAGGGCAATGCCAAGCGCCATGCAGCCCAGGCTGGCCTGGAACAGTTCACGGGACTGTGGCTCCTGCGTCGCCGGCAGCAGCCCCAGCATCATGGTCAACCGATCGACCATGCGGCTCTCGAACGCGAACTGCTGTTCATCGGTCGCCGAGGTTTTCAGCAAGGCGTATACCTGCTCGCCGTTCTCCTTGTGCAGCCGGCGCAAGCGCAAGTCCGGCCGGAACGGAAAAACCAGTGCGTAGACACTCAACGCAAGTACGGTTGCACAGGTATAAGCCCCGGCAAATTCGAACCATTGGTTGGCGGTATTTTGTCCAATGCCCACGTTCAACGGGCCGAGCAACAGAAACGTCGTGAGCCCCAGGCCAATGCCGGTGCCGGTGGTGGGTGGGCTGGCCAACCCCACCGCAACGGCGTAAAGCAGCGGCACCAGCAGCAACGCAAGCATCTCGAAATTGCTGATCATTGGCACAAACATGAACTGAAGCAGCGCAGACGCCACCAGCGCCAGGCCGAATCCCCGCGCATAGCTTTGAACGGCCAGCAGCGGTCGGGGAAACGTCGACATCAGCGAGCACAGGATACCCAGCAGCACCATGCCGGCTCGCGCACCGTCCCAGCCGGTTTCGATCCAGATCAGGCCGGCGATCAACAGCGCGGAAAAGGCCCGGATGGCATTCATGGTCGCCAGGGTGAAGTCCAGGTGCAGCGGATTTTCGCGCCCGCGAAACACGCTGCTGGCGGGGCGTCCGCTCTGGATGGCATCACTCAACTCCAGAATCTGCTCGAGCTGCTGCAGCAGGCGTGCCTGCTCCCAGCGCAGCGACCAGGCCAGCGAGCGCAAGGTGGCCGGCAGCGGCTCGGTCAATTGTTCGGCCCTGTAGGCCAGCTCATCAAAGCGTTGTTGCAGCGACGTGAAATGATGGCGCTGTTCACTGGACAGCGATCGCCCCTCCCGCGCCAGCTCATCGAGAAAGGCCAGTTCTTCGGCGAGCAACCGTTGAATTTCCTCAGGCAACTCGCCCTCCCAACGCTCGGTCAACAGCAGCCGCTGGTGACGCAGGGCCGTCAGCCGCGCGGTCAACAACACCAATTGATTGCCCAACAGTTGCACCAGACCGTTGGCACTGCGCAAGCGCGGGGCATCGTAGTACATGTGCCGGCGCACGCCCTCCAGGCCGCTGATCTGGCCCAACAGCTGCATTTGCCGTTGCTGGAAGTCGGCTTCGCTCTCTTCGGTGCGGATCACGGCGCTGGCGTGGGTGGCCAGCAACCGGGTGATTTGATCGATCCTGGCGAAGTAATCCCGGGCCACGGCTTCCGGCCTGGCGGTGAGCAGGCTGACCACGCACACGCAGGCAACCGCCAGCAAGGTTTCGGTGAGGCGAGTCACGGCCAGCAAAAAGGTGCCGTCCTGATCGGGAATCGCCAGCAACGCGATGACCACGGCGGTGTAGCCACTGAGCACGAATGCCCCGGAACTGGTGTAGCGCAAGAGCGTGCCACCGGCGGTGCACAGCGCCAGCCAAAGGGCCAGGGTGGTGATGAACGGCATCGGTGCCTGCGGAAAAATCGCCATGATTGCCACCGCTACGACCGCCCCCATGGTGGTCCCGATGACTTGGCCAAAACTGCGCGCCAGCACCATGCCGCCCAGTGGCTGGCTGATGATGACCACGGCCATGATCGACCACTTGGGCTGGTCCAGATCGAACAGGAACGCCAGGTACAGGGTCAACAATCCGGCCGCGATGGTTCGTAGGGCAAACAGTAATACCCCGGGCCCGGGGTTGAGCATGGCCTTGAAGTACTGCAACAACGCTTGCATGGGAACACTCGTCGAGACACCTCCAGCAAGCGTAGTCACTGCGGCGGTGCCTCGAGAGGTTTTGCTGTCGGCACCGCTTGCATGCCCGTTTATTGCCGGCTGAAGGGCTTTTCAACGGTTTGATTCGCCAGTGAGCGTCGTCAAGGTTTGACTCAAAGCCTGGCCTGACCGAAGCTGGCGCCTTTGCAAAAGCTCGCCAGCTTCCGGATTCCTGCATGCCCAAGTCCCGCCGCTATCTGTTTATCAGCCTCTTCGCCCTGCTCGTCGTCGGCCTTGCGTGGTTTTCCCTGCGCGATACCACCCCGGTGGTTCCCGAAGCCATCCAGCATGGCTACAGCGAAGCGCTGGCGGCTGCCCGGGCCGGCCAACCAGGTGCTGCGCGGGTGCTCTATCAGCAGTTGGGTCGTCCGGACCTGTCCCCCAAGCGCCGTGTCTGGTTGCATGCCGAGTTGCCCAATTATCCAAGCTCTGTGGCCCTGAAACTGGCGGATGCCGACTTGCAGAACGAGTCGCCCGAGGTGCGTATCGCCGCGATCAAGAGCATCAGCGGGCTGGTACCGAGCGGCCAGCGCAGTTTATTGCTGGGGCCATTGCTCGATGACAGCGAACAAAGCGTTCGGCTGGCCGCCATCAACGCGCTGCTGGGTTTGTCCCCGGATGATCTCGGTTTGTATTTCGGACCGCTGGAGCAAGCCATCGATGCCTGGGAGCAAGAGCTCAAGAGCGAACCGCAAAGCGCCGAAAACCAATACCAACTGGCCCGCCTGCACCTGCACAACGCCGAGCTCAAGGACGCGCAACAGGCGCTGGACAACACCCTGCGCCTGGCGCCGGACAACCTGCCGGCGCTGGTGCTGCAAATCGAAGTGCTGGATAAACAGGGCCAGAACGACGCCGCCCGGCAACTGCTGGCCAGACAACTCCAGGCGCAACCCGATTCGGCCTACCTGCAACATGCCCTGGGACTCTGGTTGCTGCACCACGATCAAAGCGAATTCGCCCTCCTCGGCCTGTCCAAAGCCGTTGAACTCGAGCCGAACAACCGGGATTACCGCTACGACCTGGCCACCACGTTGCATGTTGAGAAGGAACTGGAAGCGGCACAGAAACAGTTGCAGGAAATCGTTCAGCGCCATCCGAACGATCGCAAGGCCCGGGTACTGCTGATCAATTACTGGAAGGAAAGCGGGCAGCTGCAAAACGTGCAGATCCTGTTGGCCCAACTCGAACAGATGAACCCCGATGATCCGGCGCTGCAACAGGGGCTTTGACCCCCGACCGGAATTTCGTCGAACCGTCATCCCGGTCAAGGGGCAAGTGAACAGACAGCCCGTTGCGGCAGTGCGCAGCGGGTTCCTCGATCCGGGCCTGCAGATGATCACAATGCTTACGAAAGCATGTCCTGCATAAGCTCCTGCAATTTATCCAGATCGAATGGCTTGTCCAGGATCGGCGCCTTGCGTGTGATCGGGCTGTCGGTCTCGCGGATTTCCTGGGCATAGCCGCTGATGAAGATCACCTTGAGTTCCGGTCGCAGCTTCACGGCGGGCTCGGCGATCTGCACGCCGGAGATGCCACCGGGCAGGCGGAAATCGGTGATCATCATGTCCAGGTGCGGTTTGCTCGCCAGGATCTCAAAAGCCTGTTCGCCGTTTTCGGCCTGCAATACGCGGTACCCCTCGCCCGACAGATAAGCGGACAGCACCATCAGAATCGAGGGATCATCCTCGACGACGAGTACTACATCTTGTGCATCTTCGCTCATGGGAAGCCTTTGTTCGGTCATTTGCTGCTGATACGACCGTGGGGTCGATCAGAGGTTGCGTTTAGCTGGCTGTTTTCCTGCAGCGGCAGACAAACGCGAAACAAGGCGCCTTCGCCAATCCTGCTCTGGACCGTAATAGTACCGCCATGGGCGGTAACAATCTGTTCTGAAATAAACAATCCCAGGCCCAGCCCGGCGACGGCGTGCCTGGCCGATACCCGTTCGAACTGCTGGAAAATCCGCTGCTGGTTTTCCTCGCTGATACCAATCCCCTGGTCCTGCACGTCCACCAGCGCCGTGCTCCCTTCACTGTAGACCTTCACCGAGACCGGGCTCTTGGCCCCATAGCGCAAGGCGTTGGTCAACAGGTTGGAAATGACCTGTTCAATGCGAAATTCATCCCAGCTTCCGATCACCGGCTGCTCGGCAGCCAGTGTGACCGACGCCTCAGCGGCGTCGATTTGCTGGGAAAAGTTATGCAGCAGGTCACGAACCAACGCCGAAAGGTCGAACCGTGTCGGCCGGATCGACAACTTTCCGGTGCGAATGCGCGAAACATCGAGCATGTCTTCGATCAAGCGAATGAGGCTTTTGATCTGCCGCTCGTCGCGGTCGACCATCGCGTGCATCTTGTCCAGGGTGAAGGCGGCGGCATTGTCCCGAGCCAGGTGCATCTTGCGCAACTGGGTTTCAAGGATCAGGCCATTGAGTGGCGTGCGCACTTCATGGGCGACGATGGACATGAAGTCATCGCGCATGCGCACCGCCTGTTCCAGTTCCAGCCGGGTGTTTTGCAGTTGCTCGAGCAATGCCGCCTGCTCTCGGCGGCTCTGCTCCAGGGCCAGCACTTGTTCCTTCATCGCCTTGCTCTGGCGATACAGGTCGACGAACACATTGACCTTGCTCTTGACCGCGTGGATATCCAGCGGTTTGTGCAGGAAGTCCACGGCACCGCTTTCATAGCCCTTGAACGCATAGTTCAGTTCGCGCCCGGCGGCGCTGACGAAAACGATCGGGATGTTCCTGGTTTTTTCCGTGCCACGCATCAATTCGGCCAGCTCGAAGCCATTCATGCCGGGCATCTGCACATCGAGGAAGGCCATGGCGAATTCGTGTTGCAACAGCAGTGACAAGGCTTCGTCGGCGGACAACGCCTTGTACACGATCCGGTCCTCACGCCTGATCAGCGCTTCGAGCGCCAGCAGATTCTCCGGCAGATCGTCGACGATCAGCAGTTTGGCCGGGATATTACTTAGCATGCGATTCGTTCCAGCTCGACAAGCAGACGGCCGATGCCGCGTGCGGGAAGTATGGGGTCCGGCCGGTGCGTATCCAGCGCAGCCTTGGTGGCAACCTGAGCCTCTTGCGGGTCCTGCACGATGGTGATGCCGCCAACGGAGGCACCGGTCACGATCGCTTCGATAGCTCGCAGGTTCGTTGCACTGCTCATGATTTTCGGTAAATCCGTTCCAGTTTGACCAGCGGCTCGAACTGACTGCCGAAGGCTGAAAAATTCGGGGTTTCCTTACTGCCCAACACCAAAAAACCGCGATGGCAGAGGGATTCATGAAACAGTCCGAATGCCCGATTCTGAAGTTTTTTGTTAAAATAAATCAGTACGTTACGACATGAAATTAATTGAGTTTCTGAAAACACGCTGTCCGTCGCCAGGCTGTGATCGGCGAAGGTCACGTTCTCGCGCAGTGTCTTGTCGAAAATCGCGTACCCGTAGGCTGCCGTATAGTAGTCGGCAAACGAACACTGGCCACCGGCCTGCTGATAGTTAGCAGTGTAGGCGCGGACATTCTCCATCGAGAAAATCCCTTGCCTGGCTTTTTCCAGGGAGCGCGGATTGATGTCGGTGGCGTAGATATTCGTGCGGTCGAGCAGGCCCTCTTCGCGCAGCAGAATGGCCATCGAATACACCTCTTCACCGGTGCTGCATCCGGCGATCCAGATCTTGATCGAAGGGTAGGTTCGCAGCAGCGGTACCACTTCCTTGCGGATGGCCAGGAAGTGCGAAGGGTCGCGAAACATCTCGCTGACCGGAATGGTCAGCAATTGCAGCAATTGCATGAAGGCCGTCGGATCGTGCAGGACCTTTTCCTGCAGCGCCGAGATGGTATTGCACTCGAACTGACTCATCGCATGGTTGACCCGGCGCTTGATCGAAGCGCCGGAATAATCACGAAAATCGTAGCTGTACTTGAGGTAGATCGCCTCGATCAACAATCGCAATTCGATTTCGCTGTCTCGCTCCACTAGATACGTTCCATCTTCGGCAGCCACACACGAATCAGCGAAAACAGGCGATCCAGGTCGATGGGCTTGGCCAGGTAATCGTTGGCGCCGGCCTGCAGGCAGCGCTCCTGATCGTCCTTCATGGCCTTGGCGGTCACCGCGATGATTGGCAGCTTGCGCCAGCGCGGGTCCTTGCGGATTTCAATGGTGGCTTCAAAACCATCCATCTGCGGCATCATCACATCCATCAACACCAGATCGATGTCCTCCACTTCATTCAATCGTTCAATTGCTTCAAGGCCGTTGCGGCCAATGACCACGACTGCGCCCTTTTGCTCCAGCGCGCTGGTGAGGGCGAAAATGTTACGCACATCGTCATCCACCAGCAGCACCTTGCGGCCTTCGAAGACCTTGTCGCGGCTGCGGGCAACCTTGAGCATCTTCTGGCGTTCATGGGACAACCGCGATTCGACTTTGTGCAGAAAAAGCGTCACCTCGTCCAGCAGCCGCTCCGGAGAGCGTGCGCCCTTGATGATGATCGAACGCGAATACTTGCGCAGCTCGGCTTCTTCATTGCGGGTCAGGTTGCGCCCGGTATAGACGATGACGGGCGGAAAGGAGCAGATGTCTTCGGTGGACATGCGCTTGAGCAAGTCATTGCCGAGCATGTCCGGCAGTTTGAGGTCGATGATCATGCAATCGAACACGCACGTGCGCAGCAGGTCCAGCGCCTCCTGTGCCAGGCCAACGGCGGTGATCTGGATGTCATCGTCGCCGATCAGGCGGGCAATGCTGTCGCGCTGCAAGTCGTCGTCCTCGACCAGCAGCACGCGCTTGACCTTCTGGGTCAGCTTGGCCTCAAGGCGTGCAAACACATCCTTGAGTTCTTCGCGGGTGGTCGGTTTGACCGCATAGCCAATGGCGCCTAAGTGCATCGCTGCTTCGATGCGATCTTCGACCGAAATCACATGCACCGGGATATGCCGGGTTTCGGCGTGTTCCTTCAGGCGTTGCAGCACGGTCAGGCCGGAATGATCCGGAAGGCGCATGTCCAGCAGGATCGCATCGGGGATGAACGCCTTGGCCAGGTCGTAGCCTTCGTCGGCGCCATGGGCCACCAGGCACTGATAACCCAGTTCATGGGCAAGGTCGTAGAGGATGTGCGCAAAGTTCGGCTCATCCTCCACCACCAGAATGCAGCGGCTGGTGAACGGACCGTTGTTGCGATCGTCGTCGAAACGCGGAATGTCGACGTCGGCTATCAGTGGCGACAACGTGGGCGGCAATACACTCGGCGCAGTCGCCACAGGAGCGGCTCGCATCGGTTCAACAGGCACTTCACCGGGTTCTACGTATTGCTGCGGCAAGACCAGGGTAAACACACTGCCCTGCCCCGGCGTGCTGGTCACACTGATGGAGCCGCCGAGCAAGGCCGCCAGATCACGGGAGATCGACAAACCCAGCCCGGTACCGCCATAACGTCGATTGGTGGTGCCATCGGCCTGACGGAATGCTTCGAAGATGCTTTCGTGCTGGTCTGGCGCAATGCCAATCCCGGAATCACGGACGCTGAACGCAATGCCGTCGTTCGGCACAGGAGCGACGGACAGGCTGACACTGCCGCTTTCCGTGAATTTCAGCGCGTTGGACAGCAGGTTCTTGAGGACTTGCTCCAGACGCAGGTGGTCGGTGAACAGCATCTGCGGCGCCCCCTGCTGCATATCCACCTGGAAATCCAGCTGCTTGTCCGTGGCCAATGGCTGGAACAGGCCATGCAGGCCATCCACCAGGCGCGCCACGCTGGTGTTCTCAGGACGGATTTCCAGTTTCCCGGCCTCGACCTTGGAAATATCCAGAATGTCGTTGATCAGGTGGAGCAAGTCATTGCCGGCGGAGTAGATCGACTCGGCGAACTTGACCTGCTCGGCACTGAGGTTTTGCTCCGGGTTTTCCGCCAACAACCTGGCCAGGATCAACGAGCTGTTCAGCGGTGTGCGCAGCTCGTGGGACATGTTGGCGAGGAATTCGGACTTGTACTTGCTTGAGCGCTGCAACTCGACCGCGCGTTCTTCAAGCTGAATCTGTGCCTGGTTGAGCTCGGTGTTCTTCAAGTCCATGGTATCGCGCTGATCGGCCAGCACCTGCGCCTGCTCGGCGAGTTGTTCATTGGTTTGCTCAAGCTCCACCTGCTGGGTTTCCAGGTGAGCTTGCGATTCCTTGAGAATCCGCGACTGCTCTTCGAGCTCTTCGTTGGCGGCCTTGAGTTCTTCTTGCTGCACTTGCAGTTCTTCGTTGAGCTGTTGGGTTTCGGCCAGCATATCCTGCAGGCGCTGACGATAGCGCGCCGCCTCGATGGAGGTGCCGATGTTGCTGGATATCAGTTCCAGCAGTTCGGTGTCGCGGTCACTCAGCGGACGCAAAAAACCCAGTTCGATCACGCCGTTGACCCGGTTGTCGTCACTGGTCGGCACTACCAGCACGCTGCGCGGCAAACCTTCGCCGAGGCCGGAACTGACCTTGAAATAGTCGCCCGGCACCTCGTCGAGGCGAATCAGCCGCGCCTGTTGCGCTACCTGACCGACAATGCCTTCATCGTTGTAGATGTGTTGTCCAAGGGCTTCCTGTTCACGGGAAAAACCATAGGAAGCAATGCGTTTGAGGCCTCCATGATCTTCCCGGACATAAATCGCCCCCACGGCGGTGCCCAGGTACTGCGCGCAAAATTGCAGGATGTTGCGTCCCAGCAGGTTCAGGCTCAATTGCCCCAGCACCTGCTCCGCGAGCTCGGTCTGGCCGTTGCGCAGCCAGGCCTGCTGCTCCAGGCGATGGGCGCTGGCTTGTTGGGCAGCGAGATTGATGCTGTAGCTTTGCGAAAGATTGAGCAGATCGCGGCGCCCGACATACGCCAGCAAGCCGCTGACGCCGGCAATGAACAACAGATAGAGGCTGATGCTCCATACCGTGCTCTGCCGCACGTCTTCATTGCGAGCGCTGCGCAACTGTTGTTCGGTGTCGATCACGTCCTCGAACTGCTTGCGAATTTCATCGGTCAGGCGCTTGCCGCGTCCGGCCTTGACCACGGCGCGATAGTCACCGCCGCTACGCTGCAAATCGATCAACGATTGCGCATAGTTGGCCCATTCCATCTGCAATGCCTGCAACCGCAGCAGGCGGTCGGATTGCACCGGATTATCGGCGGTCAGCTCGAGCAAGGTATTGAGGGCCACGGCAATTCGCGGCTTGGCGGTTTCGTAGGGATCGAGGAAATGTTCGTCGCCACTGAGCAGGAAACCACGCATCCCGGTTTCCAGGTCCACGGTCAGCTTGACCGCTTCATTGGCGTTATTGATCACCCGGTCAGTGTGTTCCACCCACTTGATCGTCGACAACAGATAGGTAATCAGCGATACGAAGAACACCGCGCTGATGAGGCCCAGCCCCAATGGCAGGCTGATGTTGCGGCTCAGGAGTTTACGAAATCGTTGTTCATCAACCGAGGACGCTGAGGGCATGAGGCAGGCCTTGTCGAGCTGTCAGAATGCAAGGAGTTTGCCCCAAATTTGGCACATTGTTCCAATTTTCTGACATGTTTTCGCGCAAGGTCCTACATTCCGCTGCTCCCGTTCTGGTGCACGGGTTATCCTTGCTTGACCTGTACGGCCATTCTTTTTCACGACGCCGGGAACTTGTCGGGATCCGCCACTTACTCATGCAAGAGGCCGGTGATTTCACTCCCCCCGAAAACCCATCATTTTTCAGGAAAGCCATTATGTCCTCCGCCAACACGCCCATTATCCTCGTCGTCGAAGACGATGCCATTGTGCGCATGCTGATCGTCGACGTACTGGAGGAACTGGAATTCAAGGTGCTGGAAGCCGACGGCAGCGAACAGGCGCTGGGGATGCTCAGGGACTCGAACCAGCACATTGATCTGATGATGACCGATGTGGGCTTGCCGAACATGGACGGTCGCGAACTGGCCAAAGCAGCACGGGCCTTGCATCCAGCCTTGCCGATCCTGTTTGCCAGCGGGTATGCCGAAAGCATCGAAGTGCCAGAAGGCATGCACGTGATCGGCAAACCGTTCTCCATCGATCAGTTGCGGGACAAGGTCACAAGCCTCCTGGGGTGAGCCTGCGCCCGGCTGTGGTTTAATGCGCGCCTTTTTCGTCCCTGCCCTGTCTCCGCTTCAAGGAATTCCCGTACATGAATCAGCCCCGCGCAACCAGAGTCCTGGTCATCGGTTACGTCTGGCCCGAGCCCCGCTCTTCCGCGGCCAGCGGGCATGTCATGCAAATACTCGAGGTGTTCCTGCAACAAGGCTGGGACATCACGTTCAGCAGCCCGGCCAGCTATGGCGAGCAACGTGCCGACCTGACGGCGCTGGGCATTCGCGAAGTACCTATCGAGCTGAACAACAGCAGTTTCGACGCATTCATCAGCGAACTGGCACCGGACATCGTGTTGTTCGATCAATTCATGATGGAGGAGCAGTTCGGCTGGCGGGTCGAGAAGCATTGTCCCGACGCCTTGCGCGTGCTCGAAAGTTGCGACCTGCAAAGCCTCAGGCAGGGTCGGCATCAACGCCTCAAGGAGCGCTTGAAGGCCAGTGAGGACAACAATGACTTCAGCGACCTGTTCGCCCCGGCGTCCCGTGAAGAATTTGAACACATGGCCAATACCGATCTGGCGAAGCGCGAAATCGCCTCATTTTATCGTTGTGACCTGACGCTGATGGTTTCCGAGGTGGAAATCGAATTGCTGGTCGAGCAGTTCAGGATCCCGCGTAACCTGTTGCACTGGTGCCCACTGATGGTCGATCTTCCGACCAGCGCGCCAGTAGAGTACGAAGATCGCGCGCATTTTCTGCACATCGGCAATTTTCGCCATGCGCCCAACTGGGATGCAGTGCTCTGGCTGAAAACCGCGATCTGGCCGCTGATTCGCGCGCAACTGCCTGATGCGCAGTTGCACATCTATGGTGCGTATACCCCGCCCAAGGCCACCGCCCTGCACAACGCGGCACAGGGCTTCCATGTGATGAACTGGGCGGAAGATGCCTTGCACGTGATGTCGAAGACGCGGGTGTGCCTGGCACCGCTGCGCTTTGGTGCGGGGATCAAAGGCAAGATCGTCGATGCGATGCTCTGCGGCACGCCCAATGTCACCACGCCGGTCGGCGCGGAAGCCATGCACGGTGAAGAGCCCTGGCCCGGTGCCGTGACCCGTACGGCGCGCGAGTTCGCCGACAACGCCGTGCGGCTTTATAAAGACAAGACTCAATGGCTTGCTGCCCAGATGCAGGCCCGGCACTTGTTGGCCAGCCGTTACCCGCAGTCCACCCATGGCCCTGCATTGATCGACAGGCTGGTCGAATGCCAAAGGAATCTGCCACATATCAGGCGCGATAACTTCACCGGCAGCATGTTGCGCCATCATCAACACAAAAGTACCCAGTACATGGCGCAATGGATCGAGGCAAAGAACCGCCTCAATTAACCGGTGTGCGATACATATGTACCACCCATGCCAGCGCCAGTCTGTCGGGCTTGACCATGACCAACCTGAGCCGGGCCAACCTGTGCCGCGCGGTGGTTGAAGGCACGACGTTCGGTTTGCAACTCGACCCGGCCAGTGAAACCCTGCCGGTCACCGACAATGTGCAAGCCTGCCAGCAGGCTTATGAACGCTATCGACAGCATGTCGCAACCCAATTTGAAGAGTGAACAACTATGTACCTGGTGTGTGGCGAAGCTCTGTTCGATTTTTTCAGTGAAAACGACGCCAGCGGTATGGCTTCCAAAGTGAATTTCAAAGCCATTGCCGGTGGCTCGCCGTTCAACGTGGCAGTGGGATTGCGCCGGTTGGGCGTGGACGCGGCGCTGTTGGCCGGGTTGTCCACCGACTACCTGGGCCGGCGCTTGCTGCAAACCTTGCAAGATGAAGGCGTGCGCCAGGAATTCCTGGTGGATTTTGCCGCGCCGACCACCCTGGCGATGGTCGCGGTCGGGGCCAATGGCTCGCCGCAGTACAGCTTCCGTGGCGAAGGCTGCGCGGATCGGCAATTGCAACCGGAGCACCTGCCGGCACTCGGGCCTGAGGTACGCGGCCTGCATGTCGGCTCGTATTCCCTGGTGGTGCAGCCGATTGCCGACACACTATTGGCATTGGTGCGCCGGGAAAGCGGCAAGCGCCTGATCAGCCTCGACCCGAACGTGCGCCTGAACCCCGAGCCGGACATTGAACTGTGGCGTAAACGCATCGCGACGCTGGTAGAGCTGGCCGACCTGATCAAGGTCAGCGACGAGGACCTGCATCTGTTGTATCCCGGCCAGGAGCCGGCGCAGGTGATCGAGGGCTGGTTGCAGCACAGCTGTCAGCTGGTGTTCCTGACCCGGGGCGGCGAAGGCGCGACCGTGTTCAGCCGGGCTCATGGTTCGTGGTCGGCTCCCGCCTGTTCGGTAAAAATCGCCGACACCGTGGGCGCGGGCGATACCTTTCAGGCGGCGCTGATTACCTGGCTGACCGAACAGCAGCTGGATTCGGTGGAGGGCGTGAAGCAACTGGGCCGAGAGCAGATCGACCGCATGCTGAAGTTCGCCGTGCAGGCGGCCGCATTGACGTGCAGCAAGACCGGGCCGGGTTTGCCTTATCGGCAGCAGGTGGAGATGCGCTGACACTGACGCCCTCATCGCGAGCAAGCTCGCTCCCACAGGGTTCCGGGTCGTTCACAACTTTTGTGTTGACGCTCGGGCATTGTGGGAGCGAGCTTGCTCGCGATGACTTTCTATCAGGCGCTCGATGGTCTTAACTAAACAATGACCGCACATTCGCGAAACACGGCGTTCAACCGGGTTAACCCTCGCTTAACCGTGCGGTCCAACACTTCAACTGGACCGCACGCCCTCAGACTGTTCTGACGCCCAGTGCGGCAGGTTCGACAAGCCACACATCGAACTGACTTTCCGTTCGCACCGGAGATCGCTGATGAACACTCGCACCCTGCTGGTTACCACCGCCCTTGCCTGCACGGCGTTTGCCGGCCTGGTTCAGGCCAATGACACCACGACCTCTCAAGCCGTGCCCTATCACTACGGCATGCCATTGCATGTCAGCAAAGTGATTTCACTGACCGAGCCCGACACCCTGGAGTGCAAAGTGGTGAAGGCCGACATGAAGTACATCGATGACACGGGAAAACCGGCAGAAATTACCTACCGTAAACTTTCCGACGCCTGCGAGAACCAAGGCTGACTGAAACGTCTGTTGGGGGATTGGCCATACCGGGTTCTGGCGAATGGCTCAACGGCCATGCCGTAACGGGTATTTTGCTGGCCGCCGGGGTTGAACTGGCGCTGGGCCTGGGGTTCTTCCAGACCCGGCGCATACCAGTGGAATTCGAAACCGCCGGTTAAAGCGCCTTGCCCAGCATCGAGTGCGGCTCAACCTCCATATGGTGCTGTCTGGACCGCAGTTGGGCAATCAACTCGTTTATTTCCCGACAACCATTGAGCCCGGAAGCATCGATGCCGCTGACCAATAGATCCAGGTGATCGGTTTGCCCGTCGGCATAAACCTTGACGGTCATCGATAGATCCGGTGACAACGTGCACTGGCAGCGCTTGGGTAGAAAACTGCTTTCGATGATATTGCGAAGTTCCAGGGCAGAAAGAAACATGGCGACTCTCTCCTTTGTGAGACGGCCAAAAACGGTCAATGCTTGCTCATGTCAGATCCCGGCAAGCTTCAAGGACTGCTACAGCATAAGACATCCCCTGAATTTCGCTGTGCAGCTCATCGGCAACTCAACAGTTTAGGCAAGTCACCTGTAAAACCTGCCATGCAGGTTGCAATAATCGCCCCTGGCAACCCTGCAATTTGCACACTGGGCGCCCCGGGTTTGCATTCACTGCACACGACAGTGAGAATGCCGCCCTTCACTTCAAGCAAGGAGGCATCATGAGTTCTTTGACCGTTAACGCTTGCGCGGCGCTATTCGCACTGGGGCTTGCTGGCGTGGCGCACGCCGCCAAACTCGAAGAAACCGCGCCCTATCCGAAGGCCGAGAGCGGGTTTACCCGCCAGGTGATTCACCTCGCGCCACAGACCCGGGAAAACGACTTCCAGGTCGAGATCCTGGCTGGCAAAACAATGAGCGTTGACTGCAATCACCCGCGTCTGGGCGGCATCCTCGAGGAGAAGAACCTCGAGGGTTGGGGCTACCCGTTCTATCGCCTGGAAAAAGTCATTGGCCCGATGAGCACGCTGATGGCCTGCCCGGACGGCACGAGCAAACAGGATTTCGTACCGGTGGTCGGTGACGGCTTCCGGTTGCGTTACAACAGCAAGCTGCCGCTCGTGCTGTACGTGCCAAAGGACATCGAAGTGCGCTACCGGATCTGGTCGGCGTCGGACAAGGTCGAGAAAGCCATTCAGGAATGACCCGGTCATCTGGCGGCCCCTTGCGGCGTCCGCTGGCGGACTGCGCAAGCGTCATGCCGGAGCGCCGCTCAATGCGGCGCGCTCGGCCACATGCCCCAGGCTGTCAAAATTGATGTTGGCACCTGAATCGATGGCGACCAGGGTCTGACCACGAGCCCCGCTCCGTGCCACGTACTTCTTGATTCCGGCCACCGCCAGCGCGCCGGAAGGTTCGGTGATCGAGCGGGTATCGTCGTAGATATTCTTGATCGCAGCACAAAGCTCATCGTTGCTGACCGTCACCACCTCATCGACGCAAAACCGGCAGACCTCAAAGCCGAAAGCGCCGATCTGCGCCACCGCCACCCCGTCGGCGAAGGTGCCGACGCTGGGCAGGATCACTCGCTCACCTGTCAGCAACGCGGCTTGCAGGCACGCGGAATGTTCCGACTCGACACCGATGATGCGGATTTCCGGCCGCAAGTATTTGACGTAAGCGGCGATACCCGCGATCAGCCCCCCGCCCCCCACCGGCACGAAGATCGCATCCAGCGGCCCTTGATGCTGGCGCAGGATTTCCATGGCCACCGTGCCTTGGCCCGCGATCACCTCGGGATCATCGAAGGGTGAAACAAAGGTACGACCGGTTTCCCCGGCCAGGTCCAGTGCGTAGGCCAGTGCAAACGGAAAACTTTCCCCCTGCAATACCGCATCAGCGCCGCGACTGCGCACCCCGATGACCTTCAGTTGCGGCGTCGTGCAGGGCATGACGATGGTGGCATTGATCCCCAGCTCCCGCGCGGCCAGGGCCACACCCTGCGCATGATTGCCGGCGGAAGCCGTGACCACGCCGCGAGCCTTTTGCGCTTCGCTCAGTTGCACCAGCTTGTTGCAGGCGCCGCGGATCTTGAAGGAAAAGGTCGGTTGCAAGTCTTCGCGCTTGAGCAGGACCTGGTTGCCCAAGGCTTCAGACAAGGCCGACGCCGGTTGCAACGGCGTGCGCACCGCCAGCTCATACACCGGCGCGGCAAGGATTTGTTTGACGTAGCGTTCAAGCAGGGCTTGCTGATCGGTTGTAAAACTCATCGTCGTCTCCTGACGTTGATCGGGGCCCGGGAGACAGAAAGTAAAAACCCGCCTCCAGGGCGGGTTGGGTGCTGCAGTCGTGAGCTAGCCCGCCAAATGAGGAATGGCGGTAATAATGCTTGGCTGGCAGCGCAATACGGAGGAAGTCATGACTCGAAATTAGCGGTGCGGTGGTGGCAAGTCAATGGCAAATTTGCGGTGGTCACTATAGGCTGCTGATTCCAATCATTGCCCAAGGAAGGAACACATGAAGGCCGTTGCCCTGCCCCTTATCGCCCTGATCGCCTTTGCCGGTTATACCGTTTCGGTGATGCTCAAGGCCGAGCAATCGCTGATCGATTTCGGCATCAGCCTGATGTCCAGCCCGGATACCGCACAGGTGGTGATCGATCTCTATCTGCTGGCGACGTTGGCGGGTATCTGGATGTACCAGGATGCGCGAAAGCGCGGGCAATCGGCGCTTTCAGTAGTGCCTTATCTATTGATCACCGTGATTTTTGTATCGATTGGGCCATTGTTGTATCTGGTGGTGCGGGGACTACAGAATCGGAAAAATTTGTTTAAAGTCGGACAAGAGGCCTGATCCGGAAATTGCAGCGTCTACAGGATCGCCTTCGCGAGCAAGCCCGCTCCCACACTTGAAATGCATTCCCTGTGGGAGCAGGCTTGCTCGCGATGGCGGCGTGTGAGTTTCACTTCAATCCGACTTTATACAAGGCACCATCCTCTTCATCGGTCAGCACATACAAATACCCATCCGGCCCCTGTCGCACATCGCGAATGCGCTTTTTCAACTCCCCGAGCAAACGCTCCTCGTGTACCACCTTGTCGCCCTGGAACTTCAGGCGAATCAGTTCCTGGCTGACCAACGCGCCGATAAACACGTTGCCCTGCCAGGCCTTGAAACGGTCGGCATCGTAAAACGCCATGCCACTCAGGCCCGGTGACTTTCCCCAGACATGGTGCGGGGCAACAGTGCCTTCGGCGCTGTCGCCCCTGGCTTCGGGAATCGGTAGACCGGAGTAGTTGATGCCATGGGTCGCCAGCGGCCAGCCGTAATTCTTGCCACGCTCGATGATGTTGATTTCATCGCCGCCCCGAGGGCCGTGTTCGTTTTCCCACAGCGTGCCGTTCCACGGGTTGAGCGCCGCGCCTTGCGGGTTACGCTGCCCGTAGGACCAGATTTCCGGGCGCACGTTGGCCTGGCCGACAAAGGGGTTGTCCTTGGGCACCGTGCCGTCCGGGTAGATTCGCACCACCTTGCCTTGCAGTTTGTCGAGGTCCTGGGCGGTCGGGCGGTCGTTGTTTTCCCCCAGGGTCACGAACAGATAGCCGTCGCGATCAAACACCAGCCGCGAGCCAAAATGGTTGCCGACCGAGAGCTTGGGTTCCTGACGCAGGATCACCTGGAAATCCTTGAGCGCCGTCATATCTTCGCAGAGCCGGCCGCGGCCCACCGCAGTACCGGCCTTGTTACCCTCACCACCCCCTTCGGCATAGGACAGATAGACCATCCGGTCCTGCTTGAAGTCCGGTGACAACGCCACGTCCAGCAACCCGCCCTGCCCCGCTTAGCCCAGACCGTTGGCACGCCATTGAGCGGTGCCGACAGCTTGCCGTCGGCGGTGACCAGCCGCAGGTTGCCGGGGCGTTCGGTCACCAGCATGCTTTTACCATCCGGCAAGAACGCCAGCGCCCAGGGGTGCTCCAGCCCCGTCACGACAGGGGTAACCTCAAGGGTGCCTGCTTCGCTTTTTATCGTCTGGGTGGGTGCGGCAAGCACTGCAGCAGTGGCGGTGATCAATGCGCCGGCACAGAGGGTTGCCAACAGGTTTTTGCGCAACATGCACGATTCCTTTTCTGATCAACATGAGGTCTGCTGAAAAACAGCGGGCAGACGACCTGCCCGCCACTCAAGGGATGTTGTTACCGATGTCTCGTGGGGGTGGATTGGCAATGAATTTCGGCGGGTTGGCGGGAGCGCTCCGGTCGGGATAGCGATTACCGATGCCGCCGTTGTCCAGCGTCGGCGAGCGCTGGACCGGAACGGTATTCGGTCCGCGTATAGCCGGGGCACTGGGTTGAGTGCCTTGCATGCTGTTGGGATTGGCCCGTTGAATCGGACTGTTGTAAGGGTTGTTGTTGGTGCGGCCTGGCAGGTTCTGGGCCAATTGCAACGAAGCAGAGGCATCGGCCTGTGCCTGGGAGCCCAGAATGGCACTCAAGGCTAGCGCAATGGCGCCAAACACGTATCGGTTCATGGGGTGCCTCTCGACGTCGCGTGGATAAGGACTTCGATACCACGCTACGCCCGGGGTTCGGATTTGTTAACAAGAACCTCCCCGGAAGATGTAACAGAACACCTCTCAGATCAGAATGAAGACCACCAGCAACCCGGCAAGGATCGACCACTTTTCGAGGTAGTACAGTGTGCGGTTACGCTTTTTCAGTTGCTTGCCGCGCAGGCGAACCTTGTAGATCCTGCCGAACAGTCGGTTCAGCCCGCCGGTCCTGTCGCCCGCCTCGTTCGGCGCACCAGCGGCCGACATGACATGGCGACTGAACCAGCGATTGAATGCCGCCGCCCATCGATACTTCATCGGCCGCTCGATGTCGCAGAACAAAATGATGCGATTGTGCGGCGTGGTATTTTCCGCGTAATGAATGTAGGTCTCATCGAACATCACCGCTTCGCCATCGCGCCAGTGGTAGTTCTGGCCATCAACATTGATGTAGCAACCCTCGGCGCGTTGGGTGTTTCCAGGCCCAGGTGGTAGCGGTACGAACCGGCATACGGGTCGCGATGGCGCACCAGTCTGGAGCCGGGCGGCAGTTCGGCGAACATCGCCGCCTTGATCGAGTCAATACCCTGCAACAGCTCGGTGGTGCGCGGGCAGAGCTTCATGGCCGACGGGTGGCTGTCGCCATACCACTTGA
Source organism: Pseudomonas sp. BIC9C (assembly GCF_034541995.1). NCBI lineage: Bacteria > Pseudomonadati > Pseudomonadota > Gammaproteobacteria > Pseudomonadales > Pseudomonadaceae > Pseudomonas > Pseudomonas sp. BIC9C. The sequence continues at coordinate 230,123 of NZ_JAWDGM010000005.1, forward strand.
GATAGAAGCGCTTCCAGCCGCTCTTGAAAAACGAGTTGAAACCGACGTCATCGTATTGGTTCGAACGCTTGATCTCGCCAGCGTGAAGCAGATTCCGGCCTTCGGCACGAATTTCTTCCCAGTGCGCCTGCAGCGCACGCAGATCGGGGAAGTCGGCCGGGTCGAGGTACGGCTTGTTGGGGGTTTTCGAAAACAGGTAAAGAAAGCAGTTGATCGGCGCCAGAAACGTCGAGTGATCGCTCAACTGGCGACCCAGCTTATGGCGCACCTGACCACGCAGATGGACATACGCAATGGAGACAACGTAGATAACGGCAATGATCAGTTTCACGGAAATCGTCACACATCAGAAGTAAACAAACTGCACCCTTTACCGGCATGCCGGTCCCCGGGTCTTGTGCAGCGGCTGAATACGAAACAGAGGCCCTGTGGTGCCATCGAGCCATGCCGATGGTCGGCATCCGGCCGATAGATGGCATTTTAGCCTCAGTCTGTAACCAATAGTTAACCTGCAACGGCGAAAATGTCGCCGCAAAATCCGCCAAAGCGTTGCACAGACCTCAACACCCTATCGTTTAAAGAGCCAGACCAGTACAATCGCCGCCAAACTTTACGCGCCCCCCCAGGTTGAGAGCGGGAAACCTGCCCTTTCAGCGCACGTTGACTCGGGCCAGGCGCACCACATGCTGCTGTCCACTTAATGCCAGATGGATCTTCCACTGCCGATCGGGATGAATGTCCCGGGGTCCGGACAGTGGAAACGGGTACTGAACCGGTACTGCCGCAACCCTAGCTACTCTGAATGCTTCGCAGGAAAAACCTTTGATTTCTACAGCTAACATCACGATGCGATCTTCCGGGCGTCGTGATGTAGCGTCAAGCGCTGGAAAATCAAGGGTTTGAGCCGCATCGGATCGCATCAAAACACCTTAAAACACGCCGTTTGGTATCAGAATTGGTATCAGGATCACCCCGGAACCTCCAATACGGCGAACCTCTACGATGAGATCCAATGATGGATTGGACCGACTAGCCGCCAAATCACCGTAAATAAAGGCTCAAATAGATTTTTTATTTTTCCAGTACCATTTTCGTACCAGTGCTATTCGCACGCATTCCCCTCCACCTCTCCTTTCCCACCAGCTGTGGCAAATAAAAGCCCTAGTGTTTGAGGCTAGGGCTTTCTTGCCCGACGTCGGGCTGATTACTCCTGGTCGACTACATCACGCCGGCTGGAAAAAGCCGGTTCCACTGCCGGAGAACTGCCCACTAATGTTCCCGGCATACTGCGCTGGATGGACCAGTGCGGCCAGCAGACGCGGCCCTTCAAAAAGGTACAGAGTGAGCGAACCTGGACTAATCGACAATTGCAGCGACAACGGGACGCCGATGAGGTTCTCAGCATCAGGCACGGTGCCCTGCAGGTAGAGACTGGAAATGTTGATATTGGTACCCGTACCTGTCGCCTGGCCAACGAACCGCACTCTAGTTCCTTGCTGAGGAGCATATGGTCCGATATCGGCGGGTGACGCACTAATCTGGATGGTTTCGGTCTGAGGATAACAACCGCAACCGCAACCTTCGAAGGAGAAGTAGCCGCAAATGTTCTGCTGGCATCCGCATCCACACAACGATTGCGGGTGCACCTTCTGATGGAGAACCTCTTCTAGCGCCGGCTTCGCACTGGCAACCTCTTCCTGGCGTTTGATTTGAGAGTCAAAGGCAGCCTGTGATTGCTTTTTGAGCGCATCGACCTGCTCAGGTTTTACATCTTGAAAAGACGTCATATATAAAAAATCCTTTTTGTTTTTTCGAAAAGACCTGGAGACAGCCTCACTCGAACAGCGCACCTTCCAGGAGCACACCACGAACCCTTCGGCTCGCGGTCATCCTTTAAAGCACAATCTGAAAACGCTTGCAACTACTTTGATGGCGGCACACATGCCTTGGAAAACATGTCAGGCTCTATGTCGGTGCAAGGCTCGTGGCCCGGTGTGTGCTTGAAGATCAAGAACGACTTTCCCGGCAATCCGTGATGAACCAAATTTTTATCGGCCGGTTGTGGCTCCAATCGCGAGCACTGTCGCTGCTATGCTTGAGTTCTTTCAATAAAAGGAGAGCAGCCGTGGTAAGCGAGTATTCGCATGGCACATGTGCTGGAAAGGATCTATCACAACCAGCTGGCGCTGGAGGCCGCGGTTATGGAGCTGACCCCGTGGGTGAAAAGTCGTGGCTCAATGGAAGTAGGTGAAAACGTGCGAGGGGCGCTGCAATCAATTGGCGAAAACGCTGGCCACATCAAACAAGGTCTAGCTCGACTGAAGAGACTGGACATCGATCAATAGATTGCGAGATCTTGAACGGCTACGTGCCGATAATCTGGAGAAATCATGGCTTTGGCAGAAGAGATTCAAACCGCTCGGAAGAAGGTAGTCACCGACGGATATGAGATGTCAATGGGCGAGATTATCAATCTCTACAAAGATGGCGAGTTGGTGATCGATCCAGTTTTTCAGCGGCTATATCGTTGGGGCGACGAACGCAAAACCCGCTTCATCGAGTCCCTCATTCTTGGTATCCCAATTCCGCCAATTTTCGTCTATCAGGACGATAACGGAGTATGGGAGCTTATCGATGGGCTACAGCGTCTCTCGACCGTTCTGCAACTCACTGGAGACCTAAAAGGTGATCGCGCCGACGAACTCGGCCTCCTGGTGCTTAACGGTACGCGATTTCTACCAAGCCTAAATGGAAAGCGGTGGAAGGAGTCGGCCAATGGGGCCGATGATGGTATCAGCCAAGCCTTGCAGATTGAGATTAAACGCGCACGAGTTAGGGTCGAAATACTCAAATCTGACAGTGACGTTTCAGCGAAATTTGAACTATTTCAACGCCTTAACACTGGCGGTGCGAGCCTGACGGAACAGGAAGTTAGGAATAGCATCGCGGTGTCATTAGATCGAGAGTTTTATACATGGCTTATCGAGTGCTCTAAAGATGACTCGTTCGTTGCCACTACAGATCAAACTGATACAGCTCTAGAGTCACAGGCAGGGGTGGAGTTAGCGTTGCGCTTCTTTGCTTTCCGCAATGTTCCGTATAATGCGGGCATGGATGTTCACGAGTATCTCGATGACGCATTGATGAAGCTGGCGACAGAGAAAGAATTCGATAGGAATACAGAACGTGAGATTTTCACCAAAACTTTCAAGTTCCTATCCGAAGCACTTGGTCAGACGGCATTCAAACGTTGGAATGGACATAACTTTTCCGGAAAATTCTTGATGTCCGTCTTTGAGGTCATGTCCACCGGCGTGTCCTATAACGCGAATGAACTCGAAGCACTATCGCCACAACAGCGAAACGATTTCATTCAGCAGGCGGCCAAAGATCTTTGGAAAAACCAGATCTTCAATCAAAACTCTGGAGCGGGTGTTAGAGGCACCACACGGTTGTCGCGATTGCTACCAATCGCAGCCGACTTGTTGAAGCCGTGAGGCAAAACTGATGCCAAACATCCGTACTTTAATCCAACTGCAAGAAACCTTGGACTCGGAAATGGGCTGGCGAGTGAAGGAGATTGGGGCCTTCATCGTGGCATCAAAGAGTGGCAGCCCCGAAAAAAAATTCTTCATCCGAGCGGGTGTCGCACTTGTATATGCGCACTGGGAAGGTTTCATCAAGGCATCCTCTGAACAGTACTTGAGTTTCGTCCACTATCGAGGTCACACATACCGCGAATTGAAGAGTTGCTTTGCCGTATTCGGCTTGAAAAGCAAATTGCAAATGCTATCTAAATCGCGACAGTCTAGTCCGAACATAGAGGCTTTCGACTTCATTATTTCCGAAATGGGTCAACCAGCCCATATGCAAATGGCCTCAGCGATTGATACCGAATCGAACCTTACCTCCAAAGTATTCACCAACATCGCTGCTTCACTTGATCTCAACGTAGAAAAGTACAAGACAAAATTTAATCTCATCGATGAAAGCCTTGTGAAACGACGTAATCAGGTTGCACATGGCGAATACATGGATCTGGGGGGAAGGGAGTTCGGCGAACTAGTCGATGAAATCCTTCAACTAATGCGTGACTACAAGACGGACCTGCTGAACGCCGCCTCTATAGAAGCGTATAAAAGGCCGATTCCGCTTGTAAATTGACCCGCGAATATCTCGTTATCAGCTTCCCAAGCTGATAACGAGGGTTCGATTCCCTTCACCCGCTCCACGTATTTCAAGGCCTCCAGCCTTCCCCGCTTCGATTAGGTGTCTGTTAAGGTGTCTGTTTCTGATTTTCTCAGATTCGACACAAGCAAAAACAGACACCAGCACTTCTACGATCATCAGCCCGCTTTAGACCATCTCGCGTCCTACCGGCGGATCACCGCATCACTATTTACACGCCACTTTCCCCACCTGATCTCGCCTGGCTGTATAGATCTTCCGCACTGCCGGGATTCGTCCAGTTTTAGCATGACGCACTATCCTCGGCCTCTTCCTCATGTTTTACTGTACAAATAAACAGTATCAGGAGGCTCGTGTGATGCCCGGAAAAAAAATCATCGACCTGCAGCAGATCAAAGCATTAAAGGAGATGGGAATCGAATGGGGAGCTGGCTTCTCAATAAATGACCTGCCGCTCGCCTTCTCGACAGACCACTGCGCCGTTGCCCGCGCCATGCTGGATTGGTCAGTAGAGGCCCTCGCATTCCGCTCTGGCGTTTCAGTTCGAGCGATTAGAGACCTTGAAGAAAATCGGCGACCATTACGCCAGGTCACGTTGCGATCTTAAGGGCGACGCTGTGTAGCGTCAGGCGTAGTAAATTCAAGGGCTTGTGCCGCACAGGATCACAGGAATACGCCCAAAAATGCAGTGATTGGTATCAAAATTGGTATCGATCGCCTCCTCTCTCGGCCTCCATCCATACGCACTTCCCCTCGAAAACACAAACAAAAAAGCCCTACAGCCTGATCAGGCTGTAGGGCTTTTTGTTATTTTCAGCTCACTGACTTGCCAAGCCTGCCATAGACACACTGTCAACGACTTCGTAACCTACGTGCAGGTCTTGTCGCTTTTCTCTTATGCCTATGTCGCGTCTTTAACGCGGGACTCAATTGCCAAGGGATTACGCATGGACAAGGAACGTTAGACGATGCATGTGGCGTAAAAATTACGCTACGTGTGTCGCCTACTTATAGTTAGCGTTTTCAAAGGATAAGCAATGAGCCTAGAAGATAAATTGTCCGGATGGACTGGCCCTTCGAGTGACACCGAGCAGGACAAGCAGGATAGAACGGAGCGAATGATTCGCCAAGCGATAGATTCACACGAACCATTCAACAATTGCTCGTTGAAGGTTTACGCGAAAGGATCTTACGCCAACAACACTAATGTGCGCTCAGATAGTGATGTCGATATAGCTGTGGAGTGTACAGAAGCTCTATATTGGCAGGAGCATGAAAAAGGGAATTATACGCCTGGCAAACCATACGAGGGGATTTGGACACCAGCAAAGCTGAGAGCCGAGCTTCTTTCAGCCATGAATGCAAAGTTCCCCGGCCAAGTAGACTCCACGGGATCTACCGCAATACAGATAAATTCGAGTTCAGCGCGCGTAGATGCTGATGTCGTTCCATGTTTTAGCTTTCAATATTACCTGAGCGATGAGACGAGAGATGGAACTAAAATATTCAAAACGGATGGCAGTAGTATCGTTAACTATCCAGCCCAGCAAATGAAAAACGGGATAGCCAAGAACAAGCGAACTGGTAATACCTATAAAAAAGGGGCGCGACTTTTAAAGCGCATTGAAAACGCAATGGCAGAAGATAAAATATTTCGCGAACTGCCATCCTTTTTTATGGAGTGCCTAGCCTACAACTGTCCGGACACTGTGTTTACTCATTCAACCTGGACAGAATGCCTCAGAGCAATGCTTTTTCATATTTGGGATAATCTTCAAGGTGCTGAGCCGGACTCTGGTCGCTGGGTAGAAGTGAATGAATGTTTTTTCCTGTTTCATCCAAATCAAAAATGGACTCGTGAAGATGGGTGCGAGTTTTCAAAAGCAGCTTGGAACTACTTTGGATTTAAATAATGCGCAATGTGACACTTAAAAACTCGGTGTATCTGCTAGTCGGAACCTCAGCAGTTGCTTGGTTTTCGATTGCCTACTTTAGCGAGCTAGATTTATCAAAGGTACTAGATTTTTTTGGGCTTATTCCAAAAGTTGTGAGCATTGATCTTTTGGCAATAGCAGTATTTGTTAAATGGGGATGGAAACTTAAAATATTTAGAGGATGGCTTGTCCCATTTCCGAATTTAAACGGAAGCTGGGTGGGCTTTATTTATTCAGATTGGAAAAATCCAGAGACAGGAGAAAAGCCACCTCCTATACCAGTAATGCTGAGTGTGAATCAGTCCTTCTTCCACATCAGCTGCATGATGCGTACGAGTGAAATGGAAAGCTCTTCGTATTCTGAGGGCTTTCTTATTGACCCTGATCGACAGATTAAAAGCCTAGCATATACCTTTACTAGCAAGCCCAGACTAAGCTTGAACGAGCGGAGTATTCCCCATGATGGAGCAGCAGTATTCCAGATCATTGAGAAGCCAAAACAAAAGCTAGTGGGTAGGTATTGGACGGAAAGATTAACAAAAGGTGAAATAATTCTTCAGTATCATTCAAAAGAACTTCTAGATGAGCTTCCAGAAGACTTGGGTGAGCATCCCGTAACAGAACATGAAAATCGACGCCAATAAGGCGTTACTAGCTGCGCTCCAAAATCGCCGCAGAGCTTGGCGTTAGCCGGCTCGAAAAGCTTGTGCAATTGAATGAAGAACTAGAAAAAAACGAGGCCGCGCTAAATGCCCGGCCTTGGTGCCGAGAGTCATCAACTAGCTCTATTAGGGTTTTTCGCAACTCTTAACAAGCTGGCGTTTTTTATGCCAATTTGCTCTCTATTGGAAGCAATTTTCGCATGCGTATCCGCAAATGCAACAAGATATTCTTTAACTTCCTTTTCACTCATAGAGGATTGGCTAGCTGAAATATGCTCAGATACAGCTCGCGCATCCAACAAAGAGATATCAAAGGATTCTGTTACATTTGAAATCCAGCTAAGAATGTACTCCCTTTTTTCGGGGCTCAGATCGACATCTACCTCGACATCAACTTTGAATCCACGCATTTCATTTATTACTTTCTGCCATTCAATCTCGCTTAGTCTTGCCTGCAACAAAGCATCCTTCCTCAAATTAAAAATGGCCATATCATTTGATTTTTTTCGGGCATTATACAAGCCAACGAAATTTAATATTGAAACCAATAAAGCAGCGACGGACACCCAACCACTATAAGAAATATGTGTAACGAAGTTCCAAATAATTGCCCACCATTCATCAATCACCACTCTGCACCTCCCTTGCCATTTTTCTAATAAAATCGATAAAGGCTACCTCATTTTTTAACATAGATAGCCCCGCCCGAAAATTAAAAAAGACCTCCAAAGTCAGCAGGCTTCCAGTTCATGATTACCAATTCACCGCTAACTCCAGCCTGCCCTTGCCGCTGATTGGTCGTGCTGTAGCGGATGTCCAACGTCTCAAAGTGAAAGCCATCGAACACGCGTCGGATGTCCGGGTGGTCGTTGATGCTGACCATCACCCTGCCCTTACAGCGACGCATGAAATCAGCCATGCGTTCGTAGTTTTCAAACGGAAAATCCACCCCGTAACCCGCGGTCTGCCAGTAAGGCGGATCCATGTAGTGGAAGGTGTGCGCGCGGTCGTAGCGCTCGGCACATTCCAGCCAGGGAAGGTTTTCCACATAAGTGCCGGACAGGCGCTGCCAAGCGGCCGAGAGATTTTCCTCGATCCGCAGCAAGTTGATGGCCGGGCCGGTGGTGGCGGTACCGAAGGTCTGCCCGGTGACCTTGCCGGCGAAGGCATGGTGCTGCAGGTAGAAAAATCGGGCGGCGCGCTGGATGTCAGTGAGGGTTTCGGGGCGGGTCATCTTCTGCCATTCGAACACCTGACGCGAACTGAGTGCCCATTTGAACTGGCGCACAAACTCTTCGAGGTGGTTCTGCACGACACGATACAGCGTCACCAGGTCGCCGTTGATGTCGTTGAGGACTTCGACTGGCGCGGCCTGGGGTCGCATGAAGTACAGCGCGGCACCGCCAGCAAAGACTTCGACGTAGCATTCGTGAGGCGGAAAAAGCGGGATGAGGCGATCGGCCAGGCGGCGTTTGCCGCCCATCCAAGGGATGATGGGAGAGGACATGGATAGCAAGACCTTTTACTGTATGGATAAACAGGTGCTAGACTCGCTCCGCTTTGTGCACGAAGCGGGAGCCTTGGCTGGACTTGCAGGGACATTCTGCGGGGACGGCGACCGGATTGGATGTTGACGCATCCAATCCGGCCGCTCTTTTTTCTTCGATATTGAGCTTCACTGAAGCAGGCCTGAAAGGCCATCAAGGCGATCGCTCCCTGTTCGCCTTGCAGGGAATGGCGGCGTCATTTTGAGCTTCCGCCGCCCCAACTTAGTTGCTCAGCTTTGGCTGCAGGATCACCCGAGCCAGCATCACTAGGATGCCCAGAACGCCGTAGGTTACAGGCGGCAGTACCGCCTGCAACTGAGGCAGCATCTGCTCAGCAATACCCAGCGCTGCAACCGCACCGCCAGTCTGAACGCTGGACATTTTCAAAGCGTCTTTCCAATTACTAATCAGTTGCATGTTTTGTTGCCTCGGATGGTTGAGAAAATTTCAGCCCAGCGACGTCATCGCGACCTGGTAATACGCAAACATCAGTGCCGTGGCTCACGGCACATCCTTGAAGAAAATGTGGCGCCCGAGCTTTAGCGTCTCCTTCGCGCCCTTAATCCACGTTGGTGGTTTTGACATGGTGGTCGCGTAGTAATGGGTCGCCCCGCCGGTCGGATCTGACACCTTGCCCGCCATCACCTGGTCGGCAGCGATCTGCGCCTGGGCAAACTCGCGGAAAGGAATCTGTTTCGCGCCACTCAGGTAAGCGAAGTTCGGGTCGTTCCTGTTCCAGCAGCTGAACTGGTAGGGCTTTTGGCACACACCGGCATAGCCCTCACCCCACCACGACTTGGTCTTGCCATCGTTCACTCGGTTGCGGATGGTCCAGGCCACCGCGATCTGGCCGGCCAGGCTTTCACCACGGGCCTCCCCCCACAGCGTGCGTGCAAGGATGTCGCGGTCTCTTTCTGTTGCAGTCATCACTTTTCTCCAGGCGAAAAAAAGCCCGCATTCGGCGGGCATGGCTCTTCTACGAAACGGCACTGCAGGACGGACTTCCGTCCTTGTCTGGCGCTAGATCAGAGATTGGTGGTCATCTTGATGACGCTGTCCACGTTCCAGGTTTCTCCGGGTTGAGTGGTGTGTGTTACGCCGCCCATGGTGCTCACCGCACTGCCGGCAACGCTGTAATAAATCTTGTTGTAGAACGGCGCATTGGCCACGAAGAAGCCGCAGTCGGCAAAGCCGGGATGCTTCAGCACCTCGACACTCGCGGAGATTCCGGTAGGCCCCCAGAGCTGGGAAGCCGGCAGCGCCCCCAAGGTCGTCACCTGAGCGAAGCCCGTCGTGGACACATCCTCGGTCGAGGCATAAGGCGCCCGCATGGCGGTGTTGGTGATGACGTCCCCGCTCGTGTCGGCCAGCAGCCGCTTGATCGGCAACATGGTCATCATCGCCGCCTTGAGCATCAAGGCCTGCGACCACACCACTTGCTGCGACAGTTCGATCCGCATGCCACCTTCGGCATAACTAATGGTCACACGCTTGGCGTGGGTGGCCACCTCCGTCTGGGTATTGCACTTGAACAGCTTGGAGTACTGAACAAGCTGCAGCTTCTTGCCGACATACGTGGCGACCGTGTTGAAGGGGATCTGCACGCCGTCCAGAAACAGCGCGGCATGGGTCTTGATCTCGTCGCCATGGTAGCCACCGAAGTAATCCGGGGCGCCCTCCTCCAACCACGCGCCTTCGATCTCGCCACCATTCACCACCGCCAGGCCCGCCCGGGTTCGAGTAAAGCTCATGGCCTCCACCAGCAGATCGCACTCATAGCCATGTTTCAGCCGCCAGAGGTCGGAGTTGCCGAAAGCATCCGCGCCCGTTGGGTCGAACGGCTTGTTTTCATAGCCGATGGTTTGTTCCAGGTACTTTTTCGAACCGGACTTGGCGCCCTTCACGAAAGTGCTGACCGTGTTTACCCCCACCTTCACCACCACATCATCATTCGCCAGCGTCGAAACCACCGTCGCGCCCGGCTCGGATGCACGCGGAAACCCACAGAGCGAGCCGAAGTCGTTAGCGCCGTTCCAGTAAAACATCGGCAGCTGATTGGACAGGCCTCGAAAGCGGTCAGGGCTGGGAGACTCGTAATACACCCCGCCCTTCACTGCCGTAGCCGGGGTGTCGCCGGTCGTTACCGTGGCCGATAGGTCAAGGTAGGCCACATTGAAGCCGGTACTGGTGAAAGAAAACGAGCCTGGGGCGATCTTGATGCGCCCCTGCCCACTGTTAGTGGGCAGAATCAAATAGTTGTCCCAGGCCAGCGTTCGGGTAGTCGGGTCAAAGGTGATATTGATCGGCGCCTGTTTCAGCCAGACTTCGCCCAGGTACGTGTTCAGCGGCCTTCGGTTGGCCAGCGCACCGCCATACCCGGTCGCATCATTGATAAACAGGTAAAGCTTGTTGTCATCGACGAATGCGCCGGAAGCGATGCTACCGCCAACACTCGAATAGCCGGCGGTGGTGACCTCGGCCACCAACTTCCCGCCGACCAGCTCGGCGCCCAGATCGACGTAAAGCGCCTGACCTAGGGGGACCGTCACATCCGTGAGACCCGCGATCACCAGCGTAGTGTTGCCCACTCCCCGCGCAACACGAAGATCGCCGAACGACATGACGCAAGCCGTTCCGCTGAGAAGGAACCGGCTAATGTCACCAATCACCTGATAGGCCGCACGCACCGTGCGGTTCTTCAACGTTTGATCAATGGAATCAACAGAGGCTTCCTGCCGGGCCAGAGGTCCACCCAGCCCGGAGGTGCCGTTGATGAGCAGATACACCTTGCGATCCGTGACGAACGCACCAGAGGCCAGCATCCCCGCCGTAAAACCACCGGTCGTGACTTGCGGAACCAGCTGACCGCTCTCATTGGGAGCACTGTCAAGATCCACATAGATCGCTTCCCCGAGCGGCACATTCTGACCACTGACTGGGGCTACCTTTTTCGACGAGAAGGTCAAACCACCGGTGACCGTCAGTTCCGAAAAACTGATTGAGTAGGTGCTTGGAGTTCCTACGTTGCGCTGCAGTTTGGTCGCCCGGCCGACCACGTGCCAGCCGGCCCGGTCCAAGTTGTTCTGCAACGCGCCGGTCAAGGCCGCACGCGACACCACCCCATCGCCCACCGAGTGGTACTGGGGATACAGCGCCCCACCGACGATGCCGTTCAGGCAGGTGAACAGAATAATTTTGCTGTCTTCGATGTAGGACCCTGGCAGGTTAGCAATCGCCGTCAGCGGGAGTGAGGACACATGCACCAGGTACTCGCCGCCGACCAAGGGCTCGGCCAGATCCACATAAGCACATTTACCGTCCGGCACCACCAGGTCAGTCACGGCCTGAACGTTGGCTCGGGCCTTGCCGGTGCCGGTGAAGAGGTAGAGCCGGCCCCAGCTCACCGTGTAGTCCAGACTCGAGGCACCTTTCTCAACCTTCGTCGTGCGTCCCGACAACTGGTAGTTACCCCGCCGGGCAATCTCCAGAATGGCGCTACTGGGGTAACGCTTAATTTCAAGTGGCACGCCGCCGTTGTTCAAATACAGGATCAGCGACTGACTCCACTCAGGGCTTGGCACGCTGAAATAGTGACCGGATGCGGTGTTGCTGATGCCCGTTGAGGTATTGGGGTAGATCCCCGACGACAGCTGGGCTGCATCCCTGGCGGCCTCCGCACGGTCGGCAGCGGACAGCGCCGCGTTCAAAACGTCGCCGGGGTCGGTGGTGACGATCCCTCGCAACAACGGCGCCACATAACCACCGCGACTGATCGCAACATCAATCTTTCGCTCTTTCGTATAGAAGAACACTCCCGCATTGGCATCGGCATACGCAGGATTCGCCAGCGGCACATACGTGTTCTCGTCACTGTACAAACTCGCCAGAGTCGAGGTACCGCTGATGTACACGTTTATCGTTGCACCAGGCAGCAGAGCACCGTCCTCAGCCCTGGCGGCGAAGAATTGAATAGGTTGCATATCGAGTCTCTATCAAGTGTTGAAGGTAATTGCCGGGGCAAAGTTGAGCTGACTGCGGGTGCTGCTCCAGGTGTCGTAAGCGGCGGCGCAAAGGTAGTAGGTGGTACCGGCGGTCAAGTCAGTGATCTGCCCCGCTCGGGACACGCCTTGGTAGCCAACGGTTCCGGCAATGGCCGGATCAAAATCGGCGGCCGTTGAGTACACAAACAGGTAACCGGCAGCGTCTGCCGCGTTGCTTGCGTCGCAACTCACATCAGCCGTGGTACCACTGACGGTGGCCGCTGTCCCGTTCACAGCGGCCGGTGCTGTGTTGGTGACCAACAGCGAGGCCAGCGGAGCGCTGCCGGCGGCATTGCGCTCGATGATCTCGACGCGGTAGCTGCGAATCAGCGCACCATCGACCAGCGCATCCTCACGTTGGTAGGTGAAGGCCGTGCTGGTGGTCGTCACCTGACGCAGCAGCGCATTGCTGCCCGCGTTGCGGATCCGCACCAACCGATCCTCCGCCTGAGCCCCCGCCGTCCAGCTGACGGTGAAATACGGCGCTTCGAATGTGCCGACCAATGCCAGGTTCTGCGCCGGCGCAGGTACCACCCGCGCCGGCGACAAGGTGACGCTGTACGCCGTGACGTCCGCCAGATCCTCCAACGCCCGACCGTACACGTTGAACGAGCGAAACTTGACCCACACCGTTCTGCCAATCTGATCGCGGGCATAGCTGTATTTCCAGACCGCGTCGTCCAGGCGCACAAACGGTGCTCCACTGGGATGACTGGCCACCGCCGAACTCAGCCGCCCGCGTCGCAGGTAGCCCAACTGATAAGCCCCCACGCCGATCAGCGTGGCATCGCGATAACTGAGCAATTCTCCGTCCACCCAGCACAGGGTGGCGCCGCTGTCAGCCTCGGCGGTAGTCGCGGCCGTCAGTTCGTCCGGTACCGCCAGTTGCACGGACAAGGTATGGACCGTGTCCGGATCGCTGCCGACGGCCAGGGCAGCGGAAAGCTGCCCCATACCCGCCCGACCATAGATGGTTTCAGCCATCCGATAGCTGTCACCGTCGGCACTGATCCAGATTTCACAGCCACCCCAGTTGGGGCTCGCACCGGCCACGGCGCCCCACACTTGCAACTCACCGGAGAGCAACAGGCTTTCCGGTGGATTGAACATGATCGGCGCCAGTACCGGACCGGGTGCGGCGTTCTGATTGCCCTGAAAGCCGCTCTTGCTTTGCACCGGGTAATTGGGCGCGCTGCCGACACCCAACAACGCATCCTCGGCGACCACCGCCAACTTGCCCTCTTCGTCCTCCTCGACCGAGATCAAACGGACCAGGCGCTGCTGCAGGTTTAAGCCTGGTTCGGTGATGGTGACCAGATCCATCGGCTCCAGCAGCACATGCTGCCAGCCCAGGGAAAACTGGTATTCATTGCGCACGTACAGCTTGCGCTGCACCAGCAACTGCGCGGCATGCGCGCCGATCGCCACATCGCAGATCTCATAGGCCTTGATCGTCTCCATCGGTCGCGAGCCGAACTGCTCGATGGCCGCCTGATCGGTGCCGCGCACCACATCGGTGTTGTACTCGTGAGCGCGATCGAGGATCTCCAGCGAGACTTCGTTGTAGCTGTCGGCCTGACTCTTGATCTTGAGTGAGACCGGTGGCTCGCCCTCCTCGGCCAGAAAATCATCATCGGTCAGATCTGCTACTGGCGTGATATCCGGGTACCAGGTCACGCCGTTGCCGGTCACGACCTGATCGCCATAGGGAATGATCTTGAGCTGACCGGCCGACCAGACCAACTCGCTGTTGGTCAGTTGCAGCCAGCGAGCGATCGCTTCACTGGCCGGTGACTGCTCATCGAGTACCGGGCTCAACAACAGGTTTTCAGCCAGACAGTAATTGCGATAATTGCTCAGGTCGGCAACCCACCATGGGTGGAATCCAATGCCGTCCAAAGGATCGAGCAGTAACCCTGGCAAGAATTCCCCGGGATTGGCGTCCGGCAACCCCGGCACTTGATAGGGACCGTCCACCTCGAACGTGTGGTTCTGCACCCCGGCGCTGTCGTTGAGCAGGTACCGACCGGCATACACATAGGCGGTGTCCGCGTAGGCGATGGCCTCGGCGGGATGCTTGGTTTGAAGAAAGCCCCACACCGGTTGGTCCCGGTCGCCTCGGGCAAAGCTGAACCCCGCCTGAGCCAAGGCCGACTGAGTCACCCCGTTGATGACCGTTTCAGTAAACACTTCCTTGTCACGAAAAACGCGGTGAACCGCACCCAACGTCCCACGACCGATCGCCAGGATCAGCGCCGCGTAGTAGGTGTAGGTGGTGTCTTTTTGCGTCGCCCCGCCGCCGCCCTTGCCGCCCGATTTTTTCTTCGTGGTCTTCGCCACGGCTTCGAAGTCGGTGTAGTAAATCAGGTTGGGGCTGATGCGATTTCGGCCGGCGATCCAGGCGATCGGCTTGCCGCTGGCACTGCTCTGCACTTGCAGCGCATTGATGCGCGTGGCGCTGGTGGAAATGGTGCTACTGCTGCCCCCCATCGCTGACTCCATATAGATTGAGTGTGTAATAACGCACCAGCTGGCTGGCCAGCCGTTCCTCGCGCATGTCCGCGTATTCCACGCCGATATCGCGGTAGGCATGGATGACCCGGTGTTCATCGATCACCACCGCGCCGTGGCTGTACGTGCGGCCGAAACGCCACACCGCCATGTCACCGCGTTGCGGTGTCTCCACCGGGTGGCCGTACCGGTCGAGCCAGTCCAAGTAGCGTTCCTCGCTGCGATGCAGGTGCCAGTCCTGGGCATAGGGCCCGGGGTCAATCAAGGGCATCAGCCCGACCGCGTTGTAGACCTCGATCAGCAGCCAGGCACAGTCGACACCAACACCCAGCAAGTGCTGACGGTGCTGGTACGGCGTGCACAGCCAGCGTTGGGCCTCGGCCACCACTGCAGCGCGCTGCTTAGTTTCAAGCGCATTCATATGGACGTCTCCGCGACCGGGATGAAGGGCATGCCGCGATAACGTGCGCGGTTGCCAAACTTATTGGTGCAGGCATCCAGCGTGCGCGGGCAGCCCGGATAAATCAGGAACTGGTCACCTGGGACAGGCACCGCCGGCACGCCGAGGATCATCGTGACCGCGCCGTCTCCAGTCTGGCGGCGCACCGTGCGGGCCACACCGGCATTCGCGCCGTTGACGAAGCGAATCACACCCTGGTCGAACCAACCCTGCTCCGCCATCACGTTGGAGTTGATCCGCAGCACGGTATTACTGCCAGCCTGGACGGTGCCGGCTGTCTGGAACAGCGCCCGATTCACCCCGCAATCGGTGCTGTACACCGTGCGCAAACACGACGGCTGATACACGCCCCGAGGGACTTTGGTATCCAGCAACTCCATCGGCGACTTGACCGTCACCGTTGCCTGCTCACGATCGACGGGATCGACCTCGGCCACCCGGCCGATGAAGCGCGTCACCGTTCCAATCACCGGCTGGCCCCAATCCGCCATGAAAGCCCGGGCCAGAATCAACGTCGCGCCATCGAAGCCGCCGCCGGCAATGAAGGGCAGCACCGACTCCCCCAACACCGTGTCGTTCAGGCCGGCGGTGAAGGTGACGTTCAGGGTATCCACCTCAATGCCACGCACCGCACGCACGCCAGTGCGCTTGATCAGCGGGCCGCTGGCCGAGTAGTTCTGTCCGGCGTGGTAAATCTGCAGGCCGGCATCGGTGTAGCGCAGCACTTGGCCGCTGGCCAAGGCAATCGTGTACAGGTCGGCCATCACGAAGCTGCGCGCCGTGGCCAGGAACTGTTTCAACTCTGGGCTGGCATCGATCATGGTTTGATACTCGTAAAGGCGATGTTCTTCATTTCCCAAATCGTCCGGAACGGCTGGGTGCCATCCAGCGAGTCGGCATCGAAGGCACAGCGGAAATAGAACGCGCCGCTCCACACCAGTGACGCCCCGTTGGGAGGTGGCACGGCAAAAGTGATGCGTCCCAGCTCGTCCACGTTGTAGCTCGAAACCGGTGCTCCACCGACCGTCAGCGCATCAATGTTGACGACGCCATACACCGGCTCGACCCAACTGCCGATGGCACGGGAAAGCTGAAAGGTGACGGTGGTACCGTCGCCGGTACCGAACCGCTGAAGTTTCACCAGGTGGTCGGAGCGATCGAAGTACAGGAACTCGCCGAACTGGCCTTTGCGGCTGTTGAAGAAGTCCATCAGCCGCGTCCACTCATCCAGACCCGGCCGTTTGCGCACCGCGTTATAGCTAATCTGGAACGACCACAGGGGCGCCGAGTAGTACGCGGTGGTGCGCCGCCGGCCGCTGGCCGCCTTTTGTACCCCCGTGCTCCACTCCGGTGCCTTTTTCGACAGCAATGTTTGCCCCGGCATGCGCGGCAACACCCCATCGCTCACCTCACCCACGTCTGGATAACTGGCGATCCAGCGTGCTGGCCAGAACGGACCTAATGGCATGATTCCCCCTATGCCTTGATGGCACCGTTGCGCCGCATTTTTTGCATTTCTTCGGCAAACGCCCGGGCATTGCGCCGGATGTCTGCCGGCGTCATCCGGCCGCTGTAATCGTTGTAGTGGTAGGTGCCACCGCCACCCAGTTGCCCGTCGCCATTCGCCGCCTGGCGGATGACGTTGGCGTACTGCTTGGGCAGAACCATTTCCTGTTCGTGAAGCTGGGTCATCGGGTTGGTACCCGCCGGAATGTCGTAACCGCCTTCGGCTGACGCCACGTTTTTCACCATGCCGAACACGAAGGCGCCGGCCGCCGCTGCGGCAGCGACACCCAGCACGGGACCGATGATAGGAATCGCCGACATGGCCGCGAAGGCACCCGCCATCGCTTGCCAGGCACTGGCGATGATGTTCTTCATCGTGGCTGCACCCCAGATCGCTACGGACATGGCCGCACCACCCGCCTCGGCGGCGGTACGCACACCGACGCCGGCCACCGTCGCACCAGTCTTAGCGGTTTCCCCAAACATCCAGGCCATCAACGGCTTGGTCACCATGTTCTCGATGAACGCGGTGCCGATGCTGCCGAAGATGCCCTGCAGCAACCCTTGAGTGCTCATCGTCCCGGTCAGGATGCCGTTGAGGCCACTACTCCAGCTCGACTGAATGCCGCCGAGCATGCCGGACCAGTTGCTCTGGGACTCCAGGGTTTGCTGCCGACCGATGACGGCCATGCTGTTGCGGTGGGTCTGCTCCAGCGCCAGGATCTGTTGCTGAACCTGCTGCAGGGCAACTGGGTTGCGGTCAGGGTCCTGTTCCAGCAAAGCCTTACGCTGCACCAGAGCCTGGGCCTCAATCGCGTAGCGTTGTTGCTCGAACTCGGCTTGCGCCTGCAACAACTGACCTTGGGTGATCAGGTTGGCCTGCAGGTCCAATTGGGCCATTTGTTCAGCATGGGCAATGTCCGTGAGCCGGGTTTGCTGATCAGCAGCAACCTGCTGTTGCTTCATGTTGGCAATCTGCTGCTGTTTCTCCCGCTCGATAGCAACAACCTCAGAAGCCGCCCGCTGGTACTCCTGGGAGTCTTGGCCATACAACTGCCGGCTGCGATCCAGCACCTGCTGAGCAATTTGCAGCCGAGCGTCCATGTTATGGCGGTACTGCTGGGCCTGAGCCTGCAGGTCTGCAAACGCTTTGCCTTCGTCCTGACGCCGAAGCCCGTTCAAGGCGCCGAGGTAGTTGCGTTGCACGGTGAGCCTTTCGGACGCGCTGAGATCAGTACGTTTAAGGATGGCCTGCCAGTAGTCCATTTCCTTCTGTTGCGAGAACTTCAGAAAGGTCCCCTGCTCCGACTGCATCTGCGCGTGTGCGACCTTCTGCGCATCCAGCGCTTCAGACCACTGGCTGACCCGGGATTTTGTAGGTCCAGTCGGTGCGGTCGGAGTGTCCGTTTTCGCCGGTGGCGGCGTGGTGGTTTGAACCAGATTTTTGCGATGCTCGACGGCAGCGGCGTATGCCTGTTCAAGCTTAGTGAGGCGCGCTATTTCAATGCCATAGGCTGTTGGAGCGACGCGCCCTTGCTGGGGAGGCTTGGTCAACGCGGTGTCACCGGTCGCCGCCATTTCCGCGACCTTGGCTCGCTGTGCCTCGATTCGCGCCATGCGTGACCGCATGCCGGCATCTACCTGATCGATCTTAGTGGAGGTGAGCTGCATGCTTTCCAGCAACAGGCGCTCTTCCTGTAACGAGCCCTCCAGCTGGGCCTTGCCACCCCCACCCCGTGGCCCTTTATTGCCAACGTTTGCCAGCATCGCCTCATAGCGAGCGACATTCGCCGACACTTCCTCGACGGTCAGCCCCACCCCCGTCATGCCTTTGAGAATGCCATTGAACCAACCGGCGGTTTCAGCCAGACGCTTGTTCAGGCTGATAAAAACAGGCTCGAGGATTGTGCCAATGGTGACTTTGAGTTCATTGCTCCTCGAGTCAAGCTCCGCCTGGCTACCCGTCAGCCCATCGGCCGCCTTCTTCGCATTGCCGACCTGGGCCTCGGTCTCTTTCATGATTCCGTTGTATTCGGCCTGGATCTTCTGCGAATCGCTCAGTTTGTCGCGCGTGGTGCCGATGCTCTTGGCGTACTCATCCCACATCTTGGCGACGTTTTTCGTTACCCCGGCGTTGTCGACCAGCACCGAGTTTTCGTTCTTCAAGCCCTCGGTTGCGGTCACCACTGCTTCGGACATACTGAGACTGGCTTGTCGGTTGAACGCCGCAGCGTCCTTCAAGCGGTTGATGATCGACACCGCCTGGTCAACGCTATAACCACGGCTCAGCAGGTTCTGCAGCGCCTTGGCCGCATCCCCGACGCTAATCAAACCATCCGCTGCCAGCTTGTTGGCCTCATCCATGGCCCGCCCGATTCCGACGCCAGCATGGTTGGCCACCGCTTCCAAACCGCGATAGGCCGCCTGCTGCTGGATCGCCGCTTCCTTGCTGTCACTGACCAACTGGCCCAGCTTGAAGGCGCCGATCCCAAATACGCCCAAAATGCCCGCGGCTACGCCCCCCAATCCAGAGCGCATGACGCTCGCGACACCCGAAAGGCGTCATTCACCGCCGGGCCAAACTTTCCGAGCTGGGCCTGACTACCCACCATGTCGGTGTTGATGGCCCGCAGCTCTCGGCTGAGCGTTGTTCGGGCGTCACGCATATTGCGCTCGATGCTTTCGACTGCGCGGTCAAAACCCTGGGTGCCGGCAGTGAACTGGTACGCGATATTTCTATCCATGCCGGACACTCACTGTGCAAGAAAATAAAAAACTCCGCCTGAGCGGAGTTCTGTTGATGACGAGAGAACGCTCGGCGCTGCCTCAGCCTGGTACGACAAAGGCATCCAAAGCGCCACGCAAATGCTCAGGCAGTTCGTCGCGCATATCTGCAGCCAGTGCAGCCATGTTGGTCGCCAGGTCTGGCGCCCCACGGTCCGATTGCGTTGGCTTGTACCCCAGATATCCGGCAACCAGCACATGAACAGGCGGATGGTGGTGCCAGTAGTCCGTCATGTGCCCCACCATGATCATGTCCCAGTCACGTCGCAGCGTGACCGGGCTCTGACCGGTGCTAGCAATCAGGTGAGCGTAGAGCTGGCCCCAGTCGAAGGGGCCACCGCTTCCCCCGGCGCCGCATCCTGGACTTCCAGACCCGAGGCGCTCATCACCGCATCGAGAGCATCACGCATGTTTCTCAGGTCCAACAGCGCGGCAACCTCAGCGCGCTCGATATCGGGATAGTTACGACGCAATGCCGCGTG
This sequence comes from Pseudomonas sp. BIC9C, assembly GCF_034541995.1. Lineage (NCBI taxonomy): Bacteria > Pseudomonadati > Pseudomonadota > Gammaproteobacteria > Pseudomonadales > Pseudomonadaceae > Pseudomonas > Pseudomonas sp. BIC9C. Next base: position 250,237 of record NZ_JAWDGM010000005.1, read on the forward strand.
CGTCGCATCGATCACGGTCGCGATGCTGTCCTTGTCCATGTTGCCCGCCATCACCGAGTTGATGCGGTCCAGCAACTGCTCCAGATCACCCAGAGCCAGCGGCGGAATAACCAATACCTTCCCGGGAAACGGGAACTCCACACCCGGAACATTCACGACCGTCATTCGCTGGTACTCCAGTACACGACCTCGCCAAACTCATCGGCGTAGCCCGTGAATTCAAAGTCAGGGATGGTGTAGTCGTCCTGCTTGGTACCGAAGCCCAGCTTGTTGCTGACGAAGTTCGGCACTCGGACATAGATCGCTTTGCCCTTGTACTTCAGGTACAGCTCACCCTGGAACACCGGCATATCGCCCATGGGCAAGTTTCGAACCGACAGGCTCTTACCCGTAGAAACGGAATAGCGGTAGTCGATAAACACCTGCTTATCGACATCGGCAACCGCGAAACTGTACTCGCCCGTCACGGCGTTATAGGTGTACTGACCTACTGCAGGAGCGGCCAGCACTCGCTCAAAAGGCAGCGCTCCGGCACCACGTACCCCCAGATCACCCGCCAATAGACCACCAACGGGCGGCGTCACGGTGATCTTGCCGCCTGCCGGCACAGGCGTCGGCGTGGTCGCGTGATGCACCAGCACCTGACCGGGCTGCAGGTGCTGGCCGAAAACCAGAGCATTCCACTGCGCAAGGCTGATCTGCGCCGCTTTTGCCTTGCCGGACAGCTTGCCCTGACCACGAGCGGCGTCGACCGCGAACTGTTCGCTACCGAACAGCTCCTTGGAGTCATAGGACAGATCGACCGAGGCTTCCTGCATGATGCCGAGCAGGATGGGGGTCGGTGCGACCAGCGAGTTGCCATAGGCGTCCATCAGCGGGGTGGCATAAAACAACCCGCTGCCGAATGCAATTTGCATAGTGTGTTCCTCAGTAAAAGGTAGGGCCGGACGTCAAGTCGCCGGTATTGCACAGGTAGGTAAAGCGGTAACGCACCATGCAGTTACCGGCTGTGTTGTCCCCGTCTTCCTCGATCCAATCGATGTAGAAACGTTGCACCCGATCCGCCTCAACAAACGCATCCTCTGCCAGCAGGACGGCATGGACCGCGACCTTGACCAGATCGGCAACCTGGTCCCAGGCCTCACCGCTGGTGGTGTTCTCCCGCGCCAGAATTTCAACTGACAGTTCAAACTGGTTGCGGTCCACCGAGGCGCTTTCGCGCTCGGTGGTTTCCAGATCAGGACGCAGCACGATGGCCGGGGTCATGCCTCGCGTCAGCGCTTCAGTACGGCTGCGAAACACACGATCCTCTGCCAACGTACCGGCAGCCGAAATCAGCGTCCTCGCCTTTTCGACGATGCGTTCTTGAATCGAAGGCATGGGATTTAAACCTTGGTGAGAGAGGCCAGACTGAAAGCGCCGTCATCGATCATGCGGCGATCGCGCACCCTGAAAGTGACGCCACCGACGGTGATCAACTTGGGATTGTCGATGCCAAGGCGTTCGGCCTCGGCGGTGATAACCAGGATCTCGTAGCTGGTGGATTGGCTGTTCAGCCCACCCATTCCAACGATCTCGTCGGGCATATCCCGGGCCGCCAGAAAGGATTGACCATCAATCACCCCGCCCACGTCGAAATCTTCCAGAAAGCCCGCGAGATCCTCATTAAGCACTGTCGCCATCCTTGGCCTGGGTGCCTTTACGTGGGACGCTTTCCTGAACTGGTAGGGCGGCGGTCTCCACCTTCACCTCCACCAGCTGATGGCGAAAACGTTCAGCTACGTCGGCCGGCAATTCGATCTGGTCACCGGGCCCGGTCACCTTGTTATCCGGACCGCGAAACGTTCCGGACACAACCGTGTAGGACTTATTCGCCATCACTGCCCCCGGCTGCTTTCTCGACCTTACTCACGCGCTGCACCAACGCCTTGTCCGGTTCGCCAGGGATAACGATGACCTCCCCGCCTTGAACTGAACGGCATCCAGAATGATGTAGCGTCCCTTTTTCCCTGGACCGCTTCCAGGCTATGCGCACGCACAGCAGCCTGGGCAGCGGTCAAGATCAACTCACCGCTGTACAGCGTGATGGGCTGATCAACGTGATACTTCGGCATATCAATGTCCTCGATGACGTGTAGGCCCGTTGGCCTACACCAGTTTGTTCAGGACGGCGTACTGCCAACGACCGAAGCCCACGTTGCGCCAGGTGTCGACACCGTACTGGTGGGCATCGTTGTCGAACTCGTACTCCGAGCCTTCAGCCTTGGCCTTCATCACCACGTCGGTTTCCTGCTGACGAATAAACGCTTTCAGGCGACCGTCAGTACGCAGGGTGACGAACTGGTCCTGCCAGGCGTTGAGGCGAACGTTACCCACCACGCGCACCACGACGTTATCCGGCATGACGATTTCGTTGATGTTGGTACCGCGGGGCACGCTCAACGCAGATTGGGCAACGCTCAGCAGGTTGAACGGCACCATCACCAAGAACTCGCGAGCCAGTTCGTTGATCGGCTCGCCCTGATCGTCTTTCAGGCTGGTCAACTGGGTGACCGACTTGGCTACGGCCTGCTGGAATTCTTCGACGCTGGGGGCAGTCGGTGTACCGTGCTTTTCGGCAGGCAGGTTGGCAATGGCGGTGGTGATCTTGTTGGACTGGACACCACTTTGGCCTTCCTGGTGGTCGGTGTCGAAGTAGTACTGCCCGTCGTAGCAGACCTGGCTCTCGCCGTTGAGCAGCAACACCGACAACAGGCGCGCCCAGTGCGCGTTGGTACGGTCAGCCAGTTCGCCCAGACGAATGCGCAGTTGACCGGTTTTGTCGCGGCGCAGTTCTTTGACCAGGACTTCGATGGTCGCTTCAAAGTGCAGGTTCTCGATTTCGAGGTCAGCACTGTTGAAGCCCTTGGCATGACGCCCGCCGATCCATTCGCGCAGGGTTGGCACCATGCCGATCCAAGGATAGGTTTCTTTGGCCTGGTCAGAGTCGAACAGGTTGGAGACTGCATCGATCCAGGTATTGCCGACATTTTGTTCGAGCAGCTCGTAAAACGTACCGATCACGGCACGACTGGACAGTACTTCAGCACCCATGGGTGATTCTCCCGAAGAAGGATGAAATGGAAAAAATGGAGTTGCGCCAGTTACGGGGGATGTTACGGAGCGACCGGAATGGCCTGCGCAGCGAACTTGACGATGCCCACGCCGCCACTGACGAAGCGGTGCACATGGCCGACGCGGCTATTGCCAGCCGCAGTCAGCACGAAGGTGCCGCTGTCACTGGCGTAGACAGCTTTGCCGATGTCCGTGATCGCCAGCGCAGCGACAGCGAGCTGAACCTTGCCGTGTTCACGCGTGCGCACGCGGATCGCACCGGCGCCGCCGATGCGGTTGTCAGCACCGCAATCAGTAAAGCCGGCAAACAGATCACCGGCGGCGAGCGGTCGAGCCAGGCCGCTGGCGGCAACAATGCCGACCGCCGAGCCTTCGAAGATTTGAGCGCCGCCAGCGACGGGCAGATCGTTGATATCCCCCGTTTCGTAAGCGCGTGGGGTGTCGAGGGTAAGTGGCATAGGATTCTCCAGGGCCAGGGGTTAGAGGATTACCAGGTGCTTACTTTTTCAGGACCTTGATCAGCCCTTTGTCGGAAGCGCGGCGATAGCCGTGGTAGGCCTCGAACGTTCCGAATTCAGTGCGCAACTCCTTGTCGCGGTCCCACGTTGCTTTGGCGCGCTCTTCCAGCGGCGCGTCCGGATCTTCCTGGGTAGCCGCTGGAGCCGCTGGCGGTGTAGCGACAGCCGGTACGGGCTCGGCAGCACTGCCACGAATATCGGCCAGTGCGTTTACGCGCTTCGATTTCTCGGCACTGATCACCTGTGCGGCGGCTTCGGCACCACTGGTTTTTCCATCGAACTTGAGGCTGGCAATCAGTTCTTCATGGCCCGGCAAGCCAGCCGCCTCGACAGCCTTGATGCGGTCACACTCAGCACGGGCACCGGCTGCGTGTGCGTCATGTTCCAGGCTGGCCAGCAGCTCGGCATGGTTCGCGGCCAGGTACTCGCGGGTCATGGCTGGCTTGTCAGTCGTTGGGGTCGGTGCAGTGCTGCTGTTTGGCGTGGACATGGATCGATCTCCAGAAGAGCTGCCATTGAATTCGGCGATAAGGTTTTCAAGGGTGGATTCACGGTCAGCCATGCCCAGTTCAACGGCATCAGAACCAATCCGCATGTCGCCCTGGCCGAAGTCGGCCAGCACGGTTTCAACACTGAGGCCGCGATAGTTGGCGACGTCCTCGACAAAGATGTCGGTCAATCGATCGACATGGGCCTGGGCCTGCGCACGGCCTGACTCGGTGCCGAAGTCCGGCCTTTTTTTGGGGCTCTGGCTGCTGACGATCTCGAAACTGCCGTCGTCGCCGTTTTTTTGCACCGTCAACACAGTGCCAATAGAGCCGACCGCGCCCGTGCGGCTCATGACAATTTCATGGGCTGCCGCGGCCATCCAGTAACCGGCGCTGGCCGCGTTGCCGGAGACGTAGGCCACGACCCGCTTGGGCGAGGCGCGGATCATTTGGCCGAACTCCGCGATGCCGCTGGCGATGCCGCCGGGCGTGTCCATCACCAGGATGATGGTGTCGGTTCGCGGGTCATCCACCGCCGTGGTGAACTCCTTGGCCAGCACGTCCAACGAGGTCGCACCGGACAGCGCCGTAAAGAGGTTGGCGTAGCGGAACACCGGGCCGGTGACCGGCAACAACGCCACGTTGCCGCGCTGTGTCACCGTTCGGGTGTTCTGCAAGGGCTTGCCTTGCCGAGCCTCCAAGGCTTCTGGCCCTTCATTCTCGCGGCGGGCGATAGCGGTGATGGTCTGCAGCATGTCCGGGGTGATGGCCCAGGGCTCGCGTGACACCAGGTCGAACGCCGTCACCCGGTGCACGGGAGGTGCATCGGTTGGGTTGTCGCTCATAGTTATGTCCGTTCAGGAAGGTCGGGGTTTACGGCAGGCTCATTTTCCGGACGTGCTGTAGGCGTTGCAGAAAGGCCATCGTCAAGGCGGCGCTTTACCTCCAGCGCCCGCTGTTCGTGGTTTTCTTCCCAGTCGCTGCCGTCATAGAGCATCGATTCCTTCGCCAGTGTGCTGATGCCGATATCAATACGCTTTTCCGCGGCGTTGACGTCTTTCAGGGGGTCCACCGTGCCCGGGCCATCCCCGACCCACAGCGACCCGCAGTAGGCATAGCGCAACAACGGATGGTCAAAAAAGCCCGGCGCTTCGACATCGCCTTGAGCAACGGCTTCTTCCAGCCAATGCTCGTACACCGGCTGACAGAAGTTGTGCCCCAAAAAGTCGCGGCACCCGCGCACAAACTGCCAGGCCTCCATGACGGCAGCCCGGGCCGCCGTATAACTGGCAGTGAAGTGCTTGATCAGCACCTCATACGGCAGCTCAGGGCCATACCGATCTGCCGCAGCATGGCCAGCACGAAAGGATCAAAGGCCATGTTCGGACGCCCCGGGGACGCGGTGTCGATGGAGGCGCCGTCATCCAGCTCGGCCACGATGCCACCGCTGAGCGCACCGTCCCAGCCGCCAGAAGCGCGCCCTGCCGGACCATCACCGCCCACCGGCGTATTGCCCGTAGCGGCCGAAGCCAAAGGGCTGAGCTGGCCACCATTGCCTGGCTTGATGAACACCGCGAAGAACGCCGACACCACCGCCGCTTCCAGCTCGGCGTCGGTGTAGCGGTCGAGCTGTTTGAGCTTTTCGATCACCGGCGCCAGGTACGGTACCCCGCGGGGCTGACCCACACGACGGCGCCGGTACAGGTGCAGCAGGACCCGGCCGCCCCGCTCATTGAAGAACGGACGTTCATCCCACTTCCGCTCTTTCACCCCCAGCGCACCCGGATGGCTGCGCAGGATGTGCGCCTTGACCGGCGCCCCGTCCGCATCACGTTCTATACCGGCGGTGAGTATCTCCGTGTCGGCCTTGCCGTCGGGGTTGCAGACCCGGTCGCCCTCGATCAGTTGAATGCACGCCGAGTAGTGATGGCCTGCCTGAACCTTGTGTGTCAGCAGGGGGAACACATCCCCGCTGCTCAGCACCGACCGCCACGCCAGCTCCTGCAGGCCATAAAAGTTCTGCTCTCGGGTAATGTCGCAGCAGTTGGTTTCGGCCCAAGACTTGAACAGCGATTCGGTATTGCGCTGCCAGTTGCGGGCCTGCTCTTCATCCCACCCGAGGATCTGACGATTGACCACCGACTTGAGGGCCAAGCCGGTACCAACCGTTTTCGTCGTCACCGTGTTAATCGCGCCACCGCCGATGGGGTTGTTGCGCTCCAAGTCGCGACAGCGCTCGCGCAACGTGGGCAAGTCAGGCAGCAGGTCCGCCGCGGCACTGCCCGCCGTAGGATTCCAGGCACTCAACGAGCGTTTCGCCTTGGAGGCTCCGGTGTAACCGCCCAATGCGGTCATCGTCATGCGTGCATGCATCCGCTTGGCACCGCGCTCTGGACTGATCCAACTGATGGCTTTGTCCAACAGCGTCGGTTCAGGTGCTTTCGGTGCGCGGCTCATAGCGGCGTAATCCCACGCAGCGTTATACCCCGAGGCCGTCCGCTGGCCAGCCGATCAACCTGGCCTTGCCAGTAGTCGATCATCCGCGTGATTTCAGCGGCATCTGCATATTCCAGCTGCCGGGTGCCGATGCGATAGCTCTGTTTCTGGCTGACCTTGATGCTTGCGTCGAGCCACGCTTGAAGTTGGCTCTGCGCCTGTTCCAGTGTGATGGCCATGGGTTAATTCCTGCGTTGGGAGAGCACACGCATTGCACTGCGGCGCCCAGAAATAACTCTCCCGCCAGATGGCGGGAGTTCAGGTGGTTCAACAGGTGCGACCGGCGCCGGTGGCTCAGCAGCTGCATCACGCTCAGGATCTGGATCGTGAGCCGGCTCAATCGCCGGCGGTGCATCGAAGAACAACGCCCCCTGCCGAATCTGGGCATCAAGCGCCGCCCAGTCGTGCTCTTGCAGCAGATGAGTTTTCAGCGAACGAGCCGCGTGGAGGGCGTAGGTTTCACAGTCGGTGGCTTCGTTCGGCTCACCCGCCTTTTTCTGCCACACCTTGCGGTAGTGATGCCGGCGGCTGGGGGCTTTCACTTCGGCGGTGATCTGCCGCCAGTAGTCGGGCCGCACTGTCTTGTAGAAGTGCATGCGGCCCGGCCCGTCGCCAGCTAGCGGTAACCGACCTTCAATCCAGAGGTCCTTGGCTCGGGAGGTACCGACGATGTAGGGGCGCAGGCCATACTTCGAGGCCTTCTGCTCTTTGTCGGTGTCGACACCCTGCCGAGGCGCACTGAATATTTCTTTTCGCTCATCGTCCCGGCTGTTGCCCCGTTCACTAGCGCCCTTGATCGCCATCACGCCATTGCGCTGGTGTTTACGGCAAAACGCATACGCCGCGTCCTGGGTAACGGTACCGTCCGAGGTGTCAAGCGACACCGCGAGCACCTTCAATTTGGCACCGCAGGCGTGGGTGATGGGAGCAAACAGCAGTTTCTCCAGGTCCAGCCACACGCCCTGATCGGGCAACACCACCTCGCCGTAGATCTCGCCCCAGTACAGCAACCAGGATTCCTCACCGCGGCCCCAAGCCCGCATGACAACCGCGAGGCGGTCATGCTGGACGTCCACGCCGGCCGTGACCACCAGGCCACCCATTGGCACGAACAGTTCGGGGTAGTCTTCCGCCCGCTCTGCCAGTTTGTCTGCCTCGGGCAGGTCCGACTTGTACTCGTAGGCGCGGCCCTGTTTCTGGTTGACGAACTTGATCAGCAGCGACAGGTTGCCCATCGACGCCTGGTGCTCGGCGTTGAGTTTCTCGCGCACGATATCGGCCAGGCTGGTGCCCGGCAGGCAGGCGTAGAGCTCGTTCAACTCAATGAACCCGGCACGACCGGCAAAGGGTTTGGTCGGCACCCAGCCGCAGTTCGGGTCACCTGCGTCAATGGCATTGAACACCGTGTTGCGGATGTTTTCCTTGCGCTGGTAGTCGTCCCAGATCTCGCCGCAGTGCGGGCAGGCATAACCAGCGGTTGCCGGATCCGCACGCCCGTAGATTTCATGGGGCTGAGCTTCCTCTTCGATGTCGAGCCACTTGATGTGCGCGAAGTCCAGCACATGAGCCTGGCCGCAGGTGTGACAGATGATCGGCAACACCCGGCAATCGGTCTGGGCCAGCCTGGCTTCGGTCTTGCTCGCGCCCTTGATGGCTGGCGTACCGCCCACCAGCATCTTGGAGCCGGGATAACGCTTGCCACGCTCCTCGAGCAGGGCGATTGCATCCCCCTGCCCCTTCACGTCGTCGCTGGTATCGTCCGGTTCCTCGACCACCGACAGACCGACAGACGATGTGGATTTGACGTTGCCGGGGGAGTTGGACGCTACCAGCTTGAGGAACCCGCCCGGGAAGGTCTTATGGTCCCAGCGATTGCCGGAAGTGCGGCTGACGTCAACCGGCATCAGCTTCGCCACTTCCGTGTTCGCCGTGACACCGAACTTGAGCTTTTCGTCGTGGAAGTTCTTGCCGTCCTTTTCCTTGGCAAACAGGATCATGATCGGACGCGGCAGGTTGTGAATGAACTTGAACAGGTAGCCGATCAGGAACCACGTCCAGCCGATCTGCGCGGCTTTCATCAGGTCAACTTCACTGACCCGCGGATCATCCAGGGCGGCGGCAACGCCGAGAAAGTAAGGCGTGTACTGGAAGTCGTAGAGGCCGTGCAACACGCCACTCTCTGAGGGCAGGTAAAACTCGGTGCTCAGGTAGTGCGCGGTCGGAATGTCACGCGGCGGGTTAAATTTCCCCGCTGCTGCCAACAAGCTCCGCGCCAAGTTTTCGCGCGTAGCCTGCAATTCGCTCGGTTGTAGGTCCAGCAACTTTGGCCACCACTGTTCGATCAATCGTGAGTTTCTGCACGTTTTCGATTTCCTGAAGGATTCGTTCAAGGCCGCCCAGGTATTCCCGGTTGGCGAAGCCGGCCCAGTCGGACAGCACCCGCTCAGCCTCGGCAGCAGAGATCAATGAGCGCAGTTTTTCGTGATACGCCAACCGCCCGTTCGCCGACTTCTGTTGCAAGTCATCGATCCGCGCTCTGTTGAGTTGTTCAAGCTGGCTGCCTCCGCGCCCCGCGGCTTTTCCACGCAGGTCGCGGATGTAAGCCGTGCGGATCTCATCAAGGGGCGCCGCCTGCCAATCCAGGTCCAACCCCTTGAGCACGTCGCGGGCATTGCGCTCACTCATGTCTAAGTGTTCGGCGATTTCACGTTGGGTTGGCATGGTCTGGTCCTGTGGCTGGCATGGAAGCGGAACCCCCTATGTCGAGTTGAATCTGTGAAAAAGTCGGGGTTCGAATTACCCCAATCTCTTAGGTCTCCGGAAGGACCCATTGAAAAAGGGCATGAGGCCTCGATCCGTGTCCGATTCGCCCCAAAACCGGGCGAAAACGCTGAAAAATCGACGAAGGCCTCAGTCGCGAGCCATCTCACGGGCCAATGCCCGGCGAAACAGCGGTTCGAACTCGGTAGCGGCGACGCGGTTGGCCACTCCGTAGAAGTCGAAGCGACGACGATAGGTCGGACGCTTAACGAAGATCAGGATGGGCCGCGCACCGTTGCCAATGCGTTGCCAGATACCCAATGGGCCAGTGCCATTGCCCGGGCGACCCGCGAAGTAGTCAGGGGCATTGCGATTGCGGCGTTTACTGCGAGCCGTGCGGTTGGCCATAAAGCCCGACACACGTTCGGCGGCACCGAGGGCGGAGAGTATCTGGAGGATCTGCCCACGACTGATGTTGCCGTTGCCATCCATTCGAGCGCGCCGGCCTGGCACTGCGTACATGTCAGCAGGCAACAGGCCATAGTGGATCAGCGCCTTCTCGAATCGCTTGTGCGGACGATTGCCGCCATCCATATGCACCGGCAAATACTTCGATGCCGCAACACCTGAACTGGCCTCATCCTTGACCCACACGCGGGCGAACAATCGGGTGGCCGTGGCACTTCGCTTGTAAATCGAGTTCAACGTCCAGCGAGTGGGACGATCAAACACGCGAGCTATCTCTTCTTTCTCTGCGATCCGCACCCGCTCGGCGGTGAAGGTCAGCGCCTTGGCCGCTGCAATGGGCACCTTGTTACGGGCGAGCCCTCGCATGCTCTTCACGATCTTGTCGATGTTGTCGCGCATCTCAAGCCGCATCATGGTTGCCGCCCCTATCGATGGTCCTGAACTAGGATAGGAGTGCCAACACCCAAACCGTTCAGGACCTGAAACGATGAAGATAAGTGTCAAGTGCAGTAAGTGCGGCAATGACAAGTTCGAGATGCCGGCCAGGCCCAACAACGCCTCGAAGGTGACCTGCAGCAAGTGCGGAGCCGTCGATACTTACGGAAAGATGTTCAAGCGACTCGAGGATAAGGCTGTAGAAGACGTCAAACGGAAACTCGGGAAGATCTTTAAGTGATTGCAGCACCTTGAACAGTGGATCAAAAGCATCTCCCGTATCGGAGGTGCTCGCCACGATTTGTAGTTCGATATCCATGTAAGCCTCCGATGTCGCGATTTACTGCCCTTGTTCACCGCCAGCCGCCGACGATTCGCTGACACCAAGACGCTTGGCGGCCCAGCGCTCGTACAACCCGATGGCGACGTCGGCACCGGCCATGGCGGTCAGGCAACCCCAAGGCGCCCGCCGTCCAGATCGACATGCCGGCGCCGATCATCAGCATCATCGCCGACACGCCGCAGACGATACAGGCACCGGACCGCAGGGCTAAGCGACGCAGCAAAGCCCACCCTCGCGCCCCATCCTTGTCCGCTCGCCACATCTCTCCTGATACGCCTCCGACCAGGGCCAGGACGATCACTAACCAGATGGGCATCTCTGCCAGCGCTTGCTGCTCGTTCGTCATCGCCCTACTCCATAAACGCAAAAACCCGGCGCAATGGCCGGGTTTGGTGTGTGGTGCCTGCCGCTCTCTGCGGCCGCACCTATCGAAGATGAATACTTTTTACAGGTGGATTCCGGTGGCAGCAACCCTACTTTAATGCCACCCGGTGAATAAGTGGGTAACGCAGGGTGAACGCCTAGCGAATGTCGGTGAATACATCACCTCGGCTTGCGCTTCTATTGCCCTGTCCTACCTGTCCCACCATTCAAAATTGAAGTAGGACAGCTACAGCCCCTTAAATTCGGGGCTCTGCCCTACTGTCCTACCTTACTTAACTTTTCCTTGTGTATAGAGAGAAAGCTAAAAGCACGCGTGCGCGCCATGGGCGCGACTACGTGCCCGCTACGCTTACGTGTGCATGGTGCGGTCAAAGGTTGGACAGTAGGACAGCCCTGCAACGGCGCGGCCTGCACTTGTCCGACCGCATTAAATGGCAGTCGGACAAGGCCGGACAGTAGGACAAGGGTATGCGGAGTGACGCCAGGGGTCATGCAGCCTTCCCCATCAACAGACCTGCGATGTGAAGGTGCGCTTCATGCAGACGCTGATAATAGGTATCGCGACTGCAACCGCAGTGGGTGTACTTCTGCGACAGAAAGCTTTCGTGGTTGCAGTAGTGCTCCCACACCACTAGCGACAGCTGCGCCGGCAAATGCTTGTTGACGATCAGCTCGATATCCGCCGACTCATCCAACAGCACCCGACTACCCCGCGTGCCACGTATCAGCTCACCCTTGCACTCCATCAGCATGGCAATCATGTTGCCTCCACTCGCTCCGCCATAGGTTTCAGGAATCGGCGAGTGCAGATCCTGCGCCCAGAGCTTGAGCATCTCATCGATTCGCTTAATCAAAGCAAGGCTCCTCTACCACCGTCTGCTGCAATGCAGACACTCGCCCCACGTTTCGGGCTTCTGATAGGCCCACTGCCGGACACCGCTTTTTGCCAACGCCGGCATACGCTTCTTACGCCAGCCCAGCCGGTGCATGATCGCGCCGACTCGCATCTGTTCAGGCTTACTCCAGTGGCCGAAATCGAGCTTGAGAGCCTGAGTCAGGATCTCGTTGCCGGTGGCGGTTTCGCCGAGTTGCGATTCCTCCAACCAGGTCAGGATTGGTCCTTCCCACTCATCCACAACAAAGCGTTCGTCCTGCGCCTCGGCGAACATCCATGACTCATCCTTCGTCACCCACCAGATATCGCCAGCCTCGAAGCAGAACACCGCTTCAGCCCACAGCTGATCACGGATCTCGCGTAGTTTTTCCAGGTCGACCTTATTACAGAACACCGGCCAGTAACGGCGATTGCCGGTGGCGTCCTTGAGGTATTCCTCTTGGTTGGTGGTACCCACGAACACACACTGGCGTGGCACATCATTTGTTCTGCGGCCGTAGCTCTCGCGATAGGTGTCGGTGGACGCCGAGAAGAACTGCTTGGCCTTCGTGCTCTCAGCCTTGTTGAAACTGTCCAGCTCACCCAGCTCGACAATCCACTTGCCGCGAATCGCCTGAAAACTGTCCTTGTCGCCGAGGGCAAAAGGCGTGTCCATAAACCACTCGCCGCCGAGAATACCCATGGCCGTGGACTTACCTTCACCCTGCCCACCTTCGAGGATCATTACCGAGTCAGCCTTACAGCCCGGGCGCATCACCCGAGCCACCGCCGAAATCGGCCAGCGCTTGCCAACTTTGGCAGAATACTCACTGGCCTGGACGCCCAGGACATCGGTCAACCAGCTTTCCAGCCTGGGCACGCGGTCCCACTCCAGCTTCTCCAGGTACTCGCGCACCGGGTGAAAAGCATGGTCGTGGGCAACCACGCTGACCGCCTCGATCACATGGGACGCCTTGACCCGCAAGTTGTACTGCTGGGCGAGCCACTTCATCACCCGCATGTCATCGATATCGGCCCAGTCGCCGGCACCGCCGCCAAAGGGTGCGGATCGCAGTTTCACGATTTTGGAGCTGAACACGCTGTAACCGATCACGCCGGCCCAGCGCTCGTCATTGCCCAGGATCAGCTCGACATTCTGCATGTGAGCGATCAAAGAGCCGTTTTCGGTGCGGGCCAGTTGGTCCTTCCAACCACCAGCTGCTGGAGGTTTGACCACCGCCAACACCTGGCGACGCACCGCCTCCAATCCCTCGGCAATTTGTAGGTCGTTGAAGTCGGTCCATTTGGCCTCACGCTCGCCCGAGAAGACTGGCGCGACCACTTGGCCACCGACGATCAAAGCGGCGTTGTTCGCCTTCTCTTCACCCGGGTTCCAGGGCTCGCCATTCGGACGTTTGGTCTTCCAGTCATCGTCCCGGCAAAGGATCAGTGGGCAACCGGGGAAACGCTCCCGCATGGCCTTGGAGACCGGCAGCAAGTTGCCCGCATCAAAGGCAATAGCGACCGTCAGCGAGGTCGCCATGTGCAGGCTAGCGCCCGTGGCGTATCCCTCACACACCAGTACCGGTTCACCCGGCTCCGGGTGCGGGCCGATCAAATGGAAAGCGCCCTCTTTCGACATGCCGTAGGGCCAGTAGGCCTTGTCGCGCCCAGTGTCCTCTTGCTTTGCCGGAAAGATTACCTGCAGACCAACGATCTGATCCCGCACGTTACACATGGGCACCAAAAATGCGCCTGTACGGGGCGCATAGCGAACTTTGAAGCCGACGATCTGCTTTCGATCCAGGTAAGCACTTTTGCCCTTTTCTGGCATGCGTTTGAACAGACCGGCCGCACGGCTGGCCGCACGCCGTGAAGCGTTTGCTGCGATTTCGGCGGCCCTACGCTTGGCTTCTTCCTGCCGGGCGCGCATGACTTCGCGCTCCTCGGGGCTCATGCGCCCTGCCTTGACTTTGATTTTCTGTGACTCGCCAGAACGCCAGTCACCGAAACTGCCAAAGATCAGCGTTTCGTTTTTTTCGGTGCGGTGCTCATGGACTACATACCAACCATTCTTTTCCTTCCCCTTGTCTTGGGAAGTTTTGCAGCGAGTCAGCTTGCCAAATACCAGCGGCTGCTCAGGTTCCAGCCCGTAGTCTGCGAATTGACCCAAGACTTCATCGAGCATAGTGAGCTCCTTGCTTGGCCTTGATTTCTTCGCACTCAGTGCAACGCTTGCAACCTCTTGAGGCCATCCGACGCGCCGGAGAAATAGGTTCGTCGCAGTCGATACAACTCTTCAGAGACTCTGCCACCGGCGCAGGCTTGCGCGCTGCAAAGGCTTCATCAGAACGCTCAAGAATTTCGCCCGCCATATCCGCCCAATCAGCCACGGTCAGTACCCCGCGTTGTCTGGTTGACATACGTGGCGCGGTTGAACATACCCAGCAGCCCCTGAATCCCACGAAACACCTGCAGACGAATCGCGGCGAGCTCCTCATCGGACACCACCCCATCGCCGATGCTTTTGGCCCAGGTATCAGCCAGATCCGCCACCTGTCGAAAGTACTCGGCGATGCCAGTGGTCAACGTTTCGGGCATGTCGTTGGTGTAAGCCTCAGCCAGTTCCTGCCAGGTCGTGTCACCGACCAATGCATGTACCGCATCCAGAATGCGGCGATCCTTGGTCAGTTCCAAGATCTCGCCGAACTCCTGAATGTTCACCGTGTGACTGGGATGGGTTGGGGAGAGTTTGTGCTGCAGCGTGGTGGCGTTTCTTCCGGTGGTGGCGGCGATGGCAGCTGCGCCACCTGGGTAGTCCCTTGCGGCATGGTAAAGCGCTAGATCAAGCGGCAGAACTTCCCGCTGCGCTCGCTCAACAGAACTCAGAACAATTCGGCTCATGGCATTAATCCTTATATGTTGCCAGTGCCGCGCGGCGTGCAGTGGTGATACATTTGCCGCGTGGCTTGAAGAGGCCCAAACGCCGGTTAGATCTTAGGGATCGACACCGGCACCGTGCCGAGGCGAGCAATCCGTTGCTCACCCCTGGCGCAACAGCTGCCCAATCTGTGGTGGAAAAGGCAGCAACACCAAGGCATCCGTGCCTTGGAAAGCGCAGTTAAGATAGGTGGTTAGCATGTGGTGTGCCCGCCTACCTTTACTGCGACCCAACAGCGCTGTGGTGGTGCGTGCTGGGAGAAACTGGGCGGCCCTTGGGTCGCCTTTTTTCTAACTATGCTGCAGCCCTATGAGGTGCGGCAGCATGCAAAAGCCAAGTGGCTTCGAACACATTCCCCTTTTGCTTCGCAGCTGTCGCCAGAAGAGAAGCGTATTGGGTTTCACCGGTGTAATCGGTTCGCGGCAAGCATGCCGCTTGACGCCACTTGTTCAGCGCTTGATAGCTCCGATCACAAATTTTGGCGGCGGCCCCAATGCCGCCTACGGCTTCAAAAGCGAATGCGATGGCATTCGGAAAATCTGCGGGGTCCAACATGGAAACCTCCATTTATCAACTCGTGGTTGATGTTATAGATCAACTGACTATTGCGCAACCTTTATGAGACTCTCAACTCATGGTTGATAAAAATACACTCCGCGCAGCTTTCAGCGAGCGCCTACACGAAGCCCTTAACGATGCCGGCGTACGCAGCAGAGGCCGCGGGGTGGACATTCATCGCCAATTGAAGAGTTTGGGAGTTGATAAGACTACTCAGGCCATCAGCAAATGGCTGAATGGCGAAGCGATGGCCGAGGCTGACAGCATTTCAGCGCTTTGCTCTTGGCTTAAGGTTCGTCGGGAATGGTTGGAATACGGTGTACTGCCGAAAGAACAGACTAGCGAACGCGACGTTCAGCAACTTCCTTATGGGAGTGGGAGCAACATAAGCGTAATCAGTCAGCACTTTGGCAAGGTTCCTTTAATCTCCTGGGTACAGGCTGGTGCATGGTGTGAGGCCATCTCGAATTTTGAAGCCCACGATGCAGACTCTTGGCTATCATGCCCTGTTCCGATTAGTAACCAAGGATATGCTTTAAAGGTGTTGGGTGATTCGATGACGAATCCTGGGCCAGGTCGCAGCTATCCAACAGGCTGTATTATTTTCGTTGACCCTGAAGCGGAAACCAAAACTGGTGATCGAGTGATCGCTCGAGTACCTCGCACAAATGAAGCTACCTTTAAGATTCTGGTTGAGGATGCAGGGCGCCAATTCTTGAGACCAATTAATCCGCAATATCCAATCATTGATATCACGGAAGAGACTCATATCTGTGGAAAGGTAGTAGGCTCCTTTATACCTGAGTAGAACCCTATTTAAGATCCACCGCATTAACCCAAGAAGTGTATTCAGGTGTGGCCTCTGCAACATCAGCCACTTTAACTTTGAACCCACTCCCTATAAAACTTTTCCCCATCGCCTCCAAATAATCCAAATTTGGTTTGAAACTACCCAAGCTCAATAACTGCATACCAAGTTTTGTAATTGCATAAGCTGATATTCGCAGATTTACTTTTTTATCCGAATGATTAACAATCAGACATTTACCATTTGAAATAATGAGCGCAAGCCACTCAGAACCTTCTTCATCGCTGTCATGCAGGTCAAGACTTAGACCGCCTGTAACTCCTCCTATGACCCCAAGCTCTTCGAGCTCGAGAAGCTGCTTAAAACTTAGCGGAAGTTGATATTTGTTTTTGTCTGGTCGCCAGATAAAATCACTGATAGCAAGACTGCACATTACTTCAATAAGTTTTGCTTCAGATTGCGAAAGATTGCGCAAAAACTCAAGGCACCGTAAAGAATACGTCCCAGGTGACTTTACTTCACCAGCAAGCACTCTGCCCCAAAGAATCTGTAAATCCTCTCCAGACACCTCACCTGCGCAATCTCTCCAGCGAAACAACCAGTCCTCATCGACTTTATCTTCAGGAGGTTCTGAACTATCCTCACGCAATATTTCCTCTGCATACAAGATAGTGCTTGCGGTATTTACTTCGCGACGTATAGCGTCACTCAGAATTCTAGACTCGCCAATCAGCCTCAGCGATTCAACATCAACCACAGGGTCAATTCGCGTATCAACATTGGAGTGAGCACGTCCCGATTTGGCAAACGTTAGTTCCAATGAAAACTCGGAAATATCTTTCTTTCCCGATCTTATCTCCTCAATTTCCCTTTCAGTTTGAGCGCCTACGAGTGCTTTGGCTCTATCAACCGTGATATTTGCTAAGCCCTCCCTTTTTATTTGTCCGGGTCGAAGAAGATTCCCTATGCCTTTTTCTGACAACGTTTCAATAAGACGGCTTACCAGCTGTTCACCCGGCCACCCCATTATAAATTCCTTAGTCTACTGGAGCCTTTTATAACCGTATCCGCTTGCTCGATCGGTCTCGTTTGCATCCCAATTTACCCCTGAACGATGCGAATCGACAAAAAATCAATCAATGGTTGTTGACACAAATCAACCACTGGTTGATATTTGCCTCACTCTTCCACCACAGAGCGAGGCAATACCATGCACACCACCGCCACCCTGCACGTCCATCCGGCCGCTGCCAGTCCGTTTCACATCTTTGAAATCCGCCGTCTAGCCCGCGAATACGGGTGTGCGTTTGTCGCCACCAAACCGAAGCTTAAAGCCCGTGCAACACCTGCGCCCTTCGATCCGAATGGCGGAGGGCACGCAGCATGAGCAAGTTCAAACTCGACAATCGCACCCTGCAACTGCTCAACGCCCAGGTCAATCTGAGCGAGACCTTCAATCACACCCTACGGTCGACGCAACAACGCGAAGCACTGGCGTTTCGCCTGAAGGTTGAACGCAGCCCAATTGATACCCTCTTCACCGTCGAACTGGGCAGCGAGCGCCACACGCTGACCTTGCAGAACGAAAAAAAGATGCATCTCAAGCTGGCGGACTTTATCGAAGAGATCGCCAACGGCCCTATCGACCCCAGCAACACCGCCGACCCACTGAATCTCCCTCACGCAAGTCGCCAATATGCTCGGTTTAATATCGAGAACAGGCAGAGAGTGTTCGCGCTTGTGCGCACCGGCGGCTCGTTGAGCCTCGACATGGGCTTCGATCTTCCCATCCACGTTGCCATCCATCGCACACAAACCCGTCCAGGCGTCACCACCATCATGAGCATCGGCGTGAAACGTCCGCGCACAAAGTGCTTCACCGTGTGCGGTAACGATGCCGAGATCTACGAGCAAGTGGCCGAATCCATCAACCACCTAGCTGCGCTGGCGACACCCGCTGCGCATGCTGCCTAGGAGGCCGAGATGGAACGTAGCCTGGAAAAAGCCGCGAAGTACTTCGGCATCACTCGACCCAAACTGATCGCGCTCATGCGCGAGAAAGGCCTTCTCAACGACCGTCGCCTGCCGGCATTCCCAGTTCGCGACCGCGAGTATCTGCGGATCAAGGACGGCACCTGGTATCACGAAACCGCCGGCATGCAATACAGCCAGTCGACCAAGATCCGACAAGCCGGCATGCGCTGGCTGGCCGAGCAGTTGGGGCTCGAACTGCCCGCCATTCCGGCCGACAACCGTGACGTGGCCTAGGGAGTACGCCCGCCAGATCGTTGCCATGCGCACACGCGAGGAGCGCAACGCCGCGCTCCTCGAAGTGCCGGAGCATCTGCGGGAGCTGACCAAGACGCACTGCCTGAACGCATGGAATCACCCCAAAAGGAAGAACCCACATGAACAGCAACCTGATTGATAAACACCTCATCGATCTACTGCGCATTCCTGCGGAGCAACGGACCCAGGCAAACATTGCCGAAGCGATGAACCAGATCCGCGCCGTCGCCCTGCTCGATACGGTGCCACTGATTCTGGCGCACCAGGAACACAGCAAGCTGGCGGCCATTGTCGAATTTCTGGCGGCGGAGCTGGGCATGAATATGCATGACACCACCCTCTGCATTCGCGAATCCCAGTCGCACTCGCTTGCTGCATTTATGTACGGCAATCCTGATGGCTTGCGCTTGATGGGTTTTGGCAAGACAGCAGAAGAGGCGCTTAAAGATCTACACCCAGTGAACACGAGCAAGGACGCAGCATGAAGGACGTCAGCCAAAATCCCTTGCGCCTGATGCCGGCACCGGAATCGGTGACTGTAGAGCTGCTCTATCGCATCTTCGGCGACGTACTTATTCCGCTGGAAAAAGTGCGTGAACAATATTTCCGCAATCTCAACGAGCAATCGTTTGTGGCGGAGATTAACAACGGCCGAATTCAACTACCGATTACCACGCTGGACAACAGCCGCAAGGCCCCGAAGTACGCACACATCCGACACGTCGCCTCACTGATTGATATCCGTGCCTACAAGGCCGACGAAGAAATGCTGCGACCGCATGACGAAACAACGGAGTAACCCCACAACCGAACGGCTGCCACCACCGGCCAAGCAAAACCACCAGGAGCACACCACATGACCGCAATTCAGATTTGCGCATTGATCGCTTTCACCCTTGTCGTCGGCCTCACCTATTGGGCAGGCTATCGCGGCGGCTTGATCGATGGACGCATTGAAGGGATCGACGAAGGCAAAGACATTCAGAACTCTGAAAACTCAGAGACGATCCAAAAAATGACGCTCTCGCTTGACCAGGCTCGCGATCACCACAAGCAACTACACGCCCACTACGAGCGCGCGTTGGTCGCCTCGAAACTGGGGGAACCCGCACGCCAAACCCTGCTGGATATCGCAGAAAAACTGCGAATCGCCGCAGAGACGTTTAGCGCACTTCGCACTGGCAAAAAACTCGATCGAGACACTCGTGCGCTTCGCGATCAAGCGCTCGCCATGGCAGCCCTTCTGGAGCCGGTAGTTCAGGAGGATGCAGCATGAATCGAGTTAACCCAGTGCTACGTCTTACCCCACAAGCTGCCGGCGCACTGCAACAGCAATTCTCCAAAGCCACCACTGAGCTGCTGGAGCTGACTCGCTTTCGTAAAGAGTTCGACCAGCAGTTGGCTGAGCTGATTGGTAAGGACGCTCTGCGTAAATTGCACAAGGCAACCCACAACGCCCTGCTGTTGGCCGATCTCGTGAAGGAGGCCGCATGAACTGCATCCTCACCCATACCGGCAAGCGCTTTGACCTGTTCGAGCCCGATGCCGACATGATCGATCCACGAGACATCGCCCACTCGCTCGCACACCTGTGCCGCTTCAACGGCCATACCCGAGAGTTTTATAGCGTGGCCCAACACAGCTGCATCGTCGCCGAGCTGGTGCCGGAAGAACACAAGCTTGCGGCTTTACTCCATGACGCCACAGAGGCCTACCTGGGCGACATGACACGCCCCCTCAAACTATGGATGCATGCGTATCAGGACTTTGAAGACTGGACTTGGCTGCGCGTCTGTGAACGCTTCGACATCCCCACCGAACTGCCCGCTTGCGTTCGCCAGGCCGACCTGATCGCACTAGCTACCGAACGCCGCGACCTCATGCCAACCGATCCGGCCATCTGGGATTGTTTGGTCGGCATTGAACCTATGGTTGAAACCATCCGTCCATGGTCCGCCACCGAAGCCCGGCTCACGTTTCACCAGCGCCTGATGGATCAACTCGCTATCGAACACCGGAGGAAAGCGGCATGAAGCACTCACAGGCCAACACGCAAGTGCAGCCCGCTTTGCTCCGCAACAATAGCGGGATCGACACGCCTGTAAAAAACAGTCTCTGCTGCACAGCAGCAGGCATTACTGCTCTTCCCTGCGGCACTGCCGAGGCACTTATACCCCACCGAATGCTGCGCGGGGCAGCCCTCAAGGAAGCAACGCTAAACGCTCAGAGTCGCCCGCTCGCGCAGCCTGTCATGGGGTATAGGCCCCCTTCGAGGGTCGCAAAAGCACCGCCTATGGTAAAGGATGGCCGAGTGATGGAGCTGATGCAGGGCGATCACCGCCCGAGGATGACTGCATGATCAAGGCTATTGATCTGTTTGCCGCCCTTGGCGGCTTGACCCAAGGCGTCACGGACGCGGGTGTAAGGCGCGCAAAGGAGAATCAGTGATGGCCAATATCGAACCGGAGACGCTGCCCCATCCCGAAGTAGACAAGGTATCGGAAGAAGTCATGGCCCACATCCTGGGCATTTCATTTAGAGCACTCGCAACCCGGCGCGCTCGCAAACAGATACCCGAAGGCGTCTGGAACAAGCTGGGCAACCGAATCATGTACAGCAGGAAGAGATATTACGAATGGGAAGAAGCACAATGGATTTGCCCGATGGAGTTGAACTCTTCCGCAAATCCCTCCGGATTCGTTTTACTTGGAACGGTACCCGCCGAAGCGAAACACTCCCCTTCCCCACGACGCAGAAAGGCATTAAAGCTGCATCCCAATTACGCGATCAAGTAGACAACCTGATCAAGCTCGGCCTCTTGGATGACGCCAAGTACGCCGAGCTGTTCCCGAACTCGACCTTATCGCTTGGCGGCATCCCGACTTTTCATGAGTACGCCCAGTTATGGCTTGATGGCCGAGTCATCGCCCAAGGCACGCGGAACAATTATAAGGGTGCGCTCAACCTGTATTGGATTCCGCCGCTGGCACTGGTACGTATCGACCTGATCACCACCACCCTCCTACGCCGCATCATTGCGGCCACGGAGTGGACGTCACCAGGTGTCCGGCGCAACGCCCTGGTCAAGCTCTCAACAATCTTGGAGGCGGCCGTTGCTGAAGAGCTGATCAAGAAAAATCCGGCCAAGATGATCGATCTCCCAAAACGGGGGCGCAAGGAGATCAACCCATTTTCCCTGGACGAAGCCAACCGAATCATCGATCACCTGTACCAGACACAACATTGGCCCAGTGGAATTTATGCCGCATTCTTTGAGTTCGCGTTCTTCACCGGGCTTCGCCTGTCTGAGGTCGCCGCGCTCCGCTGGGATGCCGTTGACCAGGTGAAGCGTCAGGTTCATGTCTGCCGCACAGTGGCGTTGGGTGTTGTAGAAGAGCGCACAAAAACCGGAAAGGGTCGGTTCGTGCTGCTAAACGAGCGAGCGCTGCACGCGCTGGTGTTCGCCCGCCAGTACGCCGAGCGCCGCGCCAAAGGCATTGGCAAGGTGAAGACCACGCCCTACGTGTTCCCGCCGTCGAAGAACAGCGAGTACGTGAAACAGACCTCCGATCTGCACAAACAGTGGGGGCCGGCACTGAAAGCGCTTTCGGTGTTATATCGACCGCCGTACAACTGCCGTCATACTTATGCGACAATATGCTTAATGTCCAACATGAACCCCGCATTCATCGCTCAGCAGCTTGGCCACAGCGTCCAAATGTTGCTGACGACGTATGCGCGTTGGCTCAACTCAAGCTCAGACTGGGCGGAGCTGGAAAAGCTCCAGATTGGTATCAAATCGGTATCAGGCAAAAAAGACCAGCTCTAACCCATTGATAGGTAAGGTAATTGATCTCCACAGCTAACATCACGATGCAGTTCGGCGCCAAGCCGCTCTTCGAAAACGTTTCGGTCAAGTTCAACGGTGGCAACCGTTACGGCCTGATCGGCGCCAACGGTTGCGGCAAGTCGACCTTCATGAAGATTCTGGGCGGTGACCTCGAGCCGTCCGGCGGCCAGGTCATGCTGGAGCCGAACGTGCGCCTGGGTAAATTGCGCCAGGACCAGTTCGCCTACGAAGAATTCACCGTGATCGACACCGTGATCATGGGTCACGAAGAGCTGTGGAAGGTCAAGGCCGAGCGCGACCGCATCTATTCGCTGCCGGAAATGAGCGAAGAAGACGGCATGGCCGTGGCCGAACTGGAAACCGAATTCGCCGAAATGGACGGCTACACCGCCGAATCCCGCGCCGGTGAGCTGCTGCTGGGCCTGGGGATTCCACTGGAACAGCATTTCGGTCCGATGTCCGAAGTGGCTCCGGGCTGGAAACTGCGTGTGTTGCTGGCTCAGGCACTGTTCTCCGATCCGGAAGTGCTGTTGCTCGACGAACCGACCAACCACCTGGACATCAACACCATTCGCTGGCTGGAATCCATTCTCACGGTGCGTAACAGCACCATGATCATCATTTCCCACGACCGTCACTTCCTCAACAGCGTCTGCACCCACATGGCCGACCTGGACTACGGTGAGCTGCGCCTGTTCCCGGGCAACTACGACGAGTACATGACCGCCGCGACCCAGTCCCGCGAGCAACTGCTGTCGGACAACGCCAAGAAGAAAGCCCAGATTGCCGAACTGCAAACGTTCGTCAGCCGCTTCTCGGCCAACGCCTCGAAAGCCAAGCAGGCCACTTCCCGCGCTAAGCAGATCGACAAGATCCAGCTGGCCGAAGTCAAGCCATCGAGCCGCGTGAGCCCGTTCATCCGCTTCGAACAGACCAAGAAGCTGCACCGTCAGGCCGTGACCATCGAGCAGATGTCCAAGGGCTTCGACGGCAAGACCCTGTTCAAGAACTTCAGCTTCACCGTCGAAGCCGGCGAGCGCGTAGCGATCATCGGCCCGAACGGTATCGGCAAGACCACCCTGCTGCGCACCCTGATGGGCGAGCTGACCCCGGACGCCGGTTCCGTGAAGTGGACCGAAAGCGCGGAGCTGGGCTACTACGCTCAGGACCACGCCCATGACTTCGAAGACGACGTCAGCCTGTTCGACTGGATGGGCCAGTGGACTCAGGGCGAGCAGATCATTCGCGGCACACTGGGTCGCATGCTGTTCTCCAACGACGAGATCCTCAAGTCGGTCAAGGTTATCTCCGGTGGTGAGCAAGGCCGCATGCTGTTCGGCAAGCTGATCCTGCAAAAGCCGAACGTACTGGTGATGGACGAACCGACCAACCACCTGGACATGGAATCCATCGAGGCGCTGAACCTGGCGCTGGAAAACTATCCGGGCACGCTGATCTTCGTCAGCCACGACCGTGAGTTCGTATCGTCCCTGGCCACCCGCATCATCGAGCTGAGCCCTAACGGCGTGACCGACTTCAGCGGCACCTACGACGACTACCTGCGCAGCCAGGGTGTGGTGTTCTAAAGGCAGCTGTAGGAGCGAGCTTGCTCGCGATGGAGTCAAGATCACCGCGTTTAACCAGTAGACACGCGTTATCGTTGACGACCATCGCGAGCAAGCTCGCTCCTACAATTTGAATGCGCAACCCGTGGGAGCGGGCTTGCTCGCGAAGAGGCCATCAATGACTGCAAAAATTAGTTAGCCTGCTTTCTTTTATCGCACCGCCGCGCCATCATGCAGTTCTCCCACCGCCGCCCGCGAACGAGCCCTCATGTCTGTGCAGCAAGCTGCTCCGCAAAGCGCCATGGCGATCACCCTGCAGATCGTCTCCATCGTTTTCTATACCTTCATTGCCTTCCTCTGCATCGGTTTGCCGATTGCGGTATTGCCGGGTTATGTCCACGAGCAACTCGGGTTCAGCGCCATCGTGGCCGGGTTGACCATCGGCTCGCAATACCTCGCCACCCTGCTCAGCCGGCCCATGGCCGGGCGGATGTCCGACAGCGTTGGCACCAAGCGCGCAATTATCTATGGCTTGGTGGGGATCGTGCTCAGCGGCGTGTTGACCTTGCTGTCGACCCTGTTGCAAGGCTTTCCCTTGCTCAGCCTGCTGATCTTGATCGCCGGGCGCCTGTTGCTGGGGATGGCCCAAGGGTTGATCGGCGTCGGCACCATCAGTTGGTGCATGGGCCAGGTGGGCGCTGAACATACCGCGCGGTCGATCTCCTGGAACGGCATCGCATCCTATGGTGCGATTGCCATCGGTGCACCGCTGGGCGTGGTAATGGTGCAACAACTCGGTTTCGCCAGCCTTGGCATCTCCCTGTCGCTGCTGGCCCTGGCCGCACTGCTGCTGATTCGCAACAAACCCTCAGTACCCGTGGTACGCGGTGAGCGCCTGCCGTTTTGGGCGGTGTTCGGGCGCATTGCGCCGTTTGGCGCGAGCCTGAGCCTGGCGTCCATTGGCTACGGCACCCTGACGACCTTTATCACCTTGTACTACGTCAATCGCGGCTGGACCGGCGCGGCCTACTGCCTGACCGTGTTCGGGGCGTGTTTCATTCTGGCGCGGCTACTGTTCATATCCGCCATCAGCCGTTTCGGCGGGTTTACCTCGGCCATTGCCTGCATGTGCATCGAGACGGTTGGCCTGGTGCTGCTGTGGCTGGCGCCTTCGACCGGGTATGCGCTCATTGGTGCCGGCCTGACCGGATTTGGCCTGTCCCTGGTGTACCCGGCACTGGGTGTCGAGGCCATCAAGCAGGTACCCGACTCCAGTCGGGGCGCAGGCTTGAGTGCTTATGCGGTGTTTTTCGACCTGGCGCTGGCCATCGCCGGCCCATTGATGGGCGCAGTGGCGCTGAACCTGGGTTATGCGTGGATTTTCTTCAGTGCGGCATTGTTGTCGGTGACGGGCCTGGGGCTGACCCTGCTGCTCAAGCACCGCGCGATATCGCTCCGACGGTAACTTATGTGGTGCAGGTTCCACCGCTATCGCGAGCAGGCTCGCTCCTACAGGGGGGGGGAATTACTGATCAGCGGTCTGCATCCCGGCCCGGGTCGCCCTGCCCAGGGTTCGCGAGAAGAAGCTTCCGGCTTCAGAGATCAGATTGCGGTGAATGTCTTGCCGATCGACGCCGTCGGCATCGGTGCACAGCGCGGGCATGATCACGATCTGCTCGTCATTGCACGGCGCCATGAAGACGAAGTGCCCTGCTCCCGCCAACAACTTGAAGTCAGGCGCCGTCGGCAGTTTGCGCGCCAGTGCTGCGGCGTTCTTGTCGACAGCCACCAGTTTGTCGCCATCGCCGCTATAAAGCAGCACCGGCACATGCACATCGGCCAGGGTGTGGCGGCCGAACTTCAGGCTCAAGGGCGCCATCAGCATCAAGGCGTGGACACGAGGATCAGCCACCGGTTGCAGGTCGTCGCGGTCGACAATCAATTCACCCCGGGTGTTGCAGGCATCGCGGTCATCGGGACGCTCCTGGCAGTAACGGCGCAGGCGATCGAGGTCCGGGGTCGCGCCGGACAGAATCAATGCGGTCTCGCCACCGGCCGAATAGCCAATGACGCCCACCTGATCGGCATTGACGAACGGCGACAGCATACGGTCGCCCAAGGTAGCGGTGATGGCTTCAGAAATCTGGATCGGCCGACCATACAGGTTACTCAAAGTACCGAGGCGGCTGTGGTCCCTGGAGTTGTCACCGGGGTGAATCACCGCCACCACGACAAAGCCTTTGCGTGCCAGCGACGTGGCGAGGTCGTGCAGGGCCAGCGGGGTGCCGGTGTTACCGTGGGACAGCATCAGCATCGGGAACCGGCCAATGGCGACTTTGGTGTCCTCCCCGGCTTCGACGGTGTAACCCTCGAGCTTGCTGGTGTGCTCCCGGTCACTGGAAGGATAGAAGGCGATGGCGCGCATCGGCTGCAGGTCCAGCGGGTCAAGAAAAGTCATCTCATGGAAGCCGACGCTCCAGTGAGGATGCGGTGCAGGCGCGGCGTGCACTGTATTCAGGCTGCTGAGCAGACAAATCAGTAAAGTTGCACAAAGTCGCATCATGGGATGCCCCACCCTGTTACCGGACTTGAGACGTGAACCCTTGACTGCATAAGTCAGGCCACAATCTGAAACGACCAGAAACAAAAAACTCCGTAGCTGGTACTTGCGTAGCCAGAATACAGAGTTTTTTAGGGTGTTACCTGAACGGTTGTGTTTTTTACGCAAGCCTTACGCAGCGGCGAACAGTTGCTCGCTGATTTGCGCGTGAGCAGCGCTCATGGCTTTGTTGCGAACGTCGTCACCATAAGCCAGGCCTTCGGCGCGGACGATTTCGATCTCGGTGATGCCGATGAAACCGAACAGCAACTTCAAATATTCTTCGTGGGCAACACCGGTTGCCTGACCGGCGTGCATGCCGCCGGAAGTCGAGACGATCACGACTTTCTTGCCACCGCACAGGCCTTCAGGACCGGCTTCGGTGTAACGGAAGGTCTGACCGGCAACGGCGATGCGGTCGATCCAGGCCTTCAGTTGAGTCGGGATGGTGAAGTTGTACATCGGTGCGGCAATCACCACGGCATCGGCAGCGAGGAATTCGGCCAGGGTCGAGGCGCTCAGTTCGGCTTCGTGCTGTTGTGCAGCGTTGCGCAGTTCAGCGGTGGTGCCGGCGGCGACCAGAGTGGTGGCGGAGAAGTGGCTGATCGCGTCGGCGGCCAGGTCGCGGTAAGTCACCACGGCAGTTGGCTCGGCGGTTTGCCAGGCTTTAACGACTTCGCCGCTCAACTGACGGGAAGCCGAGTTGTCGCCAAGAATGCTCGAATCGATATGCAGCAGTTTCATGTGGGATCTCCAAGTGAGGATCGCCCACAAGGGCGATCTGATGGGACTAATCCTACATACGAAACCAATAGCTGATTAGACGGCAATAATGCGATAGTTCGTCTCACAGATAGAACAATCAGGCTCACATCATGCAAGACCTCAACGACCTGTATTACTTCGCCAAAGTCGTGGAAGCCGGGGGATTCGCGGCAGCCGGACGATTGCTGGGCATCCCCAAGTCACGACTGTCACGCCGCATCGCCGAACTGGAAGAACGCCTTGGCGCGCGCTTGCTGCAACGCACCACTCGACAGCTGAAGCTGACCGCCGTGGGTGAACGCTACCTCAGGCACTGCCAGGCAATGCTGCTGGAGGCGGAAATGGCCGACGAGGCCGTGGCCAGCATGTCCAGCGAGCCCCGCGGGCGTTTACGGGTGTCCTGCCCGGTCGGGCTGGCCCACGAAATATTGCCGGGGGTGATCAGCGACTTTCTGGAACGGTTTCCACTAGTCCAGCTGGAGGTCATGCTGCTCAACCGGCGGGTTGACCTGGTGAACGAAGGCATTGACGTTGCCCTGCGTGTGCGGGAACCGGGCGACGAAGACCCGCTGCTGGTCACCCGCCGGCTGCGTCAGGCGCAGATGCTGATGGTCGCCAGTCCCGGTTTTCTCGTCGGCCGTGAGATCAACCATCCCGAGGATCTGAAAAGCCTGCCGGTGCTCGGCGCACTGGAAGCCGACCGTATGGTGCACATCCGCATGCTGGATCAAAAAGGCAAAAGTTGTGAGCTCGCGCTCGAGGCCCGGCTGGGCATCGATGACTTTATCGTGCGCAAGGCCAGCACCCTCTCCGGCCAGGGCTTTACGATGCTGCCCATGATGTATTGCGAGCAGGAACTGGAAAACGGCTCACTGGTGCAGTTGTTGCCCGACTGGTCGTTGCCCGGTGGCTGGCTGCAAGCGGTCTATCCTCATCGACGCGGGGTGATGCCGGCGGTACGCGCCTGGATTGACCATCTGGTTGAATCCTTCAATGCCTGTGGGGAACGATTGTTATGAGCGCTGGACGGATGAGCGAAGAGGATGTCGCGCAATTTTGCCTCGCCCTGCCTGGAGCGCGGGAAGATTACAAATGGGGAGGCGTACGGGTGTTTTCGATTGCCGGGAACAAGATGTTCGCCTTGCAGGGCCTGCGGGGTGATTCCCTGGCCTTCAAGGTCGACAAGGATGTGTTTCTTGGTCATTGCGACCGCCCGGGGATTCACCCGGCGCCTTATCTGGCGCGCGCCCAGTGGATCATCATGGAAACGCCCTACCCGCTCGGCAGCGAAGAACTACAGGAATTGCTGCAGCGTTCCCACCAATTGGTGGTGAGCAGACTGCCAAAGCGCACTCAAGTCGGACTCTTGCTTTAGGGCGTTCTTTATTGGAACAAGGCTAAGAGGTGCGCGCCGAGGAACAGGTGATCGATCCAGAACACCTGGTGCAGTAGCACGATGATCCAGAACACCAACTGGAACGAGACTTTGCGCGTTTTGTGCCGAAACACCTGCTGGGCCAGCAACGCGCCGGGCCAGCCTCCGGCGAACTCCAGCGCGTGCAAGACATTCTCCGGCGTGCGCCATTGATCGGCGCGGGCCTTGCGCTTGTCGCTCCAGTACAGGAAAAACGTCACGACGCTGACGATACCGTAGGCCCCCAGGGGAATCAGCGACGCCCCATGCAGCCATGACGACACCGAACCGGACAGCGGCAACGCGCACAGGGCTGCAAACACCAGCCACTTCAGCCGTGAATGGCGGACCTGTCCCCCGGACTGGCGTCCGGGGTTATTGCGCGAGCGCGAGTCACTCACGGCTTGGCCGCGCTCCAGTCAACCCAGCCGAATTGCCAGGTTGCCAGAATCAACAGGCCAAAAACGATGCGATACCAGGCAAATGCTGCATAGCTGTGGTTGGCGATGAACTTGAGCAACCCGCGAACCGCAATCATCGCGAAGACGAACGCCGTGACGAAGCCGACTGCGAATACCGGGAAATCCGCCGGGACAAACAGGTGACGGTACTTATAGCCCGAGTACACCGCTGCGCCGACCATGGTTGGCATCGCCAGGAAGAACGAGAACTCGGTAGCGGTCTTGCGCGACAGGCCGAACAGTAACCCGCCGATGATCGTCGAGCCCGAACGCGAAGTGCCCGGGATCATCGCCAGGCATTGGGCGAAGCCGACTTTCAGGGCATCTTTCCAGGTGATGTCATCCACCGTTTCGGCATGTACTTCATGCTGGCGGCGCTCGGCCCACAACATGATGAACCCGCCCACGACCAGCGCCGTTGCCACGGTGATCGGGTTGAACAGGTACTTGTGGATCAGGTCGGCGAAGATGACGCCCAACACCACGGCCGGCAAGAACGCGATCAACAGGTTCGCGGTAAACCGCCGCGCACTCGGCTGGGTCGGCAGACCGATAACCACGTCGAAAATCTTGCGTCGAAACTCCCACACCACCGCCAGGATGGCACCCAGCTGAATAATGATGTTGAACGCCATCGCCCGTTCGCCCCCGAAGCCGAGCAAGTCGGCGACGATGATCTGGTGGCCGGTACTGGAAATGGGCAGGAATTCGGTCAGCCCTTCTACAACCCCAAGAATCAATGCCTGAAAGGCGGTCCAAAGATCCATCAATCCCCCAAAAGGCTATGCGCGTCGGCATGCCCCGTTAGTATTTTTCAAAAGCCTTCATTGCGGTCAGCGTACTGAAGCCCCACGCGCCAAGGATCACCACAGCAGCGTAAAAATCCTGTGAAAAAACCACCCTGAATCAGGTTTGCCCGCGCGGGGCCGAAATCCTATCAGACAAGTCCGGGCGACGCTCGCACAGGCTCGTGCGACATCGCGTGGCTGGATGCTGGCAATGGTTTATGACAGGAACAAGAATCCGCGGCGATCGAACCCGATGAAACCGGCAAGCCACGGCATATTTCAGGAGCGCTTCACGTTTCAGTGGGGCACGCCCCTCGCAACGAGATTGCGCACGCCAATCCGGTTACAATCGGCCCCCCTCTTCGATTTCCCCAAGGAACCTCCATGTCCGGGCTTGAACTGTTTGCCGCCGCCCTCGGTGTCATTGCCGTCTGGCTGACGGTCAAACAGAACCCCTGGTGCTGGCCCATCGGCCTGGTCATGGTGCTGCTATATAGCTGGATCTTTTTCGAGGTGAAGCTGTATTCGGACATGCTGCTGCAAGTCGTCTATGCCGCCTTGCAGCTTTACGGCTGGTGGCAGTGGACACGGGTGGGTGAAACCACGCATGGCCGCGAAGTCAGTCGGCTCGATGGCCGGTCCGTGGCGTTGAGCCTCGCCATTGGCGCACTCGGCAGCCTGTTGCTGGGAGCGGCCATGGTCCGCTGGACCGACGCTGCGCAACCCTGGCTCGATGCTGCGCTGACCGGGTTCAGCCTGGTGGCGCAGGTCTGGATGGCGCAAAAACGTATCCAGTGCTGGCCGCTGTGGATCGCCCTGGATGTGATTTTCGTCGGGTTGTTCATCTATAAAGGCCTGTACCTGACCGCCACGCTGTACGGGTTGTTCACCGTTATCGCCGTGCAGGGCTGGCGCGAATGGCGCGCCGATCCGGCTTTGCACGCATGAAAGTCCTGGTACTCACAGGCCCCGAATCCAGCGGTAAAAGCTGGCTGGCGGCCGAGTTGCAACAGCGTTTCGGCGGGCTTCTGGTTGACGAGTATGTGCGCTGGTTCATCGAGCAGAACCCGCGGGACACCACGTTGGCGGACATTACGCACATCGCCCGCGGTCAGTTGGCGTGGGAAGACGAAGCGCGGGCGCAACAACCGTCTTTGCTCATCCTTGACACGCACCTGCTGAGCAATATCCTCTGGAGCCAAACCCTGTTTGGCGATTGCCCCGCCTGGATTGAACAAGCGCTCCTGGCCCGGCATTACGACTTGCACCTGCTGCTGTCGCCGGAACACGTCCAATGGACTGACGACGGTCAGCGTTGTCAGCCCCGACTGAGTGAGCGCCAGGTTTTTTTCGACCAGACCCTCGCCTGGCTTGAACACCACGCACAACCGGTTAAAGTATTGCATGGAGATTGGACAGAACGCCGACTCCAGGCTCTGGACGCCGTGACCCGATTGCTCGACGCCTGACCGGTGTTTGGGGCAATTTCCCTACTCGCCCCACCTGTTTTGGGGAAAAATGTCCGTTCCTGAAACACCCGCCCTCTCGCAGACCGCCCATTTCAACGCCCTTCATCGTTAGGCCAGCGGATTTGTTAAGGCATTGATACAGCATCACTGGAACCCTCGTTCCAGAGGGTAATGCTGTTCAGTCAAGGTCTCTGCAGGAACGAGCTTGCTCCGGGCGGCGTTCCGACTATGGACTCAAGGGCGCTGCGTTTAGTCAGTTAACACGCGGCATCGTTAACGACCATCGCGAGCAAGCTCGCTCCTACAGAGGGTCATTAGAGGGGGTGCATCTGTATTTCCGGGCTGCCCGCGATGGGCGCTGTCTCAGCGATGAAACATCCCCGACAAAGCGCTCCCTGACAAATTCCCTAAGCCGTTGAATCAAAGCCATATTCAAAAACCGGCACAGCTTTCGCTCTTTCCCTTTCACGGCTGACCAGGGCCAGCCAGGAAAGAAGGAATGACCACTGTGGGGATTCTCAATAAAAGAGGCTTGATGTGCCTCCTGCTGATCGCGAGTGTTGCCAGTACTGTTCTCAGCTTGAACGTACAAGCCGAAGGCAACGGTGTCATCGTGCTTGATCGTACCCTTCACCCAACGCCTATCGGACGCAGCGGCGGCCGGGATCCGACCCCGACCACCGTCAATACCAACCCGTCGGCCCACGTCACCGGCGAACTCAGTGACGCCGACATTGCCGGGGTCACCACCGGAGCGGCCCTTCACCACAACAACGGGCAAGGCCTGGGTGGCCTGCAAGGTCTCAACGTCGTCACCAACCCCAATGGTATGCCCGGCATGTCCGTCGGCCACGGCGGTGGCAGTGGCGGCGCAATTTCCGGAACCATCAATCGTGCCATGAACAGCGGCCTCGGCTCACTGGGCAGAATGGCCGGAGGCCAATGAGATGATTCGTTCCCTCCTGTTACTGGCCCTGCTCGGCTGCACCGGCGTGATGGCCGATTCGGGCGTCAGTTCGGTGAACAACGCCACCCTCCAGGATTCCGGTGCTCAATACCGCGGCAACTTCAACGTCAACCAGGCGGCTGGCGATCAACAGCAGCAGGCCAACGTCCGCGCGATCGCCATTGGTACCCAAGCCGGTGCGACCACCAGTGTCCAGCAGAAAATCACCTCGCCCGCCAATCCGTCGATGGACGCAACGGCCACAATCGGCGGCACCGCCTTCAGCAATGGCAGCGGCGTGCTGGGTGTCAACCAGGGCGCCGGGGCGAACAACCAGATGGCCAATGCGATGCGCATCAGCATCAGCGCTGCACCGCAAGCCGTTGACGATAGCGCCCTTTCTCAACAGAACGTGGCGTTGTTACCGAACTCGGGAGCAACTGGCACCCCAAACGGCAGTCGCCAGGTCGTGACAAGCGACCAGGCCTTCACCGGCAGCCGGGGTGTGATCCAGGTGAACCAGAGTGCCGGGGTGGGGAACCGAATGGCGAACACCCTGACCATCCGGGTCGCTGACTGACCCCCGATACAGTGCGATTAGGGAAGCACCAACACTTGACCAACTAATGAGCACGGAGAAACACCATGAACCCGACAACTGCTCTCAAACCACTGGCTTTCGCCCTGGCAGCATTGATGGCATTCGCAGCTCAGGCTGATCCCGTGCAGGGCAATGGACAGGGCAGCAACCAACCGCCTAATGGCCCATCGCTGGATCAGATTCTGCAGATTACCGCAGGCGCCGGGGCCGCCGTGCTGGACTCGCAGGAAAGCAGTGACAGCGGGGTAGTGAACCGGGGCACCAAAAACGACGCCAAAATCGATAACTCCCTGAACAACTCCAACGGCAACATGGGCGCCAACGTTGCAGCCGGTAACGGCAACCAGCAAGACAACGCCGCCGCCCTTGCCACGGCTGACGAAGCCTTCATCTTCGGCTCCGCCGTCACCGTCTCCAGCGCGACTCAGAAGAGCACCGGCAACACCGCCAGGAACCACTCCAACACCAACAACACAACGCTCAATAACGCTGGCAACAGCGGTTCCGGCAACATCGGCATCAACGTGACCACCGGCGACTTCAACCAACAGAAAAACAACCTGGCGATTGCCGTTTCCGGCGGCCGTGTAGCAGTAGCCGCGGCGGCGGCGAACCAAAGCACGTCCGGGCTGAAAGTCACCAACAACGCCAGGACTGATTTCGTACCCGTAGGTGTACTCGGTCTGTCCGGCATAACCACACAACAAGTGATGACGCCAGAAGGCTGGAGACCGCCTGTAACCAACAATGCTTCGATCACGGGCTCGATGAACAGCTTCTCCGGCAACGGCGGAGCCAACGTATCGTCCGGCGTCGGCAACCAGCAAAGCAACTCGCTGTCCATCGCCGCAGGCTGCAAATCATGCCCATAATCGCGACCGTCATGAAAGCCTCGGCGACGACGCTTTTCCTCGGTCTGAAGGCGTATCGTCCATGCGTAAGACGGCCCTTTTCGCCCTGCTCTGCCTGTCTGGCCTGACCCAGGCTGCACAGATGCCGGTCGCCGCCCTGCCGGGTGGCGTGCTGGTGTACAAGCACGTACAGAGTTTGCGTGAGCGCAAGTTCAGCGACATCGTCGAACAAAAAACCGATTTCAGCTGCGGCGCCGCCGCGCTGGCAACGATACTGCGCCAGGCCTATTGGCTCGACGTCGATGAGGAGCACATCATCAAAGGCATGCTGGTCACCGCAGACCAGGAGCTTGTGCGTACCCAGGGTTTTTCCATGCTGGACATGAGGCGCTACATAGAACGCATCGGCATGCGCGCCCGGGGCTACAAGATCCCGCCTGAAAGACTCGATGCAGTGACGATTCCGGTGGTGGTACTGATGGAAATTCGCGGCTACAAGCACTTCGTGGTGTTGCAGCGGGCGGACAAGAACTGGGTCTATATCGGCGACCCGGTACTCGGACACAAACGCTACTCCCATGATGACTTTGTCAAAGGCTGGAATGGCATTATTTTCGCAATCATCGGTCCCGGTTACGACAAAACCAATGCGTTACGCAGTCCACCGGAACCGCTGACAGCCAAGAACAAGCTGGATAATTTCAACCCGGTCAAAGATGCTGAGTTGATGGATTTTGGCTTCATACAGAGCGACTTCTTTTAATCGCCAATAAGATGATAGGGGGCAGGATGCTCCGGGAGCAGCAAATGAAAACCTCGTATTGGGTGGTCGCTGCCTGTCTGGCAGCGACCACTTCAGGTTTTGCTGATGAGTTCAGACCCATCGAAATCAATGACCAGGAACTGGCCGAGTTGCGTGGCCGGTATGTAATGCCGGGGCGGATCATCAGCTTCGGTGTTGTCATGAGCAGTACCTGGCGCAACGCCAGTGATGATCTGATCGGGGCCTCTAGCTCGATGCAGCTACAAGCCGCAACGGTCAAGCCCGAGTTCTATGTTTCAACCATCAAGCAATCCGGTAAAGGCAGTTCGCACAACGAGGGTACCGGTAACGTGATGGGTGGCGCCGAACTGAACACCTCTCGGGGCATCACCCAGGTCACACGGGCCGCAGGCGATGGCAACCGCTCAAACAACAACATCGCCATCAACGTCAAAGAGGCCCGCACGGCCCCTGCACTGGTGCCGAGCCAGGGCCAGGCGCTGGTAGCCGGTCAAACCATTACCGGCAGCAATGCTGCAGGCAGTGTCGCGGTATCCGCGACGAGCGGTGGTGTTCAGATGGCCATTACCGCCAACAACAACCAGGGCACAAGCCTGCAACAGGTCGCCCAAGGCGGGTT
Source organism: Pseudomonas sp. BIC9C (assembly GCF_034541995.1). Classification (NCBI taxonomy): domain Bacteria; kingdom Pseudomonadati; phylum Pseudomonadota; class Gammaproteobacteria; order Pseudomonadales; family Pseudomonadaceae; genus Pseudomonas; species Pseudomonas sp. BIC9C. Next base: position 285,425 of record NZ_JAWDGM010000005.1, read on the forward strand.
GCTGCAAAACACCCGGTTGCTGGGCAGCAGCAATGTGGTCGAAAACATGACTCAACTCAACGTAGTGCTCAACAATAATGGCCCGAGTGCTGGTGTATTGGACTGCAACCTGAACCAACTCGCTGCATTACGGACCCAGGGGTATTGAACTACGCTGAGTCTGGAGCATTGGGCACAAATGGACGGCTTATTTCATGTACCGATCAGTATCACTGCGTGCAGTCATATGCCTGAGCACTCTACTACCGGCGACGATGTTACAGGCGGCAACTGACGCGGATGTGGAGGCTCTCAAACAACAACTTCAAGAGTTGAAGCAGCGATACGAAGTACAGCAAAAGGCCCTGGCGGTTCTCGAACAGCGGGTCCGCCAGGTAGAAGACCAGCCCGCTTCGCCCCCCCCTAAACGCCTGGTCAAGTCGCCTGCGGACCTGAAAGGCAATCCAAAAGTGGCCACCGGCACCGGCGCCGCGGCGGCTTCAGGGGGCGCCGCCGGCGGCAGCGGCAGCGGCAGCTCTTATGGACAATCGCTGGCCGATGACTCACAACCGGCGCAAAGCGTTTCAAACCTGTATGACGAGGCCAGCGGGTTCTTCGGCGGTGGCAAGTTCAGCTTCGAAACCGGGATAACCTACTCCCGATACGATACCCGACAACTGATCCTCAACGGCTTTCTCGCCCTGGACTCGATCTTCCTGGGCGCCATCAACCTGGACCGGATCAAGGCCGACACCTGGACGCTTGACCTCACCGGCCGCTACAACTTCAACAATCGCTGGCAGTTCGACCTGAACGTGCCGGTGGTCTACCGTGAGTCCACGTATCAGTCCGGTGGCGGCAATAACGGCACCGCCAACGTCACGACCGAAGATACCGTCAAAGAAGACCCGACCATTGGTGACGTCAACTTCGGTATCGCCTACAAATTCCTCGACGAATCGGACAACACGCCGGATGCCGTGGTGACGTTGCGCGTCAAGGCACCGACCGGCAAAGACCCGTTCGGCATCAAGCTGATTCGGGTGGCCGATAACTCCAACCTGGCCGTGCCTGAATCCTTGCCCACCGGTAATGGCGTCTGGTCGATTACGCCGGGGATCTCTCTGGTCAAGACGTTCGATCCGGCGGTGCTGTTCGGCAGCCTGTCCTACACGCACAACCTGGAAGAGTCTTTCGACGACATCAGCTCCAACCCGGCGGTCAAGACACCAGGCAAAGTCCGCATTGGCGACAGTTTCCAGATCGGCGCCGGTATTGCGTTCGCCTTGAACGAAAAGATGAGTATGTCGTTCTCGGTCTCTGACCTGGTGCAACGCAAAAGCAAACTCAAGGAAGATGGCGGGGATTGGCAATCGGTGGTGTCCAGCGATGCCAACGCCGGCTACTTCAACATCGGCATGACCATTGCGGCCACCAACAACCTGACCATTGTCCCCAACCTGTCCATCGGCATGACGGACGATGCTCCGGACTTCCAGTTCAGCCTGAAATTCCCTTACTACTTCTGACCCGAAAAAAAAGGTACTTCACGGAATCCCGGGGAACACAGATAACGAAGTATCTGTAGGGGCTGCTGCAGGCTGCGATCTTTTGGATCTTGATCTTCAGCAATATCCAGATCGCAAAAGCAAGATCAAAAGATCGTCCGAACGCGGCCCGAGCCTTCGGCAGCTCCTACAGGGGAGCGCGTACACCACCAGACAACGAGGTCGAGCGTTAGCTCGCCTCGCGGTGCTTTTGCGGTGCACGCCCCCTCGAGAGGCCGAGCGCAGGTTCTGCGCAGTGGGCAACCCGGCATGGATGCCGGGTTAGCCGCGCACGGCCATGGATGGCCGATCGCGGCGGGCCCACGGAGCAGGACCGGAGCGAGGGCATGCCGAGCCTGGGCGAGGCACCGAACGACAGGGGCAAAAGCGTTTGGTTACTTGGCGCTTTTCCAAGTAACCCGCTGTAAAAGCGGAACCATAGGCGGCCGTTACCGCAGAAATGGATATGTACACCACCAACAAAATACGCCAGCCATGAGGCCGCCATCGCCAGCAAGCCGGCTCCTACAGGTATCGGTGTTCCCCGGGATTGCGTAAAGAACCAAAAAAACCGCTGCAACTCCAATCGCAACGGTTTTTGTTTCAGGCAGCGGTTCAGCGAATCTGGTGCTTGTGCAACAAGCGGTAGAAGGTCGGTCGCGAGACACCCAATACTTTGGCGGCGACACTCAGGTTATCGCTGTGACGATTCAATACATCGCACAAAGCCTGGCGTTCCGCCCGGGACTTGTATTCTTCGAGGGTTCCCATCGGCGTGGCGATTGTATGCGGGCTGATCAATCCCAGATCACGGGCCTCGATCTGCCGGCCTTCGGCCAACACCAGCCCGCGACGAACGCGGTTGGCCAGTTCGCGAACATTGCCTGGCCAGTCGTGCTTGCCCATGGCAATCAACGCGTCTTCGCTGAAACTGCGTGGGCGGCGTCCGGTTTCATGGCTGTAGAAATGGGAGAAGTGGTTGGCCAGCGTCGCCAGGTCGCCATGGCGCTCGCGCAGCGGTACGGTCGCCACTTGCAGTACGTTCAAGCGGTAATACAGGTCTTCGCGAAAGCGCTTCTTCTCGATGGCGGCTTCAAGGTCGCTATGCGTTGCCGCCAGAACCCGCACATCCACCGGAATCGGCTGACTGCCACCCACCCGCTCGATGTGTTTTTCCTGGAGGAACCGCAACAGGTTGGCCTGCAGCTCCAGTGGCAGGTCACCGATCTCGTCGAGAAACAGGGTGCCGCCGTTGGCGGCTTCTATCCGTCCGATCTTGCGCTGGTGCGCGCCGGTAAATGCACCTTTCTCATGGCCAAACAGCTCGGACTGGATCAAATGTTCGGGAATCGCACCACAATTGATCGCAATGAAGGGTTTGCTGTGACGTTGGGACTGGCGATGCAGGGTTCGTGCGACCAGCTCCTTGCCAGTACCGCTTTCACCCCGAATCAACACCGGAGATTCAGTCGGAGCCAGTTTACTCAACAGCTTTCGCAGTTCACGAATAGGTTTGCTGTCGCCGAGCAGTTCGTGCTCGGGCTGGTCGACATAGACCGTGCCCTGCCCGCGCAAGCGCGCCATGCCAAACGCCCGCCCCAGTGTTACCTGGACCCGGGACACATCGAATGGCAAGGTATGAAAGTCAAAAAACCATTCACAGACAAAGTCGCCGACATTTTGCAGTCGCAGCACTTCCTGATTGAGTACGGCAATCCACTCGGTGCCACTGCGGCTGATCAACTCTTTGACAGCTTCCGGGTGCTCAAGGTGAAAGGGCTGCAAGCGTAACAAACCCACGTCACAGGTTCGGTCCGCGGCGTTCTCCAGCGTGCAGCTATCAACGTCCCAACCGACTTCGCGCAGTCCCGGGATCAGACGATGGCAATCGTCGCAGGGGTCCACCACTAGTAAACGTCGTAAAGCAGGCGCATCGCTCATGACTGTTCCTTGGCGCCAAATTTAAGAAAAATTATTAAAAACAGTCATTTGGCGGACCTGGCTGTAACACTAGCAAGAATTTGACAGGCCCTTGAACTGTTTGACTATAGCGTTGTCATAAAACCGGTTATAAGAAGCACTTTTGATAGTTACCTAACGACTCTTTCCTTTCATTCAGCTTTCAATGTCAGGCTCATACTTGAGTATATGAAATAAAGTGGAAAATTCTTTTGATTGTGTGTGACCCAACCCCCGGTTGCGGGCATCAGTACAAGTAACCAGCCGAACGGTAAGCCCAACCGTCGGCACATCACTTGATTGGGCATACAGAGAGAAGACCTATGAACGCCCCGCTGCGTATCAACGAAGCACTTCTGATTGCCGACCGCGCATTCAAACCATTCAAATGCGTGGCCTGGGCTCCACAAGACGGTAATGGCGAACTCAGCCTGACCGTTATCGACCGCACCAGCACCAGCATTGGCCGCAAGCAGATCCCAAGCAGCGCTTATTCCGATCCGGCACAACTCGAACTGCTGCTGGAACAGGCCCGCGCCGAATTGAGCCAGGAAGGTTACACACTGCAGTCGTGGTCGATGCCGCACTAATCGTTTTGCGGATTACCCCGGGGTAATCCGCGCCCTCACCCTGTCATTAGTTGGGCTGAACGTTCTCGCCCTTGCGTACCTATTACCCCCGCAAGTTCGAACTTTCAGGCACCCGGTACTTTGCAGGCTCGCCATTGGTTCGCAAAGACACTGTTGTGGCACACAGTGACTCTCCGTCTGTTACTTCTCGCCGTTGTGCATCTCCCCATTCAGGGATTGAATAGTCTCCTTATAACGTCGCCACCCAAACTTCCGGATCCGGACGACTCGCAAGGAGATGCGGTTCATGTCAATCCAGCCCGCTATTGCCCACTCCACTACCCGGAACACCGCAGGCACCCTCGATTCGACGTTTGCCGCCAATGGCAAAACCCAAGTGTATTTCCCCGACAGCCTTTCCAGCATGGCCAACGACGTCACAATCGATGCCCAGGGCCGTTTGCTGGTGGCTGCCAAGGTCACCATGGCCGATGGCAACTGCTTTGGCCTGGCTCGCTTGCTGGAGAATGGTTCCGCGGACCTCACGTTCGGCAAGCAAGGCAGCATCATCGGGCAATTCGAACCGGGGTTCGAAGCCATGGGCGCCAAGGTTCTGGTCATGCCCAACGGCAACATCCTGCTGGCCGGCCTGCACTACGAAAACGCGCACCGCACGCTCCCGGCCCTCGCATTGCTGGATCAGCAGGGCCGCCTGGTTCAAGGCTTTGGCGATAATGGCCGCCGCGTCGTGCGATTGCCAGGCGGTCTGTCCCTGGGCATGCGTGATATCTGGCTGCCTCCCGGTGTGCCGGGCGCCGAAGCCTGCGATGTGGACGTACAGCAAGACGGCCGGATCCTGATCCTGGCCAACCATTACTTCGAACTGGCCGATCACGTGGGCCTGTTGATACGGCTGGATGTCGAAGGCTCGCTGGACTGCTCGTTCAATGGCCACGGCTTTGTCGTGGTACGTCACCTCCTGATGAATACCTGGCTCAGCAGCCTGACGGTACAACGCGACGGTCGGATTCTGGTGGGTGGATCGATCAACTTCCCTGAAGAAGGCTTGCTGGCCCGCTATCACCCGGATGGTCGCCTCGACGAGCGTTTTGCCGTGGATGGATTCATGACCTTCAAGGCGCATGGGCATGGTGCCCAGGTCAGTCAGGTGGTCCAGCAGGACACTGGCGATATCCTGTGTGTGGGCAGCAGTCATGAGCCGATGCACTGCCTGACCTTTAAAATGCACGGCGACGGCCGCCCCGACAACCACTGCAACAGTGGCCACCCGCTATGCCTGGAAATTGGCCGCAGCGGTTGCCAGTGGAACGCCGCGCAATTACAGCCCGATGGCTGTTTGATTACGGCGGGCGCGACCATCGGCGGCGTCGAAGCAGACTTCATTGTCGGAAGGTACCTGCCCAATGGCCGTCTCGATGGCCGCTTTGGCGCCGGCCGCGGCTTTGCCCGGACCCGCGTCGGCCCCAGCCTGGATACTGCCACCTGTGTCGCAGTGCAGGCCAATGGCAACATCGTAGCCGGCGGCTATTCGTTACATGGCGGCTACAAGGCAGTCGTCACGCGATATCTGGGCTGAACCGATGCAGTTTTGCTGCGCTTGATCTTCTCGGCGGCTTACGGCAACTTGCGCGCTTCTTAAAACAAGGAGCAACCGATGTCCGGCTCAATGGCCCAGGCGTTCGCGCACAACTTTCTCGGGAACTCGCCCCGTTGGTACAAGGCCTGCATCGTCGGCTTTCTGATTCTCAATGCCCTGGTGCTGTGGACCGCAGGCCCGGTGGCTGCAGGCTGGCTGCTGGTGCTGGAGTTCATCTTCACCCTGGCCATGGCACTCAAGTGTTATCCGCTGATGCCCGGCGGCCTGTTGTTGATTGAAGCCCTGCTGCTGAAAATGACCACGCCCCAGGCGCTGTACGAGGAGTTGCTGCACAACTTCCCGGTGATCCTGCTGCTGATGTTCATGGTGGCCGGTATCTACTTCATGAAGGACTTGTTGCTGTACTTGTTCTCGCGCCTCTTGTTGGGGGTTCGCTCCAAGGCCCTGCTGGCCCTGATGTTCTGCTTTTTGTCAGCCTTTCTGTCGGCGTTCCTCGATGCCTTGACCGTGACCGCCGTCATTATCAGTGCCGCCGTAGGCTTTTACTCGGTGTATCACCGCGTCGCCTCGGGTAACGATCCGCGTCAGGACAGCGAGTTCAGCGACGACCAACATCTGCCCACCCTGCATCAGGGTGATCTCGAACAGTTCCGTGCCTTTCTGCGCAGCCTGCTGATGCATGGTGCGGTGGGCACCGCTCTAGGCGGTGTGTGTACGCTGGTCGGTGAACCGCAGAACCTGCTGATCGGCCATGAAATGGGCTGGAATTTCTCCGAGTTCTTTACCCAGGTAGCGCCGGTCTCCCTGCCGGTACTGGTTGCCGGACTGGTAACGTGCGTCCTGCTGGAAAAGCTGCGCTGGTTCGGGTACGGCACGCTGCTGCCGGATAACGTCCATGCGGTGCTGGCCAACTACGCCGCCGAAGACAATGCCGAGCGCACCAGTCGTCAACGTGCAGCACTCCTGGTGCAAGGCGCTGCCGCATTGATTCTGATTGCCGGACTGGCGTTCCACATCGCCGAAGTGGGCTTGATCGGCCTGATGGTGATTGTGTTGATCACCGCCTTTACCGGCATCACCGACGAACACCGCCTTGGCACCGCGTTCAAGGACGCCATGCCGTTCACCGCCTTGCTGGTGGTGTTTTTCGCCGTGGTCGCGGTGATTCACGATCAGCAGCTGTTCGCCCCACTGATCCACTGGGTGCTGACACTGCCGGCGGACCAACAGCCGGGCATGCTGTTCATTGCCAACGGCCTGTTGTCCGCCATCAGCGACAACGTGTTCGTGGCAACCATTTACATCACCGAAGTGAAGCGTGCATTCATGGCGGGTGAGATGACCCGTGAGCACTTCGAGACGCTGGCCATTGCGATCAATACCGGCACCAACCTGCCGAGCGTGGCGACGCCCAACGGTCAGGCGGCATTTCTGTTCTTGCTGACCTCGGCGATCGCACCGCTGGTGCGCCTGTCTTATGGGCGGATGGTGTGGATGGCCCTGCCGTACACCGTGGTGATGGGGACATTGGGCTGGTATGCAGTGAGTTACTGGTTGTAACCCCCCAACCCTGTGGGAGCGAGCTCGCTCCCACAGGAGATACGTGTTATCCGAGACGGTGCCAGACGCGACCGTCACGGATGAGCAACTCTTCGCCGGCCTTCGGGCCGTTTTCCCCGGCAGAATAGCTTTGCAGGCTGGAATCCTGCTGCCAGGCATCCAGGAACGGCTGCACGGCGCGCCAGCCGTTTTCGATGTTGTCGGCGCGCTGGAACAACGTCTGATCGCCAGTCAGGCAATCGTAGATCAGGGTTTCGTAGCCGGTGGACGGCTGCATCTCGAAGAAGTCCTTATAGGCAAACCCCAGCTCGATGTTGTCCATCTTCAGGGCCTGACCCGGCCGCTTGGCCAGCAGGTCGAACCACATGCCTTCGTTGGGCTGGATCTGAATGCGCAAATAGGTCGGCTGCAATTCATCGACCTCGGTATCGCGGAACTGCGCATAGGGCGCCGGCTTGAAACAAATCACGATCTCGGTATCGCGCACGCTCATGCGCTTGCCGGTACGCAGGTAGAACGGCACCCCGACCCAGCGCCAGTTGTCGATCATGACCTTGAGGGCCACATAGGTTTCGGTCTTGCTGTCAGGCGCGACCTTGTCTTCCTGGCGATAGCCCGGCAGTGCCTTACCGTCGATCTCGCCCGCGACGTATTGGCCACGCACCGAATTGGCGCGGGCCTCCTCGACCGTCCAGGGCCTGATCGCGCCGACGACCTTGGCTTTCTCGCCACGGACCGCGTCGGCACCAAACGCGGCGGGAGGTTCCATCGCCACCATCGCGAGCAACTGGAACAGGTGATTGGGCACCATGTCCCGTAGCGCGCCGGTGTGCTCATAAAAGCTGCCACGGGTTTCCACGCCGACGGTTTCGGCGGCAGTGATCTGCACGTGATCGATGTAGTGATTGTTCCAGAACGCTTCGAACAGGCTGTTGGAGAACCGGCTGACCAGAATGTTCTGTACGGTCTCCTTACCCAGGTAATGGTCGATCCTGTAGATCTGCTTTTCCGTCATCACCTTGAGCAGGCAGGCGTTCAAGGCCTCGGCCGTTTGCAAGTCGGAGCCGAAGGGCTTTTCAATCACTACCCTTCTGAAAGCCTCAGGGGTTTCCTCCAGCAAGCCGGCAGCACCGAGGCGGCGTGCCACTTCACTGAAGAAACGCGGCGCGGTAGCCAGGTAGAACACCGCATTGCCGGTTCCGCTGTCGGCGATTTTCGCCGCCAGCGCTTGATATGCTGTCGTCCAGGAAGTCGCCCTGGACGTAGCTGATGCCTTTGGCGAGCTTGGACCAGACCGCTGGATCAAGGGTGTGGCCACCCTTGCCAGCCATCTCGATTCGCATGAAGTCTTCGAGCTTTTGCGCAAAGCCTTCATCGCTGATGGCGTTGTGGTCAACGCCGATGATCCGCAGTCCATCCCCGAGCAGGCCGTTGCGCTTGAGGTTATACAGCGCCGGTACCAACAGACGCTTGACCAGGTCACCATGGGCGCCAAACAGAAACAGCGTCGTTGGTGGTGCGGGCTCAGCCTTGGATTTTCTGCGGATCGCATGGGTCATTTTTTCGAGGTCTCCACATGGCCGCCGAAGCCGAAGCGCTGGGCCGAGAGGATCTTGTCGCCAAAGGTACCTTGCCCACGGGAGCGGTAGCGGGAGAACAGCGAGTTCGACAGCACCGGCACCGGCACCGCTTGCTCCATCGCGGCTTCGATGGTCCAGCGACCTTCACCGCTGTCGGCCACGGAGCCTGAGAAACCGTCGAGTTTCGGATCACTGGCCAGGGGCGTCGGCGGTCAGGTCGAGCAACCACGAGGACACCACGCTGCCACGACGCCAGACTTCGGCGATGTCGGCGACGTTCAGGTCGAAGCGCTGGTCTTGCGGCAGGCTCTCGCTGTTTTTGGTTTGCAGGATGTCGAAGCCTTCGGCGAAGGCCTGCATCATTCCGTATTCGATGCCGTTGTGGATCATCTTCACGAAATGCCCGGCACCGGCGGGACCGGCGTGGATGTAGCCACGCTCGGCACGATCGTCGTCGGACTTGCGGTCCTTGGTGCGCGGGATGTCACCCAGGCCCGGGGCCAGGGTGGCGAACAGCGGGTCAAGACGCCTGACGGTCTCGGCATCGCCGCCGATCATCATGCAGTAACCACGCTCCAGGCCCCAGACGCCGCCGGAGGTACCAACGTCGATGTAATGCAGGCCTTTTTCCGACAGGGTTTTCGCCCGGCGGATATCGTCCTTATAGAAGGTGTTGCCGCCGTCGATGATGGTGTCGCCGGCTTCGAGCAAAGTGCTCAGGGTGTCGATGGTCTCTTCGGTCGGCGCGCCGGCCGGCAGCATGACCCACACCGCACGCGGCCTGTCCAGGCCAGCAACCAGCGCTGGCAGATCGGCGACGCCAGTGGAACCCTCTATGGCCAGGGCTTCGACAAAGGCGGTATTGCGGTCGTAAACAACGGTGGTGTGCCCGTTGAGCATCAGGCGCCGTGCAATATTGCCGCCCATGCGGCCCAGTCCAATAATCCCGAGTTGCATGTGCTGATGCTCCCTACTACAAATAAATGTGTGTCAAAGGTTATAGCCCAACGCGACTCATGAGGTTAGTCCAGAGCGTTGGCACGAAGTTTCCGGGCATTGTGCCCGATCCTGATGGATAACGTCGGGAATCAAGCCGAAGACACAACGACAATTAAAAATAAAAAAGTTCCCTTCCAGGGCAAAAGAAATCAAAATTGGCGCCGATAGTAGATCAGCCGTTGATTTCGAGGCGGTTCTACAGTTGAGACACGCCATTTGCGAGGTGAGCAATGGGCACAGTACACACCGCACTGCCAGCACAAACCCTTTACGTCACTATCCGTCGTGATGAATTGCGTCAGTTGAAGGACGAACGCGATCAGTTGAAACAGGAGCTGGCGCAATTGCGGCTGCTGCTGCAATCCGGTCAGACACAGCCCCTGGCTGTGACGCAACGCGCCCCACTCGCCTGATTCCCTCGTTTCAAGCGGGAGCAGCCTGCACTGCTTCCGCACCGGCTCACGCCCTGCCATCCTCGGCAACTCACAAAATTTTCACAATAATTACTCGTTTAAGGTCGCCCGATTCCGCGCGTCCCTCATTCGTCGTCTGCGATATCCAAATCCCGGCAGAGGTAGTGAACTCTCGGCTGGTACCGACCGGCATTCGCGATGACCAGTTGCCGACATACAACAGCTATGACAATGCCATGCTGTACAACGATTTCGTGGTGTCCAGCCTGATCAAGGACTACGCCAGGACCGATCCGAACGGCTTCCTGCTGTACCTGTCCGACCATGGCGAAGACGTGTTCGACTCTGCAGGTCACAGCACCCTGGGGCGCAACGAGAACAAGCCGACGGCACCGATGTACACCATTCCGATCATGGCCTGGGCTTCGCCGAAATGGCGAGCAACCCATGACTGGGACCTCGCCCCTGATCACTCGCGCCCTTACAGCAGCTCACACCTGATCCACACCCGGGCCGATCTGGCAGGCCCGAGCTTCGACGAGCTCGATCGCAGCAAAAGTGTGGTCAGCGACAGTTTCAAGGCCCGGCCATTGATGATCGGCAACCCCTATGAGCGTGAGCAACGCGCGTTGATCGACTTCAGCCTGATGAAGCCGAAAACGCCACCCGCGGTCGCTCAGCAGTAATCCTTCCAGGGGCCGATTCCGGCCCCTTTTTCATGCTCCCGCGGCAGCCATGAATGCCATTGGTGAAGTTAATTCCCATTTAACCGAATCGGCGGATAATTCCATTTCGACACTGATGCATTGACGAAAGGCATCCGACAACTCAAGTGGGAGGCATACCATGAAACGCACCGCCGTGATCCTCGCCGGCCTGATGGCACTGGGCTCGGCCAGCGCATTTGCCGAGGGGGGCGCCGAACGCATGCGCTATTACTACGAAAGTCTGCGACTGGCCCAGCAACAAGCCCTGGGCCATCCGATCCAAAGCACCGAGCTGCGGGTGCCCGACGATCAAACCGCACAAATGACTGAGACCTACAGACCGAAATGATCCATGGACCTCTGACTGCGGCTCTAGGGGGTGTTCTCAATTAGTTTCCCCACCGCGTTGTCGCCTTAAAGCGGGCCAGGCAAGGCGTAGGCCGCTGGGAATGGTTGTTCCCTTTCCAAGGCCTGCAACGCAGCATGGCCCGCTTTAAGGCACAACCCGAAGGGCCGGGCCTGCTGTTGTGCAGGGCTGCGTTGCTCGAAGCTGATTTGGAATGACCAAACTGCGCTTCTCGCGCCTTGCCCTGCTCAACAGCAGACCCGGCGCGGTGGGGAAACTAATTGAGAACGCCCCCTAGGGTTGGAGAAGACCGTTTGGGCGTCCTGATGGACGCCCTTTTTTTGCCTGTTGAGTCAGAAGCTCTTGGTCCAGAACAGCATGCGTCCATGGGCCGGATCGAACATGCCGGCGGCGAAGCCGGCCTTTTCATAGGAGCCCTGCGCCACGGCATTGCCTTCCAGCACCTCCAGGGTGAGCTTGCAGCAACCACGCTGACGGGCGATGTCCTCGACCTTTTGCAGCATCTTCTGGCTCAAGCCCAACCCGCGAAATTTTTTCACCACCGACACATCGTGCACATTGACCAGCGGCCGGCAGGCAAAGGTCGAGAACCCCTCGAAGCAATTGACCAGCCCGGCCGGCTCGCCCCCGACAAAGGCCAGCACACTGAAGGCGTGGGGACGCCGGGCAAGCTCTGCCGGGAGTTGCGTCAGTACATGAGCTGGCAATGACTGGCCACCCCCCATCGGGTCCTCGGCGTAGTGGTTCAACACCAGACAAATAGCCTCGGCATGCACCGGATTGGTGTAACTGGCCTGAAGCACAAGTATTTCTGCGGAGTCCATTTCCATCCTCGATCACACATGAAGTAGCCCCCAGCATGTATTTCACGCTGAAGTGCCCGCTGACCATAGCGCGAGCACCGTGGTATCGACAATCGCAACCGCGCAATTCTTTTGGCGCTCAAGCGCCCCAGATCAAGGCTTCCGTCCATCCCAGCTCGGCAAAATCCCCGGCCCGCAGGTGCGACTCACCGGCGCAGAAAAACTCGTCGAGTTGCGGTGGCTGGACCGAGGTGCCACTGAGCATGGCGTGAATCTGGCCGCGGTGATGGATCTGGTGTTCAAACAAATGAGACAACAGGCGCAAACGACTGTCGTGTTGCGGGGTGTCGCGGGCGATGGTCACGATTTTGCCAAGGTCGGTGTCGCGCATCTGCTCGCAGTAGGCGATCAGCCGGCGGTCGACGTGGCCCTGTTCGCCAGCCAGGTCCGTCGCCGTGAGGAAGGGCTCGTCTTCCTTGAAAAATACCCGGCAATCGGGATGCGGATCGTCGCCGCGCAGTTCGCGCTCCAGGGCGTCCACATAAAACCAGTCACAGGTAAGGATGTGGTTGAGGGTGGCGCGAATGGTCGGGAAGAAGCTGACCCGCGGCGCAGTCAGTTCCTGCGGGCTCAACTGACGCCAGGCCTTGGCCAGTCGGTGATTGGCCCAGGCGTTCTGATAGGCCATGGTCAGCAAATGGTGCGACAGGGGCTGATTCATGTTCGCTGCTCCCGATCAAATCCCGATCAAACTTCGGCAAACCGTTGCAGTTGCATTTCCTGCAATCGACTGAGGGTGCGGCGGAACGGGAATTCCAGATAACCCTCGGTGTAAAGCGACGCCATTGGCACTTGCGCTTCAAGGTACAGCGGCACCTTGCGGTCATAGCACTCGTCCACCAGGGCAATGAACCGTCGCACACCGTCGTCATGCACCGACAACTGCGGCAGCTCGCGATCCCCCGCTGCCACCCGCTCGACACCGTCCTCGGTGCCGCGGGCAATGCACCCGGCACGTTTTTGCGCGCTGAGGTTGGGTACGTCACCCAACAGAATAGCGCTGTAGGTATCGCACAGGGCGATGAAATCCATGGCGGCGAAAGGTTGCTCGCACAGTGCGGCGTAACGGGTCCAGAGCACGGTCGGGCTGACCTTGACCACCTCGAGGGAGCGGTAACCGACCTTGACCGGTTCGTTCGATACCGGTTGATTCACGGCCAAACCCGAGAACACCTCGGTGAGCGCATCCGGCTGACCAGGCTCGGCCACCCAATAACGTTGTGAAACGGCACCTGGATGCAGGCGATGGTCTTCGCCGCCATCCACTGCAATCACCTGCATGTGTTGCTTGATTGCCGCGATAGCGGGCAGGAAACGGTCGCGATTGAAACCGTCGGCGTACAGCTGGTCCGGTGGCAGATTGGAGGTGCCGACCACCACCACGCCCTGTTCGAACATCACCTGGAACAGGCGCCCGAGAATGATCGCGTCGCCGATGTCATTGACGAACAGCTCGTCGAAACACAACACGCGAACCTCTTCGGCCAATTCACGGGCCAACGCCTTGAGCGGATCGGCGGTGCCGGTCAGTTGAAACGAGCGCTGGTGCACCCAGCCCATGAAGTGGTGAAAGTGCTGGCGCCGCGCCGGTACTCGCAGGCTTTGGTAGAACTGGTCCATCAACCAGGTTTTACCCCGCCCCACCGGCCCCCACAGGTACACACCGGAAATGGGCGAACGGCCTTCGTGCAGCGCTTCGTGGCATTTTTGCAGGGCCCACACGGCATGTTCCTGGGCCTCGTCCTGGACGAAGCCCTTTTGTTCAATGGCGTGCTGCCAGGCGCTTAAGGGGGAATCGATAGTCATGGGCGGCAGTATGCCATTGCGCATCGATATCGCGACCAGTGATCGGCGGTTTTGTACGAAAGGGAAAAGCACCTTGACGATTTAAATTACCATCATCATATTTAATAGATGTCGTTAGACATATATAAACCCTGCCGTCATCCCTCTGGAGTCATCCCATGCATTACAAAGTTTTCGGTCGTAAAACCGGCTTGCGTGTTTCCGAGCTGGCGCTGGGCGCCGGTAATTTCGGTACCGGTTGGGGCCATGGTGCCGAGCGTGACGAAGCCAAGCGCATTTTTGATGGCTACCTGGAAGCCGGTGGCAACTTCATCGATACCGCCAATGGCTATCAGGGCGGGCAATCCGAGGCCATGCTCAGCGAATTCATCGCCACGGAGCGCGATAGCCTGGTCATCGCCACCAAATACACCCTGGGGACTACACCGGCGGCCGGTATTTCCCACACTGGCAACAGCCGCAAGAACATGGTGCGCGCCGTCGAAGAAAGCCTTAAACGGCTGAAGACCGAGCATATCGATCTGTTCTGGGCCCACATGAGCGACGGCATCACGCCCATGGAGGAGATCCTGCGCGGCTTCGACGACCTGGTCAGTGCCGGCAAGATTCATTACGCCGGGCTGTCGAACTTCCCCGCGTGGCGCATCGCCCGCGCCGACCTGCTGGCCGAGGTGCGTGGTTTTGCGCCGATTGCCGCGATCCAGGTCGAGTACAGCCTGGCCGAACGCACGGCTGAGCGTGAACAACTGCCGATGGCCGAAGCCCTGGGCCTGGCCGCGACCTTATGGTCGCCGCTGGGTGGCGGCTTCCTGACCGGCAAGTATCGCAACAGTGAAGGCGACAACCGCGCGAACAAGCTCGGCGTGCTGATTCACGCTGAAAAGAGCGCCCGCGAAACCGCCCTGCTCGACACCTTGATCGATATCGCCGCAACACTCGAAGCCAGTCCGACCCACGTGGCCATTGCCTGGCTGCGGGAAAAGGCCAAGCGTTCGACCACGGCACTGATTCCGATCCTCGGCTCCCGGACCCGTGAACAACTGGATGCCACGTTGGGCGCGCTGAATGTGCAGTTGAGCACCGACCAACTGGCACGACTGGATGGCGTCAGTGATGTGGCCAAAGGCGTGCCACACGAATCCATCAGCGGGTCATTCGCACGCTTCAGTGGGGGGCAGATCCTCGACCTGCCAATCATTCCAGTGGCCTAAAAGCATCGCGGGCAAGTCGGATCGCCGCACCGCCGCTCCCACAGGTCCTATGTAGATCCTGTGGGAGATTCTATGGTTGAGGGGAAGCCCTCAACCGACTTTGGCTGGTATTCGCTTTGCCCCTTGAGCAAGGCGAATACGACCCGAGCAAGTTTGCGAGCCAGTATCACCAGTGCCTGAGTGGTGCTGAACCCTCGAGCTCTTTGTGCCGCGTAAAAATCTTTCCAGGCTGGTGTACGACTGGCCGACATGGCTGCGTTGTGCAGAAGTCGGCGAGCTTCCGGATCACCTCGTTTGGTCAAGCTTCGGCGACCGTCTTTTGTCCTGACTTCGCCACCCGCAAATCCATTCCCAGAAAGGCGATGAAGGCATCTGCGTTTCTGAAATCGCCTCGCTGGAATGCTGCGATCAAGCGGGCTCCGGTCAAAAATCCGATGCCTTCAACTTTCAGACAGCGCTTCAACTGACCGAGCAAACCGGCTTCTTTCAGATAATCCTTAATCGTCTTTTCGACCAGCGCCTCAAGCTGTTGCATGGATTTCACTTGCTCGGCGAAAGCGGTCTTCAACAGCGGTTCATTCGCCCAGCTTTGCACCAGGCCCACTCGTGCCTGAACCAGAGCCGCCCGGCGGCGAAAAAGGCTCAAGAGCTGACGGTACAGCGGTGATGGCGGGGTCCAGGGATGAAGATCGTCACCTTCGTTCTTCAGGTAGCGAGCGAGCAGCCTGGCATCCAGCGCGTCGGTTTTGGCGCGGACATTCACCCTTTGCGGTAATGGCTCAGCTCATAGCCACCCACCATGTAAATCACGCAGCCGGCCTCGTAGGCCAGATCGGCGAACTCCAGGTGATAGATATTGGTCGACTCAATGGCGATGGCCACTGTCCTCGGCAAGTCCTTCAGCCACTGCTTGATGGCTGCCTTGTTGTTGGGAATCGTTTCAAGCAGGTCAAGTTCGGCGTGATAAATCACCAGTTCATTCTTGGCGACATCCACGCCTGCGATCGGCTTTGAGACAGAAACCGGCATTGCCATTAAATTTCCTCCGGGATATGGTTTTGAGCACTTGAAGGGCTCACCCAGAGGCGCAGGCTTGTTCCTATCGTCGGTCTAGCCAGATGCATTCTTTATCGGCGCTTGGGTGAAAGGAGGAGGGGCGAAATCTCCCACGGATCTGTACTGCGTCAACAGTCAGAATCGGGCTTTGTCCCTCCTCCTCCCTTCAAGTCCTACCATACAAGCGGGCTTGCCCGCGATGGCGTCAGTGGGGACACAGAAAATCGTTGTTACCGGTCGACCTTATGTCTTGCCGCATACAGACACAGCATCTCCATCGCCAGCGTCGCCGCCGCCAGTGACGTGATCTCCGCACTGTCATAGGCCGGAGCCACTTCCACAACGTCCATGCCCACCAGATTGATGCCGCGCAGACCGCCGAGAATCTCCAGTGCCTGTACCGTGCTCAAGCCGCCGCATACAGGCGTTCCAGTGCCAGGCGCGAACGCCGGATCAAGGCAGTCAATGTCGAAGGTCAGGTACACCGGGTTGTCGCCGACCCGCGCGCGAATCGCCTCGACAATCGCCTCGCAGCCACGGCGATGCACCTGCCGCGCGTCGAGCACCTGAAAGCCCTGATGATCATCGTTGGTGGTGCGCAAGCCGATTTGTACCGAGCGCGACGGGGCGACCAACCCTTCCCTGGCCGCGTGCCAGAACATGGTGCCGTGGTCGATGCGCTTGCCCTCCTCGTCCGGCCAGGTGTCGCTGTGGGCGTCGAAGTGGATCAGCGACAACGCCCCGTGCTTGCGGGCATGGGCCTTGAGCAGTGGATAGGTAATGAAATGGTCGCCGCCAAACGTCAGCATCGCCGTGCCGGCATTGAGGATGTGCTCGGCGTGGGCCTCAATCATTTCGGGCGTCGACTGCGGCGAGCCGTAATCGAAATCGCAATCGCCGTAGTCGATCACCGCCAGGTGGTCGAACGGGTCAAACGTCCACGGCCAGTGCCGTTCCCAGGCGATCCCGGCAGAGGCGGCGCGAATGCCCCGTGGTCCGAAGCGTGCGCCGGGGCGGTTGCTGGTGGCGGTGTCGAACGGCACGCCGCTGACAGCCACGTCGACTCCACGCAAGTCACGGCTATAGCGCCGACGCATGAAGCTGGTGATACCGGCGTAGGTACTTTCGGCGGCCGTGCCGTAAAGGCTGTCACGGGTAAGGGCTTGGTCGTTCTGCATCGGGACGTCCATTGAAGGCTCCTTGTCTTTTTCTTATTGGCGGCTACGGAAAGTGGTCCACAAGCGGGTGCGCTGACGCATGTCCTTGAGGTTCATGCTGCGGTCGGCATACAGCCGTTCGCGCACCTCGGCCAGCGGGTAGATGTCCGGATCGGTGCGCACCGCTTCATCCACCAGCGGCGTGGCGGCCTGGTTCGCCGTGGCGAAGAACAAGGTGTTGGTCAGTGCCGCAACGGACTCGGGGCGCAACATGAATTCGATAAAAGCGCGAGCGGCTTCGGGGTGCGGCGCGTCCTTGGGAATCGCCAGGTTGTCCTGCCACACGAGGGTGCCTTCCCTGGGAATCCGGTAGGCAACTTCATAGGGCTTGTTGGCCTTGCGCGCCTGGTCGGCGGCCATGCTCGCGTCCCCGTTGTAGGTCAGCGCCAGGCATACGCTGCCATTGGCCAGATCGCTGATCTGCCGCCCGGTGGCGACGTACAGCACGTTCGGCTGTAACTGATGCAGCAACGCCTCAGCGGCTGTCAGATCGCTCTTGTCGGTGCTGTAGGGATCTTTACCCAGGTAATGCAGCGCCAGTCCGATGACCTCCTGGGGCGAGTCGAGAATGGCGATGCCGCAGTCTTTCAACTGGCTTGCGTACTCGGGTTTGAACAGCAGGTCCAGGCTATTGAGTGGCACGCCCGGCAAGCGCTGCTTGACCGCCTCGACGTTCATGCCCAAACCCAGGGTGCCCCAGGTGTATGGCACGCCGTAGCGGTTGCCCGGATCGACAGCGGCGAGTTTTTCCAGCAAGTCCGGATCTAGGTTGGCGTAGCCCTTGAGTCCTTCGTGGGGAATCGGTTTCAACGCCCCGGCCGCAAGCCCCCGGGCCAGCACACTGGAGGACGGCACCACCACGTCATAACCGCTGCCGCCCGTGAGCAACTTGGTCTCCAGCACTTCCGAAGAATCAAAGGTGTCGTAGCGCACATGGATGCCCGTCTCCTGCTCGAACCGCTGCAGGGTTTCGGGGGCGACGTAATCGGCCCAACTGTACAGATTGACCTCCTTGTCCTCGGCCTGGGCCGAAACAGCAACGGCGAGCAACAGCGCGGGTAAACACAGCTTGAACATGGGAGCCATGACGAACACCTGACCAGAGGAAGTGGTTGCAGGATGCGTCGTCGGATACATTGGTAAAATATCAAGTTAATTAACCTGACTTTATGACGGAGTAATGTTTGATGCTCGGCCAACTCCACGATCTGGATCTGCAATTGTTGCGACTGTTTGTCAGCGTGGTGGAATGCGGTGGTTTCAGCGCAGCCCAGGGCGAACTGGGGTTGAGCCAGTCGAGCATCAGCCAGCAAATGGCCAAACTGGAAACCCGCCTTGGCTATCGGCTATGCAGTCGCGGCAAGGGAGGGTTCAGGATCACGCCGAAGGGCGAACAGCTCCTCAGCGCCACCCGTGGATTGTTCGAGTCCATCGAAGCCTTCCGTCATCAATCGAACGGCGTGGCCGGACGCTTGATCGGCGAAGTGCGCCTCGGTCTTTCCGAAGCCCTGGACCAATCGGTGCTGCAACGGGTGGCCGAGGCGATCCGGCGCTTCCGTGAGCGGGACGAGTCAGTGCGCATCGAACTGATCAGCGCCATGCCCGGCGAAATGGAACGCTTGCTGCTGCAACAGCGGCTGGACCTGGCCATCGGCTATTTCTCGCAAGTGCAAAGCGCGTTCGACTACCGCCAGTTGTTCATTGAAACCCAGCATCTGTATTGCGCCCCCGGCCATCCGCTGTTCACCAACCCGGACCCGTGTGATCAGGATCTACAGGCCAGCGACCGGGTCGATCACCCTACCGTTTCCTGCGCAGTGACGAACCCTTCCAGGGCAAGCGGTGTTCGGCGCGCTCGGAACAGGTCGAAGGCACCCTCGCCTTCATTCTTTCCGGCAAGCATGTCGGCTACCTGCCCAATCACTTTGCCCGTAGCTGGGAAGACAAGGGTTTGCTCAGGGCCGTGCGGCGCAACGACATGAGTTTCGATGTCGCGTTTCATCTGGCCCGGCACCGGGCACAGGTAGCCGGCGATGCGCAGAAGGCATTCGAAGAGGATCTGCTCGCGGCGTTTGCCTGAATACGCCGTGGTCTACGCTGCAACAGTGCAGGTCATCAGCATGCAAAAATGCACAGATAACCTGCACTTATCCGGGTTGTACAAGGCAAATTTGCACTGATACGATCCGTCATCGCTCGCGCGCGAGCATCTCGATAAAGAACAATAAAAGCAGGGAGTTAGTGATGACTGCTCAGGTTTCATCGAAGTGGGCGCAGTCCACGGATGCCATGCAAAACGAAGTGCTGGCCGAGGTTCGCAACCACATTGGGCATCTGACCCTCAACCGCCCCGCCGGCCTCAATGCCCTCACCCTGGACATGGTCCGCAATCTGCACCGCCAGCTCGACGCCTGGGCCCAGGATTCGCAAGTCCATGCCGTGGTCTTGCGTGGTGCCGGCGAAAAAGCCTTCTGCGCTGGCGGCGACATACGCTCGCTATATGACAGTTTCAAAAGCGGCGACACACTGCACGAAGATTTCTTCGTCGAGGAATACGCCCTCGACCTCGCGATCCACCACTACCGCAAACCGGTGCTGGCCCTGATGGATGGCTTTGTCCTCGGCGGCGGCATGGGCCTGGTGCAAGGCGCAGACTTGCGTGTGGTCACCGAAAAAAGCCGCCTGGCAATGCCGGAAGTCGGCATCGGCTACTTCCCCGACGTCGGCGGCAGTTACTTCCTGCCGCGCATTCCCGGTGAACTGGGGATTTACCTCGGCGTCAGCGGCGTACAAATCCGCGCATCCGATGCCCTATATTGCGGCCTGGCCGACTGGTACCTGGAAAGCGACAGACTGAGCGACCTGGACCAGAAACTTGACCAGCTCGAATGGCACGACACGCCGCTCAAGGACCTGCAAGGCCTGCTGGCCAAACTCGCCGTGCAGCAACTGCCTGATGCGCCACTGGCAACGTTGCGCCCGGCCATCGACCACTTCTTCGCCCAAGCCGATGTGCCGAGTATTGTGGAACAACTGCGCCAGGTAACGGTTGCCGACAGCCATGCGTGGGCTGTCACCACCGCCGACCTGCTGGAAACCCGCTCGCCGCTGGCCATGGCCGTGACCCTGGAAATGCTCCGTCGCGGACGCGAGCTGCCGCTAGAGCAATGTTTCGCCCTTGAGCTGCATCTGGACCGCCAGTGGTTCGAACGCGGCGACCTGATCGAAGGCGTGCGCGCCTTGCTGATCGACAAAGACAAGACACCACGCTGGAACCCGCCCACCCTCCAGGCGCTGGACGCCGAACACGTGGCGAGCTTCTTCAGCGGGTTTGACCGGAGCGAGAGCTGAGCCATGCACGATATCGAATTGAGCGAAGAGCAAGTCATGATCCGCGACATGGCCCGGGATTTTGCCCGTGGCGAAATCGCGCCCCATGCCCAGGCCTGGGAAAAGGCCGGCTGGATCGATGACGGTCTGGTGGCGAAGATGGGCGAACTGGGCTTGTTGGGCATGGTGGTCCCCGAGGAATGGGGCGGCACCTATGTCGACTACGTGGCCTACGCGCTGGCGGTAGAAGAGATTTCCGCCGGCGACGGTGCGACCGGCGCCTTCATGAGCATCCACAACTCCGTGGGCTGCGGGCCGGTACTCAACTACGGCAGCGAAGAACAGAAACAGACCTGGCTGGCGGATCTGGCCAGCGGCCAGGTCATCGGCTGCTTCTGCCTGACCGAACCCCAGGCCGGTTCCGAGGCGCACAACCTGCGCACCCGCGCCGAACTGCGCGACGGCCAGTGGGTAATCAACGGCGCCAAGCAGTTCGTCAGCAACGGCAAGCGGGCCAAGCTGGCGATTGTGTTTGCCGTGACCGATCCGGACCTGGGCAAACGTGGCATCTCGGCGTTCCTGGTACCGACCGACACCGCCGGCTTTATCGTTGATCGCACCGAACACAAGATGGGCATCCGCGCTTCCGATACCTGCGCCGTGACCCTCGACAATTGCACCATCCCCGAGGCCAATCTGCTGGGTGAGCGCGGCAAGGGTCTGGCCATCGCCCTGTCCAACCTCGAAGGCGGACGAATCGGCATCGCCGCCCAGGCGCTGGGCATCGCCCGCGCTGCGTTTGAAGCGGCACTGGCCTATTCCCGTGATCGTGTGCAGTTTGGCAAAACGATCAATGAACACCAGAGCATCGCCAACCTGCTGGCCGACATGCACATGCAACTGAACGCCGCACGGTTGATGATCCTGCACGCCGCACGCCTGCGCACGGCCGGCAAACCCTGTCTGTCGGAGGCCTCACAAGCCAAGCTGTTTGCGTCGGAAATGGCGGAAAAGGTCTGTTCGTCCGCCATTCAGATTCATGGCGGCTATGGTTACCTGGAAGACTATCCGGTGGAAAAATACTACCGGGATGCGCGGATCACGCAGATCTACGAAGGCTCGAGCGAGATACAGCGGATGGTGATTGCCCGCGAGCTGAAAAACTATCTGGTGTGATGCCCTGTAGGAGCGAGCTCGCTCGCGATGGTGGTCAACGATGACGCGGGGCACCTGAATCAACCCGGTGCCCTTGGTTTTTTCGCGAGCAGGCTCGCTCCTACATTGGATCTCGGTGCTTATAAGATCCCTTGTAGGAGCGAGCTCGCTCGCGATGGTGGTCAACGATAACGCGGGGCTCCTGAATCAACCCGGTGCCCTTGGTTTTTTCGCGAGCAGGCTCGCTCCTACATTGGATCTCGGTGCTTATAAGATCCCTTGTAGGAGCGAGCTCGCTCGCGATGGTGGCCAACGATGACGCGGGGTGCCTGAATCAACCCGGTGCCCTTGGGTTTTTCGCGAGCAGGCTCGCTCCCACAGAGGATCCCTGGAGTACTTGAGACCCTATGTGGGAGCGAGCCTGCTCGCGATGACGTCAGCGAAAACGCCGCATCACTTCCCGACGAACTCCGCCTCACGCTTGGCAATGAACGCCGCCATCCCTTCCTTCTGATCCTGCGTCGCAAATGCCGCATGGAACACCCGACGCTCAAAGCGCACGCCTTCGGCCAGGCTCACTTCAAAGGCACGGTTGACGCTTTCCTTGACCATCATCGCAATCGGCAGCGACTTTTTAGCGATCAACGCGGCGACTTTCAGCGCTTCATCCAGCAGCTCATCGCTCGGCACGATACGCGCCACGATGCCGCAGCGCTCCGCTTCCACGGCATCGATCAAGCGGCCGCTCAGGCACATTTCCATGGCCTTGGCCTTGCCCACGGCGCGAGTCAGGCGCTGGGTGCCGCCCATGCCCGGCAACACGCCGAGGTTGATTTCCGGTTGGCCGAATTTGGCGTTGTCGCCGGCCA
This sequence comes from Pseudomonas sp. BIC9C, assembly GCF_034541995.1. NCBI lineage: Bacteria > Pseudomonadati > Pseudomonadota > Gammaproteobacteria > Pseudomonadales > Pseudomonadaceae > Pseudomonas > Pseudomonas sp. BIC9C. The sequence continues at coordinate 308,230 of NZ_JAWDGM010000005.1, forward strand.
GAATGAAGTCACACATCAACGCCAGCTCACAGCCGCCGCCCAGGGCGAAACCGTTGACCGCCGCGATGATCGGCTTGCGGCGGTTGGCCACGCGATCGCTGTCGCTGAACAGGTCGTCGATATAGATCTGCGGATAGGTCAGCTCAGCCATTTCCTTGATGTCGGCACCGGCGGCGAAGGCTTTTTTCGAACCGGTCAGCACGATGCAGCCAATGTTCGAGTCAGCTTCGAAGCCGTCGAGGGCCTGGTTCAGTTCACTGACGATCTGTGCGTTCAACGCATTCAGCGCTTGTGGGCGGTTGAGGGTGATCAGGCCAACGCGGCCATGGGTTTCCAGCAAAATCGTTTCGTAACTCACAGGGAACTCCTTCTTATAGATTGCGTGAAATGACCATGCGCTGAATATCGCTGGTGCCTTCGTAGATCTGGCAGACCCGCACGTCGCGGTAGATGCGCTCCAGCGGGAAGTCGTTGAGGTAACCGTAACCGCCAAGGGTTTGCAGCGCCGAGGAGCATACCTTCTCGGCCATTTCCGAGGCGAACAACTTGGCCATCGACGCTTCAACCAGCGCCGGCTTGCCGCTGTCGCGCAGGGCGGCGGCGTAGTGCACCATTTGCCGCGCCACAGCGATCTGGGTCGCCATGTCCGCCAGGCGGAATGCCACAGCCTGATGCTCGATGATCGGCTTGCCGAAGCTCTCGCGTTCACGGGCGTAGTCACGGGCCGCTTCGAATGCGGCGCGGGCCATGCCCACCGATTGCGAAGCGATCCCGACGCGGCCGCCTTCAAGGTTGGCCAGGGCAATCCTGTAGCCTTCGCCCTCCTCGCCCAAACGATTGGCCACCGGTACCTTCACGTCTTCGAAAAGGATCTGGCAGGTGTCGGACGCATGCTGACCGAGCTTGTCTTCGACCCGCGCAACGGTGTAGCCCGGCGAATCGGTCGGCACGATAAAGGCGCTGATGCCGCGTTTGCCAGCGCCCGGATCGGTCACTGCAAACACGATCACCACCCCGGCATTGCGCCCGGAGGTGATGAACTGCTTGCAGCCGTTGAGCACGTAATGATCGCCCTGCAGTTGCGCACGGGTTTTCAGGCCGCTGGCGTCGGAACCGGCCTGGGGTTCAGTCAGGGCGAAAGCGCCGAGCATCGCGCCGCTGGCCAGCGGTTTGAGGAAGCGCTCTTTCTGCTCATCGGTGCCGTAGTTGAGGATCGGCACACAACCCACGGAGTTGTGCACACTCATGATGGTCGAACAGGCGCCATCGCCGGCGGCGATTTCTTCCAGCGCCATGGCGTAGGCCAGGTAACCGGTGTCGCATCCGCCCCACTGCTCCGGCACCAGCATGCCGAAGAAGCCCAGCCCGGCCATCTCGCCGATGGCTTCCTTGGGAAAGCGATGCTCACGGTCCCACTCGGCCGCGAAGGGTTTCAGCCGTTCCTGGGCAAAGTCCCGGTCCATGTCGCGGATCTGTTGTTGGTCGTCATTGGGGATCATGGTGAATCCTTGAATCTGGTTACGACGCAGAACCCTGTGGGAGCGGGCTTGCCCGCGAAAGCGGTGTGTCATCCGACGATGATGTCGACTGACACGCCCTCTTCGCGAGCAAGCCCGCTCCCACATGGGATAGCGTCAGTTTCAGTAGAGGCATTCCACGGCCATGGCCGTCGCTTCACCGCCGCCGATGCAGATCGCCGCGACGCCGCGTTTAAGGCCTTTCTGGCGCAGGGCCGAGAGCAGGGTCACGAGAATCCGCGCACCGGATGCCCCGATCGGGTGACCGAGGGCGCAAGCACCGCCGTGCACGTTGAGTTTCTCGTGGGGAATTTCCAGATGAGTCATCGCGGCCATGCCGACCACGGCAAAGGCTTCGTTGACTTCCACCAGATCGACGTCATTGAGCGACCAACCGGTTTTCTTCATCAACTTCTTGATGGCGCCAATCGGTGCCACCGGGAACAGGCCCGGGGTGTCGGCGAACGCGGCGTGGCCATGAATCACCGCCAAGGGTTTCAGGCCTTGTTTCTGTGCCTGCGACTGGCGCATCAGCACCAACGCGGCAGCACCATCGGAGATCGAACTGGAGTTGGCCGCCGTCACCGTACCGCCTTCGCGGAACGCCGGTTTCAACGAGGCGATCTTGTCCAGTTTGGCTTTGGGTGGCTGCTCGTCATTGCTGATCACAACCTGCTCTTTGCCGACCGTCACGGTAAGCGGCACGATTTCGTCCCTGAAGCTGCCGTCCTTGATCGCCTGTTGCGCGCGAGTGGTCGAGGCGATGGCAAACGCGTCCTGGGCTTCACGGCTGAAGCTGTTGGTTTCGGCGCAGTCTTCGGCGAAGGTGCCCATCAGGCGGCCCTTGTCGTAGGCGTCTTCGAGGCCGTCCAGGAACATCGAGTCCTGCACCCGGCCATGGCCCATGCGATAGCCGGCACGGGCGCGGTCCAGCAGGTAAGGCGCGTTGGACATGCTTTCCATGCCGCCCGCGACCACCACGTCGGCACTGCCGGCCACCAGCATGTCGTGGGCCAGAATCGCCGCTTCCATACCGGAACCGCACATCTTGTTCAGGGTGGTACAGCGGGTCGATTTATCCAGCCCGGCACCCAGCGCCGCCTGACGCGCCGGGGCCTGGCCAAGGCCTGCCGGCAGTACGCAGCCGAACAGCACTTCGTCGACGCTATCACTGGCAACACCGGCACGTTCAACGGCGGCCTTGATGGCGGCAGCGCCGAGTTGCGGCGCAGTCAGGCTTTTCAGTTCGCCCTGAAAACCACCCATCGGGGTGCGGACGGCGCTGACGATTACAATCGGATCGTTGGACATTGTCATGAAAAATCCTCCTTATTTGGCAGCCATGCGCAAGGCACCGTCAAGACGGATCACCTCGCCATTGAGCATGCTGTTTTCAATGATATGCCGGACCAGCGCGGCGTACTCGCCCGGTTTGCCCAAGCGCGGCGGAAATGGCACGCCAGCGGCCAGGGAGTCGCGCACTTCCTGGGTCATGCCAGCCATCATCGGCGTCTCGAAGATGCCGGGGGCGATCGTCATGACACGGATGCCGAAACGCGCCAGTTCGCGGGCAGCGGGTAAGGTCAGGCTGACAATCGCGCCTTTGGACGCCGAGTAAGCCGCCTGGCCGATCTGACCGTCGTAAGCCGCGGCAGACGCGGTATTGATGATCACGCCGCGCTCGCCATCGGCATCCGCTTCGGTTTCTGCAATCGCCGCTGCCGCAAGGCGCAGCATGTTGAAGCTGCCGATCAGGTTGACGTTGATCACCTGGCTGAAGCTCGCCAGCGCATGTGGGCCATTCTTGCCGAGAATCTTCTCGCCACGCACGATGCCCGCGCAATTGACCAGGCCATTGAGGCCGCCAAAGGCCTTGACCGTCGCCTGCACGGCGGCTTCGGCTGCCGCTTCGTCGCTGATATCCGCCACCACGCTGTGCGCGCCAAGGCGCTGGGCCTGGGCTGCAACGGCTTCGGCGTTCATGTCCACCAGCATCACTTTCGCGCCAGCGCCAACCAGCACCTCGGCAGTGGCTGCACCGAGGCCGGAAGCGCCACCGGTGACGATAAATATCTTGTTCTCGATCTGCATCATTGTTTCCCTGGATTCAAGCTGGAACGTTCTTCGCCGCGGCCTCTTGAGCCTTGGCGATTTCCTGGTTGCGCAAGATAAAGCGCTGCAATTTGCCGCTTGGGGTTTTCGGCAACTCGCTGACAAATTCGATTTCGCGGGGATAGGAATGCGCCGCCAGACGCTTGCGCACGTGTTGCCGCAGTTCTTCGGCCAATGCAGGTTCCGCGCGGTATTGCGGGTTGAGCACGACGAAGGCCTTGACCAGTTCGGTGCGCTCCGGATCGGGTTTGCCGACCACGGCGGCCTCGACCACGGCCGGGTGTTCGATCAGTGCGCTTTCCACGTCGAACGGACCGACCCGGTAGCCGGAGGTGGTGATCACGTCATCGCTGCGACCGACAAAACTGATGCTGCCGTCCGGGTTCCACTCGACGGTGTCGCCACTCAGGTAATAGTTGCCGACGAAGGCCTCGGTCGGCCCGCCTTCGTAGCCGGCGAACCAGCACATCGGCGACTGGCTGCGGTCGATCGCCAGAATGCCCGGCTGGCCAACGCCCAGTTCCTTGTATTGGTCATCCAGGACCACAATGCGGTGGCCCGGCGAGGCAAAACCGGCGGCGCCCATGTGAATCGGATGTTCAAGGCCGTGGTGGTTGCACAGCACCATGCCCAGTTCGGTCTGGCCGTAATGGTCGTGGATCACCACGTCGAGGTTGTCGGCGAACCAGCGGATCACTTCCGGGTTCAGCGGTTCGCCAGCGCTGCTGACGATGCGCAGCTTGCCCTTGATCGACTTGGCGAATTCTTCGCCACCGGCAATCAGCAATCGGTAGGCCGTCGGCGAACCGGTGAGGTTGGTAATCCCGTACTTGTTGATCACCCGGCAGGTGCTTTCGAGGGTGAACGGGCCATCGTAAAAGGTGATCGGATGCCCCATGGACATCGGCCCCGTGACACCGAAATAGATGCCGTAGGCCCAACCCGGGTCAGCGACGTTCCAGAAGGCGTCTTCCGGGCGCAGATCCACCGCATCGCGGGTGTAGCTCTGGAACGCAACGATGGCCTTGAGCGGCACCGACAGGGCTTTCGACGGGCCGGTGGTGCCCGAGGTGAACATCAGCAGGAACGGATCTTCCCCGGTCAGCAGCACCGGTTCACAGTCGGCAGAATAGTTGGCCAGTTCGGCCCAGAAACTGAAATCGCCGCGAACCAGGCCCTGTCCTTTGGGGCCGGTGACGGTCACCGTGGTCGGGCAATCGGCAACTTCGGCCAGTTTCGGCCGGTTCACCGCATCGGTGACCACCACTTTGGCGCCAGAGCAGCTCAGGCGGTGCTCGATGGCTTTGGGGCCGAATGCGGTAAACAGCGGTTGATACACCGCGCCGATGCGCCAGGTGGCGAACACGGTGATCAACAGTTCGATATTGCGTGGCAACAGGCCGGCCACCTTGTCGCCCTTCTTCACGCCTTGGGCCAGCAGGTAATTGGCGAAACGCGCGGCCTTGTCCTGCAGTTCGGTGAAGGTATAGGTAGCACTGGTGCCGTCGCGCCCTTCCCAGAACAGCGCGATGCGGCCCGGCAAGGCATGCCGGTCACAGCATTCGACACAGGCGTTGAGGGCTGTCAGGTCGCCTGCGAGTGCGGCGTCGACGGTGTGCTGATAATTGAACCGAGAAGTAGCAGACAAGTAATCGCGCATTGCCAGAATCCCTCTGTGTTTTTATTGGGTTGGGGGAACCGTAATCAACAGGGAAATACTCGCTCTGCGCGGGGTGTCGGGCAATGGTCAAAGTTATCAAGTTGTCTGACTGCTTTGGCCAAAGCCCGCTGGGTATCAAGCGATGAAGCGCACCCCCGGTCTGGCGCGCTCGTCCACGGTCAGCTCGAACACATCCGGCCGCGCGTAGTGGCCGACCACGTCATAGTCGTAGCGGGCGCGTACCAGGTCGTCCGTGTCGATTGGCGCGGTGAGCAGACCGGCGCTGTCACGCAAAGGCCCGGCGAGGATGTCGCCCATGGGACCTACGATCACGCTGCCGCCGGCAATCAGTGGCCGATCCGCCGGCCAGTTGGCGATGTCCAGGCCCAGGGTCCGGGGCGAGGCCTGGACCTGACAGGCACTGACCACGAAACAACGACCCTCATGGGCGATATGGCGCATGCTGACCTGCCACATCTCCCGTTCGTCCACGGTCGGCGCGCACCACACCTCCACGCCCTTGGCATACATCGCCGTGCGCAGCAGCGGCATCATGTTTTCCCAGCACACCGCCGCACCGACGCGCCCGACCTGGCTGTCGATCACCGGCAGCGTCGAACCATCGCCCTTGCCCCAGATCAGCCGTTCGGTGCCGGTGGGCATCAGTTTGCGGTGTTTGGCCACCAGACCGGCCTGCGGATCAAAATACAGCGCAGTGCAGTACAAAGTGCTGCCTGCACGCTCGATCACGCCGATCACCAGATTGGCCCCGGTGCGTGCGGACAGTGCCGCCAGTGCCTCGGTTTCCGCGCCGGGTACGTCGATGGCATTGGCAAAATAGCGGGCAAAGGCTTCGCGACCTTCCGGCAGGCGATAACCAAGCTGCGTACCAAAGCCCTCGCCTTTGGGATAACCACCCAACAGCGCTTCCGGCATCACCACCAACCCGGCGCCGGCTTCGATGATCGCGTTTTCATAAGACAGGATCTGTTCCAGGGTTTCAGCCTTGCCACCGGGCAATGCGCCGATCTGCAGGGCAGCAACGATTGATTTGGGCATCGCACACACTCCATTCGCATCAGGTGTTGCTCATTCTCCGGCGTCACGCAATCATCAATAAAGACCGATTCACTGCTGAATGATATGAGCCAAATGAATATCACCGACATCGACCTCAACCTGCTCAAAGTCTTCGAAGCACTGCACGAGGAGTCCAGCGCCAGCCGCGCCGCCTTGCGCCTGGGTGTGACGCAATCGGCGGTCAGCGCAGCCCTGCGTCGGTTGCGCGAGGTGTATGGCGATCAACTGTTCGTGCGCACCGGACGAGGCCTGGCCCCCTCGCTCAAGGCCAATCAGCTCAAACCGGTGGTCAGCGATGCCCTGAACAAATGCCGGCAGAGCCTGGCGATGGTCGATCCGGCCGCACAGCAGTACGACGGTCGTTCGGTCACCGTGGGCATGTCGGATGATTTCGAAATTGCCTACGGCCGGCGGCTGATTGAAGAAATCGCCCGTACCGCGCCGAAACTGCGGCTGATTTTCCGCCAGACCCATAGCCAGATCGTCGCCCATGCATTGATGGAACGCAGCATCGACCTGGCGATTACCGCGGGCGGGTTTGCCGAGCGGCTGCTCAGCCGTCAGGTACTGGGAGAAGGCGGATACCTGTGTCTGGCGGACCCATCGAGCCTGGGCGCGGGCCAGCAGAGCATCAGTCTTGAAGAGTTTGTCGCCCGTGAACACATTCTGGTGTCGTCCGGCGGTTTTATCGGGATTACCGATGAAGGATTGGCGGCGCTGGGGCTGAGTCGGCGGGTGTGCGCCTCGACCACGCACTTTGCCGCGTTGCCGCATTTGCTCAAGGGCAGCCAGGCCGTTGCGACCATTCCGGCCCATGCGGCGCAAAGCATCGCAACGCTCAGCGGACTGGCGTTGCTACCCTGCCCCTTGGCGTTGCCGCGTTACCCGATCGAGCTGGGCTGGCGCACCAGCACCCAGCTCGATCCAGTGGTGTTGAAAGTGCGTGAAGCGATTGTCGCGAGTTTCGCGTGACAGCCGATGTTACTTGTTGGCGGCCATCAGGCGATTGACTTCACTGCGCACCATGTTGGCGAATTCCGGGGGCGACATGCCGTCCAGCTCGGCGCGCACCCATTCCGCCCACTTGCCTTTGCGCTTGGCCCGTTCACCGAACAACCGTGCGGCCTCGCCCTTGGCTTTGCCCAGGTTGTTTTGCCAGAGTTCGAACAGACGGGATTTCTCGTCTTCAAGCGCAGCGCGCTCGGCGAGGGGTTTGTCGGCCAGATTGAAGCTCATGGGAATTTCCTGCTGCGTAAAATAGGCGACATCTTACACTGTAGGACGAAATGTCCTGCGCCGGTTTTTCAGCAGGATGACCTCTCCGGGCAAAATAGCTGCAACTTTTCCGACAACGGCAGACTCCATTGCTCACTGTCCACTTACCTGCAAGGGTACTTCAATGGTCCGCAAAACCGCCGCGCAAGCCACCGAAGATCAAATCAAGGATCTAGCGTTCAGCGAACTTCAATCGCTGATCGAGGAGTCGGAAAACTGCTGAAACGTAGCGCCTCACTGGTCGGGGAAGAAGCAGAGACCCTTCGCGGACAAATCGCGCTGAAACTCCAGCAAGCCAGGGACTCGGTAACCCGCGTACGCGACCGGACCCTGCCTGCGGTCGAGGCTACTGAAACCTATATCGGCGGGCATCCATGGCAAACCGTGGCGATTTCTGCCGGGTTCGGCCTGGTGGTGGGGTTGTTGCTGGGACGTCGGTAAATATTTCAGATCTAACACCCCAACCTGTGGGGCAGCTTGCTCGCGATGGCGGCAATCCAGTCAACATCTGAGTTGAACAGGCTGACGTCATCGCGAGCAAGCTCGCTCCATGGTTGCGGCTATCTCAAAAATCAGTCCCCGGCCAGCTCCCGCAGGTTCGCCAGCGTCCGGGCATCCAGCTCGATGCCGTTGACCTGCGACCTGGCGCGCTGCTGATGACGTCGGTCACCCGGCAAGCGCTTCAAGCCGACACCGTGCATTTGACGCACCAATTCCTGGCTGCGCTCGGCAAAACTCTGTCCCGCCGCTTTGCTCGGATCGATCACGATCAGCAATTGGCCGGTCCAGGGTGTCTTGGCGCCGGGGTGGTTCTTCCAGTCGAATTCGAAGGAAAAATTCCCCCCGGTCAGCGCCGCCGCGAGCAACTCGACCATCATCGACAACGCCGAGCCCTTGTGCCCGCCAAAAGGCAGCAACGCGCCGCCCTCAAGAATCGCTTTCGGGTCTGTGGTCGGCTGGCCGAGGCTGTCGACGCCCATCCCTGCCGGCAAGCGTTCACCCTCGCGTGCGGCAATTTGCACATCACCATGGGCAATGGCACTGGTGGCAAGGTCGAGACAATCGGTTCGCCGTCGGCCCGCGGGCGGCAAAGGCAATCGGGTTGGTGCCGAACAGCGGCCGGTCGGCACCGTGGGGCACGACACAGGTCATGCTGTTGACCACACTCAAGGCCACCAGGCCTTCATAGGCAAAAGGTTCGACATCCGGCCACAGCGCAGCGAAATGGTGTGAGTTACGAATCGCCAGTACCGCGATTCCGGCGCTCCGCGCTTTCTCCACCAACAGCTCGCGTGCGGCGGCCAGGGCCGGTTGCGCAAAACCGTTGGCGGCATCGACCCGCACAAAACCCGAAGCCACATCTTCGACGATCGGAACGGCCTGGCCGTTGACCCAACCACTTTGCAGTGTGGACACATAACCCGGCATCCGGAACACGCCGTGACTGTGCGCGCCGTCGCGCTCGGCGCCCGCGCAGTTTTGCGCCAGCACCCTGGCGACATCGGCCGAGGTGCCGTGACGCAAGAAAATCTTCTCTAGCAAAGCGCTCAACGCTTCAAGGGACAAGTGTTGCGAGACCGCAGTGGAGGCATGATCGTGTGGCGCAGACATCTGAAGCTCCAGACTAATTATTGGAGGGGGCAACAGCGTACGTAGACCGCCGATTAACAACGCGCCGGGAGCGAGCTGTCAACCCTTCGATTGCGCAGGGATGCCTGACTCACCTGCTCCACTGTTTTTCCCCGAAGCCTTTCGCTCAGCAATGCCGTTTTGCAGTACAACCGCCTTCAGCGTTGGCCCACCGGGCAGGTCCGCGAATTCTCCCAGCCGAAAGGAACGCGGCGCTCTGACGAAAAATAAACGCACTTTGATGGGTAATTGCCATGACTGATGTTCTCGCAGACTTCCCCCAAGGTTAGAATGCACGAAATCAGGATGAGCCAATGACCGAACACACGCACTCGGAAGCCGAATACGACGCCATCACCGACGCCGCTGCGCATTGGTGCATGCGTCTGCACGCCAATGATTGCACTGAGCAAGAGCGCCAGGCGTTCGCGCAATGGCGGGATGCGCATCCGCTCCATGCCTTCGAGTACGAGGCGATGCTGGAAATCTGGGATGTCGCCGGGGACCTGCCTTCCCCCGCCCCCGTCGTGACGATGGTTCGCGCCAAGCCTCAGACGCCTTGGCGCACCATGGGCATCGCTGCCGCCGTGTGTGCCCTGGCGTTGCCGCTGGCCGCGTTCAGCGGCTGGCACCTGGGTTGGCTACCCAATTCGTACCAGCATTTTGAATCGACCGACCACGTCCGCACGGTCACCTTGAACGATGGCAGTCAGGTCGAACTGAACCTCGGTAGCGAACTGACGTACAGCAACTACAAGGATCAGCGGCAAGTCACGCTGAAAAAAGGTGAGGCTTTCTTCAGCGTCAGCCACGACACTCGTCACCCGTTTATCGTCAAGGCGGCCGAGGGCCGCATACGCGTGACCGGGACCCAATTCAACGTCTGGATGTATGAAGACCAGGTGAAGGTGAACCTGATCGAAGGCTCGGTACTGGTCAGCAGCAACGATGACCTGCCCGACGACGGCCTGCGGCTGGGTCCGGCGATGCAGGCGAGCTATCGCCGCGGCGATTTCACTCCGCGCATCAGCGATACCTATGACAACGACAGTTCGCTGGCCTGGCGCCAGGGCAAACTGGTGCTCGACGATCTGGCGCTGACCGATGCATTGCCCCTGATCAATCGCTACCTGGATAAACCGTTGATGGTCGCTGACAACAGCACCGGCTCGATCCACATCGGCGGCATCTACAACATCAAAGAGATCAACGGCCTGGTGAAGTCCCTGCCCCGGGTGCTGCCGGTCTACCTGACGCGCAATGCCAACGGCAACCTGGTGGTCAACGCGATTCCGCAAAAGACCCCGAAAAGCTGAAAAAGCCGCAACCCTTGCGGGGTGCGGCCTTTCTCGTTCGTTTCAACACCCCTTCAGATCACTGCGCGGCCACCTTGGCGGGCTTTTCATCCTGCTGACGAATTGTCTGCACCTGATAGTGCGGATCGGAAATGATCTGTTGCTCGGTGAACGGCAACACGCTCAATTGCTTGTTCGAAAACGCCTGGGTCTGGTCCCGGGAATACTTCGACGCCGGGTCGCTCGATAACGAGAACGCCAACAACCCTTTGGCCTGTGGCCCCTGCTCATCAAAGGTCACCACCTGCAAATAACTGGTGCCGCTGACCACTTCACGCTTGCCGTCGGATCTCGGCACGCTCTGGATTGCGTTATAGACCCCCAGCGTGCCCGGCCCGCCGTGAATCGGTGTTTGCTGGCTACCGCTGCTGACCACCTGGATATCGCCCCAGCGGCTGTCTGGTTGGAGGCCCGCAGCGCTGACCTGTTCGACCGAGGCCAGCATCGCCGCCCGCAGCGCCTGCGCCACGTCCGGGCGATCGATCGCCAGGCCACGCGGGGTGTGTTGCGGGTCCAGCGGATCGAACGCCACGCGCCAGGCGTCCGGGACCTGCTCCAACGCCTCCATGACATTCTGGAAGTGGACAAACCCAAGACCGCTGTTCAGGTTTGCCGTGCGATCCCACGCTTTGAGGCTGGCGCACAGGGGCGCGAGCACTTTTGCGTCGGTGCCGAGATCTTTCGCGCAAAACTGCAGCAGATCGGGCATCACTTGAACGGCCAGGTACACCTGATCGTCCATGACCATGTGTTGCAAGTCCGTCGACCCGACCTTGGCCAGCGTATGCAAGCGATCCAGCGCAAAACGCGAACGCAAGCCCAATGGCTGGCTGTCCTGGCTGATCAATGGCGAGTAGCCGGTCAGCGGTTGCGCCGGGTTGGCCATCCACGCCGAATCGTTGGAGTGCTGGACAAAGTCCTTGCGCAGCAATTGCGGCAGTTTGTCCGAGGCATAGATGCCGGCCTGCGCGGCCAGCGGGTCGACGTCCCAGGCACAGGCACTGCTGGAACCGTCGAGGATGATCATCTGCAGGCCGATCCGCGGGTCGCTGCACTGCGCCAGTTTGGCGGCGCTGACGTTGGGCACCACCGACAGGTTCATGTACAACGTCTGCCCCTGATCGTCCGCCGCCAGCGTGTTGACCCACGGAATGCCCTGGATCCTGTGCACCGAATCCTGGAAATCCTTGAGGTTTTCAGCGCGGTTCATCGCGTACCACTGCTGTAGAACGCGGTCGTTATCGAGGTTGGCATCGCGCAAGCTGTAGGCGTACTGCTGGTCCCAATCCAGCTTTCCTGGCCATTGCACCACCGGGCCGAACTTCGAGCTGTAGATCACATGGGAAATCGCCCGGACCTGCCCGTCCGCCTGTTTGACGTTGACGGTCAGGGTTTGCTTATCCATCGGCAAGGACTGGCCGTCGAGCAGGTAACGGGTCGAATCCCTGGGGTCGAGTTGCAGACGGTACAAGGTGAAATGCCTGGACGAGTCCACGGTGTGGGTCCAGGCCAGATGTTGATTGAAACCGATGTTGATCACCGGCAGGCCGGGCAGCGCCGCGCCCATCACGTCCAGCTTGCCGGGAATGGTCAGGTGCATCTGGTAAAAACGCATGCCGCCCACCCACGGAAAGTGCGGATTGGCCAGCAGCATGCCGCGCCCGTTGAAAGAACGCTCGCTGCCGACCGCGACGGCGTTGCTGCCCCGGTCCAGGGCAAAGCGCTGCATCCGCGTGGCGGCCACCTGGAAACCTGCGTTTGACGCCTGAGTAACCGCCTCAGGAGGCGCGGCCCCGGCCAGGGCCTCGGCAAATTGCCCGACGCCACCCTCGACCAGCAGGCGCCGGGTCAACTTGACCAGATCCATCGTCGTGATATCCCGCACCCAGTCACCCTGGCATTGCACCGGCAAACCCTGTGCGCGACGTTCGGCCAGCGAACGGTTATAACCCGCCACGTAACCCTCAATGAGTTCGTGGACTTGCGGAGTTTGCGCCTGCCAGAAACCGGCCACGGCCTCTGGTGTATTCAACCAGGTGAAAAACACATCGCTGACCAGGTTCCCCCGCTCTTCGACGGTGAACTGATCCGGCCCGAAATACCGCGAACGTTCGCCGTTCACCGTAGTGATCTCGTTGGCCAGCAGGCACAGGTTGTCCTGGGCGTAGGCATAGCCGATGCCGTAGCCGAGCCCGCGCTCGTTGTCGGCGCGGATGTGCGGCACGCCGAAACTGGTTCGGCGAATGTCCGCGCTCGTTTGCACAGGCGTACCGCTGGCGCTCGCAGCAAGGCTCAGCCCCAGGCTCAACCCCAGTGTCACACTCGCCAGGCTCAACCTGGCTAACTGGCTGGAAATAATCACGCTCGCTCCTGATCGAAAAAACGATGGCCACTGCTGCGCATACCCACACGCAGTGTGCCTCCCTGTAGGGACGAAGCTCACATCAAAAATTTAGGGTTTTACCGCCCATTGGCACAGGGTCTGACAGGTTGATCACACGTAGGCGACAAAATTTCTACATTTGAGCCTTCATGATTTGCGCTGCTCATACGTCTAGTCATGTAAGAGCGCCCACTTTTTCCTGATCAGGCTCTGAAAAGGAGTTTTGCAATGTACAACTCGCAACTGCCAATGGACGGTAGCAATGCGCCAAAGGGTACTTCCATGGGAGTCAGCGCATTCGAGCCACGTACCGATCGCCACGCCAACGAGCGAATCAGAGTCTTGCTCAAGAGCTATGGCCTTCGAACCAGCCTGATCCGCCTGAAAGTCATCGATGCCTTGCTGATGGCCGCCGAAAGCGACCGCAGCCTTGGCGTGCGTGGCGTGCACAGCCAATTGCTGGACCTGGATGTTCCCCTGTCCTTTCTCAGTGTGCGTGAAGTGCTAAAGCGCTTGTGCAGCGAAGGCGTGATTGTCCTGAACCCCGACAAAAGCTACAGCCTGCATCCTCAGGCTGCTGCCATCCTGCGCAACCCATGATCGAATGATCAGGGCTTGACCTTGCGGCGCATCACGCCATTGATGACCACCACGACCACCGCCACGCCGATGGCGATGTACTGGAACACTTTTTCGCTGATGACGCCGGTGTTCTGCAACCAGGAAAGGCCAAACATGATCCCCAGTACCACCAGGGAGATCAGAATCGAGTATTTCAAACGTTGCGACTGAGTCATTGCGGGTTCCTGAATCTGAAAAATGTATCCGGCTTGTATCGACATGCATGCCAAGCGCTTACCCTGTTTCGGGAGTAATCCGCTATAAGCAGGGGTCTCATGTTACAGCCGATGAAGAGTTTTGGCTTCATTACGGCGATAACCATGAGGATTTCCAAAATGTTGCGTCGAATCACACCGCTGATTCCCCTGCTTGCCCTCTTGACCCTGAGCGGTTGCATTATTTACCCCCATGGGGGCCGGCACCACGATCACTACTACGGCCATGGCGGACCGGGTTACTACCAACATCGTTAACGGCGGCTTAACGTCCCGAGTCCTTTCTGTAAAAATCATTGCCGGGCTGGGCACACAGCTCTACCAGCCAATCGACAAACACACGCACCCGCCGGGATAACTGGCGGTGCGGCGGATAAAGCGCCGTCATCGGCATGCCCGGTGGCGGCAGTTGCCTCAGCACTTCACACAAACGCCCCTCCTCCAGTTGCCGCGCCACGTGATAATACGGCGTCTGCACCAGACCATATCCGGCCTCGCACGCCGCCAGATAGCCATCGGCACTGTTGACCGCCACCTGCTTGGGCAGGTCGACCGACTGCACCTGGCCATCCACGACAAACTCCAGCCCATAGCGTTTTCCGTTGCTGCTGGAAAAGTACTCGACCACCTGATGCCCGTGCAGGTCATCCAGCGTACTTGGCGTTCCGTGTCGCTGCAGATAGTCGGGGCTGGCACAGGTCACCTGATCCATCATCACCAGTGGCCGCGCCACCAACGAATCGTCCAGTGGCGAACCACCGCGCAACACACAATCGACACCTTCGCGAATCAGGTCGATCGGCCGGTCGTTCAAGCCGATTTCCAGCTCGATCAAGGGATAGCGGGCCGTGAATTGCGGCAGTGCCGGAATCACCACCAGGCGCCCCACGCCCGCCGGCATGTCCACGCGCAACAGCCCCTTGGGATTGTGGCGTGCAGCACTGAACACCGCTTCGGTCTCTTCAAGGTCCGCCAGCAAGCGCACGCAGCGCGGGTAATAGGCCGCACCGTCGAGCGTCATGCTGATCTGCCGCGTGGTGCGTTGCAGCAGTTGTACCCCCAGATGCGCCTCCAATTGCTTGATCAGGATGGTCACCGAGGCCCGGGGCAGTTGCAGGCTGTCGGCAGCCCTGGCAAAGCCACCCAGCTCGACGATTCGGGTAAAGACACGCATGGCGTTGAAACGGTCCATTGCTGGTTCCACCGGCAGATTGTTTAGATTTAACGAATAGTGATAGCCGTTTTAGCCGGTTTATCTTGTTTCTGTCGAGGTTAACAATGGCGATTCACTTCACAGGGAGCTGATTTCATGCACACACGTCAATTGGGGAAAAACGGTCCGCAGGTTTCGGCCATCGGCCTGGGTTGCATGGGCATGACCGATTTCTATACCACCGGCACGGACACCCGCGAAGCCACCGCCACCCTGCATCGTGCGCTGGAACTGGGCGTCAACCTGCTCGATACCGCCGACATGTACGGCCCGCATACCAATGAAGAACTGATTGGCAAGGCCATTGCCGGCAAGCGCGACCAGGTGTTCCTGGCCAGCAAGTTCGGTATCGTCCGCGACCCGGCGAACCCCGGCGCCCGGGGCGTCAACGGTCGGCCGGAATACATTCGCCAGTCCATCGACGGCAGCTTGAAACGCCTCGGCGTGGACACCCTGGACCTGTATTACCAACACCGCATCGACCCGCAGGTGGCGATTGAAGAAACCGTTGGCGCCATGGCCGAGCTGGTCAGTGCCGGCAAAGTCCGTTACCTGGGATTGAGCGAGGCCTCGGTGACGACACTGGAACGGGCGCACAAGGTTCATCCGATCAGTGCGTTGCAAAGTGAATATTCGTTGTGGAGCCGTGATCAGGAAGAAAACGGTTGCCTGGCAGCCTGCCAGCGCCTGGGCGTTGCCTTTGTGCCTTATAGCCCGTTGGGCCGGGGGTTTCTGACCGGCGCATTGAAAAGTCCGGATGATTTCGCGGCAGACGATTACCGCCGTTTCAGCCCGCGCTTCCAGGGCGAAAACTTCGCGAAGAACCTGCTGCTGGTGCAGCAGGTTCAGGCGCTCGCGGCAGAGAAAGGCGTGACCGCCGGCCAATTGGCGCTGGCGTGGGTGCTGGCCCAGGGTGATTACCTGATCCCGATTCCAGGCACCAAGCAACGTCGATACCTGGAAGAAAACGTGGCTGCACTTCAGGTGACGCTGAATGCCGAAGAACTGCACGCGCTCGAGGCGATCTTTGCGGCGAATGCAACCGCTGGCCTGCGTTATCCGGAAGAAGTCATGAAACTGCTCGACCGGTAAGGGGAACGCGTGCACCACCAAACAACGAGGTCGAGCGTTAGCTCGCCTCGCGGTGGTTTTGCGGTGCACGCCCCCTCGAGAGGCCGAGCGCAGGTTCTGCGCAGTGGGCAACCCGGCATGGATGCCGGGTTAGCCGCGCACGGCCATGGATGGCCGATCGCGACGGGCTCTGTAGGAGCGAGCTTGCTCGCGAAAAACCTGAGAGCTCCGCGGGGTATCAGGCGCCCCGCGTCATCGTTGACCGCCATCGCGAGCAAGCTCGCTCCTACAGGCTCTTCCAAGTGCCCCGTAAAAGCGGAACCCTAGGCGGCCGTTACCGCAGAAATGGATATGTACACCACCAACAAAATACGCCAGCCATGAGGCCGCCATCGCCAGCAAGCCGGCTCCTACAGGTATCGGTGTTCCCCGGGATTGCGTGAAGAACCTTTATTGAACCCGGGGATCAAGTAGACACGCGCCTTCGGCATTTCAACCTGACGATTTTGTAATGTGCCCCTCATCTGCCTGACAGCGTTGATCCACCATCATCGAACGGCGGATCTTTGTAGCACTTCGAAACACTCCTTGAATGCCTGACCGGAAAAAATGGTCAGAATGCGTTTTTTTGCCCGTTAGCCGAGACGAATCCCATGCGAAACCCTCTGCGTCTGATCGCCCTGAGCGCCCTGTTCATTTCCTCCCTGGCCCAGGCCGCCGACCTCATCCCGATCGAGGTTCATCGCGACGCCAATTGTGGTTGCTGCAAAAAATGGATCTCCCACCTGGAGGCCAATGGCTTCAAGGTCGAAGACCACGTCGAAGCCAACATGAGTGAGTTCAAGCAACAGCATGGTGTACCGCCGCGCCTGGCGTCGTGCCACACCGCATTGATCAACGGCAAATTCGTCGAAGGTCATGTCCCGGCCGACCAGGTCCTGGCCCTGAGCAAGCGCGACGATCTGCTTGGCGTCGCCGCCCCCGGCATGCCCATGGGGTCGCCCGGCATGGAAATGGATGGCATGAGCGATGCCTATCAGGTCATTGGCCTGAAAAAGAACGGCACTGACGTGGTGGTTGCGGACTACCCCGCCCATTGATGTCCGGCGCGTACCTCGGGTTGTTTTTTGCCGCATTCGGTGCCGCCACGCTGCTGCCGCTGCAATCCGAAGCCGTGCTGGTCGCATTGCTGCTCAGCGATCGGTATTGGCTCTGGGCGCTGCTGGCGGTGGCAACGCTCGGCAACGTCCTGGGGTCGCTGCTTAACTGGTGGCTGGGGCGTGGGATCGAACGGTTCCGCGACCGGCGCTGGTTCCCGGTGAGCCCCCGGCATCTGGAAAAGGCCCGACTTCATTACCAACGCTACGGCCATTGGTCATTGCTGCTCAGTTGGCTACCGGTGATCGGCGATCCGCTGACGCTGGTCGCCGGGGTCATGCGCGAGCCCCTGGGGCGCTTCCTGCTGATCGTCACGCTGGCCAAAGGCGCCCGTTACGGCGTGCTGGCCGTGGCGACATTGGGCTGGATGGGTTGAACCATCAAGGGCGGCGATTGCCTGTGTTTAATGTCGCCCTGATCGAGCCGATGCAGCATCGGCGGATGTTCCGTGGAGTTGCCCCATGTCGCGCCCCTTCTCCCGCTGGTTACCCGGCCTGTTGCTGACCGCTGCACTGCCCGCCATCGCCCACGCCGAAGGACCGGCATATGGCCCCGAACTCCAGGGTTTCGACTATCCGTACACACTCAAGCACTTCGCGCTCGAATCCCAGGGCCAGTCCCTGCAAATGGGTTACATGGACGTCGCCGCCCACGGCAAGGCCAACGGTCGCAGCGTGGTACTGATGCACGGCAAGAACTTCTGCGGCGCCACCTGGGACAGCTCGATCAAAGCCCTCAGCGACGCCGGCTATCGGGTCATCGCCCCGGACCAGATCGGCTTCTGCACCTCCAGCAAACCGGCGCACTATCAGTACAGTTTCCAGCAACTGGCATCGAACACCCAGCAATTGCTCAAGGCGCTGGGCATCCAGAAAGCGACCCTGCTGGGGCATTCCACCGGCGGCATGCTCGCCACTCGCTACGCCTTGCAATACCCCGATCAGGTCGAGCAACTGGCGCTGGTCAACCCCATTGGCCTGGAAGACTGGAAAGCCCTCGGCGTGCCCTATCGCACGGTTGATCAATGGTACGAACGCGAACTCAAACTCAGCGCCGACGGTATCCGCAACTACGAACGCACCACGTATTACGGCGGCCGCTGGAAACCTGAATTCGATCGCTGGGTCGACATGCTCGCCGGCCTGAACAAAGGCCCGGGGCATACGCAAGTCGCCTGGAACTCCGCGCTGATCTACGACATGATCTTCACCCAACCGGTGTACTACGAATTCCACAACCTGCGGATGCCGACCCTGCTGTTGATCGGAACGTCCGATACCACCGCCATCGGCAGTGACATCGCCCCTCCCGAGGTCAAGGCGAAGATCGGGCACTACGACGTCCTCGGCAAACAAGTGGCCAGGCTGATTCCCCAGTCCACGCTGGTCGAATTCCCTGGCATGGGCCACGCGCCACAGATGGAAGAGCCGGCAGAATTCCACCAGGCCCTGCTCGCCTGGCTGAACAAGACCAACCCCGTGCGTTGAAGAGGAAAGGCTGATGCCTGTACAGATTGCAGTGCTTGATGATTGGCAGGATGTGGCGCGGGATGTGGTGGACTGGTCGGCGCTGGACAGCGTCGGCCAGGTGAGTTTTCTCCATGACTACCCCACCGATAACCCATCCCTGGCCGAGCGTCTGGCCGGGTTTGAGGTGATTTGCGTGATGCGCGAGCGCACCCGCTTCGATGAGGACCTGCTGCGCCGCCTGCCGAAGCTCAAACTGCTGGTGACCGGCGGCATGCGCAACGCGGCCCTCGACCTGAAAGCCGCCGCCGGGCTGGGCATTCAGGCCTGCGGCACCGACAGCTACAAACACGCCGCACCGGAACTGACCTGGGCGCTGATCATGGCCGCAACCCGCAACCTGGTGGTTGAAGCCAATGCCTTGCGTGCCGGCCAGTGGCAACAAGGCCTGGGCGGCGACCTGCACGGCAAGACGCTGGCGATCCTCGGCCTTGGCAGCATCGGTCAGCGCGTTGCGCAGTTCGGTCAGGTGTTCGGCATGCGCGTCATCGCCTGGAGTGAAAACCTCACCGCCGAACGTGCGGCGCAAGTCGGCGTGACCTATGTCAGCAAGCAGGAACTGTTCGAACAGGCCGACGTGTTGTCGGTGCACCTGGTGCTCAGCGACCGCAGTCGGGGCCTGGTGGACGCAGAGGCACTGAGCTGGATGAAGCCCACGGCGCTGCTGGTAAATACCGCTCGCGGACCGATTGTCGATGAAGCGGCACTGATCAAGGCGCTGCAGAAACAGCGGCTGGCCGGCGCCGCCCTGGACGTCTTCGAACAGGAGCCCCTGCCCGCCCACCATCCGTTCCGGACGCTGGATAACGTGCTGGCGACGCCCCATGTCGGGTACGTGAGCCAACAGAACTACCAGCTGTTTTTCTCGCAAATGATCGAGGACATCCAGGCCTGGTCTGCCGGTTCAGCCATTCGTTTGCTGGGCTGATAGCCAGTCGCCGCTCATCGTCGGAACGCCGCCCGGATGTTTTGCTCGACGACAATCCCTGTGGGAGCGGTCTTGCTCGCGAAGGCATTGGGTCAATCAACATTAATGCTGCCTGACACTCCGCCTTCGCGAGCAAGCCCGCTCCCACAATGAATAATTGTTCTTGCTGCGGTGTTCTCATGACATCAACCGTGAACATGAGATTGCCGGGGCAGTCAGCCCCCTTCAATTGTTCAAGCCGTTGGCTGTTTCGACCTTGCGCTGCATCCGGCGGGCGCGACCTGACCTGAAACGCATGAACCTATGGAGCCAAGCCCATGAATATTCGTTTTGCTGTGCTGATGACCCCGCTGTTGCTGACCGTTGCGCTGTCCGGTTCCCTCGCCCTGGCCAACGGTGGTGGCGGCGGTGACGACATGCCCACCAGGCCCAACTGCCCGAAAGGTCAGGTGCTGGATACCCGATCGCATCGGTGCGTCAGGCAGACCAGCAACCTGGTGCCTGACGAAGACCGCACCAACTATGCCTATCAACTGGCCAAGGACGGGCGTTACGAAGAAGCCCTGGCCCTGCTCGACACACTGAAACAGCCAAATACGGCAAAAGCATTGAACTATCGCGGCTACGCCACGCGTAAACTGGGGCGAACCGACGAAGGCATCGGTTATTACCTGCAATCGGTAAAACTCGACCCGCAATACGCGCAAGTCCGTGAATACCTCGGCGAGGCCTATGTGATCAAAGGCCGGCTGGATCTTGCACAGGAGCAACTGCAGCAGATCAAAGCCATCTGCGGCAATACCCAGTGCGAGGAGTACCAGGACCTGGCCGAAGCCATCAACGGTTCATCGAAAACCTGACAACCCGAGCGGACGGAGGTCGCCATCGCCAGCGATCAGACAATACGAACGGAACTGTACCAGCACCTGGCGCGTTTATGGCGCTACGGCCTGCTGTTGTCCCGACAACGGCATGTCGCCGATGACCTGGTGCAGGCCACCTGCGTGCGGGCGCTTGAACGGGCCGGGCAATACGAGCCGGGGACGCGTATGGACCGCTGGCTGCTGAGCATTCTGCATTCGATCTGGCTCAACGAAGTCCGCGCCCAACGGGTGCGTCAAGGTCAGGGCCAGGTGGATGCCGATCAGGCCTTGTCGTTCGATGGAGAATCCGTGGCGCAGACCCACGTGTTGGCGGCACAGGTCATCCGGCGCGTCGATGCATTGCCCGAGGCCCAGCGCGAAACCGTGTTTCTCGCCTACGTCGAAGGGTTGTCCTACCGCGAAGTCGCCGATGTGCTGCAAGTGCCCATCGGCACGGTCATGAGTCGCCTGGCCACCGCTCGTGCGAAATTGGCCGAATACCCACCGTTGCACACGGTGCCCAACCCTAACCGAGGAGAACATTGATGAGCGCCAGACCCTCGGACGAACAACTGGTGGCGTACCTCGACAACCAACTCGATGCCGAGCAGCGCTCGCGCATCGACGCGGCCATCATCGCCGACCCGATGCTCGGCCTGCGCCTGCAATGGCTGGGTCGCAGCAGCCTGCCGTTCAAGGACGCCTACGATGAACTGGCCCGGCAGGCCCCGGTGGACCGCCTGCAAGCCATGCTCGCCACACTGCCCTCTCCCGTCCGCCCTGCGCTCAATCGACGCTGGTTCCTTGCCGCGGCGGCCGGACTGTTGGCCGGCGGCGTGCTGGCGGACCGTTTGTTCCTCGGCTGGCAAGCGAGCCAGCAGACACACAGCTGGCGCGGCCTGGTGGCCGATTACATGGCGCTCTACGTGCCGGAAACCCTGGATCACTTACCCGCTGATGAAGCCAGCCAACGGGCACAACTGCGGACCATCGATGCGCGCCTGGGCCTTGACCTCGCGCCGGCAAAACTGAGCCTGCCCCGTGCCGAGTTCAAGCGTGCGCAAATCCTCGAGTACGACGGTGCCCCCATCGCCCAGATCACCTACCTCGATCCGGCGCACGGCCCCATGGCGCTGTGCGTCACCCGCTCCAACAGCGGCAGTCGCCAATTTGCCCGGGAACGGCGGCGCGAGCTGAACATCGTGTATTGGGCCGACATGGAACACGCCTGGATGCTGATCGGGCATCAGCCGATGACGGATCTGGAAGAGATGGCCAAACTGTTGCGCAGTCGGTTGAGCGCTTGATAGTGGTTTTTTCACCTGGACGCGTCAGGCTGAAGGCGGCAACCACAAGCGAAACCGCGCCCCGCCCAGCGGCGAGGCTTCTACCGTCAGCATGCCGCCCTGGACCTCCAGCGCGCGGCGGCTGATCGCCAGACCCAATCCGAAACCACCCGTGGCGCGGTCGCGGCTGCGGTCGAGGCGGTAGAAGGGTTCGAAAATCCGCTCGCGTTCGTCATCCGGAATGCCAATGCCGTCATCGTCTACCCAGATCTCACAGCCACCGGCGTACACCTGCACACCGATCTGAATACGCTTCTCGCAATAGCGCATGGCGTTGCGCAGCAGGTTCTGCAAGGCGCGGGCAGTCAGACGCGGGTCCAGGCTGAAGCGTTCGAGCTGGCCGTGCAGCAGCACGTCGATGACGATTTCCGGGGACTCCATTTCTTCGTCGATGCTGCCAAGGATGCTGTCGATGAATTCATCCAGCGACACCTCGACCTGCTCCGTTAGCCGCGCCGGGTTTTGCAGGCGACTGTAGGACAGCAGCTCCAGCACCAATTCATCGAGCTCCCGGATGTGTGCCACCAGGCTTTGCAGGCGTTCGCGGCTGGCCGCCGGCAAGTCGTCGGACAGCGCCAGCGCCAGGCCGAAGTCCAGGCGCGTCAGCGGCGTGCGCAACTCGTGGGACACCGCATTGAGCAAGTCCCGCTGCTGGTTGAGCAGGTTCTCGATATCACCGGCCATGGTGTCGAACACGCTGGCCAGGCTGCCGATGTTAGAGCTCGGGGAAATTTGCGTGCGCTCGCTCAAGTGGCCCTTGCCAAAGCGCTCGGCCGCGCCCTTGAGGCGCTCCAGGTCACGCCAGTGCGGGCGCAGCCACAGCAACAGGCAAGCGAGCATGGTCGCGCCGATCAGGACGTTGATGCTCCAGTACAACAGGTTGACGTCCAGCGGATCCGGTGGCACGACCATTTGCACCACGGTGCGCTCATTCAGCGGCGCGACCGCCAGCGTTCTCCAGCCCCAATCGCCCACGCGTACGACGTTCTCGCCACGGCGCAAGCGCTGCTGCTCATCAGGCGTCAGGCTGCTGTCGTCATTGGCACTGAGCACGATGTGCAGTGGATTGAAGTCCTTGTCCATTTCAGCGGCCAGGGCTGGCCACTGTTCGGTCGGGGCCGCGTGAAACTGTTTGACGATCAGCGTTTGCAGCCCACGGGAGTAATCGAGGTTGTAGGTGACAAAGCGCTCGTGGAACACCTTGATCACCAGATCCGGCACCAGGTAGATCGCTGCGCTGAACGAGACAATGGTTACCAGATAAAGACGAAAGAGGATTCTGAACATCGGCTCAGCATTCCCACTCGGAACGACTGAACAGGTAGCCTTTGCCCCACACGGTCTTGATCTTGCG
This sequence comes from Pseudomonas sp. BIC9C, assembly GCF_034541995.1. Taxonomy (NCBI): domain Bacteria; kingdom Pseudomonadati; phylum Pseudomonadota; class Gammaproteobacteria; order Pseudomonadales; family Pseudomonadaceae; genus Pseudomonas; species Pseudomonas sp. BIC9C. The sequence goes on from NZ_JAWDGM010000005.1 coordinate 331,536, forward strand.
CGCCTCGCCGGCGTGGTCGTCGAATTTGCGCCGCAACTTGGAAATCGCCACGTCCACCGAACGGTCGGTGCCGTTGAATTCGATGCCGCGCAGGCGTTGCAGGATCTGGTCGCGGCTCAACACCTCACCGGCATGCCGGGCCAACACCACCAGCAGGTTGTACTCACCGCTGGACAGTTCCACCAATTGCTCGCGCCAGGTCACGGTGCGTTCGGACAAGTCGATGCACAGGTTGCCCATCAGAATGCGGTCATTGGCGGTCTGCGGCTCGCTGAGGCTGCTGCGGCGCAACAAGGTCCGCACCCGGGCCAGCAGCACACGCGGCTCGCACGGCTTGGTGACGTAGTCGTCGGCGCCCATTTCCAGGCCCAGTACCTGGTCGTGGCTGTCGTCGCGGGCGGTGAGCATCAGGATCGGCAAGGTCGCCGAATCGGCGCGCAGCAGTCGACAGACCTGCAAGCCGTCGAGGCCGGGCAGCATCAGGTCGAGGATCACCAGGTCCGGTGGATTGAGCCGCGCACGTTCGCGCACATGATCACCGCGACCGATCACGCTGACGGAATAACCGTTGCGCTCCAGATAGCTGGCAATCAGTTCGGCGAGGGCGGTGTCGTCTTCGACCAGGAGGATGTTGGGCATGGGTGTTTCCAGAAAGTGCAGTAGCGCCGGTACCGGCCTCTTCGCGGGCAAGCCCGTTCCCACAGGGATTTGATGTGGACACAGCCTCTGTGAACAGCACTGACCACTGTGGGAGCGGGCTTGCCCGCGAAGAGGCCTGACAGACGCAATAAAATTCAAGGACTGAAGGATATACGCCCTCACTCGTCCATGACTAAAACCCTTACACATTTTCACACAGCGCCAACAAAGCTTAACCGCTACCCTCGCCTGCGCCCGGTAGGATGCCGGGAGTCATTATTGGGGTATTACATGTCGAAGAATCTGCTTGCCAGGCTCAGCCTAATTGCGCTGGCGATGACACTGGGCGCGTGTGACAAGTCCTCGAACGCCGAGGAACAGGCGCCGCTGGCCACGGTTCGCATCGAAACCATCGAAGCGCGGCCGCTGACCATCAGCAGCGAACTGAGCGGACGGATTGCCGCACCGCGCATGGCAGAAGTACGCGCGCGCGTGGCCGGCGTGGTCTTGCAGCGGACCTTCCGTGAAGGCAGTGACGTGAAACAGGGTGATGTCCTGTTCCGCATCGACCCGGCGCCGTTCAAGGCTGACCTGGATAGCGCCGAAGCAGCGTTGCGCAAGGCCGAAGCCAACGCGTTCCAGGCCAGATTGCAGGAGCAACGCTACGCCCAGTTGATCGACGACAAGGCCATCAGCGGTCAGGACTACGACAACGCCCGGGCCAACGCACGGCAGACCGCCGCCGACGTCGCGGCCAGCAAGGCTGCGGTGGAGCGCGCCCGGTTGAACCTTGGGTACGCCACCGTCACCGCACCGATTTCCGGGCGTATCGGTCGGGCGCTGGTCACCGAAGGCGCACTGGTCGGGCAAAACGAAACCACTGCGCTGGCGCTGATCCAGCAACTGAACCCGATTCATGCCGACCTGACCCAGTCCACCCGCGAACTCAACGAACTGCGCCGCGCCTTCCGTTCCGGCCAGTTGCAGCAGGTCGGCCAGGACCAGGCCAAGGCCACGCTGATTCAGGATGACGGCAGCCTCTACCCGTTGCCGGGCAAAATGCTGTTCAGCGACATCACCGTCGACCCGGGCACCGGCCAGATCATCCTGCGCAGCGAGTTCCCCAACCCCGACCTCGACTTGCTGCCCGGCAGTTTCGTGCGCGTGCGCCTGGAACAAGCGGTCAACCAGCAGGGCATCAGCGTGCCGCAACGTGCCGTCCAGCGCGACAGCGCCGGTGTCGCCCAAGTGCTGCTGCTCGACGCCGAACAACGCGTCGGGCAGCAACCGGTCGAGCTGGGGGCCGTGCAGAACGATCGCTGGATCGTCACCAGCGGCCTCAAGGCAGGCGACCGCATTGTCATCGAGGGCCTGCAACACGCCCGCCCCGGCGAGAAAGTGCAGATCGACGACACCCCTCTTCCACTTGCCCAGGTAACTGGTCAGTAAGCAGGACGCTTTTTTATGCCGCAGTTCTTTATCGACCGCCCGGTGTTCGCCTGGGTGGTTGCCCTGTTCATCCTGCTGGCCGGGGCACTGGCCATTCCGCAACTGCCAGTGGCGCAATACCCCGACGTGGCGCCACCACAGATCGAAATCTACGCCGTGTACCCGGGCGCTTCGGCACAAACCGTGGACGAGAGCGTGGTCAGCCTGATCGAGGAAGAGCTCAACGGCGCCGACCACCTGTTGTACTTCGAATCCCAGAGCAGCCTGGGCAGCGCCACCATCAAGGCCACCTTCCAGCCGGGCACCAACCCGGAGCTGGCTCAGGTGGATGTGCAGAACCGCCTCAAGGCCGTGGAGTCACGCCTGCCGCAAGCCGTGAACCAGCAAGGTTTGCAGGTGGAGAAAGTCTCCTCCGGTTTCCTGCTGTTGATCACCCTGACGTCAAGCGACGGCAAACTCGACGACGTGGCGCTCAGCGACTACCTGGCGCGCAACGTGATGAACGAGATCAAGCGTCTGGACGGCGTCGGCAAGGCGCAGCTGTACGGCGCCGAACGGGCGATGCGGATCTGGATCGACCCGCGCAAACTGCTCGCCTTCAACCTGACGCCGGCGGACGTCAACGCCGCCATCGTCGCGCAAAACGCCCAGGTATCGGCCGGCAGCATCGGCGATCTGCCGACCCGCACCACCCAGGAAATCACCGCGACCATTCTGGTCAAGGGCCAGTTGTCGACCCCCGAAGAGTTTGCCGACATCGTCCTCAAGGCAAACCCGGACGGTTCGACCGTGCGCATCAGCGATGTGGCCCGGGTCGAGATCGGTAACCAGGAATACCAGTTTTCCACGCGCCTGAACGGCAAACCGTCCACCGCCGTCGCCGTGCAGTTGTCGCCTGGCGCCAACGCGCTGAACACCGCGACCCTGGTGCGGGCGAAGATGGACGAACTCAAGCGCTACTTCCCGGCGAACGTCGAGTACTCGATTCCGTACGACACTTCACCCTTCGTCAAGGTCTCGATCACCAAAGTGGTCTACACCCTCGGCGAGGCGATGCTGCTGGTGTTCGCGGTGATGTTCCTGTTCCTGCAAAACATCCGCTACACACTGATTCCGACGCTGGTGGTGCCGGTGGCGTTGATGGGCACTTTTGCGACGATGCTGGCCCTCGGGTTTTCGATCAACGTGCTGACCATGTTCGGCATGGTGCTGGCGATCGGCATTCTGGTGGACGACGCCATCGTGGTGGTGGAGAACGTCGAGCGCATCATGGCCACCGAGGGTTTGTCACCCAGGGAGGCCACGCGCAAGGCCATGCAGCAGATCACCGGGGCCATTATCGGCATCACCCTGGTGCTGGTCGCGGTGTTCATTCCGATGGCGTTCATGCAGGGTTCGGTCGGGGTGATCTACCAGCAGTTCTCGCTGTCGATGGCCACCTCGATCCTGTTCTCGGCATTCCTCGCCCTGACCTTGACCCCGGCCCTGTGCGCGACGTTGCTCAAGCCGATTGCCCAAGGCGAACACCACGAAAAGACCGGGTTCTTCGGCTGGTTCAATCGTCGCTTCGAGCGACTGACCGAGCGCTACCAGGGCTGGGTCGCCCATGCACTGAAACGCAGCGGGCGTTTCCTGCTGATCTACGGCGTGTTGCTGGTAGGTCTAGGCGTGTGCTTCGCTCGCCTGCCCTCGTCGTTCCTGCCGGTGGAAGACCAGGGTTACACCATCACCGACATCCAGTTGCCGCCTGGCGCAAGCAAGAACCGCACGGTGCAGGTGGCCGAGCAGGTTGAAGCGCACAACGCCGGGGAACCGGGTATCCGCGACAGCGTGGTGATTCTCGGATTCAGCTTCTCTGGCAGCGGTCAGAATGCGGCACTGGCGTTCAGCACGCTCAAAGACTGGTCCGAGCGCGGCAGCGACGACTCGGCCTCCTCGATTGCCGACCGGGCCAACGTCGCCCTCAGCCAGATCAAGGATGCGGTGACGTTTGCCGTACTGCCGCCGCCCGTGGATGGCCTGGGTACGTCCAGCGGATTCGAGTTCCGCCTGCAGGATCGCGGTGGCCTTGGTCATGAGAAGTTGATGGCGGCCCGCACCGAGCTACTCGCAGCGGCCGAAAAAAGTCCGATCCTGATGAACGTGCGGGAAAGCGCCCTGGCCGAGGCACCGCAGGTGCAACTGATCGTCGACCGCAAGCAGGCCAACGCGCTGGGTGTGTCCTTTGCCGATGTCGGCGGCGTGCTGTCCACGGCCGTGGGCTCGGCCTACATCAATGACTTCCCCAATCAGGGACGGATGCAGCGCGTCGTGGTGCAGGCCGAAGGCGATCAACGCAGTCAGGTGGCAGACCTGCTGAACATTCACGTACGTAACACCCAAGAAAAAATGGTGCCGCTGTCGGCCTTCGTCCGGGCCAAATGGACCCAGGGCCCGGCGCAGTTGACCCGCTACAACGGCTACCCGGCGATCAGCATTTCCGGTGAACCGACACCGGGCCACAGCACCGGTGAGGCCATGGCCGAGATCGAGCGCCTGGTGGCGCAAGGCCCGGCAGGCCTGGGCCAGGAATGGACCGGGTTGTCGTTGCAGGAACGGCTATCCGGCAGCCAGGCGCCGATCCTGCTGGGGCTGTCGCTGCTGATCGTGTTCCTGTGCCTGGCGGCGCTGTACGAAAGCTGGTCGATCCCGACCTCGGTGCTGCTGGTGGTGCCGCTGGGCGTGCTCGGCGCGGTGCTGGCCGTGACCTTGCGCGGGATGCCCAACGATGTGTTCTTCAAGGTCGGGCTGATCACCATCATCGGCCTTTCGGCGAAGAACGCGATTCTGATCATCGAGTTCGCGAAGAGCCTGTACGACGAAGGCCATGACCTGATCGACGCGACGCTGCAAGCGGCACGCCTGCGGTTGCGACCGATTGTCATGACCTCGCTGGCGTTCATCCTTGGCGTATTGCCGTTGGCGATGGCTACCGGCGCCAGCTCGGCGAGCCAGCAGGCCATCGGCACCGGGGTAATCGGCGGGATGATCACGGCGACCCTGGCCGTGGTGTTCGTGCCGGTGTTTTTTGTGGTGGTGATGAAGCTGGTGCGCAAGCGCCATAAAGAAATTTAGCAAACAGCACCTACCCAATGTGGGAGCGGGCTTGCTCGCGAAGGCGGATGGTCAGTCGACATGGATGTTGAATGTGATGGCCCCTTCGCGAGCGAGCCCGCTCCCACATCCGATTTCATTGGCCTCAGGATTGTGGTCACGATTGACCACGCTGGGCTAAGGTATTTGCAATACTTCGACCCATCGAGCCTCCATGTCCTTCCTCACCCGCACCCACCCTCGCCTGTCCGCTGCCACGACGCTCGGTATCGCAGCGGGTATCCTGGTACCGGCCGATTCGGTCATCGGCAAAATACTCATCGGCTGGAATGCCGGGGTCTGGACTTACCTGATCCTGATGTCCTGGCTCGTCGTTCGTTCGAAAGCCACTGATGTGAAACGCATTGCCGAAATCGAAGACGAAAACGCCGGGCTGGTGCTGACGCTGGTTTGCATTGCGGCTCTGGCCAGCCTGGCGACCATTACCTTCGAACTGGCCGGCAGCAAAGACCTGGAAACCACGCGCAAGCTCCTCCACTACGGCTTCACTGCTTTGACGGTGATCGGTTCGTGGCTGCTGATCGGGGTGATTTTCAGCGTGCACTACGCGCGCCTGTTTTACACCTGGGACGGCAAGGAGCCGGCACTGCGTTTTGCCGAAGGTCTGACGACACCCAACTACTGGGACTTTTTGTACTTCTCGTTCACCGTCGGCGTGGCGGTGCAGACCTCGGATGTCGGCGTGGCCACCCGTGACTTGCGCAAGATCGTGCTGGCACAGTCGTTGATCGGTTTTCTGTTCAACACGGCCATTCTCGGGTTCTCGATCAACATCGCCGCCGGGCTGTTCAATTGAAAGCTGCACAAACGTTCTAGTCATCGCCCTCGGCGCGGGCGTTAAATGGGGCGGTCAATTTGCCGTGCAGGTGCAGCATGATTTCTCACAATTGGCTCGATCTGGCCAAGGATGCCGATACCGGCATCGAGACCCTGCGCGCGCATTTCGAAGGTCACGCCTATGACCCGCACTGGCATGACAGCTATCTGGTGGGCGTCACCGAGCAAGGGGTCCAGCAATTCAATTGTCGGCGGACGAAACATCAAAGCACGCCGGGCAAGGTGTTTTTACTGGAGCCAGGGGACATTCACGACGGTGAAGCGCCGACCGCCGACGGTTTCACCTACCGCATGCTGTACCTCGACCCGCAGTGGTTGCAGCGCGAACTCGGCGCAGTGTTCGACAACGCCCCGGACAACAGTGAATTGAGTTTCGCCAACACCTTGGCCAGTGACGTACGTTTGGCTCAGGCCACCAGCCTGGCCTTTGAAACCCTGCATCACGGCGAACTCAAGATTGTCCGTCAAACAGCCCTCGACGGCCTGCTTGAACGACTGACGAGCCATCTACACTGGCGCGCCCGTTATGGCGAGGATCCGCGTCTGCCGCGAGTGGCGCAGAAGGCCCGGGAATACCTGCATGCCAACGCGCAATACGACATCGGCCTCGATCATCTGGCAGCCGCCACAGGCGTCGACCGCTTCCGCCTGACCCGCGCGTTCAAGGCCGCTTACGGCATGGCGCCTCACGCGTATCTGGTGCAATTGCGCCTGGCAACCGCCCGACGCCTGCTGGCCCGTGGCGAACAACCGGCGGCGGTGGCGATGCAACTGGGCTTTGCCGACCAGAGCCATCTGGGGCGCTGGTTCATGCGCGCCTACGGCCTGACGCCGGCGCTGTACCGCAAACGCTGCTCAAATCTTCCAGACAGGTAGCCTGCGGATTGTGAAGATCGGATTCACTGATCTTCACTGGAGTTAGCCCGCGATGCTGCCCTCGTTCCCGACCTTGCTGCCGTTCCTGCTGTTTGCCTTCGTGGCCTCGATCACCCCCGGCCCGACCAACATTCTGGTACTGAGCAACAGCGCCCGCCATGGGCTGGCCGCGGCCGTACCGATCATCTTCGGCGCCTGGGCCAGCGCGGCGACCCTTGTATTGCTGGTGGGCACAGGCGTTGGCTCATCGATCAGCGCATGGCCCGCCGTGCAAAGCGCCATGCAGTGGGTCGGGGTGGCGTGGCTGAGCTATCTGGCCTGGCAGATTTACAGTGCCCCGGCGACGGCCATTGCCGCCCGCAACAGCGAAGCACGCCTCGGATGGATGGGCGCCGCCAGCCTGCAACTGGTTAACCCGAAAACCTGGATGATGGCACTGGCAGTGGTCAGCGTATTCGCCGCAGGTGACGAGCATCGCGCTGTGCGGGTGGTGTATCTGTCGCTGGTGTTTTTTCTGGTTTCCCTGCCATGTCTCACGGTCTGGGCAATGCTCGGTGCCGGTTCCAGCCGCTGGTTGCGCTCATCCCGTGCCATGCAACGCTTCAATCGCTGCATGGCGCTGTTGCTGCTGGGTTCGGCATGGTTGAGCGTGCTGGCCTGACAGCCACTTCTCGATCATTGTTCGACAATCCATCATCCGGGGCTTGACGGCGAATTGGCTTTTGGTGTCTCCTGAAACCGGTTTCAGCACTATCTCACAAAGTGCTCGACCTTATAAATCCAATAAGAAGGTTTCAGACCGTGAACGATTTCTCCGCCGCCCAACGCAGCCGCGTGACCATGCTCGACGTGGCCGAATACGCCAAGGTCTCCAAGGCCAGCGTTTCGCGGTTCATTGGCGATGATCGCGCCCTGCTCTCCGATGCCACCGCCCAGCGCATCGAACAAGCCATTGCCGAACTCGGCTATCGCCCGAACCAGATGGCCCGGGGCCTGAAACGCGGGCGCACCCGCCTGATTGGCATGCTGGTGGCCGATATCCGCAACCCTTATTCAATTGCCGTGATGCACGGGGTGGAAACCGCCTGCCGTCAGCACGGCTACAGCCTGGTGGTGTGCAACACCGACCGCGACGACGAGCAGGAGCGCCAGCACCTGGCCCTGCTGCGCTCGTACAACATCGAGGGCCTGATCGTGAACACCCTCGGTCATCACCCTGACGAATTGCACGAACTGCACCGGGAAATGCCCCTGGTACTGGTGGATCGCAAGGTGGAGCACCTTGAAAGCGATATGGTCGGGCTGGATAACCCGGCAGCCGTCGAAATGGCCCTTGCTCACCTTGAGGAGCGAGGCTATCGCGATGTGCTGCTGGTGACCGAGCCGTTCGATGGCACCAGTTCGCGGATCGAGCGGGTCAACAGCTTCAAGGCACAAATCGGACAACGCCCGACGCTGCGAGGGACGATCAGCGAAACAGGCAGCGAACTCACCGCGAACATCAGAACCTTTCTCGATTCATCCGGCCCCGGCCCGAAAGCGCTGTTCTGTGCCAACGGCATCGCTGCGCTGGCCAGCACCCATGCGTTGCGTGAACTCCAGTGCAATCTGTTTGAAGACGTTGGCCTGATCGCCCTCGATGACCTGGATTGGTACCCGTTGGTGGGCACTGGCATTACCGCACTCGCGCAGCCGACCACCGAGATGGGCGCCAGTGCGTTTGAGTGTCTGCTCAAGCGGCTGCGCGGGGATGACGGGGCGGTGCGGACGCTGGATTTTTCGGCGCGGTTGATCGTTCGTGGGTCGACCCGTGGAGTTTTTCGGTGAATGTTCCGACGCCTTCGCGGGCAAGCCCGCACACAGTGTTTTGTGTCGTGCACAAGTGCAGTGCAGAGCAGAGACTCCTGTGGTAGCGGGCTTGCCCGCGAAGAGGCCCGAAAGATCACCACCTATTTTTTTGAACAAAAATGAAACCGGTTTCAGAGGTAAAACAACAATGAGCAAACCAGCCGTTTCCATCAGCCTTTCCAGCTACGGTGCCGACCTCGTGCGTCAACGCGGCCAGGGCAGCTTCATCGAAATACTGGCCGCCGCCGGTGCCACGCGTATTGAGTGGCGCGAAGAATTGCTGACCACCGAGGACCCCGCTCAACTGGCCGATGCCACTCAAGCAGAAGGCCTGGAGAGTGTGTATTCGTCGCCCCTGGAGCTATGGCTGGCCGGGCAATCCTTGCCCAACCCCGAACTGATTATCGCCCTGCAACGCGCCCAGGCGTTCGGCGCCAAATGGCTGAAAGTGTCGTTGGGCTATTTCACCGACAACTGCGATCTGCAAACCCTTGCCCGTGTGCTGGGCGAAAGCGCCGTGCAGTTGCTGGTGGAAAACGACCAGACCCTGCACGGCGGCCGCATCGAACCCTTCCAGCGTTTTTTCGCGGACGTCGAGCAGCACAAGCTGCCGATCGAAATGACCTTCGATATCGGCAATTGGCACTGGCAGGACCAGTCCGCCGCCAGCGCCGCGCGGTTGCTCGGTCGCCATGTCGGTTATGTGCACTGCAAAGCAGTCACGCGCCGTACCGACGGCAAACTGGTCGCCATCCCGCCCGCCGTCAGTGATCTGCAACAGTGGGAACACCTGCTGCGGCACATGGCCCAGGGCGTCATGCGGGCCGCGGAGTATCCGCTGCAAGGTGATGACCTGGTGCAACTGACCACCGAGCACGTCGCGGCCCTCGCCCACCTCGGCCAATCGCAGCTGGAGAGTGCTCATGTCTGAGATCGATATTCTTTCTTTCGGCGAAACCATGGCGATGTTCGTCGCCGAGCAGGCGGGTGATCTGGCCAGCGTCGGCGCTTTCCACAAACGCATTGCCGGGGCTGACAGCAACGTCGCCATTGGCCTGTCCCGGCTGGGCTTCAACGTGGCATGGCTGAGCCGTGTCGGTGCCGATTCGTTGGGTCGGTTCGTGGTCGACACCCTGGAAAAAGAAGGCCTGGATTGCCGCCACGTCGACATCGACACCGCCCACCCGACCGGTTTTCAACTCAAGTCCCGCACCGACGATGGCAGCGATCCGGTGGTCGAGTACTTCCGCCGTGGCTCGGCGGCCAGTCACCTGTCGCCGCACTCGATCGTGCCCGAATTGCTCAAGGCCCGACACCTGCACGCCACCGGCATTCCCCCGGCACTGTCGGAGTCGGCACGGCAGATGTCGTTCGAATTGATGACCCGCATGCGCGAGGCCGGGCGCAGTGTGTCCTTCGACCCGAACCTGCGCCCGAGCCTGTGGGCCAGCGAGCGACAAATGATCACTGAGATCAACCGCCTCGCTGCCCTCGCCCACTGGGTGCTGCCGGGATTGAGCGAAGGTCGCTTGCTCACCGGTTTCGAGGACCCGGCCGACATCGCCGCCTTCTACCTCGACCAAGGCGCCGAAGCCGTGGCGATCAAGCTTGGCCCACACGGGGCGTATTACCGCACGCAGCTGGATGAAGGCTTCGTGGCGGGCGTGCCCGTGGAGACGGTGGTCGACACCGTGGGCGCCGGTGACGGGTTTGCCGTCGGCATGATCAGCGCGCTGCTGGAAAACCACAGCATCGCCGACGCCGTGAAACGCGCCAACTGGATTGGCAGCCGTGCGGTGCAGAGCCGGGGGGATATGGAGGGGTTGCCCAGCAGATCCGAAATGTCCATTGAATTCGAGGCCGTCTTCGCGAGCAAGTCGGGTCGCCGCACCGCCGCTCCCACATTGGATCTAGGTCCGACACAAATCCCCTGTGGGAGCGGGCTTGCTCGCGAATAGGCCGGCACAGTCACTGAATATTCAGAACCGTTACCTGCTGCGACAAAAACAACAAGCTCAGGAGCACCACCATGAAAACCGCAACGCTCGCCACCCGCCGCTGGTGGTACATCATGCCCATCGTGTTCATCACCTATAGCCTGGCGTATCTCGATCGCGCCAACTATGGGTTCGCCGCCGCGTCCGGCATGGCGGCGGACCTGATGATTACACCAGGCCTGTCGTCGATGCTCGGCGCGCTGTTCTTCCTCGGCTACTTTTTCTTCCAGGTACCCGGCGCGATCTACGCGCAGAAACACAGTGTGAAGAAGCTGATTTTCGTCAGTCTGATCCTCTGGGGCAGCCTGGCGACGTTAACCGGGATTGTCTCCAATGCCTATTGGCTGATCGTCATCCGCTTCATGCTCGGCGTGGTCGAAGCGGCAGTGATGCCGGCGATGCTGATCTACCTGTGCCACTGGTTCACCCGTGCCGAACGCTCGCGGGCCAACACTTTCCTGATCCTCGGCAACCCGGTGACCATGCTTTGGATGTCGGTGGTCTCGGGCTATCTGGTGCAGCACTACAGCTGGCGCTGGATGTTCATCGTCGAAGGTTTGCCAGCGGTGTTGTGGGCATTCATCTGGTGGCGCCTGGCCGATGATCGTCCGTCACAAGCCAAGTGGCTCAACGATCAGGAAAAGCAGGACCTGGAAAGCGCACTGGCCGCTGAACAGGTGGGCATCAAGGCCGTGAAGAACTACGCCGAAGCGTTCCGCTCGCCCAAAGTGATCATCCTGGCCCTGCAGTTTTTCTGCTGGAGCATTGGCGTGTACGGCTTCGTGTTGTGGCTGCCGTCGATCCTCAAGGCCGGCGCGCAGATGGACATGGTCCAGGCCGGCTGGCTGTCGGCGCTGCCGTACCTGGCGGCGGTGATCGGTATGCTGCTGGTGTCCTGGGGTTCGGACAAGTTGCAAAAACGTAAACGTTTCGTCTGGCCGCCACTGCTGATTGCCTCGATTGCCTTCTATGGTTCCTACGCCCTGGGTGCCGAACACTTCTGGTGGTCCTACACCCTGCTGGTGATTGCCGGCGCCTGCATGTACGCGCCTTACGGACCGTTCTTCGCGATCATTCCGGAGATCCTCCCGGCCAACGTCGCGGGCGGCGCCATGGCGCTGATCAACAGCATGGGCGCCCTCGGTTCGTTTGGCGGTTCGTATCTGGTCGGTTACCTGAACAGCTCCACCGGCTCGCCCGGCGCTTCGTACCTTTTGATGAGCGGCGCGCTGATGTTCTCGGTGCTGCTGACCCTTTTCCTCAAGCCCGGCGCCAGCGATCGGGAGCGGCCCACGGCCACGGTAACGCGCACTGCCACGGCACATTCCTGAATTGAAGCTGAGATCTCAAAGATGAAAAAGCAGGTCGTCCTGTACAAGAAACTCTCGCCGCTGCTGATGGCTCGCCTCCACGAGCAGGCCGAAGTGACGCTGATCGAAAACCTTGATGCCAAGGGCCTGGCCAAACTGCGCGATACCCCGCCCGGTGCCCAGGGTTTGCTGGGTGCCAGCCTGAAACTGGATGCCGAACTGCTCGATCTGGCACCCAACCTTGAAGCCATTGCCAGCGTCTCGGTGGGTGTCGATAACTACGACATCGACTACCTGACCGAGCGGCGCATCTTGCTCAGCAACACACCGGATGTATTGACAGAAACCACCGCTGACACGGGTTTCGCGCTGATCCTGGCAACGGCCCGGCGCGTAGTGGAATTGGCCAACATGATTCGCGAAGGCAAGTGGATCCGCAACATCGGCCCCGCGCATTTCGGCAGCGACGTGCACGGTAAAACCCTGGGCATCATTGGCATGGGTCGCATTGGCGAGGCACTGGCCCAGCGCGGGCATTTCGGTTTCGGTATGCCGGTGATTTACCACAGCCAGTCACCGAAACCGGCGGTGGAACAGCGGTTCAATGCGCACTATCGAAGCCTGCCGGAGCTGTTGCAACAGGCCGATTTCGTTTGCCTGACGTTGCCGCTCACCGCTGAAACCAAAGGGCTGATCGGCGCAGAACAGTTCGCCCTGATGCGTCCCGAGACCATCTTCATCAATATTTCCCGGGGCAAAGTGGTGGACGAAGCCGCGCTGATTGAAGCCTTGCGTGCGGGCCGGATTCGCGCGGCGGGGCTGGATGTATTCGAACGCGAGCCTTTGAGTCCGGACTCGCCGTTGTTGCAGTTGAACAACGTGGTGGCGACACCGCACATCGGCTCGGCTACCCATGAAACACGGGAGGCCATGGCCAGATGCGCGGTGGACAACCTGTTGGCGGCGCTGGCGGGTGAGCGACCGGTGAATCTGGTGAATGTTGGGGCGTGGAAGGCCTGAGGTATTCGGCGTCTTTCAGGTAGCCTTCGCGAGCAAGCCCGCTCCCACATTGGTTTTGTGTTCGACACAGATCAATGTGGGAGCGGGCTTGCTCGCGAAGAGGCCGGCTCAGACCACCACAACCTTTCAGGCACGCCGCGCCTCCAGCAAATCCGTCGCACAGCGTACGATCCGCCGACACGCATCTGCCAGTTTCGGCCGGTCAACCACCAACCCGATGCGGATATGCCCCGCCGCACTCGGCCCGAACGCTTCACCGGCCAGCACCGACACACCATAGTCTTCCAGCAGTCGCTCGGCGAAGCGCTGGGCCGACAACCCGGTCTGGCGGACATCGACCATCACGAACATACCGCCATCCGGGCGAATCGGCCTGAGGCCCTGACATTGGCCCAGGCTTGCACACACCAGGTCACGACGCTGGCGATACTCTTCGCGCATCGAGGCCACTTCCGGCAGGTCACGGTCCAGCGCCAACTGCGCGGCGTTCTGCACGAAATCGGGAATGCCGAACAACATACTGAGCGACAAATTGACCAGGTGCCCGGCCATGGGTTTGGGCCCGACCACCCAGCCCACCCGCCAGCCGCTCATGGCGTGGGACTTGGACAGGCTATTGATCGTCGCCGTCCGTTCGGCCATGCCCGGCAGACTCGCCGGACTGATGTGCTCGCCCTCGTACAGCAGGTCGCTGTAGACCTCGTCACTGATCAGCCACAAATCATGACGAATGCACAGCGCCGCCAGATCTTGCCAGGCGGCCAGTGGCAAACTGGCGCCGGATGGATTGTTCGGACTGTTGAGCAGGATGGCCCGTGTTTTCGGCGTGATCCGTGCCGCAACATCCGCCGGGTCGACGCGAAACCCGTTCTGCGGGCGCACGGGCACGGGAACCACTGTGGCCGCACAAGCGCCGATCACGCCTTCATAGGTCACGTACATCGGCTCGGCGACAATCACTTCATCGCCCGGATCGAGCAGACATTGCGCCACCGAATACACCGCGCACTGCGCCCCCGGAAAGACGATCACATGTTCGGCATCCACCACCTGACCACTGCGTTGCCGATGCCGGCGAGCGATGCTATCGCGCAGCCCTCGACTGCCGCGCACCGCAGGATAGTGCGTTTCACCGGCCAACAGACTGGCGATGGCGGCCTGGACGATGGGTTGCGGCGTATCGAAGTCCGGGTCGCCAATTGACAACAGCAGGACGTCGACGCCCTGTTCGCGCAATTGCAGCGCTCGATCATGAATCTGCCAGGCCGCCGCTCCGTCACCGGCGATTCGTTGGGTCAAGGCTGAATAGCGCATGTCTGTCTCCTGTCGCGCGGGTGCTCCAAGCCTCAACCCTATCTCAAATCATGAAACGCGCCACCATGGCGTTCAAATCCAGGGCCAAAAGCCCTCAGCTTCAGCGAACGGCCATCCGCCAGACGCGAGCAATGTCAGTTGCCCGCTCACGCAGCAAGCGCGGCGCTTCGGCACAAGCTTGCTCCAGGGTCATCGGCCCGCTTGCCAGGGCAAACGCAGCGTCGATGCCATGTTCATAGAGCGCCTGATAACCGTCGCCCAGCGTGCCGGCAATGACGATGACCGGCACGTCGTGCTGCCTGGCGACACGTGCCACACCAAATGGCGTCTTGCCGCGCAGGGTTTGCGCATCGAAACGCCCTTCACCGGTGATCACCAGATCGGCGCCTGCAACCGCCTCGGCCAGGCCCACCAGTTCGGCAACCACTTCGACCCCGGCCGTAAACTGCGCCCCCAGGAACGCTTTGGCGGCAAACCCCAGGCCACCCGCCGCGCCGCTGCCTGGTTCGTTGCGGACATCGTTGTTCAAAACTATCGCGCAATGGTCGGCAAAGTGCCCCAGCGCCTGGTCCAGTTGCTCGACCTGCGCGGGCGAGGCGCCTTTTTGCGGGCCGAAAATCGCCGAAGCTCCGTGGAGGCCGCACAACGGGTTGTTGACGTCAGCGGCGATGTCGAAGCGTACCTGCGTCAGACGCGGATCAAGGTCGCTCAGGTCGACGCGGGCCAATTGCGCAAGGGCCAGACCGCCCGGTGACAGCGTCTGGCCCTGTGCGTCCAGCAATTTCACACCCAGGGCCTGCATGGCGCCGGCGCCGCCGTCATTGGTCGCACTGCCGCCAATCGCCAGGATCACCCGTTGTGCACCGACATCCAGCGCGGCCCGGATCAATTGCCCGGTACCGAAGGTACTGCTGATGCACGCATCCCGTTGAGCCACCGGGACCAACTGCAAACCGCTGGCCTCGGCCATTTCGATGATCGCGGTGTGGCTCTGCGGCAACCAGCCCCAGGCGGCATCCACTGTGGTCCCCAACGGCCCGCGAACAACAGTGCGGCGCAGTTCGCCTTCGCACGCGGCAAGAATCGACTCGACAGTCCCTTCCCCGCCGTCGGCCATTGGGCATTTGATCAGTTGGGCATCAGGCCAGACCTGTGCCAATCCCAATGCAATGGCGTCGGCCACGCCTTGAGCGCTGAGGCTGTCCTTGAACGAATCGGGGGCGATCACGATTTTCATGGGAATTCTCCAGTTCCAATGTCCACATGCTGCCAGCCGCCATGAACAATAACGCCGGTCCGCTGCACAAGCGGCGATGAGGATTATTGTTCATTTCCACAAAGACCGGGGGATTCACACAATCCCTTGTGGGAGCGAGCCTGCTCGCGAAAGCGGTGTGTCAGTCAGCACTGATGCTGGATGTGGTGGCCTCTTCGCGAGCGGGCTCGCTCCCACAGGAGAATTGTGTGTCATGGACTTGTGTCGGTCTGGGGTAGCAGTTGCACGCCAAGGTAGAGGGCGAGCATGCCGTCCAGTCGCAGTGGATCAACCCCGCTCAGCTCGGCAATCCGCTCCATGCGATAACGCAGGCTGTTGCGATGAATCCCCAGCGCATCGGCGCAAGCCTGGCTCTGGCCGTCGTGTTCACACCAGCTGCGCAGGGTCGCCAGCAACTGACCGTTGCTGTCCTTGGCAATGACCTTGCGCAGCGGGTTGAGCAATTCGTCGAGGGCGTCGTCGTTGCGATGGCGCCAGAGCATCACCGGCAGCCGATAGCGGTTCAGCGTCAACAACCGGGAGTGCGGCAATACCTCGCGCCCGTAGGCCAGCAAGTCACCAACCCGACGATAGCAGCGACGCAACCCCGCCAACCCGTCGGCCTGCCCACCCACGGCGATACGCAGGATGTTCCAGCCCAGGCCGTCGAGTTTATCCAGCAAGCGCTCGTTCTCGACCGACTGGCCGGCCGGCCGGCACCAGAGCAATGAGGTTTTGGCCGAGCTCACGCACCAACTGTCGGGATGACGGGTCGTCAACCAGGCACTCAATGCCTCGACGGTTTGCCCCGGTGCGTGTTCCAGGCCCAGTTCGAACAAGTACGGTACCCGGGTCATTTGTGGCTTGAGGCCCAACTGCTGTGCTTCATCGACCAGTCGTGGAGAGTCCCCGGCTTCGCTCAGCAGCAGCGCCAGCAAGTCATCGCAACGTTGGCGCCGCCATTGTTGCTCGGCCTGCTGGTTGCGCTGGCCCACCAGCATCTCGGCGGTCATGCGCACCAGTTCGGCGTAGGTGCGCAGCTGCTCGGGCTCGCCGGTGATGCCCAGCACGCCGATCAGGCGCTGATCGAGCATCAGCGGCAGGTTGATGCCCGGCTGCACACCCTTGAGATGAATCGCTGTCTGCGCATCGATCTCCACCACGCGACCGTTGGCCAGCACCAGTTGCGCGCCTTCATGCCGGGTGTTGACCCGCTCCGGTTCACCACTGCCCAGGATCAAGCCCTGGCTGTCCATGACGTTAACGTTGTACGGCAGAATGGCCATCGCCCGGTCGACGATGTCCTGGGCCAGGTCGTGATCGAGTTCGAACATGCAAATGATCCTTGAAGACGGTGATGGAACGGGTTGTTCACCCGCACAGGCCTTGGTGGCAAACCCTGTGCTCAGGCACAAAGACAGCCACCCTGAGGGTGGTCGAGACTCTCAGGGCGATCAACGTTACCCTTTGCATCGCAAAAAATCATAATAAAGAGAGAGCCGCCATGACACAGAGCGCCGTAGCGTCCGACGCCATCGCTGACGACAAAAACGCCGTCTACAAGCGCATTACCCTGCGTTTGATTCCCTTCATTTTCATCTGCTACCTGTTCAACTACCTCGACCGGGTCAACGTCGGCTTCGCCAAGTTGCAGATGCTCGACGCGCTGAAGTTCAGCGAAACCGTGTACGGCCTCGGTGCCGGCATCTTCTTTATCGGATACGTGCTGTGCGGTGTACCAAGCAACCTTGCCCTGACCAGATTCGGCCCGCGCCGCTGGATCGCGCTGATGATGATCGCCTGGGGCACACTGTCGACCTGCCTGCTGTTCGTCACCACGCCGACCGAGTTCTACACCTTGCGCCTGTTCACCGGCGCGGCCGAAGCCGGGTTCTTCCCGGGTGTGGTGCTGTACCTCTCGCAGTGGTTCCCGACCTTCCGCCGTGGCCGCATCATGGCGCTGTTCATGTCGGCGATCCCGGTTTCCGGCCTGCTCGGCAGTCCGTTCTCCGGCTGGATCCTCAACCACTTCGCCGCGGGCCAGGGTGGTTTGGCGGGCTGGCAGTGGATGTTCCTGCTGCAAGGCATTCCGACCGTGATCCTCGGTACGCTGGCTTATTTCCTGCTCAGCGACAGTTACGCCAATGCGAAATGGCTGACCCCATTCGAGCGTTCGGTGCTGGAAGCCGACCACGCTGAAGACCTGGCCAACAAACCGAAAACCACCACCGATTCGCTGCTGGCAGTGTTCAAGAACCCGGCGATCTGGGCCTTCGGCCTGATCTACTTCTGTATCCAGAGTGGCGTCTATGCGATCAATTTCTGGTTGCCATCGATCATCAGAACCTGGGCTTCAGCGATAACCTGGTGATCGGCTGGCTCAGTGCGATTCCGTACCTGCTGGCAGCGCTGTTCATGTTGTTTGTCGGCCGCTCGGCGGACCTGCGCAAGAGCGCCGCTGGCATTGGTGGTGCCGATGTTGATGGGCGCGCTGGGGCTGCTGATCGCGGTGAACTTCGCCGCCAACCCGGCCATGGCGATTCTCGGCCTGACCATCGCCACCATGGGCGCCCTCACCGGCCTGCCGATGTTCTGGCCGGTGCCGACCGCCCTGCTCAGTGCGGGCGCGGCCGCCGGTGGCCTGGCGCTGATCAACTCGATGGGGCAAATGGCCGGCTTCCTCAGCCCGTACCTGGTGGGTTGGGTCAAAGACAGCACTGGCTCCACGGATGCGGCGTTGTATCTGCTGGCGGGTGTGATTGTGTGCGGGAGTTTGCTGGCGTTGCGCATGACCCGGACCCTGCGCGCCTGATCAACACAAATCCCTGTGGGAGCGAGCTTGCTCGCGATGACGGACTGTCAGTCAACACAGATGTTGAATGTAAAACCGCTATCGTCGGATCGCCGCCCGGACCAAGCTCGCTTGTATGGTAGGACTTGAAGGGGGGAGGAGGGACAAGGCTCGATTCTGACTGTTGACGCAGTACAGACTGTGGGAGAGTTCGCCCCTCCTCCTTTCACCCAAGCGCCGATAAAGAATGCATCTGGCCTAGACCGACGATAGGAACAAGCCTGCGCCCCTGGGTGAGCCCTTCAAGTGCTTAAAACCATATCCGGAGGAAATCCTATGGCAATGCCGGTCCCTGCCTCAAAAACCGATCGTGGGCGTGGATGTCAGCCAGCATGAGCTGGTGATCTATCACGCCGAACTGGACCTGCTCGAACCAATTCCCAACAACAAAACCGCCATCAATAAGTGGTTGAAGGCCTTGCCGAGCACGGTGGCCATTGCCAGTGAAGCCACCAATATCTACCACTTGAGTTTGCGGATCTGGCCTACGAAGCTGGCTGCATGATTTACATGGTGGGAGGCTACGAGCTCAAACATTACCGCGAAGGCGTGAAGATCCGTGCCAAAACCGATGCACTGGATGCCAAGCTGCTTGCTCGCTATCTGAAGACAGAGCACGAAGAGCTTCACCCGTGGACCCCGCCGTCACCGCTGTACCGCCAGCTCTTGAGCCTTTTCCGCCGCCGCGCCGCTCTGGTCAGGCACGGGTCGGTCTGGTGCAAAGCTGGGCCAATGAGCCGCTGCTCAAGACCGCTTTTGCCGAACAGGTGAAAGTCCATGCAGCAGCTTGAGACGCTGATCGAGAAGACGATCAACGATCAGCTCAAAGAAGCCGGTTTACTCGCTCAGTTGAAGCGCTGCCTGAAAGTTGAAGGCATTGGTTTTTGACCGGAGCCCGCTTGATCACGGCATTTCAGCGCGGTGACTTCCGAAACGCGGATGCCTTCGTCGCCTTTCTGGGAATGGATTTGCGGGTGTTGAAATCAGGGCAAAAAAGACGGCCGCCGGAGTTTGACTAAACGTGGTGATCCAGAGGCCCGCCGGCTTCTGCACAACTGCGGCCATGTCGGCCAGCCGTACGGCAGCCTGGAAAGGTTTTACGAAGAACAAAGAGCTCGAGGCTTCAGCACCACTCAGGCACTGGTCATGCTGGCCCGCAAGCTTGCTCGGGTCGTATTCGCCCTGCTCAAGGGGCAGAGCGAATACCAAGCAAAAGTCAGTTGAGGCCTTTACCTCAACCATAGAATCTCCCACAGTTTGATCCCGGCGTGTTCGATATTTCGATTTGCCCCATGGGATGGTTCTGGTATCTGATTGAGCCTTTCCCACTGGTAAAAGGATTTGCTCATGAGCTATCGCACACTGGGTCAATCGGGCCTGCAGGTTTCCACCCTGACCCTGGGTACCATGATGTTTGGCGAACAGACCAGCACCGAAGATTCCCTGCGGATCATCGACAAGGCCTGGGACCAGGGCATCAACTTCATTGACACCGCCGACGTCTACACCAATGGCCGTTCCGAGGAGATCGTCGGTGAGGCCATCGCCAGCCGTCGCCATGAGTGGGTGCTGGCGACCAAGGTCGGCTTCGGTCCCGTGGACGGCGTCCCCAACCGCAGCGGCCTGAGCCGCAAGCACATCTTCAACGGCATCGATGCCAGCCTGACGCGCCTGGGCACCGACTACCTCGACATTTATTACCTGCACCGCGAAGACCACAATACGCCGCTGGATGTCACGGTGTCGGCCATCGGCGATCTGATTCGCCAGGGCAAGGTCCGTTATTGGGGCCTGTCGAACTACCGTGGCTGGCGCATCGCCGAAGTCATCCGCGTGGCCGACAAACTGGGCGTTGACCGCCCGGTGATCAGCCAGCCGCTGTACAACATCGTCAACCGCCAGGCTGAAACCGAGCAGATCACGGCTGCGCAAAGCTACGGTCTCGGCGTGGTGCCCTACAGCCCGCTGGCGCGCGGGGTGCTCAGCGGCAAATACGCGCCGGACGTGAAACCGGATGCCAACAGCCGCGCCGGACGGGCAGACAAACGCATCCTTGAAACCGAATGGCGCGTCGAGTCCCTGCGCATCGCCCAGCAAATCCAGCAATACACTCAGGAACGCGGCGTAGGCATCGTCGAGTTCGCGATTGCCTGGGTGCTTAACAACAGCGCCGTTACCTCAGCCATTGTCGGGCCGCGTACCGAAGCGCAGTGGGATGCCTACACTAAGGCGCAGGCGGTGGAGATTACGTCCGAAGACGAGGCGTTCATCGATTCGCTGGTAACGCCGGGGCATGCGTCGACACCGGGGTTCAATGATGTGAGCCATTTTGTCTCCGGCCGCAGACCGCTTAACTGAAGAAACATAAACCATTGTAGGAGCGAGCTTGCTCGCGATGGTGGTCAACGATAACGCGGGGGAGCCTGCATGCCCGCGGTGTCTGGTCGTTCATCGCGAGCAAGCTCGCTCCTACAGGGTGGATGTTGCAAATATTGATCAGTTGGTCGGTATTCACCACAAAAACCACGTATCCTCCGCACCCCGTTTCACGTTCGACCTCGCGAGGACAGCTTGTCTAAAGGTATCGCTCTTTCGGTTTCAGCCTCGGTGCTGTTTGCCGTCATGTATTACTACACATCGCTGCTCACCCCCTTGAACGGTGTGGAAATCTTCGGTTGGCGCATGCTGCTGACCGTGCCGTGCATGACCGTGTTCATGGTGTTGTCCGGGGAATGGAAGCGCGTGCTGGAGATCGTTCGGCGCGTCATTGCCAATCCGAAGCTGATGGGCGCGCTGATCGCCTCGTCCGCCCTGCTCGGCGTGCAATTGTGGTTGTTCATGTGGGCGCCGCTGAACGGCTACAGCCTGGATGTGTCTCTCGGTTATTTCCTGCTGCCGCTGACCATGGTCCTGACCGGGCGTATCGCCTATGGCGAACGCTTGTCCTATCTGCAAAAAGTCGCCGTGGTGTTCGCCTGCCTCGGCGTGATCAACGAGGTGTATCAGGTCGGTGGTTTTTCCTGGGCGACCTTGCTGGTCTGCGTGGGTTATCCAACCTACTTCGTGCTGCGCAAACGGCTGGCCGCGGACAATCTCGGCGGCTTGTGGCTGGACATGGCGTTGACGCTGCCGGTGGCGCTCTGGTTCGTTCAGAGCGGTGCGCAAGGTTTCGCAGTGTTTGACCAGCATCCATGGTTGTCGCTGCTGATCCCGATGCTGGGCGTGATCAGTGCGTCAGCGCTGGTGGTCTACATCATTGCCAGTCGCCTGTTGCCGTTCAGCCTGTTCGGCTTGTTGAGCTACGTCGAACCGGTGTTGCTGCTGGGTGTGGCGCTGTTGTTGGGAGAGAGCATCAAGGCCGGCGAATGGCTGACCTACATCCCGATCTGGATGGCCGTGCTGGTGCTGGTGTTTGAAGGGTTCAAGCATCTGGTCCGGCAACGCAGACCTTAAGCAAACGCAAAACAAATGTGGGAGCGGGCTTGCTCGCGAAAGCGGTGTATCAGTCAGCATTAATGGCGACTGGCACTCCGTCTTCGCGAGCAAGCCCGCTCCCACAGTTTTTTACCGCGTCAACGGCTTAGTCGGTGGAGAGAACACCACGACGAACCTGGTCACGCTCGATCGATTCGAACAGTGCCTTGAAGTTGCCTTCGCCGAAACCATCGTCGCCCTTGCGCTGGATGAACTCGAAGAACACCGGCCCCATCAGGGTTTCCGAGAAGATCTGCAACAGCAGGCGCTTGTCGCCCGACTCGGAGGAACCATCCAGCAGGATGCCCCGTGCCTGCAGTTCGCCCACCGGCTCGCCGTGATTAGGCAAACGGCCTTCGAGCATTTCATAGTAGGTGTCCGGCGGCGCGGTCATGAAGCGCATGCCGATGCTTTTCAGATGGTCCCAGGTTTTGATCAGGTCATCGGACAGGAAAGCAACGTGCTGGATGCCCTCGCCGTTGAACTGCATCAGGAACTCTTCGATCTGCCCGGCGCCCTTGGACGACTCTTCGTTCAACGGAATGCGGATCATGCCATCGGGTGCGGTCATGGCCTTGGAGGTCAGGCCGGTGTACTCGCCCTTGATGTCGAAGTAGCGGATTTCGCGGAAATTGAACAGCTTCTCGTAGAAGTTGGCCCAGTAGGCCATGCGACCGCGATACACATTGTGGGTCAGGTGATCGATGATCTTCAGGCCAGCACCGACCGGGTGGCGGTCAACGCCTTCGAGGAACACGAAGTCGATGTCATAGATCGAGTTGCCTTCACCGAAACGGTCGATCAGGTACAGCGGCGCACCACCGATACCTTTGATCGCCGGCAGGTTCAGTTCCATCGGGCCGGTTTCAATGTGGATCGGCTGGGCGCCGAGTTCCAGGGCGCGCTTGTAGGCTTTTTGCGAATCCTTGACGCGAAACGCCATGCCACACACCGACGGACCGTGCTCGGCCGCGAAGTACGAGGCCACGCTGTGGGGTTCATTGTTGAGGATCAGGTTGATCGCGCCCTGGCGGTACAGGTGCACGTCCTTGGAGCGGTGGGTCGCCACCTTGGTGAAGCCCATGATCTCGAAGATCGGCTCCAGGGTATTGGGGGTCGGCGATGCGAGCTCGATGAATTCAAAGCCCATCAGGCCCATTGGGTTTTCGTATAAATCTGCCATGGTTGGCGCCTCATCATTTTTTTATCAATTAACAAAGGTTAGTTGTAAACAATGCTGAGACCAGTGGGTGGCGCACAGGAGATGCCCCGCACACTGCGGGCGAGAAAATCACCGTAGATCAGTTGAAACCCGAATATCTTCATTATCGACCCAAGGCTCTTGCGGGCGAGGCTTCTGCTGCCAGAAGACGATTATTATTCTATGCGTAACCTGATTCTACACAGCGTAAATCGGTTTGTCCGCCTTCTGTATCAAATCCCCTTTTTCCTTGCCCACGCAAGGGGTTTATTGCAGAGAAAAATCCCCGCCAGTATCAGCCCGCCACCCAGGCACATGGCCAGCGTCAGCGGCTCATCCAGCAGCAGCGCGCCAAGGATCACCGCCGTCAACGGGTTCAGGGCAATGAACACCCCGGAACGCGTCGCACCGATTTTGCGAATGCCGTCGTAATAGCCAATGTACGCCAGTGCCGATCCCAGTACGCCCAGGTACAAAAGACTCAACCATTGCTGCGCACCCAGGTGGGCGATCGCGACAACACTCACCTCACCACGGACGATGCAGGTCATCCAGAGCATGGCGGTGCCCAGCAGAATCGAATACGTCACCGTTTGCACCGGCCCCAGGGTCTGGTTCAGTTCTTTGGAGCACAGCGAGTAGATACCCCAGCCGAGGACACAGCCGAAAATCAGCAGATCGCCGAGCCAGGCATCGGCACCACCGGCCAACAATTGCGGATTGCGACTGACGATCACCAGGCTCGCGCCGGCGATGCAGATCGCAATGCCGACCACTTTCGCCCGGTTCAAGCGCTCCTTGAACAGCAGCCAGGAAGCCAGGCCGATCACGGCCGGGTTCAGTGCCACGATCAAGGATGCCCGTGAGGCGTTGATGTAATGCAAGCCATAAAAGAAGCACAGGTTGTAAAAAAAGATCCCGAAAAAGCCAAGCAATGACAATTGCAGCCACTGCCGGGCGTTGGGCCGGACCAGCGGTACCCGCGCCAGGCGTACAAACAGCAGCAATGCCACGCTGGCCATCAGGAAGCGCAGGCTGGCAGCCAGCAGCGGACTGAGGCTGCCGGCCAGATAGCGTCCGGCAACGAAGGTGCCACCCCACACCATGGTGACCGCCGCCAGCTTTAGATACACCGGCAGATCCGAGGGTTTTGACAGGGTTTGCTCGCAGATCGTCATAAGATTCCAGGGCCGGATGTCGGGAAGATGACGTATCATTCGACTAATACACAGTCATTGTAAAATGAGTAAATACTCATGACCCTCACTCAACTGGAAATTTTCTCCCTCGTGGCCGAACTCCACAGCTTCACGGCAGCGGCCAATCGCCTCGGTATTTCCCAATCGGCGGTGTCCCATGCCTTGAAGTCCCTGGAGCTGGAATTGGGTGTCGAGTTGTTGCGCCGGCATCAATCCCTGGTCGAGCCAAGCGACATTGGCCAACAGTTGTTGCTGCGTGCCCGAGCGATGCTGGGCCTGGCCAACACCCTGCGCCAGGAGGCGGCCGATGCGAGGGGCATGAAACGCGGCACGCTGCGCATCGGCTCCTTCGGCCCGACCTCATCGGTCAAGTTGCTGCCGTTGATTCTGCAGCAGTACCGCGCAGCCCATCCCGGCATCGAGGTGCATATCGACGAAGGCCCCGACCGCCAGGTAATCCAGTGGCTGGAGGAACGACGGATCGACATCGGCTTTGTGGTGTTACCCGAGGAGCGTTTCGACACGGTCGCGCTGATCGAAGACCAGATGGTCGCGCTGCTGCCCGCTGGCCACCCGCTGGCGGCATACGACAGCCTGGACCTGAAGGACCTGTGTCACGCGCCGTTTGTGCTGACCGAGGCCGGCTCTTCGGAGCTGGTTTCACGCCTGTTCACCGCGGCCCGACTGACGCCCAACATCCGTTATCGCTGCTCGCAGTTGATGAGCACCCTGGATGTTGTCGCGCGTAGCGACGGGGTGACGGTGGTTGCCGAAGGTTCATTGCCCAATCCAATTGACAGCCGCTGCGTGAAAAAACCGCTGTCGCCGGCGGTGCTGCGCCAGGTCGGCCTGGCGGTACTCGATCGACGCCAGGCATCACCCGCGACGCGGGCCTTTATCGAACTGGCCGAAAGCCTTGACTTCCATTGAGCGGCATAACCGCCAGGGGCCAACTATCATGGCCCATACCCGAACGCTTCATGGGAGGCGTATTGCCCTGCCAGCGTTTGAGAGCCCTACTTTTTCGTGACAGGATTCGCGAATGCCACTGAAAGCCAAAACCCGCAGTCGCGGTACAAGAATTGCTGTCACCCTGATCAGTGGATTGCTCCCGGTGTTGCTGGGGACCGCCATTCTTTACATGCAAGCAGGGCGTGCGCTCAAACAGGACAGCGAACAAACCGCCGAAGAAGCGATTCGCCAGTTCGACTTGATGCTCGACAACAACTCCCAGGCCGCTCGCGAACTGCTGCCGCTGTCTGGCCAAAGTTGTGGTGACGTCAACCTGGCTCTGCGCGAGCAGGTCACTCGCCGCCCATTCGTGCGCTCGACCAGTCTGGTGTGGGACAACAACCTCTATTGCAGCTCTTTGTTCGGCGACTACCAGGAGAAGGTCAACCCCGGTGACTACACCCAGGGCGCCTTGTGGCTCATGCATGGCAACCTGGTGACACCCGACACCGCCTTGCTGGTGTACCGGCTGAGCGATGGGAAAAAAGGCGCGCTGACGACCCTCGATGGTTATCACTTGAGCAACATTCTACGCCTGATCGGTCGCAAGACCTTGCTGTTGCTGCAGGTTGGCCCGGACTGGATGTCCGTCGATGACAAGGTTCACACTGGTGCCGCGCCTGAAATGCCCATTGCCCAGAGCCGTTTGACCTCCGAGCGCTATGCATTTGCCGTGCAAGCCGGTTTCCCCGAAGGCGAAACCTGGCGATACATGAGCAGCGAGTATCCGCCGCTGTTCAGCCTGCTGATTTTCTTCGGTGTGATTGCCGGGTCAATCGGTCATTTCCTGCAAAAGCGCTCATCGGCACCCACCCAGGAAATGCAACGGGCACTGGAAGCCGTAGAGTTCATTCCCTATTTCCAGCCCGTGGTGCATGGCGACAGCAAAAGCTGGTCCGGCGCTGAAGTGCTGATGCGCTGGAAACATCCGAAGGAAGGCCTGGTGCGTCCGGATCTGTTCATCCCGTTTGCCGAGCACTGCGGACTGATCGTGCCGATGACCCGCTCGCTGATGCGGCAAACCGCTGCCCTGCTCGCCCCGCAATCCGCCAGATTCAACAAACCCTTTCACATTGGCATCAACATCACCGCCAGCCATTGCCAGAACCTGGAACTGGTCAAGGATTGTCGCGAGTTTCTCGATGCGTTCGAACCGGGCTCGATCCATCTGGTGCTGGAACTGACCGAGCGCGAACTGATCGAGCCCACGGCTATCACCCTGCAACTGTTCGAGCAACTTCGCGAACTGGGCGTGAAAATCGCCATTGACGATTTTGGCACGGGTCACTCGAGCCTTGGCTACCTGCGGCAGTTCAATGTGGACTTCCTGAAAATCGACCAGAGTTTTGTCGCCATGATCGGTATCGACACACTCTCGAGCCACATCCTCGACAGCATCATCGAACTGGCAGTCAAACTCGACCTTGCCCTGGTGGCCGAAGGTGTCGAGACCCGTGAGCAGAGTGATTACCTGAGCGTTCATCAGGTCAACTTCCTGCAAGGTTATCTGTTCGGCAAACCCATGCCCGGCGCGGAATTCATTAGTGCATTAAGCGACCATTAACTCGCGAATTTAATCGATAAAACAATGCTTACACGCACAAATTTGAATCAAAACACTACTGACGTTACATGAAAAAAAAGACAGGATTTACTCTTGGCCAATTAACTACTACAATTTTTCATGCCTGCACTGGATTTGCAGGTGAGCCACTATCACCGAGTCGCTTCAAGGCTCTTGGCTTATAGCTTTGTTTGCGGTTGGTATCAGCCAAACACACTATTGGAGTAAAGATATTGTCCAGACTCGCTGAATTTCGTGCAGCCGAAAAGGCCCTTCAAGAACAGCTCAAGCAGTTGGAATCCCTGAAGAACGATGCCGGGCTCAAGAAAGAAATCGAATTCGAAGAGAAGCTCCAGGGCTTGATGAAAACCTATGGCAAGAGCCTGCGCGACATCATCGCCATTCTCGATCCCAACCCGGCAAAATCCGGCCTGCAGCATGCAGCAGCGCCTAAAACCCGCCGCGCCCGTGTGGTCAAGGTTTATCAGAACCCGCACACCGGCGAGCTGATTGAAACCAAGGGCGGCAACCACCGCGGCCTGAAAGCCTGGAAAGAACAGTACGGTGCAGCCACCGTTGACTCCTGGTTGCGCGGCTAACTCTCGCGGTGACAAAAAAGCCCTGCCTAAGCAGGGCTTTTTCATGGGCTATCTAAATGCCCGGGGCGGGCACCGGACAATTACCTGACTGCCAACTACTTTGTGCTTAATCCATTTGGATATCTAAAATTTTCTTCATGCATCGAAAAAGCACTGTCGCCAACTAAAGTTTCAAGCTGTTACGGGCGGCTTCTATTTCTTCCTGACTCGCCTTATAAGCCTCGGCCTGCCCTGCGTAGGAAAGAACATAAGCCTTATCGGCATCCACCGCGGCCACCAATGTTTGGGAAAGCACGTGCCTGCCGTTTTGCGTGACGGTGCAGGTTGTTTCCAGCGCGGCCAATCGACTCAACGTAGTCGAATGAATTCGCGTACAGACACTTTGATACCCGCCCTGAAAGAAGTCTTTTTGTACTGACTTGCGCATCTCCAGCAACACGCCTTCGAGGTTTACCTGATGATCGCCTTGCACCGGGCTCATGGTCAGCTCCATCACCATGAGCGGCGATCCATTCTGATCATTTTTCACCGCACGCTGGCGACTGCCCCCCGAGGGCGATTCAGGCACGGCCTCCATCTGCCAGCCTTGGGGCCAGGTCATTACGGGCGCATCGGCACGAGCAGCGCCGGCCACCGAAAGCACACCTAGCAGAATGAACTGCAGTTTACGGGATCGAATCATTGCAATGGACACTCACGGATCAAGCCGTAAAGTCTGGGCCCAGGCCGGCTGTCAGGCAATAGCCGACCGTTTGGGTTTGGTGATGTCCCGACCCTTGCGTATCATTGTCGCCATTCGATAGCCCACATGTTTCCCGGAGGGCCCATGAGCCTGCACGAACTGAATACCTTCCCTGGCGTCACCGCCCAACCAGACGCCGCTACGCAGAAATTCGTCTTCAACCACACCATGCTGCGGGTCAAGGACATCACCAAGTCCCTGGACTTCTACACACGCGTTCTGGGTTTTACACTGGTGGAAAAACGCGACTTCCCGGAAGCCGAGTTCAGCCTGTACTTCCTGGCGCTGATCGACAAAAAACAGATCCCGGCCGATGCCGCCGCGCGCACCGAGTGGATGAAATCGATCCCCGGCATTCTGGAACTGACCCACAACCATGGCACAGAGAACGATCCGGATTTCGCCTACCACAATGGCAATACCGACCCGCGCGGTTTCGGCCACATCTGCATCTCGGTACCGGATATCGTCGCCGCTTGCGAGCGCTTTGAAGCACTGGGCTGCGACTTCCAGAAACGCTTGAGCGATGGTCGCATGAAGAGCCTGGCGTTCATCAAGGACCCGGACGCCTACTGGGTCGAGATCATCCAGCCTGCGCCACTGTAAGCGCAGCACAAATCCCGCTTTTCTTGATGTGCTTACAACACAAAACCCCATGATCAATCATGGGGTTTTGCGTTTTCAGCGCCGGCGGCCGATGCCCCCCCCTGTAGGAGCGAGCTTGCTCGCGATGGTCGTCAACGATAACGCTGGATGGCAGGTGCCCCGCAGCGTTCTCAGATTCATCGCGAGCGAGCTCGCTCCTACAGGTTTTGCGTTTTCAGCGCCGGGCTTTATGCCGGCGCTGAAGTGCGGATCAGGTGATCGAAAGCGCTGAGAGAAGCTTTGGCACCCTCGCCCACCGCGATCACGATCTGCTTGTATGGCACAGTGGTCACGTCGCCGGCAGCGAACACACCCGGCACCGAAGTTTCACCGCGAGCGTCGACGATGATCTCGCCACGGGGCGACAACTCAATGGTGCCTTTGAGCCAATCGGTGTTCGGCAGCAGACCGATCTGCACGAAGATCCCTTCCAGTTCCACGCTGCGCAACTCGTCGCTCTGACGATCCTTGTAGCGCAGGCCGTTGACCTTCTGACCGTCGCCGGTGACTTCAGTGGTTTGTGCACTGGTGATCACGGTGACGTTGGGCAGGCTGTGCAACTTGCGCTGCAATACCGCATCGGCACGTAACTGCACATCGAACTCCAGCAACGTGACATGGGACACGATACCGGCCAGGTCGATGGCCGCCTCGACGCCGGAGTTGCCGCCACCAATCACCGCCACACGCTTGCCCTTGAACAGCGGGCCATCGCAGTGCGGGCAGTACGCAACGCCTTTGTTGCGGTATTCCTGCTCGCCCGGCACGCTCATCTCTCTCCAGCGCGCACCGGTGGCCAGAATCACGGTTTTGGCTTTGAGCGATGCGCCGCTGGCGAAATGAATCTGGTGCAGCTCGCCGTTTTTTCCAGGGACCAATTTGTCGGCACGCTGCAGGTTCATGATGTCCACATCGTACTGCTTGACGTGCTCTTCCAGGGCCACGGCCAGCTTCGGGCCTTCGGTTTCCTGCACCGAGATGAAGTTCTCGATGGCCATGGTGTCCAGCACCTGACCACCAAAACGTTCGGCCGCGACACCGGTGCGAATGCCTTTGCGGGCCGCATAGATTGCCGCCGAAGCACCGGCCGGGCCACCGCCAACCACCAGCACATCAAAGGCTTCCTTGGCGCTGATTTTCTCGGCCTGGCGTTCGATGCCGCTGGTGTCGATCTTGGCGAGAATTTCTTCCAGCCCCATGCGGCCCTGGCCGAAATTCACACCGTTCAGGTAAATGCTTGGCACGGCCATAATCTGACGATCGTCGACCTCGGCCTGGAACAGCGCACCGTCAATGGCGACGTGGCGGATGTTCGGATTCAGTACCGCCATCAGGTTCAGCGCCTGGACCACGTCCGGGCAGTTCTGGCACGACAGCGAGAAGTAGGTCTCGAAGTTGAACTCGCCCTTGAGCGAGCGGATCTGTTCGATCACTTCGGCGCTGGCTTTGGACGGGTGACCGCCGACTTGCAGCAAGGCCAGCACCAAGGACGTGAATTCATGGCCCATCGGGATGCCGGCGAAACGCAGGCTGATATCGGCCCCGGGGCGATTGATCGAAAACGATGGCTTGCGTGCATCATCACCGTTGTCGAGCAAGGTAATCTGAGTGGAAAGACTGGCAACGTCTTTCAGCAGTTCGAGCATTTCCTGGGATTTCGCACCGTCGTCGAGGGATGCAACGATCTCGATCGGCTGAGTGACCCGTTCCAGGTACGATTTCAACTGGGCTTTAAGATTGGCGTCCAACATACGGGCGATTTCCTTTTTGCTGATTCATTTAGAGCAGACATAAAAAAACACCCGAGCGAATCTCGCCCGGGCGTTTTTATTGGGCGGTGCAGCTTACTGAGTAGGCGCGGAGTTCCGCCCCGATGGTGCGATCACAGACTTAGATCTTGCCGACCAGGTCCAGGGACGGAGCCAGAGTGGCCTCGCCTTCTTTCCACTTGGCCGGGCAAACCTGGCCCGGGTGAGCAGCGACGTACTGGGCAGCCTTGATTTTGCGCAGCAGCTCGGAAGCGTCACGGCCTACACCGCCATCGTTCAGTTCAACGATCTTGATCTGGCCTTCAGGGTTGATCACGAAGGTGCCACGGTCAGCCAGGCCAGCTTCTTCGATCAGCACGTCGAAGTTGCGGGAGATGGCGTGGGTCGGGTCGCCGATCATGGTGTACTGGATTTTGCCGATGGCTGGCGAAGTGTTGTGCCAGGCAGCGTGGGCAAAGTGGGTATCGGTGGAAACGCTGTAGATCTCGACGCCCAGTTTCTGGAATGCGTCGTAGTTGTCAGCCAGGTCTTCCAGTTCGGTCGGGCATACGAAGGTGAAGTCTGCCGGGTAGAAGAAAACCACCGACCACTTGCCTTTCAGGTCAGCGTCCGAGACTTTTACGAAGTCGCCATTTTTGAATGCGTCAGCTTTGAACGGTTTAACTTGGCTGTTGATGATAGGCATCGTTGACTCTCCGTCAGGGGGTTAAGAAGTTGATGGAGAGAACTTTACCCACTCGTCGGACAGAAGGCTCATTGGCAAACCTCATGCTGCTGATTGGCTTTCGCTATTAGCCGACCGTATTAATAGAAGAAAACGGTATCTAGGACTCCACCGGCCTTTCTGTAATGCGCGCCATCCCGAGGAACGGACTGGCCTCGATGTAACGCATGGCCGACTTCATGTCCTTCCAGCCCACGTAACTCATGAGCGACTTCAAGTCCCAGCCACTTTGATGCGCCCAGGTCGCAAAACCGCGGCGCAAGGAGTGGCTGGTGTAGAGTTCGGCGGCAATGCCGGCGCGCTCCAGCGCCTGACGCAATAACGGAATCACGCTATTGGCGTGCAATCCCTCCTCACCCAAATGCCCCCAGCGGTCGATGCTACGAAATACCGGCCCACGCACCAGTGCCGCCTCGCTAACCCAGTCGATATAAGCCTGCACCGGACACAAACGCTGCAAGGCCGGCGTTTGATACGTCTTGCCGAGGTTGTCGCGATCACTCTTGCTGCGCGGCAGATAGAGACTGATGCCAGAACCGGCGCTGGCCTGCACGTGTTCAACCTGCAGCCGGCACAACTCATCGCTACGAAAGCCGCGCCAGAAGCCCAGCAGGATCAACGCCATGTCGCGCCTGGCCCGCAGCAAACCCGGCCGGTCGCCTTCGGCCCTGGCGGTTTGCACTTCTTGCTCCAGACAACTGACCACCTGCTCCAGATGCCGGAGCTGCAAGGGTTCGGCTTGCTTTTCCTGGGCCGGGTGCAGCGCGCGGATGCCCTTGAACACCTTGCGCACCACCGGCGCCTTGGTGGGATCGGCAAAACCCTGGCTGTTGTGCCACTGCGCCAAGGCCGACAAACGCAGTTTCAGCGTATTGATCGACAACACGCCGGCATGGGCCACCAGGTAGCGTGCGACGCTGTCACCGGTTGCCGGCAGAAAACCGCCCCATGTGACTTCGAAGTGTTCGATGGCGGCTCGATAGCTGCGGCGGGTGTTGTCGCGAGTCGCCGCTTGCAGATAGCGATCCAGATCGCTCATAGGACATGAACCTGTTTTGACCGACTGTAGGGGCGAGCTCGCTCGCGATGATCGTTAACGATAACGCTGGTTGGCAGATGCCCCGCGGCGTTCTCGGGTTTTTCGCGAGCAGGCTCGCTCCTACATGGGTATGTGTACGGAAATAGCGCGAGGAATACCTCGAAACTGTGCTAACACGGGGTAATACCAGTATATCCCGTGTCAGTTACATTCAGCATTTAACTTTTTATATTGAATGGTACAATGTGTATTTACGTGGTACGTACCACATCATCAAAACCCGAGAGAACTCATGGCACGCGGCGGTGTAAATAAAGCGGTGGTGCAAGCCGCTCGGCTGGCGATCCTCGCCCGTGGCGAAAACCCCAGCATCGATGCCGTACGGATCGAGATGGGCAATACCGGTTCGAAGACCACGATTCATCGCTACCTCAAAGAGCTTGATGACAGGAACGAACCGGCCGAAGCGCCGACGGAACCGATTGACGACGAACTGATGGCGCTGGTGGCGCGACTCGCACAACGCCTCAAGGAGCAAGCGCAGGAGCCCATCGACCAGGCGCGCGCGCAGTACGAGGAACAACGCAAGGCGCTGGAAAACCAGCTCGGCGAAGCGCAAGAGGCCAACAGCGAACTGCACCAGCAATACGAGTTTCAGAGCCTGGCGCTGACCCAGGAATCCGAGGCCCTGAAAGAAACCCGTGCCCTGCTGCAAACGGAGCAAACCCGCAACGCCGGGCTGAACCAGGCACTGGCCGACTTCGAACTGCGCTTGAAAGACAAGGACGAGCAGATTCGCTCCCTTGAAGAAAAGCACCTGCACACCCGGGACGCACTGGAGCACTACCGCAACGCGGTCAAGGAACAGCGCGAACAGGAATTGAGTCGCCATGAAGGCCAGGTGCAACAACTGCAGATGGAACTGCGTCAGGCACAACAGAGCGCACTGGTACGCCAGGATGAAATCACCCAATTGCACCGCGACAACGAACGTTTGCTGACTGAAAACCGTGGCACTCTGCGAGAGCTGAGTCTGCTGCAAGAACAGCTCAAGCAAAGCAACAGCCGTCAGGATCAGTTGCTGGAACAGGCCACCCGCGTCGACAGCGAACGCACCCTCCTCCAGGAACGCCTGCGCGTCTCCCTGCTGGAAAGCCAGGCACTCAAACAAAACGTCGATGAGCAATCGCAGCTCAACAAGTCACTGGAAATCGAGTTGGCCAAAACCCGGACAGACCTGGAAGAACGCGTACGTCTGGCCGCAACCATTGCGGCAGCGGCAGACGCAGCGAAGGACGATTAACCGGCGACCGGCGACCGCATGGTGACGAACTCTTCGGCGGCCGTCGGATGCACACCGATGGTTTCGTCGAAGTGGCGCTTGGTGGCGCCGGCCTTCAAGGCAATCGCCAGACCCTGGACGATTTCACCGGCATCCGGACCGACCATGTGGCAACCCAACACCTTGTCGGTCCCGGCGTCCACCACCAACTTCATCAGCGTGCGCTCCTGACATTCCGTCAGGGTCAGCTTCATCGGCCGGAAGCGGCTTTCGAAGATCTGTACATCGTGGCCAGCTTCGCGGGCCTCTTCCTCGGTCAAACCGACGGTGCCGATGTTTGGCAGGCTGAACACCGCCGTCGGGATCATCTTGTAATCCACCGGACGATACTGCTCCGGCTTGAACAGGCGTCGTGCAACCGCCATACCCTCTGCCAGGGCAACCGGCGTCAGTTGAACACGGCCGATCACATCGCCCAGCGCCAGGATCGACGGTTCGGCGGTCTGATACAGCTCATCGACCTCGACAAAGCCCTTCCTGTCGAGTTTGACCCCAGTGTTTTCCAACCCGAGATTGTCCACCATCGGGCGACGACCTGTGGCGTAGAACACGCAATCGGCTTCCAGCTGGCGACCATCCTTGAGTGTGACTTTCAGGCTGCCATCGGCCTGCTTGTCGATGCGCTCGATGTCCGCGTTGAATTGCAGGTCCATGCCGCGCTTGGTCAACTCTTCCTGCAAGTGCTTGCGCACGGAAGTGTCAAAGCCGCGCAGGAACAGTTCACCGCGATACAGCAGCGTGGTCTCGGCGCCGAGGCCGTGGAAGATCCCGGCGAACTCAACCGCAATGTAGCCGCCACCCACTACCAACACGCGCCTGGGCAGCGTTTTAAGGAAGAATGCCTGGTTGGAACTGATGGCATGCTCGTGCCCCGGGATTTCCGGAATCTGCGGCCAGCCGCCGGTAGCGATCAGGATGTTTTTGGCGGTAAACCGCTCACCATTGATCTCGACCTGATGCGGATCGACGATCTTCGCGTGGCCTTCATGCAAGGTCACGCCACTGCTGACCAGCAGGTTGCGATAAATGCCATTGAGGCGATTGATCTCGCGGTCCTTGTTGGCGATCAGCGTCGCCCAATCGAACTGCGCCTCATCCAGGCTCCAGCCAAAACCGGAAGACTGCTCGAAGTCTTCGGCGAAGTGCGCACCGTAGACCAGCAACTTTTTCGGCACGCAGCCGACGTTCACACAGGTACCGCCCAGGTAGCGGCTCTCGGCCACGGCCACTTTCGCACCGAACCCGGCGGCAAACCGTGCAGCCCGCACACCGCCGGAACCGGCACCAATCACGTAAAGGTCAAAATCGTAGGCCATTTTCAATCTCCTCGGCAGGTGACCAGCATACCCGCAGACATTTGTGGGGCAAGCGCTGCAGACGATATGAGGCCGGAAAATGAAAAAGCCACCCGAAGGTGGCTTTTCGATACAACAGGTCGCCGGCTATCAGTAAGCCTTGCCCGTCTTGTAGAAGTTCTCGAAGCAGAAGTTGGTTGCGTCGATGTAACCTTCGGCGCCACCACAGTCGAAGCGCTTGCCCTTGAACTTGTAGGCAATCACGCAACCATCCTGCGCCTGTTTCATCAGGGCGTCAGTGATCTGGATCTCGCCGCCTTTGCCTGGCTCGGTTTGTTCGATCAGGCTGAAGATGTCCGGCGTCATGATGTAACGACCGATGATCGCCAGGTTCGACGGGGCATCTTCCGGCTTTGGTTTCTCGACCATGTTGCGCACGCGGTACAGGTCGTCACCGATCAGGTCGCCTGCAATCACACCGTACTTGCTGGTTTCTTGCGGATCGACTTCCATGATCGCGACGATGGTGCAGCGGTACTGCTTGTACAGCTTGACCATCTGCTTCAGTACGCCGTCACCTTCCAGGTTGACGCACAGGTCATCCGCCAGCACCACGGCGAACGGCTCGTCACCGATCAGCGGGCGACCGGTCAGGATCGCGTGGCCCAGACCTTTCATTTCGGTCTGACGGGTGTAGGAGAACGAGCACTCATCCAACAGGCGGCGGATGCCGACCAGGTATTTCTCCTTGTCGGTGCCCTTGATCTGGTTTTCCAACTCGTAGCTGATGTCGAAATGGTCTTCCAGGGCGCGCTTGCCGCGACCGGTAACGATGGAGATTTCGTTCAAGCCGGCATCCAATGCCTCTTCGACGCCGTACTGGATCAGTGGCTTGTTTACCACCGGCAGCATTTCTTTGGGCATGGCTTTAGTCGCTGGCAGGAAGCGAGTACCGTAACCGGCTGCTGGGAACAAGCATTTCTTGATCATATAAGTCCTTGTAACGGCTGTGTGTACGAGTTTCGGCGCAGTCTAATCAGGCGGCGTGCACCTTACAATGCCCCGCGCTGGCTAACCGATGCCAA
This sequence comes from Pseudomonas sp. BIC9C, assembly GCF_034541995.1. Lineage (NCBI taxonomy): Bacteria > Pseudomonadati > Pseudomonadota > Gammaproteobacteria > Pseudomonadales > Pseudomonadaceae > Pseudomonas > Pseudomonas sp. BIC9C. The sequence continues at coordinate 367,774 of NZ_JAWDGM010000005.1, forward strand.
CATAGAGAAATATTCTTGCCGATAGTTCCCTGCGCGGGCGCGCAGGTTACCGGGCAAACTCTTATGCATAGCAGAGATTCGCGCAATTGCACGCTTTCTACCGCAGCTGACATCCCCCCAATGGCACCCGCTGTATGCGTTTGGCGGTATCATGGCGCGATTGAACCAGACAACGAGGTTAATAAATGTCGGCAGCAAAAAGCATCAATGGATTCCTGATCAATCAGGTGAAAGACGGTCAATGGTGGGTGGCGAGTGTCGCCGGTGAAAATATCGCCGGACCTTTCCCTTCCGAAGCCCTGGCAATCGAAGTGGCCTCGGTACTGGAGCTTGAGCATCCGGAACCCAAGCGACGCGGCAAGGACAAGAACTGACCGACGCCCTTTTCGAACAGCCCTGTCATTGCACAGGGCTTTTTTATGAATACCGAAAAAGAAGTGGCCTTTCGCTATAACCTTTTGCTATCGGCGCTGTCTCAGCCTTGCCCCACCACCCTGACGATGATCAATCCATGAACAAAATTTTGCCTTTGCTAACGGTATTGGCCCTGAGCGGCTGCGCAACGTCGGAAGAAACCTATCTGAACAACGGAGAGCAGGGCCTGACGATCGATTGCTCGGGAGAGGCCAATTCCTGGGCGGCCTGCTACGAAAAAGCCGATGCTTCCTGTGCGGGTACCGGCTACCGGATTGTCGGTACCGACGGCACGCCATCGCTCAAGGAAAGTGAAAAGACCCTCGGCGCCGATATCGGCAATTTCAAGAACCGCAGCGTCGTGGTGGTCTGCAAATAAGGCGCTCGGCCCTACAGATGAATTTCGGCGAACTTGATCCCGAGTCCCCGCAGTGTTTCGATCAAATCGTCGAGATGACCAAAGGACTCGACTTCATCGTTGTCATCCACCAGGAAATAGCTGCGCCCGGCGCTCTTCTTGAAAAACACGATCCATTCTCCAAGGTCCGCCGGATTCTGAATCACATGGGTGGCAGAGATAAGCCCCTCTGCATGGCGCGCCCGGACCTGCTCTCGCTTCATAGTCGACTCCAGAAATAACGATGCCGCCAAAGCCAGGCTTTGGCGGCATCGGTGCTGTTGGTCGATAGTCTATCAGCCGGAAATGCACTCGGTGGCGGCATTCTGTACGTCCTTTGGACGTACCGGGACATTGGACATGCTCTCGTGCAGCTTGATGCTGCTGCCGCCCGAGCGCTCCTCAATGTCGAATACGGCGGACGGACCCGAGGAATACTTGAGTGGCACGATCACACGCAATCCATCCTTGTGCGGCTCGATTTGCAAGGCGCCACGGCTGCCGGCCAGCTTTTCGCTGAGGCATTGCGCATATTCATGGGGTTTCTTGCCAGAAATCACGTTCATGGTCGGCAGCGACTCGTTGATTTCAGAGACGTTCGCACAACCACTCACCAATGCCGCCAGCGAAAGAACCGAAAAACCCCACTTCATACAAAATCTCCATTAAAGAGGCTCGGACAGCGCAGATGCGTTTTTTCTCCGAGGCAATCTGCTTTATCGCTCATCAAACGTGAAATTAGCGTTTTCAATTGTCAAAGTCGCCGGATAATAAGGCGGTCGGGCTGATAAACTGCGCCAATCGCCCATGCTATCGTTTTGATTTTGTAGAAAAAGCCCTTCTGGAGGCGCCTCATGAAATTTATCCATCAGCGCGAGCACCTCAATGAAGACGACATTGTCGTCATTCAATGCTCCCAAATGTGCAACATCCGTTTGATGAACGACGCCAACTTCCGCAGCTTTAAAATGGCGGCCGTCACACCTATCACGGTGGTGCATTCGACACGTTTCCGGCCCGCATCACCGCCCCGAGCACCGGCTTCTGGAACATCACGATCGACACCGTCAACCGCCGCGCTATCAGCGTGACCCGCAAACCCACCCTGACGCACTCGATCAAAATCATTCGCCGTTCCAGCACGAAACTGAGCTGAACAACGAACCCGAAACAAACGACAGGCAGATACAACCGTGGCCCAAACGACCAAATACGTCATCAAATACAAACTCAACGGTGAGCGCCGCTTCGAGTTTGCCCAGCTTGAAAACGGCACCGCAGAAGAAGCCAAAGCGGCGCTGGATGCCATTCATGGACCGGATGACGTCATCAGCGACATCAGCGTCAGCAAAGCGCTGTAACGCGATCCGGAGCGACAATGGACGTCGGCTCCCACTCGCAATTCGACCGCAAGCGCCGGAGTGCCTGCTGCATCCCTGCCCTCCAGACTGGCCACCTCAACAACAAGAGGCCCGGCAATGAGCGAGCAATATCTGGACAGCCTGGACTGGCCCCGACTGGAACAGCAACTGGATCAGGACGGTTGCGCCGTCATCCCGTCACTGTTGAGCCACAAGGCTTGTGATCAGGTCAGCGCCTGGTACCCCCGGTCCGAACCCTTTCGCTCGCACGTGGTGATGGCTCGCCACGGGTTCGGCCGCGGCGAGTACAAGTATTTCAGCTATCCATTGCCGGACCTCGTGGCCCGCTTGCGCAGCGCGCTCTACCCACGGCTGGTGCCCATCGCCAATCGCTGGCATGAACAGATGGATCTAACGACCCGCTTTCCAGACGCTCATCAAGCCTTTCTCGAGCGCTGTCATGCCGCTGGTCAGAACCGTCCGACGCCGTTGTTGCTGCAATATGGCCCGCAGGACTACAACTGCCTGCATCAGGACTTGTACGGTGAGCACGTTTTCCCGCTGCAAGTGGCGATTCTTCTGTCAGCCCCGGATGAAGACTTTACCGGCGGCGAATTTGTCATGACCGAACAGCGCCCGCGCATGCAGTCACGCCCGATGGTCATCGGCCTGAAGAAAGGTGACGGGCTGATATTTGCCGTCAACCAGCGGCCGGTCAAAGGGGTTCGCGGTTACTACCGCGTGACCCTGCGTCACGGCGTGAGTCGCCTGCACAGCGGCAAACGGCATACCCTTGGAATCATCTTTCACGATGCGTTATGACCCCATGAACCCGCTGACTCATGACCTGTTTGCCAATGCCGAGCCCGAGCAACAGCCCAAGCGCGAGCAGATCGGCGAACAGTCCTATGTGCTCAGAGGCTTCGCCCTGCCCTGGCTTGAGCGGTTGTTGCCCGCCCTGGAGGCGGTGCTGGCGGCCGCGCCGTTTCGGCAGATGGTCACGCCCGGCGGCTTTACCATGTCGGTCGCCCTGAGCAGTTGTGGCACATTCGGCTGGACCACTGACCGCAGCGGTTATCGGTACACCCGCCACGATCCGCAGACCGGTCAACCCTGGCCAAAGATGCCCGAGGTGTTTCTGCAATTGGCGCAAGCGGCGGCGCAGGCAGCGGGGTTCAGCGAATTTGTGCCGGACTCCTGCCTGATCAACCGCTACATCCCCGGGGCAAAAATGTCGTTACATCAAGACAAGGACGAGCACTCCTACGCGGCCCCTATCGTTTCGGTATCGCTGGGCTTGCCGGCGATGTTCCTGTTCGGCGGCTTTGCACGCAGCGACAAAAGCCAGCGCATCCCCCTGCTGCATGGCGACATCGTGGTCTGGGGTGGCGTGGATCGCCTGCGCTATCACGGCGTGTTGCCGATCAAGGACGGCCATCACCCGAGACTCGGCGAGCAACGCATCAACTTCACCTTCCGTACCGCCGGATAAAGACTTCGAATTTGACCGCAAGCGCCGGAGTGTGTGGGAATTGCCCCATGGTTAATGTGCAGGCAACCCTTCAAAGGACGTGACGCCATGACTACCCAATCGACCAAGATCAGCACCGAAAACGATCCACGCTGGGCCGCCGTGGTCGCGCGCGATCCCAAGGCTGACGGGCAGTTTGTCTATGCCGTGAAGACCACCGGCATCTACTGCAACCCCAGCAGCCTCGCGCGCTTGCCCAAGCCACACAATGTCGAATTCTTCGATAGCGCCGAACAGGCACAGGCCGCGGGTTATCGTCCGAGCAAACGCGCGACCAAAGATCAGAGCGAACTCGCCGCGCAACACGCCGCCACCGTGGCCGCCGCGTGCCGCCAGATCGAAATCGCGGAAACGCTGCCTGCCCTGGGCGAATTGGCCGAGGCGGCGGGACTGAGCAGCTTCCACTTCCATCGTGTGTTCAAATCCGTCACCGGCCTGACACCCAAGGGCTACGCCGACGCTCATCGTTCACGCAAAGTGCGCGAACGCCTGGCGGATGGCGGCTCGGTGACCGATGCCCTGTATGACGCCGGCTTCAACTCCAACAGTCGATTTTATGAAGCGGCAGACCATCTGCTCGGAATGAAACCCGGGGACTACCGCGCGGCCGGTCAAAACAATGACATTCGTTTTGCCGTCGGCCAGTGTTCACTGGGGGCGATACTGGTGGCGCAGAGTGAGCGCGGGGTCTGCGCGATCCTGTTGGGCGATGATCCGCACCAACTGGTCTGTGATCTGCAGGATAAATTCCGGCGCGCCAACCTGATTGGTGCCGATCATGAATTCGAGCAACTGATTGCCAGGGTTGTCGGCTTTATCGAGGCGCCGGCCATTGGCCTGGATTTGCCTCTGGACGTACGCGGCACAGCGTTTCAGGAGCGTGTCTGGCAAGCGCTGCGGGAAATTCCCGTTGGCAGCACGGCCAGCTACGCCGACGTCGCCCAGCGCATCGGCTCGCCAAAAGCGGTTCGCGCCGTGGCTCAAGCCTGCGGCGCGAACAACCTGGCCGTGGCGATCCCTTGCCATCGCGTGGTGCGCAGCGATGGCCACCTCTCGGGCTATCGCTGGGGTGTCGAGCGCAAACGCCAGTTGCTGGAACGCGAGTCGCAGTAATCAGCGATTCACATCCACCACCACGCGCCCGCGCAACTGCCCGGCAAGCAAGCGCGGCGCGGCTTCGATGGCTTCGCTCAGGCCGATTTCGTGACTGATCAGCGGCAACAGGTTGAAGTCCAGATCCCTGGCCAGTCGACTCCAGGCCTCCACGCGCCTGGCTTTGGGCTGGGTCACGCTGTTGATACCGGCCAGGGTCACACCGCGCAAAATGAACGGTGCAACGGATGCCGGAAAGTCCATGCCCTGGGCCAAACCGCATGCCGCGACGGTGCCATTGGCCTTGGTGCTGGCGCAGGCATTGGCCAGGGTGTGGCTGCCGACCGAATCGATGACCGCTGCCCAACGTTCTTTGGCCAATGGCTTGCCTGGCTCGGACAGCGTGGCACGGTCGATGATTTCGCCAGCGCCCAGTTGCTTCAGGTAGTCATGCTCCGACGTACGCCCTGTGGACGCGACCACCCGATAGCCGAGCCTGTTGAGCAACGCGATGGCGAAACTGCCGACGCCACCGTTGGCGCCGGTCACCAGGATTTCGCCCTGCTCAGGCGTCACCCCGTTGTGTTCCAGAGCCAGGATGCACAGCATGGCCGTGTAGCCCGCCGTACCGATGGCCATCGCCTGGGCAGCGGTGAACGCCTTGGGCAGCGGAATCAGCCAGTCACCATTCAGGCGAGCCTTCTGCGCCAATCCCCCCCAATGTCCTTCACCCACACCCCAGCCATTGAGCAGCACCTGGTCACCGACTTTATAGTCCGGGTGCCCGCTGACTTCGACGACACCGGCCAGATCGATGCCCGGCACCATCGGGAACTTGCGCACCACCGGACTGCTGCCGGTGATCGCCAGGCCATCCTTGAAATTCAACGTGCTATAGGCAACACGCACCGTGACATCGCCCTCGGGTAACTGATCGTCCTGGATCTCTTGCAGTGTGGCCCGGTAACCGCTGTCGTCTTTGTCGATCAAAATACCTTTGAACATCACGGCCTCTCAATGGAATCAGTCTGGTTGTGGTGCAATTGAAATAACACATGACAACAGATTGCCGTACTCGACTTTAAGCCAATCGGGCAAACCACCCAATCCCGGTATTCATGATCGCAATGGCGACGGTGCAGGTTTCCATCGACGCTGAAGAAAACCGGACCCGCCGAAATGACGACTGGCCTTGCACCGGTCGTTGCGTTACAAATCCTGTTCTACCGTCCCTGCCCTGCTTCAACGTCGGAGAACACAGCACATGAACCAATGGCCAGATACCCGCATTCTTGACCTGCTCGGGATCGAACTGCCGATCATTCAGGGGCCGATGGCCGGTGCCACGAACTCGTCCATGGTGATTGCAGCCTGCAATGCCGGCGGGTTGGGCTCGATGCCAGCGGCGATGCTCAGCACCGATCAATTGCGCGAGGAACTGAAAACGATCCGCCAACACACCCAGTACCCGATCAACGTCAACTTCTTCTGTCATCAGCCTCCAGCCCCTGATGAACAACGTGCGCAGGAGTGGAAAAACCTGCTGCAACCCTATTACCAGGAACTCGGTGTCGATTTCGATGCGCCAACGCCCGTATCCAACCGGGCGCCGTTCGATAATGCAGCCTGCGAAGTGGTCGAAGCGTTTCGCCCTGAAGTGGTGAGCTTTCACTTTGGCCTGCCGGAAAAATCCCTGCTCGACCGGGTCAAGGCCACGGGAGCCAAAGTGCTGTCCTCGGCCACCACCGTCGCAGAAGCGGTGTGGCTGGAGCAGCATGGTTGCGATGCAATCATTGCCATGGGCTACGAAGCCGGGGGCCATCGCGGCATGTTTCTCAGCGATGACCTGAGCAGCCAGGTGGGGACGTTCGCCCTGGTGCCACAAATCGTCGATGCGGTGAAAGTGCCGGTGATTGCCGCTGGCGGCATCGCTGATGCACGAGGTGTCGCTGCCGCCTTCATGCTGGGCGCTTCGGCGGTTCAGGTGGGTACGGCCTACCTGTTCACGCCAGAGGCCAAGGTCAGCCCATCCCATCACAAAGCGTTGCGTACCGCCAGGGAAAGCGAGACGGCCGTCACCAACGTGTTCACCGGTCGCCCGGCCCGGGGCATCCTTAATCGGGTGATGCGTGAACTGGGGCCTATGAGCGCCAAGGCACCGGCTTTCCCTCTGGCCGGTGGCGCGCTGATGCCGCTGCGGGCCAAAGGTGAAGCGGACTTCAGCAACCTCTGGGCCGGCCAGGCATTTACCCTTGGGCTCGAATTGACCACCGCGGCACTGACTCGGCAACTGGCTGAAGAAGGATTAGCGAGACTGCTACGTCGCCCCTGAGCATCACTGGCGTTAAAATTGTATACAATTTTGTGACAGCACATTCCGTTTAAAGGCAATTCGCTATATATTTCTGTACATAACGATTCACCCCCTGTTGCAATTGCCTTTAACGGAGCCGTTTCATGACCATTCGTGCCTCACGTTTTGCCCCTACCTGCCTGGCGAGCCTGCTCGCCGTATTTGCCTTCGGCTCAGCCCAGGCGGACGAAGTCCAGGTGGCGGTCGCTGCCAACTTCACCGCGCCCATCCAGGCCATCGCCGCTGATTTTGAAAAAGACACCGGGCATAAACTGGTCACCTCCTTTGGTGCTACCGGTCAGTTCTACACCCAGATCAAAAACGGCGCACCGTTCGAAGTGTTCCTCTCGGCAGACGACAGCACCCCGAAAAAACTTGAAGCCGAAGGCGACTCCGTCAAGGGCTCACGCTTCACCTACGCGGTCGGTACCCTGGCGCTGTGGTCGGCCAAAGAAGGCTACGTCGATGCCAAGGGCGATGTGCTGAAAAAGAACCAATACCAGCACCTGTCCATCGCCAACCCGAAAGCCGCGCCTTATGGCCTGGCGGCTACCCAGGTGCTGGCCAAAGAAGGGCTGACCGACAAGGTCAAGGACAAGATCGTTGAAGGCCAGAACATCACCCAGGCCTACCAATTCGTCTCCACCGGCAACGCCGAGCTGGGTTTTGTCGCCCTGTCGCAGATCTACAAGGACGGCAAGATCACCAGCGGTTCGGCCTGGATCGTTCCGGCCAGCCTGCACGACCCGATCAAACAGGACGCCGTGATTCTCAACAAGGGCAAGGACAACCCGGCCGCCAAGGCATTGGTTGACTACCTCAAGGGGCCGAAAGCGGCAGCTGTCATCAAGTCCTACGGCTACGAAATCTAAATGTCGCTATCGAGTGCCGATTTTTCCGCCATTTGGCTGACCCTGAAACTGGCGTCCCTGACGACTGTCATCCTGCTGATTGTTGGCACTCCGATTGCGTTATGGCTTGCGCGCACCCGCTCCTGGTTGCGCGGCCCGGTCGGGGCGATTGTCGCCCTGCCCCTGGTGCTGCCACCGACGGTGATTGGCTTTTACCTGTTGCTGGCGCTCGGCCCTCACGGGCTCATCGGTCAGCTCAGCCAATCATTGGGCCTTGGCACCCTCACATTCAGTTTTGCAGGGCTGGTCATCGGTTCGGTGTTGTATTCGATGCCGTTCGTGGTCCAGCCGCTGCAAAACGCTTTTTCCGCAATCGGCACGCGACCGCTCGAAGTGGCCGCGACGTTACGGGCAAACCCCTGGGACACCTTTTTCAGTGTGACACTGCCCCTGGCCCGCCCCGGTGTCATTACCGCCGCCATTCTCGGTTTCGCCCACACCGTCGGCGAGTTCGGCGTGGTGCTGATGATCGGCGGCAATATTCCCGAAAAGACCCGCGTGGTCTCGGTGCAGATCTACGATCACGTCGAAGCCATGGAATACGCCCAGGCCCATTGGCTGGCCGGGGCGATGCTGGTGTTCTCGTTTGCCGTCTTGCTGGCGCTGTACTCCAGCCGTAAAACCAAAACGGGCTGGAGCTGACCGATGATTCAAATGCGTCTGACACTACGCTACTCAGGCTTCGCCCTGGACGTCGACCTGCAACTGCCGGGCCGTGGCGTCACGGCACTGTACGGTCACTCCGGCTCGGGCAAGACCACGTGCCTGCGCTGCATCGCCGGTCTGGAACGGGTCGATCACGGTTTTATCCAGGTCAACGATGAAGTCTGGCAAGACAGCGAAAACAAGGTTTTCGTCGCGCCGCACAAACGCGCGCTGGGCTACGTGTTTCAGGAAGCCAGCCTGTTTCCTCACCTGTCGGTGCTGGCCAATCTGGAGTTCGGTCTCAAGCGCATCTCGAAGCCGCAGCGACGGGTCGACATGGCTCACGCCACTGAGTTGCTGGGCATCAGCCATTTACTGGACCGGCACCCACAACACCTTTCGGGCGGTGAGCGGCAGCGCGTCGGCATCGCCCGTGCCTTGCTCACCAGCCCGAAACTGTTGTTGATGGACGAGCCGCTGGCCGCGCTGGATGCCCAGCGCAAAAGTGAAATCCTGCCCTACCTGCAACGCCTGCACGATGAGCTCGATATCCCGGTGCTGTACGTCAGCCACTCCCAGGATGAAGTCGCGCGGCTGGCCGACCATATCGTGTTGCTCAGCAACGGCAAGGCACTGGCCAGCGGCCCGATCGGCCAGACCCTGGCACGCCTCGACTTGCCACTGGCGATGGGGGATGACGCCGGCGTGGTCATCGAAGGTCGCGTTAGCGCCTATGACGCCGACTATCAATTGCTGAGCCTGCAACTGCCCGACACCAACCTCAACATTCGTGTGCCTCATACGCCGCTGGATCCGGGCCAGGCACTGCGCTGCAAGGTCCAGGCGCGGGATGTGAGCCTGAGCCTGCACGGTGCCGGGCAAAGCAGCATCCTCAATCGCCTGCCGGTCACCGTGGTCAGTGAAATGAACGCCGACAACGCCGCCCATGTGCTGATTCGCCTGGACGCCGCAGGCACGCCACTGCTGGCGCGCATCACGCGTTATTCCCGCGATCAACTCAACGTCCACCCTGGCCAGCAACTCTGGGCGCAAATCAAAGCGGTTGCGGTGCTGGCGTAAATCCCGGCGGCACGCCTGCACCGGGGACGGCAGCACCTGAACCGACGAACTGATCTGCCTGTTTTTTTTGCACGATCACCAATGGCTTCTATAGTTGACTTGAACAGGAATCCGCTACGGAGTCGCCATGGAAGACATTTTCGTCGTGAAGCGTTGCAACAAGATCATCATCCATGCTCGCCGTGCGGGTGAAACTAACCACTTGCCACCGGATACCGTGGCCTGGTATCGCATCGCCGATACCCGCACCCAAGACTTCATTGGGGATGGCTATGATGCTGAAGAGGACGCACTGCGTGTTTGCCGGCAGTTGAATGCCAAATCACGAGTGAAAGCCCTGCAAGGTTGAAGGCCTGTCACCATTTTTTAACGGGACTATACTGAAAATGGCTGAATGATCAGCGACCCCATCGGCAGAAAGCTCGCTCTAGGCGGGCTTTTTGCTGCCACACCCAGGTTTCTTGAACGGAGGTGTCTCCCATGTCCGAAAAAGAGTCCATCACCACCCTGCTCACCTTGCTGGACTCCCGTCAGGTCCGCCTGGCAGCGGCCTGCAAGGAAATCGCCGACTGGGTCGATCATCAAGGCGGGCATCCCACCGCCCTCAGAATTCGTGATCGCCTGAACGACATCGAGAAGGACACGCCGCTGATCCGGCACACGCTGTCGTCTCTTAAACCTGTCGACCGGCCTCTGCCTCGGTTCAGATGATCCGTCAGGGATTTGCGGTGCGAGGACAGGCCCGATTCGGGCAGCATGATCGGTGACGGTGACGTCTCCGAACGTTCGGCTGCCTGCAAAGATTTAACCCTCTCCCACAACCCGGCCTGGCGCTGGGATTTTTTGTTGCGCAAAACCAATCGAACGTCACCGCTCACGTGGGGTCAACCGCTTACACGTCACCAAGGAGACGTTCCAATGGTCACTCACTTCAAAGTCAGCGGGCACCTGGCCTGCGGTCACCACGGCAACAACCTCGTATCGACCCGCGAACTCAATCGGGTGAAATGCAGAAGCTGCCGAAACACCGACGCCTACAAAGAAGCCCGCAAGACCGAACGCAACGCTGTCCGCCGCGCAGCACGCAAAGCCAAAGCCGTCCACACCGCCAATAACTGGCGTTCGGCCTGGACCGAGCGACTGACCGCGATGGCCGGCCTGCAACGCTTGCCGCGGGGATTTACCGGCCAACCCTTCGTTTAGGATTGGGCGGATTCAGTCTGTAAAGACCCAATCGATTTTACGGGACGGTAAAAAGGATTTCGAAATCCAGGGCCCTTGCTCGCGTGAGGGCTCAATCGGAGGGGAAATTCATGAACAGGGCATCATTTTATTGCTTATCGATGCCCTTGCGAGCCGGCTCCATGATCTCGCGAAGGGACATGCGCTTGAACGCCTCGACCAGTGCTCGCCCTTCCTCCGGTGCACAAGTGACCGCCAGGCGCATGGTCGCCTCGCCCAGGTGCCAGATCAAAAACGCCGACTCCTGAACCTGTTGCTCATCGATGTCGGGATATACGCGAAGCATCGCCTGGGCCAGTAGTGCACCGGCCACCCGGCTCTCCACGAGTTCCAGTTGCAACAACTGCTTGTCGGCCTGCATACCGGACCAGATGTCACGCATCACCGGTGTCGCCATCACGATCTCGTAATACAGGTCGAGCAACTGCGTATAGGCGGCATGCAAGCCCTGGGCATCTTCGACGGCCTTCATTGCCTCTGTAATGCAGCGACGACTCTCAGCGTTGTAGCGCTCGGCCAGCGTGCGAATGACGGAACTCTTGTCAGGAAAATACTGATAAAGCGATCCGATCGAGATCCCGGAGCGCTCGGCGATTTCACTCATCTTGAGTTGATCGCTGCCCTTTTCCGCGATCAATTGAGTCGCCGTCGCCAAAATCCGCTCCTGACGGTCGCGGCTGCGCTGTTGCGTGGGATTGCGTCGAACAGCTTCTGCAGCAGGCTGTTCGAGGGTTTCAGGAGTCTTTTTGCGCACGAGTGAATTTCCAGATCAATAACGTGACATGTACTCACCTTAGCATCGCCACTGCCAACGCCCAATAACAGATGCCCACACGTCGGGGAATTCGATCCGATGGGTTGACGGAAAAACATGAGGATCTATCATCTTTTAAACGTGAGCATTACTCACATTAACCGATGGAGATGAACGCGATGAAAACCGATCAACCAATCACACTGGTCCTTGGCGCCACGGGCAAAACCGGACGGCGAATCACACAACGACTCGAAGCTGCCGGCCTGGCCGTTCGCCGAGGCTCCCGCGACGCGAATCCCCCTTTCGACTGGGAAGATCGATCAACCTGGGACGCGGTGATAGATGGCGTTCATGCGGTCTACATTTGCTTTCAACCTGATCTCGCCGTTCCTGGCGCCCTGGAATCCATCCAGGCCTTCACCGACCTGGCGGTTAAAAGCGGAGTCCGCAAACTGGTTCTGTTATCCGGTCGCGGCGAAGTCGAAGCGGAACAGGCCGAACGTGTTGTACAGAACAGCGGGATTGACTGGACGATTCTGCGGGCCAGTTGGTTCTGTCAGAATTTCAGCGAGGCGCACTTTCTTGAACCCATTCTGCAAGGTGAACTCGCACTTCCCGTCAGCCAGGTCGCAGAACCCTTTGTCGATGTGGAAGATATCGCCGAGTGTGCCGTCGCCGCACTGACCCAACCCGGACACACCAACCAGCTCTATGAATTGACCGGCCCTCGGGCGCTGACCTTTGCCGAAGCCGTGACCGAGATTGCGTGTTCCACCGATCGCAACATCGAATTCGTGGCCGTACCAGCGGATGCCTATCGACAGGCCATGGAACAGCAACAACTTCCCCAGGAGTTGATCGACCTGGTGTTGTATCTCTTCACGACTGTGCTCGATGGCCGCAACACGCCAATAGCCGATGGCATACATCGGGCACTGGGACGGCCGGCACGCGACTTCAGCGACTACGTGCAGCACACTGCCGCTACGGGCATCTGGGGTAATGGACGTCCGACGTAACGCATTGGCGAGAACAAGGTTCCTCGGCTAGGGTCTCTTGCGTATCGAACTGCGGCGCCTTAATTGGCAGGAGCCCGATCAAGGAGGAACCCATGTCACTCAATCGTAGTGCCGAACAAACCTACCGCCAGTGGTCCACCCCGATCCTGCTGGAACTCAAGGAGCGAGAGCATCAAATGAACCCGTCAGAGCGCCAGGCACTGGAAAACGTTCTGCTGGAAAGAAGGCTGATCAATACCGGCAACCCAACCGGCAGCGATCGCCGCAAGGCAGACCCGGCGTCCTGAAAAGCATCAGGCAGCCACAATCAAGAAAGAAATGATGGAGCAGAAACAAGCGAGGGCTTGCATCCGCTTTCGCTGCAAGCCCTTGATTTTTAGTTGACGCCCGACAGGCCTATCAAACACATCAAAAGTCCAGATCGACGCATCCAGTCTGGTCGTACGATTTCACGTTGGGGCCGCCACTCTTTACCGTGCTAAAACCACCCACCACGATCATCTTCCAGTTCCTGGCGACACTGCTTGAGTTGGGCGTTGTAAATCTCTGACTGCTTTTGCACTTTCTGGGCAACCTGCATCAGCCACGGTTTGCTGCGATAGGAATTGCGGCTAAAGCCCCCACGCCCCTCGTGATAAGCCAGGTACTGATTGTAGGTGTCCCATTTGGAGATTCCGAGCTGACGCTGGGTGCCAGTGGTGTACCAGCCGATAAACATGATCGCGTCGTCGAAGCTGTCACGCGAACCACCATTGGCAGTATCGTTCTTGTACTCGCCCCACACCGGATCCTGAGCCTGCGCATAACCGTAAGCCGAACTGACTCGTCCCCAGGGGATCACCCAGAGCAGATAGTCACGAGGCGGCAATGCGTCAGCCACGAAGCTGCTTTCCTGCTTCATGATCGCCATGGCCACATGCAGAGGCGTCCCATATTCACTCTGCATCTCCAGCGAGTCCTCATACCAGTCGGGATACTCACGGTAAATACTGCAGAGATTGCTCTGATCCTTTGGTGGTGTAGTCGTGCAACCTGTCAAAAACATAACCAACAAAGCCAACAGTAAAACTTGTCCTTGTTTCATTCATCACCCTCAAAAACAAGGGCATAAGGTGCCCTCCGCTTACTGCAAGGAACCTGAGTCAGGCAAATGCAGGCAAAAACCTCAGAAGACATCTTTCCTGACCGCGTCACCCTTATTGAGAGACTGTTTTGTAAGTGCCTGTTGCAGACATTCGGATGTAGAACGGGATGAATTGCGGGGCAGACTTTTGATTTTGCGATGCAAAGAAATAATGGCCACTGTCTGACTAGCTGCCTACTTCAGCGCCAGGGCCAGGCCGGGGTCCATGACGAACTATAATTTAGTGTTGGGGGGAACGTCGGAGGTAGCGCTATGCGTATCTTCAAGCAGCTCCTGCTCATGGTCGCGGGGCTTCTGGCAAGCAGCCTCTCCCTGGAGGCAATCAGCAGTGGCGGCCTAGGTCAAAATCCTCACCCGGCCGTTCTGGTCAGTGGGCAGCCACAGCAATGCGGGCAATTCCACCATTTCCACACGGGCCCGTTTCATATGGGAAACCGGCATTTCGTACCAATGGGCAACCGACATTTCGTACTAATTAACAACCGGCATTTCGTACCAATGAACACCCGGCATTTCGTACCAATGGACAACCGGCATTTCATACCAATGGACAACCGGCATTTCGTACCAATGGATAACCGGCATTTCGTACTAATAGATAACCCACATTTCGTACCAATGGATAACCGGCACTTCATACCGATCCACCGGATGAACAGCTTCAAGGTGATCAGAGGGCCCGGGGTAAGCAATCAGCCCTTCGGCTCCGGGCACGTTCACTTTGTGCGCCGCTTCGATCCGCGGACGGGGCTGTTTCTGATTCAACCGGCAACATCCGGGAGGTAATGGACCCGCTTGGTCACACCACCGTAGTGAAGACTGAGCAATACATCCGCAATCGCAAAGGGAAGAAGGTGACGTCTACAAAATAGGAATTGCGGCAATAAAAACTAAGGGCCTGCATGAGGTATCTCACGCAAGCCCTTGATATTCAGGTGCCCGAAGCCGGAATCGAACCGGCACGCCCTTACGAGCGGGGGATTTTAAGTCCCGAGGGAAAATCAATCAGACCGCGCCTTCTAATAGGTTTTCCGGGCCGCAATCATCTCCTCAGCGGTGCCATGCAGGCCAATGTTTTCACATACCCCTAGAAGATTGCGGCCCGGAAAAGCCCCTCCCATAAAGCTTGAAAATACCCACTCTGCGCAGCGTAAAATCATCGGTGGTATGCCGATCATGCATACTTAATCGAAGCCACAGACGTGTTCCAGAACTCAGCCCGTTTACACCCACTCCCGGCGTTCTGCCAATAGTAAAAAATCCTTCATAGAACCTGGTGCTACGCTGACCTGACAACCGAGGATTCGCGATGCCAAATTCAGATCTGCTCCCTTCCCTACTCTTCAAGATCAACGAAAACCAACTCGCCCTAGAAGCCGCCATCATGGAGCTTTCGAACTGGGTCGAGCAGCGTGGATCAGCCGATGTCGCCGACAACGTACGCGGTGCCCTGGGAGCCATCGATAAAAATGAAGAATTCATCAAGATGACGCCCGCGGTCATGATGGCGCCGGAGTGACTGAGTCGTTTCGGCCCTTCGCAACAGGCAGCAGTCGGCCAGAGCGGTCATTCCTGACCGCTAGCAAGCAGCCTTATGTCTACACGGTACGCGGTGCTGGCTTGACGCCTGTGCATGATGCCCTGCGACCAGGCATCACTCCTCGTTCAGCGCATCGATGATCGGGCAAGCGGCCCCGCCGTCGCCTGCATCGCATTTGTGCACCAATCCGCCCAGCACCTGCCGCATGGCGGCAAGGTCGGCCATCTTTTGCTCGATCATGGCCAGTTTGCGCACGGCCAGTGCCCGAGTCTCGCGACAAGTGCAGGCCGCATCCAGTGTCAGCAGCATGCCCACCTCATCCAGCGTGAATCCCAGCGCCTGCGCCCTCTTGATGAAGCGCAGCCGTTTGACCTGCTCCGGTAGATAGCACCGATAACCACTGAGCGGCTTTGGCGGCTCATCCAGCAAGCCGCGTCGCTGGTAATAGCGAATGGTCTCGATATTCACCCCGGCAGCTTCCGCCAACTTGCCGATACTCAGCCCTGTTGTCATCACATGCCCCTTGATTCTGTACCCGGGTACGGGGTGTAGAATGACTCTAGGTTAGATCGATTCAATGGAGAAAACGATGACTCAACAGATCGGCGGATCCTGAGGCGTTAACCAAAGCGACGACGAAGGCGGATTATCCCTCCACCGTGAACAAACGAGGCAACCATGCGCGCCGTCATCTTCGAATCCGTGCTGACCTGCCCACATTGCGGTTTCGCCAAACAGGAAGCCATGCCCACGGACGCCTGCCAGTTCTTCTACGAGTGTGGCAATTGCAAAACCCTGCTACGCCCGAACCCCGGTGACTGCTGTGTGTTCTGTTCGTTTGGCACGGTAAAGTGCCCGCCGATTCAGGAGCGGCGTGAATGCTGTAGTACGGATTGACCTGTGTTTATTCGGTTTGTCAGACGCCCCTGATGCGCCTCAAACCGTGGTTATGGGAGGTCAGTGTCATGTGGAATCATGCTCTGATGCTCGTGGTGGTCTACCTGATCATCACCCTTTTCATCGGCTGGTTGTATACCATTGCCCTCCTGCATTGGCTTTGATCCAACTGGTGACGATTGGTCAGTCCGCAATGGGTGCCGTTTTCGGCAGGTAGCTTTGTCCCGATCACAGTCGTTGGGGAGTGGCTGCAATGGGTCGTTTACCACCCCTCGTGACAGACAGCTATCGGCTGAATCGGACATTCGGCATGCGCCCTTAGGCTTGCTCATGCGTTCCATCACACAGCGTTCTGCGTAAGGATTCGCTTCACCTGCATGGTCACGAGCAGTGACCATGCAAGGATGACGGGCAGTTTGAAAACTAGTGCGCTGGGTACTCAGCGAGTACTTGGTCATCACCTGCCTTGGTCAGGCCGATGACTTGGTAGACCTCCTGCGCTCCTTCGCCCTCCATCCCAGGCGAGCCTATTGGCATGCCGGGTACAGCAACCCCGAGAAGGTCGGTGCGCTTAGTCAACTCGACTATTTGCTCGGCAGGCACGTGGCCTTCAACAAATTTCCCATTGATCACCGCAGTGTGGCAGGACGAGAGGCGCGGAGCGACGCCAAGCTCCTGCTTGACCGCGCTCATGTTTATGTTTGTTTCTACATGATCAATGACGGTGAAGCCGTTCGCTTCAAGGTGCTTAATCCACTTCTTGCAGCATCCGCAGTAAAGCTCTCGATAGACATCAATCGTCAGAGGTTCAGCAGCGTGGGCAGCCGAGCCGATAAACAGAACCGCAAATGTCGCGAGACGAAGTGCCCGGCCGGAACGACGAAAATTATTGCGCATGAGTGTGCTCCTTGCCATCGGCATGGGTATGAGTCTTTGGCTGAGCGGCTGAAGGTGCAGGAGCATGGGCGCCGCTTGTGTCACCGTGGTGAACGTCAACTTCGGCGAGCTCTTCAGTGCCACCTACATCATGACGATGTCCAGATGTCGCGTCTTTTTGCTCATCATGCTGACCTTCATGGTTATGCATCTTGGTTTCACCACCACCATGCTGATGGCCACCGCTGCTCGCGGCTAGCGCTCTGTATCCCTGAGCATCCATACCCGGAAGCTGCTGAAGAAAAGCGACCATTCCCCAGATATAGGGATCGGCCATGCTTTTTCCCCAGGCAGGCATGCCCGTGGACTTGATACCGTGCTTGATGATCCAGAACGCTGCTGCTGGGTTTCCATCGACACCAAGACTCGACAAGTTGGGAGGTGCCGGATAGAGACTCTTACTCAACTCGGTTTGCGCGACCCCTGGAGCCAGGTGGCAACCAATGCACATAGCATTGTAGTTGCCAGCACCTGCACGAATGAGCGCTTCGTCTGTCAGGTCGGGGACTTCAATGTCTCGGGAGCGTACTTCGATCGATCGATCCCGAGCGATCGAGAGTAAGGAGTGTACGGGTTGCGAATGTGGGTCATCGGCGCCCACATTAAACACCCCGAAATACACGACACCGCCACCTACAATGGCGGCGACCACACTGGCAGCGGTCAACGTTTTAATTGTTCTTTTCATGTCAGTCCCTTAGAACCACATGCGAATACCGGCTACAAAGCGAGCCTCGTTGGTATCTTCCCCTTCATCGCTGGCCAGGTCGGCGGTCTTGCCGTAGGAGCGATTCCAGGTAACCCCGATATAAGGGGCAAACTCACGAACAATCTCATAGCGCAACCGCAAGCCCACTTCGGTATTGGCTAATCCAGAGCCAATGCCGCGCTGCGGGTCGTTTTTCCCGTAGAAGTTCACTTCGGCGGTCGGCTGCAAGATCAAGCGGTTGGTGAGCAGAATGTCGTAATCACCTTCCAGTCGAGCGGCGGTCTGGCCGTTCTCGCCGATGAACGCGGTTGCTTCAGTTTCGAAGTTGTAGAGGGCCATGCCCTGGATCCCAACAGCCCCCCACGTCTGCGGTGAACCAGGTTTGAAGTCCTGGCGCACACCGGTGACAACATCCCACCATGGACCGATGGAATGGCCCCAAAGCGCCTGGAGTTCGGCATCTTCCGTCACACCATTAGTACGCTCACCTTCCGAGCGTAGCCACAAACGATCGACGTCGCCTCCGATCCAACCTTTGGCATCCCAACTCAGAGTGCTGCCGTTATCCGCGTCTTGATATTCAAATTTATCCAGGAGGACGAAAGAGTTGAGTTTCTTGTCATGAACGCCGTGACCTGCGACAGGCGGAAAGGCGGCCTTACGATCAGCATCGGTCAATACAGGAATGGGCGTCCGACTCATGGTGGTTGCCCCAGCATCCATATTGATGGTGCTGTGATCCATGCCCTCCATTTGGCCTTGGTCCATGTTCATATTGCCGTGATCCATTGCCCCCATGCTGCTATGGTCCATGGTTCCCATCGAACCGTGATCCATCTTGGAGTGATCCATCTCTTCAGCTGCGGTAGCGATACCAACAAACACAGAGCTGACTGAAACCGTCAACGCCATCAGGGTCGGACGTAAAAGCTTAAGGGTCATGGTCTCAATCCGCTTTTTTAGTGTTTGAGTCATGATCCATCGACTCGTGATTCATTTTGCTGTGGTCCATCGTTCCATGGTCCATGGAACCGTGATCTGGCTTGGACTCACTTGTCTTGGTCTTATACTTTGTTGCTGACTTGTCTGTGTCGGCAGCAGCGTGAGCGTGCTCGGCATTGCCTTCCCCAGCTTGTACCAAGGGCACTCCACTCAATATGCCGATGGCAAGGGCGCAACCGATCAATGACTGACGATTCAGATATCTGCTCATAATCCGTCTCCCTTACTCATCAACCCGTACTTCACGGAACATGCCCATCTCCATGTGAAACAGCAGGTGGCAGTGATAGGCCCAACGTCCCAGGGCATCGGCGGTGACGCGATAGCTGCGTTTGGTACCGGGTGGCATGTCGATCGTGTGTTTGCGCACCATGAATTTGCCGTGCTCATCCTCGAGGTCGCTCCACATACCGTGGAGGTGGATGGGGTGCGTCATCATGGTGTCGTTCACCAGCGTGATACGCAGGCGCTCGCCATACTTGAGGCGCAACGGCTCGGCGTCGGAGAATTTGATGCCGTTGAATGACCAGGAAAACTTCTCCATATGGCCAGTCAGGTGCAACTCGATCGTCCGATTGGGCTCGCGGCCATCAGGGTCTTGGAAAGTGCTCTTCAGGTCCGCGTAAGTGAGCACGCGACGGCCGTTGTTCCGTAGGCCAATACCCGGGTCATTGAGCTTCGGCGTAGTACTCATGGCTTGCATATCGACCAAGGGGTTATTGGTCTCGGAGGCCGGGTGCGACTGCATCTCCATGCCATCCATTCCACCCATCCCAGCCATCCCTGACATGTCACCATGGTCCATACCAGCCATCTTGCTGTGGTCCATGCCGGACATGCCAGACATGCCACCCTGGTCCATGCCAGTCATCTTGCTGTGATCCATGCCAGTCATCTTGCTGTGATCCATGCTGGCCATGCCGGACATGTCACCTTGGCCCATACCGGCCATCTTGCTGTGGTCCATACCGGCCATGCTGCCATGGTCCATTCCCCCCATTCCCATGTCATCCATGGTCAAAAGCGGGCGCGGATCAGTTGCCGGTACCGGTGCACTCAGCCCCTCGCGCAGGGCCAAGGTGCCGCGGGCATAGCCGGTGCGATCCATGGACTGGGCGAAAATGGTGTAAGCCTCTGCACTGGCAGGCTCGACGATCACGTCATAGGTTTCCGCCACCGCAATGCGAAACTCATCGACACTGACCGGTTTGACGTGCTGGCCGTCGGCCGCCACGACGGTCATTTTCAAGCCTGGAATGCGGACGTCGAAGTAGCTCATGGCTGAGCCGTTAATGAAACGCAGGCGAAGTTTTTCCCCCGGCTTGAAAATTCCGGTCCAATTGCCATTAGGGGCCTGGCCGTTCATGAGATAGGTGTAAGTATCTCCACTGACGTCGGCGAGATCGGTGGGGTTCATTTTCATTTCGGCCCACATTTTCCGATCCGCCACTGCCGCGGACCAACCCTTCTGGCTCACATCATCAATGAAGTCAGCTACGGTCCGCTTGTGGTGGTTGTAGTAGTCCGACTGTTTCTTGAGCTTGGCCATGACTCGGCCAGGATCTTCATCGGTCCAGTCAGACAACATCACCACGTAGTCGCGGTTGTATTGGAAAGGCTCAGGCTCTTTGGCATCGATCACGATCGGCCCGTAGACACCGACCTGTTCCTGCATGCCTGAGTGACTGTGGTACCAATAGGTGCCGTTCTGATGCACCTTGAATTTGTACTCATACATGCCATCGGGCGCGATGCCATGAAAACTCAAGCCCGGCACGCCATCCATATTGGCCGGCAGGATGATCCCGTGCCAATGGATGGAGGTGTCCTGATCCAGGCGGTTCTTCACCCGCAGTGTGACCGTATCCCCTTCACGCCACCGCAGCAAAGGCCCCGGCAAAGTGCCATTGATGGTCATGGCTGTACGCGGCGAACCGGTGATGTTCACGGGGGTTTCGCCAATGAACAGATCAAATTCGTTACCGGTGAGTACACTCGGCAGACCCGGGCTGCTCACGGCCCATACAGGAGTGCGCCATAGACCAAGACCGCCGAGAATGCCACCAGCGGCCAAGCCTTTGACGAAGGTCCGCCTAGAGGTTTTGGAATGCATGCCGTTTATATCCAATCAGTCAAAAGGGAAACCGTGCGAAACACACTGAGCGTTGTGCTAATCGGTTGGGGGCGTGCTCTCAGGAGTTCATCGCGAATCCAGATGAGCCTTGCCCGCCGCCGCAAATGACAAAATTCATACGGCAGGCGAGCGCTGAAATTGCCACACTTTAACCGCCGAAGTGATTACATTTCTGTCAGCTTTGGATCGCATCAATTCGCTAAGTATTTGGCTTGGTCGACAGACTTGACGTTGCTCTGAGCTACAGGTGCTTGATCGGCTCGCTTTTGGGTAGCTTGGTACGCTTCCATTGCGTTCTTCTTTGCTGCTTCCATACGAGCGAATGTCCGGTCACCACCGCCTGAGGCCATAGCCAGAGAGGAGACGGTCAAAGCGGCAATGATCAACAGTGTTTTCATGGATTTCATTGGGGGTATCCTCGAATAAGATTTGCTTAACCCGTCGAATCCATATCAAGAGATGATTCTCGGGGGAGTGAGCTCAAAGCTCGATATAACTTTAAGACTCCCCCCCTGTCAGAAACCTTAAGTGAAAATTACAGTTCTGTAAGATTTTGATTTTCTGAGGTTTTTTAGAAAGCCAAACGTAATCGTCTGCGCAACACAACCTCCTGACTTCAACGCTAAGGGCAATGATGTGCCGAGCCCTAGACAACCCTCGCTGACATCTACCGGAGCCCAACATTACTTTTCTGTCAGTTGCTGGTTGGCTGGACGGATTCGTTGCAAACTCACTCCTATCATCACTTGAGAGCCACCCCCCATGAGACTTTTGGTTGCGGAAGATGAGCCAAAGATAGGTATCTATTTGCAGCAAGGCCTCACTGAGGCGGGCTTCAACGTGGATCGCTATACCAATGGTACCGAGGCCCTTGAACATGCCTTGAGCGAAGCGTATGACCTGCTGATTCTGGACGTCATGATGCCGGGTATGGACGGGTGGGAAGTACTCCGGAAGGTGCGCGCCTGCGGCAAAGATGTCCCTGTGCTTTTCCTGACTGCTCGCGACCGGGTTGAAGATCGGGTCAAGGGACTTGAGCTCGGCGCTGATGATTACCTGATCAAACCCTTCGCATTTTCTGAATTGCTGGCTCGGGTCAGAACGCTGTTGCGTCGCGGCAATAGTGCTCCCACTCTACCCCGCATGAAACTGGCTGATCTTGAAGTCGACCTGCTCAAGCGCAGGGCCATTCGAGGAGGTAAACGCATAGACCTTACGGCCAAGGAATTTGCGCTATTGGAGTTGCTGCTCCGACGCCGGGGCGAAGTGCTGCCAAAATCGCTCATCGCCTCGCAAGTCTGGGACATGAACTTCGACAGCGATACCAACGTGATCGAAGTCGCGGTTAGAAGGCTCAGGGCGAAGATTGATGACGACTTTGAAGTTAAGCTGATCCACACCGCACGTGGTATGGGCTATATGATCGACTCACCGGATTCTGACTCGGAATGAACCGTCTATCCCTAACGACGCGCATGAGTCTGCTGTTCATGCTTGCGGTGACGGTCGTCCTCACTGTCGCCGGGCTCAGCTTCAACCACCTCAGCCAGCATCATTTCAAAATGCTGGATCAGCAGGCCCTGACCGAAAAGCTCCAATCCACCCAGCGAATCCTGGGAGATCTGACCAGCGTCGATCAATTCAACGAAATAAAGCCCGAGTTACAGGCTTTGCTTGGGGCCCACCGTGATTTGACAGCCATCATCCTGGACAGCAAAGGAACGCTGCTTTTCGCCGATCCAAGACCAATCAACGTTCCACAACAGTTCCGCACGACGTCAAACAGCAATGTGTGGGAGTGGCAGGAACAGGAGCAAATGTTCCGCGGGATGACGGCGGAAGCGATGGTTACCGGCCAGGAGAAGCCATTTACGGTCATCTTGATCTTTGACGTCACTCAGCATATGTCCTTCTTCGCGACGCTTCAGCGCTGGTTCTGGATAGGCTTGGTAATTAGTGCGCTCGTCAGTGCAGGGTTGGGATGGATGGTTGCAAGCAGTGGTATGCGTCCAATTCGTCAGGTGACTAGGGTCGCGGCTTCGATGTCGGCTAAATCACTCAAAGAGCGCATTCCATTAGCGCCCGTTCCCAAAGAGCTTCAACAATTGGTCTCTTCGTTCAACGCGATGTTGTCCCGACTGGATGATGCTTTTGTCCGGCTATCAAATTTTTCTGCAGACATTGCTCACGAACTGCGTACACCGGTCAGCAATCTGATGACTCATACAGAAGTGGTCCTCTCCAGAAAACGGGACATCGAGGACTATGAAGACAATCTGTACTCAAATCTCGATGACTTGAAGCGTATGGCGCGAATGATCGACGACATGCTTTTTCTGGCGAAATCTGACAATGGTCTGATGACGCATGAGGACAAACCAATAGACCTATTGGAGGTAGTGGAAAAGTTGCTGGAGTACTACCGCCTGCTAGCCGATGAGCGCGGTATCAGCCTCACGGTTTCAGGCCGAGGCAGTGTCCGAGGCGATGTGCTGATGCTGCACAGAGCCATCTCGAACCTGCTTTCGAATGCCCTGCGATACACCCCGGAGGGACAAACCATTAGCATGGATATCCGCCAGGATCTGAAGAAAGCAATCGTGACGGTGGAAAACCCTGGGGAGACAATTGCCCCCGAGCACCTTGAAAAGCTCTTCGATCGATTCTATCGCGCTGATCCCGCACGGCGTGAAGGAAGTCCAAGTAACGCAGGGCTGGGATTAGCAATAACTCGGTCCATTATCGAAGCTCATGAAGGCAGGATCTGGTGCACTTCATCCAATGGGAAAACCGCGTTTCATATGGAACTCCCTAGCTCCGGACTGGAACGTGCGTAAATCCGGAAACGCGTAGGAAGAGGACATAGACACTCACCACAGGCAAGCAAAGCGCCTCATTGGAACAAAGATTGCCACCCTTACTTCTCCTAGAAAGGGTGAGCCGTCTAGGGGCTGAGAGCTCCGTCAGGAAGTCAAGGTAACGCTGATTGTGCACGTGAAAAACCGCATTGCCTGCCCTCAGCATTGGACCAAAGAGCAGCCGCGAAGCTTACTGAATTGTAATCGAACCGTCGGCGGTCATGTGGCATCGTGTCCTGGCTCAATGACGTGGCTACCTTGATCCATTACCTGGGTTCAGTGCGCACCAGGACGCGGTATTCGCTTGGTATTTGCCAGTGGTTTTAACCAGCATCGAGAATAAAAACTAGAACTTCCCCACCAAACCTCAAACCAACAGCTTCTGCTGTGAGGAGCCCTGCATGTCTTTCTTTAAAACTACTACCGTAGCTGCTGCACTTACCGCTGGTTTGCTGTTGAGCGCTATGGCCCAAGCACATCCAAAGCTCGTGTCCGCCACCCCTTCGGAAGGTTCGACCTCCGCCGCACCGTCCAAAATTGAACTGCATTTCTCGGAAAACCTCGCGACCCAGTTCTCCGGTGCGAAGCTGATCATGACCGACATGCCGGGCATGCCAAACTCTCCAATGGCTGTTAAAGCGGGTGTCTCCGGCAGCGACGATCCGAAAACGATGGTCATCACGCCCTCCGCTCCGCTCACCACTGGTATCTACAAGGTTGAATGGCGTGCAGTCTCTTCAGACACTCACCCAGTAACAGGCAATCTTGTTTTTAAAGTGAAATGATCCATGAGCGACTCAATCAATATCGCCGTTCGCTTCGCTCTTTACATGGACCTCATGCTGCTGTTTGGATTGGCTATTTTTGGTTTGTACAGCCTCAGGGGAAAAGAGCGAATATCCGGCGCCGTCTTGAACTTTGAGTCGCTAGTTTTCGGCACAGTCATTGTTGGCGTGCTTCTGTCTCTCGCGGCCATGTTGTTACTTGCCAAGGCAATGAGTGGTGTTTCCGAATTTATGGAGCTTCAGCGCCATATTTTCGAAATGGTGCTTATGGGGACCGATGTCGGGCTCATGTGGATGGTCCGCATAGCTGCCCTTGTTTTAGCGGGTATCGGCTTGACGCTAAACAAACGCTTTCCGACCCTCAGTTTGTGGGTGGTTACCTTGTGCGGTGCCGTCGCGTTAGCCACCCTCGCCTGGACTGGGCATGGCGCTATGGACGAAGGCGATAAACGTTACATGCATTTTGCCAGCGACATCTTCCACCTATTGGCAGCAGGAGGCTGGCTCGGCGCCCTGGCGGCATTCGCTTTATTGTTGCGTACGAAGATACTGAATGGCGAACAAGAGGTGCGAATTCTCTCTCGAGTGCTTTCCGGCTTTGAGTCAGCGGGTGCATTGATCGTAGTGAGCCTAGGTATCACCGGGGTAGTGAATTATCTGTTCATTGTAGGCCCAACATTCGATGGTGTAGCGTTTAGCACTTATGGCACGCTGCTTTGTTTGAAAATTTTACTATTTGCAGCGATGCTCGTATTAGCCACGATGAACCGTTTTCACTTGAGCCCACTTTTAGCGCGATCGATCCAGAGCGGAGAGTACACTGGTGCCATTAATGCTTTGCGGCGCAGTATGGCCCTGGAGTTCTCAGTGGCAATAATCATAGTGTGCCTTGTCGCTTGGCTTGGAACCTTGAGCCCAGAGATGGATATGGGCACTGTATAGAAAAATCCACCTTCCTAAAACAGTCCCCCTAAAGCAGCGGGCTCCCAATTCATGATCACTAGTTCACCACTCACCTCGGCCTTCCCCTGCCGCTGATTGGTGTTGCAGTAGCGGATGTCCAGCGTCTCGAAATGAAAGCCTTCGAACACTCTCCGGATGTCCGGGTGGTCGTTGATGCTGATCATGACCTTGCCCTTACAGCGGCGCATGAAGTCGGCCATCCGCTCGTAGTTCTCAAACGGAAAGTCCACCCCATAACCGGCGGTCTGCCAGTAAGGCGGATCCATGTAGTGGAAGGTGTGGGCACGGTCGTAGCGCTCGGCGCATTCGAGCCAAGGCAGGTTTTCCACGTAGGTACCGGAGAGGCGTTGCCAGGCGGCCGATAGGTTTTCCTCAATGCGCAGCAGGTTGATAGAGGGTGTCGTGGTGGCGGTACCAAAGGTCTGCCCGGACACCTTGCCGGCGAAGGCATGGTGCTGCAGGTAGAAAAAACGAGCGGCGCGCTGGATGTCGGTAAGCGTTTCGACGCGGATCATCTTCTGCCATTCGAACACCTGGCGTGAGCTGAGCGCCCATTTGAACTGGCGCACGAACTCTTCGAGGTGGTTCTGCACGACGCGATACAGCGTCACCAGGTCGCCATTGATGTCGTTGAGGACTTCAACGGGCGCCGCCTGGGGCCGCATGAAGTACAGGGCCGCACCGCCGGCAAAGACTTCGACGTAGCATTCGTGTGGTGGAAACAGCGGAATGAGGCGATCGGCCAGACGGCGTTTGCCGCCCATCCAAGGGATGATTGGGGTAGACATGGATAGCAAGACCTTTACTGTATAAATAAACAGGTGCTAGGCTCGCTCTGCTTTGTGCACAGAGCAGGAGCCTTGGCGGGACTTGCAGGGACAATCTGCGGGGACGGTGGCTAGGTAGGATGTTGACGCATCCAGCCTGGCCGCTCCTTTTACTTTGAGGTTGAAACCTCTTTGACCTGGGACAACTCACGCACCCGGGCAATCAACCTGGCACTTCAAGCACGACTTTCTGCGACTTACCTGACGCCTTGGTCTTGCCCTCCTTGCCTCCATTGCATTCTACGGACACCGTCCACCCGGATTGAGTGAACGTGTGATCCACCGACTCCACCAGGTACTCACCATCGAGCCCACGCTTGAAACCCAGCGCCTCGATCACGGTTTCGGCAAACAGGTCGGTACGCCCGGGCAGATCCAAGCGTACCGAGGCGGTGGAACGATTGAACGCAGCCAGACGCGCCTTCGCGGCCTCGTCGGCAGCTGTTTTGTCCGGGTAGAGATGGCGGTCGGTGTGCACCGGCGGCAGGCCTTCCGGCACGTTTGGATTGTCCAGGTGCGATATCTGCAATTCACCGCTGCCCGGATCCTGGTACTGCGTGCTGACCCCTTGATGAGCACTGCGGTCGCTCAAGCGAAACTGCCAGCGGGTCACGTCATTGCGTTGCAAGGTGATCACAGCCAAGGCCTTGCCGCTCGCGCTCTGCCCGCCTTGACGCGGCAGGACCAACAGCTTGCCGTCGGCCACCTTGGCGGTGCAGTCGTGCTTTTTGGCCATCCGGGTGATGAAATTGAAGTCGGACTCATTCAGTTGGTCCATGCGCGGAACCCGGGTGTCGACTGGACATGAGGGCTGCCAGCCATTGCGCGCGGCGACGTCACTGACAATCTGCGCCAGGCTGACGTCTTCCCAACTGCCGCTGCGGGTGGTTTTACCGCTGCCGCGCATGTCGCTGGCCTTGCCGCTGATCACCAGCGTGTCCGGCGGCCCTGAGACCGCCACCTCATCCACGGTGTAGCGGCCCATGCGGGTCAGGTCGGCGCCGGCATAGCCCAGGTAGACCTCGATACTCGCGCCACGCGCAGGCAGCGACACCGCGCCGTCGCGGTCGTCGATGCGCAGTTCGAACGAATCAGAGGTCATCCCGGGTCGATCGGCAAGCTGCAGCGAAACCAACCGATCATTGATCAAGGTGGTGATGTCGGCGCCATCGGCGACGATGCGGAAAAGTGGTTGCATATCGGCCCTCCAGATAAGAAAAAAACCACACGCGGCGGGCTGGGTAACGGGATCAATCCCACAACGAAATGACGCTGTCCGTCTCGACCACCAGGTCCGGCAGCATGATCAACAGGCCGGCCCGGAACGGCTGCGGCTCATCGGCCAGGCCCTGATTGGCGGCCAGCACCGCCTCGACGCTGCGGTTCAGATGGCCGTAATAGTGGTGGCACAGGGTGTCGAGCAGATCCCCGTCAGCCGTTCTGCAGGTCATCGCCATAACGGACAAACTCCAATGAAAAGCCCTGCTTGCGCGGGATCGCCCCGGGCAGCAACGCGCTTTGTTCCTCGTCGATATTGGTCAAACACCAGTTGCCCAACACCTCTCCATAACCGGTGGTGAGGTTCAGCGGCAGCAACTTGGCACCGATGCTGCGCAGCCTATCCAGCTGCTTCAGCCCACCTTTGTAGCTCGGGTAGATCGCACCCTTGATCGTGATTTTTTCCTCACCCAGGCCCACCGCCTGTTGCGCCGGACGACGAGTCAGCCGCTCCTGCGCGGCCCAGCGAAACGCCGTCTGCCGTCGCAGCTCGTCAAACGCCGCGGTGTCCAGGTTGAAGTAGTACGGTCGCTCATTGGCTTTCAGTGGGTAGAGGATCAGCAGGTGCGGGAATGGCTTCACCGCGTCGGGAATCGGCGACATGTCGCCGGCAAACCATTCCGTGGGGAAGATGTTGCCCAGGACGGCATTGGCCTTGCCGGCGATCTTGTTGAACGCCGCGCCAAAGCGGCCGATTTGTTCGGTCAGGGCGGAAAAGTGCTCATCAAATTGAGACAGGGCGCGCTGGGTCTGGTTGTAGTAGCTGGCCACCTTGCCGATCTTGGCCTGCGCCGAATTGATCGCATCCTGCAGACGCCGGGTCTTGTCGCTCAGGTCGTCGCTGAGAAAGGGCAAGCCTTCCAGCGCATCGGCCGCCCCGCTGATTTCATTGAGTGCGCCATTCATGGGCCCGGTCATCGACTCGAGGTCCGTGCGGCCGGCTTCGCCAGCGTCGACCATATACTTCAGGCCACCCTGCAGGTGCTCCAGGTAGTTTTTTTCATCCGCCATAACATTTCCTCAGCCCACATGGGGCGCATCAAACAACTGGCGGTCACGTGCCTCCCGGGCGAAGTCGTCAAACTGGCGCCGCAGGTACGGCATCATTTCCTGAACGAACTGCGCCGGGTCTTTCACATCGCCATGCACCTGAAAAACCGGGGCCGGGGCGAAGGTGAACTGCTGATCGACCTTCGGCCATTCGGGTGTTTTTGCCGCCGTGCTCGACATCAATGCCGCCGCCGTGACCGGCGCGACGGGGGCGTTTTCCATCGCACGCACGACCGCGCCCACCCCTTGGCCGGCGGCCATGGGCAAGATGCCGATCGGTGCTTTGGCCGGCGTGTCCGACCCGCCAAACAAGGCCTTGCCCATGGTCGCGCCCACGTCACCGCCGCCCCACGCGCCGACCATGCCACCGATCACTCCGCCAATCGCGGTTCCGATCAGTGGGATGATCGAACCGATGGCCGCGCCGGCCGCTGCACCCGCCAGGCCACCGGCCAAGCTACCCGCCGCCCCGCCGTATCCTTCAGCCTTTTCATCGCGGGTGGTGGCGTTCAGGTAAGTGTCCACTACCTGGTAGCCGGCAGCAGCCACCGCCACCGCCCCGCCCGCTTTCACGCCACGGGAAAGTCGATTGGCAGAACCTTTTCCCTTTCGACCTGGATCGCGATCCAGTCCTTCGTCATCACCGTCCTTCGCGTTGGTCACGAACACCCGCTGGACGATGTTGGATCGGTCGCCGGCCGAACCGCGCGCGATGTTAGCCAGCCCCCGACCGATTTTCAGCGCGGCCCAGGCTTTGCCCAATACCAACGCACCAGCAGTGAGTGCCGCCAGGCCCAGCACGGCCTTGGGCGTTTCCTCGGACAAAGCGGTCAAGCCACGCGCCGCCGCGCCAATCCCGATGGCCAGCGCATCCGTCGCCGGACGCAGGGCATCACCGATGGCACGCAGCGAATCGTTGAACGCCTGACCGGTTTCGGCCCAGCGTTGTGACGAGGCTTCGCGACGCTCGCTCAGGTTCTTGTCGAGAATGTCCTTGCGTTGGCCATTGGGGTTCGAGGCGTCCCTTTTCAGGTCCGCATACAGCTTTTTGTTCTGGGTGTACGCCATCAGCGCGGTCTTGACCTGCATGTCGGCAAATACATCACCGGTACGTAGGGTCGCGGCCAGAGCATCGGCCATCGCTTGCGCCTTGGCCGGGTCCGTCTCCTGGTTGATTTTGGTCAGGCCCTGATCCAGCTGTTTGGCCTTTTTGGGGTCGGTCTTTTCCACATACCGGCGAGCCAGTTCAAAACTGGCTTCAAAGGTCGAAAGGCCCTTGCCAATGGCGGCGTTCATCGAGCCCTGATAGTCGATCCCGGCATCGGCATAACCTTTGACCGTTTCCCCTGAACCGATTTTCGCAATCCAGTTTTTCAGGTTGTTCGCCGCCTCATCGGCACTGCCAGCGCTCTTGATCTGCACCTGCAGCATGGCGCCCAACTGGGTCACCGCATCCTGACCGGTGATGCCGCTGCTGGCCATCTGCGCCAGCAGTTCCGGAAACCACTTGGCCATGTCGGCCGCTTCGAAGCTGCCTTGTTGGCCCAGCAACGCGACCGATGCCAAGGCCTGTTCCATTTTTTTCGGGTCGGTGATCTTGGCGTTGTTCTGCATCGCCAGAATCATCTTTGCCGTGTCGGTGCCCGACGCGCCCTGCCCGACCGCAAACTTGGCCGCCACCGGGGCGTACTTCAGCGCTTCGGTCAGATCCATGCCGCCACCGACCAGCTGGTTCACCAGCTCGGCCACCTGGGTGTTGGCCATGCCGGTGTCTTTCGAAGTCTGCACAATGTCGCGGGCGGTATTTACTTCCTGTTGAGTATTGGCGGTACCGGACTTGATCGCGATGTCACGAATGATCGCCTGAAAATCCGCGCTGACCTTAGTCGGCACGGCCGCTAGGGTGGTGCCGGCCACTGCCGTGCCAAACCCGCTGCGTAAACTTTCCCGCCCCTCCTCGACCTGGCCCATCCCTTTGGCCTTGAACTCGGCGCTGCGCACCACCTTACCCAGTGCCAGGTACTCCTGACGCAGGCGCCCGACTTCAACCCCCTGCTTACGTAGGCTGCTGGTGTTGGTCTCCAGCTTGCGCAGTAAGGCATCGGCATTTGCCGCGCCACTGTCGTGAGCCTTTTTCCATTCATCGCGCAGACGTATGGTCTCGCCGATGACTTTCTGTAAGCCCTTGGCACGGGTGGTTTGCGCCTCGAGCTTTTTCATTTCGCCGCTGACGTTCTTGAAGGCGGCGCCGAGCGAAGAATCGACGGCGCCACCAATCACCAACCCGAGCGAGAGTTTGTTCGCCATGCTTATCACCTACGTGCGACGGGGTGGACTCAATCCGTGAGCCACCAGACCATCTCGGAAAACGACAGGCCCTGGATCTCGGCCGCCGAAAAGTTCAGCTCGACGGCCAAGCGTTTAGCCAGGGCTTTTTGCAGGCGGGGGTTAAACCCCGTCGTCTGCTCCCAGACGAAAATAGGCGGTCTGCAGACGACGGTAATCACGCATTAGCAGCCCCTCCAAATCCGCGCGGCCGATGCTCGCCAGGCTGCAGAACAAGACCATTTCCTGTTCTTCTTCGTTGTTTCCGCCCTGCAGGGTCGCAGCGCGCATCTCGCGCACCGTCGGCTCGCGCAGGGTCAGCTTGTCGACCTTGATGCCATTGGCCTCGCTCGGTTTGGATAGGATGACGGTGGCGATGCCATCGCCCAGTTGCAGCCACTTGGGCAGGACGTTGTCTTTCGCGTTATTCATGGTGGTATTCCTTACATGCCCAGGGCAGACCGCACGGCGGCCAGTTGGTCGACGCCATCGATGACGCGGATCGAGTTGAGGGGATCGATTTCAAACATCACGCTGCCGTCGATCTCCAGCTTGTAATAGGTCACGGCGACGGCGTACTTGAACTCGCCTTTTTCACCCGGTTTCCAGTCCCCCGGGTCGACTTCCTTGAGGCTGCCACGCAGGGTGGCGACCACCGACTTGACCACACCTTTCTGGCCCTTAAAGGCACCGCGGAACGAGGCGTTGAACCCGGTCAAGTCGGACTGGCCGAAGAACTTCAGCACCTCGCGGCGCACACCATTGGTGAGGAAGCTGGCTTCCAGCTTCTCCATACCCATGTCGAGTTCGACCGCCGCGTCCATGCCCCCCGCGCGGTATTCGTCAGTCTTGAGGGTCAACTTGGGCAGGGTCAGGCTCGGGACATCGCCTTGCAGGCTGATGCCGTCCACGAACAGGTTGGTGTTGTAGAGCACTTCCGGAATCATAAAACGGCCTCCTTAGGCAGCGGTGTCCAGCACTTCAGTGATCCACTGATCGGTCACCTCCACGCGGAAGTTCGGGTTTTCGGCCGGCGGCACATCGGTGAACCGGATGTTCCAGTACACCTTGCCGTCGCTGAGTTCGCTGGAGGTGTTCAGCTCTTCGTCGGCATAGACCTCAAAGTTGATGATCGCGCCCTGATTCTTCAGGTCGCGCATGAACGCCTGCAGGCCTTCGGTCACATCCTTGACGTAGGTCGCGGTGATCGAGCGGTCGACGGCCCACTTGTGCGCGTAGAGGATGGCGTCCATGACGATATCCAGCGTGCGCACGCGGGTGACGAACTTCCATTTCGGGTCACTGGACAGTGTGCGGTTGCCCCACAGCCGGTACCCGTCATCACGGATGATCGTGGTGATGTTGGCGTTGTTCAGCACGTTGGCCCGGCAGGACGCATCGCCGTCGAGAAACTCGATCGGCCGCGTGGTGCCGGTGATGCCGACAAACTCCTTGTTCGACGGCGAGGCCCAGAAACCGTAGGTGGCATCGGTCCAGGCAAACAGGCCGGCGGTCCAGGCCGATGCTGGTGCGTTGACGGTAGCGCTGGTTCCGGTGTCCCAGAACTGCACGCCAGGGTCGACCATGTAGGCGTGTTTGCTGCCGAAATTTTCGGCATAAGCAATCGCCGCTTCGTCGGTGGTGTTCGGCCCGTCGAGGATGGCCATGGACCGCATCTTGTCGCCCAGTGCCACCAACTCGGTGGCCACCGCCAGCGTCGACGAGTACCCCGGGGAAACCAGCAAGCGTGGCTGGGCGTTGAACTTGCTTTTGCCGTTGAGCAACGCCTGCATGCCGGTCCGGCTACCATCGGCCCAAACGCCACCGATGATCGCTGACAGCTGCTCAGCCGGATCCTCCAACACCGGCACACCGACGGCGACAATCACCGCCTTCGACCGTTTGAAAATGGCCTTGCAGTCCTGGGTGATTGCCGCATCCGGGCCCCAGGCGGCAACCGCTTCGCTTTCGCGGGTGATCAACAGCAATTCGTTGGCCGCCGCGGTTGCCGGCGGCCCGACGGTGAAGGTGTTGCACAGGCCGATGATCGACGCGGACGGGGTGGCGATATGCCGGGCGCCGGTGTCCACCAAGGTCACGGTGACGCCGTGAAAAAAAATCATAGAGTGATGCTCCAGAAACGAAAAAGCCCCGCATAAGCGAGGCCGTGGGGATGTACGGTGACGTGCAGCATGGAAAAGAAAACGCCCCGGCAATGCGGGGCGTCAGGACGCGGTGCGGGTCAGTCCGTCCGGCTTTAACGGTCGTTTATCACTGCTTGGAAACTCTGGCGAAGTTGGCCAGGCCCGCAGTTCATTGCGGTAGGTGCGCCAGGCGAGCTCCGTGTTGAGCGCGGCCGGGTCGGCATCCAGATGCTTATCGATCTCTCTGCCAGCCCAGTGCAGTTCGTTTTCGATCCATGACTTTTCTCGGCGGCTCTGAAGCGCTAGGTCGCGTGCGGCATCGAGCACCCAAACGAGACCATCCCAAATATAGGCCGCACTCGGTCGCGGCAAAGCCGTCAGCTCGGCCGGCAACTCGCCCGGCATCGAGTGCGTCACCTCGGCACCGTCAGTGGTGCGGAAAACCACGCCCCGGAAGTCGGGCACGACACTCCATGCATCCTGCTGCCTAACGACCACCTGTTGTTCCGGAGCTTGTGGTGGTTCATCCAGCGTTGCGCCAGCCGGTAAACCGCAGCCACGGCTCACATAGATTTCGTTCTTTCCGAGGTATTCACCAGTGGCTTCACTGAACGTGTAACCGTCGATCCACCCACTCTCATCAAAAAAGCCATTCACTAAAGTAGTCATCAATACATCCTGCAGATGTAGTTGTAAGCCACGTTGCGCATACGGGTTTCCGTACTCACACGGGCGACCGCCGATGGATTGAAAGTTACAGACATGTTGCCCGTTGTACTGACTCGTGGTGCAGCGGGTATATCACTCGTCATGTAACCAGAAGCCGTAAATACGCCGGTCGCGGTATTCACCAGCAACATCGAATCATCGTCCTGTAGCCTGAGTTCACCCGTCATGTTTTGTAGCGTGTCGAGTTGAAGGCTCAACACGGCGCGCCCAGAGTCGGGGTCGATTCCGCGCCCGCCATCCAGACCACGAATCGACTCGGCGCGCATGTCTGGCAGCATTCCAGTGGGATACACGGCTGCCAATGCCGGGTACCACTCGACATTGAACGGCTGCCCCCCCATCAAAACGCATTTGTCGGGTGGCGTAGCGGTTGGCCATGGAAACGGCACGCCGATGGGAAGCGAAAATATGGCAGCAGGATCAAAATTGCTCTGGGTCCAGAGATGCCCGAAATCAGACGCATCAACCTGTATTTTTATTTGACCCGTGGCGTTGTTGTAGCCGATGTGAATTTTATTGGGGTCTTGACCCACCCCCCCGCCTTGCTGCACGGGAGCGAAGCCCAACGCAGGTTGGTACGCAGCAGGGTTAAAGTTATTAGTGTCCCAACCGGTTGCCCACTCAGTGAATACGTATCCCTCTGGGCCCAGAACACCACCACGAGTAATCACAGTACCGGTGTTATAGCCGATGATTTGTTGCCAGAGGGTGTCTTGACTGACCGTAACCAGCATGGGGGAGAATTGACCGCCTTCTGGAACGTTCGGGCCGGGGTTCACCCGGTACATACCCACGGTGGTGACTGTGTTTAGATCGGTGCCGTCGGGAAGGACAATCCCCCCATGACCGATGCCATAAGCACCCGTGAGCAATACACGGCCTGGCGTGTCATCTTGGGGAGAGGTTTGTTTAACCAGATTGGTTGAGTCCCAGATGCTTTCCCATTCGCCCCAAACACCGGCAGTCAAGGCCCGGCGGTGAAGGGTGTGGTCGGCATTCCCATAAATCTCCTGGAAGGCGTATTGACCTGGTGTAATCGCCGAGACGCGAACCCAACCCTCATAGATCCCGCCTCCTGGCCCTCCTATGCCATTGCTGATGAAATAGAGGGCCGTCTCCGCGTTCAAGCCACCGATGTCAACATCACTGACCGCATAGGCGGGCCCGCCCCAGCCGAACGCTCCGACCTTCATCAGCGCATCAGGCGTTGCATCGTGCAGATCGACCTGCACAGCAGCGGTCGCGGCGGTGCCCAGCTCGAGGTTATTCCGAGCCTCGACCACATCCGCAACATCGCCCAGGTTTTCACTCACCGCCAGGGCATCGGTGATGCCGTAGCCGGTCAGGGTGGTCGGGTTGGTGCCAGCGATCACACGCCCAAGGGCATCGACGGTGACACTGCGAAACGTGCCCACACCACCCCCACTGCCACCTGCGATCATTTCGAACTGCAAACCGGTGGTGCCGAGGGTGATCGGCGCGTCGGTGACCAACTGCCAGAGGCTGTCGCCGTTGACGGTGCCTTGCTCGACGTGGATAAACAGCCCCGGAGTCACTTCCAGGCTGTTGTCGGCATCGGCGGCCCGCGTCCAGCCTTCGGCGCTGACGATATAGACACCGTTGTTCTGGGCCTCTGCCTGGGCGGTCACCAGCACGCGATCACCGGCGGCCACGGCCACGTCATCGATGGTCTGCAGATTGCTCAGGGTGATGGGGACTGTGGCCGCCACCCGCGCTGACTGTTTGTGATCCAGCTTGGCCA
Organism: Pseudomonas sp. BIC9C; assembly: GCF_034541995.1. Taxonomy (NCBI): domain Bacteria; kingdom Pseudomonadati; phylum Pseudomonadota; class Gammaproteobacteria; order Pseudomonadales; family Pseudomonadaceae; genus Pseudomonas; species Pseudomonas sp. BIC9C. Next base: position 403,659 of record NZ_JAWDGM010000005.1, read on the forward strand.
GCGCCTCACTGATAGCCAGGTCGACGTATTCCCGCGTGGCCAGCACCACCGCCGGGTCAATCTTCAGCACGATGTTCGCCGAGCTGCTGACGATGAAGTTCATCCGCACCACTTGGGTTTTGCCACTGCCTTGGTCGAGCAAGGGTTTATAGCTAGGCGCGCAGTTGGCCACCGCCACCAGATCACCGTCGACATCGTACAGGCCGATCTCGCGAATCCACTCACCGCCGACTTCCGGCGGGATGATCTGCTCGGTGATCACCGTGTTGGGGTTGGCCGGATCGACGCGGATCTGGTTGATCGGCGCCCGACGCCATTCGTTGATCAACTGGGTTTGCAAGCGATCGGGAATCGGGTCAGTGCCGTTGGCATCGCCCAAGCCCATCTCGGTGAACATCCAGTCCAGGCCCATGGCGATGGCGTTGGCGTGTTTGGCTTCACCGACAGCCGTGAGAATGGCAAAAAACTGACTGGTTTTATCAATCATAAGGATAAACGTCCAAAGTATCGGTTTCATCGACGCAGAGCGCCGGGCCAAAAGTGCCGGTCACGTTGATGTCTTTCGGGGCCGGCGGGTACACGTCGATCTCTTCGCCTTCTTGCACGCACACGGCAATGCCGAGCACGCCCTCGGTCTGCAGACTGAGCGCCAGGTTGGTCATGTGCCGGCTGACCGGGCGGGCGTCGTCGATCAACCACGCCAGTTCCTCGTACAGTTCCTCGGTGATGCCGGCGTCATTCAGCCCCACCTCCAGAGCGAAGGTACCGGGCACGCCTTCCGGCACGGTGTTGAACCATTCCACGACGTCGATCAGGTAGCCCAAGGGCTCGACCACCCGCCGCAGTGCACCGATGGTGCCTTTGCGTGCATGCACGTCGTACGTCGAACGGATTGCCGTGCGCTTGGCCTCCAGCGTCCAGTTGTTGTTCCAGCGGTCCACCGACCAGGCCGACGCCAGATACGGCAACAGGTGTTCAGGGCAGGTATCGGCGTTGTACAAACTGCGCAGCGGAATCAGTGTGTTTTCATAGTTGGCCGCTTCCACAGCCAGCTCCAGCGGCGTGCTGTTGAGGGGCAGCTGAGTACTCATGTCAGGCCCCCAGGATCACGCTGTAGTCCGTGCAATACGCGGCCTCGGCCTTGCTCGGTTTGATGTCCGTCCAGCCCAGCAGCTCGACACGGGCTATCCCGGGAACGTGCAATTGCGCATCGATCCCCGAGCGTGCGACTTCGAGACCCAGGCGGCGGCGCGGGTTGATCCACTCGCTCAGGCGTTTCTCACTTTCAGCCAGGTAGGCCTCGTTCTCCGGACCCGGTGCCTGTGGGTACAGCACCGCTTCAATGCGGTAGTCGATGACCACAGCGCTCTGCACCGTGAGGCGGTCGGCCACCGGCCGCACGTCCTCGTCATTGAGGTGCAGCCGGACCTCCTCCAGCAGTTCCGGCGAGGCGGCGCCGCTGCCTTCCAGGCTGAGTACGGTGACCACCACCACGGCGGGTGACGGACTTTCCGCCGTGGCATCGGCCACCAGGCCCGAGGCGTTGCGCGCGTGTAGGATGTAGCTGTTACGCGGTCCCGCCGTGGTCAGCCCCTCATACGACAGCTGCACTCGCTCGCGCAGGGCATCGTCTTCCTCAAGCACCTGCGGCGTAGGCGGCACCGTGCTCGGGTCTCCAGCCTGAATCACCAGGCGCTGCAGGTTGACGTTGGCGGCGAGGTGATCAAGGTCAGCCCGCTCGGCATGGGCCAACAGCAAAGCCTTGCCCGCGTCGTTGACCCGCGCCCGGTTCTGCAAGGCGCCATACGCGGCCTGCTCGATCAGCTTGAGCACCGGGTCGCTTTCGAGCTCCGCACTCCAGTTGTCGCCCATGCTCAGGCGGAAGGCTTCCAGCTTCTCCTGGTAGACCACTGCAAAGTCGAGGTCTTCGAGCACTTGCGGCGGCGGCAGGGCCGCCAGTTCCATGGTCATGCGGACACCTCCAAAGTCACGTCGCTGCCCAGGTACTGCCCGGTCAGCTCAAAGGTGATACGCCCGTCGAGGATGGCCACGGCGCGCACGCGGCCGAGTTTCAACCGCGGCTCCCAGCGCCCGAGGGTGCTGGCCACCTCGGCTTGCACGGCACTCTTCCAGCCGTCATTGACCGGCAGGTCGACAAAGCGCCGCAGCTTGCTGCCGTACTCCGGGCGCATGCGCCGGCTGCCCAAGGGAGTGGACAAGATGTCCTCGATGGACTGGCGCAGGTGATCGAGGCCGGAAATGAGTTGGCCGGTGCGGCGGTCCAATCCGATCATCCCGATCATTGGATCAGCCCTCGACCGCGACAAAATCCTTGCGACCATGCAAATACTCGAGCGCGACCGTGTCGTCCGACGCCACTGCGACTTGTCCTTTTTTGACTTTCAAGGTGCGCCCGGCGTCCAGCAGGATCAGCACCCGCGAGGTGTACAGCGTGTCGCGAAAAATACTCACCGTGGCTGGAGCTGGCTCATCGGTGACTGCTGAGACTTCCTTGGTTTTACTCGTCATGTTTTTCTCCAGACATGAAAAAGCCCGCGCGTGGCGGGCTGAAAGTGAATGCGTATTCAATGCGAGTGGTTGCTGCTGTTACCGCCGGCATCCATGATCCTGCCGGCACCGCTGATATCACCGGACACGCTCAGTGATCCGTCGATCGCCACTTCACCCACCAGCGCGATCTGGCTGGCGACAACGCGGACTTGATCCGGCGTCACCTCAAACTGCGAGCCACCAACCGTGATCGTCGCGCGGCTGCCCTCGGGCAGCGCAATGCTGTAGCTGCCGGCCTGCCAGTCGTAAATCAGTGAGCCACCATCGTCGAAGTACCAAGCCTCAACGTGATCGCGGTTGTCCGGCGGTGTTCCGGCGTTGCCATACAGCCCTGGGATAAAGGTGCCCATGGCCGGATCACCGCTGGGGCTGAACAGCACGCCCTGCTCCCCTGGACTCGGCGCACGCCAATGACGTGCCTTGCCGGCGGCCAGGCTATGCCATCGCACCCAGGCACTGACCCAGGCACCGGCCTTGACCCGCACCCGGCCAGCACTCAGATCGACGCCGACCACCACGCAGGGCATCAGCATCGCCGCGATCATCCGGTCATGTTCGGCGCTGGCGTATCCCATGCCAGATCCTCCGGCTGAAAATAGTGATCTTCATTGCCGGTACCGGTACAACCGTCGACATTCAGGTACAACGTGCCTGGAGGTTCATCAGGCCAAAGCCACTCAACCTCGCCAAGGTAGATCTGCTGAGTCCACTCCACCGTCCACACGGTGTAGCCATCCAGTTCCGGTTTGGTCCAGTCCTGACGCGACGCCACAAACTGCGCCTGTTCGACGTCATCCAGCCCCCAAGTTTGCCCTCGCAATAACATGGCAATTTGTGCCGCCAATTGGGCGCCCAGTTGCTGATGACGTGGCAACTCGGGCGCGACAATGACCCGCGCTTCAAAGCGCAGGATCAGCACCGTTTCACCGGTGCCTATGTCTTGCCCGGGTTCAAACTCCACCGGTTCCAGAAACACCGCCGGCAGCGCTACCCGGTCCTGAATGTCCGGACAGGTCGCGACAAATCGCACCGTCGGCAACGCTTGGCGGATGTGTTCCTCGATGGCGGCGTACAACGCATCCAGCGAAAAGACAGAATCAGGCACGAGCGCTCCCCTTCAGGTATTTATGCAGTTCAAAGTTCATCTCTTGCTTGAACACGACCAGCAGACGCTCGTCGGCCTTGTTGGCCCAGGTGTAAAACGGACCTTCAACGTCTTCGAGCGAAACCTTGGCCTTGGCCAGCGGAAAACGATTGTCGTTTTCTGCGATCCAGCCCGAACTCGTGCCACCACCCGCCGACGCGCTGCTGCCGGGATAGTCCTCTGGGTTGAAGTGTTTGCTGGACGTGCGAATCCAGATATCCGCCTTGTTGCCATAGACGCGTTTATAAAACGCGCCTTGGTAACGCCGCCCCGCGACCGAAACACCAGCCTTACCCTGACGGGGATTCCCTATCCGGCTGGCCTCCATCGGGTTGGTGCCGAACCAGAGTTTGCCCAACTGCCCCGGGCCTTTGATGGGATAGCTGCGCAGGCGCTGACGTACCGCGCGGACGGCAATCCGCTCCTGTTTGCTGACATCGCGCGCCATGTGCGTGGCCAACCAGCCCAACGTTTTGTTGATCGCCCGTCGTTGCGCCGCGGCAACGGCCTTGGGCATCACCTTGGCCAACTGTTCAAAGGCCTGCATATCGTTGGCAGAAAGCTGCAGCGTCACCGGAACGGCACTCATGCCTTTAGCCTCAGAGACAAGGCCACCAGACCATCGCCCGCCGGTTCCAGGTGAGTCAGGGTGTACTCGCCGCCACCGTCTAGTGCGGGCAACTCAATGTGCACCGTCTGCGTTTTTTCCACGCCTGCGGCATCGGCAACCCGAATGTGAAAACACGGATCGCGCAGGCCGGTGTTCAGGCGCCCTATCTTGGGCTGCAACCAGGGCGCCGAGAACATGCCCAACACACGCCGACCTTCGATGTAGCCAACATCAGCCAGGGTGTCGAACACTACACTGTCGATCGTCTCGACCAGGTCTCGAAAGGCCATGGTCAAAGCGTCAGCAGGATCTGCGCCCGTGGACGCGTGCAAAGGTGCAGCGGGTTGGATTGGGCTTCACCGGCCATGCCCTTGTTGAACGGCAATGGCTCCAGCTTGCTGTAATAAGGCAGGCCTTGGGTGTTGGCAGTCTCCATGTAGTCCGCCGGAGCAAAGCAGGAGATGTACAGATCCGGTACGCCTTCGGGAATCAACAGCGCTGTATCGTCATGGATGAACGACACCCCGGCGATCCGCCCGCGATAACGCTCCCAGACAATGCCGCCCAGCTCGAAACTATCACGCGAGTCACCACGCAGTTCTGCGGCTTGGATCGTATTGAGGTAGGTTTCCTCTACCGATTTGTGCGTGATCAGTTTGTTCCAGAAATTCTTGCCACAGAAGGCCCGCGCGCCCGAACTGGTAACACTGCCCAGCTCATCATCCTGCATGTCCAGCGCTTCGGCACACTTGACCCGGATCTTCGTCGCCGGGTCGTTCAGGCCCATGGACAAGCTTTGTTGCTCCACACCAAACGCCTGATAGATGTTCAGCAGGACCGTCGAGCCATCCGCGTCCAGCACCAGGCCGTTCAGCGCGCCCATGCGCTGGAATTCATGAGTGGCGTCGAGCTGACGCTTGGCTTTGCTCAGGCGCGTGTTCACTACGCCCTGCACCGCCTGCAGTTCGGTCGTCGTACCAAAGGCGCGAATACCCTGAATTTCGTCGGCCTTGATGGTGAAACGCTGCGGCAGGTGCACGGTATTGAACGGGATCATCTGACGTTTGCTTGCACCCACGACCAAACCCGAGGTACCGCGCTCACCCGCCGGCACCAGCGCCAGCGTGTTGCCGTCCTTTTCGATCTGCACGGTCAGGGTGCTGATGCCTTCCTCGCGAAACAGGCCCAGGCTACTGATGCGGCCCGGCAGGTATTCCTGCTCGTTGATCGCTGCAGTCAGCGAGGACACAGAAAAAACATCGTCGGTAAAAATGCCAATATCGGCCATGAAAAGACTCTCCAGAAATGCAAAACCCCGCACAGGGCGGGGTTGGGAAAAGGGGGACTGACTTAGCGGGCGATCACAAACTGAGCCGCCAAAGCGACCTCGGCATCAGCATCGAAACCGGTCAAATGCACTTCACTGACCTCGGCCAGCCGCACCACCGCACTGGCGCGGCGCTCCTCGGTCGACTCGCCCAGCGGCCCGTACAGGATGCACGTCGCCACTTCAGTGCCATCGATGGCGGCAGGATCGTAAGGCGCAAACTCATTGGTCGCGGTGACCAGCCCCAGTACCTGGCCGGCATTCAACGCGGGGCCAGCGGCTACCAGGATGGATTCACGAGAAATCTTTCCGGCCCCTTCGGAGAGCAGAAATTCGCCAGCGTGTAGCGTTTCGTACTTTACGGTCATGCTCGTGCTCCTTTTGCACTGTTGGATTGCCCCGCATGGGCGGCCTGACGGGCTGCCCAGATCGAGGGCGGATCCGGTTGTTTCGCCTGCACCTTCGGTGCTGGGTCATCGTTGAGGGGCACGCTGTTGTCGATTTCGAAACCGTTGCCGCTGCTGACGATCTTGTCGAACAGCCGCGCGCGTACCGCAGGTGCGTCCAGTCCCGCTGTCACGTACTCAGCGCTGAGTTCTGGCAATCGTGCCGCGACACACAGGTCATGCACCGCCTTGGCCCGAGTCAGCCCCGCCTGGACGATCTCTTCGCTTTCAAGCTGGGTCGAGCTGAGCAGCGGCGCGACCAGGTTGCTGATCCCCGCCTCTGCACAACGCTGAGTGATCATCAACGCCAGTTTCGCCGAGTCCATCACAGGCGCGGGTGGATCGTTTGGCTCCAACTCCGGAGCCGGCTCGGACTCGGGCGCCTCATCGAGTTGGGCCAACAATTCAGCTGGGGTGTGCTGATAACGCTGCATTACCCCGCCCTGCCCCAAACATGCCTTGACCTGTACCCCATCGCCCACCTCATCGGCCAGCCCCAGAGCCACCGCCTCATTGGCGGTCAACCAGGTTTCAGCGGCCACCAAACCCCGTAACTCCGCCTCATCGATGGTGGGTGCCTTGGCCTTGTAGGCTGCAATGATCGCTTCCATGGTTTGGTCAAGGACATCGGCCACCTTGCGAAAGCTGTCGGCATCGCCGGCGGCATAGGTCCATGGGTTGTGGATCATCAGCATGGCATTCGACGCGATCACCACCTTGTGCGCACCGCACACGGCGACACTCGCCGCGCTCGCGGCCAAGGCATCAATACGTGCTGTGCAACGCTCGCCCAGCCGCGACAACGTGTTGTGCATAGCCAACCCGTCGAACAGGTCGCCGCCGATGCTGTTGAACGCCGCGATCACCGGTGACACGCCGTCATCGATGGCGCGCAGATCCTGCATGAACTGACTGGCCGTAATGCCCCAGGTACCGATCTCGCCGTACACAAAGACTTCGATCACGCGCTCAGCGGCTTCGCCGCTGGCGTGCACGGCATACCAGCTTTTGTCCTGCACGGACACTTGCTGGCCAGCTCTGTTGTAAATGCGCGGAGTCGTGTTCTTGCTCATGTTTGCTCCTTGTCGTCGAACGCCTGAAGCAGTTCGACGAGCGTGCTGTAATTAAGACCTTTACCCCGAGCCCGCTCGGCATCGGCAGCGTTTTCTTCGTCCACCGTTTCGGCGTCATAGCCGGTGCGCAGGACCATTTCGCTACGCGAGGCAAAGCCGGCGTTAACTTCCATCGTGCGTGACTGAACATCCTGAACCGGATGGATATAGGCCCAACCCTGTGGCACCCAACGCGTACGCAAGTACTCACGGCGGCGCTGGGCGTAGTCCGGCAACAACACGGCGCCGCTGAGCACCGCCATGTCCATCCACGCGGCCCGCACCGGGCGACACAACTGGTGCACATACACACCAAATTGCAGCTGCTCCAGACGACGCCGGAACTCGGTGAGCACCACGCGCAGTGCGCGGTCGTTCACTTCGCGCATGTCGCCGGTGAGGATTTCGTACGGCATCCCGGCGCCGGCCGCCGCTGCCATCAATTGCTGGCGCATGAAGTCGGGATAGTTGTTGCCGGCATCCGGTGGCGTTGAAAATTCGACCTCCTCCCCCGGCAACAACTCCTGCATGGTCCCGGGCTCCAACGCCACCATGGGCGTGAAACCATCCGAGGCGAGGTTCAGCGGCGCACCGGTCACCGGGTCTACCGGGGTCTGGATGTCATCCGGTGAAGGCTTCTTGATGAAGCCGGCGAACAGGTTGGCCACCTCTTGGCGGAACAACACCGCGTCGTCGTAGTTGTCCAGGCTGCGCAGGCGCTTGAGCACCGGCGACAAACGCGGAAGACCCCGCAACTGACCTGGTTCGACCGGCTCAAAAATGTGCAACACCTGGCTGGCCGGTACGCGCACCAGTTGGTTGTAGCCACTGTTCAACGACGAGGCATCACCGGGATGCGAGCGGTACATCCAATACGCGACCCGGCGACTGTCCGGACTGAACTCAATACCGGCGCGAATGATGTTGCCGTTACGTGCGATCTCGAATTTGTCGTGCGGGACAAATTCCGGCGCCAGCACCTGAAGTTGCAGCGGCACCACCAACCCTTCGTCGAGGTTGCGCGGGCGCAGGCGGATAAAACATTCGCCAGCCGTTTCCACCGTCCGGGCGATCAGTGCTTGCTGCCCGTAGAAGTCGGTCAGGCCATCGGCGTCGGACTCTTCAGTCCAGTCAGCCCAGAGCTCCTGCAATAGATGTCGAAGGTCATCGTCCTGGGTTTTCGGCCGCGGCGTGATGCCGGTACCGATCAGGTTGCTGACCCGTTTGTCGATGATGTTGAAGGCGTAGGGGTCGTTGCGCACTGCCGCCCGTGAGCGTGAGCGCAAGTTGCGTAACGCCGGAATGGCGATGCTGTTGAAGCCGGCGTCGGGTGCATCCCAACTGGCAGAGCGGCGCCCTTCGGCAGCCCCTTCATAGCTGGCCTTGATGTTCGACGGGATCAGGAAACCGCTGCGGCCCAAGGTTGGAAACTGACGAGCCATTACAGTCCCTTACCGCCATGATAGAGCCGTACGATGCGCGACCGAGGACCAGCCGCCGCGATCAGCGAGCTACGAATTTCGTCGCGCGCCCTGAGCAGTTCGTCAATGTCGCGGTACTCGACGTTGCGATCCGCGTAGCGCACGATCTTTTCGCCGCGCGCGATTGCCTTCTCGACCGCATCGAGTTGCTGTTGGGTAAAGGCCATGGGGATCGCTCTAAAGTAAAAAGACAACGTGGATAGCAGCTGCGCGTTTTCACTCAGCGTCGTTTTTTGAGGTAGCCGCTGCTGGAACTTCGACGCTGTGGGGGCCGTGCAATTGGCAGCGGTGCTGCTGCCGGTTTGGCCGGTGGTGGTACGGGATCAGCCGGTTGCTGCTGGGGTGTCGCGGGGTTGCAGATACGCTCGGCCGACACGGCTTTCTCGCCCGGAGGCGCCGCCTGAAACAGGGAACTTCTCACCCGCTCCCAGTCGTGCTCCTTGTAGCGGTTCAGCCCCAGGTAATGCGCCATCGCCAAGCTGTACACCATCAAGTCGAGGGCTTCGTTGCGCTCAGCCTTGCCCTTGACCCACTCGATTTTTTTGTAGCCTTTGACGTAGCGAGTCACCTTGCGTTCGGCAACGCACTGGGCGAAAAAATCATCTGGCAGGTCATTGGCAAAGTGCAGCGCACCAGGACCGTCCTCCACCGGATAGCGGTTGTAAATCCAGTCTTTGGCGGTGTCAGTACCGACGAACCAGAGCTCGACCCCCTTGCGCTCGGTCAGGCCTTTCCAGGTGACATCCATCATTGATGGCCGCTGTGCAATCACCGGACGACCCGGCTTGCTCGCCCCCTTGACCGCGAAGATGTTGCGCCAGCGCCGCAGTCGGCAGAACTGGTACACCTCGTCGGTGTGGTTACCGCCGGAGTCGATGCCGGCGGCCCGAATCGTCAGTTCTGCACCACACGGATGCGGGTAACGCGCCTTGAGTTTGTCATCGAGCACCGACCAGGTGCGGTCGTCGGAGGGGTCGCCCCAGATCACCTGATAGTCGATGATCCAGCGCTCCATGCCGGCGCCCCACCCGACCACCATGAACTCCAGCCGGTTCGCCTGAACGTCGACCGAGGCCGTGAGCATCAGCGCGGCGGACGGTATTGAGCCCAGCCCGTAAGTTTCCAAGCGTGCCCGAGCCATCAGGACATCAGCTTTCGTTTGCTCTTGGGCGCTGTCCCAAACCTTGGCAAGACGGGTGTTATAGAACACCTGCATCGGTTCGAGATCGCCGCGGGACATGGCTGTCTTGGCTTTCTCGAACTGTTTGGCCAGCGCCGCCCAACCCGTCCAACCGGGTGGCGAGTACAACGCATTGAGGTTGAAGCCGACGGTTTCGCCATCGCCCTGGGCATGCGCGCGCCACTCGCCCTTGGCCAACATCTCGCCCTTATGGTGTTCCTCGATCAGCACATCACAGTCAGGCCCGGCGCACTCGTAGTGCGCCAGCTGGCAATCTGCCGAGTAATGCAGACGTTCCCATTCCAAGATTTGCATGTGCCCGCAATTCGGGCACGGCACGTAATAAAAACGCTGGTCGCTGGTCTCGAACAGATCGGCAATGCGCGAGGCGCCCCGGATCGTCGGCGAACTGGAAAAGTAGAACTTGGCGTTACGGCCAAACGTACTGCCGCGGGTTTCCGCCAGCTCAATCGGGTCGCCCTCCTCGCCAACGTCCACCACCCAGCGATCGACTTCATCGCCATAGATGTACCTAGCCGACAACTCCGACAGGTTCGCTGCCGAGCCGGCGGTGGTGACATACAACGAACCACCTTCGAACTCCTTGGTGTCCATGGTGTTGCGCGCATCCCTTGAACGGTTCGCCGCCACGCGTTCACGCAGCACCGGGGTGGCCTTGATGGTCTTACCGATGCGCGACGAGACTCGTTTGGCCAATCCCAGGCTGGGCAGGAGCGTGAGAATGTTCGACGGCGCCATATGGATCAGGCCGCCAATCCAGTTCAAGGCGATCTGGGTTTTCATCAACTGCGAGGCCACCATGGTCACCACGCGCTTGCACGGATGTGCCGGCGACAGGCAACGCATCGGCTCGCGGGCATACGGTGTTCGTGCAGTGCGGTATTGCCCTGGCTCGGCAGCCCCCGCATCACGCGGGATGCGCATGAACTCGTCAGCCCATTGATCGATCCAGACATCCGGCTCTGGTCGCAACCCGCGGAAATACGCCTCCCGGTACACCGCTGCACCGTCGGGCATTTCCGCTGACATGGATTAACTCGCTGCAGTCAAAGAATGGATGAGGTCTGTCGAGGACATCCGTTCGGCATCGTCCAGCACCCGACGCAATGCGGCAGTGAGGTGCTTCTCGATTTGCCAATGATCACTCATGGCGGCTAATTCGGGCGCCAACTGCGGCGGCATGCCAAGCAACAGATCCCGCAACATCCGCCCAGTCGTGTACGCCGCCGTTTTCACAGCCTCCAACTCGACATGGGCACCGCGATTCTTGTGAAACTCGCTCTCGGTCAGGCGTGACTCGTAAAACTCGCGGTAGGCACGGGACTCCTGAAAGTCTGGGATGCCTTCGACGGGCAGTGGTGCCTGGAGCGGAACACTTGTTGGCGGCTCGTATTCGATGTGAGGGACCGAAGTCTTCCCCTCCGGCTTGCGCTGAGTTCGTTCGCGCTCATGTCGCGCCGCCACATTGGCTTTGCTCGGATCCGCCGTGCTGAACAGGAGTCGGTCCGTGGCCTCGACATCCACCATGCCGTCCGCCATCAGAACCAAGCGCCCGCTCTTGGCCAACTTCGACACATAGGGTTTCGACCAGCCTTGGCGAGTGGCGAACTCCGCTTTGGTGAGTACTGTCATGTCCATGCCTTTCGGTTAACCCGGCGGGGCCTAGAGTTAACTGAGTAAATTAGTCGGTTAACTCCTAGGTTAACCACCTCAAGGCCACGGCTTGCCTGGCTTTCAGCCAAACTCATTGCCGTTTTTCCAATCGCTTAGTTAACTCTTGGTTAACTGCCTTAGTTAACCGGGCTGAAAGCCACGGCCCGCCTGACTTTCAGCCGACTCAACGGGTAGCTGAGTTAACCAGGTTAATTCGTTAGTTAACTGCCCTCTAAGCCACAGCCCACAAGGCTTTCAGCGGAATGAAGCAGCTGAGTTAACCAGTTAACTAAGTTGGGAGAGGTGCCGCTAACGCGTTTGCGCGAGTCTTATGCCCCGTGCTCCTTGGAAGTTGCCAGGGTCCCCGCTGGATTTGGAAACATCGGGGCAATCCACACGGGCGGATATCCCGTGGCGGTTCCAGACCGTGCACGATAGCTGCGGCATACACCGCGGCTGTTGCTGTTGGGACTGGCGGATAAGCTTCCTGCATCTGCCCGTGATCAACGCGTTTAAAACGGACGCAGTCGTCATAGACCACCACTTCGTATGATGAGATCGCTTTTTTGTGACTCATGCTGATAGCGCTGCAATCTGGCGGGCAACCTCGTCATGGATAAGTTTGGCTGACCAGGTATGCGCGACGAGGTCGGTACCGGCTTCCAGCAGCGCGGCATCACCCTCGGCTGGAATGACTGGCTGATCGGTCAGGTCGTTGTAGCTACCCGAGAAGTCCGAAGTACCACTACCGATAGCAACACGAGCAGCGGCGGCATCGACGCTCACCAGCACGGCCTTGCCGACATCCGAGGCGTCCGAGATGTTTTCAGAGGTGATGTCGCCTGGCGTGCCGGCTGCATTGTTCGTCCCTTTCACCACAGCCTGAAGCACTTGAAAGCCCTCAGTGATGGAGACAGGGCTACCGTACGGCTGCCAGCCATTGGCAATGGATTGTTCCAGCATGGCCGCCAGCTCCTCGGGAGTGTTTGCGACGACAGTGTCATATTGGGTGTAGGCCATTAACGAAACCTTACGATTGGAATGATTGAGCGATGTGTGACTGACATGCAGGCGACTCCCTACAATGGATATGTCCCGTGATGGCATAAGTCAGTAGGAACACGAGAAGCACATCCAAGGACAGCACTTCATGGCGCCGAATCTGATTTAGGAAACTTGAAGTCGGCGAACCGATCAGCCAGATCTGCAATCTTCTTCACGCCAAGGAAACCGATGAACACACCAGCAGCCGTAGCGAAGTTCTGCGGTAAGCCGAAGTACTCCAGCAGCGGAATCAAGCCAATGGTGATCAGCGTGCAAAGCGATGCTTCAAGCAATGCCTGTCGCCGCGTACCGCCGCCATAAATGATCCGCAAGGCACCGACCACGAATGACAATGCTCCGGCGTAGATCGTCGGCGCATGCTGCCCCAGCCACGCGAGAACGAGCAGCCATGTGTCTGGTTTATCGGGCATGTTTGTCATCCAGATCCCTCCCTTTCGGAGAGCGCAATAGATCCGGCTCCAGCAGCACTTCCCAGCTCGAAGCGAAGGGCGTGGCGGAACCGAAAACGAAAAAGCCCTGCTCGATGGCAGGGCTTATAAATGGGCACAAAAAAACCCGACTCAATGGCCGGGTTCTTGAAAGGCGTCTCGCTGCGTTCACAGCAACACACGCTGCTATAAAAGCAGGTCTATTCCGCGCGGAAAAGGCTTTTCCGCAGAAAATGCGAAATTGCACCCAACTTAACCACGCGTTTGCATTCGCGTTGGCCATCTGATGCATGGAATTTGCCCATCACTCTTTAACCACGATGGGTCGAAAACTGCGCAATTCAGGCCTGCGCGACAGGCGGTATTCAACCGACTCTGTTGAAAAAGTCGGTTCGCCCAAACAGCCTGGTCATTGACTGGTTAAAACGCCTTTTTTGCACACTGCTACGTGAAGTCTGAGTCCGGAAGACTCAGCCGAAAGTAAAGATTTCAATCTCGGACGCATACTTTTCTGCTGCGGAAACCATGGTCGACTTTTTCAACAGAATCAGCCAAAAGCAGACGTTGGATGTGTTAAGAAATCAGAGGCGACCCGGTAGAAAGCTAGATAGTGGCTAGACTGCTTAATCGATCTTCGCCCATTCAGGTATCCGAGCCCATGTCCGACAAGTACGTTACTTTTGCAGACCTCTCAACATCTGAGCCTGATGGCGCTTATCGCATCGTGGTGAGGCCGAAAGGCAGTGCAGTAGCTTTAATTGCTCCTCACGCCGGAAAGATCGAGTTTGGAACATCGGAGATATGCAGGAGCGTCGCTGGGGAAGATCTCACGTATTATTTGTTTGAAGGTTGCAAGTCGAGCAGAAATCGACACCTGCATATCACAAGTTCACGCTTTGACGAGCCACAAGGAATCGATGTTGCCCAATCGGCTCAGGTGGTTGTGACCTTTCATGGCCAAAATGGGAATAAACATTTCGTCAACGTCGGAGGCTTGGCAGACCAGCTCTGTGCATCACTGATCTGCCATCTTAAAGCCGCAGGTTTCACTGCAAGTCAACATAACGATACGCGTCTTCAAGGGCGCGACAAAAATAACATTTGTAATCGTGGGACCAAAGGGCAAGGCCTTCAGCTAGAAATTTCCCGCGGATTGAGAGATGCGTTGACAACGGATAAGAGCGCTATGGCCCGTTTCTCTTCCGCTATTAGGTCTGCGTTAGATGAGCTTTAACAATCCACTCAAAACCGATACGGCTTCTCGACACTGCTGGAGTCCAGTATTAGGTTGATCTATAACGGTCGGCCGTTACCGTCTGTTCTTGGCAGACTCTCGCCTGTCGTGCCCGGCAGAGAACGGCCAGAAGCAGTCAGTCAGATGCGCTTAGTGCTATAAAAATTTACTCGGCCAATATCAAAAGGAGTCGCAAGCTTTAAAGCACTATAGCGCGTGTCGGAAACTTTAAGCTATCGGTTGCGCAGATTTATACTTACTCCCGAATGCACTATAACTAGCCCCGTGGGATCAAGCTTATATTCATGAGCATCTTTTTTGCTTGTACGATGTTTGAAGTGAGCATAACCATTAGTTCCGTTAGTACCACCAATGATGGACCGATCATATAGCTCCTGCAGCAATTTCTCTGATGGCAAATTTGAGCAGTTGCTTTGTATGAACTCAGTAGCTTCGGAGTAAGTGCAGTCGTATTTCGAGCTGATTTCTTTTAATGCATCGAAAATATTCTGTATCTGAATGTGCGTGTAGAACGAAGAAAGTTCATTACTCAGCTCCTTAACAAGCTCAGCTGAATACTGGCCCAACAACTGATTAACATCGAACTTCTTTAATGGTATTGAGTAATGACCGGACTCAAGTGGCTTGAAGAAAAGTATCAAGTCACGTGGTCTGATTAGCGTGTGGTCGCACACATACTTAAAACTAGTTTTTGGAGAAAAATCATCATCTATAAGGCTTTCCCATGGTGCGTTTGGATTTCTGATCTGTAGACTTGCTTGGTGAAAGGCATTTGCAATCCGCTTGTTTATCATTTTCTTTATGGCAAGATTGTTCTCATCAGACTTTCCAGAATAGTCATCCTCATACCAAGATAACCTAGTAGCGTAAGAGGAGAAAATTTTAGATATATCGGCTGCTTGCGTAGATAAAAGTCGCTCCACATCATCTCTAATTAATATGATAACTTTGGCGGCTGCATGATTTTTTGCGAATACTGTGTTATTTACATGCTTAGAGGTTCTGATGAGCTGTATCAAGGTATCGGTAGAATGCTCATCATTAGCATCGAAATCAATATCTAAGTCATCAAAAAATAACGCATACGAATTTTCGTTTTCCGTATTAAGCTTGCTCGTTAAAACCTCTACGACTACTTTTTCCAAGTGCGGTATTAACTTGTAGAATGCAGCTCTCGACTCTTTGATCTGTATGTCAGTATTGAACTTTCCTTTGAAAAATCTTTTAAATTGCTCAATATTTATCTCAAAGGAGTGTTTCTTGATTAGTTCGACAATCTCACCTGTGTTTATGTCGATATAACCACTGTTTTTCTTGAGGAACTCTTGCAGCAACTTGTATCCATCCGCTTGTGCGGCTGCTTCGTTCTCGAAGAACATCTTAATAATGTTGGTGTAAATCAGCCACTTAAATAAGTGATCTTTAGTATGTTCGGAGTTGTGCTCCTTGCCTAGCTGAACTAGCCTTTCCAGGCTCATGTTATCCTGACTTACAAATGAACAAAATAAATTGGGCTGATCGATAGACGATAAATATGTATATTCCGCAAATGCGCTTTTGCCGCACCCTTTTCGCCCAATTAATATGTATTTTTCGTTAGAAAGTTCTTCGTAGAGGTTGTGTAGGTCTTCATAAACATCTCTCAAATGAACTTTTGATGTCGGTAAAGATTCGGCTTCCGCTTCAGGAGCACCGATATAGATAGCATTTTTTTCCTTGCGTATAAAACTCTTGAATACCATTTCCTCTCCTAACACCCTGTGCTTGACCTAACGCGCCTGGGGGTGAGTGACGCGTACGAATTTGCCTTCACCCTTGTAAAGCAAGTATTGAGAGTATCTAAAGACCAAAGGCAAATCTAGTGCGCCAACGAATTATATTTAGGGTGTTGTGCATTCAGCGAGAGAAGCATGTGTAATGCATGAATCATCTTAAAGCAAAAGACAAAGCCCATTAAAGGCTATTCAAAATCGGAAACTATCATTACAGAACAACCGATTGAAATTTGCTTTGACCCTGTTTTTAAAAGGGTTACAGCTTAGCCGTGCCTAATTATTTATATCTACTGATTTCAGCTTCCGGCTGAGGACTGTCCGCTGTTGGCCGATTCTGTTGAAAAAGTAGCTCCCCTGTCTGGCCTGCGGCAAAATCTCTGCATTGGCCAGCAGGGAAGCACGCAGCATGATGGGACAGTTATCGAGTGGGCAGGAGCGGCTGTTTTACTCGTTCAACCTTGAAGATCACATTCCCGCCAATCACCTTCTGCGCAGCATTGATCGGTGTCTTGATCTGAACGACCTGCGCCATTACCTCGCCGATTTCTATAGCCCGATTGGGCGTCCGTCGATTGATCCTGAACTGATGATCCGCATGCTGATCGTGGGCTATTGCTACGGCATTCGCTCCGAGCGGCGGTTGTGCGAAGAGGCCCATTTGAACTTGGCGTATCGCTGGTTCTGCCGGTTGAACCTTGACGATGAAGTCCCCAACCACTCGACCTTTTCCAAAAATCGACACGGCCGCTTTCGGGACAGTGAGCTGTTTCGCTGGTTGTTCAATGAAGTGCTGCGTCGCTGCATGGACGCAGGTCTGGTTAAAGGCGAAGGCTTTGCCGTGGACGCCAGCATCATCAAAGCGGATGCGAGTCGGCAGCGCGGCGTACCGGGTGATGAACCGATCAACTGGAGCGATCCGGCCCTGAGCACCCGCGCCGTGCGTGAGTACCTTGAAGGCCTCGATGAAGAGGCTTTGGCCGAAACGCTACCGAAGCGCCTGTCGCTGACGGATCCTCAGGCTCGCTGGACCGCGGCTCCAGGCGGCCCAGCGTTCTACGCTTACTCCACGAATTATCTGATCGATACCGAGCACGGCGTGATCATGGATGTGGAACCCACACCGGCTCATCGCACCGCAGAAGTCGAGAGCACCAAGACGATGATCGATCGGGTTGAAGCGCAGTTCGACATCAAACCGGAACGCCTCATCGGCGACACCGCTTACGGCACAGCGCCGATGCTGGCCTGGATGGTGGAGGACAAAGACATCGAACCGCATGTGCCAGTGTGGGACAAAACTGAGCGCAAGAACGACAGCTTTTCGAGTAACGATTTCCACTGGAATGAAGAGGCTGAGGAATACCGCTGCCCGGCCGGCAACGTATTGCGCAGCGAATGGCGAGCCTTCAAGAACGAGCGTTCGCACGTCACCAAAGCCAACACCATCATCTTCCGATCCCGGCAGACCGACTGCGTTGCCTGTCCGATGAAAGCCAAGTGCTGCCCGAACACTTCGATTCGCAAGATCGTCCGCAGCGTCCATGAAGCCGCGCGTGATGTGGCTCGACGCATCGCAGCGACGCCGGCGTATCAGCGCTCTCGCCACGAACGTAAGAAGGTCGAAATGTTGTTTGCCCACCTCAAGCGCATCCTGAAACTGGATCGCTTGCGCCTACGTGGTATGAGTGGCGCGTCCGATGAGTTCACGCTGGCCGCCGCGGTGCAGAACCTGCGACGGCTGGCCAAATTTACCTCTCAAGGGCCACCTGCTACGGGATAGGTGCGTCTGCACGAAGCAAAAAACCTCAAATTAACCCAATAACCGAGCAGTAAAGGTCAACGAAGGGCCGAAAAACCACGCAACGTGGTGAATAGGTTCTCCAGAGGTGGCCGAGCCTGAGTTCAGGCGAGCTGAAAATCCGACTTTTTCAACACAATCGGCCGTTTTTTGCCTCTCGCAATGGGCAGAAAACGGCCAAAAGAACTCCATAGACACACCGCTAATCCATCGGTAATGTGCACGCAGATCATGGCGCTTGGCCTTCACGGTATATGCCACGTTACTGGTGAGTTCCCTAGCTAGACAGCGAGCTACGCATTAGCAAGGAACGTTTCAGACGAGCATGCCGAAAATGTATCGACCATTTGTACCGTCTATCAACAGTTGGTTAAATGCACTAACCATGCTTGAGCAAGTCGTAGACACACAGCAACCGTTTAAATTCGGTACAGTTCCGATCACCATAAAATTTCAAATATTGCTCGAGATCATCAACAGTGACTTTGCTGTGGTAAGCTGACCAGATGATTGATGCTGACTTATTCGTTGGTGCAACTGCTTCATCATCCAAAATAGCTTTGATGGTGGTGTGGTCGGTCTTAATCCGCTCCTTTGTTGCTTCCACCACCGTTTCGATTTTGTCTTTCTGCTGCGCTTTAAGCCGCTCTTCATCCTTTAGAGTCTTACAGACCTTAGAGAAACCAAACACTGGGAAAAACTGACTAGACTGAATTTTCTGCTTGTTAATTAGCTCGAGCAGCTGATAATTTGACTCTTCTAGAATTTTGAAATAATTGCCGATCATTTCGGAGATTGTGAAGTACTGGTACTGGATCGTTCTGGCGGAACCGATGGCCAGAATTTTATCGCTGTTTTTCAATGTGTCCAGATCTTCTGTGATGGTGACTTTGATTTCCCCACCTGCAAAAATCTCTTTGACGATATTTTGTACTTTGCGAACATCCATCGCAGTTACCGGCAACGTAAGGCCAGAAATTGCCTCGTAGACAGCTGCGAAATTGTCGGTTTTGATCTTATTGATTCTGATGGTAGAAGAGAACCCCTCAAGATCAATATCATGCTCAGCAATATCGGTTGAGTCCGACCCCGCTTCGTATTCAATTAGTAAGAAATTTTCTCTAATTTTTTTCGCGTGATCAGAATTTGGTTTCACGTATGTGAATATTGTGCGTAAGAGCGCTTTTATATTTTCATCGCTTACACTGTACCCGATAAACACGATTGGGTTGTGTATAAACAAAGACAGCAACTGGGCGCGGATCAATTCGTAACGAGCAAAAAAAGCCTCATAATCCGCTTCACTAATAATAATTTTTGTCGGGTGATCTACACACCCGTGAATTTTGTAAACCGACCCATAGGGGTTGCTCAGTAATATATCGTTGCCAATTAGCGGCGAAAATTCAAAGAACTGCTCCAAAAATCGATCATAGTTAGTGGTTATGATGGAGCCTATGTTTTTACTGGCGCGTTTGAGAGCGGCGAGTTCATCCCCATACTCTTCCTTGATGTTTACTTCGCCGAGAAGATGGGAAATGTAGATCTTGAGCCGGCTGACGCTCACCCCACTTTTCATGTTTTCATAGAACGTGTCATTAACAAATTTCAATGGGCCGTCGCGATCACGCGCAATTTCTTTGTTAAAGACCTCTTCCAGTTTCGTGGCTACCCGGTCGTATCGAAACTCACCATCCACTTCGCAGTCTGCTTTGATATCGTAATAGAATTCATCAGTACCGCGTAGGTCGCAAGAAATTTTTCTGAGTAAGCCATCCCAAGTATAGGACTGGCTCAAATAGCGAAGACTGACCCCGGTTCCGACAAATAAGATCGGATGATTTCGGTATTTTCCGATGAACTCTTCGACCTTCATAGCAGCCTCGACTTGATCATGAGTTTAAATTAGTGAGGATTTATACCATGCGACAGGGGTAGCTGGCAGACCGGCGTTGCGACCTGACCGTGTGGGCCCGGGCAGATCATTCGAGATTGTCAGCTTCACCTGGAGCATACCGTCCAGAATTTATCCAGCTAAGTAGTAACACTACGACTCATCAGCTCTTTGCGCATCCCCACGCCGGTTCTACCGATACGCGGAATCGCGTTCAGTTTGTTGAACGCATTTGAACGGCGGCTACTGGCCGATTCTGTTGAAAAAGTCGGCCATGGTTTGCGCATCAGAAAAGGACGCGCCCGAGATTGAAATCCTTACTTTTGGCAGAGGCTTCCGGACTCGGATTTCACGTAGCAGCGTGCAAAAAAGGCATTTTCACTAGTCAATGATCAGGCAATTTGGGCAGACCGACTTTTTCAACAGAATCGGCCGATTTTTGCCTGTCGCCACCGTGGGCTTTGGGTCGCTTACAGGCCTTCGCGACAGGTAACTACATTTGCTCGGGAGAGCGAGTTGACCACCCCCAAATCGGCCGAGTTTACCTTAGTGGAAAGCGGCAAAAAGGGCCGAGGCGCCTCAGTCATCCCGATTGCACCATTCTCGATGTGCCCGAATCGCCACCAGGGAAGGCCACAGTGCCTGATGCGTTGCTTTCCTAATTTGCTTGCCCACTAGTGGGGCATATTCGGATGCTGCAAGTCTAGGATGAATTTGCAGTGTGAAATCGTCGCTTAGGTAAATCAGGCCTCTGTCCCAAAGGGTGTGAAGGTCACTGCGTAGCAGCAGTCCATTGGTGATGTGATTTGTTTCCGGCCCTAAGTAGGGCGTAATGTGTGCAGCTTCGAGCACTTCCACTACTGTGCAGCCGGTTAAAGCGCACTGCCCCTCGTAAGCGGTGAGTAAGCCGCTGCGAAAAGCAGGTTGCCCTTGGCGTTTGACGATTTCACGTAGAGTGCGCGTTCGGTTATCTACTTCACCATCTGGTGTAAAGGAAGACATCGGTTGCTCAACGGTCAGACCTGGTTTAATAGTGGGGTCTGATAGCGTCGTGCTCTGAAGGGTAAAGACTCCGTTCTCCCATGAAACGACTTTGGCTAGACCAAGCACCTGATAGCGCGTCTTATCTGGCTTCTTGGATAGCTGCTTCAGTACTGCCACCGGCACACCGTCATCCTTACACCGCTTCAAACCTAGATTGGTAAACAGAGCAGCGGAATCACCCAGCTTGTCCTCTTCTTGGGCATACTGGTAAGACCAGCTCCCGTCCTCTTGATAGACAGGCTCTTGATCGCTGTAGGGGCTGCCCAATGTTTGGCGGATCGACAACGCATAATTGAGCTTTCCGGGTTTGTAGATTCCCTTTGCCAAAGTTGTGACCGTATCAGGGGCCTGTTGCAGTTGTTTCCAGGTCAGCACTTGGCCGGCATGCTGCTCAAACCAAGCCAGTAACTCGAAATGTTTAACGTCTGACTGCTCTAGGAATGTATTGATCTGCATTGGCGTCAGGCTCATGGCAACTTATCGAATCGAAGTATGTACTAATAAATGGCAGCACGGGTCTAGCATTTTGGCTCCGGTTACTGAATCTCGCTTGGCCCAATAACGCCCTGACCACACCGTAACTCGAGTGTGGCTGCTTTGGGTCGTTCTGTGCAGGTCAACGCCTCGAAGCTTCGAGGTCAAATTCGATGCAAACATCTGGGCGGGTCGATTAAGCAGCTTGCCGTAATGCATCGACAGCACAATCGACCCATGCCGCCCCTGCTCTCACCAGTTCCCGCGTTCTCCCCTCGCTTATGCCATAGTGCTTGCCAACCCGGACCATGGGCCATTTAGCACCGTAGTAGAGCCAAATAATATCGCCCATCTGTTGATCACGATGTGAGAGCCGTGCCACTGCGCTGTCAATAGCTCCGGCCCACTCGTCTGTGATGCAATAATTCTTACTGGGCGACACCTGCGGCATCGCATGGCGCATCAGAGCAAATGTCGGTGAGGTGTAATTGGGTATCCCTGCCCCGTCCATTCGCCACCATCCCCACTGTTCCAGCAGGTACTCGGTATCCCCCAATGGTCGGCCTGCCGGCTTACGAATCATCATGCTTTCAATCCCCTGTATAATTTGATCCGCCAGCACCCCGACGGTTATTCATTTGGAAGTACTCGGCCGGGCCAGATATCGACGAGCCCTGCTGGAGCACTTCAATTTTCCGCTGAGCCCGCTGTAATCTGAGGCTGAGCTGTGTCACCAATTCGTCTGTGGAAAGCACCAACCGACTCCCCGCCATTACCCAACCTGAGCCATTGCAATCGCTGCAAACCAGCTCAAAAAAAACACCCTGTACCACGGCTTTTCCCTTGCAGGTCGAGCAATGCTCCAGTTCGATCTGCGCCTTACGAAAGCCATGGGCCTGGGCTTTTTTCATGTTTTAAATCCTCTCCTATGGTTGTTTCTTGAAGGGCTTCGCAGGCCTTGTTCTGCAAGGTCTCCAGAGGATTACCGGAATCTCCGGATCTAACACCGGTCAACCCGTGAATCAGGGCAAACCCCTTCTGGTCTAGATGAACGTGCCACTGCTCCAAGGCATCGAGCTTGCGACTCATGACGTCCGACTGGATGTACACCTTCACGTTGTGGCCCATGGCGTGGTTGATCAGCAGCTCGCCGATCAGGTGATCAACGCCGAGGTCAGCCCAGCCGGTACGGGCCAACTTGCGCAGGTCGTGGCTGGTCCACTCACCCTGCCCCAACCGGGTGAAGACAGCACTGGCCTGCCCTTCACTGAGAGCCTTGCCATGGCGTGCCGGGAACAAAAACTGACCGTCGTACCCTTTGGCCTGCTGAATCTCGCGGTAGCGGATCAGAATCTCGCGCACCTGGTCTGTCAGCGGCAGGTGATGCTCGACGCCAGTCTTGGTGTGCTCGGCCGGAATGAACCACTCGCGCTCAGCCAAACTGATATGCGACCAGCGTGTCTGCCGGGTTTCACCAATGCGCGTGCCGTGACAAAGCATCATCAACGCCAACATGGCGTCGGAAGGGGCAGTCGACATGACGAGGGACAATTGCTCCAGTAGCTGCGGCAATTGAACGCCGCGTAGCCGGCCAGGCTTGGCTCCGACTTTCGTCTTGCTGAAGTCGCTGAATTTGATTCCCAGCATCGGGTTAGCGCTGATAAAACCAAGTTTGAACGCCTGGCTCATCGCCTGAACCAGAAGCTTAAACACCAGCTGCACATAGCCCGCTGAGTAGTTTTCCTGGAGCGGCCAGATCAGCTCGCTGTCGAGCATGGCCTTGTTGATATCGCTTAGAGGCAGATCACCCAGACGCGGTATCAAGTGGCGTTTGATGGCCGAGGCGGCAGTGCTCTTGCGCTTGCTGGAAAGGCTGCGATCACGGGACATGCGTTCGGCGTACCATCCCAACAGCTCGCTGGTCGTGACCCACTTTGACAGCGCCGAACCTTCATTGGCAGCCACCCGCAAACGTACTGCCGGCAGTGCCGTGACCACTTGCTTGGTGCTCAGATCAGGGAAGCCGCCGATACGGTGCCAGGTGCGTTTGTTGAGCAGGTACCAGGAGCCACGGGAACGGTTCTTCGCAAAACGAAAGTGCAATGCCGGGTGACTGGCATCTCGTAGATCGCGGACATGCAGCTTCTTGGCATTGCGCTCGATCTCGGCATCCGACAGTTTTACCGTTAAGGTTTTTATCAAGGCCGTCATTCTCGGGCACCAGAAGGATCTTCAAGGTCAACAGCCTGGAGTGTGGTCGGCCACAGCCAGGCGCCATAGCGCTTGAGCATTTAGAAGCCCTTCAGCAGAGATTGAAGCTGCTTGAACTTTTCGAGCGCCTCGGCGTTGGCTTCGCGCTCTAACTCAGCTGAAAGGGCTACTTCCTCGATCCGCGCTGCCAGTTTTTTCATACGTTGCCCTACTTCCTCGGCAAAGCTGATTACCTCGCCAGACAGCACCGCCAATGTATCCAGAGCACTGCCCTTGGCGTTCTTGATAGCAACGACGGCCGGCTTGGTTTCTTTCGACATGCTCTGTTCTCTCTGGGGCGTGTTGGTGATGGCGGTGCGCTGGAAGTGTCCGTTAACGGGTTCGCGAATGAGACCTGCGTCCTTCAACTCGCCCAAGCCGCGACGTACGGCCGGAAACTGGGCACCCGTGGTTTCGGCAACCATCAACGAATTGAAAATATCGTGAGCACTCCAGCGCTCCTGGATTGGCACGACTTGAAATACTTTGCGAGCGAGCGACGATTGCCCGACGAGCATGTTTTGTTGCTTGGCGGCGTTCATCAGAAGCCCTCCTTACCGCGTTGAGACTCCCACTCGAATGCCACACCAATGCAGCCGTTTTCGCGGATGCGGTCGACACAGCGCGCACCAATGGCGTCGTTCAGTTCGGTGGGAGACAGGTTGCTGACGATGATCGTCGGACGGCATTGCTCGTAACGACCATTGATGATGCTGAATAGAGTGGCCAGCTCGAACTCGCTCTGCTTGGTTGCACCAACTTCATCGAGCACCAGCAGGTCCGCGCCAATCACCTCACGCAAGATGTGCGCCTCAGACTCGCCCGAGCGATCATTGAACGTCGCCCGAATCTCGCCGATGAGCGTGCCCACCGTGCGGTAAATCGCCTTCACCATGCATTCGTTGATCAGGTGACTGGCCGAGGCAATGGCCAGGTGGGTCTTGCCAGTACCGACCTTCCCCAACAGCAACATGCAGCGACCTTCACGGCGATGCTTCGAAAGTTGTCGACGTAGTCGGTGCACGCATCCAGGGCAATCTGCTGGGCCGGATTCGACACGACGAAATCGGCGAATGTCTTCTCCGCGAAACGCTTCGGGATCCGGGCGCATGACTGCTGAACTATCCGAAACTGACAGCGCTTGCGCTCGAGCTCTTGCATGTCGCGCTTGTTGCTCGCGCATTTGGGACACCCAGACAGGTTGCCACCCTTGAGGATGACCGCCGAGTATTCGCCATGATCGAAGCAGCTCGCTGGCTGACGGCCGATGACGCCGAATTTGCGGTCCATGTGAGCGCCGAAGTTAGAGACGGAAAGTGCCATCGGCGTTCTCCTTGGTGCCGGCCTTGTAATCGCGAGTGTCAAAACCGGAATGGCGACTGGTCGGAACGGGTGCGGGGATGACTGCTTTGTCGGGGAAGATCCCCGTCCATCCGTTGCTGATCGAAAGAGCCAGAACGGAATCGGGGGTTGGATGGTTCGCCAAGGCCTTGGCCTGTTGTTCGCAGCTCTTGGCGGTGAGGGGTTTGTGGATTTCCTTGCGGTGCTGGCACCAATCGGCCCAAACCTCGACGCTGACGTTTTCCGGTTTGGCGGTCAGCGGGTCGAATTTTAATGATTTGCCTGGCGCGTTAGCGCCCTGCTTTTCCTGATTACTGGTTACCTGATTGGTACCCTGATTACTGGTACCCTGATTTGTCGGAGATTTTTCCGACCCTCCTCGGATATTTTTCCGACCCTGTTCGGAGATTTTTCCGACCTTGCCCGGAGATTTTTCCGAGGTAGATCGGATTTTTTTCCGCCCCTCAAACGCCTCAGAGGTCGGATATTTTTCCGACCCATCCAGCTTGCGATTCCATTCTTTGGCTTTCTCGGTCAGGCGAAACAACGAAACGTTCGCGGTGCTGGATAACTCCACCAAACCTGCTTTTTCGAGCCCTTTGAGAAGCCGATACGCCGTATCGGGTTTATCGGTGAGCAGAGGCAATTCCTCAATGATCTTTGCCTTGGTCAAGACAAAGAAAATCCCGTTATCGGTCTTGATTGCTTTGGCCCAGCTGGGGCATTCGTAAACGAAGGAAAACAATTGCGCCTGCTGGGAGTTCAATCCCCACTCCAGCGCTTTCACTTGGTTGATCGTGATGGTGAACTGCATATCAACCCTTCCCGCTTGGGATTCGGGCGGGGCCATTCGACTTGTACAATTCAATCTGTGCGATCACCTCCTCGTGTCGTGCAGCCAAGTACTTGGCATGCCCGGCCAAAATATCTGCCGCTTCCGCTGCAGTGATTTCGCCGTCATCCAGTGCCATGGCGAGAAGCTGGTCAACCCGGCCGCGTTTCACAGAGGTACGCAAAGAGCGCCGATGGATGTCGACGTTGTCCAGATCGGCAACCTCAGGCAGGCGGACAAACACACCGCCATACATTGCGCAGATGTAATCCGGTAAGAAGGTAGTTTTCGCTTCAGTCTCAAGCGTGCAGATCTCATCGTCGGTGAGGGGCTTGACCCCTGCCGACTCGTAAATCCGGTTCTTGAATCGCTTGAGATTCACCTCACCCAGGAAGTCAGAGGCGTATGCAAGTCCGCCCGGAAATGCATTGGCAGCGGCAATGACGGCTTTGCGGCGGGTGTCTAGTACTGGCAATTTCATCGTCTAGTTTTCTCTCGGCGCCGTTGCGCTCAAAGTTTGCTCATGAAATGGGCAGCATCCGGTGACGCGACCTTTTTGCGCTTTGGACCGGGAATGGTCTGAGCTCTTCAGCTGTGAAAGAGCCATCTGCGTGTTCAGTAACAAAAATGTCACGACCAACCTGCAGAGCTTTGTTGAGCGACCCTTGTGACATCCCAAGCAGATTTGCTGCGTTGGTTTGCCCACGTGCACGGGCAAACTCATCCAGACTTTTTCGGCTCATCTCGCCGATCTCCTTTATTAAACACCCACCAAGTATCTCCGGCGGAATTTAATTAATCAAGCCCGGCGGCATTTGATTAAATATCGCCGCTAGGAATAATCGTGGAATGAAAAAACGCGAACTCGAAGACTGGGAAAAAGAAGAGTGCTCAGCACTCAAAGCGGCTGTGGATGCCTTCAACACAGGCAAATCGCGGCGTGACGCCCTGACTCAGGGAAAAATCGCAGATGCCCTAGGCATAAATCAGGGCTCCGTCAGTTCGTACCTGAACGGCTACAACGCACTGAATGCGAAAGTCGCTAGCGCAATTGCCGGATTGATTTCCAAACCCGTGGAGTCATTCAGCCCTCGACTGGCTGATGAGATTGCGAAAATGGCGCAGTCCAGCTTCGAATCTAATGTCGAGGCTGGTCCCCCCATCTATTCCTCACCTCGCAGAATCAATATCGAAGGTACCGCACAGCTCGGCAGCGAGGGATATTGGACAAGCCTTGACCAGGCAGCTGGCTGGGTTGAGACCTACTCCAGAGATGAGGACGCCTACGCACTTCGGCTCAAGGGTGACTCAATGGCACCAGCGATCCGTAGCGGGTGGGTCGCTGTCTGCGAACCCAATCACCGCCTAGTGCCAGGTGAGTATGTGATGGTCACCACCGTTGATGGACAAAGCATGGTTAAAGAACTTCTCTTCGAGACCGAAGAAGAGGTCAGCCTCATGTCGATCAACTCCGCTTACGGCGAGCGGCTGACAGTAGCTCGAATTGATATCGAGAGAATCCATTACGTAGGGGCAATTCTTGCCCCCAGCAAGGTGCTGGGCAGAATCTAAATTTGAGCCCTTCGATTTGTCTCTAACTCCCTTGGACACCTCCCTCCTGAAGCCCGCAAATTGCGGGCTTCTTTCTGTTAAATGATTGTTTTTAATCGTTAATCTTTAGCGCTTAGGATTCAAGCCATTCACTGTGTATCCATACATAAAAGGAGCAGTGCTATGGCAAAGCCAAAAAACAAACCAACACCGCCAAATTCGTTTGAGCTTCTTGGATTCCGCATCCAAAAAATCATCAGCGCCCCCGCCGCCCAAAAACGAAAAACGGCAGTCATTTGCAGGGAAGCAGATGAATGCCTTAAGGACTGGAAACGGCTCCTTGAAGAGATAGCAGAAACCGAGCACGTACTAGTGCATCGAGAAGATGACTGCACCGCGCGCATCTCTTGGGACCTCCCCGCAAATATCTAGCCCAAAGCAAGCCCGCTCAGCACGGGCTTTTTTCATAGAGCGTAAATATATCTCCGGCGGCATTGACTTTAAATATCCCCGGCGGCAATATTTGTTCGCCGCAGTGAATCGCAGCGGCAATACGGGGCCACCCGCCGCTCTTTAACAACCCAATCGATTCAAAGCTGTCAGCTGCAAAAAGACTAACGCACCAGGCGTGGGCGACTCCCACCTAAGTGCGCCGTATCTGAGTCCCGCTGACAGCCCAAACAGATTTCACTACATAGCCTTGGCAACAGAGCCATGTGGGAAATCCCCTCCCCTGTATGAGGAAACACCATGTTCGGAATGAAAAAACTCTTCGGAAAACAAGTCGGCAACGCCCAGGCCGAAATGAAGAAGGTCGTTAACCGCGACTTGATGCAGGCCATTGTCGGTGGCGGCCTATTGGTCGCTGCGGCTGATGGTGAGATTGAAGCCAGCGAGGTTTCCAAGCTGGATGAATTGATTCGCTCCAACCCGAATTTGACGCACTTCGGCAGCGAGATCACCGAAACCATCAATCGTTTTACAGGTCAGTTGAACGCCAACTTTCAAGTAGGCCGATTGGCGATCAAGCGGGAACTGGCCGACATCAAAAACGTTCCGGCCGATGCGGAGGAAGCCTTCGTCAACATTCTTGCCATTGCCCAGGCTGACGGCCTGATCGAGCCAGCAGAGTTTGTGGTGCTGAAGGAAATAAGCATGCACTTCGGCCTGCGCCTGGCTGACTACGGTATCGAGGTGTGAAGTACGCGACAAAGGTTCTGTTAATCCTGCTGGCACTGATCCTGGGTGGCATGTTGCTGAGCAGTCTTGCCTCTCGGGCAATTTGCTCTTACTACGGCTTCCAGACTGACCGAGAAACTCGCTACGCCGCGTTTGTTGGCTGCATGGTGAAACTCGACGGTGAGTGGTTCCCTCGCACTGAAATCCGCGTAATGCAGTGACGTTTCACTGATGCCGCTTCTTGCAAGGCGGCATTGGGAAACCCACTCACGAAAGGAAATGGACAATGCTGATTTTGACTCGCAAAGAAGGCGAAAGCATCAACATAGGCAACAACATCACGATCACAGTGCTGGGTGTTAGCGGCAAACAGGTCCGTATCGGAACTAGCGCACCAAAGGATGTCCAGGTGCATCGAGAAGAAATCACGCAGCGCATTCAGGCGGGTTTGTCGAAGTCCGCGATGGCAACACCTTCGATCACTTAAGCAGGTCTTTTTGACGCAAACAATGGCCCGGCTCCGATCGGGCTTTTTTACGCCCGCCTTTTATCAATCCCCCCCTTCCCTGCCCAATGGCCACCAGCAGGTGGTCGGAGTGCTGATGAATACGCCTAACCTCCTCCGAGGGATCAACCATGCATCCATCATCTCAAGAGCGCATCGATGAAGTCGGTGAACTGCTGCAACGAACAAAGGCCGCCCGCTCCGGGTTCTACAGTCGTATTGATCGACGAGCCCCAGCCAAACCGGTGCGCTACCAAGTCGCCGGCGGAAGCTTCGGTATGTATCAGATTAAAGACCTCACCACCGGCAAGACTTGCGCCTTCCGTGCCGACTACAAGGCCGCTCACGACCTTGCCATGCAGTTCGAAGCAAAAGCGAATCGCCAAGTTGCAGTGACTCTATGAAAAAGCGGAAGCCAAACAACATGCGTACCCGGTTAGAGCGAGCGAGCCGGGCACTGCTCAATGCCAATCACGTCGCGGTGGTCCACATCGACCCGAGCGGACGCCAAGGGATGATCAACAGAAAGAGCTGCAAGAGCATCCCGCCAGGGCAGCGCATGGCAGAAGCAGTCTGCGACATTGCCCACCGCTGGACGATCTATGTCAGCGTCCAGTGTCGCGATCAACAAGGGCACCGCTACACTAAATCAGTAGAGGTTGCTCCCCAAGGCAACTATCTGGCCGCGCACCTCGAAGACGTGATCGAGGAAACCTACAAAGACCTGGTCGCCGAGAGCAATCCGAATCATCGGGTTGCTTCGGGCTGGATCGCCATTCCCGCCGAAATATCGCTGACTGAAGAGCAAGCCGCCCAGGTGTTCGACGCCGTGGGTGTCTGGAATCAGCAGAGGACAGCATGAGAAGCATCAGCAACCAGGTACGCCAGCGCCGACGACAGACATGGCTGGATCTACCTGCTCACGGAATTGAAGAGGTAGTCCATTGCCAAGTGCAGCAAGGATGTTCAGAGCGACAAGTGCGCCAAGGAACAGGCCTTGCTCGACCGCATAGGCCGAGAAACGCGCACTGATAGTGTCGAAAGCGCTGACTGATGTACTTCAGGTGCTCGGCCAACGCCGCGATTTCGAGGAATGGCAGGAGACGGTGTCAACCTTCATCCTTAACCTAGCAGCGGCTCCCACCGAGGAGTCTGCCCAATTCGCCAACATGCCGCGACACGAAATCACGATCAGCGAAAACGTGTCGCGAAAATTGGAACGGGCATACAGGTATGACGAGTTACGCGGCTGCTGCTATGACACCTGTCGTTTATCCGGCATCGACTGGAGTGGGCGCCTCAACCACAGCGTGCATGATCGTGGTGAATATTTGGTAGCTGTAGTGATCATCTTGCGGATGTACGAGAACCGATCCATCGCCGCTTAAAATCGCTCCATCACGACGAACGCTAAATCGACCCAATTCCGATTTTGAACCTCCGACTTGGCGCAAGAACAATACAGCTTCTGCCAGTCCA
Organism: Pseudomonas sp. BIC9C; assembly: GCF_034541995.1. NCBI lineage: Bacteria > Pseudomonadati > Pseudomonadota > Gammaproteobacteria > Pseudomonadales > Pseudomonadaceae > Pseudomonas > Pseudomonas sp. BIC9C. The sequence goes on from NZ_JAWDGM010000005.1 coordinate 434,074, forward strand.
ACTTTATCCAGGGAGATTGGGTTGATTTCGATGGAAAACTGCTTACCCAAGACCTCTCCCTCGATGCTGCGCTCCTTCGCAGCTATAGAAGTCATACCTGCAAAATGCTTCATCGACAAATCCTGCCAATGCTCAACGAGGCCGAGCAACTCAGAAGAAGCACGAGCCCAGTCCATTTTGACTTTGGTGATGTAATTGAGGAAATCGTTTGGGTCTCGTGTGAAATCCATTGCACATACTCCGATTAAGTCCGTTATCGGACGAACAAAAGCCATATCTTTGTAGACCGTGCAGCATTATTTTGCCACTACACTGCGCATCCGGTCACGGAAGGCGACGTCTAACCGATTAACGCTGTGAATTCAGCAAAGCTGTTTGCCACCGTCTGCATGCTCCCGTCTGGGTCTACACCATCGAAGGTAACTATCGACCAAGGAGCCGCCACCCGCAGGTTGAAAGCAAACAGCTGACCACCGCCATCACCTCCAAAAACAAATAGACCAGGAGCAGTTTTCGCAAACATGCTTATTTGCTCAAAGTCCGAGGCCGTTTCAGCTGGATCAAGACAAAAATTAAAGAGAGGATCGGGAAGCGGGCCTTCTCCACCATTGCTGAATTCCAGCAACTGGTAGTACTCAGAGGGTAGTTCTCGGGGCGCTGCAGCACGAAGAGTGTCCAAAGCCCCAGCAGAGGCCCCCTCGTTACCGCTCCAGCTTGAGTTGATTTTCACTGATAGGCCTCCTTGTCCCGGCCCCATGCCAAGACGAACACAAATACCCCACTTCAACGAATCACGCCAGCCGGCGAGGCCGATGGCTGCATGGAGGATTAATGAATGAGCTGGCTCTTTTCGCAGGCTCTGGTGGCGGAATTCTCGGAGGCCACCTCCTCGGGTGGCGCACCGTCTGCGCCGTTGAGCGTGACGCCTACCCACCCTTCACCGGCCCGCGCATCAGCGGGCCGAAGTTAGAAGTCCATTTATTCCGTAGTTATCGGCTTATCAGAGCGGCTCCGCAAGCTGGGGGATCGCTCATTAGCAGAGCGGTGCAATAAAGAAACACTGTAATCGTAGGTCGAAATCAACGGTACCGCCGCCTCCCGCCGAGCCATCGCGAGCCATTGCCTTGTTCGTTCAACGTCAAAAAATTCGTTCTTGAACTTCATCTTCGCAACAAGGTTCGCTGAGACTCTGAAGTGTCCACAACCAGCTGAGCATTTGACCTCCGACCAGTCTCCAAGCGCGTGAACAATCCTGGCGGCAGCCTGACAGATTAAGCAATTCATATCCGATCTCCATATCAGTGACCCATCAACTGTAGCCGATCATCGGCGAAGGACATCCCCATGCCCACAGAAAATCGATCCACCCGGTTTCACCCGAACCCGCAAGTCGCTAATTAGCATCAGCGCGACAGTCTCCGACCTGCTGCCTTCAGCAAACGAACTGCCACCTCCACTCACCCACATTCTGCCGCCAAGCGCGGCATGGAGACGCTCATGAACATCCAGTTTCTTTCCCACACAGAGGTCTGCGAGCTTACCGGCGCGCGGACCAAGGCAGGCCAGATCCTCAACCTGAAGAAGAACGGCGTCAGGCACACCATTAAGGTGAATGGCTGGCCAAGTGTTACGGCGTTGGCTGTGACAGCGGTCGGTATGTTTGAGCCAGAGAACCTCGTATGGAAACCACGCAAGGCTAGCTGACATGGGACGACGACCAAGCAAACCCGGATCAATTGCCCGGTTTAGAGAGCGCAAGAAAGCCAGCGGCCGGGTTTTCTATTATTACGACACCGGCGGCAAGGACCGCAAAGAGATTCCGTTAGGCTGCGACTACGGCCTGGCGATTATGGAGTACGCGAAACTCGAGCGTGATCGCACCGCTACCGACCTGGTGGCCAAGGTGATTACCTTCCGCTACGTGGCCGAGAAGTACTTAGTCGACGTGGTGCCGTCAAAGAAACCAGCAACGCAAAAGGACAACGTCAGGGAGTTAAAAAACCTGATGTCATTTTTCGACGACCCTCCGGCCCCACTCGAAACAATCCAGCCGCTGCACGTCCGCCAGTACCTGACCTGGCGTAAGGCCGCTCCGGTGCGTGCCAACAGGGAGAAGGCCCTGCTCAGTGCAATCTGGAACTTCGCCCGTGATATTGGCTATACCGCACTCGCCAATCCTTGCGCCGGGATAAAGGGCAACAAGGAGACGGGGCGGGACATCTATATCGAGGATGCACTGTTCAAGCGCGTGTACGAGAAAGCAGATGTGGGTCTTCGGGATGCGATGGACCTTGCTTATTTGACTGGTCAACGGGTGACCGACACACGATTGATGGATGAGCGAGACGTCCGCGAAGGGCTGATATGGGTCCTCCAGGGCAAGACAAACGCCAAGCGGCGAATTGAAATCACTGGTGAGTTGAAGGTTTTGATTGATCGAATTATGTCCCGGAAGTCAGAACACAAGGTCCGCTCGACGCGGCTGATCGTTACAGAGGATGGCACACCAATGTCAGTGGCGATGTTGCGCGGAAGATTTGACTTAGCCAGAGAAGCGGCCGGAGTCGCAAAGTCCGAGTTCCAAATGCGCGACTTACGCGCTAAAGCTGGCACTGACAAGGCCGAATCAAGCGGCGACATTTTGCAGGCCAGAGATCAACTTGGGCATACGACCGTCGTAATGACTGAGCAGTACATCCGAAACCGTAAGGGGAAGAAAGTCTCACCAACCAAGTGAATTGCGGACCAATTCAATAATTGCGGACCAGAAACGAACAAGGGTTTGCCTAGCTTTCGCTCGCAAACCCTTGATTTATATGGTGCCCGAAGCCGGAATCGAACCGGCACGCCCTTACGAGCGGGGGATTTTAAGTCCCATGCGTCTACCAGTTTCGCCATTCGGGCGGTAGCGCGGTGAAGCGTCCAGGTTTTGCCAAACAACGATCTGGCAGTTCTGACGCCTGTGCAGCAGAGGTGGAAATATATACATCCCGCCCCGGTGAAGCAAGTTCGCAAATACCCTTTTCAAGACTAAATCTTGCAGGCTACTGCAAATAAAAAAGCTCCGTAAATCATAGATCTACGGAGCTTGTTTATTAGTGGAGGCCGAGGTCGGAATCGAACCGGCGTAGGCGGATTTGCAATCCACTAACAAAGCTAAGCAGATCAGTAGGTTAGCATATGCCCTGTTCCGCAAGCTACTGATTTTCAAAGACCTACAGCCCACGGCTTTGAAGGGGCTGTGTTTGGGTTGCGGAACGCTTTGTTTGCGCCATCACCAGCTCCCTCCCATCCTCCCCCCAAGAAATTCAGGTGCTTTAGATAGCGCTTGGAATGCTGATCAGTTTTTGCCATTCTACATGACGGCCTTTAGCTGTAGTGGTCAACTAATCCAGGACACGACGTTAAGTTTTTCTCGGCCTCGTGCTCGATCAAGGCTATAGCCATATCGAAGCCAGTCGCTCGCTTGGGGTGGTCGAGTCCGCGTTGCGTCGCTGGGTTAACCAACTCCAGCAAGAGCGCAACGGCGTTACTCCGCAGAGCAAAGCTTTGACACCTGAGCAGCAGAAAATCCAGGAACTGGAAGCTCGAATCGCTCGCCTTGAGCGGGAGAAATCCATTTTAAAAAAGGCTACCGCGCTCTTGATGTCGGAAGAGCACGAGCGCACACGCTGATTGATCAGTTAAGCGCCCAGGAGCCAGTCGATTGGCTTTGCGCGGTCTTTGACATTACTCGCTCGTGTTACTACGCCCACCGCCTCAGACGCCGAACTCCGGACGTTGAGCGGCTTCGGTTGCGTAGTCGGGTCAATGAACTGTTTACGCAAAGTCGAAGCGCCGCCGGTAGTCGCAGCATCGTGTCGATGATGCAGGAAGATGGCGAGCAAATCGGGCGGTTCAAGGTGCGTGGCTTGATGCGGGAACTGGCGTTAGTCAGCAAACAACCTGGATCACATGCCTACAAACAAGCGACGGTCGAGCGACCTGATATTCCGAACCTCTTGAATCGAGAGTTTGAAGTGCCGGCACCCAATCAGGTCTGGTGTGGCGACATCACCTGCATCTGGGCGCAGGGTAAATGGCATTACCTGGCTGTCGTTCTGGATCTCTACACGCGCCGAATTGTGGGCTGGGCGCTGTCGAACAAGCCTGATGCCGAGTTGGTGATCAAGGCGTTGGACATGGCTTATGAGCAGCGTGGCAGGCCTCAAGGACTGCTGTTCCACTCGGATCAGGGCTCGCAATATGGCAGCCGCCAGTTTCGCCAACGGCTCTGGCGTTACCGCCTGCGCCAAAGCATGAGCCGTCGTGGAAACTGTTGGGATAATGCGCCGATGGAGCGCATGTTTCGCAGCCTGAAAACTGAATGGATACCGACCGTGGGCTACATGACGGCCCAAGAAGCGCACCGAGACATCAGCCATTACCTGATGCATCGGTACAACTGGATTCGACCGCACCAGTTCAACGATGGGCTGGCCCCAGCTCAGGCCGAGAAAAAACTTAACGTCGTGTCCGGGATTAGTTGACCACTACAAACAGACCCTAGTCATGGCCGCAAAAAAATTATAGTGATCGGCAAAAAAGTCCTAACCCATCTGTTGCCCGCTGACTAGGATTCAGACAAGCAGTGCATGAAGCAAACTCCCTGATTGCATAAGGAAGTCATTGACGAACAATGATTTCGTGCAGATGTTCAAGCGAATAGCGTGGGCTAATGAAGTTTTTCACGGCGGACAGTGATATTGGGAGGGGACATGATGAATTCCAAGCACCAAACCGGTACAACGATTGTGGAGTTCACACTCGTCGCACCGTTGCTGATGATGCTCCTCTTTGGGATCTTCCAGTCTGGCTGGCTGCTCTTCAACTACGCCGTGTTAACAAGTGCAGCGTCGACTGGGGCACGTCTATTGGCCACCCAGCGTGGTTATGCCACCCCGTATTCAGACACAAAAAACGCGGTGCTTTCAGCTGCGGGAGTCATCGCGCCTTTAGCAAGCCTGAATAATACGTTGACTATCAACATATCCGTGAATGGAGCGTTGTGCCAGAGCGACGCCGCCTGCGCCACCGCTCTGGGCACGGCCAGCCAGGCCCCCGCTGTCGGCACACAAGCCAGTATTTCTCTTAGTTACCTGTTCGCTCCGGTATTTGGTGGTTCATTAGGCAGCCTCGGGTTAATCGTGCCCTCGAGTTTGAATGCGACAATGTCGGAGCTTGTGCAATAACCGGCTGGCTTTGAGTCGTAACTGCCACACTAGGCCACACCTAGCAAAAACGTTGTGACGTTTGAGCGATAAGGGCATCAGTAACGAACACCATGCCAAGTTGGGGACGATCATGATGCGAAAGATGCAAAAGATGCAAAAGATGCAAAAAGGCATAGCGGTCGTCGAATTCTCCATCGTGGCCCCAGTGCTCATTCTATCACTCATCTGTCTTGCGGAGTTTGGCTGGTTGCTCGTTAACGACGTGATGGTCATAAATGTCGCGTCGTCAGGCGCGCGCTTCTTCGCAAGCCAGCGCGGGACAACCACCCCATACACGGACACCAAAACACAGATACAGAAATCGGCGGCCTACTTGACCGTAGCGAATCTATCGTACTCGACCTCCGTGGGAAACGCCTCATGCAGCGCTGACGCTACTTGCGCGGTCGGCCTGAACAATGCAGTGCTGAATGGGGCAATCACAAATGCCACGGTAACGGTGACGTACTCCCCTTATAAGCCCCTTTTCTTAGGGTCTTTTCCCGGTATTACGAACCTGCTCCCTTCGTCACTGAGCTTCACTGTCGTAGAGCGAGCGCAGTGAACACTCCTTATCAAATCTCTCAACTCAAGGAGTACACCATCATGTCAAGAATTTCTGACCGGCAGCAGACCATAGGCCACCAACGTGGCGCCGTGGTTGTCTTGGTAGCCATCGCGATGCCCATCCTGCTGAGTTTTGTCGCCCTGAGCATCGATGCTGGCTACGTTCTCTACAATCAGAAGCGCCTACAGGCCGCCACTGATGCTGCCGCGCTGGCCGGAGCCGCCGACCTTTGGAACAGTCCGTTTGCAACGGCGAAAACGAATGCCGCTGCGTACTCCGCCGGACAGGGGAAGAACACGTTGGCTTCCAACGTCACAGTGTCGCCGGCCAGCATCACAGGTCTGCAATTGGTAAATGCTCAGTTGCCCGCAGCCGGAGCAGTGTCGAAATTCAATGGTATCCAGGTAGTACAGCAAGCCACGGTGCCGCTCTACTTTGCCCAAATACTTGGTTTCCCTTCAATGCAAATTACCGCTGCCTCGAAGGCTGCAGCCGGCGGCGGAGCCGTGCCAAGCAAATACAATGTCATTATTTTGCTCGACACGACAGCATCGATGAATACCACCGACGTTAATTGCCCGGGGGCAAATGGAAAGTCAATGACCCGACTCCAATGTGCCCAGCAGGCAGCACTCACACTCATAACAAACTTGACGAACGCTGGCGATAACGTTGGCTTGATGACATACCCGCCGCTCGCAGGAAGCGGAACAAATACCAACTATTCATGCGGCTCGAAGCAATCTATAGCCAGCAGTTACTCGGCTGTGGCGCAGGGAGTTGTAACGAGCGGCGCCACCTATCAAATATCCGGGCTCAGTTCCGGCTTTCTCAATAACGGCCAAATCAACACGACTTCAAGCATCGCGCAGGCGCTAGGTAAAGGCGGCTGCAGCGGCATCCAGGCAGTTGGCGGCTTAGGCACGTATTATACTCAGGCGATTGTATCCGCGCAGGCAGCCCTGCTGAGCATGTCACAAGGGCAGTCGCCGCCCGGGCAAAACGTGATCGTCCTGATGAGCGACGGCGACGCATCCTCATCGCAAAGTCAACTAGGCAACACCTACAAAAGCCAATATGGATCGGAATGCAAGACGGCCGTTACTGCAGCAAATACCGTCAAGCAGACCAGTACGCAAATCTATAGTGTGGCCTATATCGGTAGTGGTTCCACTTCGGCGCCGTGCAGTGACGGTAGTAGCGATTTTACGCCTTGCAACACCATGCAACAGATCGCAACAGGCCCCTCCTATTTTTTCTCTGACACTTGCCCGAACACAGCAGGGGGTAACGTCAACCTGAATACGGCATTCAAAACGATCTCATACGCACTGACGAAACCGCGACTGATACCGCCAAATGCGATGTAACGTGCGACTACGACATTGTCGACAGGGCTAGCGCCTAAAAAGCGTCAACACAGCAGTGCTATACAACTATCTCCAGTGGGATTTGAATACGCTATTTCTAGTGTCTAGAAAACCGGAGTATTCGGCCGACTGAAAGAAAACCGTGGCACCGCGACACGTTTCAGTAAATTGGTAAAAAACCTAGCGACAATGGTCACGTTGGCCTGTATAGAATTTGGAAATACTCGGAGCGATACTGAATAAGGCAGACATTGCTTGATATCGACTTAGTTGAAAAGAGACCAAGTCTAAGCGGCGCCGCCACCAGGATCTGCGGCTGAATCATTGCTAACAACATTAGTACGGCATTATTATTTCAATTTTTATAAGGGTTTTTTGGTAATAATGAGCGCGTGATTACGCTTAAGCTTAAAAAGCTAATCTGCTGCGGCAACTTTCTTAATAAGCACCACGACACTACGCTTTGATTTGCGCATGAGATTATAATGTTCTAAAAGTGGACAACCTATGATGCATCATACAAAGAGAGTCCCGATCGAAAATGTCGACCATGAGGACCTCAAGATTTCAATTTTGGATCTTTATTACCCGGTGAATTCACAAGCGATTCTGAATAGATCGTTAAGTCCAAGTGCGTCACATGAGTTAGTATTAGTATCCAAATCCGGCTTCCATATTAAAGCCTTGGTTTTTCGCCCGGGCTCGACTGAGGTGCGTATATTTGAAAGCATCTATCTAAATGACGCTGATCTGCCTGGCCAAAATATCATAAAAATCAGTAGCACCTTTGTTGGCAATGGATAATGGCCATTTAATTGAACTCGAGTAGCCAGAGCAAAGTGAGGGAGATGTGAAGTATGGTTATAATAAAAAACCGGGTGGATCGCGATGGTTAAAAATCGTTAGAGGAAACAGGGTCTGCTTCTGGCCGATTTCTGCCTTTGTCCAATGGCAGCCTTGGGTTATTGCAGCCCGTCGCAACAGACAACTATAGGCTAGTTGCGGAACACCTTTAGAAAATTGCGGAACACATCACTTTCCTGATGGCAATAAAAAACCCCGTAGATCATTGATCTACGGGGTTGTTTATAGTGGAGGCCGAGGTCGGAATCGAACCGGCGTAGGCGGATTTGCAATCCGCTGCATAACCATTTTGCTACTCGGCCTCAAAACATTTGGCGTCTAGTAGCGCGACATCAAATGCGTACAAACTTGGAGCGGGAAACGAGACTCGAACTCGCGACCCCGACCTTGGCAAGGTCGTGCTCTACCAACTGAGCTATTCCCGCGTCTTGGTGTGGCGCATTCTATAGAATCCAGAAGCCCCGTCAACCCTTTGATTCAAAAAAGTTTTATTTCTTTTCAACGTCGGTCTTCAGATGTGGCCAGGCAGCCCGCAGGTACTGGACCATCGACCACAAAGTCAGGCCAGCCGACACCATCAGCAAGGTGTAGCCCAGCAAGACCCAGAAACTGAAATCCTTGGAGTTGGCCAGCAGGATCACCAGCGCCAGCATTTGCGCGGCGGTTTTCCATTTGCCCAGGTTCGACACGGCAACGTGGGCACGAGCGCCCAGTTCGGCCATCCATTCGCGCAGTGCCGAGACGACAATCTCTCGACCGATGATCACCGCGGCAGGCAATGTGAGCCACAGGTTTCCGTGTTCCTGTACCAACAGTACCAGTGCAACCGCCACCATCAGCTTGTCGGCAACCGGATCGAGAAAAGCCCCGAACGGTGTGCTTTGTTCCAGGCGGCGGGCCAGGTATCCGTCCAGCCAGTCGGTGGCGGCAGCGAATGCGAAGACCGAGGCGGATGCCAGGTAGCTCCATTGGTAAGGCAGGTAGAACAGCAAAATGAAGATCGGTATGAGCAGAACGCGTAGAACGGTAATCAGATTAGGGATATTCATCGGCACAACTGGCTACGAGGTGAGGGGGCATTCTACTCGCTGTGCAGATTTGCATAAATCAACTCTGCGAGCTTTTTACTGATCCCGGGGGCTTTGGCAATTTCTTCGATGCTTGCACGAGACAGCTCCTGCAATCCACCAAAATGTTTCAACAAATCCCGCCGACGTGTGGGTCCGACGCCGGCGACGCCTTCCAGTGTAGACGTCCGACGGGTTTTTCCACGTCGGGCGCGGTGCCCGGTAATGGCAAATCGGTGGGCTTCGTCGCGAATCTGCTGGATCAGGTGCAACGCGGGAGAATCGCCGCGCAACGTGAACTCATGTGCAGCATCGTTCAGGTACAGGGTTTCGAAACCGGCCTTGCGCGTCGCGCCTTTTGCCACGCCCAGCAGAATCAGATCAGGTACGGCCAGTTCATCGAGTACGTCGCGGGCCATGGACAACTGGCCTTTACCGCCATCCACCAGCAGGATATCCGGCAACTTGCCCTCCCCGTCCTTCAGCTTGCTGAAGCGTCGGGTCAACGCCTGATGCATTGCCGCGTAATCATCGCCGGCCGTAACGCCCTCGATGTTGTACCGACGGTAATCGGCCTTGATCGGACCTTCGGGGCCGAAGACCACGCAGGACGCCACCGTCGCCTCGCCACTGGAATGACTGATGTCATAGCACTCAAGTCGTTGCGGCGGCTCATCCAGCTTCAGCACCTCTGCCAGCGCATCGAAGCGTGCCGTAATGTGCTGACGATTCGCCAGGCGTGCACTCAGTGCCTGCTCGGCATTGGTCACCGCCAATTGCTGCCAGCGCGCTCGCGTACCACGCACGCGATGGCTGATGGTCAGTTCACGACCGCGCAGCTCGTCGATGGCGGCGATCAGTGTTGGAAAGTCATCGTGAACCACATTGACGATCAGCTCGCTCGGCAAGTCGCGCTCAGGACTGCTGATGAAGTACTGGCCGAGAAACGCGGCCATGACTTCAGAAACGTCTTCTTCAATGCCAACCTGAGGGAAGAAGTTCTTGCTGCCCAGTACCCGCCCGCCCCGCACGCTGATCAAGTGAACACAGGCACCGCCAGGGTTGACGAAGGCGGCAATCACATCGACGTCTCCGGTCCCGCCTTCCATGCTCTGTTGATCCTGAACCCGGCGCAGCAACGCAATCTGGTCCCGCAACTCGGCTGCTCGTTCGAACTCGAGATTGATTGCCGCCTCTTCCATCCCGGCGGACAACTCGTCGGTCAACGCATTGCTGCGCCCCTCAAGAAACATCACCGAGTGGCGCACATCTTCGGCATACACCTGGGGCTCCACCAGCCCGACGCAGGGCGCCTTGCAACGCTTGATCTGGTATTGCAGGCAAGGACGGGTGCGGTTCTTGTAAAAACTGTCTTCGCATTGCCGAACGAAAAACGTCTTTTGCAGCAGGCTCAGGCTCTCGCGGATCGCACCGGCGCTCGGGTAAGGACCAAAATACTTGCTCTTGGCCTTTTTTGCACCGCGATGAATGCTCAGGCGCGGAAACTCTCCGTCAGAGAGATAGACGTAGGGGTAGGACTTATCGTCGCGCAGCAGGATGTTGTAGGGCGGGCGCCATTCCTTGATCAGCGTCTGCTCAAGCAGCAAGGCTTCGGTTTCGTTGGCCGTGATTGTGGTTTCGACCTGGGCGATTCGCGCTACCAGTGCGGCGGTCTTGGGGGCAAGCCCGGTCTTGCGAAAGTAACTCGACAGGCGATTCTTGAGGTTTTTCGCCTTGCCGACGTAGAGCAACCGCGCTTCGCTGTCGAACATGCGGTACACGCCGGGGCGACCGCTAACGGTCGACAGAAAGGCGCTCGGATCAAAGGTTTCGGTCATTTTCAGAGGCTGGCGTCGACCATGCCATGTCGAACCGCCAACAGCGTCAACTCGACATCACTGCTGATCGAAAGCTTTTCGAAGATGCGGTAACGGTAGGTGTTCACGGTTTTCGGGGACAGGCACAATTTGTCGGAGATGATCTGTACTTTCTGGCAACCGACGATCATCAGCGCGATCTGGATTTCCCGCTCCGACAATGCATCGAAAGGCGAATCGTTGGTAGGCTGGAAGGACTTGATCGCCAACTGCTGGGCAATCTGCGGGCTGATGTAGCGTTGCCCGGCGAACACCAGGCGGATGGCCTGGACCATTTCCGGCAATCCTGCCCCTTTGGTCAGGTACCCTGCCGCACCGGCCTGCAACAGCCGCGTAGGAAACGGGTCCTCTTCACACACGGTCACCGCGACGACCTTGATATCCGGATGGCTGCGCAGCAATTTGCGAGTGGCTTCGAGCCCGCCGATACCCGGCATCTTGACGTCCATCAACACCACATCGGGTTTCAGCTCACGCGCCTTGAGCAGGGATTCCTCACCCGACTCGGCCTGGCCGACTACTTGCAGGCCATCGATGTCAGCCAGCATTCGTGTAATGCCTGTACGAACGAGATCATGGTCATCGACTACTAGCACCCTAATCAAGCAGACACCTCGCGATATGGTCTTATTGGGTTGCCAGACACCTTAGCAAAAAGCATCTGGCAGACCTAGCGGAAAGCTTCAGATTAAAAGTTTCAATTCATCTTGAAAGGCTTGTTGCAAGCGTGCTTCAGCAATGCGGGCCCGGGATCTCCAGCTGCATCCTCAGGAAACATTCGTCCTTGCCTACCACCCTCAATCCCTTACGCTCGTACAGCGCTTGCGCCGGGTTGTTTTCGAAAACCGTCAGGCGCAACGCCGGGCGCCGCTCCTTGCGCGCAAGAGCCAGTACCTGATCGATCACCCAGGATCCTGTGCCCTGCCCACGAAACGCTTCGACGATATGCAATTCGCGGATATACAAGGCTCTGGCATCACGACTCAGGCTGACATAACCCAGGACATTGTCGCCCCTTGCAATCAATCGGTTGTCTCGTCCTGCCCAGGCCACGTCGAATGCTTCGTCCTGCCACAACAGATCATGCTCGATGTAGTAACGCAGCATGCCTCTACAGGTCAGTTCGCGGGCGAATTCCAGGTCATCCGGTATTGCCGGACGCCATTGGCGTTCCATCATTCCAGCTCCACGGCGAGGGTCAGTGGCGTCATGGTGCGTCCTTGTGACGGTATGTTTGTTGTTGAGGTGCAGAGTGTGTCACAACCTTCGGGGCACTCAAACGATAGAAAGCGCCGTCGTTGGCCGATAGCATTTTCTGATTGAATCTGCGTACCGGCCTCTAGTAAGCTCGGTCCATCCACCGGAGACAGACCATGTTCAACGCCCTCTTACAGCTTCGTAGCGACAGCGCCCTGCGCTCGGTTGCGGCTGCCCGGGTGAACGACGGTTGTGCTCCGGTAAGCTTTTATTTTGGGTATTGGTTTAGCCACTGGCGCGCCTGATACCCACACGGCGCCCACTTTAAACGGGTCGCCACCAGAGATTCTCAACCCCCGGTCGGCCTCCCGACCGGGGGTTTCGTTTTTTCAGCCCCAAGACTTTTAGCGACACATCAGACATTCAGAGGATTCAGAACATGAACTACGCCACTTATTACCGTTACGACAGTTTTACCGCCTGGCGATTTACCACCCTCCGCTCGGGACAGCCTGCCGCCTCCGATCGGTCACCCACAGGTGGCAAGCACACACACGCAGCCAATCCGGCCAATTGTCGAACACCCCAGTAGGGCCGAGCGCGCGGGCACGAACCCGCCACCAGCCCAGGAAGCCTTGAATATGAACTCGTCCGTCTCTGCACTGCCGCTGTCCACCTTGAGCCCTGCCAATGAAGCGCTGACCCTGCGCCTGCCCGGTTCATTGCAACTCAAACAGCAATTGCCCCTCAGCAACGCCCTGACCCGGCAAGTCGCCGCCCACCGCCAGGCGGTTCGCGCGATCCTCAACGGTGAAGATTCCCGCTTGCTGGTCATCGTCGGCCCCTGCTCGATACACGATCCGCAATCAGCCCTCGAATACGCCGGTAACCTTGCTCGCCTCGCTGCCGAAGTCAGCGACCAAATGCTGCTGGTGATGCGCGCCTACGTCGAAAAACCCCGGACCACGGTTGGCTGGAAAGGCCTGGCCTACGACCCGCACCTCGATGGCAGCGATGACATGGCCGCCGGCCTGACGTTGTCCCGCGAGCTGATGCGCGAAATGCTCCGCCTGGGCCTGCCCGTTGCCACTGAATTGCTGCAACCGATGGCCGCCGGCTACTTCGACGATCTGTTGAGCTGGGTGGCGATTGGCGCCCGGACCACGGAGTCGCAGATACACCGGGAAATGGCCAGCGGCCTTGGCATGCCTGTAGGGTTCAAGAACGGGACAGACGGAGGTGTCGCTGTCGCCAGCGACGCCATGCGTTCCGCCGCCCATCCCCATCGCCATTTCGGTGTCGATAGCCTGGGACACCCGGCGATCATTCAAACCCCGGGCAATGCGGACACGCACCTGGTATTGCGCGGCGGCCATCGCGGGCCGAACTACGACAGCGCCAGCGTCGCACAGGTGAATAGCGACCTGACCAGACTGAAGATCCCGGCGCGGATCATGGTCGATTGCAGTCATGCCAACAGCGGCAAGGACCCGCTGCGTCAACCGGCGGTATTCAACGACGTACTTGAACAACGCCTGCAAGGTGATCGTTCGCTGATCGGCATGATGATCGAGAGTCATTTGTTCGAGGGCTGCCAACCATTGGGTTCGACGTTGCAGTACGGCGTTTCGGTGACGGATGGCTGTCTTAGCTGGGTCGGGACTGATCGACTGCTGCGGCAGGCCGCGGAACGACTGCGAATTCCACGCAGCACTCAACAACCAGCGTAATCTTGCGAAATCAAAAGGATCAAAAAACTCCTTGCACTGCATTTAGTAGTGCAAGGTGAACTCACGAGGAGCATTGGGAGCTTTAGAAAAGGCTGTCCAGAAATTTTGTAATATTGACTCACAAACAAGAGTTTCATCACAACCTAAAGCTTGAAATCATGGCCGTTGATTGCACGAGGCGTCGCCACGCACATCACGGGCGCTAGGTTTTTGCCATAAATTAGCGAGAATGAAGATGGACAAAAATTATTTCATCAAACACTTCTCAATGGGCTGCTTGTATTTGATTACGGCATCAATCGGTTTTTACCTGGATGATGATCTGTTTTACAAGAATGTAAAACTGGTTTTATTCATGGCTCTCAGCACGTTACTGTATCCATTCTCCAGGCAATTGATCGAAGCGACCGCCTACAAACTCAGGAGCCCGATTTTCTGGAAAAAGCTTTTGGCCTACAGTATTCGGACATTAGCGGGATCACTGCATTGTTTGATTTTTTTTGCATTGTTTTTGCCATCCCAATCGGCAGCATATATTTAACCTTTATGATTTTCAGCAAGGGGACGACTAAAGCGCCCCCTTCCTCCCGTTAAATGCTTATTATGAAGTCATTAAATTTATCAACTAGCTCATCATCTATAAATGAACTGACGACAGCCATCAGTAAAGCGAAGCCCAGAACCCCCAACGGTGTCAGGACCGTAAAGCTAAACATGAACGCCAACAAACTTGCAACCGCTTGACCCGCGGCAATGGTTTCCACCTTGACGAAAAACGGTTTCCAGTCCCCGCTTTGAGTCGATTTTTTGACTTCATCCCTCAAGTCAAAGAAGTTGACGGCATGACCCACCGCACCGAACCCTCTTCCAAACTTTTCCAGAGTCTTCGCCATCATATCCTTATCAAGCGCGTCGATGGCCCTAGCAATGGCTTCTCTATCCTGAACGCTGAATTTTCTGTTCAGAACATCGTTGTACTTGTCAAATGCCTTGATCGCTTCTTCCGCATTACGGATCGTTTTCCCTTTGACATTTTCGGACAATTCCTTCGCCAGCGCCGAGGCTTTATCACCAAACTTTACCGCTACTTCTTTGTAAAAATCAGCAGTGAACTTGATCGCACCCTGGATCTGTTCAGCTTCATTTGACCGTTCTGCCAAGCCACCCAATGCATTTGAAGTTGAAGTCAGGTGCCTCGCAGATTCGGTCTTCAACAAGGCGTCGTGGTAGCTGAGCCACTTTGTCCCAATCGGGGTGTGGGTTTGCAAATAAACCAACTCGTTGAGGGCCTCTAATTCCGGCTTGCTCAAAGGCGCGCTGATTTTCGGGTTATTCGCTGGAAAATTGATGGTTATCCCACCGCTTTTGTATGGAGGCGGTGCAACGACAGGTTTGATCTCTGCCATTTTTGTCGAAGCCATACGCTCTAGCGTCGCCTTGTAATGTAACAATACTTGAGTTTGGGTCATGCCTGTCAGGGAACCTGCTGCAGCAACGAGCTCTGTTTGAAGAAACTCGGGAAGTTGCTGAGCGTGAATATCCAGCTCCAAACCAATGATGCTGAGTCTCTGGTTCTGCACAGCGAACCATGCGGGACCATCCAGAGGAACTACCGACTCCGCTTGATTTCTGCTGTTAGCTAGATCTGCGAGTTTGCCAGCCAGAATGTCCACCGAGAGTGAAAGCGCTTTGAGTTCCAATGCCGACTTATAGACATTGTCAAATATGGCATATAGGCTTATGAGACCTTGGCGGTCGGCGCTACCGGAGTTCAGAAACTCACGCATCTTCTGACGCAGCAGCACCTCCATCATGAAGAAGGGGCTCTAACCAAAAAGGCCATAGATATTTGGTGCGATGGATATGTATTGTTTCTTTTTTGAGTCAATAAGCTCTAGGGTGACCTGCTGGTCTACGGCAGCAGATTCTGGGGGAGCTAAAACTTGAGCGCTTTTTGCGGCGACTTTTCTTTCCTCCAGTTCACGCGCGGTATCGGTGATGAGTGTATTGAATCGTGCATTGTATTCACTATCAATCTGCAACTGACTGTAGATTTGTTCATTCATAAACTCAGCCATAACGTTTGGCAACGCGATGTCCCGAATTCCACTTGGGCCTCCCTCCCCTCTACGTGGCCCTTCCTGCAGCCCCCATCCACTATTATTTCCGCTGTAACCACCGCCACCACCCGGACCGAAGGTTTGCTGACGCCCAGCAACAATGTGCGTAGGTTTAATGTAGTAAGTTTCGCCTCGAACAAATCCGTTATCTGCCATGTGTAATTTCCCCCTATCAATCCATTGAAAGTTCGCCGCCCAACAATCGGCATCGAACGAAGCCTATTAAGTGTCATAAAAAATCTCGCGATGTCGGGAGAGCACTTCGCACCACGGAGAATATTGATATTGATGCGGTAGGAATTAGCGCTTTACAATTTGCTCTCTGACGAATTACGTCGAGATATTCCGACGAAGACCGCCCATGAATGCGAATATCCCTACTGATTCTGTTCCACTTTCTTCAAAACTCATTGAAACTTTCATATACCCCACTACCATCGAGGGTTTTAGAGTTAGGCGCAATATCACTGACGCGAACGTCTGCGGAAAGGTACGATAGACAAAGGAATGCAAGCACCTGCTATTCAATACTGCTGGCCCACGGCCTTTTCGGTTTCGAAAGAATCGGCAAGTTCGAGCTATTTCACGACATCAGGCAGACGCGGAGGAACGCCGGAGCAAGGGTGTTCGTTCCCCACCTATCAGCCACCTATGACAACGAAGCACTCGATGATCAATTGCTCACGCAGATTGAGCGGGTACTGGAAGAAACCGGTGCACACAAAGTCAACCTCATAGGACATCACCACGGAGCACTGACCGCATGGTCTCCCAGGTAAAAAGCCACCTGACCAGACTCAGGATTCCGGCTCGAATCATGGTCGATTGCAGACCGTGCTCAACGATGTACTTGAGGAACAGAACAACTGCTGCTTGAAGCGGCAGATCGGTTGCGAGCGCAAGACAACACTCAATAGTCCGCATCATCCGTCCGCCCTCCGGCCTTCATGGGAAGACTGGAGGGCAAAATGGCAATCAATGCCCCATCAGGGACTGCACCTGAACCAGTGTCACCCCGGATTGCTGGCAAGTGTCATCAAGGCGCTCGACGGAATAGGAAACACGGATCGCAGAATCTCGATGCTCGCTCCAGAAGCAGTAGGGAACTATGAACACCAACGGTTCGCCGGCGGTGTCTCTGGTTATTTCGCGGTCGTCACAGTGATTGAGTTTCTCCCCCTCGCATTTCAGGTAAACCAGCTCCCCTTTTTCAGCCCTGGCGTTTTCGATGACGATGGTCACGCCATCCTGCGCATCAAGCAGATCCACCCAACCTTCGTCTGCTTCCAGCACAGTGGGTGCTGGCAGTGCCCCCCGCTCCAGCTTGCCAATCATCAATGTCGTTACTTCAGAGTAACGAGGCCCCTGCCCTGCTTGCTTGACGCAATAGTCGACGGACACGGAGGAGCCCAGGTTGGCCGCAATGCACTCCGGGCTGACCCAGAAAGCCAGTTCGCCCCCTACGGCAAAGGACTCGACCTTGAGTGCATCACTGAAACTTCCTTCGATCGAAACGCCAGCCCAGGTCAGCAACACCCAGTCGCCTGCCGCCATGCGCGCATAGGGTTTGATCGTAACGATCGCCCCTTCTTCCACCCGACCCGGATCAAGTGTTTTACCCATCGCATCGTTCACGGTCGCAGGCAACAGGTCGGATTGCACATCACCAACACTCAGTTGCAAACGATGGGAATTCAAAGGCCCGGCAAAACAGGTGCTCATGAGTGAGTAACCGATTTCGAGTGAGCCACCGTCAAGCGCCGCGATATGTGCGCGACTCACGGTGAAAATGACGTCCTCGCCAACCCGGTCCTCACTGACAAAGCGCGCCACCTGATGATTGCAGGCGAGGCCATCGGCATCCAGCCCCGCCCAACTCAATAGCAATTTGTCGCCGCAGGTCATGCCTGGATAAGGCAAGACCCTGATGACGGCTTTTCTGTCAGCGGGGTTCAGAACGCCATTTTCCGCCTGTTCAAGTATGGGAGGTGGCAAGGGTTGCTGCGCGAGACTCAAGGTGTCGGGTTCGTAAACAGTCATTCATTCACTCCTGTCCCTGGAATAAACACCGAACGGGTGGCCGGTTTTGGATGATGACTATTTAAGCCCACGGCAAACAGCCGTGATGTCGGCCTCTCTCTCCGGCTCGCTCGGAAAATCGATGTATACGAAGTAGGTCTTTGATCAGTAGCAACCTGATTGTCGTGAAAAATCGTCAAACTATTCCGACAAATGCCTCAGCCACTCTTGAATACTCGTACCTGTTCTATTCCGCTTTCCGCAAGCTTCGACGGACTTTTCATACATCGCGCCAACCTCGAGTGCTTTAGAGTGAAGTGCCATGCAGTCCCAATGAACTTCTGCGTAAAGGTATGAACATGCAAAGGAATGCAAACACCTGTTATCCAATACTGCTGGTCCACGGCCTTTTCGGTTTCGAAAGAATCGGCAAGTTCGAGCTTTTTCACGACATCAGGCAGGCGCTGAGGAACGCCGGAGCAAGGGTGTTCGTTCCCCACTTGTCGGCCACCCATGACAACGAAGTACGCGGAGACCAATTGCTCACGCAGATCGAGCGGGTACTGAAAGGAACCGGTGCACGCAAAGTCAACCTCATAGGCCATAGCCAGGGCGCACTGACCGCACGTTATGCCGCAGCGATTGCGCCACACAGTGTGGCGTCGGTGACTTCCGTCAGCGGGCCGAATCATGGCTCGGAACTGGCCGATTTCCTGCGCAAGGCTTTGATACCGGGCTACCTCCCGGAACATGTGGCCGAGACGGTCGTGACCCTCTTCGCCGACTTCCTCGCGACATTAAGCGACAATCAGTACCAACCACAGAGCGCCATTGCGGCCCTGAATGCGCTGACCACCGAAGGCGTAGGCGCCTTCAACGACAAATACCCGCAAGGACTGCCTACCACCTGGGGGGGCAAGGGGCGCGAACAGGTCAACGGTGTTCATTACTACTCGTGGAGCGGCGTGCTGCAGTCGAATGTTCTCAAGGAAGGGCTCAATGCGCTTGATCCGCTCCACGCCTTCTGCCGGGCCCTTTCCGGTTACTTCGTCACGGAAAGCGAGCAGAACGACGGTTTGGTCGGTCGCTTCAGTTCCCATCTGGGCACGGTTATCCGGTCCGACTATGCGCTGGATCATCTGGACACCATTGGCCAGCCGGCCGGTCAACTGCGCACAGGTGTCGACCCGATTGAACTGTATGTCCAGCATGCCGAGCGCTTGAAAGACGCGGGTCTTTGAGGTGTCACCCGCTGTGGATCCCGCGTGGAACGGAACTTTGAGGAGAAATAGCTCACTGAATCCGGTAGGCTCAGCACTTTATCGAGTATTGAAAGGAGTATTTTCCCATGGCTAAAGCCACTGCCCGTCACATCCTTGTTGCCTCGGAAGCCAAGTGCAACGAACTCAAGGCTCAAATCGAGGCCGGCGCCGATTTCGCCGAGGTTGCCAAGGCAAACTCCACCTGCCCTTCCAGCCGCCAGGGCGGTGACCTGGGTTCGTTCGGTCCGGGCCAGATGGTCAAGGAATTCGACACCGTGGTCTTCAGCGCCCCGATCAACGTGGTCCAGGGCCCGGTCAAGACCCAGTTCGGTTACCACCTGCTGGAAGTGACCAGCCGTCAGGACTGATCGACGCTTGAGCTATTCACACAACGGCCCGCCTTTTGGTGGGCCGTTGTGTTTGCGACACGTAATTCGGCTGCCGAGGGACGCGCTGCTAGCGTACAAATTGGCGTTAACGACCACCCGGCTCTAAGGCTGACAATGCGATTGGCTTTCCCTACCTTGTTGTTCACGACCGTGGCCCTGCTGTCGGGTGCCGCGGGTGTGAATGCGGCACCGCAACCGGCAATGACCGTGTACGGCGAACCGGCAAAATACCCTGCCGGCTTCAGTCATTTCGCCTACACCAACCCGCAGGCTCCCAAGGGCGGCACGATGCGGCGCTCGGCGATCGAAATCGGTCAGTTCGACCATGTCTTGCCTTACATCGACAAAGGCATCGGCGTCACACAGATCGACGGCTTGCTCTATTCGCCGCTGGCCCAACGCTCGCTGGACGAGCCGTACACCGTGTACGGCCTGGTGGCAGAGAAGATGGAGCGTTCCGAGGACGGCCTGTCGCTGCGCTTTTACCTCAATCCCAAGGCGCGCTTTGCCGATGGCAAACCGATTACCGCCGAAGACGTGCGCTACACCTTCGACCTGCTGATGACCCAGGGCAGCCTGCGTTACCGCACCCAGTTCGCCGACGTAAAAGGCGTCGAAGTGGAATCGCCACTGACCATCCGCTTTGATTTCAGGAACAACGAAAATCGCACCCTGCCGCTGGATATAGCGACCTTGCCAGTGTTTCCCGAACACTGGTGGAAAACCCGCGATTTCGCCGGTGGTGGCGGCTATGAAGCGCCGCTGGGTAGCGGCCCCTATAAAGTCGGCAAGATCGATTCCGGGCGCAGCATCACCTTCGAGCGCAATCCCGACTGGTGGGGCAAGGACCTCCCGGTCAGCCGTGGCCTGTACAACTTCGATCACTTCAGCATCGAGTACTTCGGCGATACCGACGTGGCGCGCCAGGTTCTGCGCGGCGGCGCCTTTGACTACAATCGCGAGTTTTCCGCCACTGGCTATTCCATCGGCTACGACAGCCCGGCCCTGAGCGACGGTCGCCTGCAAAAGGCCCACCTCGCCACCGAGGCGCCGCAGCCAGCCCAGGGTTTTGTGTTCAATCTGCAAAAGCCCATGTTCCAGGACCGTCGCGTGCGCCAGGCGCTGGTGATGCTGTGGGACTTCGAGTGGAGCAACCGGCAGATGATGCGCGACATGTACATCCGCCAGCAGAGCTTTTTTTCCAATACCGATCTCGCGGCCCGGCAACTGCCGGATGCGGGTGAGCTGGCGATTCTCGAACCGTTGCTCGGGCAGATTCCCGACGAAGTCTTCACCAAAGTGTTCGAGGCGCCGAAGACCGATGGCAGCGGCGTGATTCGTGACAAGCAGTTGCAGGCCCTGGACCTGCTCGAACAGGCCGGCTGGAAGCCCGATGGTGACCAACTGGTGAATGCCGACGGCGAGCCGTTGAGCTTTACGTTCCTGGTCAGTCAGAACGGCATGGACCGCCTGCTGTTGCCCTATAAACGCACGTTGAAACAGATCGGCATTGACCTGAACATCCGCCGCATCGATTCGTCCCAGTACGTCAATCGCCTGATGAGCCGCGACTACGACATGATCGTCACCGGCTATCCGGTCACCACTTCCCCGGGAAACGAACTGCTCAATTATTTCGGTTCGGCGGCGGCCAACGACCCGGGATCAAACAACTACATGGTGCTGAAGAACCCGGCAGTGGACACCCTGATCACCGGGCTGATCCGCGCCAATAGCCAGACCGACATGCTGCATTACGCCCATGCCCTGGACCGGGTGCTGCAATGGAACTACTACTGGATCCCCAACTACTACCCGCCGGGAACCTCTACAGTGTGGTGGAACCGCTTCGGCATCCCGAACGTGCAAGCGAGCAATGACGAAGCCATCGAAAGCTGGTGGGAAATGAGCACCACGCCATTGACCAACCAACAGATGACTGCCGAGCGTATCAGCCGTGGCAGACCCGGAGGGCCGCACTGATGTGGGCTTACATATTGCGGCGCCTGCTGCTGATCATTCCGACGCTGGTGATCATTCTTCTGGTCAACTTTGTCATCGTCCAGGCCGCGCCGGGCGGGCCGGTCGAACAGGCCATCGCGCACCTGCAAGGCATTGGCGGCGCCGCGGTCGGCGGTGGTTCCAGCGAATCCATGAGCGGCAAGTCCCGGGCCAGTCGCGGCCTTGATCCACAGCTGATCAAGGACATTGAAAAACAGTACGGCTTCGATAAACCGGCACACGAACGCCTCTGGCTGATGCTCACCAGCTACGCACGCCTGGACTTCGGCAAGAGTTTTTTCCGCGGCGCCACCGTCACTGACCTGATCCTCGAAAAAATGCCCGTGACCATTTCCCTCGGGCTCTGGGCGACGCTGATCACCTACCTGGTGTCGATACCCCTGGGCATCCGCAAGGCCGTGCACCATGGCAGCCAATTCGACATCTGGAGCAGTACCGCGATCATCATCGGCTATGCCATGCCGGCGTTCCTGTTTGCGATGTTCCTGATCGTGGTCTTTGCCGGTGGCACTTCGCTCAACTGGTTCCCGGTCCGCGGATTGGTCTCGGACAACTTCGAGTCGCTGTCGACCCTTGGCAAGGTGGCCGACTACTTCTGGCATCTGGTGTTGCCGGTCACCGCGCTGGTGATCGGCGGTTTCGCCACACTGACCATCCTGACCAAGAACTCGTTCCTCAATGAAATCACCCGCCAGTACGTAGTCACTGCCCGGGCCAAGGGTTTGAGTGAACGACGGGTGCTCTATGGACACGTATTCCGCAACGCCATGCTGCTGGTAGTGTCGGGCATTCCCCAGGCGTTCATCAGTGTATTTTTTGCCGGCTCCCTGCTGATCGAAGTGATCTTCTCCCTCGACGGCCTGGGCCGCATGAGCTACGAAGCGGCGGTATCACGGGACTATCCGGTGGTGTTCGGCTCGCTGTTCATCTTCACCCTGTTCGGCCTTCTGATAAAACTGGTCGGCGACCTCTGCTACACCCTGGTCGACCCGCGTATCGACTTCGCCGCGAGGAATGCCTGATGCTCAAGCTTTCACCGCTGGCGCGTCGCCGCTTCGAGCGATTCAAGAAAAACCGTCGGGGCTGGTGGTCGCTCTGGCTGTTTGTCGGCCTGTTCCTGATGACCCTGGGCGGCGAACTGATCGCCAATGACAAACCGTTAGTGGTCAGTTATCAAGGCCAGTGGTATTTCCCGGTCTTCAAGCGCCACACCGAACAGGAGTTCGGCGGGCAATTGCCGTTTCAGGCCGACTACCGCAGCGACTACGTGCAGAAGCTGATCAAGCAGGACGGAGGCTGGTTGCTGTTTCCGCCGATTCCGTTCAGTGACGACACCCCCAACTATGACCTGAACAAACCCGCCCCCAGCCCGCCCTCCAGCGTCAATTGGCTGGGCACCGACGACCAGGCACGGGACGTTCTGGCCCGGGTGATCTTCGGTGCCCGGGTGTCGATCCTGTTTGCCTTGATGCTGACGTTTGTCAGTGCCCTGATCGGCATCGCGGCCGGGGCACTGCAAGGCTATTACGGCGGCTGGGTGGATTTGCTCGGCCAGCGTCTGCTGGAGGTGTGGTCCGGATTGCCTGTGTTGTACCTGCTGATCATCCTGTCGGGGTTCGTCGAGCCGAATTTCTGGTGGCTGCTGGGAATCATGGCGCTGTTTTCATGGCTGGCCCTGGTGGACGTGGTGCGCGCCGAGTTCCTGCGCGGGCGCAACCTGGAATACGTCAAGGCCGCACGCGCGCTGGGCCTGACCGACCGCAAAGTCATCGTGCGGCACATTCTGCCCAACGCCATGAACGCGACCTTGAGCTACTTGCCATTCATTCTCACCGGGGCGATTTCCACCCTGACAGCGCTGGACTTCCTCGGCTTCGGCATGCCTGCCGGCAGTGCGTCCCTGGGTGAACTGATCGGTCAGGGCAAGCAAAACCTGCAAGCGCCGTGGCTGGGCCTGACGGCGTTCTTCACCCTGGCGCTGATTCTTTCTTTACTGGTGTTCATTGGCGAAGCCCTGCGCGACGCTTTTGATCCACGGTCTTGACGCGGATGTTGATATGACCAACCTGATTGAAATCCGTGACCTCAGCGTGGCCTTCAGCGGCCAGACCGTGGTGCGCAATCTGTGCCTGGACATCCGCCCTGGCGAATGCCTGGCGCTGGTGGGCGAATCGGGTTCGGGCAAGTCGGTGACGGCCCACTCGATCCTCCAGTTGCTGCCGCAAACCGATACCCAGACAACCGGCAGCATTCGCTATCGCGGCCAGGAACTGGTGGGCGCCGATACCGGCAAGTTGCGACAACTGCGCGGCAATCGCATCGCGATGATCTTCCAGGAGCCGATGACCTCCCTCAACCCGCTGCACAGCATCGAAAAGCAGATCGGTGAAACCTTGCTGGTGCACAAAGGCCTGGCGGGCAAAGCGGCGCAAGCGCGGATCCTCGAATTGCTGCACCTGGTGGGCATCCAGAAACCCGAGGAACGCCTCAAGGCCTATCCCCATCAATTGTCCGGCGGCCAGCGTCAGCGGGTGATGATCGCCATGGCCCTGGCGTGCGAACCGGAACTGCTGATTGCCGATGAACCGACCACCGCGCTGGATGTGACGGTGCAGCGCAAGATCCTGCTGCTGCTCAAATCCCTGCAACAGCGGCTGGGTATGTCGCTGCTGCTGATCAGCCATGACCTCAATCTGGTGCGCAGCATCGCCCAGCGCGTGTGCGTGATGAAGGCCGGGGAAATCGTCGAGCAGGCGCCGTGCGAAATCCTTTTCACCGAACCGAAGCACCCTTACAGCTGCGTATTGCTGCACGCCGAACCCGAGGGCGAAGCCTTGCCCCGGGACGCGCGCGAAAACGTGCTGGAGGTGGACAACCTGCAGGTGCGGTTTCCCGTCGGTGGTGGCCTGTTTCAGCGCAAGACCTGGCTGCGCGCTGTCGATGGCATCAGCCTGAACATTCAACGTGGCAAGACCCTGGGCATTGTCGGCGAGTCCGGCTCCGGCAAGTCCACGCTCGGCCAGGCGATCCTGCGTTTGCTCGACTCCGAAGGCAGCATCCGCTTTCAAGGCCAGGCGCTGGACGGCCTGACGCAAAAACAGCTACGACCGTGGCGCAAGAAAATGCAGGTGGTGTTCCAGGACCCCTTCGGCAGCCTCAGCCCACGAATGTCGGTAGCGCAGATCATCAGCGAAGGCCTGGAAGTGCACAGCCAGTTGAGCCCTGAAGAGTGCAATGCCGAAGTGATCCGGGCACTGAACGAAGTCGGCCTCGACCCGCAAAGTCGCCATCGCTACCCTCACGAATTCTCCGGCGGTCAGCGCCAGCGCATCGCCATCGCCCGGGCGCTGGTGCTGAAGCCGGCGCTGATCCTGCTCGACGAACCGACCTCGGCGCTGGACCGCACGGTACAGAAACAGGTGGTCGCCCTGCTCCGCCAGCTTCAGGAAAAACACGGCTTGACCTATCTGTTCATCAGCCATGACCTGGCGGTGGTGCGCGCCCTGGCCCACGACATGATCGTGGTCAAGGACGGCAAAGTGGTGGAACGCGGCGCCAGCCATGAGGTGTTTGACTCACCGCAGCATCCGTACACCAAGGAGTTGTTGGCGGCGGCGTTGCTGGGGCAGGCATAATCGGTTGTATTCAGTTGGACCGCGGTGCGGCCTTCGCGAGCAAGCCCGCTCCCACAGGGGATTTGTGAACGACACAGATCAACTGTGGGAGCGGGCTTGCTCGCGAAGAGGCCGGCACAAGCAAAACACAATCAGGATCAGCCCCATGAACACCACCGAAAGCCTCAAGGACTACCAGCGCGTTCGCCTGCTGGCAATCCGCTCGTTGTTCGAGATCATCGAGCAATCGAGCGAGGGCACGGTGATTGTCGACCGCGATGCCAACATCGTCTGGATGAACGAGCGCTATGCCCGGCGCTTCGGCCTGCAATCGGCGGAAGTCGCGATTGGCAAGCCCTGCGAAAGCGTGATCCCCGGCAGCCTGTTGCGTGAGGTGGTGCGCACCGGCCGGCCGATTTTGCTGGATATGCAAGACACCCCCAAAGAGCCGCTGGTGGTCATGCGCCTGCCGATTCACGACGATGCCGGCGTGGTGATCGGTGCCATCGGTTTCGCCCTGTTCGACGAATTGCGCAGCCTGTCGCCGATGCTCAAGCGCTACATGAGCATGCAGGAAGAACTGGCTTCCACCCGCTCGCTGCTGCGGGCGCGACAGACCAAATACAACTTCGCCCACTTCATCGGCACCAGTGCCGCCAGCCTGGAAGTCAAACGCCGCGCCCGGCGCAGTGCGAGTACCGAATCGCCGGTACTGCTGCTCGGCGAGACCGGTACCGGCAAGGAGTTGCTGGCCCAGGCCATCCACAATGCCTCACCCCGTGCGCACAAGGCGTTCGTGAGCATCAACAGCGCGGCGATTCCTGAATCGTTGCTGGAGGCCGAATTCTTCGGCACCGCCCCCGGCGCGTTTACCGGTGCCGACCGCAAGGGCCGTGCCGGCAAACTGCAGATCGCCCAGGGCGGCACGTTGTTCCTCGACGAAATCGGCGACATGCCGCTGCCCCTGCAAAGCAAACTGCTGCGGGTATTGCAGGAAAAGGAATTCGAGCCAGTGGGCTCCAACGAAGTGATCCAGAGCGATGTGCGGGTGATCGCCGCGACCTCTACGGACCTCGAAGCGGCCATCAAGCGCGGAGAATTCCGCGCCGATCTGTATTACCGGCTCAACGTGTTGCCGATCCAGGTTCCGCCCCTGCGCGATCGCCTCGATGACGTGCCGGCGCTCAGCGAGGCGATCCTTGAGGAACTGCGCAGCCAGCATGAACTGCACCACGAAGCCCTGGAACTGTTGGGGCAACACGCCTGGCCGGGGAACATCCGGGAACTGCGCAATGTGCTGGAACGGGCCGCATTGCTCAGTGATGACTTGCGCCTGTCGGTGGCGGACATCCGCGCAGCGATTGGCACGTTCACCCCGGTGGAGCGCGTGGTGCCCCTGGCCATCGAACCGATTGCCCACGAGACGTTCAGTGCGGCGCGGGAGCGGTTTGACCGGCAACTGATTGAAACGACCCTCGCGCAATGCGCGGGCAGGGTGCCTGATGCAGCCGCGCGGTTGGGGCTTGGGCGGTCGACGCTGTACAAGAAAATGGCGGCGTTGGGGATTGCTGAATCTCCATAAAGAGACATGAATCTCCGTTGATAGACAACCCATCGCGAGCAAGCTCGCTCCTACAGGATACAGTGCTCCACTGACCAATTCAGTTAACTGTGGGAGCGGGCTTGCCCGCGAAGAGGCCGGCACTACCGATAAAAGTCTCAACATAGAGACAATACATCCATACAACCTCAGTAAAATCAAAATATATTCTTATATTTCAATAACTTAAGCACTTGGCACAAAACCCGCTATACGCCTCTCCTGTCAAGTTTCACCCTACAAAAATAACAAACCAGGAGACACACCATGAGTGTGATCATTGCCTTGGCAGCCCTCGCGCTGCTGATGCTGGCTGCCTACCGTGGCTATAGCGTTATCCTTTTTGCCCCGATTGCCGCCCTCGGCGCTGTCCTGCTGACTGACCCGTCCGCCGTCGCCCCCGCTTTCACCGGGGTGTTCATGGAAAAAATGGTCGGTTTCATCAAGCTGTATTTCCCGGTGTTCCTGCTTGGCGCGGTGTTCGGCAAGTTGATCGAACTGTCCGGCTTCTCGCGCTCCATCGTCGCGGCCGCGATTCGCCTGCTCGGCACCCGCCAGGCGATGCTGGTGATCGTGCTGGTCTGCGCCCTGCTGACCTACGGCGGCGTATCGTTGTTTGTGGTGGTGTTCGCGGTCTATCCGTTTGCCGCGGAAATGTTCCGCCAGAGCAACATCCCCAAGCGGCTGATCCCGGCGACCATTGCCCTGGGCGCCTTCTCGTTCACCATGGACGCCCTGCCTGGCACGCCGCAGATCCAGAACATCATCCCCAGCACCTTCTTCAACACCACTGCCTGGGCAGCGCCGTGGCTGGGCGTGATCGGCACGATCTTCGTGTTCTGCGCCGGCATGCTGTTTCTCCAGCGCCAGCGCAACAAGGCCCAGCGTACCGGTGAGGGCTATGGTTCGGACCTGCGCAACGAGCCGGAAACCGCCGTCGACATCAAACTACCCAATCCCTGGATCGCCCTGTCTCCGCTGCTGGCGGTGGGCATCATGAACCTGCTGTTCACCCAGTGGATTCCCCAGTGGTACGGCAAGACCCACAGCCTGGCGCTGCCGGGCATGGCCGCGCCGGTGACCACGGAAATCGCCAAGCTCACGGCGATCTGGGCGGTCCAGGCCGCGCTGTTGGTGGGCATCCTCATGGTGTTGGCGTTCGGCTACAAGGCGATCAGCCGCAAGCTGGCCGAAGGCAGTAAAAGCGCAGTCAGCGGTGCGCTGCTGGCGGCGATGAACACCGCCTCGGAATATGGCTTCGGTGCCGTGATCGCGTCCCTGCCCGGCTTTCTGGTGTTGGCCGACTGGCTCAAGAGCATTCCCAACCCACTGGTCAACGAAGCGATTACCGTGACCCTGCTGGCCGGCATCACGGGTTCCGCCTCGGGCGGCATGAGCATTGCGCTGGCGGCGATGTCCGAGCAGTTCATCAGCGCCGCCCATGCTGCGAACATTCCGCTGGAAGTCCTGCACCGGGTCGCCGCGATGGCCAGCGGCGGCATGGACACCCTGCCGCACAACGGCGCGGTGATTACCCTGTTGGCCGTCACCGGGCTGACCCACCGCGAGGCTTACAAAGACATTTTCTGTATTACGCTGATCAAGACCCTTGCGGTTTTCGTGGTGATCGGCACCTTCTACGCCACTGGCATTGTGTGAGGTATTCATGACGACTCTTTCGGGCAAGACCGCACTGGTCACTGGCTCCACCAGCGGCATCGGCCTGGGGATTGCCCTCAGCCTGGCCAAGGCCGGGGCCAACCTGATCCTCAACGGCTTCGGCGATGCCTCCAGCGTGATCGCCGAGGTGCAACAGTTCGGCAGCAAGGTCGGCCATCACCCGGCCGATGTCAGCGATCCGGCGCAAATTGCCGACATGATCGCCTACGCCGAGCGCGAGTTCGGCGGCGTCGACATTCTGGTCAATAATGCAGGCATTCAACACGTGGCAACGGTGGACGAGTTTCCGGTGGAGCGCTGGGATTCGATCATCGCCATCAACCTGTCGTCGGTGTTCCACAGCACCCGTTTGAGTCTGCCGGGCATGCGCGCCAAGGGTTGGGGCCGGGTGATCAACATTGCCTCGGTGCATGGCCTGGTCGGCTCGGTGGGCAAGTCAGCCTATGTCGCCGCCAAGCATGGGGTGATCGGCCTGACCAAAGTGGTGGCGCTGGAAACCGCGACCACCCAGGTCACCTGCAACGCGATCTGCCCGGGCTGGGTACTGACGCCGCTGGTGCAAAAACAGATCGATGATCGTGCCGCCAGTGGCGTTGATCCGCAGCAGGCGCAGCATGATTTGCTCGCCGAGAAGCAGCCATCGCTGGAGTTCGTGACGCCGCCGCAACTGGGTGAACTGGTGCTGTTCTTGTGCAGCGATGCCGGCAGCCAGGTGCGTGGCGCGGCGTGGAATGTGGATGGTGGGTGGTTGGCGCAGTAACTGGCCGATGGACCGCGTTATCGTTCTTCGCGGGCGAGCCCGCTCCCACAGGGGTTCGGGCTTGCTCGCGAATGGATCTACACACATAAGAAGAGGCAAACCATGTCCGACATCCTCTGGCAACCCGACGCCAAACGCATTGGCAAGACCCGCATGGAGGCCTTCCGGCGCTTCGTCAATCAACGGTATCACCTCAAGATTGACGACTACCCTGCCCTGCACCAATGGTCCATTGAGCAACGTCCCGACTTCTGGCAGGCGATCGTCGATTTCTTCGACATTCGCTTTCATGAACAGCCCGACACCGTACTGCTCGAAGGCCCGCAGATGCCCAGCGCCCAGTGGTTCCCCGGCGCAACGCTTAACTTCGCCGAACACTTGCTGCTTCGTCGCGACGACGCGGTGGCCGTGGTCGCCATCGGCGAAAACGGTCAACGCGAACACCTGACCTGGGCCGAACTGGCAGAACAGGTCGCCGGTTTTCAGAACGGCTTGATAGCCGCCGGCGTCGGTGTGGGTGACCGGGTCGCCGCCTGCATGCCCAACACCTGGCAAACCCTGGTGGCCATGCTCGCCACCACCAGCCTTGGCGCTGTGTGGTCCTGTTCTTCACCGGACTTCGGCACTCACGGGGTCGTTGACCGTTTCGGCCAGATCGAACCGAAAGTGCTGGTGACCTGCGCCGGTTATCGCTATGCCGGCAAGGAGATCGACCAGACCGCCAAGGTCAACGAAATCCTCGAACGCCTGCCGTCGTTGCAGCAGCTGATCATCCTCCCGTATGGGCGGCCGCATACGCGGATCGAACATTTCCGCACCCCGGCCAACGTGACGCTGTGGGACGATTTCTACGATCCCGGCGGCGAGCCGGATTTCGTCCCGGTGCCCTTCGCCCATCCGCTGTATATCCTCTACTCCAGCGGCACCACCGGCGTGCCCAAATGCATCATCCACAGCACCGGTGGCGTGCTCCTGCAACACGTCAAGGAACACGGCTTGCATTGTGATCTCGGCCCCGGCGAACGCCTGTTCTACTACACCACCTGCGGCTGGATGATGTGGAACTGGCTGGTGTCGGCATTGGCGGTAGGCAGCTCCGTGGTGCTGTATGACGGCTCGCCATTCCAGCCCGACCCGCAACGCTTGATCGACCTGATCGACGACGAGTCCATCAGCGTCTTTGGCACCAGCCCGAAATTTCTCGCGACCCTGGAAAGCAACGGCATCAAGCCGCGTGAAAGTCATGACCTGGGCAGCCTCAAGACGTTGCTTTGCACCGGCTCGGCGCTGTCGCCGCAGAGTTACGACTTCGTCTATCGCGACTTCAAGGCTGACGTGTGCCTGGCCTCGATGTCCGGTGGCACCGACATCGTCTCGTGCTTCGTCAACGGCAACCCTGTGTCGCAGGTAAGGCGTGGCGAAATCATGGGCAAGAGCCTGGGCATGGCCGTCGAAGTGTGGAACGACGCCGGCCAACCGGTGATCGGCGAAAAAGGCGAACTGGTCTGCACCCGCCACTTCCCGGCGATACCCGTTGGCCTGTGGAACGATGCCGATGGCGAAAAGCTGCGCAAATCCTATTTCAGCCTGTTCCCCGGCGTCTGGGCCCAGGGTGACTACGCCGAACAGTTGCCCCATGGCGGGATGATGATCCACGGCCGCTCGGATGCCGTGCTCAATCCCGGCGGCGTGCGCATCGGCACGGCGGAAATCTATCGCCAGGTGGAAAAAATCCCGCAGGTGCTCGACAGCGTGGCCATCGGTCAGCAATGGCAGGATGACGTGCGGGTGGTGCTGTTCGTACGGCTGCGCGAAGGGCTCGAACTGGACGAGGCGCTGCAACAGCAGATCCGCCAGACGATTCGCGCTAACACCACGCCGCGTCATGTGCCGGCGAAAATTGTCGCGGTCACCGACATTCCCCGGACCATCAGCGGCAAGGTCGTCGAGCTGGCGGTGCGCAATGTGGTGCATGGGCAGAAGGTGAAGAATACCGATGCGCTAGCCAACCCCGAAGCATTGGAGCAGTACCGAAACAGGCCCGAACTGCTGGATTGAATGTAGGAGCGAGCTTGCTCGCGATAAACCTGAGAGCGCCGCGGGGCACCTGCCAGCCAGCGTTATCGTTGACGTCCATCGCGAGCAAGCTCGCTCCTACAGGGTTTGGTGTTTTCAGCACCGTGGGCCAATGCCCCCTTTTCCCACAGGGTCGTGTCTCGCGGAGCCACTCAAGCCTGCAAATCAACCTGAGCCTGTCACCTGTGCAAGAATAGACGCCAGATAAAGCGACTCAGGCGCAGGACACCTTGATGAACGCAATACCGACCGGCAGTGATGCCCAGGCCCTGATAGCCCGGCTCGACTGGGCAAACAGTCCGCTGGGCGCTGCCAGCACCTGGCCACAGAGCCTGCGAACCGCCGTGGACATCGTCATTCACTCACCGATGCCGATGCTGCTGCTATGGGGCCCGCAACTGACGCAGATCTACAACGACGGCTTCGCCCTGCTCGCCGGAAGCAAACATCCACACGCTTTCGGACAACCGGCACACCTGATCTGGCCCGAGTTGAAAGACTTTACCGACCCGATATACAGCGCCGTCCTGCAAGGTCAGGTGCGAACCTACAGCGAGCAGCGCTTTACCCTGCAACGTGACGGTCGGGAGTCAGACTTCTGGCTCGACCTGACCTACAGCCCGATCCGCGACGAAAGTGCCGAGGTGGCCGGGATTCTGGTCACCGCCATCGAAACCAACGAACGCCGGCGCATCGCCCTCGAGCTCGAACAGCGCTCGGCGGCCAGCCTCAAGGCCCAGCGTGAAACCGAGGAGCGCCTGCAGCTGGCCCTCGCCGCCACCGATGCGGTCGGCACCTGGGACTGGGACATCAGCGAGGACCGTTTCATCGCCGATGCGCATTTCGCCCAGTTGCACGGCATCGACCCGGCCATGGCCAACCAGTTACCGATCAGTGAGTACCTGCACGGCGTTCACCCGCAAGACCGTGCCCTGATCGCCCGCAGCATCAAGCATTGCATCACCCACGGCACTGAATACGCCGAAGAGTATCGTCTGCTGCAAACCGACGGCCAGCTGCGCTGGGTGTTTGCCCGCGGTCGCTGTTACAAGGACCACCATGGCCGGCCGACGCGTTTCCTCGGCGCCGCCCTGGACCTGACCGAACGCAAACACACCGAACAGGCCCTGCGCCAAAGCCAGACCGAGCTGCAACTGATCATCAACGCCATGCCAATCCTGATCAGCTACGTCGACCGCGAAGAACGCTTTCGCCTGAACAACGCGGCGTACCTCGACTGGTACGGGCTGACGCCGCAAGAGCTTTACGGGCGAACCATTCTTGAAGTGCTCGGCGAAGAAGCCTATGCGCTGCGCGCCCCGTACATCACCGAGGCGCTGTCCGGCCGGCCCTGCTGTTTCAGCATCAGTACGCCACACCGCGACGGCAGCATCCGCCAGGCCTTGATGAATTACCTGCCACGCCACGGTGCGGACGGCGCGGTGAACGGCTTCTACATCTTCGTGATCGACGAAACCGAACGCAAAAAGACCGAAGAGGCCCTGCGCATCCTGAACGAAACCCTTGAGGAACGGGTTGCCGCCCGCACCCGGCAACTGGCCGAGGCCAACGAGCGCTTGCAAAACGAGATGTTCGAGCGTGAGCGGGCCGAAGACGCCTTGCGCCATGCCCAGAAAATGGAAGCGGTCGGCCAGCTTACCGGCGGCATCGCCCATGACTTCAACAACATGCTCACCGGCATCATTGGCAGCCTCGACCTGATGCAACGCTATATCGCCGACGGACGTGCCAGCGAGATCGGCCGATTCACCGAGGCGGCCGTGTCCTCGGCCAACCGTGCCGCCGCCCTCACCCATCGCTTGCTGGCGTTCTCCCGGCGTCAGTCGCTCAACCGCAAGCCGCTGAACCCCAACGAGTTGATTCATTCACTCGCAGACCTGCTCAGTCGCACCACAGGCGACCACATCGAACTCAAACTGCAGCTGGCCGAGAACATCTGGCGGGTCAGCACCGATGTCAGCCAACTGGAAAACGCCTTGCTCAACCTGGTGATCAACGCCCGGGACGCCATGCCCGAGGGCGGCGAACTGCAGATCGAAACAGCCAACCTGTACCTCGACGGCAGTGACCTCACGACCCTGGAGCCGGTCAAGGCCGGCGACTACGTGATGATTGCCGTCAGCGACAACGGCACCGGCATGACGCCCACGGTACTGGCCAAGGCATTCGATCCGTTCTTCACCACCAAACCCATCGGCCAGGGCACCGGTTTGGGTTTGTCGATGATCTACGGTTTCGCCCAGCAATCGGGAGGCCACGTCAGTCTGTTCAGCCTCCCCGGCCGGGGCACCAGCGTACGCGTGTACCTGCCGCGCCTGCACTCGACCGAGCCGGACAAGGTCCTGTCACCCGTCGTCGGCGAGGCACCGGCGGCGATTGCCGGCGAAACCGTGATGCTGGTCGAGGACGATGCGGCGGTGCGCATGCTGGTGCTGGACCTGCTCAATGAGCTCGGTTATCGCGCCCATGAAGCCGAAGATGCCAGGGGCGCCCTGCCGGTACTGGAGTCGGACCTGCGGGTGGACTTGCTGGTGACCGACGTGGGGTTGCCGGGCATGAACGGCCGACAACTGGCAGAAATCGCCCGCCAGCATCGTCCCGGACTGAAAGTGCTGTTCATGACCGGTTACGCGGAGATCGCCGCCGAGCGCCAGGGTTTCCTCGAAGAAGGCATGGACATGGTGAGCAAACCCTTTTCCATCGACCTGCTGGCCAACAAGATTCGCACGATGATCGGTCAACCGGACTGAGTTGAGGCATAATCGCGCGCCCCCACTGCCACCCACTAGCCACCCACATAGCCACCACCGTTGCAAGGTACCGCCCATGAAAGCTCAAGCCCGCCATATTCTGGTGAAAACCTCGGAAGAAGCCGAGCAGCTCAAACAACGCATCGCCAAGGGTGAAGCGTTTGATGTGCTGGCCAAGAAGTATTCGACCTGCCCATCGGGCAAGCGCGGCGGTGACCTCGGCGAAGTACGGCCGGGGCAGATGGTCGGCGTGATCGACGCGGTGATCTTCAAGAAACCGCTGCGGGTGGTCCATGGGCCGATCAAGAGCAAATTCGGGTATCACCTGGTGCAGGTGTTCTACCGGGATTGAAGGGTTGGCCTCTGGGCCTAATCGCTGGCAAGCCAGCTCCCACAGGACCAGTGCCATGGCTGCAATCTATGGCAACTTGCAATCCCTGTGGGAGCTGGCTTGCCAGCGATCCGATGGCGCAGCCAGCGGCCATTCACCGCTTACCTTGGGATCAGCGCCCCCGGCACCTGAATCACCCGGCTCGCCAGCCGATGCCCAGCCTCGGCAGCTTGCGAAGGGCTACCACCCTTGAGCCGCGAGGCCAGATACGCCGCACTGAACGAATCCCCCGCCGCGGTGGTGTCCACCACCCGCTCGACCTTCTGCGCCGGCACCTCGAACGACTCGCCCGTGCAACGAATCAGGCACGCTTGAGCACCGCGCTTGAGCACCACCTCCGGCGTTCCGATCTGCTCATACGCGGCAAACACCGCGTCACAATCGGCATAACCGAACAACGCCTGTTCGTCATCCACTGTCAGCAACGCCAGGTCGACATACGCCAGCACACGGCGATACGCCGCCCGAGCGTCCTCGACCGAGGCCCACAGCCGTGGCCGGTAGTTGTTGTCGAACACAATTCGCGCATCACGCTGGCGGGCCTCGATCAGGGTTTCCAGCAGTTTTTCCCGGCCTTGCTCGCCGAGTACCGCCAGGGTGATGCCGCTGAAGTACAGCACGTCGTAATCCGGCAGCGCCGCCAGGATCGGCTCGGCGGCCGGCGTCGTGAAGCAATCGCGGACCGCCGCTTCGTTGCGCCAGTACAGAAAGCGTCGCTCGCCAGCAGCGTCGGTCTGGATGCAATACAAACCCGGAAGTCGCCCCGGCAGACGCTGAACCATGCCCAGACCGATGTTTTCCGCGGCCCAACTCTGGCACATCGCATCGCTGAAACTGTCATCGCCCAGGGCGGTGACGTAGTCCACGGTGCCGCTCGCCCCCAGTTCCCGGGACAGGTACACCGCCGTGTTCAAGGTGTCGCCGCCGAAGCTCTGTTGCAGGCTGCCGTCGGCGCGATGCTGCAACTCGATCATGCATTCGCCGATCAGGGCGATGCGCGGAGCGTTGGGGCCCAGGGTGTTGATGGTGTTCATTGATGTGGGTTCTCTGGTGTTGCTGTGTTGTCTGGGCGGTCCTCATCGCGGGCAAGCCCGCTCCCACAGGTTTTGTGAACACTGAAGAACCTTGTGGGAGCGGGCTTGCCCGCGATGGCCGCGCCGCGGTCTCGAAACCTATTAGAAACAGGTTTCCATGGTCTCGATGACGTTCAGCTGCTCATCCACCAGACAGCCGATGCGCCACTTGTCGAACGTCAGGCACGGGTGCGAAGTGCCGAACGAAATGATGTCGCCCACCCGCAGATCAACCCCTGGCGCCACGGTCATGAACGCATGCTGGTCCATCACAGCGGTGACTTTGCAGGCACTCACATCATCGCCACTGGCGGGTACCACACCCGCCTTGTAACGCAGCAACGGCACCGGCAATCCGGCGTCGTAGGCCACGTCGCGTTTACCCAGGGCAATCACCGCAAACCCTGGCTCCGGCAACGACTGCACGTGCGCCCACACTTCCAGCGCCGGGCGCAGGCCTTCGTGCAGGTCGCTGCGCCGGTCGAGCACGCAGCACTGCGCTTCCTTGTAGATGCCATGGTCGTGAGCCACATAGCTTCCGGGACGCAACACGCTGAGGAAACGTCCAGCGGCGTTCTGCGCTTCGAAGGACTCGGCAATCAGGTCATACCAGGCCGAACCGGACGCCGTAATGATCGGCTTGGCAATGGCGAACGCGCCGCTGTCCTGCAACTGCACCGCCAGACGCACCAGTGACGCGGCGAAATCGCGAATACCGGTCACGGCGTGATCGCCATGGATCACACCTTCGTAGCCTTCGATCCCGGTCAGGGCCAGGGCCGGTTGCGCGGCGATGGCCTTGGCCAGATCAAGCACCTCCTGTTCACTGCGGCAACCGCATCGACCACCCACCACGCCGTATTCGATCATGACGTTCAGGCGCACGCCGCGGGAGGCAAAATAAGCGCCGAGGTCGGCGACGTTGTCCGGGTGGTCGACCATGCAATAGAAATCGAACGCCGGATCGGCCAACAGGTCGGCGATCAGCGCCATGTTCGGCGTGCCGACCAACTGGTTGGCCATCAGCACACGGCGCACGCCATGGGCGTAGGCCGCACGGGTTTGTGTGGCACTGGCCAGGGTGATGCCCCAGGCACCGGCGTCCAGTTGGCGACGGAACAATGCCGGGGTCATGCTGGTCTTGCCATGGGGCGCCAGCACCGCACCGCTGTTGCTGACGAACGCCTGCATCCAGCGGATGTTGTGCTCCAGCGCCTCGCGGTGCAGTACCAGCGCGGGCAGGCTGACGTCACGCACCAGGCTGGCACCGATCGGGGCTGTGCCTTTATCCACATTGGCAGTATTGGGGGCAGAAGACATGGTCGAACTCCTCGTTCACGCGGCCGCAGGCAGCCGCTGTTATTCGTTGATGCGACGGGCCAGGCTGTTGGCGCTTTCGATCAGCACCCGGCGGTAGTCGTTGTAATTGTTCTTGGCATCGGCCCGTGGGGCGACGATACACAGGGTCGCGATGGCCACGCCACTGGGGTCTTTGACCGGCGCGGCGAAGCAATGGGTAAAGGTGTCGGCGACGCTATCGAAAGAAAAGAAACCATCGATACCGGCCTGACGGATTTCCTTGAGGAACTGCTCAAGCGGCAGACGCTCGCCATCGGGCAGGATGAAGTCGTCGTGGTCGATCAGGTCGACGATTTCCTGGTCGCTCAAGTGCGCCAGCAACAGGCGTCCGGATGCGGTCCAGGGGATGGGCGCGTTTTCGCCGATGTCCGAGGAAATGCGGAAATGCCGCTCCCCCTCCTTCATCAGCGCAACGGTGTATTTGCGCCCGTTGAGCAGGCACATCTGCGCCGTTTCGCGGGTCTGGCTGACGATTTCCTGCAAGGCGTGATCGGCCTCGCGGGTGAGGTCGAAATGACGCAAATGCGCCTGGCCGAGAAAGTACAACTGACGACCGAGGTAGACATGACCGTCCTTGCCCACCGGCTCCAGGATCCGCCGTTCCAGCAGCGAGGCGACCAATTCGTAGACCGTGGATTTGGGGCTGCCGATGCCGTTGGCGATGTCGTTTGGGCGCAGCGGCTGGCCAATCTCCTTGAGGAAATCGAGGATATCGAACGCCCGGTCCAGGCCGCGTGCCCGGCGTTTGATGGTGTCTTCGGTCATTTCAGTGGTTCCCATTCAAAGTGCCGGGAGTTTACCGCAGAGTCTGGTGGCGACCGTAAGGCCGCCTTCGCGAGCAAGCCCGCTCCCACATTGGAATGCGTTCCCCTGTGGGAGCGGGCTTGCTCGCGAAGAATTCACCACAAATCTCAAGCCTTTTTCTTGTACGCAATACAGTCGATCTCGACCTTGCAGTCGACCATCATGTTCGCCCGCACACAGGCCCGGGCCGGTGCATGTTCAGGTTTGAAGTACTCGGAGAAGACCTTGTTGAAACTCGTGAAATCCCGCGGGTCCTCCAGCCATACCCCGGCACGCACCACATCTTCCAGGCTAAAGCCCGCCTCTTCGAGAATCGCGATCAGGTTCTTCATGGTCTGGTGGGTCTGTTCGACGATGCCGCCAACAATGATCTCGCCATCCACCGCCGGCACCTGCCCGGAAACGTGCAGCCAGCCATCGGCTTCCACGGCTCGGGCGAAAGGGCGAGGCGCACCGCCAGCGGCGGTGCTGCCGGTGCCGTAACGAGTAATGCTCATGGGTGTTTCTCCTGATTGAAATCAAAGGATCAAAAACGTGTGCTTTTGAGGAATTCCGCCAGTCGTGGCGATTGCGGGCGTTCGAACAGGTCCTTGGGTGGCCCCTGCTCCTCGATACGCCCCTGATTCATGAAGACGATCTTGTCCGACACCTCAAAGGCGAAGCGCATTTCGTGGGTCACCAGCAACATGGTCATGCCGTCTTCGGCCAGGCCCTTGATCACGCTGAGCACTTCGCCGACCAGTTCCGGGTCCAGCGCCGAGGTCACCTCGTCGAACAGCATCAGGCTCGGGTTCATCGCAATGGCCCGGGCTATCGCCACGCGCTGCTGCTGGCCGCCAGACAACTGACCGGGAAAGTGATCACGCCGTTCCAGCAGGCCGACACGTTCCAGCCATTTCTCGGCCAGGGCCACGGCTTCGTCCTTGTGCAGCTTCTTGACCTTGAGCAGGCCCAGGGTGACGTTCTGCAATGCCGTCAGGTGCGGAAACAGGTTGAACTGCTGGAACGCCATGCCGGTCATGGCGCGATGACGGGCAATGACTTTTTCCGGGTGGCGAATGCGTTTGCCGTTGACCTCGTCATAACCGATGGATTCGCCGTCAAGCAGGATCTGCCCGCCCTGGAATTCTTCAAGCATGTTCACACAGCGCAGCAGCGTGGTCTTGCCCGAGCCGCTGGAACCGATCAGCGTCACCACGTTGCCGCGCTGCAGGGTCAGGTCGACACCCTTGAGCACTTCGAGTTGGTCGTAGCGCTTGTGCAGGCCGCGAATGTCCAGCAGCGGTTGGCCGTTTTGTGCATTGGATTGAGTCTGAGTCATGGCAAAGCCACCCGCTTTTCAATGTGCCGGCCGAGTAACTCGATGCCGTAGTTGATGACGAAGAACAGGAAACCGGCGAACAGGTAAAACTCCAGGGTCATGAAGGTCCGGGCGATGATCTGCTGGGTACTGAGCAGCAACTCCGCCACACCGATCACCGACAACAGGGTCGAAGCCTTGACGATCTCGGTGGACGAATTGACCCAGGTCGGCAGGATTTGCCGCAACGCCTGGGGCAACAGCACATACCCGAGGGCCTGGAAGAACGTCAGGCCGATGGCCTTGCTCGCTTCCATTTGCCCGCGCGGCAAGGCCTGCAACGCACCGCGCACGATCTCGGCGACGTGGGAGCCGCAGAACAGCGTCAAACCCAGCGCACCGGCCTGGAACGCACCGATCTGCCAGCCCAGCGCCGGCGCCATGTAGAAGCACGCCAACACCAGCACGAACACTGGCGTGCCGCGAATCACGTCCACGTAAAAACGAAACGGCGCGCGCATCCAGAACTTGCCATAGGTCAGCACCAGTCCTGCGAAGACGCCGACCAGCGTGCCGAGCAAAATCGCCAGCACCGACACCTGGACACTGGTCAAGAAGCCTTGCCACAGCACTTCGCGCGCCACCCACAACTCATGCAACCAACTGGGGGATTCGTACATGGGGGCCTCCTATCGGCGAATCGCCAGACGCTGCTCGAGGTAACGCAGCATCATGGCAATGAGGTAACAGGCCGCCACATAGAGCGCCGTGGTCACCAGCCAGGTTTCAATCACCCGGTAACTCTCGACATTGATCTTGCGCGCGTAATAGGTCAGCTCCGGTACGGCAATCGCCGCCGCCAGCGAGGTGTCCTTGAACAGCGAAATGAAGTTGTTCGACAGCGCCGGCAACACATTGCGCAGCATC
The DNA here is from genome assembly GCF_034541995.1 of Pseudomonas sp. BIC9C. Taxonomy (NCBI): domain Bacteria; kingdom Pseudomonadati; phylum Pseudomonadota; class Gammaproteobacteria; order Pseudomonadales; family Pseudomonadaceae; genus Pseudomonas; species Pseudomonas sp. BIC9C. The sequence goes on from NZ_JAWDGM010000005.1 coordinate 474,166, forward strand.
ACCGGCACGGTGACGTAGGCCTTGACCTGCCATTCGCCGAGGCCAATGGCCAGGCCGGCTTCACGCTGCCCCTTGGGAATGCTCAGCAATCCGCCGCGGAACACCTCGGTCAGGTAGGCCCCGGCATACAGCGACAGGGTGATGATGAAGGAAGGGATCTTGTCCAGACGAATGCCCAGGCTCGGTAACGCAAAGTAGATCAAAAGGATCAACACCAGGATCGGCGTGTTACGGATCACCGTGACATACACCGATGCCAGCACCCGCAATGCGCGATGCTTCGACAACAAAGCAAACGCCATCATCAGGCCGATCACGCAGCCGATGGCGATCGACACCAGGGCCAGCTCCAGGCCCAGACCGAGCCCCGCCAGCAAGGTGTCGAAATCGCGCCAGACGGCGGCAAAGTTCAACTGATAGTTCATGGTCGGCAGTACCTTGAGCGGGGCGATTCAAAACCGCCCCGCTCTCACGGGATCATTGAAATTCGATGGGGAAACCAATCTTTGGCGACGGCAGATCGACACCGAACCACTGCTTGAAGGACGCCGCGTAAGTCGGGAATTCAACGCCGGTCATGGCCTCATGCAGGGTGGTGTTGACGAAGTTCAGCCAGTCCTGATCGCCGCGCTTGACCGCGCACGCATAGGTCTGCGGGCTCCAGGCGTAAACCGGGCTGCGATAACGGCCAGGGTTCTGCACCATCAGGTACTTCACCGAAGACTGGTCGGTGGCCGCCGCGTCGGCGCGACCGGAGTTCACGGCCTGGTACATCAGGTCCACGCTGTCGTACTGATCGACCTTGGCCTTGGGCAGCGCCTGATGCACCAGTTCTTCGGCATAGACGTTTTGCAGCACCGCCACGGTCAGGCCATCGCCGGCGGCTTGCATGTCGTCGATTTCCTTGTACTTGCTGTTGGCCGGCAACAACAGGCCAACGCCTTCGCGGTAGTACGGCAGGGTGAACGCCACTTGCTGGGCGCGGCTGGCCGTCACAGTGATGAACTGGCAACTCATGTCGACTTTGTCAGTCAGCAGGTTGGGGATACGCGCGTCAGACGACTGCACCACGAACTCGACTTTGCCCGGATCGTTGAACAACCCCTTGGCCACCATGCGCCCGATATCAATATCAAAGCCTTGCAACTTGCCATCCGCGCCCTGGAAGTGCCACGGCGCATTGGTGCTGCCGGTGCCTACAATCAGTTTGCCGCGGGCCAGAACGCTGTCGAGCTTACTGTCCGCCGCCTGAGCCACGCCCATGGCAGCGGCGGATGCCGCGAAAAGAAAAACACACGCTTTGAACAACGAAGGTCGGCGATGCATGGCAAGCACTCCAGGATGATGTTTATTCCGCTATACCGGAACTTGGTATGTAACAACGGAATAGACAGCAGAAAGTGTGCCACAGGCTGTGGAGGGAATGTGAGGGGGATTGAAATTTGTTTTGAATCAGAGGGATGCGTAAATACAAATAAAACGTTACCAAACCCACGGAACCCCGACCGCTACCGTTGGCTACAAAGGGCGGGTATCTGCTTCACAACCGGGCGTGTGGAGGGCCGGTACGCTGATGAGTAATCCGACCTGACCTAGTGCTTGAATGAAGTCATCACCCGCTCGGCATTTTCATCGCAGCTCATGCCTTCGGGCCGGGCCTGGATAGTGTCGATCCAGCCCAACAGCTGCGCCTTGCTATGGGCCAGGTGCCGTTGCATCTCTTCAATCTGCTCGATCTTGCGATGCAGGCCGGCCATCAACTCACCGTGCTTGAATGTGCCCGTCACATTATCCGGCAGTAACTGTTTGAGTTCGTCCAGGCTGAAACCGGCTTGTTGCGCACACTGGATGATTTGCAGGGTTTGCAACGCCTGTTGCGAGTAACGCCGATAACCGTTGGCAGAACGCTCGACCTGCCGGATCAATTCCTGAGACTCGTAAAAACGGATGCGCGAGGCGGTCAACCCGCTCAACTGTGCCAATTCGCCGATCTTCATAGGATTCTCATTTGTCCGCTTGACATTAAAGTTAACTTTAAGCTTAGCCTCTGCTCATCACTATGAGGAGTCAAGCATGTCGCCCTTCCAATCTTTGAATTTGCCCAACGGCCAGACCATCGGTAATCGCATTGCCAAAGCCGCGATGGAAGAGAACCTTGCCAACACCGATCAGGTGCCCGACCAGGCGCTGTTTCGCCTGTACCAGGCCTGGGCCGAGGGCGAGGCCGGCTTGTTGCTGACCGGCAATGTGATGATCGACCGCCGGGCCATGACCGGTCCCGGTGGTGTAGCGCTGGAGGACGAGCGCCACCTGGAGCGTTTTCGCCAATGGGCCAGTGTCGGCCGGGCTGGCGGTGCGCACTTCTGGATGCAGCTCAACCACCCTGGCCGTCAGACCATGGCCAACCTTGGTCAGCAAGCTCTGGCGCCGTCGGCGGTTGCACTGGATCTCGGCCAGTTTTCGAAGATGTTCGCCGAACCCAGGCCCATGAGCGAGGACGACATCCAGGAGGTGATCCGACGCTTCGCCACCAGCGCCGCACTGGCCGAGAAAGCCGGTTTTACCGGTGTGCAGATCCACGCCGCCCACGGCTATCTGATCAGCCAGTTCCTGTCGCCGCTCACCAATCGGCGCACCGACCATTGGGGCGGTTCGCTGGAGAATCGTGCGCGCTTGCTGTTGTCCGTCGTCGAGGCCGTTCGTCAGATGGTGTCGCCGCAATTTTGTGTGTCGGTAAAGCTCAACTCAGCGGATTTCCAGCGCGGTGGGTTCGATGCCGACGATGCACGGCAAGTGATCCAGTGGCTTAACGAACAACCGATCGACCTGCTGGAGCTTTCCGGTGGCAGCTACGAAGCACCGGCCATGCAAGGCGAAGCGCGCGACGGCCGGACCCTGGCGCGGGAGGCGTACTTTCTGGAAATGGCAGGAGAGCTGGCCAGCGTGGCGCGGATGCCGGTGATGGTGACCGGTGGGATCCGGCGACTGGCAATCGTCGAACAGGTCCTCGACAGCGGCCTCGCCATGGCCGGCATCGGCACCGCCCTGGCCGTGGAGCCGCAATTGGTCAAACGCTGGCACGAAGGCCAGGACAGCCATCCGCAACTGCCGGCGATCCGCTGGAAGCGCAAACCCCTGGCGGCGCTGGCGAGCATGGCGGTGGTGAAATTCCAGCTGCATCGCTTGAGCCGTGGGCGCAAAACCCGCCCTGAAGTCTCGGCGCTATGGGCGTTGATTCTCGACCAGCTGTACATCGGCAAGCGTACCCGGCAGTACCGGCAGGCGATGGGCAAGTCATCCAGAATTGATCTCGCCTGATACACCGCTATCGCGGGCAAGCCCGCTCCCACAGGGTTCTGCGGCGTCCACACATCCATGCTTCAACCCAAACTCCTGTGGGAGCGGGCTTGCCCGCGAAGAGGCCAGCAAAAACACCACAGACTCAACCCGGAAGCAGTTCGTCGATATGTCGATACTCGGACTGCAGTTGCGCAGCCAATACCTTGCTGCGCCCGAGGCGAATCGGGCCACGTTCGATGTCGATCACCAAGCCAGGACAACCGAGCGCGGGCAACGACGGCCACTCTTTAAGACGGCCATCGGTCACCAACAACAACCGCTGCTGTTCTGCCGGAAAGCGCTTTTGCCGTGCGGCAAGCCATCGCCCCGCTTCGCTCAATGCCGCCAGCAACGGCGTGCCGCCACCCGCGCCAAGGCCATCGAGCCACTGACGCAGTCCCGTGGACGCCTTCAATCCCTGCATCTGCCACTTGGGGGCAGAACCGCTGGCCGTGAGCAGGGCCAGGCGTGCACGCTGGCGATAGGCATCGTCGAACAACTGCGCCAACAAGCCCTTGGCATCGCTCAATGCCTGATGACGGCGGGTCGATGCCGAGGCATCAACGATCACCAGCCACAGTTCATGGGGCGAGCGAGTACGCAGGTGAAACAACAGATCGTCGCGCTGACGCGGCCGGCCATTGAGCAATGTGCCAGGCCAGTTGACCGAGCCACTGCGGGCTGCGTGGCGCTTGCCCTGTTTGCCGTGGTCCAGCCGTCCGGCTCGGGGTCTGGCATTCGCCCCCGCGTCAGAGCGAGGGCGAATGCCTATGGCTTTTTGGCCAGCTCGGCACTTCACGACGTGCGCCGACCGGCAGCACCTGGGCGGGCATGTCGCCCCATTGGCCCTGGCCTTCGCTCGGGTTGGAATGTTGGGTGGATGGCTGCTGCGGTGCTTGGAAAGGTTGCGATGCAGGTGGCGAATGCTCGCGACGACGATGGCGCAAGGCGAACTCGGCGACTGCGTCGATATCTTCCTCGGCGATGGCGTTTGCCCCGCGCCAGGCGGCATGAGCCCGTGCGGCACGCAGCCAGACCAGATCGGCGCGCAAACCATCGACGCCGGCGGCAAAGCAGCGTTCGGTGATGCATGCCAGTGCCTGGTCGTCGAGGGGAATGCTTGCCAGTGCGTTGCGTGCGTTCTGGCAACGATCGCGCAGAGACGCCTGCGCCGATTCCCATTCGACGCAGAAACCTTGCGGATCGCTGTCGAAATCCAGTCGCCGACGGATGATCTGCCCGCGCTCGGCCGGCGCCGTATTGCCACTGAGGGCGACGTTCAGGCCGAAGCGATCGAGTAATTGCGGGCGCAGCTCACCCTCTTCCGGGTTCATGGTGCCAATCAGCACAAACTTCGCCGAGTGCCGATGGGAAATGCCGTCACGCTCGACCAGATTGGTGCCGCTGGCGGCCACATCGAGCAGCAGATCTACCAGGTGATCAGGCAACAGATTGACCTCGTCGACGTAGAGCACGCCGCCGTCAGCCCTGGCCAGTACGCCGGGCGAAAACTGCGCGCGACCTTCGCCCAGCGCCACGTCGAGATCGAGGGTACCGACCAGGCGTTCCTCGGTGGCACCCAATGGCAAGGTGACGAACTGACCACTGGCCAGCAGGTCCGCCAGACCGCGGGCCAGGGTCGACTTGGCCATGCCCCGCGGGCCTTCGATCAGTACACCGCCGATTTTCGGGTCGATGGCGGTCAGGTACAGGGCCAGCTTCAAATCGTCGGCGCCGACCACGGCGCAGAGCGGGAAATGCGGGGTGTCGGTCATTGTTGAATCTCGGTCATGGTCGGTGATCTCACAGGCGCCCCAATTCCTGTGGGAGCGAGCTTGCTCGCGATGGCGGCCTGACAGTCGAAATCGATGTCGACTGTGTTGACGCCTTCGCGGGCAAGCCCGCTCCCACAGGGTTTGCGGTGATTAGCCGTCTTCTTCTATATCCAGCAACAAATTCTCCAGCGCCTCGCGGTACTCGCCCGGGTCCTTCCACATCCCGCGTTGCTGAGCCTCGAGCATGCGTTCAGTCATGTCGCGCAAGGCATGGGGATTGTGTTCGCGGACAAAATCCCGGGTGTCCGGGTCGAGCAAATAGGCATCGGCCAGCAACGCGTACTGGTGATCGTCAATCAACTGTGTGGTGGCATCGAAGGCGAACAGGTTATCGACTGTCGCGGCCATTTCGAACGCACCTTTGTAGCCGTGACGTTTAACGCCTTCGAGCCATTTCGGATTGGCGGCCCGGGAGCGGATGACCCGGTTCAGCTCTTCCTTCAGGGTGCGAATCTTCGGCAGGTCCGGCTGACTGTGATCGCCATGATAACTGGCCGCCGCCTCGCCTTTCAGGCTTTCCACCGCCGCAAGCATACCGCCCTGGAACTGGTAGTAATCGTTGGAGTCGAGCAGATCGTGCTCGCGGTTATCCTGGTTTTGCAGCACCGCCTGTACCTGGCTCAGACGCTGGGTGAACTGTTCACGCGCAGCGGTGCCTTCGTCAGCACCACCGTAAGCATAGCCACCCCAGTTGAGGTAAACCTCGGCCAGATCCTCGCGGGTTTGCCACAGCCGACCGTCGATGGCGCCCTGCACGCCTGCGCCGTAGGCACCGGGTTTGGCCCCGAAAATCCGCCAGCCGGCCTGACGTCGCGCAGCCTCCTCATCGAGCCCTGTCTGCAACAAGGCTGCACGCTCGGCGCGCACCTTGGCCGCCAACGGGTTGAGGTCATTCGGCTCATCCAGGTCGGCGACCGCTTGCACCGCCGCGTCGAACAAACGAATCAGATTGGCGAAGGCATCACGGAAGAAACCGGACACACGCAAGGTCACGTCCACCCGCGGACGATCAAGCAAACTCAGGGGCAGAATCTCGAAATCATCGACCCGCTGACTGCCGGTCGCCCAGACCGGACGCACCCCCATCAACGCCATCGCCTGGGCGATGTCATCGCCGCCGGTGCGCATGGTCGCGGTGCCCCATACCGACAGGCCGAGCTGGCGCAAATGATCGCCGTGGTCTTGCAGGTGCCGTTCGAGAATCAGGTTGGCCGACTGGAAACCGATGCGCCACGCCGTGGTGGTCGGCAGGTTGCGCACGTCCACCGAGTAAAAGTTGCGCCCGGTGGGCAGCACGTCCAGACGACCGCGGCTCGGCGCACCGCTGGGGCCGGCCGGAACGAAACGGCCGTTCAGGGCATCGAGCAAACCGCGCATTTCCGCCGGGCCGCAGGCGTCCAGCCTTGGCGCGACCACTTCGCGCAGGCTGTCGAGAATGGCCTGCACCTCAGCCCAACCGGCCCCTTGTGGGAGCGGGCTTGCTCGCGAATCGGTTGATCCTTCAACATTTATATCGATTGATTCACCGCATTCGCGAGCAAGCCCGCTCCCACAGGGGCGATTCAACGCGTCCGAAATCAACTGCGCGGCGAACAGTTCCAGGCGCTCGCGGGTATCCCCCGCCGTACGCCAGGTTTCGTCGCTGACAAGCAAAAGTGGTTCGGGGCGCGGCCCGGTCCACGGCTCGGCCAAAGCACAATCGAGCGGATCGAACCCCAGCTCGAAAGCCTTGGCCAGCGCCCGCAGCAGACTCGACTGCGCACCCCGGCCATCGCCCCGTGGAATGCGCAACAACGCCAGCAAGGTGTCGATACGCAAACGACCGGCGGGCGATTCGCCGAACACATGCAGGCCGTCACGGATCTGCGACTCTTTCAAGTCGCACAGGTAAGTGTCGAGTCGCGGCAACCAGATCGCTGCGTCGGCATCGCTGTCGAGTTGTTCGTCCAGTTGCAGTTCACGGTCGATATGCGTGTCGCGCACCAGTTGCAGGATGTCGCGTTGCAACTCTCGGGCGCGGCGCGGATCGAGCAACTGCGCTTCGTAATATTCGTCCGCCAGCAGTTCGAGGTTGCGCAGCGGACCGTAGGTTTCGGCGCGGGTCAGCGGCGGCATCAAGTGATCGATGATCACGGCCTGAGTGCGACGTTTGGCCTGGGCGCCCTCGCCCGGGTCGTTGACGATGAACGGATAGATGTTCGGCAGCGGCCCGAGCAGTGCATCCGGCCAGCAGTTTTCCGAGAGCCCGACACCCTTGCCCGGCAGCCATTCGAGGTTGCCGTGTTTGCCGATGTGGATCACGCCGTGGGCGCCATAGGTGTTGCGTAGCCAGAAGTAAAACGCCAGGTAGCCGTGAGGCGGCACCAGGTCCGGGTCGTGGTACGCCGCGCTCGGGTCGACCTGATAACCCCGTGCCGGTTGAATGCCAACGAAGGTCAGTCCAAAACGCAGCCCGGCGATCATCATTCGCCCGCCACGGAACATCGGATCGTTTTCGGGCGTGCCCCAACGGTCCAGCACGGCCTGGCGGTTGGCTTCGGGTAGCGCATTGAACATCAGCAGGTAATCATCCATCGCCAGGCTTTGCTGGCATGGACGCTGGTCCAGGGTGTCCAGATCGTTGCTGACGCCGCCGAGCAATTGCTGGATCAGTGCGGTGCCGCTGTCCGGCAGTTCGCCGGGCAGCGGATAACCTTCTTTATGCAGCGCACGCAGGATGTTCAGCGCCGCGGCGGGTGTGTCTAGGCCGACGCCATTGCCGATGCGACCATCACGGGTCGGGTAGTTGGCGAGGATCAGGGCGATGCGTTTTTCAGCATTCGGCACCCGCGCCAGATCGATCCAGCGCCGCGCCAGTTCGGCGACGAAATAAATGCGCTCCGGTTGCGGGCGGTAGCAGACCACGTCGGACTGACTGCGCTCGCTGCGCCAGGCCAGGTCCTTGAAGCTGATGGGCCGGCTGATGATCCGCCCGTCCAGTTCCGGCAGCGCGATGTGCATCGCCAGATCGCGCGGGCCGAGGCCCTGTTCACTGGCACGCCAACCGGGTTCGTTGTCCTGGGCGCAAATCGCCTGGATCACCGGGATGTTGCGGCGAAACGGTCGCAGGTGCGGCGCTTCGGGGCTGGATTGGGCGAAACCGGTGGTGTTCAAAATCACCCCTGCTTCGACTTCATCCAGCCAATCCTCGACCACCGTCAGGCAGCCGGGCTCTTTCAGACTGGCCACGGCAATCGGCAAAGGGTTCAACCCCGCCGCTTGCAGACGTTGGCAAAAAATATCGATAAAAGCGGTATTCGCCGCCTGCAAATGCGAGCGGTAAAACAGCACCGCTGCCACCGGTTGATCGGGTTGCCAGTCAGCTTTCCAATCGCGCAGGTCTGCGGGGCTTTTTTGTGGGTGGTAAATCGCGGTGCGCGGCAGGGCTTGCGGTTCGGCCCAAGCGTAGTCGCGATCCAGCCAGCGATTGGCCAGACAGCGGAAGAAATCCAGGGCGTTGCCCATGCCACCCCTGACGCAGAAACTGCCAGAGCCGGTCGCGATCCTCGGCGCCGACGGTGCTCAGGTCGCTGAGCTCCGGGTCCGGGCGATCATCGCCCGGTACCAGAATGACCTGCACGCCACGCTGCGACAGCTCGACCAGACGTTCGATGCCATAACGCCAATAGGCGATGCCGCCGTGCAGTGAGATCAGGATCACCTTGGCGTGACGCAGCACTTCGTCGACGTACAAGTCGACCGAGGCATGGTTCTGCACCTGCATCGGGTTGGCCAGGCGCAGGCTCGGGTAATCGTCGGGCAACCGCTGCGCCGCTTCGGCGAGCAGCGCCAGGCTGGAGTCGCCGCTGCACAGGACCACCAGCTCGGCGGGGGTTTGTCCAAGGTCGGCGATGTTGTCATCCGACACGAAACCGCCGGGCTGGGTCCTGAGCAGGTGCATGGCTTACACGCTGAGTGCGGCGCGCAGTTGCGCTTCGAGAACAGTGGCGTCCAGCTCCTGGCCGATCAGCACCAGGCGGGTGATGCGCGCTTCTTCAGCCCCCACTGGCGGTCGAAGTGCTTGTCGAAACGCGTGCCCACGCCCTGGATCAGCAGGCGCATCGGCTTGTTCGGAACGGCGGCGAAACCTTTGACGCGCAGGATGCCGTGCTGGACCACCAGTTGGGTCAGCGCGTCCATCAGCAGGCTTTCGTCGGCTTGCGGCAGTTCGATGGAAATCGAATCGAAGGCGTCGTGATCGTGGTCATCATGATCGTCGTCGCCATCGTGATGATGGTCGTGGTGGCTGTGGCGGCTGTCGATGTGCTCTTCGGAGCCGGCACCGAGGCCGATCAGCACGTCCAGCGGCAGGCGACCGCTGCTGGCTTCGACGATTTTCACCGCTGGCGGCAACTCTTCGGCGACTTCCAGGCGCACGCGGGTCAGGTCTACCGGTGCAATCAGGTCGGTTTTGTTGAGGATCACCAGGTCGGCACTGGCCAGTTGGTCAGCGAACAGTTCGTGCAGTGGCGATTCGTGGTCCAGGTTCGGGTCGAGTTTGCGCTGGGCGTCGACCTGGTCCGGGAACGCAGCGAAGGTGCCGGCGGCCACTGCCGGGCTGTCGACCACGGTGATGACCGCGTCAACGGTGCAGGCGCTGCGGATTTCCGGCCACTGGAAGGCTTGCACCAGCGGCTTTGGCAGGGCCAGGCCGGAGGTTTCGATGAGGATGTGGTCGAGATCGCCGCGACGGGCCACCAGCTCGCGCATCACCGGGAAGAATTCTTCCTGAACGGTGCAGCACAGACAGCCATTGGCCAGCTCATAGACACGGCCGCTGGCTTCTTCTTCGGTGCAACCGATCGAGCACTGCTTGAGGATTTCGCCATCAATGCCCAATTCACCGAATTCGTTGACGATCACCGCGATGCGGCGACCCTGGGCGTTGTCGAGCATGTGCCGCAGCAGCGTGGTTTTACCCGAGCCGAGAAAGCCGGTAACGATGGTGACGGGGAGTTTGGCCAGTGTTTTCATCGGATGCCCTATGGCTTAGGTGGCGGGCATACGGGACGACGACCGGCAACGCGCACGCGGTTGCCTGAAGAGTTCGCCACCGGATCACCCCGCCCGGTTGAAAGTGAGAATCTGTGTCGAGGCAGGTCTCCTGGCTGACGGTGTGCCGGCCTTGAGCCTGGCATTCGCTGCGCCTTCCCGCCGGTCTCATGGATTGAGCCTGCAGTGGCGTGGCAACGAACATCACCGTTCACAGTTGCGGGGGCAGCCGCGGCATCGACCGCGTTCCCTTCTTAGCTTCGACAAACGCCGAAGAACCTCGAAAGCGCAAGGCTACGCATGGTATTGGGGCGGGTCAATGTTCACGTGACTTCTGCGGTGTGCCCTTCGCGAGCAAGCCCGCTCCCACATTTGATCGAGTCCTTTCAGGGAAAAAGGGTCAAGTGTGGGAGCGGGCTTGCTCGCGAAGAAAGCGACTCGGTTTCCAGTTGAGAACCCTTGCCAATTGACGCCCAACCCCTGCCCATGCTCTCCTACACACCTTGTTACGGGTGCCCTTCACAGGGTGAAACGGGAAACCGGTGAATCATGTGCTTTACTCTAAAGCCATGTCAGTCCGGTGCTGCCCCCGCAACGGTAAGCGAGCGAAGCATCAGATCCACTGTGCCATCACGGCATGGGAAGGTGATGCTTGCTGGATCAGGCGGATGCCTGCGCCCCTCGTGAGCCCGGAGACCGGCCCGCAACACAAAGTGACCAGAACGGTCACTGAAACAACAAACCCGCGGTGGGCGGGCGCTGTTTGAAACGCTGCGCGCCTGGTCGTGCGGGGTTTTGCATGCGCTCTCATTCCCCGCTGACAGACCAGAGGGAAACGCCATGTCGATCATCAGCAGCGCCGGCCACACTACAACCAGCACCACTTCTACCCTGACTCAACGCCTGACCGCCGCCGTCTGCGCGTCGATCCTGGGCGCGTGCCTGGTGTATTTCGCCGGTTTCTCGCACATCGAAGCGGTGCACAACGCCGCCCACGATACCCGCCACAGCTCCGCGTTTCCGTGCCATTGAGACCTGCCAATATGATCAAGCGTATTGCGCAAACCGCAGGTTTCACCGGGCTGCTGGCCGCCCTGTTGCTGACCCTGCTGCAAAGCTTCTGGGTCGCGCCCCTGATTCTGCAAGCCGAAACCTACGAAAAAGCCGAACCGGCCACTGTTGAAATGCATGAGCATGCCGACGGTGCGATGGCTGCCCACACTCACGATGCGCAAGCCTGGGAGCCGGAAGATGGCTGGCAGCGCGTACTGTCGACCACCGGCGGTAACCTGGTGGTGGCTGTCGGTTTCGCCCTGATGCTGGCCGGCCTGTACACCTTGCGCGCGCCGACCAGAACCTCCCAGGGCCTGCTCTGGGGCCTGGCCGGTTATGCGACATTCGTGCTCGCGCCGACCCTCGGCCTGCCACCTGAATTGCCTGGCACTGCCGCAGCCGATCTGGCACAACGGCAACTGTGGTGGGTCGGCACCGCCGCCTCCACCGCCGTCGGTATCGCCCTGATCGTATTCAGCCGTCACTGGCTGATGAAAGTCCTCGGCGCGGCCATCCTCGCCGTTCCCCATGTGATTGGTGCACCGCAACCGGAGGTGCATTCGATGCTTGCTCCCGAGGCGCTGGAAGCCCAGTTCAAAATCGCTTCGCAACTGACCAACGTGGCGTTCTGGCTGGCCCTGGGCCTGATCAGCGCCTGGTTGTTCCGTCGCAAAAGCGATGGCCAATACCACGCATGACGATTGTCAGCACAGCGCCGACCCTGGTGGTCGGCCTGGGCTGCCAGCGGGGCTGCCCCGTCAGCACGTTGCGGGCGCTGCTCGACCAGGCGTTGGCGGCGCATCAGATCCCGCTGCATGAAATCAAGGCCCTGGCCAGCATCGACTTGAAACGCGACGAACCGGCACTGATCGAGTTGGCGACGCAACTTGGCCTGGAATTGATGTACTTCAGCAGCGAACAACTGGCCGTTTATGAGCCGCAACTCAGTCATCAATCGCAAATAGCGTTTGAACGTACCGGTTGCTACGGCGTGGCGGAAAGCGCCGCACTGGCCCTGGCAGAACAACTGGCCCAGGCCCCGGCAAAACTGCTGATTCCACGACAAAAGTATGCCCAGGCAACACTGGCATTGGCCGGCGCCGCCTGAAATCCCCGATAATCCCCGCCATCAATCATGAACATTCTTCATCTGAAGCCCTGTTCAGCCCCTTTTTTCCCCACAGGAACCGACGATGACCGTCTACTTTATTGGCGCAGGTCCCGGCGACCCCGAACTGATTACCGTCAAGGGCCAGCGGCTGATTCGCAGCTGCCCGGTGATCATTTATGCCGGTTCCCTGGTGCCTGCCGCCGTACTGGAAGGTCATTGTGCCGAACAGGTGGTCAACAGCGCAGAACTGCACCTGGAACAGATCATCGACCTGATCAAGACCGCCCACGGCAAAGGTCAGGATGTTGCCCGGGTGCACTCCGGCGATCCGAGCCTGTATGGCGCCATTGGCGAGCAGATCCGCTATCTGCGTGAGCTGGGCATTGCGTTCGAAATCGTGCCAGGCGTGACGGCCACAGCCGCTTGTGCAGCGCTTTTGGGTACAGAACTGACACTGCCGGATATTTCACAGAGTGTGATCCTCACTCGCTACGCCGACAAAACCACGATGCCACCCGGTGAGGAATTCTCCGGCCTGGCGCAGCACGGCGCGACCATGGCGATTCATTTGGGGGTCAGTCACCTGCCGAAGATCGTTGAAGAACTGCTGCCGCATTACGGCGCCGATTGCCCGATTGCGGTGGTGCACCGCGCGAGCTGGCCGGATCAGGATTGGGTGGTGGGAACGCTTGAGGATATTGCCGGGAAGGTTGAAGCCAGGGGATTTCGTCGTACGGCGTTGATTCTGGTGGGCCGGGTGCTGGGCAGTGACCACTTCAGCGAGTCGTCGCTGTATCGCGCGGGGCATGCGCATCTCTATCGCCCATAGCGCCCTCTTCGCGAGCAAGTCGGATCGCCGCACCGCCGCTCCCACATTTGGAATGCATTCCCCTGTGGGAGCGGGCTTGCTCGCGAAGGCGTCAGTGAATTCAACCCATAAAAAAACGGCGCTCACGGGGCGCCGTTTTTTCGTTTCGCAGCGAACACCTTAGTAGTAGGCGTTTTCTTTCTGCGTATGGTCGGTCACGTCGCGAACGCCCTTGAGCTCGGGAATTCGCTCGAGCAAGGTGCGCTCGATGCCTTCCTTCAGCGTCACGTCGGCCTGACCGCAGCCCTGGCAACCACCGCCGAACTGCAGGACAGCGATGCCGTCGTCGACCACGTCGATCAGGGTGACCTGACCGCCGTGGCTGGCCAGACCCGGGTTGATCTCGGTTTGCAGGTAATAGTTGATGCGCTCGTTGACCGGGCTGTCGGCGTTGACCATCGGCACCTTGGCGTTTGGCGCCTTGATGGTCAGCTGGCCGCCCATGCGGTCGGTGGCGTAGTCGACAACGGCATCGTCCAGGAAGGCTTCGCTGAAATGGTCGATGTACGCGGTGAAGCTTTTCAGCCCCAGCGCAGTGTCTTCGGGTTTTTCTTCGCCCGGCTTGCAGTAGGCAATGCAGGTTTCTGCGTACTGGGTGCCAGGCTGGGTGATGAAGACGCGGATGCCGATGCCCGGGGTGTTCTGCTTGGAGAGCAGATCAGCCAGGTAATCGTGGGCGGCGTCAGTGATGGTAATAGCGGTCATGGAAACTCCTCGCAGGCTTGGGCGCAGTTTACGCCAATCAACGCGCCGGACAAAGTCCTAGTATTTTGTCGGGAAAGAATTGTGGGAGCGGGCTTGCTCGCGAAGGCGTCGTGTCAGGCAAATCAATTGCGACTGACACACCGCTTTCGCGAGCAAGCCCGCTCCCACAGGGGATCTGCGTCCGATCAGAGGTTCTCGTATCGGTTCATGTCCAGCACGCCCTCTTCCACCGGATCGGTTTCGTGGATGTAGCGGCTCAGATCATGGAAATACACCCAGAATTGCGGATGACTGCGCCGTATTCCCCACCGTTCGACGATTTTCTCGAAGCTATCGGAATCCTTGGCGTTTTCCATCGCATCTACAAACGCCGGCACTTGCCCGGCCGGGATGTTGAACATGAAGTTCGGGTAGCTGCTGAGCACGCCCGGGAAAATCGTCAGGGTGTCGAGCCCCGGCTGATAGCGCAGGGATTCGCCAAGCAGGAACGCGACATTACTGTGGGCACGGTTGCGCAGCAGGCTGTAGACCTCGCGCTTGCCACTGCGGGTCTCGATCCGCAGCAGGGTCGCTTCCGGCAGTTGATCGATGACTTTGAGTCCCGCCGCCGGGCGCGAAGTCAGTCGGCTCAACGCCTGCTCGGCACTTTGCAGGTCCGGATCGATATTCGGTCGCGAGCAGTAGGCACCATCGCAGCGGTTGATCGGGTCGGGCCGGGCATTGAGATCGCCATAACGGGCCAGCAATTGTTGGGCGAAATCCCGCTTGGGATCCTGCGGGTCAAGCTTCAGTGCAGTCGGCTTGTCATCGTCGATGGACTCGTAGTCCAGCCACATCTTGAATTTGCCACTGTTCTGATACCAGTCGTCGAGGTAGCCATCCCGGGAATCGGCAGGCATCAGGCGCAGGAAGTTTTGCTCGGCACCGTTGCGGATCAGGTCGAAATACAGGCGCGTCTGGGCCTGGTGGGACACGTTGCCAAACACATCGAAGTTCACTGCCAGTTGATAGTAGGTGCGCTCCAGCAGCGGATAGTCGAACAGCCACATCGTTTGCGGCACCTCGCCGATCAGACCCTTGGTCACCGAAGCACTGTCGAAATGACGGAAAATACTGAGCAACGCATTGTCGTTGCCGGCCCACAGGGTCGACCAGCTCGGTGCCGGCTGGTCGGCGTAGCTGTCACGGCGCAAGACTTCATATTCATTGCGTTTGTCGCGGTAGTCGTGCCACAGGCTGAGGACGCTGCCGACATCGTCGTTCTGCCCCGGCATGGCCAGCAGCGGCGTAGCCTGCCCGCGATAATTCGGATCGGTGACATAGAGGTCGTGCTCGGGCGCCTGGAACAGCGCCCAGAAATTATCGCGGATCACGTCGGTGGCGATCTGGCCACGACACACTGGCCCACGGATAAAGGTGCGCACAAAGTACTCGGCGTTATCGAGCATGAACTGATAGCGCGCCTGGGCCGGAATCGCTTCGAAGGTGGCAAACGGGTTGGCCCGGCTCTGCGGCCCATAGCCCGGCAATGCGTCGACCTGCCAGTTGCCGCTGTAGAACAGGCTCTTGACCCGCGCCAGCTTCGCTGAATTCAGCGGATAAGTGATATGGGTCTTGTGCACGATCACACCCTGCACCGGCCACAAGCGGTAGTAAAACTGCGTGCCCGGATCATCGTTCGGGCGACGGGTGTTGATCAGGTCGATCGGCTGGCCGGTCGGGGTGCGCGAACGCACCCACTGGAAGAAATGCCCGGGCTCGCCATCCTTGAAGTAGAGATGGGCGAGGAACCAGTGCTCGTACAGCCAGCGCCCCACCAGACTTTCCCGGGCGCCCGGCGAATTGAGCAGATTTTCCCACTGGACCACTTCCTGGGCTTCCCTGGCGCTCGGGACCAGGCCCTGCTGGTCGATGGGCGCCCCTGCCGCCAGCCAGCGTTGCAGCGTCTGGTACTGCTGGTCGGTCAGGCCGGTCACTGCCAGCGGCATGCCCTCCTTCGGGTGCGCAGCGGCATAGCCGCCGAACTCCGCGGGCATGGCGCACATGTTTTCCCGGTTCAGACCCAGGACGATGTCTTGCGGCAGTTTCGCGTTGGGTTGCAACGGGGTGTTGTGGCCAAGCTCCAGCATCCGCGCCATCAATGCGGCCTGGCTACCCTGGGCATCGAGCACCGAATAGAAGCCCTTTTGCTGCCAGGCGGTTTTTCCGGAGGCGTCCAAAAACAGTCGCGTCGGTGCCACCGCTTTGGTGCGGTCACCGTCATACACCGGGACTTTCGTCGCGCCCCGTGCCGCGCCCTCGCCGCTGCCCAGGTTGAGCTGACAGGCGGCGTCGTTGCAGGCGTGGCAGGCCACGCACTTTTCAGTGAAGATCGGTTGAATATCACGGCTGTAGGAAATGGCAGAGAAAACTGCCGGACTTTGCGCCACGGCGCCCCAGCTTAAAAACAACAGCAATGTGCCGATGACGAAGCGATACGACATGTCCCTGGTCCCGAATCCTGAAAAAACGCCGCGATTCTACCGGTCTGTCATCCCTGCCAACATGAACGATATTCATGCAAAACCGAGTCATGCTCTAAAAGCGCACAGGTTTGCTATCATCCCGGCCCTTCGTCATGGTCTTACCGAGTAGTCCAAATGTCCGATCGCAGCGTTCGCCTTCAAGCTCTCAAGCACGCCCTCAAAGAGCGCATCCTGATTCTCGATGGCGGTATGGGCACGATGATCCAGAGCTACAAGCTCGAAGAGCAGGATTACCGTGGCAAACGCTTCGCTGACTGGCCGAGCGATGTCAAAGGCAACAACGACTTGTTGGTGCTGACTCGCCCGGACGTGATTGGCGGCATTGAAAAAGCCTACCTGGACGCCGGCGCCGACATTCTGGAAACCAACACCTTCAACGCCACCCAGATCTCTCTGGCTGACTACGGCATGCAAGGCCTGGCGTATGAGTTAAACGTAGAAGGCGCACGCCTGGCACGCAAGGTTGCCGACGCCAAGACCCTGGAAACCCCGGACAAGCCGCGCTTCGTTGCCGGCGTACTCGGCCCGACCAGTCGCACCTGCTCGTTGTCGCCTGACGTGAACAACCCCGGCTATCGCAACGTGACCTTCGATGAACTGGTGGAGAACTACACCGAATCCACCAAAGGCCTGATCGAAGGCGGCGCCGACCTGATCCTGATCGAAACCATTTTCGACACCCTGAACGCCAAGGCCGCGATCTTCGCCGTACAAGGCGTGTTCGAGGAACTGGGCGTCGAACTGCCGATCATGATTTCCGGCACCATCACCGACGCCTCGGGCCGCACCCTGTCGGGCCAGACCACTGAAGCGTTCTGGAACTCCGTGGCCCACGCCAAGCCGATTTCCGTCGGCCTGAACTGCGCCCTCGGCGCCCGTGAATTGCGCCCGTACCTCGAAGAGCTGTCGAACAAGGCCAACACCCACGTTTCCGCGCACCCGAACGCCGGCCTGCCGAACGAATTCGGCGAGTACGACGAGTTGCCATCGGAAACCGCCAAGGTCATCGAAGAGTTCGCCCAAAGCGGCTTCCTCAACATCGTCGGCGGCTGCTGCGGCACCACGCCGGGCCACATCGAAGCCATCGCCAAGGCCGTGGCCGGTTACGCGCCGCGCGAAATTCCGGACATTCCCAAGGCTTGCCGCCTCTCAGGCCTGGAACCCTTCACCATCGATCGCAGCTCGCTGTTCGTCAACGTCGGCGAACGCACCAACATCACCGGTTCCGCCAAGTTCGCCCGCCTGATCCGCGAAGACAACTACACCGAAGCCCTGGAAGTCGCCCTGCAGCAGGTCGAAGCCGGCGCCCAGGTGATCGACATCAACATGGACGAAGGGATGCTCGATTCGAAGAAGGCCATGGTGACCTTCCTCAATCTGATTGCCGGCGAACCGGACATCTCCCGCGTACCGATCATGATCGACTCCTCCAAGTGGGAAGTGATCGAAGCCGGCCTCAAGTGCATCCAGGGCAAGGGCATCGTCAACTCGATCAGCATGAAAGAAGGCGTCGAGCAGTTCATTCACCACGCCAAACTGTGCAAGCGCTACGGCGCCGCGGTGGTGGTGATGGCCTTCGACGAAGCCGGCCAGGCCGACACCGAAGCGCGCAAGAAAGAAATCTGCAAACGCTCCTACGACATTCTGGTCAACGAAGTGGACTTCCCGCCGGAAGACATCATCTTCGACCCGAACATCTTCGCCGTGGCCACCGGTATCGAAGAGCACAACAACTACGCCGTCGATTTCATCAACGCCTGTGCCTACATCCGTGACGAGCTGCCGTATGCGCTGACCTCCGGCGGCGTGTCCAACGTGTCGTTCTCGTTCCGCGGCAACAACCCGGTGCGCGAGGCGATCCACTCGGTGTTCCTGCTGTACGCGATCCGCGCCGGGCTGACCATGGGCATCGTCAACGCCGGCCAACTGGAGATCTACGACCAGATCCCGGTGGAGTTGCGTGACGCCGTCGAGGACGTGATCCTCAACCGCACTCTGGAAGGCACCGACGCCCTCCTCGCCATCGCCGACAAGTACAAGGGTGACGGCAGCGTCAAGGAAGCCGAGACCGAAGAGTGGCGCAACTGGGACGTCAACAAGCGTCTGGAACATGCGCTGGTCAAAGGCATCACCACCCACATCGTTGAAGACACCGAAGAATCGCGCCTGTCCTTCAGCCGCCCGATCGAAGTGATCGAAGGCCCGTTGATGGCCGGCATGAACATCGTCGGCGACCTGTTCGGTGCCGGCAAAATGTTCCTGCCTCAGGTGGTGAAATCCGCCCGCGTGATGAAGCAGGCCGTGGCGCACCTGATCCCGTTCATCGAACTGGAAAAGGGCGACAAGCCGGAGGCCAAGGGCAAGATCCTGATGGCCACAGTGAAAGGCGACGTACACGACATCGGCAAGAACATCGTTGGCGTGGTGCTGGGCTGCAACGGCTATGACATCGTCGACCTCGGCGTGATGGTCCCGGCGGAGAAGATCCTCCAGGTGGCCAGGGAGCAGAAGTGCGACATCATCGGCCTGTCCGGGCTGATCACTCCGTCGCTGGACGAGATGGTCCACGTCGCCCGCGAAATGCAGCGTCAGGACTTCCACCTGCCGTTGATGATCGGTGGCGCCACCACCTCCAAGGCGCACACGGCGGTGAAGATCGAACCAAAGTACAGCAATGATGCGGTGATCTACGTCACCGACGCCTCCCGCGCCGTGGGTGTGGCGACGCAGTTGCTGTCCAAGGAGCTCAAGGCCGGTTTCGTCGAGAAAACCCGCCAGGATTACATCGAGGTTCGCGAGCGCACCTCCAACCGCAGCGCCCGCACCGAACGCCTGAGCTATGGCGCGGCCATCGCCAAGAAGCCGCAATTCGACTGGGCGTCCTACACGCCGGTCAAACCGACTTTCACCGGCACGCGGGTACTGGACAACATCGACCTCAATGTTCTGGCCGAGTACATCGACTGGACGCCGTTTTTCATCTCCTGGGACCTGGCCGGCAAGTTCCCGCGCATCCTCCAGGACGAAGTGGTCGGTGAAGCCGCCACCGCGTTGTACAAAGATGCCCGGGAAATGCTGACCAAGCTGATCGACGAGAAATTGATCAGCGCTCGCGCGGTGTTCGGCTTCTGGCCGGCCAACCAGGTGCATGACGACGACATCGAGCTCTATGGCGATGACGGCAAGCCAATGGCCAAGCTGCATCACCTGCGCCAGCAGATCATCAAGACCGACGGCAAGCCGAACTTCTCCCTGGCCGACTTCGTCGCGCCGAAAGACAGTGAAGTGACCGACTACGTGGGTGGTTTCATCACCACCGCCGGCATCGGCGCCGAAGAAGTGGCCAAGGCCTATCAGGACGCTGGCGACGACTACAACTCGATCATGGTCAAGGCCCTGGCCGACCGCCTGGCCGAAGCGTGCGCCGAGTGGCTGCACCAGCAAGTGCGTAAAGAACACTGGGGCTATGCCAAGGATGAAGTGCTGGATAACGAAGCGCTGATCAAGGAGCAATACACCGGCATCCGTCCGGCACCGGGCTACCCGGCCTGCCCTGACCACACCGAGAAAGCCCAGTTGTTTGCCCTGCTCGATCCAGAAGCCCAGGAAATGCGCGCAGGCCGCAGTGGTGTATTCCTCACCGAGCACTACGCCATGTTCCCGGCGGCAGCAGTCAGCGGCTGGTACTTCGCTCACCCGCAGGCGCAATACTTTGCCGTGGGCAAGATCGACAAGGACCAGGTGCAGAGCTACACCTCGCGTAAAGGCCAGGAGTTGAGCGTGACCGAACGCTGGCTGGCGCCGAACCTGGGTTACGACAACTAAGCCGCGCTGTGTTGGCCACAATACTGTGGCCAACACAGACCTCCTGTGGGAGCGGGCTTGCTCGCGAATGCGGTGCATCAGGCGACTTTAATATCGACTGACACGACCTCTTCGCAAGCAATCCCGCTCCCACTTTTGTCTTGTGCATGTCTGAATTGTCTATGCTTACGACTCACACATTCGTGGCGAGGGATTTATGGACGATCCGGCCGACAACAAGCCGCCAACCTTCTGGCAAATGCTGCACAGCGTCATGGCGGCGGCGTTCGGGGTGCAGAGCGGGAAGAACCGGGCCCGTGATTTCACTCACGGCAAGCCGAGTCATTTCGTGATTCTGGGGATTGGGTTCACGGTGGTGTTCGCATTGACGCTGTTCGGCATCGTCAAGCTGGTGCTACTGCTGGCCGGGGTTTGAGGCGACTCAGTGCATAAGGGTTTGCAGGGTGAACGGGTAACGCCATGACGCGGGACGCCCCTTGGCCGAGAGTTTGTGGAAATCCACACCGAAGCCCTGCGCGGCGCCCATCGCCAGCAGTCGCCTGGCCTGTGTCCGATCGATCAGTTGCAACAACGGCACCTGTCGGTCACGGCCACCGTATTGGCTGATGTCTACGCCTTCATCGTAGTCATGCAATTGCACCAACGCCCAGCCACCGAGGGTGAAGTGCCCGCCCAGCAACACACTCAGGCGACCGTCCAGCAGTGCCTGCAGCGCCGCGGGTGAATTGTTGATCGCGCCGAACAACACGCCTTTGCCTGGCACGCCTCCAGCTTCGACATAGGCCTGCATCACGCCGAACGCCATTTCGTCATTCGCAGCCCAGACCAACGATGTCTGCGGATAACGTTTGAACAATAACCTGGCTTGCTCGTAGGCGCGTTGCCGGGTCCAGCCGCCGTATACCAACTGCCGCAAGCGCACCTCAGGGTGCTCGGCCAGGGCGCGTCGCATGCCTTTCTCGCGAAACTGCGCCGACGGGGTGATTTTCAAACCGGAAAATGCCAGCAAATCGATGGTGTGGCCGGGAGCTACCGGGCCGTGCTGTCGGATCAGTTCCTTGAGCATCAGGTAGCCGCCCTCTTCGTCATTGGGCACCAGGCTGCCGAGCAAATCGGGATACTTGTCTGGTCGCGCGTCGACAAGCTTCATCTGATCCGGGGTCAGGGCGTTGTTGACCATGAACAGCTTCACACCGCTGCCTTTGGCCAGCCGCAGGATTTCGGGGGCGATGTACTGCTCGTTGACGAAAACCAGATAGTCGGGACGATGGTAGCCCTGAAGGGCTTCACGAGCCTGGTGGATGGTATTTTCGGAGACCCGGTCGGAATACTGGATGCTCAAGTCCATCCCCAGGTCGGTCGCCGCGGCCTGCATGAACTGCGAGTAACTCAGCCAGAAAGCTTCCGTGGGGGTTCCCGGGTTCAGGAACAGCACTGACGCCGCCTGGGCACAGGGTCCCACGACCATGCCCAGCGTCAGTAATACGCCACACAGAAACTTCAACATTGGTCGTCCGAGCCCCCGGAAATTCGCTGCGCATTATAGCCAGCGAACGTCCGTAAAACGGCGATTTATCCGTTTTTTGTCGGACAATCGTCGGAACCGGGCCCGGACGGGGTCGTTTACTGATGGCTGACCCAGAAAACCGCCGTCCCCACGACCAGAATGATCAGGAACAAAATTGCCCAGGCATCAACGGTGCTATCGCTTTTCCGTGCTTTGGTTGGGTTGCTCATTGCATCGCCTCTTGTCGGTTTTATCGGTGATTGCAGAAAGACTCGAGCAGAGTAAAGACGACGATTGCCCGCACCACAAACAGGGTCTATGCAGCAACGATTCTCATTAGGCGATTTGGTTCTTTACATATGCTCAAACATCACTTTTACGCATAACTGCAAACTGTTATCTTGCCCCGGCTCCGAAGGGAGTGCGCGGCCGTGCGCGCAGAATTGCAGAGGCTCCATCGGACTCCGGCAAGCACAAAAACGCAGCTGTATCCGAGCGACCCAAGCCTGAGAACAGGACTTATATGTACGTATACGACGAATACGATCAGCGGATCATCGAGGACCGCGTCAAGCAGTTCCGTGATCAGACCCGACGCTATCTGGCAGGCGAGCTGAGCGAAGAAGAATTCCGCCCCCTGCGCCTGCAAAATGGCCTGTATATCCAGCGTTTCGCACCGATGTTGCGAGTCGCCGTGCCTTACGGCCAACTGACTTCGCGGCAAGTGCGAATGATGGCCAGGATTGCCCGCGACTACGACAAGGGCTACGCCCACATCAGTACCCGGCAGAACGTGCAGTTCAACTGGCCGGCCGTGGAAGATATTCCGGACATTCTCGCTGAACTGGCCACCGTGCAGATGCACGCGATCCAGACCAGCGGCAACTGCCTGCGCAACGTCACCACCGACCAGTTTGCCGGCGTCGCCGCCGACGAACTGATCGACCCGCGCCCATGGTGCGAAATCGTGCGCCAGTGGACCACGTTCCACCCGGAATTTGCCTACCTGCCGCGCAAATTCAAGATCGCCGTCAATGGTTCGACCTCCGACCGCGCCGCCATCGAAGTCCATGACATCGGCCTTGAGCCTGTGCACAACGCCGCTGGCGAACTGGGCTTTCGTGTGTTGGTCGGCGGTGGCCTGGGCCGTACGCCGGTGGTGGGTGCATTCATCAATGAATTCCTGCCATGGCAAGACCTGTTGAGCTACCTCGATGCCATCTTGCGGGTCTACAACCGCTACGGCCGTCGCGACAACAAGTACAAGGCGCGGATCAAGATCCTGGTCAAAGCGCTGACGCCTGAAGTCTTCGCACAGAAAGTCGATGCGGAAATGGAGCACCTGCGCGGTGGCCAGACCACGCTGACCGAAGCCGAAGTGCAGCGCGTCGCCAAACACTTCGTCGACCCGGACTACAAGGCGCTGGAGAACCAGACCGCCGCCCTGGCCGAGCTCGACCAGCAGCACCCGGGCTTCGCCCGTTGGCGCGCGCGCAACACCCTGGCCCACAAGAAGCCGGGCTACGTGGCCGTGACCTTGTCCCTGAAGCCGACCGGCGTTGCACCGGGCGACATCACCGACAAGCAGCTCGACGCCGTGGCCGACCTGGCCGACCGTTACAGCTTCGGTCAACTGCGCACCTCCCACGAGCAGAACATCATTCTGGCCGACGTCGAACAGGACAAGCTGTTCGCCATGTGGGGCGAGCTGCGCGAGCAAGGCTTCGCCACGCCGAACATCGGCTTGCTGACCGACATCATCTGCTGCCCGGGTGGTGACTTCTGCTCCCTGGCCAACGCCAAGTCGATCCCGATCGCCGAATCGATCCAGCGCCGTTTCGACGACCTGGACTACCTGTTCGACATCGGCGAACTGGACCTGAACATTTCCGGTTGCATGAACGCCTGTGGTCACCACCACGTCGGCCACATCGGCATTCTCGGGGTGGACAAGAAAGGCGAAGAGTTCTACCAGGTTTCCCTCGGCGGCAGCGCCAGTCGCGACGCCAGCCTGGGCAAGATCCTCGGCCCGTCCTTCGCCCAGGAAGCCATGCCTGACGTGATCGAGAAGCTGATCGACGTGTACATCGAACAACGTACCGAAGACGAGCGTTTCATCGACACCTACCAGCGTATTGGCATCGACCTCTTCAAGGAACGCGTCTATGCAGCGAATAATTAAGAACAACGAGGTCGTCGACGAAACCTGGCACCTGCTGCCCAAGGATTTCAGTATCGACGAGATCACCAACTGCGACGACTACATCGTCCCGTTGCAGCTGTGGCGCGAACACAGTCGTATGCTCCTGGCCCGCGACGGTGGCCTGGGCATCTGGCTGGACGCCGATGAAGAAGCCGAGGAAATCGGTGAAGACGTGGCGCAGTTCCAGGTCATCGCCCTGAACTTCCCGGCCTTCACCGATGGCCGCAACTACTCCAATGCCCGCCTGCTGCGTGACCGTTATGGTTTCAAGGGCGAATTGCGGGCCATTGGCGACGTGCTGCGTGACCAGTTGTTCTACATGCATCGCTGTGGATTCGACGCTTTTGCCGTACGCCCCGATAAAGACCCGTATGAAGCTTTGGAAGGTCTCAAGGACTTCTCGGTGACCTATCAGGCCGCCACTGACGAACCGCTGCCGCTGTTCCGTCGCCGCTAAGCAAGTACGTAGCCCGAAAAAAAGCCCTGAGCCGGAAACCGGCTCAGGGCTTTTTTGTGTCCGGCGTCAACCGTTACCAGAAGCGTTGCTGGGTCAAACGGCTCCACCAGTTCAGCAACAGGCGGTCGACCGAACCGCTGGCGGCCATGCCAATGCGCTCCTGCAGGCTTTTGCGCTCGGCATAGTGCAGGTGATAAAGCTCGGACTGCCTGGCGCGCTCGGCGAGGTATTCATCGCTGGTCTTGAGTTCATCGACCAGGTGTTTTTCCAGCGCCGCAACACCGAGCCAGATTTCGCCGGTGGCCACTTCATCGATCGCCAGTTGCGGGCGATAGCGCGACACGAAGTTCTTGAACAGTTGATGGGTGATGTCCAGGTCCTGCTGGAACTTCTCCCGTCCCTTCTCGGTGTTTTCGCCAAACACGGTCAGGGTGCGCTTGTACTCACCGGCGGTCAGCACTTCGAAGTCGATGTCGTGCTTTTTCAGCAAGCGGTTGACGTTGGGCAACTGCGCCACCACGCCAATCGAGCCGAGGATCGCGAACGGTGCACTGATGATCTTCTGGCCGATGCACGCCATCATGTAGCCGCCGCTGGCCGCGACCTTGTCGATGCATACGGTCAAGGGCACGCCGGCTTCGCGGATACGCGCCAGTTGCGAGGAAGCCAGGCCGTAGCTGTGAACCATGCCGCCGCCGCTTTCCAGGCGTAAAACTACTTCGTCCTTCGGCGTGGCAAGGGTCAGCAAGGCAGTGATTTCGTGGCGCAGGCTTTCGGTGGCCGAAGCCTTGATATCGCCGTTGAAATCCAGCACGAACACCCGGGGTTTGGCCTCGGTTTTTTTCTTCTGTTTCTTGTCGGTTTTAGCCTGGGTCTTGCGCAGGGCCTTGAGCTGGTCCTTGTCGAGCAAGGTTTGCTCCAGGCGTTCGCGCAGGCCTTTGTAGAAATCATTGAGCTTGCTGACCTGCAACTGGCCGGACGACTTGCGCCGCCCTTTGCTGCGCAAGGCCGCAAAACTGGCCAGGACCACCAGAATGGCGATCACCAGGGTCACGGTCTTGGCCAGGAAAATGGCGTACTCGGAAAAAAACTCCACAGGGACTCCTCAAACGATGCGCGGCTCAAACGCGCGCGGGATACTTCCAGCATACCCATGCGCCGGCCTTGCGACCAGTCGCGTAACTTCTGGCAACAGGCCTGTAACGGGCATTTCAAACAAGCGTATGTTTTTTCATTGACAGCTCACCGCCATCCTCATAACCTCGCCAAACCTTCAACGTACCGGGATGACGCGGACGTGGGCAGCATCTATTTGATTCGACATGGCCAGGCCTCCTTTGGTGCAGACGACTACGACGTCCTGTCGCCGACCGGCATTCGTCAGGCTGAAATCCTTGGCCGGCACCTGGCCGAACTCGGGATCAGCTTCGACCGCTGCCTGGCGGGGGACTTGCGCCGCCAGCAGCACACGGCCAACAGCGCGCTGGAACAGTTCGCCGCGGCGGGCCTGCCGGTGCCGCTGCTGGAAACCGACTCTGCCTTCAACGAATTCGACGCCGATGCGGTGATCCGCGCACTGCTGCCGGCCATGCTGCCGGACGAGCCCGAAGCGTTGCACATCTTGCGCAACGCCGCGCAAAACCGTGGTGAGTTCCAGCGTATCTTCGCCCTGATCATCGAACGCTGGCTCACCGGCACCTACGACACACCGGGCCTGGAAAGCTGGCTGGGGTTTGTCGAGCGGGTACAGGCCGGTTTGCATCGCATCCTCGACCAGGCCGACAACACCCAGAAAATCGCCGTGTTCACCTCCGGCGGCACCATCACCGCCCTGCTCCACCTGATTACGCAAATGCCTGCCCGGCAGGCCTTTGAATTGAACTGGCAAATCGTCAACACCTCGCTCAACCAACTCAAGTTTCGTGGTCGCGAGGTGGCCCTGGCTTCCTTCAACAGTCATGCGCACCTGCAACTGTTGAAGGCTCCGGAACTCATCACGTTTCGCTGAGTCCGGACTATTGTGACCCTGGCTGTAATCAACCAGCTCTTAATACCCAAGAAAGGATCGAACCATGACCTCCGTAGCAGATGCCGTACAAGCAATGAAAGCCAAGTTCAACCCAGCCGCTGCTGCCGGCCTGGACCTGGTCTTCGGTTTCCGCATCGACGACACCAAGAACTTCTCGCTGATCGTCAAGAACAGCACTTGCGAACTGCAGGAAGGCGAGAACCCGGACGCCCAGGTGACCCTGGTGATGGACGGCGAAACCCTGGAAGGCATCGTCGACGGTTCGACTGACGGCATGCAAGCATTCATGGGCGGCAAACTGCGCGCCGAAGGCGACATGATGCTGGCCATGAAACTGTCCGAGCTGTTCCCGTCCTGAGCACCTGGCTCCTGATCTTCGGGAGCGTGCAAGGCCGCAAGTGAATCCCGCCCCTCGTGGCGGGATTCGTCGTTCTCGGGCTTCGAAAAGATACTCTGTGTGGCGAGGGAGCTCTTACAATGCCTGAACCTCCCACACCGGCCGCCCCATGGACATCGACCTCGCCCGCACCTTCCTCGAAATCGTCCGCCATGGCAGCCTGGCCGCGGCTGCCGAGAAACTCCATGTCACCCAGACCGCGATCACTGCGCGGGTGCAAAAACTCGAGAGCCAACTGGGCAGCACCCTGTTCGTGCGCAATCGCGCCGGCGCCCGCCTGACGCCCAACGGCGAAGCCTTCGTGGTGTACGCCAATCAACTGGTGCAAACCTGGGAAGCCGCGCGGCGTGATTTACCGTTGCCCGAGGGTTATCGCGATGTGCTGCACATCGGTGGCGAGGTGAGTCTGTGCAATCCGCTGATGCTCGGTTGGGCCGGTGAAATCCGCGAAAAAATCCCCAGCCACGCCTTGCGCATGGAAATCCGTGACGGCGAAAACCTGCTGCGCCAACTGGAGTTGGGGGTTCTGGATGCCGCGCTGGTGTATCAGCCCGAGTATTGGCCGCGATTGCAGGTCGAGCAGATTCTTGAAGAAAAACTCATCCTCGTGCGTTCAGTCGAACGGCCCGAGCCTTACGTGTACATCGATTGGGGCCCGGGATTTCGCCGCCAGCATGACGCTGCCCTGCCGGAAAAAGCCAAGGCTGCGTTGACCTTCAACCTTGGTCCGTTGGGTTTGCAGTACATTCTCGAAAACGGCGGGAGCGGCTATTTCCGCACCCGCGTGGTACAGCGCTACCTTGAAAGCGGCGTGCTGGAACTGGTGCCCAAGGCCCCTGAATTCAGTAATCCGACCTACCTGGTTTATTCCCGCGACCGTGACTCGCCAACCCTGCAACACGCCTTCGACCTGCTGCGCGAGGTCATCGATTCCGACGAAGACTGGTCACAGCGCTGGGACCCACTGACCTGATAACGGTTTGCACCGGATCATGGCCAATGTGCCTTCAAGGTTCGGCCCGTCAACACGCTGGAATCGACTAATCTGCAGAGATAACAATAACGACAGGTGATTGCAGTGAGGCAGACCACCGAAGGATTCCGCAGCCGCTACCGCGCCGCCATTCATCCGCTCTACAACCCCTGGTTGCACGGCGCTTTTGTCCTGTCGTTCGGGGCGCTGGCGATCAGCATTTTCTGGAGCAACGTACATCAGGTACGGCCGGCACAATGGCTGGCGGTGCCCGTCACGCTGCTGTTGTTCAACTTCGGCGTGTACATGGTGCATCGCCACCTGGGGCATCATAAAAAGAGCTTCGCCCGCCTGTTTTATGCCCGTCACGCTGGCGACCACCACAGTTTTTTCACCCCCGGCCACATGACCTACGACAGCGCCCGCGACTGGCGGGTGATTCTGTTTCCGGCATGGCTGATCGTGCTGCACACCCTCGCCGTCGCCTTGCCCCTCTGGTGGCTGCTCAAGCCATTGGATGCGAACGTTGCCGGATTGGTCGGCGGCCTTCTTGTCCTCGGTTACCTGGCTTATGAAGTGTTTCATGCCTGCGAGCACTTGCCGCCGCGCAATCCGGTTACGCGGTGGCCGTGGATCCGCCAGATGCGCCGGCTGCATGAGCTGCATCACCGCCGCGAACTGATGCAGCAGCGTAATTTCAACATCGTTTTCCCGCTGATGGACTACCTGTTCGGCACCCTCTATTGGGAGCCGGAACCTGCGCCGCTCAACCCGCCGAGAACGCCCATGACCCGCATGCAGCATCAGATTGTCATTGCCGGACATCCGATAGATGTTCTGGCCTATGCCAGTACCGTGACCCTTTGGCCGCAATGGCATCCCTCGTCGCTGCATATCGATGGGCCAAATGGCCCGTTGCATGCCGGCGCACGATTCGAGGAGGACATCCGCGCCGGCGGCCGCGACGGGCACTTGAGCTGGGAGGTAGCGGAGTACCTGCCCGGACGGCGCTGGAGCGCCCGGGCCCGGGGTGATCATGGCCTGTCGCTGGTGGTGACCTATGAATGCGATGCCACAGGCCCGGACACACGTTTCGTCCGGACCCTGGAATATCAATTCAGCGGCCTGGCAATGCGGATCGCCAACCGGTTGTTGCTCCAGCGGCGCATCGATCGGGAATCGGCGGCGTCGATGCAGGCGTTGCGTGACATGGCGCAGAAATACCTGGCGGCGACAGGGGTCAACGCGTGAGCCGAATCCTCAAATGCCTGTTGCTGGTCATCGTCGCCATCGGCGCCTTCCTGCTGCTGATGCCAACCAGGGTGCAACCGGTGGCCTGGGCGCCACAACCCGCGCCGTCCCTCACCAGCGGCATCTACGCCGACAATCAGCGGCTCAAGGGCATGGAACGCGTCGGTGCCGCCGACATCGACGGGCCGGAGGCCTTGTTGCTGGAAAACGACACACTCCTCACCGGCCTGCACGACGGTCGCCTGATCCGCACCAGCCTGGACGGCAAGACCACCAAAGTCCTGGTCGATACCGGTGGCCGGCCATTGGGCCTGGCCCGGCATCCCAATGGCCTGCTGGTGATCGCCGATGCCATCAAAGGCTTGTTGTCACTCGACGCCCAGGGTCGCCTGGTGGCCCTGACCACGGAGGCCGATGGCGTTCCCTTCGGCTTTACCGACGATGTGGCTATCGACAAACCGGGTCACTACGCCTATTTCAGCGATGCTTCGAGCCGCTTCGGCTATGGCCACGATGGTGAGGCCGTGCTCGAACACGGCGGCGATGGCCGTCTGCTGCGTTATGACTTTCAGACCGGCAAAACATCGGTTGTGCTGGACAAGCTGGAGTTTGCCAACGGCGTGACCCTGGGACCGGACGATGCCTACGTGCTGGTCAATGAAACCGGCGCCTACCGTATCAGCCGTTACTGGCTCAGCGGCCCCAAGGCCGGCACCCATGACCTGTTCATCGACAACCTGCCGGGGCTGCCGGACAACCTGTCGTTCAATGGTCACGACCGGTTCTGGGTGGCACTCTATGCCCCCCGCAACGCCCTGCTCGACGGCACGGCGGCGCATCCGTTCGTGCGCAAGATGATCGTGCGAGCCATGACCGTCTTGCCCAAACCCGTGGAAAAACGCGGGTTTGCCCTGGGCCTGGACCTTGAAGGCAAAGTGATCGCCAATTTGCAGGACGGCAGCAGCGACAACTACTCCCCCATCACCACGGTGCGCGAGTATGGGGACTGGTTGTATTTCGGCTCGCTGAAAGCGCAGAACATGGCGAGGTTGCCGTTGAGCAAGGCATTGCAATGAGCAAGCCCCGCATCTGATCCTGTAGGAGCGAGCTTGCTCGCGATGGTCGTCAACGATAACGCTGGTTGGCAGATGCCCCGCGGCGTTCTCGGGTTTATCGCGAGCAAGCTCGCTCCTACAGGGGGCGGAGTTCAGTTCACAGGGGTAGTTGGGCTGGATGATGAGGCACCTCGTCGAGAGCCGTAACATCGGTCTCTGAGCATTCGAGGTGCCGGTTCTGGTTGCCGCTCCAGCTTTTCAGCCACCGATCGACGGTGGCAGGCTCGCGGGATCAGGACGACGAGCCAAGTTGCTTGACGATCTTGTCCTTGACCTCCAAGCGCTTCGCCTTGAGCTTCGTCACCGTGTCATCGCTGGATTTGGCCTCCTCCGCCTTCACCACTTCGGCATCAGCCAGGGAATACTTGTTGATCAGTGAATCCAGTAACGGATCCTTGGTGCGTTTCTGCTGGATTTCTTCCTTTGAGCGTTTCAGATCCTGATAAAGGTCATGGGGCACCGGCATGGAACACCTCCGTTTGTTGATCGGCAGCGAGACGCGATCAATTGCGTTCACCAACTATCAGAATGGCCTCGGTTAGCCCGTTCTGTCGACCACCTGTCAGACCAGCGGTGTCCGTTCGTCGTCCTGTCGCAAAGGCGATAAAACCTTCGCCTGCGCCGACGCCTCCACCGGCTGACGATGACTCGATCAGCTTTTGAAACCGGTGTAGAGAATCACCTGTTTTTGTCAGCCGTTAAGCACCGTGCGCACCATTTGCCTGAGTGCTTCGGGATTATAGGGTTTGCTCAGCAGGTGGGTGTCGGGGCTGAGCTGGTGATTGCGCGAGATGATGTCGCGGGTATGCCCCGAGGTGAACAGCACAGCCACCGGAGGTTCCTGTACTTTCGCCCAGGCCGCCAAGTCCGAACTCTTGATCAGGCCGGGCATGACCACGTCGGTGAAGATCAGGTCCACCGCCAGCCCTTCCAGCAACATTTGCATGGCAACGTCACCGTTGGGGGCCGTGAGAATCTGATAGCCCTCCTCGCGCAACCACTCCACCACCGACACCCGCACCGCCTCATTGTCTTCGACCACCAGGATGCGTTCGTGCCCGCCCCGCTGCGGCACATCAGGGCTCAGTGTTTCGCTGGGTGCCGCGCGCAAGGTGCGCGGGAAGTACAACTGCACCCGGGTGCCCTGCCCGACGTCGCTGGCAATTTCGATATGACCGCCACTCTGTTTGACGAAACCAAACACCATGCTCAAGCCCAATCCGGTGCCCTGTCCGTCGGCCTTGGTGGTGAAGAACGGTTCGAACGCCTGGGCCAGCACCTGCGGCGGCATGCCGACACCGGTATCCGTCACGGACACCCGCACATAGTCCCCGGCGGTAATGCCCTTCGCGGCGCAAAATTTGCGATCGAGGGTGATGTTTTCCGCGCAAAGGTCAATCCTGCCCTCACCCTGAAGAGCGTCACGGGCATTGATCGCCAGATTGAGAATGGCGTTTTCCAGTTGATTGCGATCGACAAACACATTCCAGGAATCTTCAGGTGCCGTCATGTGCACCTGAAGGGTTTCACCCAGGGCACGCAGCAACAGCTCCGCCAGGCCATCGAAAATCTGCCGCAGCGTAAAGACCGCAGGCGACAACGGTTGGCGACGGGCGAATGCGAGCAATTGCGAGGACAGCTTGGCACCGCGCTCGACGGCGGCAATCGACGCCGCGACCCGGCGCTGCACATTGGCGTTGCCCGGCTCATGGCGTGCCAGCAGGTGCAGGTTGCCGGCGATCACTTGCAGCAGGTTGTTGAAGTCATGGGCCACACCGCCGGTGAGGCCGCCGATGGCTTCGAGTTTCTGTGACTGGCGCAGTTGTTCTTCCGCTGCCAGCCGCGCCTCGACCTCATCGGCCACCCGCTGTTCCAGGTTGCGGGTGAACTTGAGCAGGGATTCTTCGGCGGTCTTGCGTTCGTGAATATCGATCAGCACGGCAGGGAAACGAAACGCCTCGCCTTGCTCATCGAACTCGCAACACCCGCTGGCGAGTACCCAGAGGTAACTGCCATCGGGGCGCTGGATCCGGTACTCGACGTTGTAGGGCTCGCCTGTCTCGACCGACAGTGTGATGCGCTCCTGGACCCAGCCGCGATCGTCCGGATGGATCCGGCTTTCAGCGATGTCCCGAGACAGATTTTGCAGGTCTTGCCCGGGTGGATAGGAAAACGTGCGGGCGAAGCGCTCATCACCGGACAACAGGTTGGTCTTGATGTCCCAGACAAAGGAACCGAGCAGCGCTCCGGCGTTCAGCGCCAGCCGTACCCGTTCATTGTCAGCGTGATAGGCGTCTTCGGCCGCCTGTCGCCGACGTTCGGATATCACCCATTCGGTGGTTTCCACCACCATGGCCATGACCCCGGCCGGACGCCCGTTATCGTCGGCCACCGGGCTGTAATAGAGGTCGAGCCAGACATCCTCGGGAACGCCGTCGCGCAGCAATACCAGGACTTTATTGCGATAGGACAAGGTGCCGCCCGCCAGGCAGGTATCCACCACGTGGCGATTGAATTCGGCGACTTCGGGCCAGCCCAGCTCGACCGTAGAGCCGAGCAAGTACGGATGACGTCCACCGGCAAACTTGGAGTAGGCGTCGTTGTAGATCATGTACCCCGACTGTCCCCAGAGCATCACCATCGGCAACGGCGAGGCAAGCATCAACTGCACTGCACTGTTCAGGCTTTTCGACCATGAGTCGAGTGGGCCAAGTTCAGTCTTGCTCCAGTCGAACGCACGAATACGCCCGGCCATTTCGCCGTTCCATCCGGCACACCCGTGGCTATCCGCTAGAAACTGCATTGGCTGGCTCAATCCCGGTAAATTGCACCCGTTTGTTTCGAGCATTCTGGACGCTATTCGCTTCATAGAGGTATAGCTGATTCTCGCGGGCCATTTGGCCTCTATTGCCCCCTGTGGGAGCGGGCTTGCTCGCGAAGGCGGTGTATCAGCAGACGAACAGGTTGAATGACACACCGCTTTCGCGAGCAAGCCCGCTCCCACAGTTTTGATCTTCAGTGGGGTCTAGACCTCTATCAAATGTTTGAGCGGGTTGTAACTGCTTTTCAGCGTGGCCGCGACGTCGAGAATGGCCTTCTCGATGCCATTCAGATGCATGCAGGTCAGCTCGATGGCCGCGCTCTGGTTGCCTGCTTCGATGAACTCGATCAGCCGCAGGTGTTCATCGTCGCGGCAGGCTTCATGGCTGTCGTCATCCAGTGCGGCGGCATACAGCGACGCCCGGGAAATCAGTTTCTGGAACCAGTCGAGCAGCACCGGGTTGTTCAGGCTGCGGGCCAGTTTGATGTGGAACTCGCCGAGCAGGTGAATCAACCGCTCGTGATCGCCGCTTCGATGCGCTTCGTCCTCCAGCAGCAAATGATCGCGCAGGTCCTGGGTCACCGCCGTATCGCGACGACGGCACAGTTCACTGACGATACCGATCTCGACCAGACGCCGGGTTTCGAACAGCGAGCGGATCTCCTCGTCACTGGGTAACGACACCGATGCACCTTTATTGGGTTCGGTGGTGACCAGGCCATCGGCTTCCAATTGCTTGAGCGCGGCCCGGACAGACGTGCGGCTGACATTGAACAGTTCCGCCAACGAGGCTTCGCCCAGCTTCATTCCCGGACGCAGCGAACGCTTGCTGATCGCCTCGTAAACCCCTTGGTAGACGCGGTCGACCGTGGTTTCCAGTTTCTTTTCCGTCATTCATCAACTCCTTCAGCCCTGCGCAAACAACCCTGGCGAATGAACAGCCATTGAAAAAGGGGCTTGCACGAGCAGATTAATCCGGGTATTTCTAAATTGCATCCAGATTTTGCATACAATAATTAGAGGAATGCACCATTATGGGTCATCCAGTTGCAATTGAAGTGCGAAACGTCTCAAAACGCTATTCCGACGATCCAGGGCTGGCTCCTGCCCTCGACAATGTTTCTGTCGACATCGCCGACAACGAATTCTTCACCCTGCTCGGTCCTTCCGGCTGTGGCAAGACCACCCTGTTGCGCACCATCGCCGGCTTCGAGCATGTCAGCGACGGCGAGATTCGCCTCGCGGGCGAGACGGTCAATGACTTGCCGCCGTTCAAGCGTCGGGTCAATACGGTGTTCCAGAGTTACGCACTGTTTCCGCACATGAGTGTTGCGCAGAATATCGCCTTCGGCCTCGAGATGCAGGGTCTTGATCGCAAACTGATCCCGCAGCGGGTCGATGAGATGCTCGCGCTGGTGCAAATGCAGCACCTGGCCAGGCGCAAACCAGCCGAACTGTCCGGCGGCCAACAGCAACGGGTGGCTCTGGCCCGGGCCCTGGCGCCGAAACCCAAAGTGCTGTTGCTCGATGAGCCGCTGTCGGCCCTGGACCTCAAGCTGCGCAAGGAAATGCAGGTCGAACTCAAGCGCGTGCAGAAAGAAGCCGGGATCACCTTCATTTTTGTCACCCACGATCAGGAAGAAGCGCTGACCCTGTCCGATCGCATTGCCGTGATGTCCGCCGGCAAGATTCTGCAAATCGGCACGCCCAATGAGATCTACGAGCGCCCGCAACACCAGTTCGTCGCGCAATTCATCGGCGATATCAACTTCCTCCCTGGCCACCTCAAGCGCGGCCAGCAAAACGAAAAACTCTTCGTGCCCAATGGCATGCCCGTGGAAATCCCCTGCCCGGCCCAGGGCTTTGACGGCAGCAAGGTGCAACTGGCGTTCCGCCCCGAGCGCTCGCAACTGGTCGAACCGACACAACCCCACCACCTGCGCGGCGTGATCGAAGCCGTGCTGTATGTCGGCACGGCCACGCTCTATCAATGCCGCCTGAACAACGACATCAAGGTCATGCTGCGCGAGAACAACGAAGGCCTGAGCCACGGGCGGGTGGTGGGTGATCGCGTCGCGGTCAACCTGCCGCCCCACGCCTGCCTGTTGATGGAGGCCTGAGATGAGCGTCAGCAGCACTTCCCCGGCCCTCAACCGCGCGCTGTTGCTCAGCCCGGTAGTCCTGACCCTGCTGGCCCTGATCGCCATTCCGCTGGGCATCATGGGCTACATCAGCCTGTTGCCGCGCAACGTCTATGGCGGCGTCGACTGGCAGGCCAACTGGCAATTGCAAAGCTACGTGCAGCTGTTTTTCCAGGAAGGCTTCGACGGTGAGCTTGAGCTCAATTGGGTCTACGCCCAAGCGTTGTTGCGCTCGGTGTTCCAGGCCGGTGGTACCACAGTCCTGTGTTTCCTGTTCGGCTTCCCGGTGGCGCTGTGGATGTCGAGCCTGACACCACGGCGGCGCAACCTGATGGTGTTGCTGATCACCATCCCGTTCTGGACCAACCTGCTGATCCGCAACTACGCGTGGCTGATCATCCTGCGCGAACAGGGCTGGGTGGCCCAGAGCCTCAACGCGCTGTTCCCGCAGGCCGGTGGCATCACCCTGCTCTACAACGACTTCGCGGTCAGCGTCGGGCTGGTCTACAGCTTCCTGCCGTTCATGATTCTGCCGATCTATTCGACCCTGGAAAAACTCGACTGGCGCCTGGTGGAGGCGGCCTATGACCTGGGTGCCAACCGCTGGCACGCATTGCGCCGGATCATCCTGCCGCTGTCGATGCCGGGGGTGATTGCCGGTGCGCTGCTGGTGTTCGTGCCAAGCCTGGGCGCCTTCATTACCCCCGCCATCCTCGGCGGCGGCAAGACGCTGATGATCGGCAACCTGATCCAGCAGCAGTTCGGCACCGCGCGCAACTGGCCGCTGGGCAGTTCGCTGTCGTTCCTGTTGCTGGGGATCATGTTGCTGTCCCTGGTGCTTTACGCCCTCTATAGCCGCAATGCCGCCAAGACCCTGCGTCGGGGAGCCCAAGCATGATCGCCCTGCACCTGAAAAAACTGCCCCTGACCCGTGAAGTCAGCCTGTTGATGCTGGCCTATCTGTACCTGCCGATTTTCGTGTTGATCGCCTACAGCTTCAACGCCAACCGCTCGGCGACGGTGTGGACAGAGTTCTCGCTCGACTGGTACGGGCGCATCCTGGCCAACCCGTCGATCCAGACCGCCGCGCTGAACTCGATCATCGTCGCCAGCATCGCCACGGTGTGCGCCACGGCGATTGCATTGCTCGCGGCGCTGGCGACTTACCGGCCGTTCTACGGGCAGAAAATGGTCGAGGGCGGGATCAACCTGCCACTGATCCTGCCGGAGATCGTCACCGCCGTGGCCACCCTGCTGTTGTTCATGGCACTGGGGATCAAGCTCGGTTTGCTCACAGTGATCATCGCCCACATCGGCTTCTGCATTCCCTTCGCCTACCTGCCGATCCGTGCGCGGCTCAATGACCTGGACAAGAGCCTGCTGGAAGCGGCGAACGACCTGTACGCCAACCCCTGGCAGGTGTTTCGCCGGGTGACCTTGCCGCTGCTGTGGCCGGCGGTGCTGTCCGGTTCGGTGCTGGCGTTCGTGGTCAGCCTCGACGATTTCATCATGACCTTCTTCGTCGCCGGACCGGGGTCGACGACCTTGCCGGTGTACATCTTCTCAGCCATCAAGGCCGGCGTGACGCCGGAGATCAACGCGATCTCGACCCTGATGCTGGTGATATCCATCGTGCTGGTGGTGCTGGCCTTCTGGCTGGGACAGCGCGGCAAAAACCAATAAATCCTGGAGCGCTTCAAACATGAAAACAAAAAACATGTGTTTCGCTGTTGCCGGTCTGGCCCTGAGTTGCTTCACCGCGTTCAGCGCCCAGGCCGCCGAGCCCAAGGAACTGTTCTTCTACAACTGGACCGACTACTACCCGGTCGACCTGCTGGCCAAGTTCGAAAAGGAGACCGGTATCAAGGTCACCATGGACGGCTACGACAGCAACGAAACCCTGCTGGCCAAGCTGCAGGCCGGCGGCGCGGCCTATGACGTGATCGTGCCGTCGCAATCGATCATGCGCACCCTGATCAACCAGGACCTGCTGCTGGAAATCGACGCCTCGACCCTGCCCAACTTCCAGTATGTCAAACCGGCGTTCCGCGACCCGGGCTTCGACCCCGGCCGCAAATTCTCGGCACCTTACCTGTGGGGTACCACCGGGTTCTCCTATGACAGCGCACGGGTGCCCGGCGGCAAACTCGACGACTCGTGGAAAGAGTTCTTCGAGCCGCGCAAGGAGCTGCAAGGCCAACTCGCCGCCCTCGACACCTCCAGCAGCGTGATCAACGCCGCCAGCCACTACCTGAACGTCGACGAATGCAGCGAAAACCCGCAGGACGCCAAGCGCATCCTCGAACTGCTGCAAAAACAGAAACCCTTCCTGAAGATGTACAGCTCGGACAACACCGTCGACCGCATGGCCTCCGGCGAGGTGATCATGATGCAGAACTGGAACGGTTCTACAGCGCGGGCCACCCTGCAGAAGAGCACGATCAAATACGTGTATCCGAAGGAAGGCCTGGCAATGTTCCAGGACAACTTTGCCGTACCGAAAAGCGCGCCACACCCCGGCAACGCGAAGATCTTCATCGACTGGATGATGAAACCGGAAAATGCCGCCGCCGTGTCCAACGCCATCGCCTACGCCAACGGCATCCAGAGCGACAAGCTGATTGACGCCAAATGGCGAGTCATGGACGCCATCAACATGCCCGACGAATTCGCCTCGCGCCTGCGCCCGGAAAAGGAGTGCAGCAACAAGGCGCGTGAGCTGCAAGACCGCATCTGGGCGAAGCTCAAGGGCTGATCCGAGACCGAGTCGCGGCCTTCGCGAGCAAGCCCGCTCCCACAGTGATTTGTGCTGATCACACATTTTGTGAGCACCCCCAAATCCTGTGGGAGCGGGCTTGCTCGCGAAGAGGCCGCCCCTGACAACATACAACTTGAGGTTTGCAATGAATCAACCCCGCTGGCTGCGCAACGTGCGTCCCTACGGCGCCCCCGCCGAAGACCTGCTGATCGAATACGGCCGGTTCAGTCAACGCCGTCCCGCGTCGAACGAAGCCCTCTCCGCCACCGACATCGACGGCCAGAACCAACTGCTCACCCCTGCTCTGGTGGAAAGCCATGTGCACCTGGACAAAACCCTCTGGGGCCAGCCATGGCGCCCCAACAGCGCCGGCCCGACCCTCAAGGACTACATTGCCAACGAACGGCGCATCCTGCGCGAAGTCACCACACCGATTGCGCAACGGGCTGGTGCCCTGCTGGAAAACTGCATCGCCCGTGGCTCGCTGACCATGCGTTGCCACGTCGACATCGACCCGGAGTTCGGACTGCGCCATGTCGAAGCCATGCAACAGCTGCGTGAAACCTACCGTGACCTGATCGACCTGCAACTGGTGGTGTTCCCCCAGACCGGCCTGATCAGCCGCCCCGGCACCGCCGAACTGATGCGCGAAGCCATGGCCCTGGGCGTGGAAAACGTCGGCGGACTGGACCCGTGCGGCATCGACAACGACCCGATTGCGCAACTGGATTTCGTGTTCAAACTGGCCAGCGAGTTCGACCGTGGCGTCGACATTCACCTGCACGACAAGGGTGAGCTGGGCCTGTGGCAGATCGCGCTGATCGCCGACTACACCGAACGCTTTGGCCGCCAAGGCCGGGTGATGATCAGCCATGCCTATTGCCTGGGGATGTTGCCGTGGAGCCAGGTCAAACCGGTGGCCGAACGCCTGGCGACGCTGGGCATTTCGCTGATGAGCTCTGCCCCGGCCGATTGCGCGGTGCCGCCGTTCCTGGCCCTGCGCGAAACCGGCGTGAATGTGTGCCTGGGCTCCGACGGCATTCGTGATGCCTGGTCGCCCATGGGCAACGGCGACATGCTGGAACGGGCGATGCTGCTGGCGTTCCGCTTCGACTTGGGCAAGGACGCAGAACTGGCGGCGGCGTTCGCGGCGGCAACCGTCAACGGCGCCCAGGCACTGGGTTGCGAAGCCAATCGCCTGGCGATCGGCCAGCCGGCGGACTTCCTGCTGATGCCGGTGCAAACGCTGGGTGAAGCGGTGGTTTCGCGGCCGCTGCGTCAGGTCTATCGCGCGGGTCAGTTGGTTGCTGCGAGTGGCCGTTTGCTGGAAAGCCGTCTGTGAAGCTCATCGGCTTGCGGGCCAGTTGCGTGGTCGGCTTCGACGGCACACAGCATGTGCTGTGGCGCGACGGCGAAGTGGTGTTCGCAGGTTCGCGCATTGAGTTTGTCGGGCGCAATTATCCGGGTCCGGTAGATCAGTGGGTTGATTACGGCAATGCGCTGATCGGCCCCGGCTTCATCGATCTGGATGCCCTCGGCGACCTCGATTCCACGGTGCTGACCCTGGACAACGGTGACGAGCGCGACATGGGCCGGATGTGGTCCGCGCAGTATCTGGCACGTGGATCGCGGGAAAGTTACAGCCCCGAAGAAGAAGTCTTCAAATACCGCTACGCCTTCACGCAGCTGATCCGCAACGGCATTACCACGGCCATGCCGATCACCTCGATGTATTACCGCGAGTGGGCCGAGACCTATGACGAGTTTGCGGCGGTAGCCGATGTGGCGGCCGAGTTGGGGCTGCGCACTTACCTCGGCCCTTGCTACATGAGCGGCATGAGCTACTGGCAGGCCGACGGTAAGCTGGCCCACCACTGGGACGAAGCCCGGGGTATGGCGGGACTGGATGCGGCTGAACGGTTTTTCCGCGATTTCGACGGCACGAATGACGGCCTGATTCGCGGCGCCTTGCTGCCCGATCGCATCCAGACCTGCACCCCGGCGCTGCTGCAGCGCACCGCCAAGCTGAGCCAGGAAATGAACGCACCGATGCGTTTGCATTGCTGTCAGGGCCTGGGCGAAGTGGCAATGGTCGAGCAACTGCGCGGCGCTTCACCGTTGGGCTGGTTGCAGCAGCTTGGGCTTTTGAACCCACGCAGCCTGCTGCCCCACGGCATCTACACCCAAGGTGATGACGACTTGCAGCGAGTCGTGGACGGCGGCGCGAGCCTGGTGCATTGCCCGGTGGTGTTTGCCCGGGATGGCGAGGCGCTGAACTCGTTCGGACGCTATCGGGCCAAGGGCATCAACTTCGCCCTGGGCACCGACACCTGGCCGGCGGACTTGCTGGACAACATGCGCCAGGGCTTGAATATCGCCCGCCTGATGGAGGGCGGTAATGACCTGACCAGCACGCTGGACCTGTACAACGCCGCGACACTCGGCGGCGCCACGGCTTTGGGTCGCGACGATCTCGGACGTCTGGCGCCGGGGTGCAAGGCCGACATCACCGTGTTCAACCTGCGTGGAATGCACCTGGGACCGTTATTCGATCCGCTGAAAAATCTTGTGCTGGCCGGTCGCGGTGACGACTGCATCGCCAGCTACATCGATGGCCGCTGCGTGATGCAGGACGGCCAGGTCAAGGGCATCGACTACCCCGCCCTGCAACGCCAGGCCCAACGGCAATTCGAAAAGCTGATGCGCAGCCACAGCGACCGGGCCTTTGGCCAACCGGACTGGAAAGGCTTGTTCCAGCCAGCCATCCCGTTCGCCGACGACCACAGCGCACAGGCGCCACTGAGCGCCATCGATCCCCTTCTTTAGAGAATTCTGCCCATGCAAAGCTTCGACTTCAGCACATTGAGCCCACGGGAAAAATACAAGATCCTGATCGGCAGCGTCGTGCCACGGCCGATTGCCCTGGTCACGACCGTCGACGGCGAAGGCCGGGTCAACGCGGCGCCATTCAGCTTCTTCAATGCGCTGTCGGCCGACCCGCCCATCCTCGCCCTGGGCGTGGAAAACTACGGTGACCAAAGCCCCAAGGACACTACCCGCAACATTCAGCTCAACCAGGAATTCACCGTGAACATCGTCAGCGATGCACTGGTGGAAGCCATGAACGTCTGCGCCGTGCCCTTCGCCCCCGGTTTCGACGAATTGACCGCCGCCGGCCTCACCGCCATCCCCGGCACCACGGTCAAATGCCCGCGCATCGGCGAAGCACCCGTGGCACTGGAATGCCGGCGGATGATGGCGCTGTCCATCGGCCAGTCGCGGGAAATCATCTTTGGTGAAGTGTTAATGGCCCATGTGCGAGACGAACTGATCGACCCGAAAACCCTGTACATCGATCAATTGGGGCTGGATGCGATCGGACGCATGGGCGGGCATGGCTATGCGCGCACGCGGGATTATTTCGATTTGCCGACGCGGTCGTTGCAGGCGTGGACGGAAGAGCCGGGCGGTGGGGAGCGGTTTTGGCCTGTCACCAAATAACCAGAGATTGCACAAAACCTGTAGGAGCGAGCTTGCTCGCGATGGTCGTCAACGATAACGCTGGTAACCTGACACCCCGCGGCGCTCTTAGGTTCATCGCGAGCAAGCGCTCCTACAGGGGGGCGCGTCGTCAGCGGAAATCGCGACTGCGCACACTGATACCGTCCAGTAGCGGGCTCAGGTCACTCAAGCGCCCGGCAATCAGATGTCGCACCTCGCCCTCCTTCTCCCAGCGACCATCGACCTTGAGCAACTGCGAGCCCACCAGCACCCGGCGCTGTCGCTCGGCCAGGTCACGCCAGACCACCACGTTGACGTTGCCGAACTCGTCCTCAAGGGTGACGAAGGTCACGCCGCTGGCGGTGGCCGGGCGTTGTCGGCCGGTGACCAGCCCGGCGACGCTGACCGGCCGACCGTGCTCGACGTCCAGCAACTCCTTCGAACTGCGGCAGCGCCGGGCCTTCAACTCACTGCGCAACAGGGCCAGCGGATGCGGCCCGAGGGTGGTGCCGACACTGGCGTAATCGGCTTGCAGGTCTTCGCCCACGGTGGGTTTGGGCAACGACACCGCGTCCTCCTCCCGTCTCGGCAGGCCAGCAAACAACCCCAGCTGCTTTTGTACCCCGGCCACTTCCCAGCGTGCCCGGTGCCGGTCGCCGGCCAGGCCACGCAACGCACCGGCATCGGCCAGTTGCTCCTGGGCGCGGGCATCGAGTCGCGCCCGTTCGCCGAGGTCGGCAATGTCGGCAAACGCGCCTTTCGAGCGGGCCGCCTCGATGCACCGTGCATCCTCCTCACGAAAGCCCTTGATCATGCGCATGCCCAGGCGAATCGCCGGCTGCGCACCGCTGATCGGTTCCAGGCTGCAATCCCAGTCACTGGCACGCACGTCCACCGGGCGAACCTGCAAATGATGGCGGCGAACGTCCTGCAGAATCTGGTCCGGACTGTAGAACCCCATCGGCCAACTGTTGATCAGCGCGCAGGCGAAGGCCGCCGGCTCGTGGCATTTCAACCAGCAACTGGCGTAGGTCAGCAAGGCAAAACTGGCTGCGTGGGACTCGGGGAAGCCGTAGCTGCCAAAGCCCTTGATCTGTTCGAAGATCTGCGCGGCGAACTCGGCGGTGTAGCCGTTTTTCTTCATCCCGGCGGCCAACCGTTCCTTGTGCGGTTCGAGCCCGCCGTGGCGTTTCCACGCGGCCATGGAGCGGCGTAGCTGGTCGGCCTCACCGGGGCTGTAGTCGGCGGCGACGATGGCGATCTGCATCACTTGTTCCTGAAACAGCGGCACGCCAAGGGTGCGCTTGAGCACCACTTCCAGTTCCGGCGACGGATACGCCTCCGGTTCTTCCTTGTTCCGTCGCCGCAGGTACGGATGCACCATGCCGCCCTGGATCGGCCCCGGTCGAACGATGGCGACCTCGATCACCAGATCGTAAAACGTCTTCGGTCTGAGCCTTGGCAGCATCGACATCTGCGCCCGGGATTCGATCTGGAACACGCCGATGGTGTCAGCCCGACCGATCATTTCGTAGGTGCTCGCATCTTCGGACGGGATG
Organism: Pseudomonas sp. BIC9C; assembly: GCF_034541995.1. NCBI lineage: Bacteria > Pseudomonadati > Pseudomonadota > Gammaproteobacteria > Pseudomonadales > Pseudomonadaceae > Pseudomonas > Pseudomonas sp. BIC9C. Next base: position 517,170 of record NZ_JAWDGM010000005.1, read on the forward strand.
GTTGCCAGACTCAGGTCCAGGCCCCGGTGCCGGCGCAGCAGATCGAAACATCGGCGAATCGCGCTGAGCATGCCCAGCGCCAGGATATCGACCTTGAGCAGGCCCACTGCGTCGAGGTCATCCTTGTCCCACTGGATGATGGTGCGCTCGGCCATGGCGGCATTTTCCACCGGCACCAGACTGTCCAGCGGCTGCTCGGAAATCACGAAACCGCCGGGGTGCTGGGACAAATGCCGGGGGAAGCCGATCAACTGCCCCGTCAGGCTCAGCACCCGGTGCAGCACCGGGCTCTGCGGGTCAAAACCACCTTCACGCAGGCGTTCAACGGGGGGCGTTTCATCGCTCCAGTGACCGCAACAATCGGCCAGGGCGTTGATCTGGTCCGGCGGCAAGCCCAGTGCCTTGGCCACATCCCGTACCGCACCGGCGGCGTGATAAGTGCTGACCACCGCCGTCAATGCGGCCCGGGGCCGGCCATAACGCTGGAACACATACTGCAAGACTTCCTCGCGGCGCTCGTGCTCGAAATCGACGTCGATGTCCGGCGGTTCGTTACGTTCTTTGGACAAAAAGCGCTCGAACAGCAACGTGGTGCGATCCGGATCGATTTCGGTGATCCCCAGGGCAAAGCACACGGCCGAGTTGGCGGCAGAACCACGACCCTGACAAAGAATCTGTTGCTGGCGGGCAAAGCGGACGATGTCGTGGACCGTCAGGAAATAGCTTTCATAGCCCAGTTCCGCGATCAGTTGCAGCTCCTTGTCGATCTGCTCCAGCACTTCGCTTTTCGGCCTTTTTGGCCAACGCCACTCGATGCCTTCTTCGGTCAAATGACGCAGCCACGAGGTGGCCGAGTGCCCTTGCGGCACCAGTTCGCGGGGGTACTGGTAACGCAACTGGCCAAGATCAAAGGTGCAACGCCGGGCAATGGTCAGCGTTTCTGCCAGCAAGGCTGGCGGATAAAGCGCCTGCAGCACGTCGAGGCTGCGCAGATGGCGTTCGCCGTTGGGATGCAGGCGCAACCCGGCATCGGCCACCGGCAGGTGATGACGAATCGCAGTCATGGTGTCCTGCAAGGCGCGCCGGCCGCGAGCGTGCATGTGCACATCGCCACTGGCCACCGCAGGAATCCGCAATTCCCTGGCCAGGGTCAGCAGATCGTCCAGGCGCCGGGCATCGTCCTGGCCGCGATGCAACTGCACGGCCAGCCACAGGCGCTCGGCGAAGACCTGCTTGAGCCAGCGGCCCTGTTCAAAGGCATCGACAGCGTCCGGCACCCACAACGCCAACAGCCCCGGCAAGGGTTCGCTGAAGTCTTCGCGCAGCACCTGATACTGGCCTTTCTGCGTGCGCCGCCGGGCGCGGGTGATCAATCGGCACAGCGCCTGATAGCCCTCGAGGTTCTCCACCAGCAGCACCAGTTTCGGGCCGTTCTCGATGCGTATTTCACTGCCGATGATCAGCGGCAACTCCACGGACTTCGCCGCTTGCCAGGCGCGAACGATGCCCGCCAGGGTGCATTCGTCGGTGATCGCCAGGGCTTGATAACCCTGTTTTTTCGCGCGCTGGAACAGCTCGAGGGCACTGGACGCCCCGCGCTGGAAGCTGAAGTTCGACAGGCAGTGCAGTTCGGCATAGTCGATGCTCATGCGAACCAGCCCTGCAGCCACAACGGGCCATCCTCACCGACCGCCCGGTAAGCCCAGCCCTGTTGGCCGGCACGGGTTTCGATCAGGTAATAGTCACGGCGTACGTCGTCGCCGTCCCACCAGCCGGACTCGATGCGCTCCGGCCCCATGAGAATGCGCGCCGAGCCCTGATGCACGGCCAGCGGCTCAGTCAGCAGCCAGCCCGGCCGCTTCACGGCGGCCGGCACCGCGCAAGGCTGGCTGTCGGCACTGGCCTGCCACGCGCACTCGGGGCGGTGATCGGCCTGGAAACCCAAGCCATGCACCGCGTCATCCCCCAGCCGTGCACGCAGGCGTTCGCGCAGCTGCTCCCAGGGCAAGGACTGCTGCGGGCGATCGTCGAACAGTTCCCGATGCTGGGGCACGAAGGCCGGCAAATCCTCGGCGCGCAAGCGAAAGCCGCGCACCGGCGCCTCGACCTGGACTTGCTCCAGCCGCCCCCGGGCCAGCTCGAAGAGCATCGCCGGATCGCGCTCGGCGCTGAGCAGACCGACCTTGATGACCGTGTCCGGCAACCCGGCATGCTCCAGATGCAGGTCGAAACGCTGTACGCCGCTGTCGCGACCGCAGAGGAACGTCGACAGGTCGCCCGTCAACCGGCGCAACGGAAACAGCAAGGCTTGATGGGACTGCACATCGAAATTGAGTTCGATACGCACATCGAAGCGGTCCGGCGGCAGGTAAAACGCCAGCGCCAGCCGCCGCAAACCGAACAGGGCATCCAGATGCTTGAGCACCTGGGCCTCGAAACGCCGGGCCAGGCTGTGCCGGGGCAACGCCTGCACCTGGCTCAAGGTGCGCAGGCCCATGCGCGACAAGGCCGTGGCGACCGATGCTTCGAGGCCGATCCGATCGACGGGCATTTGCCCCAGATGATGCCGCAAGGCTTGATCGTCCGGCACCACCAGACCGTCATAGGCGTTGGCCAGCACCCGCGCCGCCACCGGGTTGGGCGCGGCCACGATGCGGTGCCGAAACCCCAGCTCGCCGAGCTCACGGCGCAAAAGCGCTTCGAATTGCGGCCAGGCACCAAACAGGCCGAGGCTGGATTCGATCTCGAACACCACGGCCCGGGGGTAATGCACGCTGACCTGAGAGCTGAAGCGATAGGCCCAGGCGGCGAGAAACTGCTGCCAGTGTTCGATGTCAGCGGCGTCGTATTCGGCCGTGGCAAAGCCTTTGCTCAAGGCCTGTGCCGCGCTCATGGACTGGCCGGGACGCAAACCCAGCGCCCGCGCCGCACCGTTGACTGCCTGCAGTACCCGGCGCTGGGCCGGGCCGGTCAGCAACGCCAGGGGCTCATCGGGATCGGCGCGCTGACGCAGCACCGCGTCCAGCGCCAATTGCGGGAAAACAATGCAGACCCAGCGCATGGCAACCTCAATGCCCCACGGCGAAGGCAATCGGCGCCGAACGGGCCAGGCCGCCGCGGCACTTGAGCACACGCAGTTGTGCCGGTCGGGCATCGATGGCGATGCGCAAGGCCGCCGGCGAAGGGTTGATCGCTTCACTGAGGGGACGATAGGCGAAAGCCAGGGTCTGGCCGGTTTCCGCCGCCACCTGCAAGCGGCGCAAGGCGCGGTCATCGGCCTTGAGCGGCCAGCACAGCACCGCACCGCAACTGCCCGAACGCAGGCATTGTTCCGCGCCCCACAGCGCATCGCGCTCGCTGGCCTGGATGATCGACAACTGACGCAGATCGACCCCGGCGCTCTGCCACGCCTGGGGATACGGCACATAAGGCGGCGCCACCAGCACGATGCGCTCGCCCGCCGCCGACAGCCGTGCCAGCGTCGGCCACACCAGTTGCAACTCGCCCACGCCCTGCCCGGCCAAGAGGATTTCCGTCAGCGCCGCCTCCGGCCAGCCTCCGCTGGGCAAGGCGGCGTCCAGCGCGGCATGCCCGGTGGGTTGCGGGCAGGCGGCCGGTGGCGCAGGCCGGCCCTTCCAGACCTGGCCGCCATTGAACAGCGTATCCAGCGCAACGACGGCACCCATCAGCCTTGCCTCACCAGGCCACAGAACACGCCTTCGATGGCCAGGTCCCGGTCGGCTTCGACAATGATCGGCTGGTAGGCCGGGTTGCGTGGCAGCAGACGAACCACATCGCCGACCCGTTCGAAGCGCTTGATGGTGACTTCGCCGTCGAGCCGCGCCACGACGATCTGGCCGTTGAGCGCCTCGGGGTTGCGGTGCACGCCCACCAGGTCGCCGTCGAGAATGCCGTCCCCGATCATCGAGTCCCCCCGGACCCTCAGCATGTAGTCCGGCACCCGCGAGAAGATCGACGGGTCGAGCAGCAAGCGGCTATGGACCTCCGCATCGGCCCCGATCGGCGCACCGGCCGCCACCCGGCCGAGCACCGGGATGTCCAGCAACTCGGGACGCGGCGGCTGCCCGAGCAGGCGAATGCCCCGGGCCTGGTGCGGGTTGACCTCGATGAAACCGGCTTCGGTCAGCGCCAGCACATGCTTGCGCGCCACGCTGCGGGAGGCAAAACCGAACGCCTCGCTGATTTCGGCGAGGCTCGGAGGCTGACCGTGCTCGGCGATGCGATCGCGGATGAAGGTCAGGATGGCGGTACGGCGGGGAGTCAGAGTCGTCATGGAGTACATTTGTACTCTTTTGGCTTTTACCTGGCAAGGACCGCCAGTCATCTGCTGGGCAGATGACTGGTGGGAGCGGGCTTGCTCGCGAAGGCTTCGTGTCAGTGATACCACTGCTGCCTGACACACCGCTTTCGCGAGCAAGCCCGCTCCCACATTGGATTGCGGTAATTCAAGGGGTGAGTTGCGCCAGATACGCCCACGGATAAATCCCTCGCTCATGGCCATCGCTGAACACCAGTTGCAGGCCATACCCCTGCGAGTGCAATTCGATCACCTGCACCCGCGCATCGACCATCGGCGTCAGCCCCCGCATACGAAACGCCCGGCACTGCGAACACGGGCACTGCCGGCGCAGTTCGGCGTGGTCCAGCCACTGTTCGCGGCCATCGGGCCAGTTCAGGCGCAGTTGTTGTCTGCTCCGTAAATTACCCACCGCCAGCGGATTCATTGCAGTTGACTCAAGGCAATGCGCACGGCCTTGCGCACTTCCGGGTCGCCGTCGTCCTGTGCGGCCTGCAATGCCGCAATGGCCTGCGGGTCGTTCAATTCACCCAGGGCCAGGGCGGCTTCCTTGCGCAGGTTGCTGATGCGGTGGCCGAGGGTGTCGATCAACGCATCGAGCGCAGGTACAAAACGCAAGCGACCGAGGCTGCGGGTGGCGCGCAGGCGCACTTGCCAGTAATCGTCGCCCAAGGCGTCGATCAGGGCCGGGCCGGCGTCGAGGTGGCCGACCTTGCCCAGGGTGGTGGCGGCTTCTTCGCGGACTTGCCAGGCAGCGTCCCGCAAGGCCTGGCGCAGGGCCGGCAGCACCTGCGCGTCAGACGCCAGGCCCAACGCCCCGGTGGCGGCACGCCGCACGTCGGTGTCCGGGTCATCGCTGGCCAACCGCGCCAATGCCGGCAAGGCTCCGAGTTGCTTGAGCCAGCCGAGCACGCCCACCGCTTCGCGGCGCACACCGGCGCTTTCATCGTCCAATGCCCGTGCAGCCGCATCGGCGGCATCGGGGCAACGCAACTCGCGCAACGACCTGAACGCGGCAATGCGTACGCCAATGTCAGCGTGCCCGGTCCACGGCAGAATGACCCGGCCCGCCGCCTCGCTCTTGAGCAGGCTGAGGCTTTGCGCAGCGGCCGCCTGCACCGCCGGGGATGGATCCGTCAGCGCCTGGCACAACGCTTCGACCACGGGCTCGTCCTCCCAGGCTTCCAGCAACCGCGCGGCTTCGGCGCGAACGTCGGCAATCGGGTCTTCGGCCAGTCGATCGATCAACCACTGCAGGCCGTCCGGCTCCTCAAGATCGGCCAACTCGATCAGCGCGATCCGGCGTACACCGGGGTCGTCATCGGTCAGGCGCGGTTGCAGGGCAAGGATGTCGTCGTTATCGGTTACATCGAATAGTGAGGTCATAGGGCAAATCGCGGCAGTTTGTTTTCAGGGGGAAGGCCGAGCGGGTTCAGGCGCGGCAGTTGCCGGCCGTCTTCGTGGCGCAGGAGTTCGAGGCAATGACGCTTCAGGTGCGAGAATTCAGAGCGGGTCACCAGCTCCGTGCTGCGCGGCCTGGGGAAGTCCAGGCGCAGGTCTTCGATGATCCGCCCGGGTCGCGAGCTCATGACCAGCAAGCGGTCGGCGAGAAACAGCGCTTCATCGATGTCATGGGTGACAAACACCACGGTGGTGCGGATGCGCGTCCAGATGTCCAGCAGCAGCTCCTGCATGTTCAACCGGGTCAGGGCATCAAGGGCACCGAAGGGTTCATCCATCAGCAACAGGCGCGGACGGTTGACCAGCACCCGGGCAATTTCCACCCGTTGCTGCATGCCGCCGGAGAGCTGGTCGGGCCAGCGCCCGGCAAACCCTTCGAGCCCCACCAGGGCGAGGATTTCATCCGCTGCCTTGTGCCGTTCGACCTTGCCGACGCCACGCATTTTCAAGCCGAACGCCACGTTGTCACGCACCGTGCGCCACGGAAACAAGGTGTGCTGCTGGAACACCATGCCACGTTGTGGCGATGGCCCCGATACTGGCGCGCCATCCACGTTCAAGGTGCCGGTGCGCGGCTGCAGGTGCCCTGCCAGTGCGCCGAGCAAAGTCGACTTGCCGCAGCCGGACGGCCCGAGAATGCACACGAACTGTCCCGGTTCGATCTGGCAATCGAGGCCCTGCACCGCTTCGAAAGCCGCTTGGCCCTCGCCCAGGCTGATCGACAGCCCGCAAATATCAATACGCCCTTCCAGGTGTTGAAAAACGCTCATCAGGCTTTTCCTCGTGGTCGATGCCAAGGCGTGAACAGCCCGCCCAAACGCTTGATCAGCAGGCTGCTGCCCATGCCGAGCACGCCGATCAGCAACATGCCGACGACGATGTCGGCGTAGTTCTGGAGGGTGTAGGACTCCCAGGTGTAATAACCGATGCCGAATTGGCCGGAGATCATTTCTGCCGTGACCAGGCAGAACCACGAGGTGCCCATGCCGATGGCCAGGCCGGTAATGATGCTGGGGCCGGCCCCCGGAAGAACGACCTCCAGCAGGATTGCCCGGCGCCCTGCCCCGAGGCTTTTCGCCGAGGCGATCAGCCGTGGGTCGACGCCTTCGACGCCATGCACGGTGTTGAGCAGGATCGGGAACAGTGCGCCGGTGAAGGTGATGAACACCATCGACAGTTCCGACGAAGGAAACATCAGGATCGCCAGGGGAATCCACGCCACCGCCGGGATCGGGCGCAGCACTTCCAGGGGCGGCAGCAACAGGTCTTCGGCCCATTTCGAGCGACCGATGGCCAGGCCCAGGGCCACGCCGATGATCAGCGCCGCGAGGTAACCGGCGAATACCCGGCCAAGGCTGCTGCCCAGGTGCTGCGCGAGTTTGCCCGAGTCGCCGAGGCCCAGCGCAGCTTCGATCACGGCAAGCGGGGTCGGCACATTGGCGAAGGTCACCAGGCCGAGGTTCCAGTGGTGACTGGCGGCGAGTTGCCAGAACAGCAGGCAGAGCAGCAGTGAAGCGGCTCGGGGGAGCCAGCGGTTAAATGATCCGTACACAATTCTTCCTCTCAACCCGAAAAACCTGTGGGAGCGGGCTTGCTCGCGAAAGCGGTGTTTCAGCCAACTCAGATGTTGAATGTTGAACCGCATTCGCGAGCAAGCCCGCTCCCACAGGGGATTGCGGTGATATGACTGTTAACGAACGGCTACGGCCTGAGTCGTGGCATCAGTGAAGTCGAACACCTTGCCGCCCTGGGCGGTGGCGAACTGTTGGACCTGGCCCTTGAGCAGAAACGCGCTGAGGCGACCTTTTGCATCACTGGCAAACCACGCCTGATCCGCCAGCAACTTGATCCCGCTATCGCTGGCCTGGGCATACACCGCGCGGATGTTTTTGCCTTCCTGCTTCAGGGCGGCCAACGCCGTGAACGCCAGTTCCGCCGACGCGTACTGGCGGACTTTCGGCTCGCCGCGTACCCAGATCTCGGCCACGTGGCTGAAGTCGGTGATGGCTTTGCCGCTCGACGCATCCACCGCCTTGAGCGGCGTCTGCGCGTAGTTGGCCAGTTGCGCTGTGTAGTCCAGGTTCGACGCCTTGAACGCGGCGCGGATGTATTGGTCGTCGATGAAGGTATTCAGATCGAGACCGCGATCGGCCTTCTTCAACAACTTCAGGGTATCGATGGCGGTGCCCACGGCCTGGCGGTATTCCGGCTTCCAGCTCAGGTCGCGGGTCTGCACTCCGAGGGGGCCATGGAACAGGTAATTAACCTCGGCATCGACCCCGGAGACCTTGGCAATCAGCTCGCTGTATTTCTCCGGTTCAGCCGCCAGCAGCTGGTTGGCTTCGATACTCGCCCGCAGGTAAGCAACGACGATTTCCGGGTACTGCCTGGCATAGGCCTGATCGACCAGCGCACCGTGGAAGGTCGGCGCGCTGGCCTGGGAACCGTCATAAATCTTGCGGGCGAAACCACGGCTCGGGAACAGTTCGGCGAAGGGTACGAAGTCAGCGTGAGCATCGATCTTGCCGGCCTGCAACGCGGAGCCGGCGACTTCCGGTGGCTGGGCGATGATGTTCACGTCCTTGAGCGGGTCCCAGCCCTGGGCCGCGACGGCGCGCAGCAACATGCCATGGGCGGTGGAGGCGAACGGCACGGAAATGCTCTTGCCCTTGAGCTCGGCCAGCGACTGCACGCCAGACGCACTCGGCACCACAATGCCGTTGCCACTGCCCTTGGTACTGCCCGATAGCACGCTGATAAACAGACTGTGCTTGCCCGCCGTCTCGAATGCCACGCCGTTGAACGCACCGGGGAAATCGGCCATGGCGCCGAAGTCGAGTTTGCCGGCCACCATCTCGTTGGTCAGGGGTGCGCCGCTGGTGAAGTTTTTCCACTGCACGTCGTATCGGGTGTCTTTGTAGGGACCATCGTGGGGCAGGTATTTGTCCAACAGGCCCAACTCACGAATCAACAGACCACCAGCGGCGCAGTTGATGGTGGTGTCCTGGGTGCCGATGGCAATGCGGATGGTTTCGGCTGACGCCGACAGGGTGAATGAAGCCAGTACCAGACCGGCCAAAGTTGCACGCAACATCATGAGTGTTTCCCCTCGAATCATTTATTGGATGTTCGTCTCCGCCACGATCAGGGCGCGGTGGGAAACGAGGGGTGGGTAGATCAAGCGTCCGGTGTTGCCGGATGGCGTTTTGTTGTCTGTACCTGCCTCTTCGCGGGCAAGCCCGCTCCCACAGGTTTGTGGGTGTAAACAAAATGTGCGGCTGGCCTCGGTCCATTGTGGGAGCGGGCTTGCTCGCGAAGGCGGTGTATAAGGCAAAGAATATGTCGACTGACACTCCGCCTTCGCGAGCAAGCCCGCTCCCACTTTTTGACTGTATTTCAGCGCAACAAATAGGGAATCTCCACTTTCACCGCCCCGGTCGGGCAGTCCTTTTCACAGGGCATGCAGTACCAGCATTCGTCGAACGCCATGTAGGCCTTTTGCGTGGCCGGGTTGATCGCCAGCAGGTCCATCGGGCAAACGTCGACGCACACGGTGCAGCCTTTGTGGGCGATGCATTTGTCCTCATCGACCGTGACAGGTGCGTTGGAGCGAAAGAGGATTTCCTGGGGTTGATAAGCCATGTTCGGTCTCTCCTTGATTGTCGGCACCGACCCGCAGCCGGTCGTAGGCCTGCATCTCGTCGGCATCCAGCGGGATGATGTAAGGCTCGACGGCTTTCCTGAAACTGCTCATCAAACCGTTCTGGTCTTTCTTCAGGTGGCAATGGCAGAACCAGTCGCGGTCGTTGCGTTGTGGGTGATCGACGCGATAGTGGTACAGCCCCCAGCGGCTTTCGGCGCGGAACAATGAAGCGCGGGCGGCCATTTCGGCGCAGTCGCGGATCATGCTGACTTCCATGGCGCGCATCAGCTCGTGGGCGTTGTGGGCCTTGATCTGGTCGAGGTCGCGCTGGATGTCGTTGAAGCGTTGCAGGCCGATCTGCATCTTCTTTGTCACTTTCGGCGGTTGCAGGTAGTCGTTGACCAAGCGCCGCAGCTTGTACTCGACCTGCGCTGGCGGCAGGCCGTGTTCGCGATCCAGCGGCGCGTAGACCCGCTGTTTTTCGGTTTCGATCTGCCGGGCATCCAGCGCTGTAAACTCACGCCCGGCGACAAAGTCCGCCGCGTTGTGGCCGGCGAACCAGCCGTAGGTGAACGCGCCGAGCATGTAGTTGTGCGGCACCGCGGCCATGTCACCCGCCGAGTACAAGCCCTTGACCGAAGTCTCGGCCTTCTCGTTGACCCACACCCCCGACGCCGAATGCCCGCTGCAGAAGCCGATTTCCGAGATGTGCATCTCGACCATCTGCGTGCGGTAGTCGGTGCCGCGATTGGCATGGAACTGGCCGCGACTCGGACGCTCGTTGCTGTGCAGGATCTCTTCGATGTTCTGGATGGTTTCCTCGGCCAGGTGATCGAGCTTGAGAAACACCGGCCCGTTGCCGCTTTCCAGTTCCTGATGGAACTCCCACATCATCTGTCCGCTCCAGTAGTCGCACTCGATGAAACGCTCGCCCTTGTTGTTGGCGGTGTAGCCACCCAGGGGACCGGTGACGTAGGCGCAGGCCGGGCCGTTGTAATCCTTGATCAACGGGTTGATCTGGAAACACTCCAGGTTCGCCAGCTCGGCCCCGGCGTGGTAGGCCATCGAGTAGCCGTCACCGGCATTGGTCGGATTCTCGTAGGTGCCCATCAGGTAGCCCGAGGACGGCAACCCCAGGCGCCCGGCGGCACCACAGGCTAGGATCACCGCTTTGGCCTTGATCACATGGAAGTCCGCCGTACGGCAGTCGAAGCCCATCACGCCATTGACTGCGCCTTCTTCATCCGTCAGCAATCGGGTGCAGACCAAGCGATTGGTGATGCTCACCCGCGCACGCTTCAACTGGCGATAGAGGACTTTCTTGATGTCGTGCCCTTCCGGCATCGGCAACACATAAGCGCCCATGTGGTGGACCTTTTTCACCGCGTAGTCGCCGGTTTCGTCCTTCTCGAATTTCACACCCCAGCGATCCAGTTGCTCGATGGTTTCGAAACTGTGGGTGGCATAGGCGTACACCGCGGCCTGGTTGACGATGCCGTCGTTGGCGATGGTGATTTCCTTGGTGTACTGCTCCGGCGTCGAGTGGCCGGGAATGACCGCATTGTTCAGGCCGTCCATGCCCATGCTGATCGCGCCGCTGCGCTTGACGTTGGCCTTGTCGATCAACAGCACCCGCAGGTCGCGGTTGTGTTCCTTGGCCTTGATCGCCGCCATCGGGCCAGCAGTGCCGCCGCCGATCACGACGATGTCGTATTCCTGTTCGAGGGTGTCGCGTGTCATGTTCAAGCCCCTTTGTGCCGGTCGATCCGCAGGCGGTACTGGAAGGCATCGCCACGGTAGTAAAGGTGTTCGAAGTCCAGCGGGCGACCCTCGACATCGTGGGTCAGGCGCTCGATGCGCATGATCGGCGAGCCGGGTTCGACGCTCAGCGCCCGAGTCAGGTCGCTGTCGGCCAGTACCGCATCGATGGCCAGGTCGGCGTGCCCCAGGGTCAGGCCGCAGTCGTTTTCCAGGATCTGGAAAATGTCGCGGGTGACCAGGTCGGCTTTTTCCAGGCGCTCGCCAACGGCCTTGGGCAGGTAGGTGATTTCCAGGGAGATCGGCTCGCGATTGATCAGGCGCACCCGTTTGATCTGCGCCACGATCTCGCCTTCGGCCACCTGCAAACGCTCGGCGACAAGCTTGTCGGCGGCAATGAACTTGAAGCTGCGCAGGCGGTTGATGACCTCGTAGCCGCGATCGGTCATGGACTCGGCCAGGCCTTGCAGGGTACTGACGTTCTGGAAGGTTTTCGGCTTGGCGACGAAGGTGCCTTTGCCGTGGATCTTGAAGATCAGCCCTTCCTTTTGCAGGTCACCCAAGGCCTGGCGCACGGTGATGCGGCTGACCTTGAACAACGCGCCAAGCTCGCTTTCGGAAGGCATCTGGCTGTCTTGCGGGTATTCGCCGTCGAGGATGCGGGCGCGCAGCACATCTCGCAGCTGGGTATGCAACGGGACGCTGCTCAGGGATAGAACGTTATCGGTCATGGCAGATAACTTGTTATAACGAGTTATGACGTGATCTTAGAGAGGTTATGACAAGCTTGAGAAATACCGAATGCGCATAAGGTTAGATGCACAACGCAATCCAAAACTGTAGGAGCGAGCCTGCTCGCAATAAACCCGAGAACGCCGTGGGGTGTCAGGCTTCCAGCGTTATCGTTGACGACCATCGCGAGCAGGCTCGCTCCTACAGGGGGTCATGTGTGATCTGTAGAATCAGTGGCGCTTGAGGATCTGGTCCATGACCCAATCGGTCTTCAGCGCCTGCCCGGCCACGGCTGGATGCTGCGCGTCACCACGAATATGCGCATTCATGCCCAATACGTGGTGCCACTGGATGTGTGCGTGATGCTCGATGTTCAGGCTCAGGTGTTGATCGGCGTGCAACTCGACCGGGTGTTCATCGAACACTGAGAAAGTGATTCGGCCTTTACTGCCAATCACTTCGACCCGGTCTTCTCGACGATCGGCGACGAAGTTCCAGCAGCCCGTCCCCAGTGCCCCGCTGGCAAACCGCCAGGTGGCGCTGACGGCATCTTCGGCCGCGTACAAGCCGGCCTGCCGTGCGGTGAACCCGGCGACTTCGACGATATCGCCGAGCAGGTACTGAAACAGGTCCAGGCCATGGCTGGCCAGGTCGGCGAAGTAGCCTCCACCGGCAATCGCCGGGTCCGTGCGCCAGTTATCGGTGCCATCGCGATCCGCTGCCGACGGGGCTTTGGTGAGCGTCCAGCTCAGGTGCCGGACCTCGCCGATCCGCCCCTCCTCCAGCCATTGCCGCACTTGCCGGAAGCGTGGCAGCGAGCGTCGGTAATAGGACACGAACAGGTGCAGCCCCGCATCGGCAAACACCTGCTGCATCTCGCGGCTTTGCCCGGCGTTCAGCGCCATCGGTTTCTCGACGCAGCAATGTTTGCCGGCGGCGGCCACCTGCAAGGCATAAGCGTGATGGCTGTCGGGGGGCGTGGCGATGTACACCGCGTCGACCTCGGGATCGTTGATCAGCGCTTGCGCATCGGTGTAAACCCGAGCGATGCCGTGGCGCGCGGCGTAGTCGGTAACGGCTTCCAGGCGCCGGCCCATCACGGCCACCAACGCCGATCCGGGTGCCTTGTAGAAGGCCGGGCCGCTTTTGCGTTCAGCGACACTGCCACAACCGATCATGCCCCAGCGCACCAGGTTCATAGGCTCTCCCTGCTTCTCAGCCGATGCGCAATGCGCGCAGGTCCGGTCGGCCGTCCTTGAGCGGCGGGCACCAGTAGTAGCCACCGGTGATCGGACGGCTGATGCGGTACAGACCATCGGTGATGCCGTCTTCCAAGCCACTCATGCGGCGCAGTTGGGCTTCGAAGGCATCGAGGGAAAAACCAAAGGCCAGGAACATCAGGCCGGCACGGTCACCTTCGATCCACGGCATCGAACGGCGCACTACGAAGGCTTCAGGCGCGAAGCTTTCCTGGGCGGTGCGTTTGACGTGGGCGGAAACCGGCGCACCGTCGATCTCTTCGTTATCGCTCAAGCGGCGACCCATGATGTTGTCTTTTTCATCCGCCGACAGCGCATGGAAACCCTTCAAGTCATGCTGCCACTGCTGGATCGCGGCAAAGCTGCCACCCACCGTACCGTCCGCGCCCTCACCCACCAGGGCGGCGGCCACGGCGGCTGCGTCGTGGGGGTTCTCGGTGCCATCTTCGAAGCCTGTCAGGTCATGCCCGGTCATATGGCGGAAGGTTTCGTTCATCTGCACCAGGCGCAATGCCGGGGCCAGTGCCGCGGCGATGGCGTTGCTGCGGTTGAGCAACTCGCCACGGTCTTCACCGTGCAGCCAGCACCAGAGCGCATGCTGGGTCGATGGATTGTCGACGCCAACACCCGTCAGGGCCGGGAAAACGCGCAGGCCTTCGATCTGCCCATCCAGTGCCTTGACCAGGGATTCACCGAAACCGACCACCGCCGACTTGCCGTCCACCAGGCCTTGCAGGTTATCGAGCGCGGCCGGTAGAGCCGCGACGGATTCGAGAGCGAAGAACATATGGCGGGCTTGAGGCGGAACGGGGGTGGCGAGAATGCCCGGCTGGTAATGACTCATATGAACTCCTCGAAAAAGAGTTCGGAGTTTAACCGGAGTATGAGGGTTTGTGTGCTGTCAGAGGCCACAGAAGCCCCCTCATCACAAGGAGATCAAACCGCGCTGGGGCTTTCGCTGCGGAACGCACTCGGGCTCATGCCGGTCCAGCGCTTGAAAGCCCGGCGAAAGCTGCGCACGTCGCTGTAGCCGACTTCCTCGGTGATGCGTTCGATGGACATGTCCGGGTTGGCCAGCAGGCTCATGGTGCGGGCCTGGCGCACTTGTTCCAGCAATGTCTCGAACGTCAGGGCGTGTTCGGTGAGGCGGCGGCGCAAGGTGCGACTGCTCATGTTCAGGTCGCCGGCGATTTTCTCGATGTGGCTGCCCTCGGTCAGGTCCCGGGCAATCGCCCGTTCCACCGCCTGGATCAAATCCATTTTCCGGTGCACCTGCGCGGCTTCCAGTTCGAGCAATTTCACGGCCTGACGCAAGGCCAGGGAATGGTGATTGGGCAAGTGAATGTCCAGCCAATACGCATCGATCACCATGCGGTTCTGCAGGCAACCGAAACGCACGCCAGGCCCCAGCAGGCGCGAATATTCGCTGAGATAGTCTGGCGCGGCATGCATGAACTCCACGGCCATCGGCTTGAAATCCGCCCCGACCAGCGCCCGGCCGTACACCAGCAGGCTGGCGAAAAATTCCTCGACCGCGAACAACTGCACGTCGGCGAACGGCAAGCGGCATTCAACGTCGACAAACACCCGGTCCCCCGCCTCCTCCACACTCGATACGACAATGCCGCCGGAGGTGTGTTGATGGCGAATGCCCAGTTCAAAGGCATCGCGCAGGGTCTTGCACAGCGACAATACATGCCCCAACAACCCCAGCGTACCGAGCATATTCTGTGCGCCGACCCACAAGCCCAGCCCCTGATTGGGCAGGGCTTTGAGCGCTCGCTGAATCATGGCCACGGCCTGGCGATAGGAAATGCGCTGTGCCGGGTCCTGAAGGTCTTCAAAGTCAAAACCCAACCCTCGGCACAGGCTCTGGGGGTCGATGCCTTTTTGCTCGGCGACTTCGGCCAGGGTTTGCAGGAGAAACGGCGACACCAGCGCCATTTCAAAGGTGGGGTCAGTCACTTTCATTTGCATGGGGCTATACGTTCCGGGTCGAGCTTCATTCTTATTTTTGTAACCGGTTATGTCGAAGGAAGTTAGCACAGGGTTCAAAGGCTGTCCGCAGATGCCCCCCTAAATGGCCGCCAATACCCTGCCTTGCAGGGCGCGGACAGCTTATTTCTATGTTGCGGCCCTCGTATGGACGCCGGAAAGCCCGCTAACAATAATAATGAGTACACCCATGATCCCGACCCGCACGACTCTTCCCTTACTGGTCATTGGCCTGGCCGGCGTCTGCGCCCTGCAACCGGCACTGGCCACCGAGGCTGGCGTGGACAACATCGGCCCCGGCACCGACGGCTTTTTCATGTTGCCGCTTTCGCCCGACAGCCTTCCGGACCACATGGTTGCGTTCAACCTCTACTACAACCACTACAAAGCCACGAAGCTGAACATCAGCTCGCTTGGCGGCAAGGTGCCAAACGTCGAGATCGAATCCACGGCGGTCATTCCGCGCCTGGACTACCTCAGCCCGGTGCGCGTGTTTGGCGGCCGGCTGGCCGGCTACATCGCGCAACCGTGGCTCAAGCAGGAAGTCGCGGTGTTCGGCTTGCAGGACACCCGCGAAGGCATGGGCGACACCACGTTCGCGCCGATCATTCTCTGGGACATGGGCCCAAACCTGACCCTCGGCGCCGCCATTGAAGTCACCGTGCCGACCGGCGAATACAGCGTTGATCGCCTGGCCAATACCAGCAACAACTTCTACACCTACAAACCCTTGTTCTCCTTCACCTGGCTGCCGACGGACAGAACCGAGGTGTCGATGAAGACCACCTACAGTTTCAACGAGAAAAACAAGGACACCGATTACAAGTCGGGGCAGATTTTCCACATCGACTATTCGGCCAGTTTCAAAATCACCGACGACCTGATGCTCGGGCTCAACGGCTACTACCTGAAGCAAACCACCGACGACAAACAGTTCGGCCACACCGTGCAGTTCAATGGCCAGGACGTGAACGACGGGGTGCGCGGACAGGTGTTTGCGATTGGTCCGGCGCTGCACTGGACCTTTCTCAAATACGCCAGCGCAGAGATTCGCTGGGCCAAGGAATTCGACGTGGAAAACCGGCCTGAAGGGGAAATGCTTTGGGCCAAGGTCAGTATTCCCTATGCGTTTTGACTGAACTGACGCCATCGTCGGAACGCCGCCCGGACCAAGCCCGCTCCCACAGGGTGCAGCGCTGTCCTTGTGGGAGCGGGCTTGCCCGCGATGGCGGCGGAACTAACACTGAAAATCCTTCAGGAGTATACCGGCCAGGTATCAACAATCTTCCCACCCCGAACCGCCAGCAAATCCCCGAACTGCAACAACACCGACTCCGTCTGGACAGGCCGCAAAAACACCTGGTCCTCCACCGTCAGCCCTACCGCCGCCGAACCATTGACCATTTCCTGGTTCGAGCTGCGGCCATACACACCATTGCTCTGTAACCCCTGCGGCGATTCGAACTCCGCCATCCAGTTACCACCATAGATAAAAAACGTCTCGCGCTGATTGGTGTCCCACCAGGAGAACAACCCGGACTTGTCATCCAGCGCCGGAATATTCACCGCCCCAGTGCTTTTCAGCACTGGCGTGGCGATGTAGGCGGCGGGCACATGCTCCGCCAGTGACGGCAAATCATAATGAGTGGGCTTGAGCATCGCCGTCCCCACCGACACTTCGCTGCTCAGTTGTTCGTGCTCATGCATGCGATAGCTCGGACTGCCGGCCGTATTGAGGGTCAACCCTTCGCGCCATAAACCGGGGTAGTGCTGACGGGTGAAATCGACGCAGCGGTTGTAAATCACCATCACCTTGGCGAACAGCTCCTCAGGCGAGCCCAGAATCCCCGGCACGCCCATGCCCACGAACGGGTCGTAGCCCATGAACCCGGCGAACTCCAGGTGCTGCGGGTGCTGGCTGATCAGGGTCAGCATCTGCCCGAGTACGCCAAGGTCGCTGACACCACCGCGATGCAGTCCGACATCCAGTTCGATGTTTACTCGCAATCGCGTGCCAAAACCCTGAGCCAGGGCGAGGTATTGCTGCAAGCGTTGCGGCGTATCAAGCAACCATTGCAACTGCGTCGAAGGGTCGAAAGGCCCCTTGTGCGACTGATAGAACAACTCGGCCGAACGCACCGGCAACGGCTTGCCCAACAGAATGTCGGCCCCGGGAAACTGCACCGCGTCGCGGTTGAGAAAGGGTTGGTGAAAGGACATCAGGCGTTGCGTGCCGGCGCGCTGGGCGATATAGGTCAAAAGCCCCGGTGCCGGCAGTGATTTTTCCACCAGCCGCAGGTGTTTGCTGCCGCGCTTGACCGATTGCATCACCACATCGATGTTGTGATCCAGCCGATCAAGGTCAATCAGCATCACCGGTCGCATCGGGCCGTGGTCCTTGAGCTCGCGGTTCAGCGCGCGGAAGTAATCGCTGTACGGCGCACCTCGGTCACCCGGACGCAACCACGCCCCGCCCCCCACCAACAAGGCACCGACACCTGCGGTGCCGAGCAGAAAATTACGGCGATTGACGGCCATCAGCTCACCCCCAGAATGGACGACAAATGCGCATTGAGGAATTTGCCGCTGGGGTCGAGTTCCTGCCGTACCTGAATGAAATCCTGCCAGCGCGGGTACAGCGGCTGCAGGTTTTTCGCGTTCAGCGTATGCAACTTGCCCCAGTGCGGCCGGCCGTTGTACTTCCAGAAAATCGGCTCGATGGCGGCGAAGAAGTTGTGGTGATCCATCTGGTAATGCTGGTGGACCGAGATCGAACAGCTGTCGCGGCCTTCGAACATGCTCAGGGGAATGTCGTCGGCCTTGACGTAGCGGTACTCAATCGGAAACCAGGTGCGCAGGTCCTTGTCCTGGATCAGCTTGAGGATCTCGCGCAAACACGCCGGACCGTACTCGGCCGGCACGGAATATTCCATTTCGTTGAATCGCACCGTACGCACGTTGGCGTAGATATCGAACGAATCACCCACCCGGTCATCGAAACTGGCCAGGTGGCGCAGGCTGTTGAGCATGGTGCGGCGCAGGTCCGGGAAGTCGCTGGCGTACTTGTCGATGTTCTCGATCAGCGTGACGAACTCGTTGCCGCCCTCCTCATCTGCAGGGACCGGCGGTGTGGCCGGGTCGCTGGTTTCGTTCAGGGCGATCGACAAGGCGTAGTCGGAATGGGTCACCACGAGCATTTCCCAGTGCTGGTTTTCCCGGGTGTTCTTGTCCAGGTCTTCCAGCAACTCTTCCGTCCTGGCGATCCACTGCCGCTCCCTCAAGCGATACGCCGGACGGTTTTGCAGGCGCACCCTGGTTGCCACGCCCAACGCCCCCAGCGACACCCGGGCGGCGCTGAATACTTCAGGATGACGATTGGCGTCGCACTCCAGCACGTCACCGTTGGCGGCCACCAACTGCAAGCCACAGACATGCGCCGAATAGGATTGAAAGTTCTTGCCGGTGCCGTGGGTCGAGGTCGAGATCGCGCCGGCAAGGGTCTGGTAATCAATGTCGGCCATGTTTTGCAGGGCCTGGCCAATGTCTTTGAGCGGAGTGCCCATGCGTGACATTGGCGTGCCGGCGGCGAACTCGGCTTGCAGCGTTTTCGCATCGTGATCGAGCAAACCCGAGAAATAGCTCAGCGACAGCAAAGTCCCGTCGGTGGGCACCAGCGCGCTGAAGGAATGCGCCGAGCCCACGGGACGAATCTTGCCGGGAGCCTGACGCACCAATTGAGTCAATTCATCCAGGCTCCTGGGCGCCAGCCGCGCCGCCGGCAGGCAACTCTGGCCGCCCGACCAGTTGCGCCAGGGAATCAACCGTGGCGCGCGCAGCAGTTCGGCCAATGCCGGTGTCGAGCCGAGGGCGGTAAAGGCGCCAATGACGCTCGCCCGTTGCAACAACTGACGCCGTGTCATGTCCATCGTCATGAATCGCACCCTGCCTTGTTGTTATTGGATTGGCTGGCCGGACATAAAGGCAATCAGCGCCAGGAACTGCTCTTGCGAACACTGCATGCACATGCCCATCGGCGGCATGCCGTTGTAACCGTTGATCGCGTGATCGAGCAGCGTGTCGGCGCCCTGCAGCACCCGTGGCTCCCAGGCCTTCATGTCACCGGTCAGCGGCGCCCCGGCCGCCGGGTTGGCATGGCAAAGCTTGCAGCTGTTGTCGTAAACCTGCGCCAGCTCGGCCTCGGGAGGCCTCGCGACGCCCACTTCGCTGCGGTTCGGCGGGTTTTTCGGCTCTTCGCCGCACCCCGCAAGCAACGCCGCCAAGACGCTCCCCACCAAGGCCAAACAAAGGCTAGGCTTTTCAGTTAACCGGCTTGCCCGCATGGCTGTCCTCTCTTTGGGTGCCCGGTCAGCCGGGTGCACCTTTTTTTGTTGTGATCAAGCAGAGGTCAACACTAAGGCACCCCGCGTGGGCGGGTTGAGGGCATTGGGGGCCAACAAGGGGCGCTTATGAGGCCATGACTGAAGGCGTCGATGAATCCGCGATCCATCACGCTGTGCGACAAAACGCTGAGATGAGTCATGACAAGCGTTGCTGAGGTCTGCTAAAACGATTCATCAGTGCATCACCCATTCCTGAGGGGTAGCGACATGACCACAGCCAAGATTCTCGAGAACCTGTTCCCAAGCCCCGCCGACATCCCGGAAAAGTACCGCCTTGATGGCCAGACCGAGCAGCGCGAGTACCTGGTCGATGGCGTGCTGAGAACCTGGAACGGGCCACTGGCCCAGGTCCGCAGCCCGGTGTACCTGACCGGCGCTGATGGCGACAAGCAAGTGATCCTCGGCAGCACGCCGTTGCTCGATGCCGAGACCGCATTGACCGCCCTCGACGCTGCCGTGCGCGCCTACGACCGTGGCCAGGGACTGTGGCCGACCATGCGCGTGGCCGAGCGCATCCAGCATGTCGAAACCTTCCTGGGGCGCATGCGCGAGCAGCGCGACGCCGTGGTCAAGTTGCTGATGTGGGAAATCGGCAAGAACCTCAAGGACTCGGAAAAGGAGTTCGACCGCACCTGCGACTATATCGTCGACACCGTCAATGCACTGAAAGAACTCGACCGTCGCTCCAGCCGTTTCGAACTGGAGCAGGACACCCTCGGCCAGATCCGTCGTGTACCGCTGGGCGTCGCCCTGTGCATGGGGCCTTACAACTATCCGTTGAACGAAACCTTCACCACGCTGATCCCGGCGCTGATCATGGGCAACACCGTGGTGTTCAAACCGGCCAAACTGGGCGTGCTGCTGATTCGCCCGCTGCTGGAAGCCTTCCGCGACAGCTTCCCGGCCGGGGTGATCAACGTCATCTATGGCAGCGGCCGCGAGACGGTCAGCGCGCTGATGGCCAGCGGCAAGATCGACATCTTTGCCTTCATTGGCACCAACAAGGCCGCCAGCGACCTGAAAAAACTCCATCCCAAACCACACCGCTTGCGCGCAGCGCTGGGCCTGGATGCGAAAAACCCGGGCATCGTCCTGCCGGAAGTGGATCTGGACAATGCGGTCAGTGAAGCGGTGACGGGCTCGCTGTCATTCAATGGCCAGCGCTGCACAGCGCTGAAAATCCTGTTTGTCCACGAAGACGTGGTCGAGTCCTTCATCGACAAATTCAATGCCAGACTTGCCAACCTCAAACCCGGCATGCCCTGGGAAAGTGGCGTGTCCCTGACGCCACTGCCGGAATCGGGCAAGGTCGACTATCTGCATGCATTGGTGGCGGATGCCGAAAGCAAAGGCGCCAAGGTGGTCAACCCCAACGGCGGCGAGGCGCGTGCGTCGTTCTTCTACCCGGCGGTGCTATACCCGGTCACGCCGCAGATGCGCGTTTATCAGGAAGAACAGTTCGGCCCGGTCATCCCCATCGTGCCGTACCGTCACCTGGATACCGTGATCGATTACGTGCTGGAATCGGACTTCGGCCAGCAGTTGAGCATCTTCGGCACCAACCCGGTGGCGGTTGGCCGGCTGGTGGACACCTTTGCCAATCAGGTCGGGCGCATCAACCTCAATGCCCAATGCCAGCGCGGCCCGGACACCTACCCCTTCAATGGTCGCAAGAACTCGGCCGAAGGCACCTTGTCGGTCCATGACGCACTGCGGGTGTTTTCGATCCGTACCCTGGTGGCCACCAAGTTCCAGGAAACCAACAAGGACCTGATCAGCGAGATCATCAGCGGCCGCAGTTCGAGCTTCTGACCACCGACTACATCTTCTGAGGAGAGCCAGCCTGAGCACAGCCAGAGCCCAACGATTGCCACCGCTGCTGCGCCGATTGCTGCGGCCGTTGCTGGACCCGTATCGGCGCTACCGCCATGCCCGGGTGATCCATGCGGTGCGGGTGTCGCTCGGGTTGCTGGCGACGATCCTGCTGACCACCGGCATCCATCTGCCCCACGGTGAGTGGGCGTCGGTGACGATGCTGGTGGTGATCGGCGGCTTGCAGCACCACGGCAACATCGGCAAGAAAGCCGCCGAGCGTGCCATCGGTACCTTGATCGGCGCCGGCGTCGGCCTGGCGCTGGTGGCCCAACAGGCCTGGCTCGGGATGCCCTGGCTGACCTATTTCGCGATGTCGGTGGTTTGCGGGTTTTTCTCGTATCACGCCATCGGCAAGGGTGGTTACACCGCGCTGCTGTCGGCGATTACCGTGTTTATCGTCGCGGGGCACGGCGACAACCCGGTCACCGATGGCTTGTGGCGCGGGGTGGATATCCTGATCGGCATTGCCCTGGCCCTGGCGTTTTCCTTCGCCCTGCCGCTGTATGCGGTTTACTCCTGGCGCTACAACCTGGCCGATGCGCTGCGTGATTGCGCGAAAGTCTACGGGCGCATCATTGACGGCCAGGCCATCACCGCCGACGAACACCTCAAACTCATGACTCGCCTGAACGCGGTGATGGTGCAACTTCGCTCACTGATGCCTTCGGTGTCAAGGAGGTGAAGATTTCCATGACCGAACTGGATGCCATCCAGCGCAACCTGCGCATGTGTGTGAGCACCCTGGAAATCCTCGGCAATACCCGACCGGATGCCAATGACCCCGAGGCGATGACGCTCCTGCAAACGGCATTGAAAGCCGAGCATCGACAGATTCGCGTGCAATTGATCGGAATGGCCCGGGCCTTGAAATCAGGCGCCGCCCAGCGGCTCAATCGGCCCATGGACTTGCCGCTGGTCAGCCTTGATGCGCCGATCTACAACACGCTGGACGGGTATCGCCTGTTGACTCGACAACTGGCCGCCAACGTCGGCGAGATGCGCCAGCGACTGGCCGGGAGCGCGCCGCGCTGGAACATCTGACGCCTGTGTAGCGGGTTACGGCGTCACCGTGCGCCGAAACTTCAGCGACCAGCCTTGTTGCATGCCGGCAGCGGCCAGCAGGATCGCCGCGACACCGATCCACTGCAGCGGCTCCAGGCGATGACCGAAGGCAAACCAGTCGACGAAAATCGCCGCGATCGGGTAGATGAAGGACAGCGCCCCCGTCAACGCCGTCGGCAGTTTTTGAATGGCGCCGTACAGCAACACGTACATCACACCGGTGTGCACCATGCCCAGCGTCACCAGGCTGGCCCACGCGCCCGGCCCCTGTGGCAATGCCGAAAAATGCGCGAATGGCGCGAGCAACAACACGCCAGTGCTGACCTGGATCAGCGCAATCAAATGCGGTGGAGTGCCGGTCAAACGCTTGATGATCAACGCGGCAATCGCGTAGAGAAACGCCGCGCCCAACGCCAGGGCAATGCCCGTCAGGTAATCGCTGCCGCTTTCGCCCTGGCTGCCATGGGCGCTGACAATCGCCAGCATCCCGAGAAACGACACACCCAGCCAGGCCAGCTTTTGCGCGGTGATCTTTTCATTGAGAAACAGCGCCGCCAGCCCTACCAGCATGAACGGCTGGACGTTATAGACAGCAGTGCCAATGGCAATCGACGCCCGGGAATAGGACGCGAACAACAGCACCCAGTTGCCGACAATCGCCACACCGCTGAGCACCGCCAGCAAGAAGGTGGTGCGGGTCAAAATGCCGGGGCGCAAAAAGCCGAAGGCGGCACAAATCAGCAGTAAGGTGCCAGCACCGAACAGGCAGCGCCAGAACACCACATCCAGCACCGGTTGCCCGGACACCAGCACGAACCAACCGATGGTGCCGGAGATCAGCATGGCGGCCGTCATTTCGAACGAACCGCGGCGTAGGGTTTTGTCCATCATCAGACTCCTGTGTTTGTGGCCAAAGTATGCCAATGCACTCAGGCGCCACTCCATAGCAAAAAGCAGGCTAAACTCGAGATCAGCCTTTTTTATCAAGGCCATTTTGAAAAAATGCCTAACAGAGGGTTTCGCCATGACCGATGACATCGACCAGGTGCTGATCACGGCCCTGATGGAAGACTCGCGACGTTCGCTCAAGGCCCTGGCGCAAATCAGTGGCCTGTCCTCACCCAGCGTCGCCGAGCGTCTGCGCCGCCTGGAAGAGCGTGTCGTGCTCACGGGCTACACCGTTGAAATCGACCCGAAATGCTTTGGCTATCAACTCCAGGCCATCGTGCGTATTCGTCCGTTGCCGGGCCAGTTGCAAGAAGTGGAACGGCAAATCATGGCCATTCCCGAGTTCACCGAGTGCGACAAGGTCACCGGCGACGACTGCTTCATTGCACGCCTGCACGTGCGCTCAATGGAACAACTGGACACCCTGCTCGACCGCCTCAACATCCTTGCCGAAACCAATACGGCGATCGTCAAGAAAACCCCGGTCAAGCGCCGGTTGCCACCCATGGCGTGAGTGATATTTGTTTCAGTCTGAAGTAGATTGACGGTTTCCGGCGAAGGATTGACGGCATGAAAACTCAGGCAATGCTACTCGTGGCGATGCTGCTTGCGGGTTGCGGCACGATTCAGACGGTTGTACGCAGTGACGAAGCGGCCGCAAAAAGCCTCAGGGAGCAAAAGAGTTACTGCGGCGCGGTACCGCGCATCTACAGTGGCGTGACTTACGACTTTTGCGCATTGAATGCGCCCCTCCAGGAGGGTCGGGATGCGCAGGTACATGGCCCTGCCCCCGCTATCGTGCTGATCGACGTAGTCATTTCCGGTGCGCTCGACACCTTGTTGCTGCCCTACACCATCTACCGCCAGCAAGCCGACGGCAGCATCATCATTGTTGAATAGTCCTGAATTCCAGATATAAAAAAACCCGCCTGAGCGGGTTTTTTACTTCAAGGCCGACGATCAATCATCGCGCCCCATGATGCCGAATAGCTGCAGCAAGCTGACGAACAGGTTGTAGATCGATACATACAGGCTGATGGTGGCCATGATGTAGTTACGCTCGCCGCCATGAATGATGGCGCTGGTCTGGAACAGGATGCAGACCGAGGAGAACAGCACGAAACCTGCGCTGATCGCCAGTTGCAGACCGCTGATCTGGAAGAACATGCCCGCCAGCGTTGCACCCAGCAGCACGAAGAAACCTGCCGTGATGAAACCGCCGAGGAAGCTCATGTCCTTGCGGGTAATCAGCACATACGCCGACAGACCGCCGAACACCAGCGCCGTCATCGCGAACGCCGAGCTGACCACTTCAGCGCCGCCCTGCATACCCAGGTAACGGTTGAGGATCGGGCCAAGCAGGAAACCCATGAAACCGGTCAGGGCAAATGCCGACACCAGGCCCCACGCCGAATCACGGAGTTTGTTGGTGAGGAAGAAAAGACCGTAGAAGCCGATCAGCACCACGAAGATGTTCGGGTAGCCAACACGCATCTGCTGGGCAACGTAGGCCGTCACACCGCTGAATGCGAGGGTCAGGGCGAGCAAGCCGTATGTGTTGCGCAGGACGCGGCTAACCTCTAGCTGCTCAGCCTGCACGCTGTTATTAACTGCGTAATCCTGTTCGCGCATGGCGACACTCCTGTTGGTTTGAAACGTTCAGTCGCAAAGATCATAACAGACGCTCTGTAACAAGCTATGCAGAGAGTTTGACAGTGTGTTTCATTCAGGTATTATGGCGCCCGCAACGCAAACGGAGGTGTGGCCGAGTGGTTTAAGGCAACGGTCTTGAAAACCGTCGACTGTAACAGGTCCATGAGTTCGAATCCCATCGCCTCCGCCATCTTTATACGACAAAGCCCTGATTTTTCAGGGCTTTGTCGTTTCCGGGGTTTGGCAAAAAGCTTGCCGCACGAAAGGCGTTCCAGAACCAGCCCGGTTTACACCCTCTCCCGGCGTTCTGCCAATCGTGAAAACACCTTCATGGAACCTGGTACCGCGCTGCCCCCCATAACCGAGGATTCGCGATGCCAAACTCAGATCTGCGCCCTTCCCTACTGTTCAGGATCAACGAAAATCAACTCGCCCTCTAAGCCGCCATCATGGAGCTTTCGAACCGGGTCGAGCAGCGTGGATCAGTCGATGTCGCCGACACCTCCAAGACGCTCGCCTGACGCCTCCGGATATAACGAATCAAGTCACGGATGTTTACCTGTAGAGCAGATCCTTATACGATGAAGTCCGCATCTACGGTTCTCCATCGGGCTTGAGCAAGCCACTGTTATTATGCAAGACAAAGTGACTTAACAAATTATGCTCTATAGCCACGCAAGATTTTGTGCAAAAGACCAGCAAAAGCTGCATGCAGGCTAAATTATTTCTACAATTAAATATAATAATTTTGAGCACATGAACAATGAACAACCCTGATTTCCCGGCCGAAAGCCCTAAAGCCTTCAGCATAGTCATAGTAAATTACAAAACACCAGAAATCACAAAAATATGCCTGGACCTGTTGCACCAGCATTTTGGAAGTAGCGGCGTGCCAATTTGGGTAGTCGACAACTATTCCGCCGATGAAAGCACTGAGTATTTACGCACTCTTGACTGGATCAATTTAATCGAGCGCTCCGCTTCCCAACCCGAAGCGGGCCATATCGCGCATGGAAAAGCACTTGACCTGGTTTTGGAGCGAGTTGAAACTGATTATTTATTCCTGATGCACACCGATACGTTTATTTTCGATAAAAATGTTTTTCCGATGATGCTTAACAAATGCATAAAAAACCAGAAAGTCGTGGCCGTCGGTTGTGTCGAGCAATTAAACCGTGGCACCACGAGAACGCTTTGGCGCTTTAGCTCACGACTGTTCAAACACCACTACAGACGCCTGAAAATCTCCATGGGATTGCGTTCCAGAGAACCAAAACCGTACAAAGAAGTCTACTTGAAAAGTTTCTGCACATTGTGGAACTGCAAACTTATCAAACAGCATAACATGCACTTTTCGATGGATGATCGCGTGCCAGGCTACACTCTCCAGGACCGCATGACCGAGCTTGGCTATGCCGTTGAAATGTTATCGCCGCGTAAAATCTTCAGCTATCTGGATCACATTCAGGCCGGCACTGTCGCAGCGGCTGGCGGCTATGGAAAGACTCATAGACGAACCAAAATGTACAACAACATTCTTAAGCGCCTGAACAAGGACGACAGAAAAATCTAAGCTACGAATTGACGCAACCAGCAGTGCATTCAATTCCGCTTGATGTCACCCACAAGTCTTTATATCAAGTTATTGGAGCGTTAATGGCACCCATCACTCAAGCACTACCCATGACCCTATCCCCGGAGCTTGATTTCGACCAACACGCCGCCAGCGCCTTCGGTAGCTCATTGACCAGTCGCTATATTCAGGCTACGCCATTTCCGCACATCGTCATCGACAATTTCTTGCACGAAGACCTGATTGCAAGCATCTGCTCGCACTTCCCAACCGAGCCAACCAACAACGAAATGCTCTACGAGCGCGGTTATAAAGGCCAACGAAAACGTCAAATCAGTCCCAACGAATGCTCCCCCTATCTGAAGACTATCTTCAACGCCTTTAACTCGGCCCCCATGCTGCAGTTTCTCGAAAAGCTCACAGGCATCGAAGGCTTGATACCCGACCCCTACTTTACCGGTGGCGGCCTGCATGAAACGAAAAACGGTGGCTTCCTGGGTGTGCATTCGGACTTCAGGCTCAACAAAAAGCTTAATGTCGAGCGCAGACTGAATGTCATCATTTACCTGAGTGAAGACTGGCTAGAGGAATACGGCGGCAACCTGGAACTCTGGGATGTCGACATGAAGACCTGCCTTAAAAAAGTCCTGCCAATTTACAATCGCTGTGTCATTTTCAACACAGACAAAGACAGCAATCATGGGCACCCAGAGCCTTTAACGACTCCAGCGCACATCACCCGCAAGTCTATAGCGCTTTACTACTACACCGCAGGAACCATGGCGGCCGACCCCACACAAAGAAACAAAACCCACTATAAACCAAGGCCCAAAGATCGTTTAAGCCTAAAGTACTACATGAGCAAACTGATCAGGAAAAAATAAACTGCAAATCACCCGCTGAAATATTGGCTCAATCTTTCAGCGGGTGTTTCGTAGTTTGGGGTCTGCCAGAGCAGATGTCCGGTCGGGGCTCGCTTATCCTGCAGCCCTGCCATACTGTTCAGCATGACCCGTGCAACCTTCCGCTTCTACGAGGAGCTCAACGATTTCCTGCCGGCCGAACGGCGGCGGCAGTCCTTTACTTGCGAATGCGCGCAAGGGGCGACGGTCAAGCACATGATCGAGGCGCTCGGCGTACCGCACACGGAGGTCGAACTGGTACTGCTCAACGGCGAGTCGGTAGGCCTCGAGCGGGCGATCTTCGACAGTGACCGGCTGGCGGTGTATCCCAAGTTCGAAGCGCTGGACATCAGCCCGCTGCTAAAGGTTCGTGCGCAACCTTTACGGGTGCTGCGCTTCGTTGCTGATGCGCACCTTGGCGGGCTGGCCAGCCTGCTGCGCATGAGCGGCTTCGACACTCTCTACGACAACGGCTTCGAGGACGGCGTGATCGCCGAGATCGCTGCGCAGCAAGGACGCATCGTGCTAACCCGCGACCGCGAACTGCTCAAGCGACGGATCATCAGCCACGGCTGTTACGTGCACGCCCTGAAACCGTCACTGCAACTGCGCGAATTGTACGAGCGCCTCGACCTGGCGCGTAGCGCGCGGCCATTCAGCCTGTGCCTTCATTGCAACCTGCCGCTGCACGAGATCAGCCCGGAACTGGCCCGGCTGCAGGTGCCGCCACGCATTGGTGCCCTCTATTCACACTTCCTGCGCTGCGACGCCTGCCAACGGATTTACTGGGAGGGTTCGCACTGGCGCGGCATGTGTGCACTGCTGGCACCTCTACTGGACCGATAACCGCGCAGCTGCGTGTCAGGGATAACCGGCTATTGCATCAGATAGATAACGCCCGGCGATTTGCCGGGCATTTCTTAACCACCAAACGAACTTCAAACCGTTCAAAAACAAGTCGCAAACCCCGTGAATCTACAGGGCTTGCGACTCATTGCCGATACGTCCCTCAGACTCCCGGGACGATTTCTACGGGTATGCCTGCCGTGCTCATTGCACCAGGTGCAGGCCTAGTTCTGTACCTCAACCACGTCGACATCCGGCGCGTCTAGGGCATCAGGGGCGTCCTCTCTAGCCTCTCTGGCCACCTCTCTAGCCTCCTCGTTAGCCTCTCTTACCGCCTTGTTAGCCTCCTCCTTAGCCTCTCTGGCCGCCTTGTTAGCCTCGTCCTTAGCCTCTCTGGCTGCCTTGTTAGCCTCCTCCTTAGCCTCTCTGACCGCCTTGTTAGCCTCCTCCTTAGCCTCTCTGGCTGCCTTGTTAGCCTCCTCCTTAGCCTCTCTGGCTGCCTTGTTAGCCTCCTCCTTAGCCTCTCTGGCTGCCTTGTTAGCCTCCTCGTTAGCCTCTCTGGCTGCCTTGTTAGCCTCCTCGTTAGCCTCTCTGGCTTCTCTGGGCTCTCTGGCTGCCCTCGCCTGAGCCTTGGCAGCCTCTCTGGCTGCATCGGCGTCTGCCTTGGCAGCGTTCCGGGCCGCATCTGCAGCAGCCCGGGCAGCGTCCCTGGCCGCATCGGCGCCCACTACGCCAGCAGCTCTTGCAGCGTCCCGAGCTGCGTCCGCATCAGCTCTGGCAGCGTCCCTGGCCGCATTGGCGTCGTTTCTGGCAGCGTCCCTGGCTGCATCGGCTGCCTTGTCATTGTCGTTGGCGTTGTCATGCGCATTGCCCGGACCTCTGTTCCCGGCCATACCACCATGGTCAGCGTCGCCGCGCCCTGGGCCTCCATGACCGTCACCGCCATGGCCTGCTGCACCATGATCGCCACCCTCTCCATGGTCGCCGCCACCGTGACCGCCACCGCCGGCACCACCGTGACCGCCACCGCCTTCGCCACCGTGACCACCACCGCCTTCGCCGCCGTGACCACCGCCGCCTTCGCCGCCGTGACCACCACCGCCTTCGCCGCCGTGACCACCGCCGCCTTCGCCGCCGTGACCACCACCGCCTTCGCCGCCGTGACCACCACCGCCTTCGCCGCCGTGACCACCGCCGCCTTCGCCGCCGTGACCACCACCGCCACCTCCGCTGCCGCCATCTTTGGCATACACGCTGGAGAAACTACCGATGTAATCGGGCACCAGGACAGTCGATGCCGACAGGACTCCGCCAATCGCCAGAGCCAACAAACATTTCTTGAGCAGCATGATGCACCTCCGCTTGGAGTTGCGTAGTCATCTCCCTATCGAACGCAATGTCCAGTGAGTTCCCGGCCGCCCATTGGAGCGGCCAGCCAACCGGCACGAACATAAATCTGCAGCAATAACGAGCAACTGCGGTATCCGCACGATCCCTCAGAGCCAGTTAGCAATATTGCGTGGGAATTATTCCCACACCTACAGATTAGTGCTGTCAGCCTGAGTGTCAACGACCGAACATCTGGACTGATTCTCACGGACATGGAAACTTACTGGCCGGCGTCACCGAACCGGGGGGGTGCAACAGGCCCCGGCCTCGATCAGTGCAGGAAAGCAGGGTGGGTATCAGAAGGTGTGACTGAACAACAATCCAGCCTCGCCATCCGGACTGGCATCGGAAAAGCCCTTGACGGCATACAACTGGAACTTCCAGTGCTGATTGAGCTTGTGCGTCAGGAAAAGGGTGAGTTCCTTGATCGGGTCGCCCGTGGAAACGACCTTCTGCCGCCAGTCGTAGGACGCGCCCGCCGAGGTGCGCGCAAACACGGGTATGGCGAAGCCCAGACTGGTGAATATCGGGTCGTCGAAGTCGGAGCCCGACGGGTCGCCGAATTTTTCCAGCCCAGGGTGGCAAATCCGGTCACAAGACCAAAGGATTTGGTGACATCGACCTGGGCGGAATAGTCGGTTTTGCCGGTGCCCAGGCACTTGTCTTCGTCGGCTGTAGGCAACTTGACCTTGCCGATCAGGTCCACGAACAGCCCGCCAACACTGTCCTCAAACACGGCATAGTCGGCACCGGCGATAGTGTCGCCCAAACCACTTTCAACTTTGCCGCAACCGCCGGGCAACGGCTCGCCGTCAGGGCCGACCGAAGGGTTGGTGATGCGCAGCCAGGGCACCGTGAGCTTGTAGGTCATGGGGCCGGTCTGGTATTTGCCCACCAGCGGGACGTACCAGGTTTCAGAAGTCGTACCGGTGCCATAGTCGCCCCGAGAGTAATCGGTTGCGATCGAGGTCGTGAAAGTATCGGCCAAGGCCGGCAAGGCCAGGCTGGCAAGCAAACCGACGAGCAGGATGCGCTTGCGGTTCATGTTCACCTCGTGTCTTGCGTCATCGAAGTTCACACGCGTGTTTTGTTGCGTGACTTACCCAGCCTAGTCACTTATGACGATAGTGCATCACGACTGCACTTCTAACCCGACCTGCCAGAGTGATCGATTCTTTCAACCGGCTCAACCTTCTCGACCTTTTCGACTTTCTCTACCTTCTCGACTTTTTCTGGCCGTTCAACTTTCTCGACTTTCTCCGGGCGTTCGACCTTTTCAACCTTTTCGGGGCGTTCGACCTTCTCGGCTTTCTCTACCCTCTCTACCTTCTCGACTTTTTCGGGTTGCTCGACCTTCTCGACACGCTCCGACCTGCCGGACTTGTCCACGCTTTCCGTTCTGTCGCCGCCGCCATGACTGTCACTGCCGCCGTGGCGAGTATCGTCGCCGACGCTGCTTTCGCTGTCGGAGCGGCCACTCCGGTCAATGCCCGAGCTGCCGGAGTTACCGGAGTTGCCCGAACTGCCCGAGCTGTCCGAATTGTTGGAGCTGCCCGAGTTGCCCGATCCACTTGAGTCGTCCGTGTTTTGCTCACTGGTTCGGAGTTTCCCGTGTTGGTTGCCGGCTGGCGAATCGGAACGCTCGCGGGGCAACTCGATACGCGTGGCCTGCACTTCTCGCGCGCCGCTGAACACGCCAATGACCCGCACGCGTCGATCCAGCGCCAGCTCCGAAGGCTGTACACCCACAAATACGGTGTCGCGCGCCAGCGTCACATTAAAGCCACCCACCACCAAATGGCGTTCCTGCCGGCCCTGCACCAGGCCCTCGATCACTGCATTGCGTACCCGGCCAATGAAGGGCAGGCTCGGGTCGGGGCGGCTTTGGGTCACGTCCAGCTCGCGGCCGGACCACTGGCCGCGCACCAGCACTTCCTGCGCAGGGCCAGGGTGATTGCTGAGTTTCAGCCCCTGGAGATAACCGCTGCGATCCACCGGGCCGATGGCACTGGCCTCCTTGAGGTCGGGAGCCCGGTCGATGCGAGTGGCCACCACTTCACCACGGGCATCGCGCAGCCCGCTGACTCGTACAGGGTCACCCGGGCGCAGACCGGCAGCGACTTGAGCACCGCTGGCCAGGCGTACCGGTTGCCCCATGACACGCATGGGCATGGAATCGCGTGGCAGAGCTGTCAAGGGCCCTTCATAGACGTGCAGGATGGAAATGCGCCCGGCCTCCAGACCGCGCCGGGAATTGAACGCTTCCACGGCCACCACTTGGCCTACTGCCAGCTGGGTGCTGGTGGCGATAATGCCGTTCTCGCTGACAGGCACATTGTTGTTGAAGTGCACTTCCACGCCATTGACGCAGATCGAGGCGAACCCGGTGATGGTGCCGACAATGCCGGTGCCACCGATCCCGCCGTTGTCGTCGCTGATGCCCGTGCCACCCACACCGCCTGCAACGGCGCCGGTGCCGCCAATGCCGCCGGGGCGTTTTGTGACCGGTGCGCCGGTACCACCCACCCCGCCGTTGTCGGTGCCTATGCCTGTACCGCCCATGCCGCCAGGCGCAGCACCCGTACCGCCGGTGCCACCAGGGGCCTGGATGACCGGCACTCCAATTGTGCCCGCATCACTCTGGCTGACACAGGCCGGGGCGGCTTGCAACGCAATCGGAAGCCCGAGGCCCAGAGCGAGGGCGGTTGCTCGAATCAGGCGCAGATTGACGGTCATGGCTTAGGGGCCGTCGGTGAATTGGGATCGGAAGCCTCAGTGTAGAAGTAAAGGCCGACGGTGATGCGCTGACGCGGTTCAAGACTGGGCAGATCCTGGAATTCCAGTTCGGCGGCCAGTCGGTTGAAGCTCAACAGGGCCTGCATCCCCTCGCTGGCAACGGCCTCGCGCAGCTTCCTCGACGCTCATCGGGGCCAGTGCGTCATAGTGGACGCTGCGTTCAAAAAGGCCGGACCTTCGCTGCTCAGGTTGTGTACCGCAGCGCAGGCATGATCGTGCAGATTATGCCCCAGGTAAGCCGCTTTCTCATCGAAGCCCTTTTGCGGCACGAAGGCCTGGGCTTCGAGGTGCACGCGCTCTTGTTCGTCAAGGCGGACGACCCCCAGGCGCAGCCACTCGTCCAACACGACCCGCGCCCGGATATCCGTGCTGACCTTCGCCACCAGGGCGTCAAAGGAACAATCGCCGCCCACGCTGGCCAATCGCGGCAGTGGCAGTGGCTGGCCGGCGTCATTGCAGAAAGGTGCGCTGGTCCAGGCGTTGACCAGTTGCGCACCGAAGGTGATGTTTTCCGGAAGCGTGGAGGAAGCAGGATCGCTGCTGTTGCGCAAACGCCGTACATCCTTACGGTGCACGCCGGTGAGCAAGCTGATGCGGCTGTCGGTCGGTGCCTTGTCGCCCAGACGGAACTCACGGTCCGCCACATCGACGAAAACCTCCTTGAGCAGGTCGGTAAACACCAGGTAGGTCACACCTTTGCGCAGCATCAGGCGTACCAGCGGCCGCATGACATGTCGCAAGGCGTTGAGGAGCGAGGTGGGCAAGGTAGACGATTGCATTCAGTGCATTCCTGGTCAGATAACCCCAGTATAGCCGTGTGGGAAATAATCCCATGAATGCAGGCATGTATTTCTGCCGTGCCTCATGCAAAACCCGTCCCCCGGGTTTTGCATGAGGTCATCAGCCCGCCTTACATCTGGCTGTTGTCGTCGCCGGGTTCGCCGCCAACATGGACGCCGCGATCGTCGCCCGGCTCGCCGCCGACGTGGACGCCGCGGTCATCACCCGGCTCGCCGCCGACGTGAACGCCGTGGTCGTCACCCGGTTCGCCGCCGACATGAACGCCGTGGTCGTCACCTGGTTCACCGCCGACATGATTACCGTGGTCGTCACCCGCTTCTGCATGGGTGCCACCGCGACCGGAGTTCGAACTTCCAGGGCCGCCATGACCTGAATTCCCATTCCCATGGTCGCTGCCACTGTGACCACTGTTGCCACCATGGCCTCCACCACTGCTACCGCCACCGCCGTTGCCGCCGTGGCCTCCGCCATTGCCACCGCCGTCTCCACCGTGGCCACCGCCGTTGCCACCGCCGCCGCTACCCCCTCCGCCGCTGCCACCGTGGCCACCGCCACCGCCACCGCCACCGCCACCGCCATCCTTAGCATAGGCACTCGATTCATGGGAAACGGAATCTGGTACCAAAACGATGGAAGC
The DNA here is from genome assembly GCF_034541995.1 of Pseudomonas sp. BIC9C. Lineage (NCBI taxonomy): Bacteria > Pseudomonadati > Pseudomonadota > Gammaproteobacteria > Pseudomonadales > Pseudomonadaceae > Pseudomonas > Pseudomonas sp. BIC9C. The sequence goes on from NZ_JAWDGM010000005.1 coordinate 551,218, forward strand.
CGAGAGGACGCCGCCGATGGCCAGCGCCAGTAAACCTTTCTTGAAAAGCAGGTAAGTGTTCATCGTGCATTCTCCTGATGATTTGCCGCGAGCAGTGCCAACGCAGTCCGCGTTGCAAACCGGGAGCGGCAAGGGAGCAACCCGTCAGACTTACAGTCTCTCTTGAATTTTTCGTGTGGGATTTTTTCCCACGCATTGAAATTAGCCCTTTCTGGCTCAGGGTCAACCGGTATAGGAGAAAGCCGACCGACGGTTGGAGGCGCCATCGAATTATCGGGAGACGGCCAATTGGCCATGGAAAAAGGACGGGTGGTCGAGAGGCCTCTACCACGGGCGATTACCGAGACGTGACGACGGCTGGGACAACACCGGAATGGGGCGGGAGGACTGCCAGCACTACCAGTATCAGCTGATCAGCCTTTTCGATAGGGGGACAAGTCTGGAACATCCCGGTGCAGTTCTTGCGCAGCCGAAGGTCTTCAAACAGGCGAAGGACTCACCCTCTCCCCCTGCTTCCCGGACGAAGGCATCCAGCGTTTACGCAAATGTCCCGTGACTGCAGCCCGATTCGTTGAAGCCCGCCACAATTCAGCGGAGTTCGCACAAGCCAACGAACCGGCTGCACCTCTTTGATAGCTACCCCGGGACCGAGTTTTCTTGCGCACCGACACTGCCCGCCCTGCTGGCGACTGCAATTGCCACGCAACAAGCCAGCAACGAGAATGCGGCGAATGCACCCATCACATGTTGATAAGGCAGCACGTGATTCCAGGCTCGGGCCACCCCCAGGAAAGCGGCGAACAGCCAACCGCTCATGGAAAGTGCGCCCAACAACGCGAGCCGCATGCGGCCTGCACTGCGCAGTGCGACGAATGGAGCCTTTTGCAGCAGCGGGAAGCCGACTCGATGCAACAATGCACCGTTCAGGCTAAGCAGCGTGACGACAGTCACCTTGGCCCAGAGCTTCTGGTTGAGCAAATACGCGTCGCCTTCATTGAGGTACCCCTGGAGCACCAGCAACATTCCGCTTGCCCAAAGGGCCAGCAGTGCGAGGCTGACGATCCTCTGAGTTTCATCAATGTACTCAAGCCGCGCCTGGTCCAGTGTTTCCTTGCGCCAACTCCAAAGCTTGTGATCCGCCTGCAACACCCTCCCCAGGGCAATACAAGTAGCGAGCAGATGACCGTATACGAGAAGCATTTTGAGCATTGCCTTGACCTTATTATTGTTTGGGCGCTGCGTTCCCTGCTTCGCTGATTTTGAAAACTAATGATACGAATTAGCATTTGCGTTTTCAAGATAAGCTTTCATCAACATGTGCTGCACCGACCGCAGTGCAGTGGTCTTTACACATGGAGATGGTCATTGCTGTGAAGGATGAATGTAGCCGGGTCGCTGGCCTGCGCTGTTGGCGGCAATCAGGGGGGAGCGTTATGCCCGCCCCCTTTTGAAACAACTGTCTCGATAGCTCTATCTCATCACCCGCAATCAGTCGTCATGCTTGTGTTTGTGCTTATATTTATTCTTGTTCTTATGCTTGTAGTCGGAATTGCGGTGGTCGTCGTCATCGGCCATATTGTTGCCGATAGCACCACCTGCTGCGCCGCCCAGTCCGGCGCCGATCAAGCCACCGGTGGAACCGCCGACACTGTTGCCGATGACCTGACCGCCCGCTGCACCGAGACCGCCACCAATAGCTGATTCAGTCTTCTTACCGCTCTTCGCCGTCATTGCGCCTCCAGCCGCGCCGCCTACACCGGCTCCGATCGCGGCGCCCGTGCTACCTCCCATGGCCTGACCGACCACGCTTCCAAGGGCGCCGCCGACACCGCCACCGATAGCCGTGTTGGTGGCTTCACCAGCGAGGGAGTACTGAGAGACAAGAAGACTTAACGCTATGACGGAGAATGACTTACGCATCAAACAGACCTATAGAAATACACAAGAAAACAAAAGTCTGTTGGTAGGAAACAGTCAGGTCAACACATTTCCGGCTGGGCATTGATAACGATCTACTCACTGTAGGAGCGAGCTTGCTCCGGGCGGCGTTCCGACGATGGTCGTTAACGATGCCGCGTGTTTACTGACTAAACGCAGCGCTCTTGAGTCCATCGCGAGCAAGCTCGCTCCTACACTCGGATCAAACGCTAAAGTCAGGCATTTGATTGGCCATCGGCGGCGTGATGGAGACCTATGCCAACGCAGTGGGTTTTCCATTTAGGCTAGGCTGTCCTCACTCTTGGCGCACAGATGTAGCGGATGATCGGGGACCCATCTGGAAAGCACGGCTGGCATTTGCTGTATCGACCGATTCATTGATACAGGTCTAAACATTGAATGACCGCACCCTGATAATGATTTTCCAGTTTTTAGGTAGGCCTTAAATGACTTCACAGCTCTTGCAAGTTCACGGCCTCGTGAGTTTTACCCTTGCCATCCTCCTGCTTTTCCTCGGCAAAACCCTCGTCCAGCACAACGCCTTTCTCCGTCAATACTGCATCCCCGAATCGGTCGTCGGCGGTTTCGACTGTGCGGCGGTTACTTCCTTGCTCTACTTCGGCCTGAATATCCAGATCGAATTCGATCTGCAGGTTCGCGACACCCTGCTGCTCTATTTCTTTGCCGGCATTGGCTTGAAATCGGACATGCGCCAACTGCTCAAGGGTGGGCGCCCACTGCTGATCCTGCTGCTGCTCGCCGCGGTGTTCATTCTCCTGCAGAACTCGCTGGGCATGGGTGTGGCCAAGGCTTTTGGACTCGATCCCAAGGCCGGCTTGATGGTGGGCTCCATTTCCCTCACGGGCGGGGTGGGCACCACCCTGGCCTGGGCACCGCTTTTCGTCGAAAAACTGGGCATCGGTAACGCGCACGAACTGGGCATCGCCAGCAACACCGTCGGCCTGATTGCCGCGTGCGTCATCGGCGGCCCTATCGCCAACCGACTGATACGTCGCTATCAACTGACGCCATCCCGGGATGCGGACCTGGAAGTCGGCATTCTCGAGCAACAACCGAGCAAGCCACTGGACTACTACGACGTGCTCTGGGCCTGGATGTGGCTCAACCTGACGCTGATGCTCGGCTATGGGCTCAACCTGCTGCTGGTCGAAGCCGGCGTCACCTTGCCGAAATTTGTCAGTTGTCTGTTCGCCGGCATCGTCATTCACCACCTCGTTCTGGCCTTTGTGGGCGATCAACGACTGAAAACCTGGAGCGGTGCCAGCCTGGGCCTGTCGCTGATCTCCGATATCTGTCTGGGAATGTTTTTGACCATGGCCCTGATGGGGCTTCAGCTATGGCAACTCAGCGGCGCGTTGATGTTCATTCTGTGCGCATTGACCCTGCAGATTCTGCTGACGGTCCTCTATACGTATTTTGTGGTCTTCCGCTGCATGGGGCGCAATTACGAAGCCAGCGTGATTGCTTCCGGATTCGGCGGGATTGCCCTAGGTTCCACGGCGACAGCCATCGTCAACATGTCGACCGTGACGCAAAAGTACGGTGCGGCCCACCAGGCCTTCCTGATCGTGCCGCTGGTGTGTGGCTTTTTCATTGACCTGGTCAATGCCGTGATCATCAGTATGTTCAGTGGTCTATAGAGCCAATCGGACAGGACCAATGCCAAAAACACATGACTCTTTTGATTGAGGAAAAAACCAGCCGAAGTTGGATGATGTCCTGACAGGGGCCTAATCTGAACAGACACAACCTTGAACACGCCTCTTGAGACAGGGGAACCGGGATGACAGGACAAACTGCGCGCCGACGCTCGTCATGGATCCTGTTTTCCCTGCTCGTTGCCAACCTGGCGCTGCTGGCCGGATGTTCAGGCAAAGCCAGCACGGCTACGACTGCGGCTCAATCTCAAGCTCAAGTTCCAGCCTCCAACATCGGCTCAGTCTGCTTTGCAAAGGCACTCCCCACCGTCGGCGAGGGTGGCCTCGCCTGGGGCGACACTTTGGCCATCGCTCGCCAGAAATCCCTGAGTAATTGCATACGCTATGCCGGCCGATCCGGCGGCACACCGGGTACCTGCAAAGTGGTGTTCTCGGAATGTAAGCATTGATTGAGCGGTTTTTCGTTTCTGCGCCGCTTTTGCATTTCTGTGCGACAGATCCCACTTCAGGGGCTCCCGTTTCACAGGCTCGTGGTGTTAGTTTGCAAATGTTTCTGATCAAACGATCAGATATTTCTTACAAACCACCTGCAAAGGAATGCCCCCAGCAATGGATTTTTCACTCAAGCACCTGGCTGCGACCACCCTCATGCTCGCCAGCCTTTCATCGTTCACCAGCGCTGCCCACGCCAACATCACACCACAACAGAGCGCAATCATCCTGAAGTCCTTCAGTGATGCGTCGGTCAAGGATTTCAGGCAGTTCCTGGAAGGTTTGGCCAAGAGCGATATCGCCAAAACCGACGACCTCGGCCCGGCCATCCATGCGTTCCTCGACAACAAGTCGCTTACCGCTGAGCAGCAAAACCGGATACATCGTTTGCTTGGCCTCTATGCCCGGGTGAAATACGGCAGCGCAGCCACCGAAACCTTGAAGGAGCTAGTGGCTATTCCGACCGTGCGCGTGGACGGCGTTGCCCAGCACGACAATCCCGAATTCATCGAGATTGCCGAGAAGATCAAGGGCCTCGCCCAAGCGTTCAACCTGAATTTTCGCAACATCGACAACCGCGTCTATGAGATCTCCCTTGAAGGCACCGGCGATGAAGTCGTAGGCATTCACGCCCACGCCGATGTGGTGCCAGTGACGCCAGAGAACTGGGTGCTGCAGGACGGCACCCGCCTCGATCCGTTCAAGGTCACCCTGGTCGGCGATCGCATGTATGGCCGCGGCACCGAGGATGACAAAAACGGCATCGTGGTGGCGCTCTACGCCATGAAGATCATCAAGGAAGAGCAGCTGCCGCTGGCCAGAAACTTCAAGCTGCTGGTCGACACCACCGAAGAGACAACGGGCGACGCGATCCCCTACTACTTCGAACGCAATCCGACCCCTGACTACAACCTGGCGCTGGATGGTGGTTACCCGGTGGTGATCGCCGAGAAAGGCTACGGCACCGTCATGGCCAGCTTCGCCAAGCGCAACGCTGAAGACCAGGGTGCGGAAATCACCGCAATGACCGGAGGCCTGGCCACTAACCAGATTCCGTCGACATCGGTTGCGACCCTGGTGACGGACAAGCCCGCCAAACTGGCCGCCAGCCTGCAAAAGGCCGGCACCGAATATGCCAAGCGCAACGGCGGCAACTTCGAGGTGGCTGCCAGGGTCGACGGCAAGGACGTCAAACTGATAGTCACCGGCGTGTCCGCGCACTCCTCCGAGCCCGAGTCCGGCGTCAACCCGGTGGCCAGAATGCTCGACTTCATCAATAGCCTCGACGGCAAGGTGGCGCTCAAGCACAACCAGATCACCGACGCTGCCCGCTACGCTGCCGACAACTGGGGGCTGGATTACCTGGGTGGCAAATTGGGTGTCGGTTTCGCCGATGAGTTCATGGGCCCGCTGACCACGTCCCTGACCTATGTCGGGATGGATGACAAAGCCTTCAAGCTCGCGGTGAACCTGCGCGTGCCGAAGGGCAAATCCCCTGAAGCACTCAAATCCGAAATCGCCGGAAAGCTGGACGCCTGGAGCAAGAAGACCGGGATCGCACCGGCCTTCGACCTGTCGATTGCCGAACCGATGTACCGCAACCCCGAGGGTGAATGGGTCAAGGCCCTGCTCGCAGCGGCCAGCGAAAACCTCGGCATGGAACACAAGTTCGGCACCTCCGCCGGCGCCACGTCGGTGCACGAACTGCCGAATGGCGTGCAATTCGGCCTGGCCATGCCGGACGTCAAATACACCGGTCACAACGACAACGAGTTCAAGACCACCGGACAGTTCCTGCTGGACTTGCAGATCGTGACCGAGATGATGGGCCGCATCGGGCAATTGCCGAAACTTTGACCCCCTTCGGGCCCGCCCTCCTGGCGGGTCCGATTCTTGACCGGTTATGACGATCGACTGTCATCGTGGCGCCGTCCGCCAGCCAGCTCAGTTCTTCAATCGAACGGAATGCTTGAGCAGCGCAACGTTCGATAGGGGGCAATAACGGTGCATCTTCGGGTAAAGCCGGCGAATGTGTGCAGGCATGAATTCTCAAAATAAGGCTTGTTTGCCTGGAGTTCTACTCTGCCTGAGGCGCGTGTGAGGGTTGTTGGAAATGCAACTCGAATGTCTGGCCATTGGTCGATTGCTGCCGGTCACAATATAAAATCATCCACTGTGACCATGCCGAAAATGTGCTTTTTCGAGGGAGAAATGGCAGCGCTTTTAACTGGCTGGTTAACCAAACCAAGGGGTTTTTTATGGCTGATTTGGTCATACCTCTCCGATTTTCCCCATGGAATCCGGAAAAAAACACGAAAAAATCGGCGGTGCTCTCGACTAGCTTCCGACTCGCCGAAAAGCCAGTAACGACGCGGGCTGCGCCGCCAAAGATGGCAATGTGCAACCACCCATGAACACTGCCGTTGGTCAGTAAAATTGATCAAAAAATGAACGGAGACCGATTTTTCCGTTCAGAATACGCCACAGGTGACACGGGCTCTGCTCCTCACCTGACCCCAGAAGCGGAAGTTAAACCTCATATGCACCGAGTGCGAATGGGGGTTTTCATTACCTGAAAATGGAAGTGCCGAATGAAAAATAGTTCATTCGTGAAGCTCACTTTTATCTTGGCCGCGTAATGCCGCAAGATTAATTAATAGTAATGGATGAATCTTGACTGTAGTCAGCAACGGAAAATTCCAATTAATCCGTGCCGAGAGTCATGTTGATTCAACATTAGAACAAAGAGGCAACCATGGATCTTAGTATGTTTTCTTCGTCCACCGTGGAATATGTTCGTTTGGGCGTTGTGTATTTCCACCTTATCGCCTGCTGTGTGGCAATCGGCCTGGTCTTGACCAGTGACGTTGCAATGGTCAAGCAACTCCTGAAGGGAGATGCGTCAGGTCACCATGATGACGCGCACATGGAAAGCCTGCAAAAAACCGTAGTACTTGCACTTTGGGCGCTTTGGATTACGGGCATTGGTATTGTCGGGATCGATTATGCCGGCAAGGGGATGGAGTATTTCCTCAATCCAAAATTGCAGGCCAAAATCGGGATAGTTGTGTTGTTGACCTTTAACGGCTTCGTGTTGCATAGCGCTGTATTGCCGGCGCTGAAAAAAGCCGGTTCGTTACTTAATCTTTCCTTCAACCTGCGCATGCTGGCGCTGTTCTCCGGTGCGCTCTCTGCGGTGTCGTGGTTCTATGCCGCCATGCTCGGTGTGGGTCGTCCGCTGGCCTGGAAGTACTCGCTGGTCGAGTTGCTGGCAGCCTATCCGGTTCTCATCGTCGGTGGATTCGCGACGATGGTACTGCTCACCGCCTATGCAAAAAACAAAGGCACCGAAGGGCGTCTGGAGCAATCCACCTGGACACCAGCAAACGCCGCCCTGGCTTGATATTAAAGCCAAGTTGAATAAATAAATTCTTCTTTAGCAAATACATACCACTTTTAACTATTTACCAACTCTCAATTGAGGAAACCCAAATGAAATCCATGAAAGTTCTCTTCGTAGCCGCCGCGCTGACCGCTTCTTCCCTGGCCATGGCCACTGGTGGCGGTGATCGGACCTTCACTCGCATGGAGTCGGCCCGGAAAGTCTCGATGGAAGCCTTCCAGGTGGCCCAGAAACAGAAAGCTGAAGCCGCCGTAGCTCAAAGCAAAGCCAAGGCGACCGATCATGCCAACGGCTGATCTGTGCAGCGCGTCCCGAGGCCGGCAGACATGTGCGGCCTCAAGCCTCAAATGCTGCACGCAAGGTGCCGCTGTGTGGGTTTAACCGGGATCCTGGTTACAAGAATCCAATTCGTTGAATCACCCCGTTGAATCCACAGCCGTAAGCAACCTTTCGCGAAGGGCTGCTTCGGGTCCAGGCTGTCGCTACAGGCAACAACCGGCCCAATACAGGCTTTAACGCTCGCATGCGGTTATGCTCCGGGATAACCAGGCCCCCTTGGAACCACGCTTATGCCAGCCTCGCAAACTCGCCCCTCACCCGCGCCACTGCTCAAACCAGGAGAGACGGTGGTGTTGTTCGATGGTGTCTGCAAGCTGTGCAATGGCTGGGTGAGGTTCCTGATTCGTCATGACCGCCAGCGGCGCATGCGGTTGGCGGCGGTTCAGTCACCCGAGGGGCAGGCTCTGCTCGCGTGGGCAGGTTTGCCCGTGGATCAATTCGACACCATGGCGGTGATCCGCGACCGACACTACTGGGAACGTTCGGATGCATTTTTCGAAGTCATCGCCCAGTTTCCCGCACGCTGGCACCCCGTGAACCTGTTGCGCATCTTCCCTCGCACACTTCGAGATTGGGCATACGACCGCATTGCGCTTAATCGTTATCGGCTCCTCGGGAAATACGACACATGCCTGTTGCCGGATCCTGACCACGAACAGCGCTTTTTGAAAACACCCCTATGAACGCCATCAATTGACAGGTTGCTTTCAGCCAATAACGAACGCGGTTTCAGGTACTCGCAGAGTCACATTTCGACCTTTTTACGTTCGTGGCGAGAGCGCACGTACTGCGCCGTCGCTGCGATGCACCGAGCCACATCACGACCAAGCCTGCGTCCATGCAGCGACGCAGCACTTCATTGAACAACCAGCAAAACAGATCGCTGTCCCGAACGCGGCCCTTCAAATTCACGGCGACTACGCAAGCTCACAACGGCAGCGGCCGATCTTGAACGATCCGTTTCATCACCAGCGTCGAGGTCAGCCGTTGAACATTGGGCAATGTTGAAAGGCTCTCGTCATACAGTCGCTGAAAGGCCGGCAGGTCCCGGGCTATGACGTGCAGCAAATAATCCGGTTCGCCAAACAATCTTTGCGCATCGACAACCTGGGGGATCTCAATGAGCGCCGCCTCGAACGCCTCGACCGCTCGCCTGTCGCCCTCTCGCAGGGTGGCGAATACCATGGCGGAAAAGTTCAGACCGAGCGCGGCGGGGTCCAGTTGCGCGCGATAGCCCAGCAACACCCCGGACTCTTCCAATGCCCGCACCCGACGATGACAAGGTGAAAGGCTCAGGCCGACCCGTTCAGCCAGTTCAGTGACCGACAGTCGACCATCCTTTTGCAGCTCAGCAAGAATATTCCGATCTATTCTGTCCACGCAGTAAAACCTTCCAATCCGCAATGCCAGCACGACAATCTTTGAAAGATGATTCTAGCCGAGTTTCATTATTCTTCCTTCTGCCATAAACGACAGAGCCCTCCCAAAGAGGCGCGATCATGATTGACGGGAAGCGAAAATGAACAAAGCAACGTTGTATCAACGGGCGTGGGTGACGCCATGACCTTCAGTGTATTTGCCGCGTTCTGGGCGGTGTCGATTCTGTTCGTCCTTACCCCGGGCGCAGATTGGGCCTACGCGATATCCGCAGGCTTGAAGCATCGAGTTGTCATTCCCGCGGTGGGGGGACTGTTATCCGGCCACTTGATCGCCACGATGATCGTCGCCGCCGGTGTCGGCACACTGGTCGCCAATCACCCGCTGGCTTTTTCCGTGCTGACGGTGGCCGGCGTGGGTTATCTGCTTTGGTTGGGGGCCAATATGCTTGCACGCCCTTCCACACCGCACGCTGATGAAAGCCAAACGACCGACTCATGGGCTCGATGGGCGCTAAAGGGACTTTGCGTGAGCGGGCTGAATCCGAAAGTGTTTCTGCTGTTTCTGGCGCTCTTGCCGCAATTCACCGACACCACCGCGCCGTGGCCCGTGCCCATGCAAATGATTGCGCTCGGGCTGGTCCACACCATCAGCTGTGGAGTGATCTATCTGCTGGTCGGATTTGGCTCACAAGTCGTACTCCGGGCACGCCCTGCCGCTGCGCATCTGGTCAGCCGTTTGTCCGGAGTGATCATGATCATCATCGCGCTGGTGCTGCTGATCGAGCAGTTACGTGCCTGACCCAGATGTGGAGTCAGGAACAATTCAATATCGGATTTTGTTTTGCCAGACCTGCTGGGCGCGATTCAGGTTGGCGAGACATTGCGCCCCCAGAAGATCTTTGGTGGAAAACAGAGTCGCCTCCCTCAACGCCCTCAGGCCCAATGATAGAGTCCTGTTTTGAAAAAGGAGTTTCATCCGTGGAGGCTGGAAAAAAGAGTTGCCTCTATTGCGCGGAAGTCATCATGGCTGAAGCCGTTTTATGCAAGCACTGCCAATCCGATCTCAGGCAGAAAATACGGATTCCCCTTGGGGGCCCACTACCGTCAGACAAGAGAATGGGCCCTGTCGGCAAGGTCCTCGTCGGAATCATGATTGCCATCGCCTTGTACCTGGCTTTCGGCTTTCATGTCAGAGACACCCCGGAAGACAAGGACAGAATGCAGGCCCAAGATGCCGTCGAACGATGCCGCCAGGAAGTAGACAGCTACTCCGGCCCGGCGGTCGGGAAAAGCGTAATCGCCGAAGCTTGTCGAAAGCTGGAGGACGAATTCCGCAAGAGTTTTGGCCTCGCGCCATAGGAAAAGCCGATTACGAAGCCCGCCATTGAGCGGGCTTTTTTTGCCTTTGGTATCAGGCAGCAATCGGCCATAAGCAATATCAGTACTTCATTTTCTTATGGAGACAATCGTGGCTCTACCACCCTCCAGCTGAAAGGAAAACGATACATGGTCTCCAACCTTCAGCCCTTTCAGCTGATCTTGCGTCACTGAAAAGGCCATGGTCATCGGCGGCCATTGCACAGCAGGAACAGCGCCGTGAGCGAGGGTCACCGTATGCTTTGCAGTGTCCATGGCCTTGATCGTTCCCTCCGCGTTGGCGACTGCAGCCTGTTTTGTTTCCTGCTCCATCTTCATGCCCTCCATACCGTCCATTTTCATGCCCGGCATGTCCTCTGCCAGGGCAGAAAAAGACAGCGTAACGAAGGTGCCAGCCATTGCAATCAGGGTCAGTTTCATACGAGTTTTCCTTGCGGGGTATTGGGTTCAACCTGGACGTGTCGGCGACGCATCAGGCGATACGCTGCCGGAATGACAAACAGAGACAGTAAAGGCGCCGTGACCATACCGCCGACCATGGGCGCGGCGATGCGACTCATCACTTCGCTACCCGTACCGCTGCCCAGCAGGATGGGTAACAGGCCAGCGATGATGACGGCCACGGTCATGGCCTTGGGTCTGACACGCTGCACAGCACCTTCGCGAATCGCAGCCACCAGTCCGCGCTCAGTGCTGTCACCGAGGTCTTCACGTTCCGCCCAGGCGTTCTTCAGATAGAGCAACATGATCACGCCAAACTCGGCAGAAACACCGGCCAGTGCGATGAACCCGACCCCGGTGGCCACCGACAGGTTGAACCCCAGCAGATAGAGGAACCATGCCCCGCCAGTCAGAGCGAATGGCAGAGTGGCCATGATCAGCAAGGCCTCGTCGAATCGGGCGAACGTCAGGTACAGCAGCACGAAGATGATCAACAGCGTGGCCGGCACCACCAGTTTGAGGCGTGCGTTGGCCCTTTCGAGAAACTCGAACTGCCCGGAGTAACTCAGGCTCATGCCCGGTTGCAACTTGACCTGCTCATTGACGACCCGACGCAGATCGGCAACCACCGAGGCAATGTCCCGACCCCGCACATCGATGTACACCCAGCCGGAAGGTCGTGCGTTTTCGCTCTTGAGCATCGGCGGACCGTCGCTGACCTTGACCTTCGCCACCATGCCCAGGGTGATCTGACTCCCCAGCGGGGTATAGATCGGCAGTTGCTCCAGGGCACCGAGCGAGTCGCGCCACTCTCGTGGGTAACGTACGTTGATCGGGAAACGTGCAAGCCCTTCTATGGTCTCGCCGACATTTTCACCACCGATGGCACCAGCCACAATGGACTGCACATCGGCAATGTTCAGTCCGTAGCGGGCGGCGGCTTTACGGTCGATATCCACATCGATATAGCGGCCACCGGTCAGCCGCTCGGCCAGCGCCGAACTGACACCGGGCACGTCCTTGGCCACCCGCTCGACCGCCTGGGTGACAGCATCGATTTCCGCCAGATTGGTGCCGGCAACCTTCACACCGATCGGGCTCTTTATACCCGTCGCCAGCATGTCGATACGGTTGCGAATCGGCGGTATCCAGATGTTGGTCAAACCGGGAACCTTCACCACGCGATCCAGTTCCTCCACCAGTTTTTCCTGGGTCATGCCCGGGCGCCATTGCGCATGCGGTTTGAACTGTATGGTGGTTTCGAACATTTCCAGCGGTGCCGGGTCGGTGGCGCTTTCGGCACGACCGGCTTTACCGAAGACATGTTCAACCTCCGGCAGGGTCTTGATCAAACGGTCGGTTTGTTGCAGCAGTTGCGCCGCTTTCTGCGCCGACAATCCCGGCAAGGCCGAAGGCATATAGAGCAGGTCGCCCTCGTCCAACGGCGGGAGAAACTCGCCCCCCAAGCGAGACATTGGCCATAGCGCACTGACAAAAACCAATAGCGCCACCAGCAGCGTGATCTTTGGTCGACGCAAGACTGCGTCCAGGGCTGGCTGATAGATCCGGATCAACCAGCGGTTCAAGGGGTTCTGTTGCTCACTGGGGATTCGTCCGCGAATCCAGTAACCCATCAGCACTGGCACCAGAGTCACAGACAATCCCGCCGCTGCGGCCATGGCGTAGGTCTTGGTGAACGCCAGCGGACCGAACAGACGTCCTTCCTGCGCCTCCAGGGTGAACACCGGAATGAACGACAGGGTGATGATCAATAAACAGAAGAACAGTGCCGGCCCCACCTCTGCCGCCGCTTCGGTCATGACGTGCCAATGACGCTCCCCCTTCAGTTCTTCCCCCGGATTGGCCAGGTGCCAGGCCTCGATCTTCTTGTGGGCGTTTTCAATCATCACCACGGCGGCATCGACCATGGCGCCGATGGCGATGGCAATCCCGCCCAAGGACATGATGTTGGCGTTGATGCCTTGGTAGTGCATGACGATGAAGGCAATAAGCACCCCCACCGGCAGCGAAATGATCGCCACAAGCGATGAGCGCAAGTGCCAGAGGAAGATCCCGCAGACCAGCGCGACAACGATGAACTCTTCGAGCAGCTTGTGACTGAGATTATCCACTGCGCGGTCGATCAGCTTGCTGCGGTCGTAGGTGGTGACGATTTCCACTCCGGCCGGCAGACTGCCTTTCAGTTCGTCAAGTTTGCTCTTGACCGCCGCAATGGTCTGGCGAGCGTTCTTGCCGCTGCGCAAAATCACTACGCCGCCGACCGTCTCACCTTCCCCGTCGAGTTCGCTGATGCCGCGACGCATTTCCGGTCCCGACTGGATCGTGGCGACATCGCCGAGGGTCACGGGCACGCCACCCGCACCGAGCTTGAGCGGGATCGCCCGAAAGTCATTGAGCGACTTCAGGTAACCGGAAGCACGCACGATGAACTCGGCCTCCGCCATCTCCAGCACCGCACCACCCGTTTCCTGGTTGGCCTTGCCGATAGCCTCGGTTACCTCAGCCTGAGTGATGCCGAGGCTGGCCAGTTTGAGCGGATCCAGCTGCACCTGATACTGCTTGACCATCCCGCCGACTGTAGCCACCTCGGCGACGTTCGCGAGGGTCTTGAGCTCGAACTTGAGGAACCAGTCCTGAAGTGCGCGCAGCTGTGCCAGGTCGTGTCCGCCACTGCGATCCACCAGTGCGTATTGGTAGATCCAGCCCACCCCCGTCGCATCCGGCCCCAATGCCGGTTTGGCACTCGGCGGCAAGCGGCTTTGTATCTGACTCAGATATTCCAGAACCCGCGAGCGTGCCCAGTACAGGTCGGTTCCGTCCTCGAACAGCACATAGACAAAGCTGTCGCCAAAGAACGAGTAACCACGCACCGTCCTGGCACCCGGCACCGAGAGCATGGTGGTGGCCAACGGATAGGTCACCTGGTTCTCGACGATCTGCGGCGCCTGCCCCGCGAAGGGGGTACGGATGATGACCTGAACATCAGAGAGGTCCGGCAACGCATCGATGGGCGTGTTCTGCACCGACCAGATGCCCCAGGCCGTGACGAACAGCGTCGCCAACAACACCAGGAATCGATTGGCCACGGACCAACGTATGAGGGCGGCGATCATGGCTGGCCTCCGGTTTTTTCCAGGCGCTCGACCCGCAAGCCATCGTCAGTCTGGCTCACCGCGACCCGAACCCTGTCGCCCGGCTTGAGGCCCTGCATCAGCGCCGGATTGGCGAGTGGAAACGTCATCGTCATACCCGGCATGCCCAGCGTCTTGAAAGGACCATGGGCGATCGTGACTTCCTTGTCGTTGATCTCGACGATCTGCCCATCCGCTTCATGCAAGCCGGAGGCTGCTGCGCTGGGTAGCGACGCTTTCTCCGGGCTTGCGACAATGCCCTTCAGGCTGGCCTCCGAGTCGAGCAGGAACTGGCCGGACGTCACCACCTTCTGGCCAACTTCCAGACCTTGCAATATCTCCGTTTTGCCATCGCTTTCCTGCCCGGGCTGCACTTCCACCGGCCGGTAGCGGCCCGCGTCTTCGGCAAGCATCACCAAGGCACGTCGGCCTGTGCGGATGACGGTCTCGCTCGGTACCCACAACACACTGTGCTGCGTTGAACGGTTCAAGCGTACCTGCGCGGTCAAACCCGGCCTGAAGCGTCCGTCCGGGTTGGGCAGTTCCACCCGCACGCGAAGGGTACGGCTATCGGGATTGGTCTCTGGCAGAATGGCGCTGACCTTGCCATTGAGCTTTATCCCCGGGAAGGCTGGCAATTGCGCTTCAACCGTTTGCCCCACGGTGATGGTGCCTGCCTCCGACTCTGGAACGGCCACGGCCATCCAGACATTGCTCAAACCATTGACGCGAGCCAGCGTCTCGCCCGCTGCAACGGTCATTCCCGTCCGGACATTCAACTCCTGCAGCACACCACCCATGGGGCTGGTCAGCGTCAGATAGGGTTGGACCTTACCGCCCCGCTCCACCTGAGTGATCAGTGTTGCCGGCATCCCCGTGAGCTGCAGTCGCTGGCGTGCCGCAGCCAGCAAGTCAGCATCACCGCTGCGCTTGAGTGCAAGGAACTCGGTCTGGGCGGCGACCCACTCGGGCACCAGGATATCCGCCAACGCTGCGTTGGCTTTCAACACATCACCTGGTGCATGGGCGTAGACCCGCTCCACAAAGCCAGGCGTGCGGGCCTGTATCACGGCGACATCCCGTTCGTTGAATGCCAGGACACCGGTCACATCGAGACTGGAGTCAAAGATCCCGCGACTGACTGTGGCAAAACGCAGACCGAGATTCTGAGTCAGGCCTGGATCGATACTGACCGTCGCACGGTCGCTGCCGCCACTGGCGTATTGCGGGACCAGTTGCATGTCCATGAAGGGAGACTTGCCCGGCTTATCGAACTTTTGCTGCGGGTACATGGGGTCGTACCAATACAGCGCCTTGCGTTCGTCCGGTGAATCGGGGCTCTGCTGCGGGGCGGTAACGGGTACCTCGCTCATGGGCTGGTGAGCGAACCAATATCCACCGGCAACCCCCAATGCCAGCGAGATGCCTGCCAGCAATGCCCCGTTCCATATTTTCAGGATCATTGGCCGGACTCCCCATAAGCAAAATAGAGTCGCGCGCTGGTCAGCGCTCGCTGCTCTTCCACGTCGATCTGTTTGAGGCGGGCTTCGATGAGTTCACGTCGGGCGGCAACAACGGCATTCAAATCGCCTTTACCGGCACGATAACTGGCCATGCTGAGTTCGACCTTTTCCCTGGCCAGCGGCAACAGGCTTTGCTGGTTTCGCTGTACTGCACGATTCAGGCGCTCGTAGTCAGCCAGTTCACTCTCCAATTGCTGGGTATGCTCGCGTGACAGGGCTTCACGCTCGGCCTCAAGCTGGCTGAGTTCAGCCTGTCTGGCTACGATTCTGGGGTTTTGGCGAGTGTCAGGAAACAGCGGCAGATCCCAGGAAAACTGCACACTGACCATGTCGCCGAACTCACGGCCACGGTGCTGGTAATCCACTTCCCAGCTCCAGTCCGACTGTTTCTCCGACGCGGCCTCACGAACCTTGGCTTGCGCTTCGCGGGTCATCGGCGCAAACGCTGCCAGCTCGGGATGGTGCTGCAGTTTATGGGCGTAGCTTGAGGTATCGACAGGCCATTGCGGCAGGCTGCCCGCAGGCTTGTCGTTGGCGGCGGGACCGATCCAGCGCTTGAGGGCCGCTCGTGCTTGCGTTCTCTGGCGAATCAGATCGTCCTGTTGCTCCACCAGTTGAACCGCTTCCTGTTTGGGCGTCACCGCGTCGGCGGGTTGAGCGCGGCCACCGGCAATCTGCGCCCGGACGGTCTCGGTCAACAGGTGGTTTTCTTTGTAGAAGTCCTGGAATAGCGCATCCTTACGCTCGACCGAGTAGCTGCTGATCCAGGCCAATGCCGTGGATTGGCGAACGTTCAGACGTTCGACTCGACGCTCCGCAGCGGCTCGATCAACGGCCGCATCGGCAACTTCAATGCGCGCTTTGCGCTTGTCGCCGTTGGGCATCTCCTGCCTGACTCCGACCATTTGCATGGTCATGAAGTCCTGGTCGATGCTCCAGCGGTCCGGACCACCCACGGGGTAGTTCTGCAAACCCAGCAGCAGTTTGGGGTCAGGTAGTTCACCGGCTGGAATAGCCGCACTGCTGGCAGCCTGAATCTTCGCGTCTTGGGCCGTCAGCGACGGCGCATTGTTTTCCGCCAGCCGCAACGCTTCGTCGAGTGTCAATGCACCAGCGAAACTCGGCAATGCCAGTACGCTTGCCGCCAGGCCGGCCACGAGGGACCAGCCTGTGCAATAGCACTTGGAGTTCATGTTTACGATTCCTGTGATCATCCACTGCACGCATCAAAGGACACGCGCACAGTCATGCCATCCCGCTAAAACGGAATGACGCTCAATGTGGGGCAGGAATTAAACGCGAGGGGGTCGCCATACCCCGGACGGGGTCGATACAGGTACGGAATCGCTGATGAGGAAAAGCACTACGGGGCTGAACACGGTTACAGCTGGCTTGGAGATCGAGACTTGCAGCATACCGCCAGTCTTGCATTCCTGGCCCGGCTTGCAGGGTTTGCCGTGCTCTGTCGGGCTTTTCATATCGTTGCAGCAGTCCATCCCCATGTCGTCCATCATCGCCATGCCCATCGTCTTCATGGGGCATGGTTCTGTCGGCGCTTGAACGCCCGCCATCCCGCTGAGGGGAAGCGCCAGGCTGATCACGAAAATGAGGAAAAACCGCAGGTAGCGTTTCATGGGGTTGGAGTGTAGCCGTCGGAAATAGTACTAACAATCGATTGAACACAGGCTCTCGGTTGCCTTGCGCAAGGCGCCGATTGCGCGCGATATCAGCGAATCAGAATTAAGCCAGCATTACTGACAGGAAAATAGTTCGTCAGCCCGGCATCGGCATCACGTCGCACGGCCAACATTCAGGCTGCAGCCATTAATTCCATTGGTTATGTGGGTGAGGAGTATTCGTTCTATGGCGCGCGGCACAGGTGGCTAATCTACGGAGGTTGAGGGGGGCAACCTTCAGGAAGGTGCAGCCATATGGACGCAAATCCGATCGAAACCGACTACCTGATCATCGGTGCTGGCGCGACGGCCATGGCCTTCGTCGATACGCTGCTCATGGAAACGAATGCACGCATCGTGATGGTGGATCGACACGAACGACCTGGCGGGCACTGGAATGATGCCTACCCCTTCGTACGGTTGCACCAGCCCTCAACCTGCTATGGCGTCAACTCACGGGAACTGGGCAGCGGAACAAAAGACACGACGGCACTGAACGAGGGCTTGTATGAGCTAGCCTCAGGCGCCGAGGTGGTGAGCTACTTCGACCAGGTGATGAATCAGCAGTTTCTGCCGTCAGGTCGAGTCCGTTATTTCCCCATGTGCTACTACACCGGCGACCGCATTGACGACCACCGGTTTACCTCGCTGGTCAGCGGCGTAAACCATCAGGTCCGGGTGCACAAAAAGGTGGTAGACGCCACCCATGCCCAGACAGCCGTTCCCTCGACCCACCCGCCCAGGTACAAGGTGGAACCCGGCGTGCAATGCGTGCCACTGAACGACTTGCCGAAAATCCGCCACCCCTACTCCAGCTACGTAGTGGTGGGCTCGGGCAAGACCGGGATCGACGCTTGCCTGTGGTTGCTGCAAAACGGTGTTGCGCCCACAACAATCTGCTGGATCATGCCGAACGATCCGTGGTTGATCGACCGGGCCAACATGCAACCCGGCCTCGACAGTTTCGAACGAACAATCGGCGGCCTCACGGCACAGTTCGAGGCCATCGCAGCCGCAGACTCGATCCCGGACCTGTTCTCCAGGCTTGAGGCGGCGGGACAGCTCCTGCGCCTGGATACGTCCGTCGAACCCACTGCTTACCGCTGCGCCACCGTCGCTCAAGCGGAATTACGCGAGCTTCGGCGCATCGACAACATTGTGCGCCTGGGGAGAGTGCAAGTGATCGAGCCAACGCGCATCGTGCTCCAGCAGGGCAGCATCGCCACGAGCCCAAGTGCCCTGCACATTGATTGCAGCGCCAGTGCCATCCCGACACTCCCTGAAATGAAGGTGTTCGACGGCGACAAAATCAACCTGTTGATGGTAAGCAGCTGCCAACCCGTGTTCAGCGCGGCCTTGATCGCCTATGTGGAGAGCCACCTGGTCGATCAAGCGCAAATGAACTCACTGTGCATGATGGTCCCCCCGCCTCACGTCCCCACGGACTGGATCAGAATCTGGGCCGTCTACCTGGGTAACCAGCTACGCTGGGGAGAGCATCAAGGCTTGGCCCGCTGGATCAGGCAGTCGCGTTTGTACTTCATGACGGCGGTGGTCAGGGGCTTGCAAGAAACCGACACCGAGAAACTGGCACAGCTGCATCGGCTCTCTGTCAGCAGGCAGCAGGCTCAGGCGAGTTTGCCACAGTTGCTGGGGTCCATCGCTTGAATCGCAGGAAGCGCACATGAACGAGCCACACCTCGAACTGCTCGACATCAATGGCATCCGCATGCAGATAGCCACGCAAGGTAGCGGCCCGCTGGTCTTGCTATGCCACGGTTTTCCGGAGCTGTGGTACTCGTGGCGCAACCAGTTGGCTGCGCTGGCGGCCGCCGGCTACAGAGCGGTAGCGCCCGACATGCGCGGCTATGGCGGCACAGATGCGCCGGTCGAAGCCGACGCCTACACCACGCTCCACCTGGTGGGCGACATGGTCGAGTTGGTCAACGCACTCGGCGAACAGCAGGCGGTGATCGTCGGCCATGACTGGGGCGCGCAGGTGGCCTGGAGCGCAGCATTGATGCGCCCCGATCTGTTCCGCGCAGTGGTCGGCATGAGCGTCCCCTTCTCGCCACCGGCGCGCGTGGAACTCCTCAGCGCGCTTGCCTCGCGGGGTATCAGCGACTTCTACATCCAGTATTTCCAGACGCCGGGTGTGGCCGAGGCCGAGCTGGAAAGGGACGTCGAGTCGTCGATCCGGCGCATCTACTTCAGTGGCTCGGGCGACGGACCCGATTGGCCGGTGTTCGGCCGGCTGCAGCCAGGCCAGGGTTTCCTGGGGGCGATGATCGAGCCCGAAACCCTGCCAGCCTGGCTAAGCCTCGAGGATATTGCCTGCTACACCCGCGAATTCACCCGCAGCGGATTTCGCGGCGGCTTGAACTGGTACCGCAACATGACGCGTTCATGGGCACTGCTGGCACCCTGGCGCGGTTGCATTATCCGGCAGCCGTCGATGTTCATTGCCGGGAGCCGCGACGGCGTACTGAAGTTTCCGAGCTCCCCACGACAGATCGAAGCCTTCGCGCAGACTCTGCCGGAACTGCGCGGGTGTCATATCCTCGAAGGTGCCGGCCACTGGATACAGCAAGAGCGCGCAACAGAGGTCAATGAGCTGCTGTTGGGCTTCCTGAAAAAACTCTGAATGGCTTTAAAACTGGAGGGACCCATGAGCAATCTCATCGCCACCGACGAGCCACATGTAGCCGTTCGCCTCATGGTCAAGGTTTACGCCTACTTGCTGCTCGCTGGATTTGCGTTTGTTCCGGCCTATCTGATTGGCTACTTATACTTCTTTCAGGACCCCACGCTTATATTCGAGAATCACCTGTTCCATATAGTTGCGATCATCACAGCCACCTTGGCAGGCTCGTTTGTCACTTACGTAACGTGGCGCTGCTATCAGTCATCGGGAGATCCGCTGCTGCGATGGATGACGCTTGGTTTCCTCGGTTTTGTACTGATCTACGCGCTGCATGGTGCGTTCACCGGGCTTGCACACCACAATATCTGGCTCTTCCTGCTTTATGGACCGGCCTCTCGACTGGTCATGTCGATTCTGCTGTTGGTCGGATTGCTGTCGTACCACCGTCCACCTGATGCCGCGGACCAACGAATGAAGGCTCGCCCGTGGTTGACCTGGATAGGACTGTTCCTGCTGGTTGACCTGGCAGTGGCGTACGTCGCGAATTCGCCGATCGCCGGCAATCTCGCGGTGCGCCTCTCGATGGAGGGTGGTGCCCTCGTTCTTTCCACATTCACCGTGACAATACTCCTGCTGCGCCGTATCCGTTCGCCGCTGATGATCATTTTCATCATCTCGGTCACCGCGTTCGCGCTGTCATCTCTTGCCTTCATCCTTGCACGCCCGTGGAACCATATGTGGTGGCTCGCTCACGCGATCTTCGCCGGTGGGTTCTTCATGTTGAGCTATGGGGTGGTGCAAGCGTTCCTCACCACGCGGTCGTTTTCCAAGATCTACAGCCAAGAGGAGTTGATGGTGCGTCTTGCCGAAGCGATGGCGTATGCCGAGAGCGCCCTGCAGGAACTCCAGCGCACCAATCAAGAACTCGGGCACCTTGCGGCGACCGATCCACTGACAGGCGCTGATAATCGGCGTCGTTTCATGGAACGGGTCGAAGTCGAAATTGGCCGGACCAAACGCGGCGGTGCGCCCTTCTCCGTGTTGGCACTCGACCTGGATAATTTCAAGTCCATCAACGATCGCTTCGGGCATCAGGTTGGCGATGACATCCTGAAGAGTTTTGTGGAGAAATGCCTCGACTCGATCCGGCCGTATGACGGCGTAGCCCGAGTGGGCGGGGAAGAATTCATGATACTGCTACCTCAGACTTCACTTGAAGGCGCGCACGAAATCGCTGAGCGTCTGCGAAGCACCGTTGCAAACAGTTCTTTTCATGGCCTGCAGCGGTCAACCGTGGTCACAGTGAGCATCGGCGTATCGCAATCCGGTCGCGACGGCGACACCATCGAGGCAATTCTGCGGGCAGCCGATCAACGCCTGTATCACGCTAAACACGAAGGCCGAAACCGTGTGGTCACTACCTTCAAAACCAGCCTCCAGCCTCTGCCCTGACCATCGTCGTGAAGCCGCTGAAAGCGTCGGTACTTACCGTGAAAGCGGCCAAGGCTGACCGGCAGCTATGGATTGTGGATTCAACCGGTCGATGCAACAGATTGGCTAAGCCCGGGCGAGCGGACAATGATCCAGTCTCACAGGATCACTCAGGTAGGGCTGATTAACGTCAGCCCTACCAAGCGTCAGTGGGAATATTCCAGTCACTTACACTTTGCGCTGTCTTCCCGATCACTGATCCGCAGCACCCGAAACGGCGAAAATGTTGCAGGGCACTTGATACAGAACCTGCTCCGTCGTACTGCCCACCCATTTGCCCAGACCTTTGCGATGCGCATTTCCCATGACGATCACATCGGCGCGGTGATGCGCTGCGAAGTCGGCTAGCGCTTTGCCAGGCGGCCCTGCAACGAAGTGTTGTCGCTCAGTGGGTACGCCAAAGTGGTCGGCCAATACGGTAAATGACTTTTGCAGTGACTTGCGTACATCGCTGCTGAAGCCTGGCATCGTCACTGCACCAGCGCCTGCGTCGGATATATGTGTCAGCGATAGATCGTAGGCATGCAGCAGATGCAGCTCCGCGTTGCATTGCATCGCCAACCCGTTCGCCGCCTGGATGATGCGGTCGTTGATGCCAGTGATCTGAGTCTCGGGTTGTGACGGATCGACTGCCGCCACGACCACTCGCGGAAGTGGGCACCTGAGTTCGCTGACCAGATGCACGGCCACCGGACATTCGCGCAACAAGTGCCAATCCAGAGGCGTAATGAAAACGCGTTTGAGCGCTGACTCGTGGTGCACGTCCTTGATAACCAGATCCGGCTGCATTTCTGCCACATGCCGAAGTATTTCTTGCAGCGCGGTGCGCGTAACAAGCACTTCGGTACTCACTACGACTCCGCGCCCGCGGATCAGATCGGCCTCGTCCTTCAGCCACTTTTCGTTTTCTTGCTGACAGGTCTCACGAAAACGCGCACCGCCGCTCATCAAACCCAAGAGGCTGGAGTCTTCGATAAACACCGTGATATGCAGTGCTGCGCCAGTGGCTTCGGCAATGGCGACAGCTCGCTCCAACGCCGGGGTGTGACGCATGACTGGACTGGCTATCAGAAAGAGTCGTTGGTACTGGCTCATGTAACACCTCCAAACGTTCCGGGATATCGGGCTCCCCCAGCGCTCTCGACTGTCACACCACCGACGATTTGCTATCGCCTCAACTCTCTGGATCGACACTATCAATATACGCCTGGATTCCTTCGGCTCCCTGCTTGGACGAGTCGACTGTTTTCAACAGAATCGACCTGGAGCAGTCGGCGAACAGAATTATGGCAAATTAGTGGCTATGCTTGGTCTGCTATCGAAACTGATCAGGCAGTCCGGCAGGCTGCGCGGAAATGACCCGCAACGTGCCCTATGTCACCCGACTATTCTTCGTGAAGCATCCCGTTCAGGGGCGCAAATCCGCAACGACACTCGGGAAGACATGGAGCAAACCCTGCACCTGCAGGCGCAGGGTTTGGACTGGATCTGTCGGGATCACTCAGGATCGAATCGACTTTCGCTACGGTGCGGCTGGGCACTGCGAAAACGGAGATATGCTCACCCCAGACATGCTGGCCAAGGCCTGCACGCTCGCCAGAGGCGCAGAACGAGGCTGAGGAAATTGAAAGGAACAGAACATCTGGCAAAAGTGATTGCCGATGTTCAGTTCTACAATGGAGAGTGAGGAGAATCGTTACCTGAAACGATGATCTCAAACACAACAAATGAAAATGATTTCGTTTTATCGCCGAAATGTTAAGAGACTGCTTCCGAGAGTAAAAAATTTCACCATGAAATTAGCATCGCCAAATGCATTGCTTAGTGTCGAATAGTTGGTTGGCGTGACACTTAAGACGTATAGCTTCGGTAGCTTTTGCTTGTCTCGGGAGCTTCGCTCACGAAAACCAGCGTGAATCCAGAACAGAGAAAAAATTTGGCTAATGCTACGTGCGGTGTGTTCTCAGGTTCAGGTGTCGGCACAAAAGGTTAATGGGTTTCCGAATACCGCTTCTATTGGTCAATTTAGAAGGATTATGTTTGGAGATTGTGAAATGGATTCTTTCAGGAATAGAAGCGCCGCAAAGCAAGCCATACCCACCAGTTCAAATAAGCCGCGCTCGACCAAATGGCACCGCATGTACTTTTTTCTTGCGGGATTCGACGTGCTGGTTGTTGTGCTGAGCGTGCTATTGAATCACCTGATCGTCGATACCTATCACCGCTCCATCAAGGCAAACCAGTCGTGGGTCCAACAGCTGTCGAGCTATTCAACGCTGGGCAGCCTGGCTTCCACAGTCAATGCGCCGGGCAATAATGTGTTCGATACACATAATGTTGAAGCCGAATCGCGGAACATGAATGAAGCCTTGCGCGCCTTCAACGAGCATTTGGCAATGGCCAAAAAACAGTTGGAAGCACGGATCGCCAATGAGGCTGAACACAGTGCAGATATACAAGCCTTTACCCTTGCATTGAAGGATGAGTTGGGGGCAATTGATGCCGCGATGGTCGAAATGGTGAACGAGGCCTTGCTGATCTTTTCCTACTTCAGGGAGGGGCAGTCGGACAATGCCGGCAAACGCATGGCAACGATGGACAGGAAGTTTGCCCTGTTGCTCGCCTCGCTCAGTACCGTGCGGGATCGCGTTGGCCTGATTCAAAGCAAGCTCCTGGAGGAGGAGCTTGAGTCGGTCGAAGAACTGCGCCGGGTCGAATACGCGATCATGGTGTTCGTGCTACTGATGGTCAGTGCGGCCGTTATCTACGGGGGCAAGATCAGGCGCGAAATGGAGTCGCAAGCGGCCGAAAGGGAAGGTTATCTGGCAGTGCTGCGCGACAGCGAGAAGCAGGCCCGCCAGCAAGCATCGCTGCTGGACAAGGCCCAGGACGCCATTGTCGTTCACGGGATGGATAACCGCATCCTGTACTGGAACAAAAGTGCCGAGCGTCTCTACGGTCTGTCAAAGGAAGAGGCACTCGGCAAATCGGCACAGGAGTTGATCTACCAGGGTAGCGCCGCTTTCAACGCGGCCACTAACAGCCTGATAGAAACGGGTGACTGGGCGGACGAAGTTACACTTCGACGCCGGGATGGCTGCACCATCACGCTCGAAAGTCATCGAACCCTGGTGCGAGACGATGATGGCCAGCCGCAATCCGTTCTGTCGATCAATACTGACATCACCCACCGTAAGACCGCTGAGCAAGAGGTCCAGCGTTTGGCCTTCTACGATCAGTTGACCGGGCTGGCCAACAGGCGGCTCATGTTGGACCGGTTACAGCATCTGCTGGCGGGCAGCTCTCGTAGCCTGCATACGAGCGGGATAATTCTCATTGACCTGGATAACTTCAAGGCACTGAACGACACACTGGGGCATGACAGAGGCGACATGTTGCTGCAGCAAGTTGCTCTGCGCCTTTGCGGCTGCATACGCGAGAGCGACACCGTGGCTCGCCTGGGCGGAGACGAATTCGTCGTCCTGCTGGATGGCCTTGATGAGAATCCTCCAGAAGCAGCTATCCAGGCCAAGGCTATTGGCGAAAAGATTCTCAAGTCTCTGAACATTTCCTACCAGTTGGATGGATATGAGCACCACAGCACCCCCAGCCTCGGCATTGCGCTGTTCCAGGGGCAACTGAGCACAGTGGACGATATTATGAAGCGCGCTGACCTGGCGATGTATCGCGCCAAGGCGGCGGGCCGCAATACCATGCGCTTCTTCGATCCGGAAATGCAGGCGGTTGCCACGGCACGCGCCAGACTGGAAGTAGACTTGCGCCAAGGCTTGCAGGACAACGAATTCCTTCTTCATTACCAGCCGCAGGTCAATAGTGAGGGCCGTATCATTGGCGCAGAGGCACTGATGAGATGGCACAATCCTGAGCGCGGAGTCGTGTTTCCAGGCGAGTTCATTCCATTGGCAGAGGAAACGGGGTTGATTCTGCCGTTAGGCCGTTGGGCGCTGCAGACAGCCTGCACTCAGCTGGTTGCCTGGGCAAAGCATTCGGAAACCGCCCGACTGGGTATGGCTGTGAATGTCAGCGCCCGCCAGTTTCACCATCCGGACTTCGTCGAGGAGGTACTGCAAGTACTGAGATACACGGGGGCCGATCCGAAGAAATTGAAACTGGAACTGACCGAAGGCCTGCTGATAGAGGATATGGAAGGTACTGTCGCCAAAATGATCGAGTTGAAAGAGATCGGCATAGGCCTTTCGCTGGATGATTTCGGAACCGGCTACTCGTCACTGTCATACCTGAAGAGCCTTCCGCTGGATCAACTCAAGATCGACCAGTCCTTCATCAGAGATGTGCTGGTTGATCCCAACGACGCCGCCATCGCCTGCGCGATTGTGAGCCTGAGCCGGATATTGGGGCTTTCGGTGATTGCAGAAGGTGTGGAGACAGAAGCTCAGCGCACCTTTCTGGTCAAGCATGGCTGCCAGACCTACCAGGGCTTCCTGTTTTCCCCGCCACTGCCAGCCGAACAATTTGAGGAGTATGTTCACGAAAGATTAATGGTGAGCACTGATTTCCCACGGACCTAGACTAAATCGCCATAACTTCGTAGGTGCCTGGCAATCCAACACCTCCAGACTTTGATTTGCAAATTCGGTGGCGCCGTCCCGAACTCGCGGAGCGCGAGTTCGGAGTCTTCCAGATCGCCACGGATAGCGACGACCCTTAGACAGGCGCAGAGATAAAGCAGAGACCCTCTTGTGGAGAGTGCACCGACAGCAAGGAGCCTGGTAAGGCACCTCGATTTGGCATGGCTACTAACGCCGTGGAACGCGTAGCGTCCGCCCGCTGTAAAGAGCCCCCATGACAAGTTCAGTAATGGGCGCTGGAAAAACCATTCAATCAATTCGTAGTGGAAATGCCCTGAGTCAAGCCGATCAGAACCGATAGGTTGCCTGCACTGAAACTCCATTCGCACTATTGTCGTAATTGGCACTGTACTCCGGTTGAAGACCGGAGTTGTTCGACTGCTTCACCGAGACTTTGGAATCCCAGAGATAACCGTAAGCAAAGTCGATCGTCAGATCGGAATTCGGTGAGTAAGCGCCGCCCAAGGTCACGGCCTGGCGATTCCCCACCGGAACGCGCACGCTACGATCGGCATTCCTGATGGGCGACGGATCATAGGCGTAGCCTGCGCGCAGCAGCCATTGTTGGTTCAATTGATAGGATGCGCCAACTGCGGTGGACCAAGTGTCGTGCCAGTTCATTTCTTCAGTCACACTTCCCAGACCAGCCGCCTGGCCCAAGGGGGAAAGTCCACTGTTGACTGCCTCGACCTTCTTGATCCGGCTCCAACGTTTCCAGGTGGTCCCCAGGTATCCCGTCCAGCGACTGTTGAAATGATGGGTGATGGACGTGTCCACGGATTCGGGCATAGTGAGGTCTATCTTGTTGTCATACTTTCCGTCCAGCGGGATAACGCTCGGGGAGCCGGAAACCTCAGTATGCCCTTTGAGTTCATAGCTCACCTTCGAGTGATAGTTGATCCCCCAACGGGTAGCCTCGGTAAAGTCAACCAGGATACCGACGTTGTAGCCAAGTGCGGTGTCATCGCCTTTGATGGTGACCAGTGTGTCCTCGCCATTGTTCAGGGCGCCGGTGGCCAAGTAATTTTGAAGCTTTGCATCGAAATGGTTTATGGTCGGTCCGCCACCAATGGACAAGTAATCATTGATCCGATAGGCGATGGTGGGCTGAAGGGTAATCTCCTTGGTCGAGCTATAGGAACCATGGTAGCGGCCCTGAAAAGTGCTCTCGTAGTCATTGATCAGACCACTCGGAACATAGAGGCCCAGACCAATCGAAAGACGATCATCAAGCGGCGTCGACATATAGGCAAAGGGCACGACCCCCAAAGGTACCGAGTCCCCCTTATTCGTTCCTGCGACACTGCTCTGCGCATCACTAATGTCGTCGCTCGCCGAGACGATCGCGGCCCCGCCGGAAATCTCACTGCGCTTCAATTTGGTTAAGCCTGCAGGGTTGCCAAAGATGGTGCTGGCATCCAGCGCAGACGACGACCTTCCCGCATAAGCAGTTCCCGCACTGCTTGCACTTTGCTCGTTCAAGGCAATGCCATTGGCCCCCGCGCTTGTTGAAACGCTGAGTATTGCCGCGGCACCTGCGAATTTGATCCAGGAAGACATTTCTCGCACAGCCGAGAGACACGGGGTTGCACGGTTGCTCAGTTTCATTTCCCACCTCGTATTGTTTTTATTGATTGGTGCGCAGGCAAAGCTTCGCCTTCCGGTGCACTTGGGCAGTGCCGGTTGGCATTGATCGAAGTTGTGATAGGCCCTGGCTGACAACTACCAGGGCCGGGGTGCCGGACTTACGAAGTCGGGATCATTTGAGCCATTCCACCTGAAAGCTATAGCGACCTAGTAGAAGGGCCAGGGACTCTTGATGTCGCCCGGCCCGTATGCGGGCGACCAACCCACGTTGTTCATGCTGAATCACCTCGACCGCAATGTCCTTCAGACACATGCGCTCCACATCCTGCCGGACTACCCTGGCAATTTCGTGCTGCTGCAACGCGGGTTTGAAGATCTTGCCCACCGCCGTCAACGGCAGTGCTTCGAGAATTTCAATCCGCTTGGGAATGGCCGCCCGCTCACTGATGTGTCGCTGAGCAAACTGCTCAAGTTCTTCGACGGTACAGTCGTGGTCTGGTCGCAGTTGCACGTAGGCGACCGGTACTTCACCCGAATAGGCGTCCGGGCTGCCGATGGCAGCCGCCAACGCCACCGCTGGGTGGGCCTGCAAAGCCTCCTCGATTTGCTTGGGATCGATATTGTGCCCGCCGCGGATGATCAGTTCCTTTTTGCGCCCGGTCAGCCAGAAGTAGCCATTTTCATCCTGACGCCCCAGATCGCCCGTGTTCAGCCAGCGCTGACCGTTGATGTCGATCCACAGGCCCCGGTTGTGGCTTTCTTCAACATAACCCTCGAACAGGTTCGGCCCCGTGATGGTGATCAGGCCAATTTCGTCGACGTCGGCATCGCGCAAATACTCTCCAGCGTCATCGAGCATGACTGCACGCATGTCCTGGTAGGCAATCCGTATACCGATGGAGCCGATATGGCGCTCGCCATGGGGCGGATTAACCGAGGAGACGCACGCGCCTTCCGTGAGCCCATAGCCTTCAAGGATCTTTACCCCGGTCCGGCCTTCAAACTCCCGAAAAAGTTCGACCGGCATCGGCGCGGCACCACACATGGCATAACGCAGGCTGGACAGGTCGCGGCCTTCCAGCTCGTTTTGCAACAGTGCGGAATAGACGGTTGGAACGCCGGACAAGAAGTTGATGCCGAAGTGCTCAACCATCTCCCAGAAGCGTGGGATCACCCCCTCACCGCGATAACCCTGCGGCGTGCCGAGGATGACATGATCACCCTGGGTCCAAGGCATCAGGCCTGTCACCAGCTGAGCATTTACATGGAACAGCGGCAACCCGCAAAAAATGACCTGGCCACCCCCATGGGGTTGCATGTGCGTGGCCATGGCCCACGCGTTGTAGACCTCCGCCCCATGGGTTCGCATCGCAATCTTGGGCAGCCCGGTGGTACCGCCGGTGCAGAAGTAAGAGGACCGATCCTCAGGGCTGAACAACCGAGCACTCTTCAGGTGCGTGCCTGGCTGAGCATCCATCAACGTTCGTAATTCATGAATCGTGGCCCCCCTGTTCAACTCACGTTCTTTCTCTGTCAGGGATGCGAGGAATTCACGCTGAGCGACATCAATATAGGGATCCATGCCAACCCAAACGACGTGCTTGATCTCGGGAAGTTGATCCAGCTGCGAGGCCAGCTTGGGCCACAGGTCGCTGCCCGGCGTCGGTGCGAGCGTTACCACCACGCTGGCCTTGGCGGCCCGTAGCAAGGCAGCCATTTGTTTGGCCTCTTGCAGCGGATTGATCGCCATGACGACACCGGCCGCTTCACCCCCCCAGATAGTGAAGTGGGTTTCCGGCAGGTTGGGCAGGATGAAGGCCAGCACTTCACCCGGGGTAATGCCCAGGTCGTGGAAGGCATTCGCCGCGCGAGTGATATCTTCGACGAGCTCGGCATAGCTCCAGTGGTGGGTATTCCTGAAGCTGGTAGCGTCGGCGAAGAAACTCAGTGCAGGCGCGTTGGGGCTAAGCTCGGCTGTCCGTGTCAGTGCTTCATAAGTGCTTGAAGCCAAGCCACGCTCCGCCAATGGAACCTGCTCGATATTTTCAATGTCGTTCAGCGATCGCACCATCATTGTCAGGCTTCCTCTACGACTCGGTTGCGTTGCACGCCCAGGTCGATCACACCATCCGCGCTGCGAATGCGCGCTTCGACGACGTCTCCTGCCTTGAGGTACTGCGTCCGCCCCTCCTGCGCTTTGAGGAAAAGCTTCCACTTGGTGGCTTCTGGCATCAGGGCTGCAATGCGCTGTTTGGCGGGCGAAGGGATGGTCAGCGCGCATCCCGCCGGAGTACCGGTGGCGATCAGGTCGCCGGGGGCGAGATCCTGGACAGAGGAGAGTTCGGTCAGGGTTTCTGCGGGGCCATACACCAGGTTGGCCGTGCTGTCGCTTTGTCGGACTTCGCCGTTGACCGTCAGGCGCAACTGCAATGCTTTCAGGTAATGCATGTCCTGGGCATCCAGCAGGCAGAGGTAGGGGCCGACCGGGCCAAACGTACGGAAGCTCTTGCCCTTGTAGAACTGCATCTGAGGGATCTGAATGTCGCGTGCCGAGTAGTCATTGACAATGACCACACCAGCAATGAACTCATGCAGATTGGCGTCGTTAACGGTCACTGCGCCGCTGATTACGCGTTTCATCACCAGCCCGAGCTCGATCTCATAGTCAAGGAAACGGACGTTGCGCGGTTTGATCAGAACGCTGTCTGCGGCCACCAGGCAACTGGTCGCCTTGGTGAACATCATGTTGTATTTCTTCGCATCCGGGTCCATGCCCGACTCGATCATGTGCTGACGGTAATTGGCGCCCTGGCAGACGAACTGCTGGTTACGGGTCACCGGCGACAGCAGCTTCACTTTGTGCACCTCCAACTGAGTACCGTTCAGTTGAGCGAGGTCATCGATACTGTTCTGGCTGATGAAATCACCCGTGGTCTCAAAAGTTCCCGGGACCATCGTGATACGGTCTTGGCGTAGCACGCCCCAGTGGATACCGTTCTCAAACTCAAAGCGGACTACGTGTACAGCAGACATTGAAGGTACTCCTGGAGCAGTGTTTGTCTCGTGCTCAGTGGCGCGAGAACCGTGGTGTTGTTCTGAGGGCGGGCTGGCAACGCTGTAGACCCACGCACTGCCAGCAATCAAAGCGCCGGCTTTAAGCACGTCCCGCCGGCCAAACCGGGTTGAGTTGTCCGACATGGCAGCCGCTCTACCCGAACATCCGCATCAGCGTGATCAACTTGCGAATCGTCAAGTCCGGGCTGCGCCGCAGGTTGCGGATCAGCGCTCGTACATTGCTGACGCTCATCCTGGGTTTGGTAAAACTCTTGGGCATGCGCTGCCCCCACTGCGCCATTGCTTCGGGGCTCACGGGATGGATGCCCGTAGGCTGTATGGCGGTAAAAATATCCCCGTCGCAGTAGTGCTCGTGCTTATCACCCCAGGGGTCTTGCCAGTAATCGAAGATCTGACTGCCCAGGATGTGCCGGCCGATTCCCCATGAGTGCTCCCAACCCCGCTCTCGCAGGACCCGTTGCCCCATGCCCACCGCGTCCGCATCGACGACCTCATAGGCGCTGTGGCTGTAGGTCGGCATGAACCCCTGGGCGATCGCGAGCGTATGGTGATCCGCAGGTTTGTCACCGAGATCAAGGCGCATGAAAGCGACGATGGGGGTGCCGTCGGGGAGTACCTGCACATCGCTGGGAATAAACCCGAAATGCTGGGTGTACCAGGCACAGGTTGCCTGATAATCGGCCACTTCAATGACGATGTGACCCAGTTTGATGACTTCAGGCGGTGCAATCGGTGTGCGCTGCGTGGCGTTGATTCGCGGCTGCTCCTGCGCCAGATTCCAAGGCAGTGGAGCCCTGTGTTCCAGGCTTTTACCAGGCGTCTGGTCGTAAACGGCTTCGACGATAAAGCCTGAAGGATCGGTCAGTCTGACGTAGTGTCCGCCGCCAGGATGCATCGAGGTCTCGACCGAGGATGCACCTGGAATTTGCGTCAGCTTTTCCAGATCCTTGAGCGATTGGACTGCCAGGCCGAAACCGACAAAGCCTGCCTTTTCTGAACGGTGCACGCGATAACAGTAGGCAGTTGGCTCAGTGCCGCGCAGGTACAGCGTATCGGCATTCTGATGACTGACGGTCAGGCCGAAGTCGGTCAGGAAACGCGCCGCCTCATTCAAGTCCGGCCTTTGAAAAATCAGGTGAGTCAGACCTTGGGCCTTCACCCTCGGTTGCGGATGTCGGGCAGGCTGTGGCGTCGCCAACTGGGGCATTTCATTTTTGCTATTCATTGTTCTTGTTTTCCAGTTTTTTGGGCAAAGCGATCCCTGAACCCCTGAAAATGCCAGGGGTTTTGTCGTTGTGTCGGTTATCGCGCTTAGTCGATCGGAGGAAGTGCCGGCAACTCTACGGTCGCCAGCGCTTTCGCCTCCTCAAGAGGCACACCCAAGGCCCGCAATACGAGTTCGGCCGTATCAGATCCCGATTCGCGCCACGTTCTGTGCCCTTCCAGAACCAGGAAAATGGACCCGAGGACGCTGCTCGATATCAGCGTCAGGACCGAGAGCAATTGCTCTTGCTGAAACAGGTACCGACCGGTGGAAAGTCCACTCAGAAGATCCGTCGTCGCCTGGCTGGAAAACATTTCACGCAGCGAAGCGTTGCTCATGGCGAACTTATGGATGAATGCCCCCCAGTGGGAGTCTTCGTGAGCCCGACGGATGAAGAACCGGATGCCATTGGCCAGGCGCTGAGCGGGATCGGAGAGGGAGTTGAAGCTCTTGTTGACCCGCTCATGCATCTCTCTCGCGAGATGGCTGGCGACCGCCTCGAACAGTCCATCCATACTCTCGATGTTGCTATAAACCGTGCCGCGGGCCACCCCTGCCTCTTGCGCAAGGTCGAGGATGTTCACTTGCGAGGTGCCCTTTTCCGCGAACAGGCGAAAAGCGGCTTGGTGAATGCGGCGCTGTGTTGGATTCAGGAGTTCCACGGTCTCTCTCCAGGATTGCCTTATGTGGCAATTGAACACGCGTGTTCGATTGACGTCAATCTAGTTTTTGGAATAAAAAGCTATTTTTTCGAATAAAAACCACTGACGCCCCGTGTTTAGCTTGTTTATCAAATGAGCTGCGAGACCATCCGGTACGATTCCGATACCTGCACATTGACTCAATTGAACATGCGTGTTCAGATTCATGTGAACTGGTTCAGTCGCTGAATGGTCCATTCAAAGCCATCTATCGGGGTATTCCCCAGCCCCAGGTAAACCGACGCAGCCAGAGGATGACGTTTCTCCAGAGGCATTTCCCTTTGAATGAGGGCCGCCCCCCCTTATCGTTAACTGAAGGACAGAACATGACCGGCTCCAAGCTCTTCGAACCGCTTCGATTGCCCAACGGTGTAGTGATTCCCAATCGAATCGCCAAGGCCGCCATGGAGGAAAACCTTGCCAATGAAAATCACGCTCCAGGAGAAGCGCTGGCCAGGCTTTATCGGGGGTGGGCGGAAGGCGGGGCTGGTCTGATCATCACAGGCAACGTCATGGTTGATCGCCACGCCTTGACCGGCCCCGCGGGCGTGGTGCTTGAGGATGATCGGAATCTGGTGGATTTCCGGCTTTGGGCCGATGCTTGCCGAAGCAGTGGGGCCCAAGCCTGGATGCAGATCAATCATCCCGGACGTCAGCTCTTGGCTTCAATGGGGCAGCCGGCAAGAGGGCCCTCCGCCGTTGCGGTCGATATCCCCGGGTTATCTAAAGCTTTTGTACCGCCCAGAGCCTTGGATGAGCAGGAGATCGAGGAACTGATTGAGCGCTATACCCAAGCGGCGGTGCTCGCAGAGCGTGCCGGATTTACGGGTGTGGAGATTCATGCGGCGCATGGCTATCTGTTCAGCCAATTCCTGTCGCCCTTGACCAACCGGCGTGACGACCGCTGGGGCGGTAGCCTGGAAAATCGTGCACAAATTCTCCTGCAAACCATCGACGCCATACGTCAGCGCGTGGCACCGATCTTTTGCGTCGCGGTGAAGCTCAATTCCGCGGACTTTCAGCGCGGCGGATTCGACACCGAGGATGCGGCTCGCGTGGTGGAAATGCTTAACGCCAAGGCGGTCGACCTGGTCGAGTTGTCAGGTGGCAGCTACGAAAGCCCGGCGATGCAGGGGCAGACCCGCGATGGCAGCAGTCTGGCTAGAGAGGCGTATTTTCTCGAATTCGCGGAGAGGATAGGAGAAATCGCGCGCATGCCACTAATGGTCACGGGTGGTGTGCGTAGAAAGGAAGTCGCGGAGCGAGTGGTGAGCGGTTCGGTGTCGATGGTCGGGCTTGCCACGGCGTTAGCCATCGAGCCGACCCTGCCCAGCCAGTGGATGGCAGGTCACGACACCGAAGTGGAGCCCATCGTCGTCCGCTGGAAGAACAAGGCGTTGGCGTCACTGGCTGTCGCGTCGTTGATCAAGAAGCAGCTTGGCCTGCTGAGCCAAGGGAAGCGGACACGACCTGGAATGTCACCGCTCATGGCATTGATCGGCAATCAGCTGAAATCTCGACGCCTGGCGAAGCGTTATCGGCAATGGATTAACAACGCCTGACAGATCAAGAAAGAACTCAGATCAGGTAGGTAGTGGCTTTGCGGCGATTTTCCGGGCTTTGGCAGGCGTTACGCCCAGAGCCCGGAGAATCATTTCGGCGACCCGCACATCATGCTCCACCACTGCACGTCCCTCGACAACCGCGCGCATTGCCCCGGTTGTGCACGATACGACCATATCCAGGGCGATGCCTTCGTCCTCGTAAGTGAAAATGCCCTCCCGCAGCCCTGCATGCAGGTCGCCAAGCACATGGTCAGCCAAACGCGAGCGCATGGCCTGGTCGAAATGGATGATGCGCAGCAACGCATTTGCCCATGGGTGGTCAGCGGCGGCCCGACACACAAACATGCGTACGCCAATCGAAAGCCGCTGTGCTCCGCACTGCACATCCGCGCTCAAGACGGAAATGGCGTCAGAGAACTCGGCGGCCATGGCAATGCCCACTGCTTCGAGGACTTCGTCGCGCGTTCGGAAATAGTTGTAGATGGTGCCGTTGGATACCGCCGCCTCGGCGGCGACTTCCAACAATGCGATCTCCCCCACCTCCTTGCGTGCGACAAGTCGCAATGCCGCGTCCACCAGACCGCGCCGGGTGCGCTCACGCTTCTTGTGCCCCCTGGTGAGAGGTTCTGGCACAGTAGCTTCTAAAGGAGGTGTGGGGGAATCCATGATCAAGCTCGTAATCTAATCGGCTCGTTGATAGTAATGGAAACGCCGTCAGGAGTGGCGTCATTACTCATCAGTAAGCCCCGGCAGTCTTGAAGGAGCCTGCTTGCCTCTGTGCCAGGAGCGTGGTGCATGATGATACGGTCAGGACGAACGGCGACCAGTGTTCCTTTCGCGGCCAGCTGCAGGATGTCATGGTTCATGTCTTCGATGAAGTCACAACGGCCGCCGGAGCGTTGACCGCGGGGTCTGACCTCCAGGAAGTGACCGCCCATCTTTTCCCAGGAAACGATCTGTTCAGTGCTGAGCAGTGACAAGGGGTCAACACCGAATCCAACCAGGGTCAGGTTGTCTCCCAGTGCATCGTCGCTCAGCTTGATCTGCTTTTGCAGGGTGCGAATCCAGGCTTGGGGAAACAGGCTGCCACGTACCAGCTTGTCACCTCGACGATGCGGCACGAACAGGCCGTGCTTGAAGGTGTTCTTCGGCTTGATGTCCAACTGCTCGAAGTACCTTCTGGTCGTGGGAGTCAACGCCAGCATGCGCATCAGGCCATGAATGAAAAAAGCCGCGATCTTGTTCTTGGGCATTACCAGACGGCCCATGAGTTTTGCCAGATCGATCATCGCCTGAGCATGCGGGCGGCGCTCTACGTCGTAGGTATCGAGTATCGCGGGCGCGGCGTGGCCACGAAGAACCCAAGCCAGCTTCCAGGCCAGGTTGGCGCCATCACGAAGGCCCGCTACGAGACCTTGCCCGACAAAGGGAGGGGTGATGTGTGCGGCGTCACCGACGAGGAAAGTACGTCCCTTGCTGAATCGGTTGCAGCAACGCGCGTGGAATCGATACACCGCCTTGCGCTCGATTTCCAGTTCCTGCGGATTGACCCATGGCGCAATGAGCCGGGCGATGCTTTCCGGGCTTTCCAGCTCCTCTCGGGATTCGCCGGGTTGTAGCATGAATTCCCAGCGTTCCCTTCCACCGGGGGCGGGCATGTGCGGCGTGGGCCGCCGTGGATTACAGATAAACTCAATGTGATCAATGGCCGACTGATGCCGGTTCTTGGCATCGACAATCAACCAATCCTCTGCATAGGTTTGGCCTTCGAACTCCTGGCCGATCAGCGCCCTGACCCTGGAGCTGGCGCCGTCCGCACCGATCAGGTACTGGGCGCGAACAGAATGCGAGTGCCCATTTTGATCCCGTACGGTAGCGACCACGCAATCCGCTTCCTCGACCAGGTTCTCCAGTTCGAAACCACCCAGGCTGGTCACTGATTTTAGTCGGGAAACCTGGCCACGCATCGCTCGCTCGAGGTCGGGTTGATAGAAGGTCACAAGCTTGGGATGGCCGTCGATACACCCTTCAGTATTGGCTCGACTGAATTGCCCGAGGACCGGAGAGTGCATCTTCACTTCAGGGATAACGATCTTCTCGAAAGCGTCCTCCGACAATCCGGCCAGTTGCAGGATGCGCAGAGCCTCGTTGTCCAGAGCAATGGCACGAGGCATCAGTACGATTTCATGGAGCTTGTCCAGTACCAGGGTCGTTACCCCATAGCGGCCGAGCAGCGCCGCGATTGTTGCACCTACCGGACCGTTACCGACAACCAGCACATCGACAGCGGAGGTAGGCAATTCGGAATCTTTTTTGTTGTTGTTCATCTCGAGCCCTTGTTGTGATTGAAGTCGTGAGGCGCAAAGGTCTCATCGTCAGGCAGTGTCAAAGGTATGCAATATTGAGAGATATTTCAATATTGATGTTTTTGTCATTAATTTTTGAGATCATTGAAAATCCGTGATGAGACCGAACGGACGAGCTGGGATGCAAGGCGTAACTGCCCGCGTTAAAGCGAAGAAGGCTCGTGGCATGAAGTTGCGTATGTGCCAGTTTCCGACCGACGACGCTTGGCTTCAGAGCTGATCGGCGTTGTCATGGGAGCAATGGCCCAGGACTGAAGCGGGTGACTGCGAGGGGGCCGAGCCCAGGTCGAAGACGACCGAATCCCGTGCGCTTTTTTAGCGCACCACCCTGTTTTAAATCTTCAGGAATCAACCGTGGCGCGTCCGCAGCCCCATCCGCCCCCCGTCCAGCTTGGCTTCGGCGAGTTCGAGCTCGACGAGGCCAACGCTTGCTTGTTGCGTGATGGGCAAGCGGTGGCGTTGGCGCCGACCCCTTTCCTGTTGTTATGCGTGCTCGCACGCCAGCCGGGGTCGCTAGTGTCCAAAGACGCCTTGCTGGACGCCGTGTGGGGGCATCGGTTTGTCAGCGATTCGGTCCTGAAGACGGCCATCAGCGATCTGCGCAAAGTGTTGGGCGATGACCCCAAACATCCTCGTTTTATCGAGACCGTGTCCCGGCGCGGCTATCGCTTCCTCGCCGTGTCGTCCTCTGCTGCTTCAATGCCACCTGCATCCTCGGCGGTTTCGGCAGCCGGCTCACCTGCGTTGCCGTCATTCATCGGACGCATCGACGAGGTCTCCAGGCTGCAACGGGCGTGGGAGCGGGCGGGTGGCGGCCAGCGAGCCGTGGTCTGGCTTGCTGGAGAACCGGGAATCGGCAAGACCACGTTGATCGAACATTTCCTCGCCGGCCTTGGCGGCATCGCTTGCGCACGCGGCCATTGCATGGAGCACTTCGGCACCGGCGAACCGTACCTGCCGGTGCTGGAGGCGTTAGCCGATCTGTGCCGCGGCGACCCGACCCTGCCGGCGTTGTTGCGCGATGTGGCCCCAACCTGGCTGCTGCAATTGCCGTGGCTGAGTAGCACGCAGGAGCGCGACGCATTGCGGCGCGAGCTGGCCGGCGTCGGCCCGGAACGCATGCTGAGGGAATTCGGTGAGTTGTTGGACCGCTACACAGAGCTGCGCCCGCTGTTGCTGGTGACCGAAGACCTGCACTGGAGTGATCGGGCGACGGTCCAGCTCATCAACTACATGGCCCGCCGACGCAGCCCCGCGCGGCTCATGTGGCTGTCGAGCTTCCGCCTTGCCGAAGTGGTGGCGCTCGACCATCCGCTCAGCTCATTGCGCCACGAACTGCGTCTGCAACGCTTGTGCGAGGAAGTGGTGCTCGACCCTTTTTCGGAAACCGAGGTCGCCGACTATGTGGCGCTGCGTTCAGCCTCACTGGCACGCGATGAAGCATTCGTGCGCGCCCTGCACGAACGGACCGACGGTGTGCCGTTGTTCGTTTCCTCAGTCATCAGTGAAGTGATGGATGCAAAAGAAGACGAAACCACCATCGAAGCTCGACTGGCGGATCTGGCGGTTCCCGACAACCTTGCGGCCATCATCGATCACTACATTGCCAAGCTTGATCCGGAGCAACGTACACTCCTCTCGGCGGCTGCGGTGTGCGGGTCCGACTTCCGGATTGAGACAGTTTCGCTGGCCCTCGAGCGCGATCGCTCTTCGGTGATCGGCGCCTGTGAGGAACTGATGCGTGAGCAGGTATGGCTCACACAATCGCGGGCTCCCGATGTTGACGAGGCGGTAGAGCCTCCTTACTCGTTCCGACACGCCCTTTTTCGCCAGGTGCTGTATGACCGCACACCGCGTTCGTTGCGCATCGATCTCCATGGCCAGGTTGGCACTGCCCTCGAACGCGAGCGCTCGGCCGGTGTGCCGGTTGCTGCCTCGGAACTGGCGATGCACTTCGACCGTGCCCGGCTGCCGATGATCGCGCTGCGCTACTACGCCGAGGCCGCAGAAGCCGCGCTACTGCACTTCAGCCCGGACTTGTGCATCAGCCTCACTGAGCGCGCCCTAATCCTGCTTATGCAGGCACCCGAAGGGAGGGAGCGCGATACGCTCGAAATTACCCTGGCCACGTTGCAGGGGGTTTCGGCCTTCCACATGTTCGGTGTCGGCAGCGAAGCCAAGGGCGCTTTCGAACGGGCGTACACGCTGCTCGCAGACGTACCCGGGCACCCTATGCGCAGTCGCCTTCTGCACGGATTCGGCTATCTGCTCGGTCTGCGCGGCGACTATTCGCAGGCTCTGGAAGTGGCAGAGCGTGCTGAAGCGCTCTCCCTGAACGCAAACGATCAGGAGCTCATGCTGGCGGCGTGCATCGTTCAGGGCGAGGTGCATCACCTCCAGGGCCGCACGAAAATGACACGCAGCTGGTTAGAGCGCGCCCTCGCGATCGCCGAGCCGTTGGGCATCGGGACAAACGAGATCTTTGCGGCAGATCCCCAGGTCATGTTGCACGGTATGCTGGCCATCGAGCTGGTGCGGTCTGGCCTGATTGAGCAAGGGCGAACCCATATGCAGCGGGCACGAACCCGCGCGCATACGCTTCGACAACCTATGACATGGCTGGTCGCTACCTGGCAGGAGGTGTTGATCGAGGTACGACTGGGAAATCCTGTGCGGGTGGCAGCGCTGGCTGATGACATGCAGAAGCTCGTCGATGAATATTCGCTCGCGCTCGGACGCACGGCTTGCCGCTGGTGGCATGGCTGGGCCGATGCGCACAACGGCGCACCCCACGACGGCTACCGGCAAATCCGTGAGGCCTACGAGGAACACACCGGATTCGGTATGCGCTCCGGTGCCAGCGAAGTACTCGGCTACGCCGCCGAGGCGCTGCTACTGGCAGGCGATTACGACGCAGCGCACGTTGAATTGCAGGAAGCTCTCCGGGTGGGAGAGGTACTGGGTGAACGCGTGTATCTGCCGCAGCTACTGTTGCAGGAGGCCGCAATCGCGCGAGCCCAGGGTCGATCGGAAGCCGCAAAGGCGGCGGTGCAGTGCGCTATTGAAGAGGCCCGCGCCCAGGAAGCACCGTGGCTGGAGCTATTCGCGCTGGTCGAACTGTGCGAGCATCACGACTCCGCGGCTGAGGAGCACCAGGCATTGGTGATGCTGATTCACCAATTGCCCGAAACGCAGGGTACTGAACTGGAAAAACGTGCGCGCTCGCTGATTGAGGCTGCCAAGCGGGCTTGAAGCGGCAAGGCGAGCCCGAGGCTATTGCGCTGCTGGCAACTGCGAAAATGCACTCTACCAGACCACCCGTCTGCACTCGAAGTGCCCCGTCATTTGTATTCATTCTGACCACCGATTGCATCGGATTTGACCAGCACGCTTTGTAACCAAGATCGGCAGAGAACGGCCAACAGCGGACCGTGGAATTCAAGCATCCATATCAAACGTGAATGAAAGGCTGCCTCTGTGTAGCGCAGCCCGATCAGCCCGCTACCCTTGGCGCCTTCGCGGATCTACAGCAAGCGGTCGAGCGCACAACGATGGCAATCCCGCCAAGGGCACGGTCAGCAGCCGCACGGCACAAAATGACGGCCAGCGCCGGTCCTGATACCATAAACCCAATGTTAGGCACTTGGGTGAAGGACAGCGTGAACAAGCGCAACAGTGATGCAGACATCAGGACCGAGCGCCCGATGCTGGGGCCGAACGCGGCGTTACCCAATATCAGCGATTAGCTTCTCTTTGAGACACCGGATCGCGAAGGGCGAGTATCCGCTCGGCACACAGCTGCCGACGATCACGAAACTGGCGGACGATCTGGGCGTCGCGGTCGTGACTGTCCGGCAAGCGTACGAGATGCTTTCCAAGGAAGGGCTGATCCGCAGCCAACGGGGTGTCGGCACCCACGTGGCCGCGCTGCCCGCCGCTACCGTCGACCTCGAACTGACGATCAACGATCCGTTCGCCGCGCCGCAGGCGCTTTCCTTCGAGATACTCGAAGTCCGGCACCACACTCAATTGCCCCTGGAACTGCTTGGCGCGGACGACCGGTCGGCGGACGACAACGTGTGCGTGCGCAAGCTGCATACCTATTCCGGCGAAGCGTTCTGTTATGCCGAGATTTACGTGTCCACGGCGGTCTTCGAGTCGCTGCCCAAGGACATCGCCAGGAAAAGGAAGCTACTCGCCGCGGTGCTCGACAAACTGGGAACCCGCGGCAAACGCGTGAGACAACGCATTTCTGTGATGCCTGCGGATTTTCCTCTGTGTGACCTGCTGAAGATCCCGTTTGCCTCTCCCGTGGCGAAAATGTCACGGTGCCTGGTCGACGGCAAAGGCAACGTGCTGTACGCCGGTGTCACCTGGTATCGGGGTGACCGCTATGTCGCCGAGATCGACTTCCCTGCGTCCACATTGAAGACCATGCCCGGCATGACCGAACCCCAACCGGACTTGGTGGGTGAGCGCAAGCACGATTAGAAGCGCTCATGCGGACCTCTGCCCTGCCGGTTACGCGAGATCTCATACCGTCCGGCCAGAATCTCTGCGCCCCCCCCCGAGGTGCTTGACGAGGGTCTTTTATCATGTCAAAACTCCTATAATTAGATCTTTAGGCAAATGTCTCGTCGGAGGTTCGATGCTTATGCAAAACGTTCAGGATCAAATGAAAGGAAATGGCATGGGTAACTTCACAGTAACATCGCCTGAATTTAAAGATCAGGAACCGCTGCAACGGGAGCATGAGTTCGATGGCTTCTACGGCACCGGCCAGAACCGTTCGCCCGCGCTGCAATGGCAGGGCGCGCCGGAAGGCACCAAGAGCTTCGCGCTGACGCTGTACGACCCGGACGCGCCCACAGGCAGCGGCTTCTGGCACTGGATCCTGTTCGACATCGATTCGTCCGTCACCCAGCTCGCCGCGGGCCTGGGCTCCACCGATGCCACTGACCTGGGCGCCAGCGGTACTCAGGTCACCAACGACTATGGCACCGCCGGCTACGGCGGTCCCTGCCCGCCCGCGGGTTTGCCCGCGCACCGCTACATCTTCACTGTGCACGCGCTGGGCGTGCCCACGCTGGAGATGCCGGCCAACCCGACCAACGCGGTGGTGCGCTTTCTGATCTACCAGAACACACTCGCCACGACCACCCTGACCGGCCTTTACAAACGCTGAGCGTGCCGTAGTACTGCAACTGTTTGAACGGTTAGGCGCGAATGCCAATGAGGAAGGCGTGTTGGCTCGTTGCGCAGGTCAATACGACTTCGGCAGGCCGAGCGCCTGCTCGGCGACGTAG
The DNA here is from genome assembly GCF_034541995.1 of Pseudomonas sp. BIC9C. Taxonomy (NCBI): domain Bacteria; kingdom Pseudomonadati; phylum Pseudomonadota; class Gammaproteobacteria; order Pseudomonadales; family Pseudomonadaceae; genus Pseudomonas; species Pseudomonas sp. BIC9C. Next base: position 593,226 of record NZ_JAWDGM010000005.1, read on the forward strand.
CACAGCGCGAGCTCCTGGGTCACCGGCGCGAGCAGTGACAGCACGCTTTCGCGCAGGCCGCGCTCGACGTGGTACTCCGTGGCATAGCCGAATCCGCCGTGTGTGCGCACCGCACGCAATGACGTCTCGAAGCTGGCCTCGGCCGCCAGGTACTTCGCCGCCGTGGCCTCGACGCCGCAGGGCTTGCCGGCGTCGTAGAGCGCTGCCGCCTTCCACATCAACAGCTCGGCCGCTTGCAGGCGCATCCAGCATTCGGCGAGTGGATGCTGGATCGCCTGGTTCATGCCGATCGGCCGCCCGAACACGATGCGTTCCCTGGCATAGTCCGTCGCACTCGTCAGCGCCGTCTGCGCGGCACCCAGCGCAGAGGCCGCGACGAGAATGCGCTCCGGGTTCAGACCGTGCAGCAGGTACCTGAACCCCTGACCTTCCTCGCCAATGCGATCCTCGACCGGGATCTCCAGCCCGTCGATGAACAGTTCGTTCGAGTCCACGGCCTTGCGCGCCATCTTCTCGATCTCGCAGATGCGCACATGCGCGCGGTCGAGGTCCGTATAAAACAGTGTGACACCGTCCATCGGCCTTGCGCATTCCTCGATCGGCGTCGTCCGGGCCACCAGGAGGATCTTGTTGGCTTGCTGCGCGGTCGAGGTCCAGACCTTCTGGCCGTTGACGATGTAGCGGTCGCCCGCGCGGCGCGCGAGGGTTCTGATGCGTGTGGTATCAGAACCGATGTTCGGCTCGGTCACGCCGAAGCAGGCGCGATCCGTGCCTTCGATCAATGGCGGCAGAAAGCGCCGCTTCTGCGCCTCGCTGCCGAATACGACCACAGGCTGTGGGCCGAACAGGTTCAGATGCACCGACGACACCGCCGCCGAGCCGAGCTTACCGATGGTGCGCATTACCATTGCGGCTTCCGAGATGCCGAGGCCGGAGCCACCATGCTCTTTGGGCATGGTCACGCCAAACCAGCCGCCGCGGGCGACGGTGTCGCAGAATTCACTCGGCCAGCGTCCGTCGCGCTCGCGCTCGAGCCAGTAATCGGCACCGAAGTCGGCGCAGATCGCCTCGACGGCATCGCGGATCGCGAGCTGGTCGTCCGAAAAATCGAAATTCATGCGGGCAGTTCCTGCAACAGGCTTTCGGGCACCTCGACCGGCATGTCGAGCAGCATCTGCGCCATGCCCTTGCCGAGCGGGTCGTTGCGCAGCGACGCCATGCCGCCGCCGCCCAGCGCGCGCTCGCACAGGAGGTTGATGGCGTGAATGCCGGGCAGTTCGTATCGATGCACCGGCCCCTGCACCAAGTGGCCGAGGTAATCCTTCACGCGTTCGGGCGTCACCTGCTCGATCAGCACCGGCAACAGCGCCGGATGGCGGGCGATCAGGCCGATATTGGACGTGTCGCCCTTGTCGCCACTACGCCCGAGCGCGATTCTCACCAGCGGCACGGTCTGGCGTGGCCCGGCGGGCAGCGCACCCTCGATGGGCATCAGCCGTTCCGGCATCCCCTGCGGTGATGGTGGCGGCAGCGTCACGGTAAACGTCGTCTCGCCGAGCGTGACCGTCGGCGTCACCTGCTCCTTCGCAATGAGCCAGGCGAACTGTCGCAAGACCGGCGACACGGAGGGACGGCCACCTGAACCGGTCGTGCCCGGCGACCATGACGTGCCGGGGGCGGCGAACTCGCGGCTGTACATTTCCAGCGCACGCCGATCAGCATGCGTCGCGGTCAGGCGCAGCACCACTTCGCGCGTCGGCAACGGCCGGGCGAGCGGGCCGTAGGCCGACTCGGTGCCGAGCAGCTCGATGTGCGTCGCCAGGAAGTCCGCGAACCCGTTCTCGCGCAGCAACCGGCGGCCACGCTCGAGCAGCGCTTCGCCGGTGCGCTTGGCTTTTGCGGGGGCATCGATCCCGACGATGGTGAGCTGCCCGGACACCTTAAAGCCCGCCGGCGCAGTGGCGCTGACCTTGTAGGTAGCGGTCGGCGGCAGGCCGCGCGCACCGGTCACCAGCACGCAATGCGGCCCGACTTGCTCCAGGCGCACCTGACGGAAGTCGCAGACCACATCCGGTAGCAGATAGCAGGCTGGATCGCCGATCTCGTACAGGAGTTGCTCGCCGACCGTCCCGGGCGAGACAAGCCCGCCGGTGTCCGCGGGCTTGGTTACGACAAAGCTGCCGTCGTCGCGGCACTCCACGATTGGATAACCGATGTTGGCCCAGTCGGGCACCGCAGCCCAGTCAGTGTGCAAGCCGCCGGTGGCCTGGCAACCGCATTCGATGATGTGGCCGGCGAGGCTACCCGCGGCAAGCCGGTCGAAGTCATCAGGCGCCCAGCCGAATTCGTGCATCAGCACGCCAAGGGTGACCGCACTATCGACGCAGCGACCGGTGATGACGATGTCGGCGCCCGCGTCGAGCGCCTGCGCGACCGGCAGCGCGCCAAGGTAGGCATTGGCCGTTACCAACCGTTCCGGCATCGGTTCACCGTTGGACATTCCGACTGTGCCGGCCGCCCGCATGGCGGCCGCGAGCGGCAGCACGTCGTCGCCTTCGACGATCGCGACGCGAACCGCCACGCCCAGTTCGTCGGCCAGAGCCTGCACCGCCGCGGCGCAGCCTTTCGGGTTCACGCCGCCGGCGTTGCTGACAATGCGAATGCCCTTCTCTACAGCCTGCTTGAGCACCGAGCGCAGCGCCACCGTGACGAAGTCGATGGCGTAGCCTTCATCGGGACGCTTCATGCGTGCGCCGGCGAGGATCGACATCGTCAGCTCGGCCAGATAGTCGAACACCAGGTAGTCGATGTCGCCCTGGCGCACCAGTTGCATCGGCCCGAGGCTGCTGTCGCCCCAGAAACCCGAGGCGCCGCCGATGCGCACGAGCTTATTCGTGGCTTGCGAATTCACTTGTTGGTCCATTGCGGTTTCCTTTTTTCCTTGAATGCGGCGATGCCCTCGCGCGCATCCTGCGTCATGGCCAGCAGGCCGATCTGGCCTTCGCCGAAGGCGATCGCCTCTTCGAACGACATCGAGCGCATCGCCTTCATCGCATACAGGCCGCGGCGTAGAGCGGTGGGCGAGTTGCCGAGCAGACGCGACAGCAGGCGCTCAAGCGCACCGTCAAGGTCGTCGACCACCTCATTGATCAGACCGATTTCGCGCGCTCTCGCGGCATCGATCGGGTCACCCGTCAGGCACAGTTGCACCAGGCAGCGCTGCGGCACCTGGGCCTGCAGCACGGCGATCACCTGCATCGGGAACACGCCGACTTTCGCCTCTGGCAAACCGAAGATCGCGTGCGGTGCAGCGATGGCGAGGTCACACATCGCGAGCAGGCCCATGCCGCCGGCCATGCAGGCACCGTTGACCCGCGCGATGAGCGGCACGTCGAGCGTGCGGGCGGTGCGCAGCAGGTCGGCATAGGCGATGGTCGGCGTGGCGTAGTCGAACGCGAAGGCATCCGCGCCCAGGTCGGCACCGGCGCAGAACGCCTCGTCACCCGCGCCGGTGAGCACGACAGCGCGGATCGAGTCGTCCGCCCGGGCGCGCTGCAGGGCTTGCTGCAACGCCGCGATCACATCCGCGTTGAGCGCATTGCGGCGCTCGGGCGGTCGATGGTGAGAATCAGCCGACCGTCCTGCCGACTTTCTTGAAGAACCGTCGTCATGTCCTGACCTCCGCTTCCTTGGGTACCGTCGTCACCTGGGTCACACTGGTCAGTACCATCTCGCGGATCTGATCGCGCGAGTAGCCAGCCTCCGCGAGCACTTCCTCGCTGTGCTCACCCAAAAGCGGCGGCGGGCGAAACGGCGGCAGCGGCGATTGCGGCCATTCGCTCGGCACCGCCATGGTCCGCAGCACGCCCTCGGTGGGGTGCTCGAATTGTTGGAAGAAGCCGATGTCCTTCAGGTGCGGATCCTCCAGCAGGGTCTCGAAGGTATGCGCCGGGAGCACCGGGATGCCGAGCGGCCCCAGCAGCTCTTCCCATTCTTTCGTGGTCTTGGTTTTCAGGTTGTCGGAGAGGATTTCGTACAGCACCTCGACATGCTGCGTGCGTGATTCGCCGTCGGCAAACCGCGGGTCGCTCTCGAACCGCTCGGCCTCGCCGACCACGCGCATGAAGGCCTTCCACTGGTCGTCGGTGTAGACGACCAGGCACACTAGACCGTCCAGCGTGGCGTACGGTCGCCGCTGCGGGTTGAGCAGACGCGGATAGCCGAAGCCACCGCGCGGCGGGATGAACGTGTGGCCGTAGAGGTGATCGCCCAGCATCATCTGCGCGGTCGTCTCGAACATCGGCACATCGACCGACTGGCCGCGTCCCGTGCGTTCGCGCGCCAGCAGCGCCGCGCAGATCACGCCGAACGCGTACAGGCCCGTCGCCCGGTCCGAGAGGTTGAGCGGTGCATAGCGCGGTACCTCGGACCCCGCCCGCACGCTGGCCTCGGGGATCGCGACGGCGGCCTGGATCAGGTCGTCGAAGGCGCGCGAGGACGCATAGCGGCCGCGCTGGCTGAAACCGAAGGTGCCGACATAGATAATGCCCGGGTTCACCTGCCGTACCGCTTCGTAATCCAGCCCGAGCCGCTGCATGGCCTGCGGCCGCACGTTGTAGATCAGCGCATCGGCAGTCTGCGCCAGCTTCAGCAGCGCCTCCTTGCCGACAGGATTCTTAAGGTCCAGCACGATACTGCGCTTGTTGCGGTTGAGGTTGAGGAACAGCGGACCGGCGCCAGCGCGGCCGCCTGGCCCGGTGGCGCGCAGCATGTCGCCACCGGGCGGCTCCACCTTGATCACGTCGGCGCCAAGGTCGGCCAGCATCTGCGTGGCCGAAGGTCCCATGACGACTTCGGTGATGTCGATAATGCGCAGGCCGGCGAGCGGCCCGCCCTGGCTTGAATTGTTGTTCATTCGGTCCGTGCTCCTCTTTTCGGTCAGGAACCGGCTATGTCGGCGCTGTTGCCGCGGATGTAGGGCATCGGTCCGATACCACGCGCCGCCGCAAGGGACTCGAGCGCGTACTGGATCGAAGTTGCGTCATTCATCGAGTGGAAGGTGCCGTCCTCGTTGAAGCTGACCTGCGCGCCTTCGATCCAGGCGATGGTGATGGTGTCCTCGGTGTTTTCCTTGGGGGTGTAGAAGGTGTGTACCGAGCCGCCCGGCTCGAACAGATAGGAGCCCGCGGTCTGCGGCTGATCGGGGTACTCGAGGTACTTCCAGCAGCCCTGGATCGTCCACACCTGCGCCGTGCCGGTGTGGTAGTGAATCGGCAGGGAACAACCGGGCTCCACGATGGCCTTGAAGACCCACTCGCCGCGCTCCGGGTCGATGCGTAGCGGCTGAATGTGGATGCCCGGGAAGACATTCTTGATCAGTGGGACCTGCTCGATGTTGACGGTCAGCAGAGTGTCCTGCGGGAGGCCGACCAACGGCAGCAACGCGCCGGTGGAAGTTTTTTGCTGGGTGGGAAATTTAGCGTTCATGCGTTGTTTCCTTTTGTTGTTGTGAGTAAAGCGGTTGACGGAAGTCGTCCTTTATGGGAGTCGTCCTTTGATGAGAAAGCCGGATGCAGGCTGCTCCGGCGGGCAGCGCAGGGCTGTGGAAACCCCGCAAGGTAGAAACAGGAAGTCACCCGCCGCGAGACTGAAGTCCTGTCCATCGACGTGCGCCTCGATCTGTCCGTCTTCGACGTAGAGAACCTGCTCGGCCTCGGGTTCTGTTGTGCAGGCCAATGCGCTACCGGCATTCATCCGCAGCGCCGAGATGTCGACCCACCGCGCGCCGACGGTGTCGCGATCGATAAGTGGAACCCTGCCGGTGGCGGCGGCGTCGACGGTCAGCACGCGGACGTCGCCGCACTCAGCAACCGCAGGGTCGGGTTCCGTGATCGTCTGCGCCGGGTTCTCGCCATAAGGCGGCGTATAGACGACCAGCACCCGTCCGGGCTGGTCGCTGGTCACGCGAAACGAATGGAACACGCCCGCCGGCCCGTAGACCCAGGTTCCCGGGTGCATCACGTCGACGCGACCCTGGGCTTGCGACTCGCCAGTGCCTTCAATCATGTAGGCGCATTGCTCCAGGTGCGGATGCGCGTGCGGCTTCGCGCCATGGGATTTCACGATCGTGCCGACCAGCACTTCGAGTGCCGTTGCGCCCACGGTCTCGGGGCCGATCACGCGCACATTGGAGGTGCCGGTGTGGTTCGCCGGCGAGTAGGCAGCAAGGTCCGCCGCCCTGATCACAGTGGGGATGGCTTTCATTGCGGCTGGATCCTGAACGTTTTGCGTAAGCATCGAACCTCCGACGAGATATAAACCTAAAGATCTAATGTTAGGAGTTTTGACATGAAAAAAGACCCTCGTCAAGCACCTCAGGGGGTGACCGCAGAAATTCCGGCCGGACGGCATGAGATCTCGCGTACCTGGGCAGGGCCGCTGCGCCGTCAACAGGTGACGACAGTTGCAGGGCGGACGTTTACCGACCGAAGTCTGACCTTTCGCTTACGACTCGGTCTCGGGGGCGGCTTACGCTGGCATCGAATCTTCTTGATCCCCAGGTCTGCGATGAGTCTTAACCCTGAATCCAAATATCCGAGCCGCCGTACATACGTCGTCAAGCTGCGCAGTGATGCCGGACCGAAGGCCCTGATGGGCCGTCTCGAAAACCTGGTCACCGGACGCCAGCGCGAGTTCTCGTCCGCCGAAGAGTTGCTGGACTCGATTGGCTCTGATCTGGCGTCAGCAGCGGGTGAGCAGGCGGTAGAAAGCGACGGCGAGTGACCCTTACGGCATCAACATTAAATGCGCATGGCGACCGAACTGCGACGGTTCGCTGACGACTTCGCGCACATGGGCCCCTACCCTGACGCAACCTCGAATCTACACGAGTCCACTCTAATGCCGCGACTTACCACCCCCCATCCGTTGCCGTGTCACACCGATCGGACAACCTTGCAGCGCACCGAGCACGCGACCGGGTTCGCCATAGTGGCAGCCCTTGTCACTTCGATTTCCCTCGCCCTTTCCGGCTGCTCCACACCTCTCGCCAAGCCATCGGTCGACGTGCCGAGCCACTTCGCCGCGAGCACGGCCTCCGAGATGGAACCCGAGGCGGCGTGGTGGGAGGTCTACCACGACCCGCTGCTGACGGATCTGGTGCGTCGAGCCGCGCGGGAGAACCGCGACGTCAAGATTGCCGCCGAGCGCTTGCGTGCCGCGCGTGCCGGAGAAACGGTCAGCCAGTCCTGGTTGCTCCCGAGCGTCGGAACATCCGTTTCCGGCAGTGACAGAAGCACTGGCTTCAATTCGGCCGTAAAACAGGGGTATCCGGATATCAAGACCGCCAGTGTGGGTCTGGATGTCTCATGGGAACTCGACCTGAGCGGCCGACTGCGAGCCGGTGCAGCGGCGGCTGACGCCGATGCGCTAGCCGCGGAGCACAGCATGCGCGGGGTACGCCTGCTGGTGATGAGCGATGTCGTCAGCAACTACTTCACACTGGTAGGCGCACAGCGCCAGGTCGCAACGCTACGCGCTATCTCGGCGATGCAGGATGAGACGCTGCGTCTGGTCACCGCGCGGCAACAGGTGGGGCTGGCATCCGCCTTCGACGTCGAGCGCGCGCAGACCGACGCCTTGTCGGCGCGGGCGCAGATTCCGCCGCTGGAAACCCAAGTGGCGGTGGCGCGTCACCGTATCGCGGTGCTGGTCGCCGACCAGTCTTTCAACACCAGGAACATCCAGCCTTCGATCAGTGATTTGACCGACGTGCCGGAGGCAAAACCAGGCCAACCCGCCGAGCTGCTGCAACGCCGACCTGACGTACTGGCGCTGATGGCACAGCTCGACGCCGCCAATGCTCGTCGCCAGCAAGCGAAAGCCGAGTGGTTTCCGCAACTCTTTCTCGGCGCGTCCTTCGGACGCCAGGGTCTCAACGTGAACGGTGCCGATCTCGGCGTTGCGCGCTTCACCAATGTCGCGGGCCTGCTGGCAATGCCGCTCTTCAACGCCGGGCGCACGCAAGCGATCAACGAAGCGGCTGAAAGTGCTCAACAAGAGGCGCTGCTGCGCGCAGAAGATGGCATCGTCCGGGCGCTCGAGGATGTGGAAAACGCCCTCGTCACGCTTGCGCAGGAACGCCGCCGTTCCGGGTCGCTGCAATTGGCCGCTGCGTCCGCGGAGGCTGCGCAGAACCGCGCCCAGTCGCTGTATAACCGCGGGCAAGTCGACCTGTTGCCGCTGCTGGACTCGCAGCGGGCGCGCCTGTCGGCACGCCTGAGTTCCAACGAAAGCAACACTCGCCTGCTGCTCGATAGCGTGCAGCTCTACAAGGCACTAGGCGGAGGCTGGCAGGTGTTCGAACAACCCGCCAACCCAACCGCATCCGCCAAAGCCGACCGGCCACCACTTTCCTGAATATCTGTCGTTTTCCAAAGAGGAACCGTCTTGAAGAATTCCCTTACTGCGGCCGGCGCCTTGGCCGTCGCCGTCATGCTGTCCGCGTGTAGCCCCGACCAGCCCTCCGTGCAGGCACCACGACCGGTGCGCACCGTTGCAATCAGCTACGACAATGCCCGCGACATCAGTCGCTATGTGGGCACCGTACAGTCGCGACATGAGGTCGACCAGGCCTTCCGCGTGGGTGGCAAGGTAGACCAACGCAAGGTAGATGTAGGCCAGTTTGTGCGTGAAGGCGACATCCTGGCTGTGCTGGATGATAGCGACTACCGCCTCGCTGAAGAAACGTCGAGACAACAGTGGTCGGTTGCCGTCGAGCAGACACGCCAGGCCGACTCGGACAACCAGCGCCTGTCCGCCTTGAAGGCTGACGGCTCGGTCAGTGCGGCCGATGCCGAGCGCGCGCATACCAATGCCCAAACCGCGCATGCGACCGCCGAGGCCGAGGCGCGAAAGCTCGAACTCGCGCGCAACCGGCTCAAGTACACCGTGCTGCGCGCCTCGAGTAGCGGCGTCGTCACGGCTGTGCGCTTTGAGGCAGGGCAGGTCGTGCCGGAGGGTCAACCGGTTGTCTCGATCGCGAATCCGGGCGAATCCGAGATCGTCATCGACGTGCCCGAGGATCAACTGGCTGTCTTCAAGGACGCGCGCTTCAAGGCCTCGCTGGCCAGTGCGCCGAACGAGATCTTCGATGTCACGCTGCGCGAGCTGTCGCCACAGGCGGCAGCGCAGACGCGCACCTATCGCGCGCGGCTCAAGCCGTTGCAGGCCCTGCCACTGGGCGCCACCGCCACGGTGATGGCCGAGCGAGTCATGACCCGTGTCTCTGTGGCGGCAGTGCCAGCCACGGCATTGACGCAGAACGGCGGTCAGCCGGCGCTGTGGGTGGTCACGCCTACGGGCAAGGACCCCGTAGGTATCGTCGATCTGGAGCCTGTGGCAGTTTGGGGTTACCGCAACGACCAGGTGCTCGTCTCCGGGCCGCAGGCTGGCGCATTGATCGTCACCGCCGGTGTCCAGAAGATGACGTCCGGACTGAAAGTCGCGCTCCCCGGTGCGGCGACCGCTGACACGAATACCACGCAGCAGGCCACCCGATGAACAATTTCAACCTCACCGACTGGGCGCTGCGCCATCGCGCCATCGTTCTGTTCATGCTCCTCATTGTCGCGGCGGCCGGCGCCTTCAGCTTCACCCGGCTCGGCCAGCTCGAGGATCCGAACTTTTCCGTGCCTTCCATGACCGCCATGGTCATCTGGCCGGGGGCCACTGCCCAGCAGTTGCAGGACCAGGTCCTCAACCGCATGGAGAAGAAATTCGAGCAGATCGACAACTTCGAGAAGGTTGTCACCTACGCGCGGCAAGGCTACGCAGGCATGACGCTCACCGTGCGCGGCGGCACTTCCAAGGCTGACCAGCGAGAAGCCTGGTACCAGGCGCGCAAGAAACTCAACGACCTGAGCCTCGAAATGCCTGACGGCGTGATCGGCCCGATCCTGAACGATGAGTACGGCGACGTATATGGCCTGATGTACGCCATCAAGGGCGACGGTGTTGGCCATGCCGACCTGTCGGACGCGGCCGAGGACATCAAGCGCCAGATGCTGAAGGTGCCGATGGTCAAGAAGATCGATCTCATTGGCAAGCAGGCCAAGCGTGTCTACGTCGAGTTCTCGCATGAGCGCCTGGCAGCGCTGGGCATTACACCGCTGGCCATCGCCGAAAGCCTCAAGAGCCAGAACGCCATGGTGCCCGCAGGCCAGATCGACACCCGCGGCGACCGCGTCATGGTGCGCGTGAGCGGCCAATTCGCCAGCGAAGAGGCTATCCGCAATGTGCCCATCTCCGCAGGCGGCCGGCTGATCAAGCTCGGCGACATCGCGACCGTTACACGTGGTTTCGAGGATCCGCCGACCTACACGGTACGCCACAACGGCCAGCCAGTGCTGATGCTCGGCATCACCATGACCAGCGACGGCAACATCGTGGACCTTGGCAAGGCGATGGACACGGCAGTCGCCAAGATCCAGTCGGAACTGCCGCACGGCGTGGAGCTGGAGCTGGTGGCTGACCAGCCCACCACGGTGAAGGATGCAATCCTGGACTTCGGGCGTGCGCTGGCCGAGGCGCTGATCATCGTGATTGCGGTGAGCCTGGCCAGTCTGGGTTGGCGCGCAGGCCTCGTGGTCGCGGCCACAGTGCCGCTGGTGCTGGGCGGCGTGGCGCTGGTGATGTTGGCGATGGGCTGGAACCTCGAGCGCATCTCGCTCGGCTCACTGATTATCGCGTTGGGACTGCTGGTGGATGATGCCATCATCGCCATCGAGATGATGGTGGCGAAGATGGAAACCGGCATGGACCGCGTGAAGGCGGCCGCCTTTTCCTATCAGTCCACCGCCATGCCGCGCCTGACCGGCGCACTTATCACCGTCGTAGGCTTCCTGCCGATCGGCCTCTCGAAGTCCACCACCGGCGAGTACGCAGGTGGCATTTTCTGGATCGTCGGCGCCGCGGTGCTGTTCTCGTGGATCTGTTCCGGCATCTTCACACCATACCTGGCGGTCAAGATGCTGCCCAACGACCTGGGCACGCACCAGCACGCTGATCCGCACGACACCAAGTTCTACCGCCGCCTGCGCCGCCTGATCGACGCCGCCATCGAGCGCCGCTGGGTGGTCATCGGTGCGACGGTTGGCGCTCTGGTGCTTGCTCTGGCCTGTATCAAGCTGGTGCCGCAGCAATTCTTCCCCAACAGTTCGCGTCCTGAACTGGTCATTGACCTGCGTGTCAAGGAAGGCTCCTCGTTCGCCGCGACGACCGAGCAGGTCAAGCACTTGGAGGAGATCCTGGCGAAGGACGAAGACGTGCGTTTCTATACCGCCTACACCGGCGCCGGCGCACCGCGTTTCTATCTCTCGCTCAACCCCGAGCTGCCCAATCCTGGATTTGCCCAGTTCGTTGTGATGACAAAGGACCTGGATGCACGCGAGCGGGTTCGTGCGCGGCTGGTGGCCTCGGCTGACCAACAATTCCCGCAGGCGTGGGTGCGCGTGACCCGGCTCGAGTTGGGGCCGCCTGTCGGCTATCCGGTGCAGTTCCGCGTCGTAGGCCCCGATACCCAAGTGGTGCGCAAGATCGCCCGCGACGTGGAGCAGGTGGTTGCGTCCAATCCGAAGGTGCGCGACCTCCAGCTCGACTGGAACGACCCGGTGCGTACGTTGAAAGTGGAGCTTGATCAGGACAAGGCGAGCGCGCTGGGTCTCACGCCGGCCGACGTGTCGCTGGCGACCCAGACCGTGATGAACGGCGCAACCCTGTCGCAGCTGCGTGAGCGCGAGGACCTGATCGACATCGTGGCCCGTGCCGTGCCAGAGGAACGCTTGAACCTTGACACACTGAAAAACATCAACCTTTACACCCGCCAGGGCACCGTGGTGCCGCTGTCGCAAGTCGCACAGGTGCGCTCAGAACTGGAAGAGCCGGTACTGTGGCGCCGCAACCGCGACATGGCGATCACTGTGCGTGCCGACGTGAAGGATGGAGAGCAGGGAGTATCGGTGACGCAGGAAATCCAGCCATTGCTCAAGGACATCGAAGCCAAGCTGCCAACCGGTTACCGCATCGATGTGGGCGGAGCGGTTGAGGAAAGTGACAAGGCCAACAAGGCGCTGCTCGCGGTGGCCCCGTTGATGTTGATCACCATCCTGCTGTTACTCATGCTGCAACTGCAGAACTTCTCCCGCATGTGGATGGTGATGCTGACGGCACCGCTAGGCCTGATCGGTGTGGTGCCGGCGCTGCTGGTGTTTCAGTCGCCGCTGGGCTTCGTCGCGATCCTGGGCATCATCGCTCTGGGTGGCATGATCATGCGGAACGCGGTGATCCTGATCGATCAGGTACAAATCGAAATCGCCGAGGGGCGTGACCCGTGGAATGCTGTGCTGGATGCAGCCATTCACCGAGCGCGTCCGGTAATGCTGACGGCACTGGCCACCGTGCTCGCCATGGTCCCGCTCACCCGTAGCGTATTTTGGGGGCCGATGGCGATCGCGATCATGGGCGGCCTCACTGTGGCGACGCTGTTGACTATTTTCTTCGTCCCGGCGTTGTATGCCGCCTGGTTCAAGGTGGGTCGCCAGACGGCAGCTGATGCCCAACACATAAAGGGGAACGTCGAGCTTGCTTCCGAGTGAGCAGTCCATGGCGCCGAGCCCCCGACACCACCGTATTAGAGAGGTTTGTTCAACGCCGTTCTGAAACAACCAAAGTCAGCCGTGAGGGCCCTGCGAACGTTACTTTCTTTCGCCCCCCTCACGGCTCACAGGAAAGCAGGCAGTTGCCGGCCAATTTCGGTTGCTTGTGCTGAAACGCAGCTATATTGGGTCGGTTGCTGCCCTTGGTGGCAGCCAAAAACAGTCCATGAACAGAGCAATGACCACCGAGTAGCTATGCTTGATGTGTTGCCAGCCCCAGATAGCAATATCGTGAAAGGAGGTGTTTGAAATGCAACTCATCACGTTGAAAATCGATAAGCCGGAAGTGACGAACTTCATTTTGGGTCAGACGCACTTCATCAAGTCCGTCGAAGACATCCACGAAGCGTTGGTCAATGCCGTGCCGGGTATCCAGTTTGGCGTGGCCTTTTGTGAAGCCTCCGGCAAATGCCTGGTGCGATGGTCTGGCACCGATACCTCAATGATTGAACTTGCACAGAAGAATGCAAAAGCCATCGCCGCGGGCCATAGCTTCATCATTTTCCTGGGCGACGGTTTCTATCCGCTGAACGTGTTGAACACCATCAAAATGGTTCCAGAGGTATGCCGTATTTTTTGTGCAACGGCCAATCCAACCGAAGTGGTTCTCGCTGAGACGGAACAAGGGCGAGCCATCCTGGGCGTCGTGGATGGCTTGCGTGCCAATGACATTGAAGGCGATGAAGACATCCTGTGGCGCAAGAACCTGTTGCGGCAGATTGGCTACAAGCAGTGAATGGCAGCTGGTCGCGGATGGCCGGAGTCAGCTAGTAAAAAGATGTGCATCCATCAGGGCTCACCTGCCAGTTCAGTCCCCTGCCATCGACAGTAAGCCTTCATCCAGTCGTCGACCCTGGCGTTGCCTCTGCCCTTGGCAAGTTGGTGGCCGAGAAGCTGCACATCAGCGAGCACACGCTGCGCAACCATTTGACATCGATCTACAGCAAGCTGGGCCTGACGAACCGCGTGGATCTGTATGCCTACGCACACAAGCATGGGCTTTTCACAGGCGACTGAGGACTACGGCAACATGCCGGGCGGCGTTCCGATGATGGTCGTTGATAATGACGCTGGTGGACTGAAGCCAGCGGGTGTCCTGAAGTTTTTCGCGAGCTGGCTCGCTCCTGCAGGAGCCAGAAAAACAAAACCCCAACTGCTTTCGCAATTGGGGTTTTGGAATTTAATCTTGA
>NZ_JAWDGM010000006.1:0-511664 GCF_034541995.1 Pseudomonas sp. BIC9C
GCAAACGCCCCAAAAGGAACCAAAAGGTCTCGCCCCGAACGTACGGCCCCTCGCCAAGGCTCGGGGTTCCTTCGCTCCGGCATTCATCCGGGGGCATTGCCCTCCGGTTTGCTTCGCTGCACCTACATGCAATGTGTTCGACTGCGTCGAACGGCGCTGCGCGCCCATCCCCGGATGAACACCTCCACTCAGCCTTCCGAGGGGGCGGGTGGATCAAGATCAAGAGCTGCAGGCGAGCTAACGCTCGGCCTGATGAGTGGTGAGGGGCGTGGGTGTACGCCGCTTTTTTTGCTCTTGCTTTTGCTTTTCTGTGGGAGCGAGCTTGCTCGCGAAGGCGGCCTGACAGCCGACCGAGTTCCCATCTGGCTTCACCCAATTTTTCAAAATTCCCTATTGGCTTTGGCTTTGGCTTTGGCTTTGGCTTTTGATCTTGATCTTGATCTTGATCTGGCTTTTGATCTTTCGCCCCTTCGGCAGGCCGAGCGTAGGTGTTCATCAGGGGGTTAGGCGCGTAGCGCCGTGCGGCGAAGCCGCACACATCGAGAGGAGGTCGTCGCGAAGCAGACCGTAGGCGATGCCCCCTGATGGACACCGTAGCGAGGGAACACCGAGCCTTGGCGAGGTGCCGTACGCCGGGGCGAAGCCTTTGGTTCCTTTTTGGCGTTTGAAAAAGGGACTCGCTGTAAGAGCGAAACCGCCAGCAGCCGTTACCGCAGAAATGGATATGTACGCCGATTGGAAAAGCAGCCATTACCGCAGCAACGGATATGTACACCGAACACAACCACCCACCCCAAAACCGCAATCACCCCACCTGATACCCAACCATTCAGAACAAGCCCCCATCCCCACCGGTTAACAAAACATAACGTGGCGTCGATTGTCAGACATTAAAAAACACCGATAGGATAAGCCAGCTTCCGAAGGGGCTCTGGATTGCGGCTTTCAGGACTATGCTCTGAAACAGCGGGTCCAGGCATGCACCCTTGCGGCGCCCAGAAAGGTTGAACGACCTAACAATAATAATGGGGGAAGGTCTATGAGTGAGCCTGTCATGGGTGTGGGTATCTGCCGCCCGCCGGCACTACGCAAATTCGCGTTGCTGGCTACAGCGCTCTCGCTGTTGGGCTCTGCCATGCTGTCGGCACCTGCGCTGGCCGCAGCGGCGCCAGCATCCGACGTTGTTTATTCCATTGAATCTGCCAAGGCTGCCAAAAGCCTGATGCTCGATGTCGTCCATGCCGGCAAGCGCCTGGTGGCGGTCGGGGATCGTGGGCACATCCTGTATTCCGATGACCAGGGCGCCAGCTGGACCCAGGCCAAGGTCCCGACCCGGGCCCTTCTGACGTCGGTGTTCTTTGTCGATGACAAGCACGGCTGGGCCGTCGGCCACGATGCGCAGATCCTCGCCAGCGAGGACGGCGGTGCGACCTGGACCAGGCAATTCGAAGATCTGAAACGCGAATCGCCGCTGCTCGACGTCTGGTTCCAGGACGTCAACAGCGGCTTTGCCGTGGGCGCTTATGGTTCGTTGATGGCCACCACCGATGGTGGAAAAAACTGGGAAGACGCCAGCGACCGCCTGGACAACGAAGACCAGTACCACCTGAACGCGATTGCCGCGGTCAAGGACGCCGGGCTGTTCATCGTCGGCGAGCAGGGCAGCATGTTCCGCTCTGCGGACTGGGGTCAGACCTGGGAAAAACTCGAAGGTCCGTACGAAGGCTCGCTGTTTGGCGTGATCGGCACGGCACAGCCCAATACGCTGCTGGCCTACGGACTGCGCGGCAACCTTTACCGTTCCACGGATTTCGGCAGCACCTGGGAGCAAGTCGAGCTCAAGGCCGAACGAGGTGACCTGGAATTCGGGCTGTCCGGCGGCACGCTACTCGACGATGGTTCCATCGTGATCGTCGGCAACGGCGGCTCGGTGATTCGCAGCAGCGACGATGGCGAAACCTTCACGGTGGTCAACCGTCCGGACCGTATTTCCGTCTCGGCAGTGACTGCGGCAGGCAATGGCAATCTGGTTCTGGCCGGGCAGGGCGGCGTTCGCGTCACTTCGCCAAACGGCACCGAGTCGGGCAAATGAGCCGGGTTAATAACAAGAAGGCGGAGCTATGACTTCCTTGAGTACTCATCATCAGGACAAGGCGACGTTCCTCGAGCGCCTGATCTTCAACAACCGCCCGGCAGTGATCACGATCTGCCTGCTGGTCAGTATCTTCCTGTTCTGGCAGGCCACGCTGATTCGTCCGTCCACCAGTTTCGAAAAGATGATCCCGCTGGAGCATCCCTTCATCCAGAAGATGATGGAGCACCGCAATGACCTGACGAACCTGGGCAACACCGTGCGGATTTCGGTGGAAGCCACCGACGGCGACATCTTCTCCAAGGAGTACATGGAGACCCTGCGTCAGATCAACGACGAGGTGTTCTACATTTCCGGTGTCGATCGTTCCGGCCTCAAGTCGCTGTGGAGCCCGAGCGTTCGCTGGACCGAAGTGACGGAAGAGGGCTTCGCCGGCGGTGAAGTGATTCCGCAAAGCTACAACGGCTCCCAGGCCAGCCTCGACCTGCTGCGCAACAACGTGCTCAAGTCCGGGCAGATCGGGCGGCTGGTGGCCAACGACTTCAAGTCGAGCATCGTCGACATTCCATTGCTGGAGTCCTACCCGGACCCGCAAGACCAGGGCAAGCTGCTGGCGCTGGACTATCGCAAGTTCTCCCACGAGCTTGAAGACAAGATCCGCACCAAGTTCGAAGCACAGAACCCGAATGTGAAGATTCACATCGTCGGTTTCGCCAAGAAAGTCGGCGACCTGATCGATGGCCTGGTGATGGTGGTGATGTTCTTCGGTGTCGCCTTCGTCATCACCCTGATCCTCCTGCTGTGGTTCACCAACTGCCTGCGCAGTACCGTCGCCGTGTTGAGCACGACGCTGGTGGCGGTGGTCTGGCAACTGGGGTTGATGCACTTTTTCGGTTTCGGGCTCGACCCCTATTCGATGCTGGTGCCGTTCCTGATCTTCGCCATCGGTATTTCCCACGGCGTACAGAAGATCAACGGCATCGCCCTGCAATCAAGTGAGGCAGACAACGCCCTGACGGCGGCGCGCCGGACTTTCCGTCAATTGTTCCTGCCGGGGATGATCGCGATCCTCGCGGATGCGGTGGGTTTCATCACGCTGCTGATCATCGATATCGGCGTGATCCGTGAGCTGGCCATCGGCGCGTCCATCGGTGTGGCGGTAATCGTGTTCACCAACCTGATCCTGCTGCCGGTGGCGATTTCCTATGTCGGCATCAGCAAGCGTGCCGTGGCCCGCAGCAAGAAAGACGCAACCCGCGAACATCCGTTCTGGCGCCTGCTGGCGAATTTCGCCAGCGCCAAAGTCGCACCGGTTTCCATTCTGCTGGCGCTGATCGCCTTTGGGGGCGGCCTCTGGTACAGCCAGAACCTGAAGATCGGCGACCTCGACCAGGGTGCCCCGGAGCTGCGTCCGGACTCGCGCTACAACAAGGACAACAACTTCATCATCAACAACTACTCCACCAGTTCCGATGTGTTGGTGGTGATGGTCAAGACCAAGGCCGAAGGTTGCTCGCGCTACGAAGCCATGGCACCGATCGACGAGTTGATGTGGAAGATGCAGAACACCGAGGGCGTGCAGTCGGCGATCTCGCTGGTGACCGTGTCCAAGCAGATGATCAAGGGCATGAACGAGGGCAACCTGAAATGGGAAACCCTGTCACGTAACCCTGATGTGCTGAACAACTCCATTGCCCGCGCTGACGGTCTGTACAACAACAGCTGTTCCCTGGCGCCGGTACTGGTGTTCCTCAACGATCACAAGGCCGAGACCCTGGATCGCGCGGTGCATGCGGTGCAGGAGTTCGCCAGGGAAAACAACAAGGAAGGCCTGGAGTTCATCCTTGCGGCCGGTAACGCCGGTATCGAGGCGGCCACCAACGAGGTGATCAAGAAGTCCGAGCTGACCATCCTGATTCTGGTGTACATCTGCGTTGCGGTCATGTGCATGATCACCTTCCGCTCGTGGGCGGCGACCCTGTGCATCGTGCTGCCGCTGGTGTTGACCTCGGTACTCGGCAACGCCCTGATGGCCTTCATGGGCATCGGCGTGAAAGTGGCGACCCTGCCGGTCGTGGCGCTTGGGGTGGGGATCGGCGTGGACTACGGCATCTACATCTACAGCCGTCTGGAAAGCTTCCTGCGTGCCGGCCTGCCGCTGCAAGAGGCGTACTACCAGACGCTGAAATCCACCGGTAAGGCCGTGCTGTTCACCGGTCTGTGCCTGGCCATCGGCGTGTGCACCTGGATCTTCTCGGCCATCAAGTTCCAGGCCGACATGGGGCTGATGCTGACCTTCATGCTGCTGTGGAACATGTTCGGTGCGCTGTGGCTGTTGCCGGCACTGGCGCGATTCCTGATCAAGCCTGAGAAGCTGGCGGGGCAGAAGGGCAACTCGTTGTTCGCCCACTGATCCAGGCTGAAATGAAAAAGCCGCAACCTCAGGGTTGCGGCTTTTTTATATCTCGAATTCGCACCAGTCCCTGTTGTAGGAGCGAGCTTGCTCGCGATGGAGTGTCAGTCGGAATCGATGTGGCTGACACACCATCGCGAGCAAGCTCGCTCCTACAGGGGGCCGGTGATTAAGCGGGATCGCTGCCCAGCACCACATTCAACGCACTACGCGCATCATCCAGTTGCACCAGCGTCGCATGCCGCGCGCCGAGGGCGTCGCGGTTTTCGATGGCGGTCAGGATCGCCTTGTGCCGGGGCAGCGCCAGCTCATGCAGGTTCGGCCGTTGGTTCGAGTGCTTCAAGGCTTCGGCGATGGCCACCGAGAGCATGTTGCACAGGTTGGCCAGCAAGTCGTTGTGCGTTGCATCGGCGATGCGGCTGTGGAAATCCAGGTCAGGCTGCAACAGCGCCTCCGGCGTCGGCGCGGCTTCCATGCGCTGGTAGGCTTCACCGATGGATGCAATGTCCGCTTCCGTGGCGAACTGCGCGGCGAGGGCGGCAGCGGCCGGTTCGATGATGCTGCGCACACTGGTCAGCAGGTCGAAAAACTGATTCTGCGGGCTGCTCTGCATCAACCAGTGCAGCACGTCCGGGTCGAGCATGTGCCAGTCCTTGCGCGGCTTGACCACGGTGCCGACGCGCGGGCGGGAATACACCAGGCCCTTGGCAACCAGTACCCGGGTGGCTTCACGCAGCACCGGTCGGCTGACCGCATATTCTTCGCACAACAGCGCTTCGGCGGGCAGTTTGTCGTCCGGCAGGAAACGTCCCGAGACGATCTGCATCCCCAGTTCCTGGACGATGCGCGAGTGCATGCTTTTGCGGTCGGAGGGTTTGCGGTAATCCATGGGGAACGGCGCGGTCCTGTGCGAATAGGTGTCGCGCATGATAGCAGGCGCGGGGAGGGAGGTCGCCAGAGCCTAAACTGTAGGAGCGAGCTTGCTCGCGATAAACCTGAGACCGCCGCGGGGTGTCAGGTTCCCCGCGTTATCGTTGAAGCCCATCGCGCGCAAGCTCGCTCCTACAGGGTGGGAGGTGGTGTCAGTGAGAGTGGCGCGGCACTTCGGCTCCGCGGCAGCCAACCAGGAAGTCGAAGTCACAACCCTGGTCCGCTTGCAGCACGTGGTCGATGTACAGCTGGCGGTAGCCACCCACCAGTAACTGCTGTGGCGGTTGCAGGTCGGCCATGCGCGCGGCCAGTTCGGCGTCCGGAATATCCAGGTGCAAGCGGCCGCTGGCGCAATCGAGTTCGATCCAGTCACCTTCCTTCACCGCAGCCAGCGGTCCACCGGCGGCCGCTTCGGGGGCGACGTGCAGGACAACGGTGCCGTACGCCGTTCCGCTCATGCGCGCATCGGAAATGCGCACCATGTCGGTCACGCCCTGGGCCAGCAGCTTGGCCGGCAAGCCCATGTTGCCCACCTCGGCCATGCCTGGATAACCCTTCGGCCCGCAGTTTTTCATCACCAGGATCGAGTCGGCATCCACGTCCAGTTCCGGGTCGTTGATCCGTGCCTTGTACATGTCGAAGTTCTCGAACACCACCGCACGGCCACGATGCTGCATCAACTCGGGCGTGGCGGCGGAAGGCTTGAGCACCGCGCCCAGTGGCGCCAGATTGCCGCGTAACACGCAGATGCCGCCATCGGCGCGGATCGGGTTGTCGAGGGTGCGGATCACTTCGTCCTCGCCATAGATCGGCGCGTCTTTGGTGTTCTCGCCGATGGATTTGCCGTTGACGGTCAAGGCATTCGGGTTCGGGATCAGGTTCGCTTCACCGAGGCGACGCAGCACCGCCGGCAAGCCGCCGGCGTAATAGAACTCTTCCATCAGGAAACGCCCGGACGGTTGCAGGTCGACAATGGTCGGCATGCCGCGACCGATACGGGTCCAGTCATTCAGGTCCAGCTCCACGCCTATGCGCCCGGCGATGGCTTTGAGGTGGATCACCGCGTTGGTCGAACCGCCGATGGCGGCATTGACGCGAATGGCGTTTTCGAAGGCTTCCCTGGTGAGGATCTTCGACAGTTTCAAGTCTTCGCGCACCATCTCAACGGCACGCATGCCGGACATGTGCGCCAACACGTAGCGGCGCGCATCAACGGCCGGAATCGCCGCGTTGTGGGGCAGGGAAGTACCGAGCGCTTCGGCCATGCAGGCCATGGTCGAGGCGGTGCCCATGGTGTTGCAGGTGCCGGCCGAGCGGGACATGCCGCCCTCGGCCGCGAGGAAGTCATCGATGCTGATGGTGCCGGCCTTGACCTGTTCGCTGAGCTGCCAGACCACGGTGCCGGAGCCGATGTCCTTGCCCTTGTGCTTGCCGTTGAGCATCGGCCCGCCAGTGACGACGATGGCCGGCACGTCGCAACTGGCGGCGCCCATCAGTAACGCCGGGGTGGTCTTGTCGCAACCGGCCAGCAGCACGACGCCGTCAATCGGGTTGCCGCGAATGGCTTCCTCCACGTCCATACTCGCCAGGTTGCGGGTGAGCATGGCGGTCGGGCGCAGGTTCGATTCGCCGTTGGAGAACACCGGAAACTCCACCGGGAAGCCGCCGGCCTCGATCACCCCGCGTTTGACGTGCTCGGCAATCTGGCGGAAATGCGCGTTGCACGGGGTCAGTTCCGACCAGGTGTTACAGATGCCGATGATCGGCTTGCCATGGAACTGGTGGTCGGCGATGCCCTGATTCTTCATCCAGCTGCGGTACATGAAGCCGTTCTTGTCGGCCGTGCCAAACCATTGGGCCGAGCGCAGGGTGGGTTTCTTATCAGACATGATCGATTCTCTTATTGTATGACTATATTGTTCGAGCTGAGGCGTAACATAAGCTCAAATCCCGCGCTTTGGAAGTGTTGTTGAGTAAATAGTATTACTATATAGTCCACTCAAACGGAGGGATGGTCCTGGCGAACATTTCGCGAGAGGCGTCCCCCGAGGTTCCATAACAACAACAATCGGAGACCGATCTCATGAGCCAGGAACTGCGGCTTATCCGTCGCATCACGCTGAAACTGATTCCCTTCCTGATCCTGCTGTACCTGATCGCCTATGTGGACCGCTCCGCCGTGGGGTTCGCCAAGCTGCACATGGGCGCCGACATTGGCCTGGGCGATGCGGCTTACGGCCTCGGCGCCGGGCTGTTCTTCATTGGCTACTTCCTGCTGGAAATCCCCAGCAACCTGATGCTCGATCGTTTCGGTGCCCGGCGCTGGTTCGCGCGAATCATGGTCACCTGGGGCGCCATCACCATCGGCATGGCGTTCGTCCAGGGGCCGAACAGCTTCTATCTGATGCGCTTCCTGCTCGGTGCGGCCGAGGCCGGGTTCTTCCCCGGTGTCCTGTACTACATCACCCAATGGTTCCCGGTGCGCCATCGCGGCAAGATCCTCGGGTTGTTCATCCTGTCGCAACCCATTGCGATGATGATCACCGGCCCGGTGTCCGGTGGCTTGCTGGGCATGGACGGCGTGTTGGGGCTGCACGGCTGGCAGTGGCTGTTCATCGTCATTGGCACCCCGGCGATCCTGCTGACCTGGCCGGTGCTGCGTTACCTGCCGGACGGCCCGCAACAGGTGAAGTGGATGGACCAGGCGGAAAAGGACTGGCTCAGTGGCGAGCTGAAAAAGGATCTGGACGCGTACGGCCAGACCCGCCATGGCAATCCGCTGCACGCCCTCAAGGACAAGCGCGTCCTGCTGCTGGCGCTGTTCTACCTGCCGGTGACCCTGAGCATCTATGGCCTGGGCTTGTGGCTGCCGACCTTGATCAAGCAATTCGGCGGCAGCGATCTGGTGACCGGTTTCGTTTCCGCGGTGCCGTACATCTTCGGGATCATCGGCCTGCTGATCATTCCACGCAGTTCCGATCGTTTGAATGACCGCTACGGCCACCTCGCCGTGCTTTACGTGCTGGGTGCGATTGGTCTGTTCCTCAGCGCCTGGCTGTCGGTGCCGGTGCTGCAACTGGCGGCGTTGTGCCTGGTGGCATTCGCACTGTTCTCCTGCACGGCAGTGTTCTGGACCTTGCCGGGCCGCTTCTTTGCCGGCGCCAGTGCGGCGGCGGGGATCGCCTTGATCAACTCCGTGGGCAACCTCGGTGGCTACCTCGGTCCATTCGTGATCGGCGCACTCAAGGAATACACCGGCAACCTGGCTTCGGGGCTGTACTTCCTGTCTGGCGTGATGGTGTTCGGGTTGGTGTTGACTGGCGTCGTCTATCGCCTGCTGGAACGCCAGCACGTGTTGCCGGCGGATGAGTTTGCGGCGAGTGCGCGTGGAGCGTCCCGTACCTGAGTCTGAGGATTCACACGGATTAAAACTGTGGGAGCGGGCTTGCTCGCGAAGGGGTCATCAGATTCAACATTGCTGGTGGCTGACACTCCGCCTTCGCGAGCAAGTCGGATCGCCGCACCGCCGCTCCCACATTGGTTCTGCGGTGTTCTGACGTATTGTTTACAGGAGAAGATTCATGCGTTTGGTTCAGTTCGAGTTGAGTAACGGCGAGCGCCGTGTCGGCGTTGTCGAGGCGGGCCTGGTCCGTGAAGTGCAGGACGCGCGCACGGTTCGCGATCTGGCATTGGCGGCGATCGAGGCGGGCGCAAGCCTTGAGCAACAGGTGCAAGACCAGGGGCTGGGCATCAGCCATGACTATGCCGAACTGCTGACGAAACGGCGCATCCTGCCGCCGCTGGACCATCCGGACCCGGCGCACATGCTCATCAGCGGCACAGGCCTGACCCATCTGGGCAGCGCGTCGGCCCGGGACAAGATGCACCAGCAAAGTGGCGACGAAGCGGCGCTGACCGACACCATGCGCATCTTCAAATGGGGCGTGGAGGGCGGCAAACCGGCAGCGGGTGAAGCCGGTGTGCAGCCGGAATGGTTCTACAAGGGCGACGGCAGCATTGTCGTGCGGCCAGGCCAACCTTTTCCTCTGCCACCGTTCGCCGAGGATGCCGGTGAAGAGCCCGAGATCAGTGGCCTGTACGTGATTGGTCATGACGGCAAACCGTATCGCCTGGGCTTTGCCGTGGGTAACGAATTCTCCGATCACGTCATGGAACGCAAGAATTACCTGTATCTGGCTCACTCGAAACTGCGCAGTTGCAGCTATGGCCCGGAATTGCGGGTCGGCGAACTGCCGCAGCATCTGGCGGGCACCAGTCGCATCCTGCGCGACGGCGAAGTGCTGTGGCAGAACGAGTTTCTCAGTGGCGAGGCGAACATGTGCCACAGCCTCGCCAACCTGGAATTCCATCATTTCAAGTACAGCCAGTTCCTGCGCCCGGGGGATGTGCACATTCACTTCTTCGGCACCGCGACCCTGTCCTTCGCCGACGGCATTCGCACGCAACCGGGGGACGTGTTCGAGATCACCCAGGCCGAATTCGGTGCGCCGTTGATCAACGGCATCGCACCGGTCGCAGCGGCTTTCGAGCCCGGCACCGTCGGCACACTTTGAGGATTTACCCATGACCCGGATTCTTGGTCACAACTACATCGGCGGCCAACGCAGCGCTGTCGGTAGCATCAAGTTGCAGAGTGTCGATGCGACGACGGGCGAAGCCTTGCCCCATGATTTTTATCAGGCGACAGAGCAGGAGGTCGCTGCGGCGGCCACCGCCGCGGCGGCCGCGTATCCGGCCTATCGCAGCCTCAGCGCGGAGCGACGGGCGCAGTTTCTCGATGCCATTGCCGATGAACTGGATGCCCTCGGTGATGATTTTGTCGCTGTGGTCTGCCGCGAAACGGCGTTGCCCGCAGGCCGGATTCAAGGCGAGCGTGGACGCACCAGCGGCCAGATGCGCCTGTTTGCCAAAGTCTTGCGTCGCGGTGATTTCTACGGCGCACGGATCGACCGGGCATTACCCGAGCGTCAGCCGTTGCCGCGTCCGGACCTGCGCCAATACCGTATCGGCCTCGGGCCGGTGGCGGTGTTCGGTGCCAGCAACTTTCCGTTGGCGTTCTCCACCGCCGGCGGTGATACCGCATCGGCACTGGCCGCCGGGTGCCCGGTGGTGTTCAAGGCCCACAGCGGTCACATGGCCACGGCTGAACGGGTGGCCGACGCAATCATTCGCGCTGCCGAGAAAACCGGCATGCCGGCGGGCGTGTTCAACATGATCTACGGCGCTGGTGTCGGCGAGGCACTGGTCAAGCATCCGGCGATTCAGGCCGTGGGTTTCACCGGTTCGCTCAAGGGCGGTCGTGCCTTGTGCGACATGGCCGCGGCCCGTGCACAACCGATTCCGGTGTTCGCCGAGATGTCGAGCATCAACCCGGTGATCGTGCTGCCGCAGGTATTGCAGGTGCGGGCCGATACCGTCGCCCGGGATTTGACCGCGTCGGTGGTTCAGGGCTGCGGGCAGTTCTGCACCAATCCCGGTTTGGTGATTGGCATTCGCTCGGCGTCATTCAGCGTCTTTGTGCAGCAAGTGGCCGGGTTGATGGCAGATCAGCCGGCGCAAACCATGCTCAACGCCGGCACCTTGAGCAGCTATGGCCAGGGCTTGCAAAAACTGCTCGCGCATCCGGGCGTCAAGCACCTGGCCGGTCATCCGCAGCAGGGCAATCAAGCGCAGCCGCAGTTGTTCAAGGCCGATGTCAGCTTGCTGATCGACGGCGATGAAGTGCTGCAGGAGGAAGTGTTCGGTCCGACCACGGTGGTGGTTGAAGTGGCCGATCATGCACAACTGATGGCCGCCTTGAACGGCCTGCACGGCCAATTGACAGCCACTGTCATTGGCGAGCCGGCGGACTTCGAGCAGTTCACAGGGCTGACTGCGATGCTGGAACAGAAGGTCGGGCGAATCCTGCTCAATGGCTATCCGACAGGCGTGGAGGTCTGTGATTCGATGGTCCACGGCGGACCTTACCCGGCAACGTCCGATGCACGTGGTACGTCGGTGGGTACACTGGCCATCGATCGCTTCCTGCGGCCGGTGTGTTTCCAGAACTACCCCGACAGTTTGCTGCCGGATGCGCTGAAGAACGGCAATCCGCTGCGTATCCAGCGATTGGTGGATGGCCAGCCATCGCGTGAGGCGCTGTAACAGACAAACACAATCCCTGTGGGAGCGGGCTTGCTCGCGAAGAGGGAGTGACAGTCACTATTGATGTCGACTGACACGCTGCCTTCGCGAGCAAGCCCGCTCCCACAGGTTGGTCATTCCGGATGAGGGGAATGCGGTGCCATGAGCTATCATTGCGGTTTTCCCACCCAAAGATTGACTGCCATGACTGCCGCAACCGACACCCTGCTCAATGCCCTCGAACACTGTGGAATGGTGGAAATCGATGGGCTGCATGCCTTCGAATTCGCCCTTGATGTCGATGACAACCTGCATATCGAATGCATGGACGGCCGCGCGGCCAAACACTGGGAGTTCACCCCGGCGCAGATCCAGGCCGCGACCTTCGATACCTCGCTGCAAAGCTGGTTGATCACCGGTGACTCGGGTGAACACCGTTTGGTGTGCCTGGGCGATGTCGTCAGCGGTGACAACGAAGATGACGACCAAGGCGATGCGTAACCTCTGGCCACTGTTGATGGCCGGCAGTATCGGTGCGATGGGGGTTCAGGCTGCGTCCGCCGACGACTATCAACTGCTCGTGGGTTCCTACACCGCCGGTCAGAGCCAGGGGATCTACCGCCTGGCTTTCGACAGCAGCACCGGGCAGATCAATGCCAGGCCCCTGCAAGTGATCAAAAGCGAGAATCCTTCGTGGCTGACCCTGTCGAAGGACCAGCGACACCTGTTCGTGGTCAATGAAAATGGCCCGGGTCAGGCCGATCCGGTAGGGCGCGTCAGCAGTTACTCGATTGATCCCAAGACCCATGCGCTGAGCCTGATCAGCCAGGTACAAAGCCTGGGTAACGAGCCGACCCATTCCAGTCTCAGCGCCGATGGCAGCCATCTGTTTGTCAGCAATTACTCGGTGGCCGAAGACCCGGGCGGCACCCTCGCGGTAGTGCCGGTGGCGGCCGATGGCAAGCTCAAACCTGTGGTGCAGATGAGCAGCCACCCGGCGAGCCGGGTCAATCCCGAGCGCCAGGCCTCGGCCCACGTGCATTCGACGATCCCGTCGCCGGACGGCAGATACGTGTTCTCCAACGACCTGGGCGCCGACAAGGTGTTTGCCTACCGCTTTGACCCCAAGGCCAACCCGGAACTGCCATTGACCCCGGCCACCCCGGCATTCGTGCAATTGCCGCCTGGTAGCGGACCCCGTCATCTGCTGTTCAGCACCGATGGCAAACACGCCTGGCTGGCCATGGAAATGAGCGCCCAGGTGGCAGTGTTCGATTACCACGACGGCCAACTCGAGCAGACGCAGATGGTCGATCTGGCCGCCGGGCAACCAATCTCAGACAAGGCAGCCGCGGCACTGCATGCCTCAGCCGACGGCAAGTACCTCTACGTCAGCAACCGTGGCACGGCCAATCAACTGTTGGTGTTTGCCATTGATCCAGCAACCGGCCACCTCAGTGAGCTGCAACGGCGGGCGGTGGAGGGCGATCACCCGCGGGAATTCAGCCTCGATCCGAGCGGCAGATTCCTGTTGATCGCCAACCAGAAGAGCAACCGGATTGTCGTCGTCGAACGCGACGTCAGGACCGGTTTGCTGGGCAAGACTGTGCAAAAACTGCCGATGGACGCGCCGAGCGACCTCGGGTTTTTACTGCGTCAATAAGCCGCAGGCCCCGGTTCATGGGGCCTGCCTGCTTTTATCAATGACGCTGATATCTGGTAATGCTACAAAGCATTTCAAGGCATGAACCCTCGAGGGTTAAGTTTGCTTCACGGCCCCACCGGGCAAGCAAGCCAACTGAATCCGAGGAATACCGCCATGAACTTCAACATCTTCTCTGTCATCGCCGCTTCCGCCATTTCTGCCACCGTTGCGCTGCCAGCCAGTGCCAACGTTGAAATCAGTGACAAAAAAGCCCACGCCCAGAGCTACACCCAGAAGTACCTGCAACAGAGCGCCAACTTCTACGCCGCGCTGGATCACAAAACCCAAGCCTGAACGTTCACCCCTGCCTTTATGCAGGAGCGAAGTCACTGATGATCGAAGACCCTTGCGTTGAAAACCCGAGTGTCGAAAACGATCAGAGTGATGTCGCTCCTGCATAACGCATTTACGACAGCATCAAATTGCTATCAATGCCGCACTTGATATCACATCGCCATGAGTTTAAATTGACGCTGATTTTTTGACTCCCCCTTACGGCAAGGATCGGCAGCATGGTGACGCGTCTGGCATTGGTTCTTCTGTTTCTCTATTCCACTCCCATTTTGTCGGCAGCCGACCCTGTTCCGGGTGAGCCGGATGCTGGCCGCGAACGCTTGATGAGTTTTATTGAAGACTGAAATAGTCTGGCTTAATGATCAACGACGCTGATGGTCACTATGGATAACCCTGAGTGGTTACCCAGGCTTTTTTGATCGATTCTGTGGGCATTGAAACATGCCTGCGGAGAACATCATGGCCAGCGCAATTCTCACTTCTGCCAAACACGGCGCCTATGTGGCGATCGGTCTTTACCTTGCCATGGTGCTGGTGGTCAGCCTTTCAGCCCAGTCGCAATCCAACTTCGAAGCACCGATCCAGGTCGCTCATCCCGGCATCCAGTTTGAACAGCGTGCGCAAAGCGCAAGCGTTGATCAGGCTGAACTCGCAGGAGTCGTCGGCGCATGAAAGGGCACAGACTTTGGGTCATCGCCTTCCTGGCGTTCATGACCAACGGATCCTCCCTGTTGGGGATCGGACAGGGCTCGGCGGGATCGGTGGCACGGGCCATCGAAGCCAATCACAACATTGCCCGCAACATCGAAAACGCCAATGCCCAGGGCATGCTGGCCGGCAATCCGCCGATCAGGAGTGAAGGTGTGGTTTTCGGGCCGTTCCAGGTCGATTGCTCGGCGATCGGGATGTGTGGGGTGCTGGCCTGAATCCTCGATACACCGCTGACCCTTGTAGGAGCCAGCCTGCTGGCGATGGTGTATCAGTTGACGCTGTTGTGCCTGACACACCATCGCCAGCAAGCTGGCTCCTACAAGAGCGGTTATTTCTTCATGATTGATGTGAACAGGTCTGACTCCAAAAGCCGCTGTAGCCATGCCTGCAAGCGCAGGTAAGGCGTCTGCCCGAACCACTCGCGATCCACATGTGCAAACTGCCGTATGAACGGCATCAACGCCACATCCACCAGAGTCGGATGGTCCGCCAGCAAATAGTCGTGCTCTTCCAGCAACTGATCCAACCTGCGCAAGAACACTTCGCCCTCGCCACGATAAACCTCCATCGGCTGCTCGGGATAACGCTCGGCGTACTTGTAGCGATTCAAGTGCACCTTGAACACCTGATCGTTCTGTTCGATCAGAGGGGCGATGTGTGCCGCTGCGTCAGGATCATCCTTGAGCAACCAGTCCTGCGGATCGTTCTGCGTCAGCGCCCAGCGCATGATGTCGAGGCTTTCGTCGATCACCCGGCCATCGGCGCTCAGTACCGGCACCGTGCCTTTGCCCGACAGCGCGAGCATCTCGGCGGGTTTGGCCTTCAGGCTGACTTCGACGATGTCCACGGCCACGCCCGAATAACGCAGGGCCATGCGTGCGCGCATGGCGTACGGGCAGCGGCGGAAGGAATAGAGCCTGTTCATTTCACCTCCAGGGTGCTCAGGCCGTTGCCCTGGCGGTGGACCTGAATCTGCACCGGAATCCGTTCGTGCATTTCCTGTACGTGGGAAATCACCGCGACCTTGCGGCCCTGGGCCTGCAAGCCGTCGAGGGCGTCCATGGCGAGTTGCAGGGATTCGGGATCGAGGCTGCCGAAGCCTTCGTCGATGAACAGCGACTCGATTTTCAGTGTGCTCGACGCCATCGACGCCAGGCCGAGGGCCAGCGCCAGCGAGACCAGGAAGGTCTCGCCACCGGACAGCGAATGCACCGAGCGCAGTTCGTCGCCCATTTCGGTGTCCATCACCAGCAGGCCGAGCATGCTGCCGCCGCGCTTGAGGCGATAACGGCGCACCAGTTGCCGCAATTGCACGTTGGCGTGGTGCACCAGCAGGTCGAGGTTGTAGGCCTGGGCGATCTTGCGGAAGGTGTCGCCGGTGGCAGAGCCGATCAACGCATTCAAGCGTGCCCAGCGTTGATACTCGCCGTAGGCGTCGGCGATTTTCTGCGCCAGGGCCTGATTGGCGTT
This sequence comes from Pseudomonas sp. BIC9C, assembly GCF_034541995.1. Lineage (NCBI taxonomy): Bacteria > Pseudomonadati > Pseudomonadota > Gammaproteobacteria > Pseudomonadales > Pseudomonadaceae > Pseudomonas > Pseudomonas sp. BIC9C. The sequence goes on from NZ_JAWDGM010000006.1 coordinate 15,760, forward strand.
CTGCCGGCGCTGGTCCTCGGCCTGTTCGGCGCGCAGTTCGGCGCAGTGTTGCTCGCTGGTGGCGGCCAGGTTTTGCAGGTCGATCAGCGCACTGGCCAACTGCTTGGCATCAAGGTTGCCGTTGTGTTGTGCCTGGTGATCGAGCAAGCGCTTGTCGCGCTCCTGCACCAGGACGCTGGCCTGTTCGATGGCTTTTTCGCTGTGCTGCAAGCGCTGGCGCAGTTCGCTGACCTGGGTGTCATCGATGCGCAGCAAGTCTTCGAGGCCGCCGTCATCCAGCTCGGGATGGCGGGCACGCCAGTCGCCGATCTTGCCGGCGAGCTCACGCTCTTCAGCTTCCAGTGCGTGCAAGCGCTCTTGCTGGGCCTTGAGCTCGGCGGCGATTTGCACTGACTGCGTGACGACGCTTTGCAGTGTTTGCGCCGTGCTGGCTTCGGCGCTGCGCGCCTGTTCCACGGCCTGTTCCAGTTGCTGCTGCCAATGCTCGGCGCTGCTGTGTTCGCCGAGTAATTGCCCGAGCGTGTGCTGGCTCGCCTGTTGCTGCTCCGCCAGCCCGGTGAACTGCTGTTCGGCGGCCTGCAATTGCTGTACGCGGCTTTGCTGGCGATCCTGTTCCTTCTCCAGGTGTTGCTGGCGCAGTTGCTGTTCGGCCAGTTCTTCCTTTTGTTGTTCCAGTTGCGCCAGGCGCTCGGCGATCTGCCGGTCGAGCTGCATGAAGGTCGCGGCCGGTTCGACGCGCAGCGCTTGCAGGGTCTCGGCCGGCAGCAGGCTGGCGAATGCCTTGAGTTCTTCGTCCAGGCGCTGGCGGTCGTTGCCGAGTTCGCGCTGTTGATTGCCAAGGTGCTGGGCCGCTTGCTGGTGCGCGGTTTCGGCATGACGCAGTTGCTGGGTCAGGCGTGCGGCATCCTGTTGCAGGGTGAGCAGCGCGCTCTGACGTTGCTCATCCTGGCTGATGCTCTGGTTGAGCTGACTGTTTTGCTGGACGAGCCAGGCATCGCGTTTGGCGGCATCCTGATTCAGCAGTTGGGCAGCCAGCGGGTGCGCTTCCAGGCTCGGGGTGAGTGCATGCTGCCGGGTTGCCAGTTGCTCCTGCTGTTGCAGCAGTTCCTTTTGCTGGGCGATCAGCCCGCCGACTTCGGCTCGCAAGTCAGTGAGTTTTTCCTTGAGCAGGTCGACGGCCTTCTGGGCGTTGGCCTGTTCGCTCTCATCAAAACGACCGAGGCTTTGCAGCAGCGCCTCCGGCTGATGATACGGATGTTCGTTGCTGCCACAGACCGGGCAAGGCTGATCGTCCTGCAACTGTGCGCGCAGCTCTTCGACACTGGCACTGCGCGCCAGACGCTGGCGCTCCAGCAGTTCGCGCGTGACGTTGAGGGTCTGCTCGGCAACGCTCAGATCAGCCTTGGCCTTGACCCCGTCCTGGGTCAGGCGTTCACGTTCCTGCTGCGCGGTGACCTGGCGCTGTTGGAGTTCTGTACCGCGCTTGTCCAGGTCCTGCTGGCTGGCCCAAAGGCGCGCAAGGTCTTCGACGGCGCGCAGTTGTTTACGGTTGTCCTGCAACAGGCTACCCAGGATGCCGATCTGCTCGGCGACGGCATCCGGTTCGGCACCGGCCTCCTTGAACAGCACCTCCAGTTGCTGCTTCTGCGCGGTGAGTACTTGTTCGGTGCTCGCGGCGTTTTGTTCGAGGCTGGCCAGTTCGGCCTGGCCCTGATTCAGTCGATTGCCGATCAGCATCAACTGTTGCAGGCGATCACGGTAGGCATTCCAGGCATCGCTCAGGGGTGCCAGATGCGTGCTTTGCTCCAGCTCGGTGGCGATGCGCTGCAAATCCCCGGCGCCACGGGCTTGCTGATCGAGCAAGGTCTGAATCGTGCCCTGGCCCTGGGTGCAGGCCTGTTGCGCCTGTTGCCTGGCTTCGGCGCTGAGGGCGGTGTCCTTGGCCAGGCGGGCGAGGGTGCTTTGGGCTTCGAAGGCCTGACGCAGCAAAGGCGCGCTGTCAGCTTGTCGCTGTTGGGTTTCACTCAAGGCAATCCGGGCGCTGCCGAGCTGTTGTTCAAGCTGCGTCTGGCGCTCGCCGAGTTCGCCATGTTGCTGCGTCTGCAAGGCAATTTGCGCGGCCAAGGGTGTGAGCAGCGCATCGACCTCGGCTTTACGGGCGAACTGGTGCCGTTGCGGAGCCAGCTGTTCAAGGCGGGTGAGCCTCAAGCGCTCACTGGCCAAGGCCTCCCAGTGGGTCTGCGCCGATTGCAGTTGTTCGCTGGCGGCCAGATGCTCGTCCTGCAATCGACGCAGGTCCTTGAGCCAGGTGTCCTGCAGTTCGAGCTGTTTGAGCTGCGCCTGTTGGGTCTTGAGGTGCTGCTGTGCCTGGTTGAAGCGCTCGTCCAGTTCCGCGCGGGCTTCAGTCGACAGCGGCGTTACCCCGCTGGCCTGGTCCTGCAACAGCTTATGGGCCTCGCGCGCCTCCTTGGTCTTGTCGAAGGCCCGACGACCAAGACGCGTGTAGAGCGCCGTGTCGGTGAGTTTTTCCAGCAGCTCGCTGCGGTCGTTGTCGTCGGCCTTGAGGAATGCGCTGAACTCGCTTTGTGCCAACAGCACGGCGCGGGTGAACTGTTCGAAGTTCAGCCCCAGCGCGGTTTCGAGCTGAATCTTGTATTCGCCTTTCTGGCTGGCGAGCAATTGATCCTGATCGATGTCACGCAAGCTCTGGCGGCTGGCCTGCAGCTTGCCGGCGGCCTTGTCCCGAGCGCGATTGGCTTCCCAGCGGGCGCGGTAACGACGGCCGTCGACACCGACGAAATCCACTTCCGCATAACCTTCGCCCGTGCCGCGACGCAGCAGGGTCCGCGGGTCACCCGTGCCGATTTCGCCGTCGGCGTCCGGCACCTTGGCGTCGCGGCCGGTGTTGTTCAAGCGTGGTACGGCGCCAAACAGCGCCAGACACAGCGCATCGAGCAGGGTGCTTTTTCCAGCACCGGTGGGGCCGGTGATGGCGAACAGTCCGGCACTGGCCAGGGGTTCGGCGGTAAAGTCGATTTCAAACGGCCCGGCCAGCGAGGCGAGGTTTTTCAGGCGGATCGCGAGGATTTTCATGGCTGTTCGCTCTCCATCTGCACGTCCTGCAACAGCTCGGCAAAGTCCTTGAGGGTCTGCTCGTCGACCTCGCTGCCGTAGTTGTCCTGCCAGGCGCGGCTGAACAGTTCCTGAGGTGTGAGCTGGTCCAGCTCGATCAGTGTGTTGCCATCCTCGACGCCGTCCCGGCTGCCGTTGCCGGCGTATTCCGCGGCAATGCGCACCAGGCGCACGGCCTTGCCCTGCAGGGCGGTTTCCACTTGATTGCGCAGGTCGGGCTGCGGTTCATCAAGGCGCACCCGCACCTCCAGCCACGGCTGGCGCTGGATGTCGGCCAACAGATCGATGTTCGGCAGATCCGCCAGTTGCAGCAGAATCTCGCTCAATGGCGCCGGGCCGATGCGTTGCAGATTGACCGCGCGAGGGATCAGTTTCGGCTCGACGCTGACCAGGGTTTCGCCGTCGAGCCTGATGTCCAGAATCTGGTGCTGATAGCTGATCTCGGAGAACGACAGCGGGATCGGCGAGCCGCTGTAACGGATGCGTTCCTCGCCGTTGACCTTCTGCGGTTTGTGCAAGTGGCCGAGGGCAACATAGCTGATGCTCGGCCCGAACAGGCTGGCGGGCAGGGCTTCGGCATTGCCGATGATCAGGCTGCGCTCGGAGTCTTCCGACACCGAACCGCCGGCCATGTGCGCGTGGCTGATGGCGATCAGCGCCTGGCCTTTCTTGCGCTTTGCGTTCGCCGCCTCGATCAGCCATTCATGGACCTGGCCAATGCCACGCAGGTAGTTGTCGCCCAGATGCGCGCCGGTGACTTCGGCAGGGCGCAGGAACGGCAGCGCCAGGCACCAGGCGACGGTTTTGCCCTCGGCGTCCGGCAGTGGCAACAGCAAGCGCTCGGCATCCAGTTGCCCGTCATCCAGCCACAGCACACGACCGAGCGCATGGGTGCGCAGGCGGCGCATCAACGGCGCGGGCAATTCGATCCGCGAGCCGGAATCGTGGTTGCCGGCAATCATCACGATGGTCAGCATTGGCTGCTGTTCGTGGGCGCTGACGATGAAGTCGTAGAGGCGTTCCTGGGCTTTGACCGGCGGATTGACCGTGTCGAAGATATCACCGGCGATCAACAGCACATCCGGCTGATCGAGCTTCAATTGACGCAGCAGCCAGTCGAGAAAACAGCCGTGTTCGAAATCGCGATCCTGGCCGTGCAGGTTCTGCCCGAGGTGCCAGTCGGAGGTGTGAAACAAGCGCAAGGCGGACTCCGTAGGAAAAAAGGTGATGGCCACGTGGGAAGATGGTGGTGGCTAAAGGAGTGGGAGTTTACTGGTAAACACGTTGGAGGTGGTCCGGCTCCGATTTTGCGGACGTACTCGATTGACTGTGGGAGCGGGCTTGCTCGCGAAGGCGGTGTATCAGACACATCATCATTGAATGTTCCGCCGCATTCGCGAGCAAGCCCGCTCCCACAGGTTTGAAGTATTACTTGGGATAAAGCGGCGGCAACCCACTGTCGCCGACCGGATCCTGAACCCGTTCGGCCATCGGGATCGCCTTGATCGCCCGCCACAATTCGTCACCTTGCCAATACTGGCCGGTTTCGCTGTACAGCGCGCCGTTCAGGCCGTCGAGGGCATCGGACAGCGGCACGAAGCGGGCGGCCATGTCGGCCAGGGTTTCCGGTTGTTGCCGGGCCCAGGCGTCGAGGGCCTGGCGGGTGGCATGGGAGTCGTTGGCCTGGCAGGCGCGCTTGAGGTCGTCAAGCACGGTGCGCGGGCTCGGGCCGGTTTGAGCGGCACGCGCCACCGCCGGTTGCCAGCGGCCACGCCACCAGAGGCCGAAGCCGAGCAGAGTGGTGCAGGCCAGAATCAGGGTACTGAGCTTCCAGCGCCAGAGCGCTTGGCTGTCGGCGCCGGCATCGACCGCTGAGGCGCCGGCCGGGGTGTCGACCGCCAGGCTCGGATTGGCCGCCACACGCAACGTGCGCGCGGGCAAGCTGCTGTGTTCCAGATGGTCTTCGAAGGTGTTCCACCACACCAGGTCGACGGTGGGCAGTTCGATGGCGCCGGTCCGTGTCGGCACCAGGGCCTCGCGGTCTTCACGACTGCCGACCAGGCCGCGTTCGCTGTTCTGGTTGCCGAGCACCGGTTGATCCGGGTAGCGGCGCAGACCGCCGACATCGGTGCCGGGCAGCGGTGGCAGTTGGGTGCTGGACAAGCCTTCGGCCGTCACTGTCAAGCTGCGGGTCAAGGAATCGCCAACCTGGGCATGATCCGGCTCCGGGTTCCAGCTTTCGCTCAGGGTCAGGCTGCGCGCAGGCAGCCAGGGGGCATCGGCCGGATAGGTGATGGGTTTGGCCTTGACCGTCAACAGCAGTTCGGCCGAGGTCACGCGCATCAGCTTGCCGGATTTCGGCCCCTGGGCGCTGTCCTGTACCGGTTGCGCATCGACCAGCGCAGCGTTGAAGACCTGCGCCGGAATGATCAGTTCGCCGCTGTGTTGCGGGTAGATCGCATAGCGCATTTCGATCACGCCATGGCGCAGCCCATCGATGTCTTTTTCGTAGGTGCGTGAGTCGCCCAATTGCTCGATGCGTGCATCAGGTATCTGCAAGGGCGGCAGGCTACTGTCGTCGTACAGCGACACCGAATGGTAGATGCGCAGGGTCAGGATCGCCTGGGCCTGAACGTACACGCTGGTTTGATCGAGGCTGGCATCAATGAACACCGCGGCCCGTTTGTCCGGGTTGTCCGGTGTTTCGCTCTCGACCACTTGCAGGGTGATAGGCTGGCTCTGCAGTTCGCCCAGTTGCAGTGGCGGAATCACCACGCTGCCGTTTTGCCGGGGCAGAAGGGTGACGATCCAGCGGGTGGTGGCCCGGTTTTCGCCGCTGAGGGTGTTCAGCTGGTTGACCTGGCGTGTGCCGCGCACTTCGAACAACGGCTCCAGCGGTGTCATGTCGGGTTTGCCGAACTGTGTCACGTCGGTGGATTCCAGAGTCAGCTCGACCGTCTCGCCCGAGCTCAGGCGACTGCGGTCCACACTGGCGACCAGCTCTGCGGCCTGTGCCTGAACGGTGCAGAACAACAGGCCATGCAGCAGCGCGAGCAATAAAACGGTGAAGCGGGTCATCGAGTTTTTTCCTGATCCTGATGTTGCTGCTGTTCATACCAGAATTTGCGCCGCAGCAGCTCACCGGGGTCATCCGGGATCTGCCGTAACCACTGCTCCAGCGCCTGACGCTGTTCACCTTCGATGCTGTCGGTGGCCGGGCGCAAGGGCGGCGTCGTGTGCTGTTCGTCACCCAATTGACTGCCTGGTACTTCGTTGGCTCCAGGCTTGGGGGGCGACGTGGACGGATGCCTGGTGTCGGCGTCAGCCTGCGGTTCTTGCGCCTGCGGCTCGCCGCTGTCCGAAGGCTGCGTCGTGGCACCGGGCGGTGTTTGCTGCTCACTGGCCTGGGGCTCGTCGCTGGTGGCAGGCTCTGCGGAGGGCGGGTTGTTTTTCTGCTTGAGCAACTCTTCCACCAGCGCCTTGTTGGTCAGCGCCGGGCGCAAATCCGGTTGGCGTTCCAGCGCCTGTTCGTAAGCGTCCAGGGCAGCCTCCAGCTCACCACTTTTGGCCAGGGCGTTGCCCCGATTGTAGTGGGCATGGGCATCGTTGCCCTCGGCAAACCGCTCGGCGGCGCCCGCGTAGTCTCCGGCTTCATAGAACGCCATGCCTTGCCATTGATGGTCTTCGAAGCGCCGCGCGGCCTCGGCCGGACGCTGGTGTTTGAGTAATTGCACGCCTTGTTGATCAGGACGCAGCCACAGGTCTGCGAAGTCGAAAGCGTAGCCGGGTTGCGGCAGCGCCAACAGCAGCGGCAGGCAGAGCAGCCAGCCCCGGCGTCCCGCGCAGGCCGCGAGCAGCAACAGTGGCAGCAGCAGCCAGTAACCCTGGTCGGCCCAGGTGTCGAGGCGTAGCGTCTGGCCGTCATTGCGCAGGTGACGCGGACCGTCGAGCAGGCCGAGGGCGCGCAGGTCGCTGTCGTCCAGGCGGGCGGGGCGATAGCGTCCGTCGAGATCGCGGGCGAAGGCTTTCAGGCCAGGCTCGTCCAGGCGCGGTACGAGGATCGCGCCTTGTTCGTCCTTGAGGAAACTGCCGTCTTCCTGGGTGATCGGCGAGCCTTCGGCGGTGCCGATGCCGAGCATCAGAAACTGCGTCGATTTGCCCGCCATGGCGCGGCGAATTCCCAGGCGTTCGTCTTCTGTCAGGGATGAGCCGATCAGCAGGATCCGCCCGTCACCGAGTGCGCCCTGATCCAGCAGGGCCAGGGCCTTGATTACCGCCAGATCGGCGCGGTGGCCGGCCTCGGGCATCAATGACGGTTTGAGGGCATCGAGCAGGTTGTGGCTGGTGGACAGGTCATCGGAGAGCGGCACCAGCGTATGCGCGCTGCCGGCGTAGACGACGATCGCAGTCTGGGCATCGCTGCGAACTTGCAGCAGATCGAACAGCTTGCGCCGGGCCTGTTCCAGCCGATTGGGCGCGACATCGGTGGCGAGCATTTCCGGGGTCAGTTCAAGAATCACCACCAACGGGTCGGCGGGCTTCTGGCTGGTTTGCTCGACGCGTTCCCAACTCGGGCCCAGCAGCGCCAGTACGGTCAACAACCACGCCGCGCCGAGCGCGACCCAGGGCAATTTACTGTCACGACCACTGCCACCGCTGAGCAGTGCTGCGTGAAAGGCTGGAGGTAGAATCATCTGCCAGCGCCCGGCGCGCTTCTTGCGGTGCCAGAGCTGCCAGAGCAACCAGCCAAGCACCGGCAGCAACAGTAGCCACCAGGGGCGGAACCAGTAGGGCCACAGCGCACTCATCGGCGCCTCCGCAGACGCAGGCGTTTGAGACGCTGGCGCCAGTCAGGCAGCAATTGGGTTTGCAAAAACAGATCCTTGGTAAACAGGCGTTGCAACGGGTTGTCCGGCCAGAGTACGGGGGCCACCAGCAGCATGCTCAACAGCAGTGCCAGCGCCAGGGGCCATTGATACAACGCCTGGGCCGGACGGGCCTGGGTCGGTTGCTGGGCCACGGGTTCCAGTTGATCGAGGGTTACCTTGATCGATTGCAGTTCCTTGCCATCGTGGGCGCGGAAGTACTGGCCGCCTGTAGCCTCGGCGATTGCCTTGAGGGAAGGTTCGTCCAGGTCCAGGCTCGGGTTGACACCGAGGAAGCCTACGGAGCCACTTTGTTCCGGATCGGCACCGATGCCGATCGGGTAGATCTTCACATCTTCCCTGGCCGCCAGTCGGGCGGCGGTGAGCGGATCGATTTCACCGGCATTATTGGCCCCGTCGGTGACCAGAATCAGCACGCGGCTCTGTGCCGGACGTTGGCGCAGGCGTTTGAGCGCAAGGCCGATGGCATCGCCGATGGCGGTGTTTTTGCCAGCAATGCCGATGCGTGCCTCATCGAGCCAGACGCGCACGGTGTGGCGGTCGAAGGTCAGTGGCGCTTGCACGTAGGCCTGGCTACCGAACAGGATCAGGCCGACCCGGTCACCTTCGCGACTTTCGAGAAAGTCGCCGAGCAGATGCTGGACCAGCGAAAGGCGACTGACGTCTTCTTCCTGCCACTGCATGTCGGGAAAATCCATCGAGCCCGAAACGTCCACCGCGACCAGCAAGTCGCGGCCACTGGCGGCGATCGGTAACGGTTCACCCAGCCACTGCGGGCGTGCGGCGGCCATCAGCAGCAGCAGCCACAGCAAAATGAACGGCGACTGTTGGCGCCAGGCCGGCAGATTGGCGCGGGCGCGGCGGCCGGCGAGGCCTTCCAGATCGCTTAGAAAACTGACCTTGAGCGCCGGCTCGCCACTGTCGGCGACCGGCAGGATGATGCGCATCAACCACGGCAAGGGCAACAGGGCGAAGATCCACGGCCAGGCGAACTCAAACATGCTTGCGAATCCATGTGTCGACGGCCTGGGTCAGGCCGGCGATGGCCTTGTCATCAAGTTTGCATTCGGGTTTGTAGGCACCTTCCACGAGCACCATCCAGCGGGTCAGGCCGGCTGCCGGGCAGCGGTTGTCGAGGAACGCCAGCCATTTGCGCCCGTTGAGGGTATGGCTCTGGCTGTAGGGATAGTGGTTGCGGCACAGGCGCTTGAGCAAGCCGTTGAGTTGCTGCAGCCAGGCACCGGCCGGTGCACCGTCGTAGGGCTTGGGCATCAGCGCCAATTCGGCCAGCGCTGCCAGGCGAACCGGGTCCAGCGGCTGTTCGGCGCGCACCACGGGGCGTTTGCGAGGAATGAAGCGCCGCAGGTTCCACAGTCCGTAGCCGAGTAGCGGCAGCAACAGCAGCAGTATCCACCAGCCCGGCGCGGGCGGCCAAAAGTCGATCGGCGGCGGAGAAATCAGCGGTTGCAGTTGTTCCAGTCCGCTCATCGACCTTTCCCCGGCTTCTGTGGGTTCAGGTACTCGCGCAGTTGCTCGACCATCTCGCTCTGGGTACTCAAGGGCATCAGCAAGACGCCCAGCTTCTGCGCGAGCAGCTCCCAGCGAGCGATGCGTGCTTCGGCCAGGGCCCGGTAAGTCTGGCGCAGGTCGAAATTCAGGGTGTCGAGCTCCAGTTGCGCACCGCGCTCGGCGAAACGTAAAAGGCCGGCGGCGGGCAGGGCATGATCCAGAGGATCGGACAACGGCAGCAGCAACAGGTCGCAATGGCGGGATAACAGGCTCAGCTGTTGCTCGGCACTTTCCGAAAGGGAACGTTCGTCGCAGATCACCACCACCAGGCTGCCCGGGCGTGACACTTCCCGGGCGCGGCGCAGGGCGATACCGAAGGCGTCACGGTCCGGCTCGATTTCGCTGTTGAGCGACTGATTGACCCGCACCAGCCGGTTGAGCAACTGCAGCAGGCTTTGCTTGCTGCGCCGAGGCTTGATTTCGTAGTGCTCATTGTCGCCATACACCAGCCCGCCGACCCGATCGTTGTGGCCCAGGGCTGCCCAACCGATCAGGCTCGCCGCCTGTGCGGCGAGCACCGACTTGAACATCTGACCCGAGCCGAAAAACAACCGGCGGCTTTGTTCGACCATGATGAAAATCGGCCGTTCGCGTTCTTCGTGGAACAGCTTGGTGTGGGGCTCCTGGGTGCGCGCAGTCACGCGCCAGTCGATGGTGCGCACATCGTCGCCGGCCTGATAGACGCGCACCTGATCGAAGTCGACGCCACGCCCGCGCAATTTGGAATGGTGCAGGCCAATCAGCGGGCTGCGCTGGCTCGGCGTGGAAAACAGCTGCACTTCGCGCACGCGATGGCGCATCTCGATCAGGTCGGCGAGGCTGACACGGATGCCCGGCTCGGGCGGCAGGCTGACGTTCATCGGGGTCAAGCGACGGCTACGACGTCGAGAATCCGCTGGACCACCCGGTCCTGATCGATGCCAGCGGCTTCGGCTTCAAAGGAAAGAATGATGCGATGGCGCAGCACGTCGAACAGCACCGCCTGGATATCTTCCGGGCTGACGAAATCACGTCCGGCCAGCCAGGCGTGGGCGCGGGCGCAGCGGTCCAGGGCAATCGAACCGCGCGGGCTGGCGCCGTAGGCGATCCACTCGGCCATCTCCGGATCGAACTTGGCCGGGGTGCGGGTGGCCATGACCAGTTGCACCAGGTATTCCTCCACGGCGTCGGCCATGTACAAGCCGAGGATTTCCTTGCGCGCGGCAAAAATCGTCTGTTGGGTAACCCGACGCTCTGGCTTTGCTTCGCCGTTCAGGGCTTCTCCGCGGGCTTGCTGCAGAATCCGGCGCTCGACAGTGGCATCGGGAAAGCCGATTTTCACGTGCATCAGGAACCGGTCAAGCTGGGCTTCGGGCAGCGGATAGGTACCTTCCTGCTCGATGGGGTTTTGCGTGGCCATCACCAGGAACAGCGGCGACAGCTCATAGGTGCTGCGTCCGACACTGACTTGCCGTTCGCCCATGGCTTCGAGCAGGGCCGACTGAACCTTGGCCGGGGCGCGGTTGATTTCGTCCGCCAATACCAGGTTGTGGAAGATAGGGCCTTGCTGGAACACGAAACTGCCGGTTTCCGGGCGGTAGATTTCCGTACCGGTAATGTCGGCCGGCAACAGGTCGGGGGTGAACTGGATGCGGTGGAACTGGGCTTCGATGCCTTCGGCAAGTTCTTTGATGGCCTTGGTCTTGGCCAGGCCAGGGGCGCCCTCGACCAGCATGTGGCCGTCGGCGAGCAGGGCGATGAGCAAACGCTCTATGAGTTTTTCCTGGCCGAGAATCTGCGTTGAAAGAAAGGTTCGCAGCGCGAGCAGCGCTTCACGATGTTCCATCGATGACTGTTCCTGCAAAAGGGTGGCCGAGGACGCTCGAAATGCGCCAGGGCTGGGGGCGTTACTTTAATCCATCGCGGGGGGCGGCGACTAACGGCATTTTGTGCAAAGTGCAGGAAATGATGGGCGAAGCTGTTTGAAACACGAAGGCAAGCAGGTGCGTAGTGTTCTTGCGAGCGTCATCGCGGCGATGCGGCGACCCGACAAGCCCGCTCCCACAAGGAACGCAGGTGGACTGCAATCTTTGCAACGCATCAAAACCCTGTGGGAGCGGGCTCGCCCGCGATGGGGACCGCCCAGACTCTATCAGAGCTCGCTGATATAGGTCCCGGTCCCCTTGAGAATGTTCTGCAACGTCTCTTCCACCTCGGCCAAATCACTGGTTTCAGTGCTGTGAGTGATTTCCAGCACATCATCCCCATTCAAGGCATCGGCATCCGCCGCCGCGATTTCAATCAACAGGCGGGTAGGGCCGAGCGTGACTTTCACGCCCTCAAGGGTCGACGGTTCGCCGTCGAGGGTGATTTCCAGCTCGTCTTCATCCGGGTAGCGGCTCATCAGGAACATTTCGCCCTGTTCGCTGTGGCAGCAGAGCATGGCCATGTTGTCTTCTTCTTCGTCGCACGGGTTGACGATCAAGAGGGCGGTTTTCATTTTCATGGGGATTTCCTGGCTTGACGAGCACTGTGAAGACAAACAAGAGCGCGATTCTGCCAGTCTTTTAAAGTTTCTGCTCGGCTACGGGCGGTGTGTTTTGTCGCAGCAATAACAACGAGGTACACCTGCTCAATCATTATCCACCCTGAACGCTAATGACCAGAAGAGTTGACCAGCTGTCGGCACTGTAATTTCTGACAGTAGCCACTCCTTGGATTAAAGCATTACCTGTCACCCAAGCAATCACTAGCTATCGGGCTTGCTGTTTGTTATGCGACTCGGCCTCAGTGCATGCGGGAGGTATTTGATGATTACAGGGGATACTTACAGGAAGGTATAAAAATGAAAATGATTAGCATGTGGTGCGGCGCAGTGCTCTTTGGGGCTGCCTCATTGTGTTTGCCGGTGTACGCGGCTGCGCCTGATTATTCGCATTTGATTTTTTTAGCCAAAGACGGCGTTTCCAGTTTTGACGGCCAGGAAAATACTTCTGGCAGTCATCAAACTTTAAAGGCGCTGAAGCTTCTTGTGCCACATATGAAGGCCCTGGTGCCTTCTTCCATGGCTGGAACTAACGAGGAGCGACATGCGTTACAAAGACACCGTTTGGATCGCTATTTTATAGTAGATACCCACACGCTGACTGAAAAACAGGCAGAGAAATTGATCGAGCAATTAAAGCAGAATCCATTGGTCGAGTGGGCTGAGTTTGAGCCGCGGGCGGATGGTATGGAGATGGATAACGGCTCGCCCATTGTGGATGTTGTACAAGAAAATATTCCAGATTACACCGGGCAACAAAATTACTTGCAAGGACCAACTGCCGTTCCACCCTATAAAATCGGTGGTGTGAATGCAGTACAAGCCTGGAAAATTGCTGGTGGTAAAGGTCAGGAAGTACGGGTGGTATCTTCTGAAGCATCTCATTGGTCGTACGACCATGTCGATTTACCGAAACCTTATCTGGAAATTAACGATAGTGCCACCGCAGGGCACCATGACACCGCCAGTGTGGGCACTATTGCCTCTCAAGAGAATGGCTTTGGCACTACCGGCATTGCACCTTTTGCAAAGTTAGGTTTTGCGCAGTGGAATCTGGCACGACTGGTAAAGCTTGCGGAGCAGCTGCACGCGGGGGATGTAGTGCAGATAGGCGTGCAGTACCGCTACGTCCCTGTTGACGACGAAATGGACTGTGCGGACACCTGTTATGTGCCTGTGGAGTTCTACCGTCCAGCACGCGACACAATTGCCTACATGACAGAAGAAAAGGGCGCGCATGTGGTGATGGCTGCGGCTAACGGAAATGTCAATTTGGATCATCCGTATTTAAAAGATTACTTTGATCGAAACCTTTTCGATTCAGGTGCAATTTATGCGGGTGCCGTTGAACCCAAGACCGGCCTCAGGGCGAGTTATTCCGATTATGGAAGTCGCGTCGATTTATTCAGCTGGGGGGGTAATGTCACCACAACCTCATGGACCGAAAGTAACCCAACCACGGCTTATGTCCATACATATAGCGGCACTTCTTCAGCGAATCCAATCATTGCGGGGGTGCTTGCTTCTTTACAAGGGGTAGCCCGTGCCAATGGCCTGGGCAATATTCCACCGAAAGTACTCCGCGAACTCCTCGTCGAAACAGGCTACCCCCAGATCAACGGCAATCGGACAGAAATCGGGGTTCAACCCGATCTGGACGCCGCCATCAAAAAAATGCTGGCAGACGGGGCCGACAAACCGCCTACAGGACGGCTTGCGCTGCCAGAGGAAGTTGCATCGGGCGAGACGTTCAGTGCACATGTCTATGCGGAGTCGCCCACAAACAAACCACTGACTTATCGTTGGACTGCAACCGGATTTGTGCCTCCGACAGGTAATACGGAATCGATGTCCTTCAGAGCACCGACAGTCACTACCGACACCAGAGGTACCCTTTCTGTGGATGTGTCTGATGGTACCCATACCATTAATCTAGCGGAGCCTATCACTATCAAAGCGCCTGCCGGGGGAGGTGAGTGCGGCGACATCCCGGCGTGGGATGCCGGCAAAGTTTACGCAGTCTACGGAGAAGAGGTCGCGTACAAGGGGAAGAAGTACAAACAGAATTTCCACAACCTCAATAAGCAACCAGACCTCCATTCAGCGGCGTTTGGTAAAGAATGGCAGCTTGGGGATGATTGCCCATGACAAGGTAATTGGCGGATATGTGTTATTGCCTAAACCGAAATCTTGAACTGGCGGGGAGCACTAAGGGATTGGTGAATCCGCCAGCAAGCTTCATCAGTACATTGTTGTAAAGCACTGCATCGTTTGTCACCGCTCCCTTGGCGGTTATTCACAGTCTCTTCCCTCCGGACCTCTGCTTGCTCGAGTGTCTGCGGCCATGTCATGAACACTCAGTGTGTTGCCGGTCATTTCTGGTACTGACGTACCGTAAAGCCGGACGGAAAACCGTCATTTTTCTGTGCGGATGCTAGTGTTGTTCGATGCGCATGCCTTGAGCTGCGTGCCGGTGACCGAATATGTCGCAGCATCGCAAGCACGGGCCTTGCCGCACTCGTTAAGCTGCGCAACGGATGAGCACCTGTAAAGGCATTGCGCTGAAGGCAGCCCAGTCGTTTTTGCAGATGCCCATTCATGGAAGGTGAATGTGACCCGAGTGTCTCGTCCAGCTTCACCCACCTGTCGCCCTGTTTCCTCTGCCCGAGAATCAGGAACAGGGTGACGGGTAGCCCCGAAAAGGGGTTTTGCACGCGACGCTTCCATCAATAACAAGCCCAAGCGGAGTACCACAGATGGCGTTCTTCACCGCAGCCAGCAAAGCCGACTTCCAGCACCAACTGCAAGCGGCACTGGCGCAGCACATCAGTGAACAGGCACTGCCACAAGTGGCGCTGTTCGCTGAACAATTCTTCGGCATCATTTCCCTTGACGAACTGACCCAACGTCGGTTGTCCGACCTCGCTGGCTGTACCCTTTCTGCGTGGCGCCTGCTTGAGCGCTTCGATCACGCGCAACCGCAAGTGCGTGTCTTCAACCCCGATTACGAACGCCACGGCTGGCAGTCGACCCACACGGCGGTCGAAGTGCTGCACCACGACCTGCCATTCCTGGTGGACTCGGTGCGTACCGAGCTCAATCGTCGCGGCTACAGCATCCATACCCTGCAAACCACCGTACTGAGCGTGCGTCGTGGCAGCAAGGGCGAGCTGTTGGAAATCCTGCCGAAGGGCACCCAGGGCGACGACATTCTGCAAGAGTCGTTGATGTACCTGGAAATCGACCGCTGCGCCAATACCGCCGAGCTCACTGTCCTGAGCAAAGAGCTGGAGCAGGTGCTCGGTGAAGTTCGCGTTGCCGTCGGTGATTTCGAGCCGATGAAGGCCAAGGTCCAGGACATCCTGACCAAGCTGGACAACAGCCAGTTCGCCGTCGACGCCGACGAGAAGAGTGAAATCAAGAGCTTCCTGGAATGGCTGGTGGGCAACCACTTCACCTTCCTCGGCTACGAAGAGTTCGTGGTCAGCGACGAAACCGATGGCGGCCACATCGTTTATGACAAGGATTCCTTCCTTGGCCTGACCAAACTGCTGCGCGCCGGCCTGACCTACGATGACCTGCGCATCGAAGACTACGCCGTGAACTACCTGCGCGAACCGACCCTGTTGTCGTTCGCCAAGGCCGCCCACCCAAGCCGTGTACACCGTCCGGCTTACCCGGATTATGTGTCGATCCGCGAAATCGATGCCAACGGCAAGGTCATCAAGGAATGCCGTTTCATGGGCCTGTACACCTCGTCGGTGTATGGCGAGAGCGTGCGGGTGATCCCGTACATCCGCCGCAAGGTCGAGGAAATCGAACGCCGCTCCGGCTTCCAGGCCAAGGCTCACCTGGGCAAGGAACTGGCGCAGGTGCTCGAAGTGCTGCCGCGCGACGATCTGTTCCAGACCCCGGTGGACGAGCTGTTCAGCACCGTGATGTCGATCGTGCAGATCCAGGAACGCAACAAGATTCGCGTGTTCTTGCGCAAAGACCCGTACGGCCGTTTCTGCTACTGCCTGGCCTACGTGCCGCGTGACATCTATTCCACCGAAGTACGGCAGAAGATCCAGCAAGTACTGATGGATCGCCTGAAAGCGACCGATTGCGAGTTCTGGACCTTCTTCTCCGAGTCCGTGCTGGCCCGTGTGCAGTTGATCCTGCGAGTCGACCCGAAAAACCGCCTCGACATCGACCCGTTGCTGCTGGAAAAGGAAGTGGTGCAGGCCTGCCGCAGCTGGCAGGACGATTACGCCGCCCTGACCATCGAAAGCTTCGGCGAAGCCCACGGCACCAACGTGCTGACCGACTTCCCGAAAGGCTTCCCGGCCGGTTACCGTGAACGTTTCGCAGCCCACTCGGCTGTGGTCGACATGCAGCACCTGCTGAGCCTGAACGAAAAAAATCCGCTGGTGATGAGTTTCTACCAGCCGCTGGGCCAGGTTTCCGGCCAGCGCATGCTGCACTGCAAGCTGTATCACGCCGATACTCCGCTGGCACTGTCCGACGTCCTGCCGATCCTGGAAAACCTTGGCCTGCGCGTGCTGGGTGAGTTCCCGTATCGCCTGCGTCACAACAGTGGCCGCGAGTTCTGGATTCACGACTTCGCGTTCACTGCCGCCGAGGGCCTGGAACTCGACATCCAGCAGCTCAACGACACGCTGCAGGACGCCTTTGTCCACATCGTGCGTGGCGATGCCGAGAACGACGGGTTCAACCGTCTGGTACTGACTGCAGGCCTGCCATGGCGCGATGTGGCGCTGCTGCGTGCCTACGCCCGCTACATGAAACAGATTCGTCTGGGCTTCGACCTGGGCTACATCGCCAGCACCCTGAACAACCACACCGACATCGCCCGCGAGCTGACGCGGTTGTTCAAGACCCGCTTCTACCTGGCGCGCAAGCTGTCCGGCGACGATCTGGAAGACAAGCAGCAACGCCTGGAACTCGCGATTCACAGCGCCCTGGACGACGTACAGGTACTGAACGAAGACCGCATCCTGCGTCGCTACCTGGACCTGATCAAGGCCACCCTGCGCACCAACTTCTACCAGACCGATGCCAACGGCCATAACAAGTCGTACTTCAGCTTCAAGTTCAACCCGCACCTGATTCCCGAGCTGCCGAAGCCGGTACCGAAGTTCGAAATCTTCGTGTACTCGCCACGTGTCGAAGGCGTGCACCTGCGCTTCGGCAACGTTGCTCGTGGCGGCCTGCGCTGGTCCGACCGTGAAGAAGACTTCCGTACCGAAGTCCTGGGCCTGGTAAAAGCCCAGCAAGTGAAGAACTCGGTCATCGTGCCGGTGGGCGCGAAGGGCGGCTTTCTGCCGCGTCGCCTGCCACTGGGCGGCAGCCGTGACGAGATCGCGGCCGAGGGCATCGCCTGCTACCGCATCTTCATTTCCGGCCTGCTGGACATCACCGACAACCTGAAAGACGGCGCCCTGGTGCCGCCGGCCAACGTCGTGCGTCATGACGACGATGACCCGTACCTGGTAGTGGCCGCGGACAAAGGCACTGCGACCTTCTCCGACATCGCCAACGGCATCGCCATCGACTACGGCTTCTGGCTGGGTGATGCGTTTGCATCCGGCGGTTCGGCCGGTTACGACCACAAGAAAATGGGCATCACCGCCAAGGGCGCGTGGGTTGGCGTGCAGCGCCACTTCCGTGAGCGCGGCATCAATGTCCAGGAAGACAGCATCACCGTGGTCGGTGTCGGTGACATGGCCGGTGACGTGTTCGGTAACGGCTTGCTGATGTCCGACAAGCTGCAACTGGTCGCAGCGTTCAACCACCTGCACATTTTCATCGACCCGAATCCGGATCCGGCATCGAGCTTCGCCGAGCGTCAGCGCATGTTCGACCTGCCGCGTTCGGCCTGGTCTGACTACGACACCAGCATCATGTCCGAAGGCGGCGGCATCTTCTCGCGCAGCGCGAAGAGCATCGCGATCTCCCCGCAGATGCAAGAGCGCTTCGATATCGAGGCCGACAAGCTGACCCCGACCGAACTGCTGAACGCCTTGCTCAAGGCGCCGGTGGATCTGCTGTGGAACGGCGGTATCGGTACTTACGTGAAAGCCAGCAGCGAAAGCCACGCCGATGTCGGCGACAAGGCCAACGATGCACTGCGCGTGAACGGCAACGAACTGCGCTGCAAAGTGGTGGGCGAGGGCGGTAACCTCGGCATGACCCAACTGGGTCGTGTGGAGTTCGGCCTCAATGGCGGCGGTTCCAACACCGACTTCATCGACAACGCCGGTGGCGTGGACTGCTCCGACCATGAAGTGAACATCAAGATCCTGCTCAACGAAGTGGTTCAGGCCGGCGACATGACCGCCAAGCAACGCAACGAGTTGCTGGCGAGCATGACCGACGAAGTCGGTGGCCTGGTGTTGGGCAACAACTACAAGCAGACCCAGGCCCTGTCCCTGGCAGCCCGTCGTGCCTTGCCGCGGATTGCCGAATACAAGCGCCTGATGAACGACCTGGAAGGCCGTGGCAAGCTGGACCGTGCCATCGAGTTCCTGCCGGCTGAAGATGCGATCAACGAGCGTATCGCTGAAGGCCATGGCCTGACCCGTCCCGAGCTGTCGGTGCTGATCTCGTACAGCAAGATCGACCTCAAGGAGCAGTTGCTGGGCTCCCTGGTGCCGGACGACGACTACCTGACCCGCGACATGGAAACCGCTTTCCCGCCGACCCTGGTGAGCAAGTTCTCCGCGGCGATGCGTCGTCACCGTCTGAAGCGTGAAATCGTCAGCACCCAGATCGCCAACGATCTGGTCAACCACATGGGCATCACCTTCGTTCAACGACTCAAAGAGTCGACCGGCATGAGCCCGGCGAACGTGGCCGGCGCCTACGTGATCGTGCGTGACATTTTCCACCTCCCGCACTGGTTCCGTCAGATTGAAAACCTGGACTACAAGGTTTCCGCCGACGTGCAACTGGAGCTGATGGACGAGCTGATGCGCCTGGGCCGTCGCGCCACGCGCTGGTTCCTGCGTGCCCGTCGCAACGAGCAGAACGCTGCCCGTGATGTCGCGCACTTCGGTCCGCATCTGGCGGCGTTGGGCCTCAAGCTCGACGAATTGCTCAGTGGCGAGATCCGCGAAACCTGGCAGACCCGTTATCAGGCGTACGTCGAAGCCGGTGTGCCGGAGTTGTTGGCGCGCATGGTGGCTGGCACCACGCACCTGTATACGCTGCTGCCGATCATCGAGGCTTCCGACGTGACCGGCCAGGATCCTGCCGACGTGGCCAAGGCGTACTTCGCCGTGGGCAGTGCGCTGGACATCACCTGGTATCTGCAACAGATCAGCGCTCTGCCGGTGGAAAACAACTGGCAGGCCCTGGCCCGTGAAGCGTTCCGTGATGACGTCGACTGGCAGCAACGTGCGATCACCATCTCGGTCCTGCAACAGGGCAACGGCACCCAGGACGTCGAAACACGCCTGGAACTGTGGATGGAGCAGTACGAAGGCATGATCGAGCGCTGGCGCGCCATGCTGGTGGAAATCCGTGCCGCAAGCGGCACCGACTACGCCATGTACGCGGTGGCCAACCGCGAACTGCTGGACCTGGCGTTGAGCGGTCAAGCGGTGGTGCCTGCCGCCGTCGCCGCCGAGCTGGAACCGGCTTGATCAGGCGTTGAATGAAAAAGCCCCGCATCGAGTGATGCGGGGCTTTTTTATTTTTCTGCTTTCGGGTCGAGCCCCTTCGCGAGCAGGCTCGCTCCCACAATGGTTTTACGTCATACACAGAACCAATGTGGGAGCGAGCCTGCTCGCGAAGGGGTAATCGATATCAATACAACTTTTTGCTTGATTGACTATTGATCATCGATACATTACTTGTCGGACTGGTCAATAAATTGCTGAGCGATTGATCAAACTTCTGTAGCGCCCTTACTTGCACATTCTGCTGTTCGTTAATGTCTGCAACTATCTCTTCGCTGCGTTTAAAGTCCGCCCACACGGGGCTGAGCGCTCGGGCGTCATGCCCTTGTGCAGTACCGATGTAGTTAAAGTTCTTGTCGTAAAAATCCGCACTGACATCTGCCTTGATGTCTGAACTGCGCGACGTCATCAGCTGACTGCGGGTATCGACCACTGCCATCACATCCGGCTTCGCCGCCCTGAGGCTTTGCATGTCCGGGTATACAGTGACCGAACCGAATTGTCGTTGCAGGGAGGCCTTGACCCAGTCCACTGCCAGATCGGGCCTGGAAGTGGCGACGTAGGCATCGTGAATCGGCTGCACCAGCAGGCTCTGGCCGAAACCGGTGCCGGCGTTGGCCTGATAATCTCGCAGGTAAGCACGGTTGGCCTGGGTGTTCTGGCTGTAGACAATGCCCAGTGAGACATGGCTGCCGTTGGGAACACTCGTGGCACTACTGCGGCCAACCGGTTCGGTGAAGAGGCCATTCAATGCAGATACGGATGAAGGTGCGGTGGGAATCGAACAGCCGGTTATCAAGACAGTCATCGTCAAGGTACTGGCAAGCGCAAGTTTCATGGTGTTTCTCCAGTGAAACAACTTGAGTCGGGAAGTTATAGTTGCCGGAGTGTTCGGCAGTTGTTCCAGACTAAACCTGACGTGCCTGATTGAAATAGCCAATTTCCGTAATTGTCTGGCGGCCAATAGTTTTATTGGGTTTAAAAGTGTGCAGTTAATTGCTGTGAGAAATAAAAACGCCCGATTCAATGATTCGGGTGTTTTTATTTATGGATATACCTTCAGCCATCAGTTTTCCAATGGGATCAGCACTTGCTCGTCCGGCGACAACACCATGAACACCAACAACCTGGCAGGTTTGGTGGCGCTGGCGTTTTTCGAGACCAGGTGCTCCGAGCCGGCAGGCTCGTACCAATACTGACCTGCCTTGTAGGTGACCGCTTTTTCACCCTTTACCTGGGAAGTGATTGCCCCTGAAAGAACGTAGGCCATGGCCGTGCCTTCGTGCTTGTGAGCGATGGACGACTGGCCGGGCTTGTAGTCGACTTCGATCATCAAGGCTTTTTTGCCCGGGACGTTTTTCAACATCTGGTCCTGCAGCACCGTGACCTTTTCTGAAGGGCCACCCGCTTCATGAGCGAAGGCCGAGGCGCAGAAGGTCAAGGTCAGGGCAGCGAGGGGAGCGGTACAGAAGCGCAAAACGTTCATGGATCATCACCTGTGGTGGGGTTGGTTGTCAGGGACAATCTAGTTCGCTGCGCAGGGCAATCAAACAGCCAATATTCGGGAAGGACAGGGGACCAATCAGATAAAAGAACTGTAGGAGCGAGCTCGCTCGCGATGGACGCGAAAACGCCGCGAACAGCCAGTAAGCACGCGTTATCGTTGACGACCATCGCGAGCGAGCTCGCTCCTACAGGGGGGGGCTTAGCGGATCGGAAAGCTGTTGAAGTCGACGGCATTGGCCAATTGGCAATCGATCAAATCGATGAAGCCTTGAGCCTGGGGACTGTTGAAATGCGATCGCATGGCCGCTTCCGACTGCCACTGGGCGCTGACTGTCCAGCGATTGCTGTCCTCGGGGCAGCGGTCGACCATATAGGACTCGCACCCCGGCAGTTCGCGCAGGGTTTCGACGATCTTTTGCAGTTGCCTGCCCAGTTCGTCCGAGCGGCCGGCGACGGCCTGCACCTCTACGGTATTGATCGCTTTGTTGAACATTGCTCACACTCCTGAATCAGGCCGGACGTATCCTGCTCATTGAGGGATAACGCCTATGCAGGATAGGCCTGCACCCGGGGACCACCAATAGCCAATCGCCGGATAAAGCCGCAGTCCAATCTGTCAGGCAACTTGTTGCAAAATATCCCGCAAACGATCCAGGGCGATGTCGATGTCCAGGGTTTCAATGGCGCCGAAACCGAGGAAAAACCCGGCCTGCGGGGCTTGCTGATAGAAAAAGCTGTCGATGGCATAGAGCCCGACTTCGACTTTTTTCGCCAGTTCGATCACCAATGGAATATCCATCGGCACTTTGCACAGCACCACCATGTGAAAACCGGCCATGGTCGGTACCGCTTCAAGCCACGGCGCCAGATCACCGGCCATGCGTGCCAGGATTCGTTCGCGTCGACCGGCGTAAATCGTGTGGCAGCGTCGGATGTGCTTGAGCAGGCAACCTTCGGCGATGAACTTGGCCAGCGCCCATTGGGGCAGGGTGGAGGTGTGCAGGTCGGTCAGCTGCTTGGCGCGCACCACCGCATCGAGAATGGCCGGAGGCAGGATCGCGTAGCCCAGCCGCAGCTCCGGCAGCAGGGTTTTCGAGAAGGTCCCGACGTAGGCGACAATCCCGCGCTCATCCATGCTTTGCAGCGAGTCCGTCGGACGTCCTTCGTAGCGGAATTCGCTGTCGTAGTCGTCCTCTATGATGATCGCGCCCAGTTCATGGGCCCTGGCCAGCAGCGCAACGCGGCGCTCCTGGCTCATCGGCATGCCCAGCGGGAATTGGTGGGAAGGGGTGACATAAATCAGCCGTGTCCCAAGGGGAATCCTGTCCACCTGGATGCCCTCGGCGTCCACCGGCACTCCGATCACCGTGGCACCGTGGGTACCGAACAACAGGCGTGCCGGTGGATAACCGGGATCTTCCATGGCGACGATGCTGCCTGGGCGGGTCAGCACCCGGGAAATCAGGTCCAGGGCCTGCTGTGCGCCGTTGCACACCACCACGTCTTCGTCCTGGCAGTTGACCCCGCGAGAGAACGCGATATGCCGGGCGATGGCATTGCGCAGGGCCGGCAACCCCTCCGGCAGGCTGTAGAAGCCCTTGGAAGCGGCGATCTGGCGCAAGGCGTGGGAAGTGCAACGCCGCCAGTCGTCCTGGGGAAACTGGCCCTTGCTGGTGGCGCCGCCGATAAAGTCGTAGCGCAGCGAGCCTTCCAGGGTCGGGTGACGCAGAAACACCGGCAGGTTGCGCCAGGATTCGATCACCTCGTAACCGGCCAGCTCCGAAGGGTTCTGCTTGCGCTCGACTTTCGACACCCGCGCGTTGACGTAGGTGCCTTTGCCGATCACCCCGGTGAGGAAGTTTTCGTAGGTCAGTTGGGCGTAGGTATCGGAAATGGTCTTGCGCGAAATGCCCAGCTGTTCGGCCAGCAAGCGGCTCGGTGGAAGTTGCGTCCCTGCTGCCAGACGACCGGATTCAATGGCGCTGCGCAGTTGGTTGTACAACTGGCCCGCCAGATCCTTGCGGCCGTTGATGACAACATGTAGTTCCATACCGGCAAGGCTCCCTGGTTGAACGAGGCAAAGACTGTGCGCCAGATTACCCGCATGAGCCGCCACGCAGAAGTTGCGTGGCACAAAAACCGCCAATTGGCGTACTTTTCGCTGGTCCACGGATTTTTCGCCGAATTGGATCTGTAACGTTGCTGTACCAACGCCTACCTTGGACAGACCTGTCCGATCCATGAGGCCGCTCCATGACACCCCGTCTGGATTACTACAGCGCTTCCCCCAAAGCGATGAAAGCCATGATCGCCATGGAGGCCCTGACCAGCAGTTTGAGCATCGAACCGGCGCTGCTGCACCTGATCAAGATCCGCGCTTCGCAGCTTAACGGCTGCGCGTTCTGCACCGACATGCACTCGGTGGATGCAAGGCGCCTGGGTGAGAGCGACCGGCGTCTTTATTCCATTGTGGTCTGGCGTGACAGCAATTTTTTCAATCCGCGGGAAAGAGCCGCGCTGGCCTGGACCGAGGCGGTCACCTTGCTCTGCGAAAGCCACGTGCCGGACGATGTCTACGACCAGGCCCGGGAGCAGTTCAATGAAAGCGAAATGGTCGACTTGACCATTGCCGTCACCACCATCAACAGCTGGAATCGCCTGGCGGTGAGCTTTCGCCAGACACCCAGCGCCTGAGTCCTTGTCACAGCAGGTTCATGAACGATCCGCAGGATAGAGCGGTCAGTGTCAGATCGACAGGGAGTCCTCGATGTCATTCATGGAAATCAGCGCCCACCAGGGGGCTGTCGAGTATCGCGTAGCCATCGATAAAAATCCGTCCTGGCGTCAGCTGGCAGCGGCTATCGATCCTGAACCGGCGCAGTGTTTCATCGTTAGCGTCCGTTGCGGTTGCTTCATGCAGGCCGCCCGCAGTCTCAACATCAAGGCCACCCGCCTGCGCAGGCAACTGGTGTTGCTGGAGACGCAGCTCCAGTGTCCACTGTTCACTCATTCAGACAATGGTTTCAGCCTCAGCCGCGATGGCTTGCGCTTGCACGCACAATTGATCGCCCTGGCCCATGAGCGCGATTTGCCGGTGATCGAACAGCCGTTGATTCGGCTGGCCGTGGCGGATTCGATCCTGCATGACATTCTCGGACGCGACCTGGTAGCACTGCTGCGGCGCAACGCCAGCGTGCGGCTGGACATCATCACGCTCGACAGCGAATTGTCATTGCAAGCGGTCAGCGCCGACGTCGTGGTGTGGCTGGGCGAGAGCGGATCGCCGTTACCGGGGCCGAGCTTTGCCACCACTGAACCACGACTTCTGGCGCGACTGGATTACCTGCCGCACATGGCCAAGCGCTACTCGCGGGTTACCTCCAGGCCGGAATGCCTGGATGACCTGGCCGATTTTCTCCTGGTGCAATGGCGGCAGGACTGCCAGGTTGAGAGCTTCCGGCCGTGGAATGCACTGGTCGATCAGCGCCTGGCCGGAGCGGTGCAGCTGCAATCCTGGGAGTTGATGCTGGAGATGATCCGTTGCAGTGCCTGCATCGGCCTGCTGCCGCACTACATGAGCCACTTCGACCGCGGCCTGATTGCCTTGCCAAGTCTGTTTGGCCAGCCCATGCAGCGTCAGGTGTGGATGGCGGTCAACGCCCATTCCGAGCACGACGCGCAGGTACGGATGATCGCCGAGTTGATTGAAAACACCTTCAGCGAGCGCCGGGAGTGGTTCGAAAGTTGAGCGAGATCCAACTGTGGGAGCGAGCCTGCTCGCGATAGCGTCAGCCCAGTAAAATTGATGGCGACTGACACTCTGCTATCGCGAGCAGGTCGGATCGCCGCACCGTCGCACCCACATTGGTACTCGCCACACTGGAAGGTAGCGTTATAGAGTGAACGGCCATGTCTGCTTCAAGGATGATTCACCCATGCCAGCCACTGACCCCGTCATCACGCTCGAGCGCTTCAACGAGTCCCACATCGAAGGCATCACGGCGCTGTACAACGCCCCGGAGATCGCCCGGCAGACCCTGCAAATGCCGTTTCAGTCCACCGAACTCTGGCGCAGTCGCCTGGCGCTGGATAACGAACGCCTGGTGAAAGTGGTGGCCCTGCATCAAGGCACGGTCATCGGCAACATCGGCCTGGAGCAGTTCTCACGCATTCGTCGCAGTCATGCCGGCAGTTTCGGCATGGGCGTTGCGGTGGCGTGGCAGGGCAAGGGCGTGGGCTCGAAGCTGCTCGCGACGGCGCTGGATATCGCCGACAACTGGATGAATCTGCAGCGCATCGAGCTTTCGGTGTATGCCGACAACGAAGCGGCCATTGCGTTGTATCGCAAATTCGGCTTCGAAACCGAGGGCCTGTTCCGTGATTACGCCGTGCGCGACGGCGTGCTGGTGGACACCTTGAGCATGGCGCGCCTGCGTCGCCCGCCCAAGACCGGTTGAGTCACTCGTCCAGGGCGAACACCGCCGCCGACGTACCTCCCGGCTGTTAGTCGCGCACCGTCATCACGCATCTGCCATGCTCAATGTCCGTAGCACCGCTGCAATCAAAGGAACACCGCAATGGATGACGTACAGCAACTGGGCGAAATGCTTCGCCACTACGCCGAAAGCGAAGCCCACAAGAAGCCAGTGTTTGAGTCGCAGTCGGCGGAATGGGCGACGCGCATTGGTGACCTGTTCGATCAGATCCAGCAGTGGCTGGAGCCGGTGCAGGCCCCCAACCTGCTGGAGGTGAGTCGCGAAGCCTATGTCGCCTCGGGCCCGAGCATTCCTGTCGAGACATCGCCATTCAAGACCGAGAAGCTGTCCATCGTGATTGTTGGCAAACCGGTGGAGTTCGTGCCGGACGTGATGGGATCCGGCGGACAGATCTCGGTGGCCGTGATGGGCTTTACGGCTGCGCGCTACGGCAGTGTTTCGCTCGTGTGCCTGCCACCGTCCAATGCCTGGCAATGGCGCAAGACCAACGGCTTGAAGGATCCGGACATCTTTGTCTTCGATGGGGATTTTCTGGCGCAGCAGTTGCAGAGCCTGATTCCTCGGGAGCGCGGATAACCCACATTGATGGGTAGTGCATCAGATATCGAGGTTGCCCCAGCCTGATTTCAGCTCCGGCGGGGCAACCGCTTTCACGGTCTTCCCTGTCGCCAACTCCACCCGCCGTGCCACTTGCGGATCATCGGCAAACGGAATCAGGCTCGCCTCTTCAAGACTCTCGGCGGTCTGGTGCTTCAAGCAGTATTCGACCGCCAGCCATAGACTCGCCACTCCCAGTACATTCAGCGCAAGCTCGATCATCAGGCTATCTGCGCCTCGCGCTGTGCCATTTTCAGGTCCGACACCCATACCGTGCGCCACACGTTGTACGCCATCAGCAACATGCCACCGAGGAAGAACACGCCGCCGATGAAACGTACCAGGAAACCCGGATGGCTGGCCTGGAGGGCTTCGACGAAGGAATAGGTCAGCGTGCCATCGTCGTTGATCGCCCGCCACATCAGGCCTTGGGTGATGCCATTGACCCACATCGACGCGATGTACAGCACCGTGCCGATGGTCGCCAGCCAGAAGTGCAGGTTGATCAGCGGCGTGCTGTGCATCTGCGCTCGGCCGAAGACTTTTGGCACCATGTGGTAGGTCGCGCCGAAGGTGATCATCGCCACCCAGCCGAGGGCACCGGCGTGTACGTGGCCGATGGTCCAGTCGGTGTAGTGCGAGAGGGCGTTGACCGTCTTGATCGCCATCATCGGCCCTTCGAAGGTCGACATGCCGTAGAACGCCAGGGATAGCACGAGAAAGCGCAGGATCGGGTCGGTGCGCAGCTTATGCCAGGCGCCCGAGAGCGTCATCATGCCGTTGATCATCCCGCCCCAGCTCGGCGCCAGCAGGATCAACGACATGGCCATGCCCAGCGACTGCGCCCAGTCCGGCAGCGCGGTGTAGTGCAAGTGGTGCGGGCCGGCCCAGATGTACAGGGTGATCAGTGCCCAGAAATGCACGATGGACAAGCGATAGGAGTACACCGGCCGCCCAACCTGCTTGGGCACGAAGTAGTACATCATCCCGAGGAAACCGGTGGTCAGGAAAAACCCCACCGCGTTGTGCCCGTACCACCACTGGACCATGGCGTCGGTGGCCCCGGAATACACCGGATAGGACTTGAACCAGCTCACTGGAGTCGACAGGTGATTGACCACGTGCAACATGGCGATCACTACGATGAACGCGCCGAAGAACCAGTTGCCGACGTAAATGTGTCTGGTCTTGCGCTGCACAAGGGTGGTGAAGAACACGATGGCGTAGGCTACCCAGACCACGGTCATCCACACCGCGCCGGAGAACTCGATCTCGGCGTATTCCTTGGTGGTGGTATAGCCCAGCGGCAGGCTGATCAGCATCACCACTATCACCGATTGCCAGCCCCAGAAGGTGAACGCGGCGAGCTTGTCGGAGAACAGCCGCACCTGACAGGTACGCTGTACCGCGTAGTAACTGGCGGCAAATTGCGCGCTGCCGGCAAAACCGAAAATCACCAGGCTGGTGTGCAACGGGCGTAACCGGCCGAAGGTAGTCCACGGCAGGTCAAGATTCATCTGCGGCCATACCAGTTGCGAGGCGATCCACACTCCCATCGCCATCCCCACGACGCCCCAGAAGACAGTCGCCACGACGAACTGACGCACGACCTTGTAGTTATAGGCCTGACTGATAGTAGTTGTGCTCATGCTCAATGCTTCCACGGTTGCAATGCCGTGCACTGTAAAAACGCCGGTAAAAACAAAACAGACTCAGGGTAAGTTCATTTGTACGGATCAGATACTTCGGCATTCCTGTGGCTGTCCACCGTGTTCTGATACGGTTTTTTAGAGTTCAAGTGAATCTGTAACGTACTGCACCGCAAGCTCATAGTCGTTACCTCGAAACGAGCCGCAGAGCCCGACTTGCGCCCCCCTGCAGGAGCGAACCCTGCTCGCGATGGACGTCAACGAAAACGCGAACTTCCTGGATAAACGCGTCGCCTTTGACTCCATCGCGAGCAGGGCTCGCTCCTACAGGGTTCTGTGCCTAATCCTGATGAGGTAGCCAGATGTATCAGTACGACGACTATGACCGGGCGCTGGTGTCCGAGCGGGTTGCGCAGTTTCGCGATCAGGTCGAACGTTTCATGGCCGGTGAACTGAGCGAGGAAGAATTCCTGCCATTGCGCTTGCAAAACGGTCTGTACATGCAGAAACACGCCTATATGCTGCGGGTGGCCATTCCCTACGGCACGCTGAGCGCCCGGCAGATGCGTACGCTGGCGAGCATCGCCCGGGATTACGATCGCGGCTACGGCCACTTCACCACCCGGCAGAACATGCAGTTCAACTGGATCGAACTGGCCCAGGTGCCAGACATCCTTGAGCGCCTGGCCCAGGTGGAAATGCACGCGATCCAGACCTCAGGCAACTGCGTACGCAACATCACCACCGAAGCCTTTGCCGGGGTCGCCGCCGACGAGATGATCGACCCGCGCCCCTTGGCGGAGATCCTGCGGCAGTGGTCGACCATCAACCCGGAATTCCTGTTCCTGCCCCGCAAATTCAAGATCGCCATCTGCTCGGCAGAGCAGGACCGTGCAGCGATCATGATGCATGACATCGGCCTGTATCTTTATCCCGGCGACAGCGGGCAAATGCTCCTGCGGGTGATCGTCGGCGGCGGTCTGGGGCGCACGCCGATCCTCGGCTTGCAGATCCGCGAAGGCTTGCCATGGCAACATTTGTTGTCCTACGTCGAGGCGGTGCTGCGTGTGTACAACCGCCATGGTCGACGTGACAACAAGTACAAGGCGCGGATCAAGATTCTGGTCAAGGCCCTGGGCATCGAAGCTTTCGCCCGGGAAGTGGAGGATGAGTGGCAGTACCTCAAGGATGGCCCCGCGCAACTGACCGACGCCGAATTCGAGCGTGTGGCCAGTGCGTTCGTCGCACCGCCATATCGTGATCTGTCCGACACCCATCTCGATTTCGGCACGCACCTGGCCGAAAATCCGACGTTCGCCCGCTGGGTGCAGCGTAACGTGCAGCCGCACAAAGTACCCGGTTATGCCAGCGTCGTGCTGTCGACCAAGCCCGGCATCGCTGCGCCACCGGGCGACGTGACGGACACGCAGATGGAGGCGGTTGCCGAATGGTCCGAGCGCTTTGGTTTCGGCGAAATCCGCATTGCCCATGAACAGAACATCGTCCTGCCGGACGTGCCCAAGGCCGAGCTGTTCGCACTATGGTGCCTGGCCTGCGAACACAATCTGGGCAGCGCCAACATCGGTTTGCTGACCGACATCATCGCCTGCCCCGGTGGCGATTTCTGTGCGCTGGCCAATGCCAAGTCGATCCCCATCGCCCAGGCCATTCAGGCCCGCTTCGAAGACCTCGACTACCTGCATGACCTGGGTGACATCAGCCTCAACATTTCCGGCTGCATGAATGCCTGCGGTCATCACCACATCGGCAACATCGGGATTCTGGGTGTCGATAAAAACGGCAGCGAGTGGTACCAGATCACCCTCGGTGGCGCCCAGGGCAAGAACAGCGCGCTGGGCAAGGTCATTGGCCCGTCCTTCAGCGCCGCGCAAGTGCCCGAGGTGATCGAACGCATTGTCGACACCTTCGTGCGCTATCGCGAGAGCGAGGAAGTATTGGTCGACACGTTGCAGCGTATCGGCCTGGAGCCTTTCAAGGAGGCGGTTTATACGCAAGCGCTGGAGGTTTCGCCGTGAACAATCTGTTGCGACTGGAAAAGGGTGAGGCACGCATCGATGCGGATGATCCGTGGATGCTGGTTCGGGATCTGGCACCGCCATCGCCAGTGGGCAAGGCGATCCTGCCGCTGGCCCGCTGGCTGGAAAGTCCACAGCGAAATGCGGTGTGGCTGGGGCCGGACGATGAGGTGGAAGCCCTCAAGCCCTGGTTTGATCAATTGCCACTGATTGCCCTGGATTTTCCGAGTTTTCGCGATGGGCGCGGTTACAGCCAGGCGTATCTGCTGCGCACACGACTGGGCTGGACCGGGGAGTTGCGCGCCATCGGCGATGTCTTGCGCGATCAACTCAGTCACATGCGCCAATGCGGTTTCGACAGCTTTACCGTGCGTGAAGACAAATCCGCAGAAGATGCATTGAAGGGATTGGCGGGGATGAGCGTGTTGTACGGGCGTTCGGTGATTGAGCCGCGGCCGTTGTTTCGTCGGCGGGGCTAGAGCAAAGGGCGCATCCCGAACGGCGGGATGCGCCGGGTGCTGTCAGTTGATGCGAACCAGCGTCGCGCGCTGGGTTGGCGACAGCTGATCGATTTCCAGCAGTGTCAGGTTTTTTGCTGCTTCGCCGGCCAACGGACTGCCGAGGTTACCCGTGGCGTTCTCGGGAAGTTTGTACATTGCGCCGGTCATTGGATCGACTACCAGCATGCCGATCAACCCGCCAAGCAGGATGTTGCCCCAGTACCAGCCGCTCATGCTGGTATCCAGAGTGGTACTGGCATCGGCATAACCCTCTTTCTTGAAGGTGATGGTGTAGGCCTCACCCTTGAAGTAGCCACGACCGGAAGGCAGTGTCACGGTGTTGGGCGTGGAGCCGTTATGTACGACGACACCGGCTTTGTTGGTAATGGTGAAGTTGGCGCCGCTAGGCGTGCTCGATACGTTCACCGGGTATTTGCTGTCACCGACGATGCTTGCACAGCCCGAAGTCAGGAGTGCTGTGGTCAGGGCTGTAACGGTGAACAGCTTGCGGAGAGCTTCCATGGTTGATCCTTGCGACCGGTCATTGCCGTCATTGGCCGAGGCGTGTTTCATGTCGCCTCGAAATCTAATGGGGGGAGGTTTTTCAAGCGCCGCGAACCTTATCACTAGTGGCGTAGTGATATCACTAAAAATCTGAGGGGTTCGCATTGTTTGCTGACCGATACAGGGCAAACGGGGAAGTGACATGTCTGGGATGGGCGTTGCTCGCACGGCCGTCTTCACGGGCAAGCCCGCTACCAAAGGGTTGCCTGTGAAGGGGCGTCCGGTTCAGCCCCGATCATTTCAACGCCGGGTCCCCCATGTTCATTTTCTTCCAGCCCTGCAACAGCACTTGCGCCTTGGGTTCCTGGCCGTTGTCCAGGTAATACTGGATCAGTGACAGCCGTGCATTGCGGTTGGTTGGTTGTTCTTTCAACAGCCGTTCCAGTTCTGCGCACGCCTCGTCGATCTTGCCGCTGTCATGCAGGGCCACCGCCAGTACATAGCCGAACTGTCCGCTCTGTGGTTCCAGTTGCGCGGCCTTGTGCAGGTACGGCATGGCTTGAGCGGTTTGGCCCGCACGAATCAGCGCCAGGCCCTGGGTGTGTTGCAGCAGGCCTGAGTCGGGGTGGTCCGTGAGGCTTTGCGCCAGCAGGGCATGGCCTTCCTGGCTGCGGCCGTTGGCTTCCAGCCATTGCACCAGGGTGACCAGCGCCGGGAAGAAATCCGGATCGCGTTGCAGGGCCGCGCGCAGGAGTCCTTCGACTTCGGCACTGCGTCCGCTGGCCTGATACAGCATCGCCAGATTAAGGTTCGCTTCGGCGCGTTCGAGCAGGTTTTTCTGCACTGCCTCGTATTCGGCGATGGCGGCATTCCAGCTGTCCTGAGCCGTGCCCAGGCCGTTGCGTGCCACGCTGAGCAAATCCCGGGCGGCGGCGATGCGCACGGCTTTCACCGGGTCACTCAACAAGGGTGTCAGCAGCGGCGCGCGTTCCAGTGGCGGCAGGAATGCGCTAAGCGCGTGTATGGCGCTCTCACGTACTTGAGGCGC
Source organism: Pseudomonas sp. BIC9C (assembly GCF_034541995.1). Classification (NCBI taxonomy): domain Bacteria; kingdom Pseudomonadati; phylum Pseudomonadota; class Gammaproteobacteria; order Pseudomonadales; family Pseudomonadaceae; genus Pseudomonas; species Pseudomonas sp. BIC9C. The sequence continues at coordinate 47,892 of NZ_JAWDGM010000006.1, forward strand.
CGGGTTGTTCAGGTCCCTGGTGGCCAGTTTCAACGCTTGCTCGCTCGGATACAGCGACAATTCGCCGAGTAGCGTCGCGCGCTGGATCGCCGGCAGATTGCTGCGTTGCAGTTGCTCGAACAACGCCTGCGCCGCACCCGGTTGGCCGTTGCGAATCAGCCACAGGCTTTCGTCGTAGCGAGGGGCTTGCACCGCGCTGGCGTTGGCGGTGTTCCACAGCTTGAACTGTTCGGTGACCTTGTCACCGGCTTTGCCTTGGTGGCAGGTCAGGCAGGCGTCAGGCGTACCCAGCTTTTTCGCCCGCTCGGGGTTGGGAATGCTGAAACTGTGGTCATGCCGCCAGTCGTTGCCCATGTAGAACTTGCCGGGCATGTGGCAATCCACACACTGCGAACCCGGTTGACCCATGGTGTGGCGGGTGTGTTCGATGGAGTCGTAGTTCTTCGCTTGCAGGCCCTTGCCGTCGACGCCTTCCACGGTGGTTTTGCCGACGGTGTTATGGCATTGCAGGCACAGACTATTGCCTGGCGCCTTTAGCTGCGTGCTGTGCGGGTTGTGGCAGTTGCTGCAACGTACGCCCTTGTCGAACATTTTGCTCTGGGCGAAGGAACCGTGCTCGAACACCTCGTCCTTGATCTTGCCGTCCAGTGCGTACAACTCACGGGTCAGGGGGCTCGGCAGGTAATCATCCATCAGGCGCTTGCCAACCGTGAAACCATCCCCCAGCGGCGCGCGGCGCGAGTGGCAGCGGGCGCAGGTTTCGATTTCGACGGTGGCGTTCCTGTCCTTGAGGTCGACGGCAAATCCGGCATGGAGCAAATCGCTTTTCTTCGCCGTCCATTCCAGGTGGTCGGAGGCCGGACCGTGGCAGGCCTGGCAACCGACACCCAGGCTGTTCCACTGACTGTCGAAGGTGTTTTTCGCCGTGTCGAAATTGCGCTTGTAACCGGTGGTGTGGCACTCGACGCACATGAAGTTCGCGTTCTGGCTCGGTTTGCTCCAGTGCAGCGGGTCCTTGAAGGTCACGCCCTGACCCGGATAGAGGTGAAACCAGCGCTGCTTCTCGGTATCCCAGGCCACGCCCAGGGCCTGCAAGCGACCGTCGCCGACCTCGATCAGGTATTGCTGCAAGGGGGCGATACCGAAGGTGTAGGCGATCTTGAAATCCGCGTTTTTGCCATCGATGCCGGGGGTATTGACCCAGAACCCGTCGTCCTTGCGCGAGAAACGGGTGGTTTCGTTTTCCGCCTTGAACGTGACGTTGTTGAAGTTGCCAAGCAGGGTGTCGGCGTTGGCCTCCTGCATCGCCAGTTGGTGATGGGAGCCTTGCCAGTCCTTGACCTGCGCATTGTGGCAGCCCTGACACTGTTGCTCGTCGACCATTTTCGCCGGTGCCACGGCAACCGGTTGAGGTGGTGGCTTGACGGGTTGAACGACCGCTGTACTTACGGGCGCATAGGGCACCGGGACCGGTTTGCTGCTGAACAGGAACCAGCTGATGCCTGCGACGGCCAGTAGCAGGATGCCGATGGTGACAGGGAACAGGTAACGATAGATCAGGGTCGGTTGCGAATCAGGGTTTGGGGTCAACGCTTTGTTTTTATGTTTTGGCATTGCGACTTCCATGGTCCAGGTGCGATTGCCTTGCGGCGCGCGTTGAAGCTCGATGCAGCTTTGCCGGATGGCTGGTGTGTGTCAAATGACATTGTTTTGAGGCTGATGGCCCCTTCGCGGGCAAGCCCGCTCCCACAGGGTTTATGTCGTGCCCAAATTCTGTGATCGACACCGAACCTGTGGGAGCGGCGGTGCGACGTTTCGACTTGCCCGCGAAGGCGTCAAATCATTCTCCGCCAAACCACCGGTAATACGGATTCCCCGCATCCCCGCGCATCACCTCGCGCATATCCCTGGCCCAGGCCTCACGGTCACCATCGTACGCATGCAGGCTCGCCCGATAGAACTGCATCAGGCGTTGTTGCTGGGTGTTCATGCGCTCGATGAACCCGGCGTCGGCGTTCAGCAGTGCTGGCGGCTGGTGCAAGTCCAGCAGGGCCGGCAGCACCCGGGTGATCTCCCTGGCCCGCACCCAGGGGGCGTATTCGATACGCGGTTGATCGTCAGTCACCGGTTGCGCGTCTGCGGCGAAGCGTTCCAGGCCGCTGCGGTCGGTTACCCAGGTCGCGAGCAGCGCAGCGGCCGAGCCGATGCCGACATCCTGCAAGGTGCTGCGAACCGTGTCTTGCTGGAAGCGTTGGCTGATTTTTGCTGCATCCAGTTCGATCGGTTCGAGCGAGCCTACCAGCAGCATCTCGTGGAACTCACTGGTCCACACGCTGGCGTAGGGGAAGACATCGAGGAAACTGCGCACCAGCGAGCGCGAATCGTCGATGTTCTGTGTCGGCAGCGGCAGCCACTGGGCGACCAGACCCTGTTTTTGCAAACGGCTGGCAGCCAGTCGAAGGGGTTGAACCCTTCAAAAGTCGGGAGGGGATCGCTGCTGTAATGAACAAACCCGCCATTTGCGCAAGCATGAACGGCGGGTTTTGCAGGATTCAGATCCTCGGCGTGGATTCGCTAATCAGCATTTCTTCCCCAGACCGAACGCTCGCTCTTCCTGTTCACGTAGTTCCGGGGTGAGCTCGGCGCCAAAATCGTCCAGTTCAAATACCTGGCGAATCTCGATCTCGGCTTCGGTGCCCGGCATCGGGTTGGGGCAGCGCTTGACCCATTCGATGGCTTCTTCCCAGGACTTCACCTGCCAGAGCCAGTAACCGGCGATCAGTTCCTTGGTTTCCGCGAAGGGGCCATCGATGACTGTGCGTTTGTCGCCGCTGAAGCGCACACGGGCGCCTTTGCTGCTGGGATGCAGACCTTCACCGGCGAGGAGGACGCCGGCCTTGGCCAGTTCCTCGTTGTAGTTGCCCATGGCGGTCAGCAGTTCCTGGCTGGGCATTACGCCGGCTTCGGAATCCTGGCTGGCTTTGATGATAATCATGAATCGCATGGCTTTTCTCCATTGTGGTAAGTGAGTTACTTGATAGTCGAATGATTGGCGTCTGAATCGACAATCCTTTAACAAAAAAACCGCAATAAATTTTGGGATACCCCAAAGGGATGCATGGGGCTTTAGTGAGATGGTAGCCTGCGGGTCCCCCCGGCCAATGGATTGCCACTGCTCATGCCTGTCCTGGAACTCACGACTCTCATTCCCAACCGCACACCAGCACAAGTCCTCGACTTCTGCCTCGAAGGCGTGAATTTCCCGAAAATCTTCCCCGAACGTATCACACCGCTGGGCGATGTCGACTTGAGTAACTTGCGAATAGAGGTGGGGCGCGAGTTTCGTTTTCGGCACTGGATGTTCAATATCATTCCGTCGAACTGGATGGTGGTCATACGGGAGGTGGGCGATGCTCATTTCATCGATGAAATGCTCAGCGGGCCGATGCGCGCCTTTCGTCATGAACATCGGGTCGCGGCGGGAGAGGGCGGTACGCTATACACCGATCGGGTGACCTATTCGGCGATTGGCGGCGCGCCAATGGAGTGGTTGCTGGTCAATGGCTACATGCGACGGATTTTCGAGGCGCGCCATCGCAATATGTTGCGGTTGCTCAAATAACACCGCTGTCCCTGTTCGAGCGGGCTTGCTCGCGAGCGCGATCTGTCAGTCACGGCGATGTTGAATGGGCTGCCGCATTCGCGGGCAAGCCCGCTCCCACAGGGTCTTGTGGTGTATGGGAGGGCACATGTATCCAATTTTGTGTGCTGATACATGACAATTTATGTTTGACCATAGGTCGTCGGACAATTTCGTGGTTAACTTCGGCCTCGTCAAAATTCTCTACAACAACGTTCAGAAGGACTCCGTTCATGGCTCAAGTCACTCTTAAAGGCAATCCGGTTCAAGTCAACGGCCAACTGCCACAAGCCGGTTCCAAGGCGCCAGCCTTTTCCCTGGTTGCCGGCAATCTGTCCGACGTCACCCTGAAGGACTTTGCCGGCAAGCGCAAAGTGCTGAACATCTTCCCAAGCATTGACACCCCGACCTGCGCCACCTCCGTGCGCCAGTTCAACGCCAAGGCCGGCAGCGTCGACAATACTGTCGTGCTGTGCATCTCCGCTGACCTGCCGTTCGCCCAGGCGCGTTTCTGCGGTGCCGAAGGCCTGGAAAACGTACAGAACCTGTCGACCCTGCGCGGTGCCGAGTTCATCCAGAACTACGGCGTGGCCATCGCAGACGGCCCGCTCAAAGGCCTGACCGCCCGTGCTGTGGTGGTGCTGGACGAAAATGACAACGTACTGCACAGCGAACTGGTTGGCGAAATCGCTGACGAGCCGAATTACGAAGCGGCACTTGCCGTTCTGAAGTAAGTAAGCAGCTTTACAATTGTTAACACCCCCGCTGTCAAAAATGCTGTTCAGTTAAAGACTTGTAGGAGCGAGCTTGCTCGCGATGGATTCAAGAGCGCTGCGTTTAGTCAGTAAACACGCGGCATCGTTAACGACCATCGCGAGCACGCTCGCTCCTACATTGAGCAGCATTACCCTCTGTCCAGGCCGTTTTCATTTGTGATTCAGTGTCTTGGATAAAACACCTGTAACGTAAGCCGAAGGTAAATTGCCGGTAAAGGCGCTTTGCTTAAGCCCCGCCAGTGCTTATCGTTCAGCCTCATGTAAAAAAAGCCCACGCGCCCAATGGTTGATCACTCAATGCAATCCTCCGCTTCCCGTAGTCCCCGTCGCTGGCTGTTTGGCCTGCTTGTCCTGTTGGTCATCGCCGCCTTGTGCTGGAAATTCTGGCCCGGCAGCGCTGCACCCAAAGAGGCAGCGGGGCAGAAAGCCGTCGCCGGGCATACTGGCCGGTCGGGGGGGATGCGTCCGGGGTTCGGCGGGGCGTCCGGGCCGGTACCGGTGCGAGTGGCGCCGGCAGTCATCGGTGACTTCCCGCTGTATTTCAAGGCGCTGGGCACGGTCACGGCACTCAACACCATCAATGTCCGCAGCCGCGTCGGCGGAGAGCTGGTCAAGATTTATTTCGAAGAAGGGCAGATGGTCAAGGCGGGCGATCTGCTGGCTGAAATCGACCCGCGCCCTTACCAGAACGCCTTGCTTCAGGCCGAAGGTACCTTGCTGCAGAATCAGGCGCAGCTGAAAAACGCCCAGGTCGACGTCGAGCGCTATCGCGGCCTGTACCGCGAAGACAGTATTGCCAAACAGACCCTGGACACCGCCGAAGCGCTGGTCGGTCAGTTCCAGGGCACGGTCAAGACCAATCAGGCCGCGGTCAACGACGCCAGGCTCAACCTCGAATTCACCAGGATCCGCGCACCGATCACCGGTCGCGTCGGCCTGCGTCAACTGGACGTCGGCAACCTGGTCGCCGCCAACGACACCACCGCGTTGGCGATCATCACCCAGACCCAGCCGATCAGCGTGGCCTTCACTCTCCCGGAAAACAGCCTCGACACAGTGCTTGCCCGTTATCGCAGCGGGGCCAGATTGCCGGCTGAAGCCTGGGATCGCGGTGATACCAAACTGCAAGCCACTGGCGTGTTGCAGAGCCTGGATAACCAGATTGACGTCACCACCGGCACCCTGAAATTCAAGGCCCGCTACGAGAACCGCGATCAGTCGCTGTTCCCCAACCAGTTCGTCAATGTGCGCCTGTTGGCCGACACCCTCAAAGGCGTAGTGCTCGCGCCTTCCGCCGCGATCCAGTTCGGTACCAACGGCACGTTCGTCTATGCCCTGGACGGTGACAAGAAGGTCAAGATCCGTCAGTTGAAAGTCGGCGCCAGCGATGGCCTGAACACCGTGGTCACCGAAGGCCTGTCGGCGGGTGACCGGGTTGTGCTGGAAGGTACCGACCGCCTGAAGGACGGCAGTGACGTGGAGGTGGTCAACGACAGTCAGGATGTGCCGGCCACACCGGGCGAACACCTGCAAGGCAAGTCGGCGGCCGACGCGGCTGAGCCCGCGACCACCGACAAGGCGAAAAAGGGCGGCGCATGAATCTCTCGCGGCTGTTCATCCTTCGCCCGGTAGCCACCACGCTGAGCATGCTGGCCATTATCCTGGCCGGAGTCATCGCTTATCGGTTGCTGCCGGTTTCGGCGCTGCCTCAGGTCGATTACCCGACCATTCGCGTCATGACCTTGTATCCCGGTGCAAGCCCGGACGTCATGACCAGTGCGGTGACCGCGCCGCTTGAACGGCAGTTCGGGCAAATGCCCGGCCTGACGCAAATGGCCTCGACCAGTTCGGGTGGTGCCTCGGTGCTGACCCTGCGTTTCAGCCTGGACATCAACATGGACGTCGCCGAGCAACAGGTGCAAGCCGCGATCAACGCCGCCACCAACCTGTTGCCCAAGGACTTGCCGGCACCGCCGGTGTACAACAAGGTCAACCCGGCAGATACACCGGTGCTGACGCTGGCCATCACCTCCAAAACCATGTTGCTGCCCAAACTCAATGATCTGGTCGATACGCGCATGGCGCAGAAAATCGCCCAGATCAGCGGTGTCGGCATGGTCAGCATTGCCGGCGGCCAGCGCCAGGCCGTGCGGATCAAGGTCAACCCCGAGGCCCTGGCGGCCAACGGCTTGAACCTGTCGGATGTGCGCACGCTGATCGGCGCTTCCAACGTCAACCAGCCCAAGGGTAACTTCGACGGCCCGACCCGGGTCTCGATGCTCGATGCCAACGATCAGCTGACATCGCCCAAGGACTACGCCAACCTGATTCTGGCCTACGCCAATGGCGCGCCGTTGCGGCTCAAGGACGTTGCGGAAATTGTCGACGGCGCGGAGAACGAGCGACTCGCTGCGTGGGCCAACGAGAACCAGGCGGTACTGCTGAACATCCAGCGCCAGCCCGGCGCCAACGTGATCGAGGTGGTGGACCGGATCAAGGCCCTGCTGCCGAGCATCACCGATAACCTGCCGGCCGGCCTCGACGTGGTGGTGCTGACCGACCGCACCCAGACCATCCGCGCCTCGGTCAAGGACGTGCAGCACGAATTGCTGATCGCCATCGCCCTGGTGGTCATGGTCACCTTCCTGTTTCTGCGTCGCGCCAGCGCCACGATCATTCCGTCAGTGGCCGTGCCGCTGTCGCTGATCGGTACGTTCGGCGTGATGTACCTGGCAGGGTTCTCGGTCAATAACCTGACCCTGATGGCCCTGACCATCGCCACCGGTTTCGTGGTGGACGATGCGATCGTCATGCTGGAGAACATTGCGCGTTTCATCGAGGAGGGCGACAGCCCGCTGAACGCGGCGCTCAAAGGCGCCAAACAGATCGGGTTCACCCTGATCTCCCTGACGTTGTCGCTGATCGCCGTGCTGATCCCGCTGCTGTTCATGGCGGATGTGGTCGGGCGGTTGTTCCGCGAGTTCGCCATCACCCTGGCGGTGGCAATCCTGATTTCCCTGGTCGTTTCCCTGACCCTGACCCCGATGATGTGCGCACGCTTGCTCAAGCGTGAACCCAAGGAAGCCGAGCAGGGCCGTTTCTACCGTGCCAGCGGCGCGTTCATCGACTGGATGATCGCCGCCTACGGGCGCAAGTTGCAGTGGGTGCTCAAGCACCAGCCGCTGACCCTGATGGTGGCCATTGGCACTTTGGCGCTGACGGTATTCCTGTATATGGTGGTGCCCAAGGGCTTCTTCCCGGTGCAGGACACCGGCGTTATCCAGGGCATTTCCGAAGCGCCGCAATCGATATCCTTCGCGGCCATGAGCGAGCGTCAGCAGGAACTGGCCAAGGTGATTCTGGCCGACCCGGCCGTCGAGAGCCTGTCCTCCTACATTGGCGTGGATGGCGACAACTCGACCCTCAACAGCGGTCGGTTGCTGATCAACCTCAAGTCACACCACGACCGTGACCTGAGCGCCACGCAAGTGATTGCCCGCCTGCAACCGGAGTTGGACAAACTGGTGGGCATCCGTCTGTTCATGCAGCCGGTGCAGGACCTGACCATTGAAGACCGGGTCAGCCGCACGCAGTACCAGTTCAGCATGTCGTCGCCGGATTCGGAGTTGCTGAGCCTGTGGAGCGGGCGTCTGGTCGAAGCCTTGGCCGACCGGCCGGAACTGACCGACGTGGCCAGCGATTTGCAGGACAAGGGCTTGCAGGTCTATCTGGTGATCGACCGCGATGCGGCGTCGCGGGTCGGGGTGTCGGTGTCGAACATCACCGATGCGCTGTACGACGCCTTCGGCCAGCGGCAGATATCCACCATCTACACCCAGGCCAGCCAGTACCGTGTGGTGCTGCAATCGCAGTCCGGCGAGAAGCTCGGCCCGCAGGCGCTGGAGCAGATTCACGTCAAGACCACCGATGGCGGCCAGGTGCGATTGTCCAGCCTGGCGCATATCGAAGAGCGCCAGGCGCAACTGGCGATCACCCACATCGGCCAGTTCCCGGCGGTGATGATGTCGTTCAACCTGGCACCCGGCGTGGCGCTGGGGCATGCGGTGCAGATCATCGAACAGGTGCAGAAGGACATCGGCATGCCGATTGGCGTGCAGACACAGTTCCAGGGCGCGGCGCAGGCGTTCCAGGCTTCGTTGTCGAGCACGTTGCTGCTGATTCTGGCGGCGGTGGTGACCATGTACATCGTGCTGGGGGTGCTCTACGAGAGCTACATCCACCCGATCACCATTCTGTCGACCTTGCCTTCGGCGGCGGTGGGCGCCTTGCTGGCGTTGATCCTCAGCGGCAACGACCTGGGCATGATCGCGATCATCGGCATCATTCTGCTGATCGGCATCGTGAAGAAGAACGCGATCATGATGATCGACTTCGCCCTCGACGCCGAGCGCAATCAGGGCATGGACCCGCAGACGGCGATCTATCAGGCGGCTTTGCTGCGTTTCCGGCCGATCCTGATGACCACCCTGGCGGCTTTGTTCGGTGCCGTGCCGCTGATGCTGGCCACCGGATCCGGCGCGGAACTGCGCCAGCCGCTGGGTCTGGTGATGGTTGGCGGCCTGTTGCTGAGCCAGATTCTGACGCTGTTCACCACGCCTGTGATCTACCTCTACTTCGACCGTCTCGGTCGGCGCTGGGGCCGCAAGCCTGAGTCCGTGGAAGCGGTAGAGCAGCCATGAACCTTTCGGGACCTTTCATCAAGCGCCCGGTGGCGACCATGCTGCTGAGCCTGGCCATCATGTTGCTGGGCGGCGTGAGTTTCGGTTTGCTGCCCGTATCGCCGCTGCCGCAAATGGACTTTCCGGTGATCGTGGTCCAGGCCAGCCTGCCCGGGGCCAGCCCCGAGGTGATGGCGTCGACGGTGGCCACACCGCTGGAGCGTTCCTTCGGCGCCATCGCCGGGATCAACACCATGAGCAGCCGGTCCAGCCAGGGCTCGACCCGGGTGATCCTGCAGTTCGATCTGGACCGTGACATCAATGGTGCGGCGCGGGAAGTGCAGGCGGCCATCAATGCCTCGCGCAACCTGTTGCCGAGCGGGATGCGCAGCATGCCGACCTACAAGAAGGTCAATCCGTCCCAGGCGCCGATCATGGTGCTGTCGCTGACGTCGGATGTGCTGGAAAAAGGCCAGCTCTATGACCTGGCCTCGACGATTCTGTCCCAGAGCCTGTCCCAGGTGCAGGGCGTCGGCGAGGTGCAGATCGGCGGCAGTTCTCTGCCGGCGGTACGTATCGAGCTCGAACCGCAGTCGCTGAACCAGTACGGCGTGGCCCTGGACGATGTGCGCAACACCATCGCCAATGCCAACGTGCGCCGGCCCAAGGGCTCGGTGGAAGACGATCAACGGCTGTGGCAGGTCCAGGCCAACGACCAGTTGGAAAAGGCCAGGGACTACGAGTCGCTGATCATCCACTACAACGGCGGCGCGGCCCTGCGCCTGAAGGATGTGGCGAAGGTCAGCGATGGCGTCGAGGACCGTTACAACAGCGGTTTCTTCAACGACGACGCAGCGGTGCTGCTGGTGATCAACCGCCAGGCCGGCGCCAACATCATCGAGACGGTCAACGAGATCAAGGCCCAGCTGCCGGCGTTGCAGGCGGTGTTGCCGGCCAGCGTCAAGCTGAACCTGGCCATGGACCGCTCGCCCGTCATCAAGGCCACGCTGCACGAAGCGGAAATGACCCTGCTGATCGCCGTGGCACTGGTGATTCTGGTGGTGTTCCTGTTCCTCGGTAACTTGCGCGCCTCGTTGATCCCGACCCTGGCGGTGCCGGTGTCGCTGGTCGGCACCTTTGCCGTGATGTACCTCTACGGCTTTTCGTTGAACAACCTGTCGCTGATGGCGCTGATTCTGGCCACCGGGTTGGTGGTGGACGATGCCATCGTGGTGCTGGAGAACATCTCCCGGCACATCGACAAAGGCGTACGGCCGATGAGGGCCGCGTACCTCGGAGCCCAGGAAGTCGGTTTTACCTTGCTGTCGATGAACGTATCGCTGGTGGCGGTGTTCCTGTCGATCCTGTTCATGGGCGGGATCATTGAAAGCCTGTTCCGCGAATTCTCCATCACCCTGGCGGCGGCCATCGTGGTCTCGCTGCTGGTCTCGCTGACCCTGACCCCGATGCTCTGCGCACGCTGGCTCAAGCCGCATACGCCCGGACAGGAGAACCGCCTGCAACGCTGGAGTCAACGGACCAACGACTGGATGGTCGGCAAATACGCCACCAGTCTCGACTGGGTGCTGCGCCACAAGCGCCTGACCTTGCTCAGCCTGTTCGTGACAATTGGTGTGAACATTGCGCTGTATATTGTTGTTCCTAAAACGTTTTTGCCGCAACAGGATACCGGCCAACTGATCGGTTTCGTACGCGGCGACGACGGCCTGTCGTTCAGTGTGATGCAGCCGAAGATGGAGATTTTCCGCCGGGCCGTGTTGAAGGATGAGGCGGTAGAAAGCGTCGCCGGGTTCATTGGCGGCTCCAACGGTACCAACAACGCCTTCATGCTGGTGCGCCTGAAGCCGATCAAGGAACGCAACATATCCGCGCAGAAAGTCATCGAGCGCCTGCGCAAGGAAATGCCCAAGGTGCCTGGCGCTCAACTGATGCTCATGGCGGACCAGGACCTGCAATTCGGTGGCGGCCGTGAGCAGACCACCTCGCAATACTCGTACATCCTGCAAAGCGGAGATCTCGGGGCGTTGCGCGAGTGGTATCCGAAAGTCGTCACTGCGCTCAGGGCCTTGCCGGAGCTGACGGCGATCGATGCACGGGAGGGCCGGGGCGCCCGGCAAGTGACCCTGATCGTCGACCGTGACCAGGCCAAGCGCCTGGGTGTCGACATGGACATGGTCACGGCGGTGCTGAACAACGCCTACAGCCAGCGGCAGATTTCGACCATCTACGACAGCCTCAACCAGTATCAGGTGGTGATGGAGGTCAACCCGAAGTACGCACAGGACCCGATCACCCTCAAGCAGGTCCAGGTGATCACCGCTGACGGCGCGCGGATCCCGCTGTCGACCATCGCCCATTACGAAAACAGCCTGGAGAACGATCGGGTCAGCCACGAAGGCCAGTTTGCTTCGGAAAGCATTGCCTTCGACATGGCCGAAGGCGTGACCGTGGAGCAGGGCGGTGCCGCCATCGAGCGGGCGATTGCCAAGGTCGGCCTGCCGGAAGACGTGATCGCGAAAATGGCCGGTACAGCCGACGCTTTCGCCGCGACTCAAAAAAGTCAGCCGTGGATGATTCTGGGGGCGCTGGTGGCGGTGTATCTGGTGCTGGGTGTGCTGTACGAAAGCTACATTCATCCGCTGACCATCCTGTCCACCCTGCCGTCGGCCGGGGTCGGCGCGTTGCTGTCGATCTATGTGCTGGGCGGCGAGTTCAGCCTGATTTCCTTGCTGGGGCTGTTTCTGTTGATCGGTGTGGTGAAGAAAAACGCCATTCTGATGATCGACCTGGCGTTGCAACTGGAGCGTCAACAGGGCATGGCACCGCTGGAGTCGATTCGCAACGCCTGCCTGCAACGTTTGCGACCTATCCTGATGACCACCCTGGCGGCGATCCTCGGTGCCTTGCCGTTGTTGCTGAGCCGCGCCGAAGGGGCGGAAATGCGCCAGCCGCTGGGCCTGACCATCATTGGCGGGCTGATCTTCAGCCAGGTGCTGACGCTTTACACCACCCCGGTGGTTTACCTCTATCTCGACAAACTGCGCCATCGCTTCAATAAATGGCGTGGGGTGCGTACCGATGCTGCTCTGGAAACTCCGCTATGACTGAACGTTCGCTTTTCAACCTGGCTGCACCGCTGATCGCGGCTCGAGGCTCGCGTCTGTTGAGCCTGTCACTGTATGTGGCGATGCTAAGTGCCTGCGCCGTCGGCCCGGATTACCAGCGCCCGCAAACCGCAGAGCCGGCACAGTACAAGGCGGCGCAAGGCTGGCGCCAGGCCAACCTGAGCGATGCCCTGGCGCGCGGCGCGTGGTGGGAGCTGTATGGCGACCGGCAGCTCAATGGCCTGATCGAAAAACTCAACAGCTCCAACCAGACCGTCGCCCAGTCCGAAGCCCAGTATCGTCAGGCCCAGGCCTTGGTACGCAGCGCTCGCGGGGCGTTTTTTCCGACGGTCGACCTGAACGTCAGCAAGAACCGTTCAAGCCAGGGCACCGGCAGCAGCAGTTCCAGCCTGAGCAGTTCGTCCAGCGGTATTCGCAACACCTACTCTGCCCAGGCGGGCGTCAGTTGGGAGGCGGATGTATGGGGCAAGCTGCGCCGCGGCCTCGAAGCCGATACCGCGAATGCCCAGGCCAGCTTTGCCGACCTGGCGGCGATGCGCCTGAGCCAGCAGTCGGAACTGGTGCAGAATTACCTGCAATTGCGCGTGATCGATGGCCAGAAGCGCCTGCTCCAGGACACGGTCGAGGCTTATCAGCGATCGTTGAAGATGACCGAGAACCAGTACCGTGCCGGCGTATCCGGCAAGGACGCGGTGGCCCAGGCCCAGACTCAGCTCAAGAGCACCGAAGCGGACATGGTCGACCTGATCTGGCAACGCGCCCAGTTCGAGAACGCCATCGCTGTGCTGATCGGCTTGCCGCCAGCGGAATTCAGCCTGGCGGAAAGCCAGGACATTCCGCAGTTGCCGCAAGTACCGCCGGCGCTGCCTTCGCAGTTGCTGGAGCGACGCCCGGACATTGCTTCCGCCGAGCGCTCGGTGATAGCCGCCAACGCCAACATCGGTGTGGCCAAGGCCGCCTATTACCCTGACCTGACATTGAACATGAACGGCGGTTACAGCAGCAGCACCTATGCCAACTGGATCAGCCTGCCGAACCGCTTCTGGTCGGTCGGGCCGCAATTGGCCATGACCCTGTTCGACGGCGGACAGCGCTCGGCGGAAGTCGACCGCAGTGAGGCGGCCTATGACGAGACGGTGGCCAAGTACCGCCAGACCGTGCTGGATGGATTCCGCGAGGTGGAAAACTTCCTGGTGCAGCTCAAGGTGCTTGAGGACGAAGCCGTTGTGCGCCAGCAGGCACTGGACGCCGCCCGTGAATCGTTGCGCCTGACCCAGAACCAGTACAAGGCCGGTTTGATCGCGTACATCGATGTGGTGGTGACCCAGGCAGCGGCACTGAGCAATGAGCGCAGCAACCTGGACCTGTTGCAAAGCCGCCTGATTGCCAGCGTGCAATTGATTGCCGCGTTGGGCGGTGGCTGGGATGGGCAGCTACAAGTGAGCGATAGCCAATAACCCAGACTGGAGGAGCAGGGTGCTAGCTGCGGCGAGGGGGCTTGCTTGTGGCGAGGGAGCTTGCTCCCGTTCGAGCGCGAAGCGCTCGCAAAACTGCCGACCGTGATCCTCTGAATGGCCTCGGGGGCAGGTTTCGGGGCCGCTCCGCAGCCCGGCGGGAGCAAGCTCCCTCGCCACAATGAGTGCTTCGCCATTGACGCAACGTGTCTGGCACGGCCATTTCGGCCTCAAGTCCGGCTTCTTTCAAGCTTAATGTAAAACCTGAAAACAAGCGTTTCATCGGACTGATGGCCTTTTGCTAATTTTGTGAGTGCGTTCTCAATCGGAATCAGTACAATCGCCGCATTTGCCCCCCCCAGCGAGAATCAATACCATTAAAGGGGGTATTCGCGAGAAGTCTCCATGCTCATCGGTAGCTATTCCCCCACCCTGGTCATCATTTCCCTCTGCGTAGCGATTCTCGCGTCCTATACCGCACTCGACCTGACCGGACGCATTGCCACCGCCAAAGGCCGCGCCGTGCATTTGTGGACCGCGGGCGGGGCCATTGCCATGGGTATCGGCATCTGGTCGATGCACTTTATCGGCATGCTCGCGTTCAAGTTGCCGATCGACCTGGGGTACGACGCCGCGATCACCCTGTTGTCGCTGCTGATCGGAGTACTCTCCAGCGGTTTTGCGCTGTGGCTGGTCAGTCAACCGCAATTGCCGGCCTGGCAACTGGCCTTTGGCGCGCTGGTCATGGGCGCGGGCATCAGCGCGATGCACTACACCGGCATGGCCGCCATGCGCATGCAACCGGGTATCGACTACGATCCGACACTGTTCGGCGCCTCGCTTCTGATCGCGGTCGGTGCGTCGGGCGCGGCATTGTGGATTGCATTCCATTTGCGCCAGCACACGCCTTATGTCCGTCTGATCCGTGGCGGGGCCGCCGTGATCATGGGCATCGCCATCGTCGGCATGCACTACACCGGGATGGCCGCCGCACGCTTTGCCGATGGCAGTTTTTGCGGGGCGGCGGTCAATGGCCTGACCGGCAATGGCCTGGACAACCTGGTGCTGGTCACCACGCTGGCGGTGCTGAGCATTGCCTTGCTGACCTCGATCCTCGATGCACGCCTGGAAGCCCGCACCGCGAGCCTGGCCCAGTCACTGACCGAGGCCAACCGGGAACTGACCCAACTGGCCCTGCACGACACCCTGACCGGGTTGCCGAACCGGATGCTGCTCGCCGATCGTATCGATCAGGCGATGTCGCGGGTCCGGGAAGAGGGTGGCTGCTTTGCCCTGATGTTCATCGATCTGGACGGTTTCAAGCCGGTCAACGATGCCTTTGGCCACCACATGGGCGATTTGCTGTTGCGCGAAGTGGCTCATCGCCTGCGCGAAGACTTGCGTAGCCAGGACACCCTGGCGCGGATCGGCGGCGATGAGTTCGTGTTGCTGGTGCAATTGAGCGAACAGATTGACGCCTTGAACCTGGCGGCCCGTCAGGTCGGGTTGATTGCGGGTGTGTTCCGGGTTGCCGAACATGATTTGCACATTTCTGCCAGCGTCGGCATTGCGCTCTACCCGGGTAATGGGCAGTCCGCCGATGAATTGCTGATGAACGCCGACGCGGCGATGTATCACGCCAAGGGTGCGGGTAAAAACGGCTACAGCTTTTTCGATGCCTCGATGAACAGCAATGCCCGCAAACAGCTGCAATTGCTGCAGGACTTGCGCAATGCCGTGGAACATCAGGAGTTCAGCCTGCATTACCAGCCCAAGTTCGATGCTGCCGATGGCCGACCGGTGGGCGCCGAAGCTTTGCTGCGCTGGGAGCACCCGACGCACGGGATGCTGTTGCCGGACAAATTCATCGAGCTGGCGGAAAAAACCGGGCTGATCATTCCGATCGGCGAGTGGGTACTCAACGAAGCGTGCCGGCAGATGCGCGAGTGGTACGTGCTGGGCTACACCGATTGGCGCATCGCGGTGAACCTTTCGGCCATTCAGTTTTGCCATTCCGGGCTGGTCCAGAGCGTCGCCAAGGCCCTGGCGACTCATCATTTGCCGGCCAACAGCCTGACCCTGGAAATCACTGAAACCACTGCCATGAGTGATGCCGATGCGAGCATGACAGTGCTTCAGGAACTGTCGGAAATGGGCGTCGACCTGTCCATCGACGATTTTGGCACTGGCTATTCGAGTCTGATGTACCTCAAGCGCCTGCCGGCCAACGAGCTGAAGATCGACCGCGGTTTTGTCCGCGACCTGGAGCACGACAGCGATGACGCCGCCATCGTTTCAGCCATCGTGGCCCTCGGCCAGGCGCTGGGGTTGCGCATCGTCGCCGAAGGTGTGGAGACGGGTGTGCAGCAGGATTTCCTGACGAAGCTCGGTTGCGATTCGTTGCAGGGTTACCTGCTGGGGCATCCGTTGCCGGCTGCGGGTTTCATGGTGGAAATCCATCGCGGGGAGCAATTGGTCGAGCAGTTGAAAGCCAGTGCCGAGCGCGAAATGTCGATGACATGACAGCTGATGGGTAGCCATGCAAAAACCGCCAATGGCGGTTATTCTTGCCCCGACCGCTTAAGCTTTGAATTGGGGGGAAAGCTCGCATGGACAAAGTCATTGTCATCACCGGCGGCAGCCGCGGCATTGGTGCCGCCACCGCCCTGTTGGCCGCCGCGCAGGGCTATCGGATCTGCATCAACTACCAGGCTGACGAACAGGCTGCACTCGGCGTGCTGGAGCAAGTCCGCGCCCTCGGTGCGCAAGCCATTGCAGTACGGGCCGACGTCAGCATCGAAGACGAAGTCATCGCGCTGTTCAATCGGGTAGACAGCGAACTGGGCCGGGTCACCGCGCTGGTGAACAACGCCGGTACCGTCGGGCAAAAGTCCCGGGTCGACGAGATGTCCGAGTTCCGCATTCTCAAAATCATGAAAACCAACGTCCTGGCGCCGATCCTCTGCGCCAAGCACGCGATCCTGCGCATGTCGCCCAAACACGGCGGGCAGGGCGGCAGCATCGTCAACGTGTCCTCGGTGGCCGCGCGTTTGGGCTCGCCCAACGAGTATGTCGACTACGCCGCCTCCAAAGGCGCGCTGGACACCTTCACCATCGGCCTGTCCAAGGAAGTGGCAGGCGAGGGTATTCGCGTCAACGCCGTGCGCCCCGGCTACATCCATACCGATTTCCATGCCTTGAGTGGTGACCCGGATCGGGTCAGCAAACTGGAATCGGCGATTCCGATGGCGCGGGGCGGGCGTCCGGATGAAGTGGCGGAGGCGATTGTGTGGTTGCTGTCGGACAAGGCGTCTTATGCGACGGGGACGTTTGTTGATCTGGGTGGTGGGCGTTGATCTGAGGTTTGCGTTGTCAGTGCTGACCTCTTCGCGGGCAAGCCCGCTCCCACAAGGAATCTCCGGTGCTCACAGACTTTGCGTACACCAAGGAACCCTGTGGGAGCGGGCTTGCCCGCGAAGGCAATAGAACCTAGCAATAGCAGCCTATCAGAACGACCGCACAATCCGCCCCAACGTCTCCATCGCCTTCTCCGCCGCCTCATCCCACGGGCTCCCATAATTCAACCGAATACAATTCCTGAACCGCTGCGTCGGGGAGAAAATCGGCCCCGGTGCAATGCTGATGCCTTGTGCCAGTGCCATCTGAAACAACTTCAGCGAATCCATCTGCTCCGGCAATTCCAGCCATAAAAAGTACCCGCCCGCCGGTTGGCTGACCCGTGTCTGTGCCGGGAAATACCGGGCGATGGCGGCGAGCATGGCGCTTTGCTGGTCTTCCAGCGCGTGACGCAGTTTGCGCAAGTGCCGGTCGTAGCCGCCGTGTTGCAGGTAATCGGCGATAGCTGCCTGGGCGGGCATCGAGGCGCACAGCGAGGTCATGAGTTTCAGCCGTTCGATTTTCTGCGCATAGCGCCCGGCGGCGACCCAGCCGATGCGGTAACCAGGGGCCAGGCTCTTGGCGAACGAGCCGCAGTGCATCACCAGGCCTTCGGTATCAAACGCCTTGGCAGGTTTCGGTGCTTGCTGGCCGTAATACAGCTCGGCGTAGACATCGTCCTCGATCAGCGGCACTTGATGGCGGCGCAATAGCTCCACCAACGCCTGTTTTTTTGCCTCGGGCAGGGTCGCGCCCATGGGGTTCTGGAAGCTGGTCATGCACCAGCAGGCCTTGATCGGATAGCGCTCCAGGGTTTGTTCGAGTACGCCAAGGTCGATGCCATCGCGCGGGTGTACAGGGATTTCCACGGCTTTGAGTTTCAGCCGTTCGAGCACTTGCAGGCAGGCATAGAACGCCGGGGCTTCGATGGCCACCAGATCGCCAGGCTCCGTCACCGCTTGCAGGCACAGGTTGAGGGCTTCCAGCGCGCCGTTGGTGATCAGTAGTTCTTCCATGGGCAGCATCAGCCCGCCGACCATGTAGCGCAGGGCGATTTGCCGACGCAGCTGCGGGTTGCCGGGCGACATGTCGGTGACGACCATGCGCGGGTCCATTTCGCGGCTGGCGCTGGCCAGGGAGCGGGACAAGCGCTGCAGGGGAAACAGTGTCGGGCTGGGGAACGCCGAGCCGAAGGGCACGGTGTTCGGGTCCTTGATCGAGTCGAGTACCGAGAACACCAGTCCGCTGACGTCGACTTCGGTGGACTCGTTGACCTGATTGCTGATCACCGGCTCTGAAAACGGCCGTGGCGCATGGGCATTGACGAAGTAGCCGGAGCGCGGACGGGCGCGGATCAATCCACGACGTTCCAGCAAGTAGTAGGCCTGGAACACCGTCGACGGGCTGACGCCGTAGGTCTGGCTGGCGTAGCGTACCGACGGCACACGCTGGCCCGGGCCGAGGACGCCGGTGCGGATCAGTTCTGCGATATCGTCGGCGAATTTTTCGTAGCGTTTCATCGGTAGCCCGGATTGGTGTCATTCAGAAAAAACGAGGTGACTTCTTCGCGAGCAAGTCGAATCGTCGCACCGCCGCTCCCACATTGGATCTCCAGTGTTCACAAATCTAATGTGGGAGCGGGTTTGCTCGCGAATGGCGCACCGCAGTCTAAAGCCTTAACGATTCATCGGTGCAACAAACCGGCTCTTCGCCACGCTGTAGACGCCAGGCTCATCGCTGTCGACCACCTTGAAACCGAGGCTCTGCGAACTGCTGGCCGGACGCTCCGTGAGCATCACCACCGACACGGGCACATCGACGATCTCGCCCGGGGCCAGACTCAAGCCGGTCTTGCCCTGCAACTCGAAACCGTTGGCATCGACCAGTTGCAATTGATAGTCCTGACGCTGCTGGGTCTTGTTGATCACCTTCAGACTGTAGATGTTTTCGATCTGCCCCTGGCTGTTCTCGCGGAACAGGCCCCGGTCCTTGCTGACATCGAGCGAGACCATCGGCCGTTCCATCAGCGCCACCACCAGCGCGGCGATCATCACCAGCAGTACGGCGGTGTAGCCGATCAGGCGTGGGCGCAGCAGGTGTGTCTTACCGCCCTGCAACTGGTGCTCGGAGGTATAGCTGATCAATCCGCGGGCGTAGCCCATTTTGTCCATGATCGAATCACAGGCGTCGATGCAGGCGGCGCAACCGATGCACTCCATCTGCAAGCCGTCACGGATGTCGATGCCGGTGGGGCAGACCTGTACGCAGAGCTGGCAATCGATGCAGTCGCCCAGGCCGACTTCGGCGGGTTTGACCTCGCGTTTGCGCGGGCCACGGTTTTCGCCTCGGACCACATCGTAGGAAATGGTCAGGGTGTCCTTGTCGAACATCACGCTCTGGAACCGCGCATAGGGGCACATGTGCATGCACACCGCTTCACGCAGCCACCCGGCATTGATGTACGTGGCGCCGGTAAAGAACAGCACCCAGAACAGGCTGACGCCGCTCATTTGAAAGGTCAGCAGCTCTTCGGCCAACGGCCGGATCGGCGTGAAGTAGCCGACGAAGGTCAGGCCGGTCAGCAGGCTGATGGCCAGCCACAAGGTGTGCTTGGCCGCGCGACGTATCAGTTTGTTCAGGCCCCAGGGCGCGGCTTGCAACTTGATCCGCTGGTTGCGTTCGCCTTCGGTGATCTTCTCGCACCACATGAAGATCCACGTCCACGAACTTTGCGGGCAGGTGTAGCCGCACCAGACCCGGCCCGCGAACACGGTGATCGCAAACAGACCGAACGCGGCAATGATCAGCAGCGCCGACAGCAGGATGAAATCCTGCGGCCAGAAGGTCGCACCGAAGATATGGAACTTGCTTTCGGAAAGATCCCAGAGCACCGCCTGGCGACCGCCCCAGTTCAGCCACACGGTGCCGAAGAACAGCAGAAACAGAAAACCCGCGCCGCTGATGCGCAGGTTGCGAAACAGCCCGGTGAAGCTGCGGGTGTGGATCAGGTTGTCGCTGGTTTTGGCCTTCATCTTTGGACGCGAAGGCTCGAATGTTTCTACGGTTCGGACGGGGATTCTCTCGCTCATGGTCTTTCGCTCATCAGCCTCCATCAGGCATGAGCACTATGAGTGCTGATCTGTTTGCATAACAGACTCAGGTATTGCATTAAAAAGCGGATCAGATGGTGATGATTGCACTACCTGCGACAACTTGAAGCACTCGTCGCACAAAGGTGCAAACGCCTATGCAAAACAGCTGAGATGGGTGTTGATCAACGTCAATCAAATCACCGAATCACTGTCGGTGGCTTTCAAGTGCCGGCGTCACGGCCGGGCCGGGCAGGGAGGTGACGGCGGTGTTCAGTATGTTGTTGGCGTTGGGGCAGCCGGGAATGGATTGTTCATTGTTCAAACCTCCGGTGGCACATGGCGTGAGTCGTGCTTAAGTAGGTGGACTGGTTGGATGATCGCTGCGCGATAGGTTTTATTCCGGAAATTGCAGATGAACTTTCACGGTGGCTGTCGCTCGGAACCTAAGTGAGTGAATCCCGAGGCGGATGGCCCGCCGGGATGGCGAACTGACACAAGCGCGTCCATGGGGCGTAAGGAGAGAGGCTCGATGACGGCTGAAAAACCGACTGAGTTGAGCTACAACCCGCACATGCCGCTGTCGCAGGCGCTGTTGCTGCCGCGTATCGTCATGGAAAACATCATGCCGACCCTTGAAGGCGGGCAGTTCGCCGTCAAGGCCGTGGTGGGGCAGGACGTGGTGGTGACGGCCAAGGTCTTCGCCGACGGGCATGACAAGCTGGCGGTTCGCGTGCGCTGGCGGGCCGACGACGAGGACGTCTGGCAAAGCGCTGTCATGCTCGACCTGGGCAACAACGGTTGGCAAGGGCAGTTCCGGGTCGACAGCCAGGGTCGTTATCTGTTCTGCATCGAAGCCTGGATCGATCAGTTCGCCAGTTTTCGCCATGAGCTGGAAAAGAAACATGCAGCTGCCGTTCCGGTAAGCCTGGAACTGCAGGAAGGGCGGATTCATGTGCAACAAGCCGCCGAACGCAGCGAAGGGCAGCTCAGTGAACAATTGGCGGCCTTGCACCATGAACTGTCAGGACTGCTCGAAACCGAGCAGATCGCACTGTTTTTGCACCAGCGTAGCGCCGACCTCATGGCCCGCGTCCAACACCGTGCGTACTTGAGCCTGAGCCCGGAGTACCCGGTGGATGTGGAACGCGAACTGGCGCAGTTCGCCAGTTGGTATGAGTTGTTCCCGCGTTCGATCACCGACGATCCTGTGCGCCATGGCACGTTCAATGACGTGCATTCACGGCTGGCGATGATCCAGGACATGGGTTTCGATGTGCTGTATTTCCCGCCGATCCATCCGATCGGGCGCAGCTACCGCAAGGGCCCGAACAACGCCCTGACGGCGGGGCCCGATGATCCGGGCAGCCCTTATGCGATCGGCAGCGAGGAGGGCGGGCACGAGGCGATTCACTCGCAGCTGGGTACCCGCGACGACTTCCGGCGACTGGTAGCGGCCGCCGCGGCCCATGGCCTGGAAATCGCCCTCGATTTCGCCATCCAGTGTTCCCAGGACCATCCGTGGCTCAAGCAACACCCTGGCTGGTTCAACTGGCGGCCGGACGGCACGATCAAATACGCGGAGAACCCGCCGAAGAAGTACCAGGACATCGTCAACGTCGACTTCTATACCCCCGAGGCGATTCCGAGCCTGTGGTTGGAGTTGCGCGATATCGTGGTGGGCTGGGTCGAGGAGGGCGTGAAGATCTTCCGCGTCGATAACCCGCACACCAAGCCGTTGCCGTTCTGGCAATGGTTGATCGCCGATGTACGGGCGTTGTACCCCGAGGTGATCTTCCTCGCCGAAGCCTTTACCACCCCGGCAATGATGGCGCGTCTGGGCAAGGTCGGTTACTCCCAGAGCTACACCTATTTCACCTGGCGCAACACCAAGGCCGAACTGGCGAGCTACTTCAGCGAACTCAACGAGTCGCCTTGGCGCGAGTGCTACCGGCCGAATTTTTTCGTCAATACACCGGACATCAACCCGGCGTTCCTCCACGAATCCGGGCGTCCCGGGTTCCTCATTCGCGCCGTGCTGGCGACCATGGGCTCGGGCCTGTGGGGCATGTATTCGGGTTTCGAGCTGTGCGAGTCGGCGCCGGTGCCGGGCAAGGAGGAGTACCTCGACTCCGAGAAGTACGAAATCCGCCCCAGGGACTTCAATGCACCGGGCAACATCATTGCCGAGATCGCCCAGCTCAACCGCATTCGCCGACAGAACCCGGCGTTGCACACGCATCTGGGCCTGAAGGTCTACAACGCCTGGAACGACAACATTCTGTATTTCGGTAAGCGCAGCACCGACGGCAGCAACTTTATTCTGGTGGCGGTCAGTCTCGATCCGCACAACGTGCAGGAGGCGAACTTCGAGTTGCCGTTATGGGAATTGGGCCTGCCCGACGATGCCAGCACCCAGGGCGAAGACTTGATGAATGGCCATCGCTGGACCTGGCACGGCAAGTACCAGTTCATGCGGATCGACCCGGCGTTCCAGCCGTTCGGGATCTGGCGCATTACTGCCTAGACGCTGAACCTGTGGGAGCGAGCTTGCTCCGGGCGGCGATCCGACGATGACGTCAGCACATCCAACATCAATGTGTCAGACAGTTCGCCATCGTCGGATCGCCGCCCGGGCAAGCTCGCTCCCACAGGTAAGTCATTGCACTCGAGGCAGGCGAACGGCCCCAGCGGCCTTATCGAACTCACCAGGAGTTTCAAATGGCGAAGAAACCCAAGGCAGCCACGTTCATCAATGACCCGCTCTGGTACAAGGACGCGGTGATCTATCAAGTTCACGTCAAATCGTATTTCGACTCCAACAACGACGGGATCGGCGACTTTCCCGGCCTCATCGCCAAGCTCGACTACATCGCCGACCTGGGCGTGAACACCATCTGGCTGTTGCCGTTCTACCCCTCGCCACGGCGCGATGACGGTTATGACATCGCTGAGTACCGCGGCGTACACAGTGACTACGGCACCATGGCCGATGCCAGGCGCTTCATTGCCGAGGCGCACAAGCGCGGCCTGCGGGTGATCACCGAGCTGGTCATCAACCACACCTCCGACCAGCACCCGTGGTTCCAGCGCGCACGCAAGGCCAAGCCCGGTTCGGCAGCGCGGGACTTCTACGTGTGGTCCGATGACGATCAGAAATACGACGGCACCCGTATCATTTTCCTCGACACCGAAAAGTCCAACTGGACCTGGGACCCGGTCGCCGGCCAATACTTCTGGCACCGTTTCTATTCCCACCAGCCGGACCTGAATTTCGATAACCCGCAAGTCATGAAAGCGGTGCTGTCGGTGATGCGCTACTGGCTCGACATGGGCATCGACGGCTTGCGTCTGGACGCGATTCCCTACCTGATCGAACGCGACGGCACCAACAACGAGAACCTGCCGGAAACCCATGACGTCCTGAAAAGGATCCGTGCGGAAATCGACGCCAACTACCCCGACCGCATGCTGTTGGCCGAGGCCAATCAGTGGCCGGAAGACACCCGGTTGTACTTTGGCGACACCGATAAAAAAGGCCTGAACGGCGACGAATGCCACATGGCCTTTCACTTCCCGCTGATGCCGCGCATGTACATGGCGCTGGCCCAGGAGGATCGCTTCCCGATCACCGATATTCTGCGCCAGACTCCGGAAATTCCCGCCAACTGCCAATGGGCAATTTTCCTGCGCAATCACGATGAGCTGACCCTGGAAATGGTCACCGACAAGGAGCGCGACTACCTGTGGAATTACTATGCCGCCGACCGTCGCGCGCGGATCAATCTGGGGATTCGTCGCCGTCTGGCGCCATTGGTGGAGCGCGACCGCCGTCGGGTCGAGCTGCTCAACAGCCTGCTGCTGTCCATGCCCGGCACGCCGACCCTGTATTACGGCGACGAAATCGGCATGGGCGACAACATCTACCTCGGCGACCGCGATGGTGTGCGCACGCCGATGCAATGGTCCATCGACCGCAACGGCGGTTTCTCCCGCGCCGACCCGGCCAGCCTGGTGCTGCCGCCGATCATGGACCCGCAATATGGCTACCTGTCGGTCAACGTCGAAACCCAGGCCGGCGACCCGCATTCGCTGTTGAACTGGACCCGACGCCTGCTCGCCGTGCGCAAGCAATCCAAGGCCTTCGGGCGCGGTACGTTGAAGATGCTGTCGCCCAGCAACCGGCGGATTCTGGCCTACACCCGTGAGTACACCGGGGTGGACGGCAAGCACGAAGTCATTCTGTGCGTGGCCAACGTGTCGCGCAGTGCCCAGGCCGCCGAGCTGGATTTGTCGGCCTACGTCGGCATGGTGCCGGTGGAAATGCTCGGTGGTAACGCGTTCCCGCCCATCGGCCAGCTGAATTTCCTCCTGACGCTGGCGCCTTACGGCTTTTACTGGTTCGGCCTCGCCGCGGAAAACCAGATGCCGAGCTGGCACGTGGAGCCCGCACAAAGCCTGCCGGACTTCACTACGCTGGTGCTGCAAAAACGCATGGAAGAACTGCTCGAAGCACCATCGAGGACCACGCTGGAGCAAAGCATCCTGCCCAATTGGTTGCAGAACCGCCGCTGGTTTGCCGGCAAGGACGCCGACATCGAACAGGTCGATCTGGTGTATGGCGTGCGGTTCGGCGATCCGCAGCATCCGGTGCTGTTCAGTGAGATCAATGTCACCAGCGCAGGCCAGAGCAGCCGCTACCAGTTGCCGTTCGGCTTTATCCCGGAAGACCAGGTTGGTACGCCGCTACCGCAGCAATTGGCGTTGTCGCGGGTACGGCGCGGGCGCCAGGTCGGTCTGATCACCGATGCCTTCAGCCTGGAAACTTTTGTGCATGCCGTATTGCAGGGCATTCAGGCCGGCACAGTGTTGGCTTCCAGCGATGGCGACATCCGCTTCGAGTCCACCGCGGAGCTTGAAAAACTCGGCCTCAATGCCGAGTCGCCGGTGCGCTACCTGTCCGCCGAACAGTCCAACAGCTCAGTGGTGATCGGTAACAGCCTGGTGTTGAAGTTGATCCGCAAGGTCGCCTCCGGGGTGCATCCTGAACTGGAGATGAGCGCTTACCTGACGCAAGCCGGGTTCGGCAATATTTCGCCATTGCTGGGTGCCGTGGTGCGTCGGGATGCAGCGGGTCAAGACAACTTGCTGATGATTGCCCAAGGCTATCTGAGTAATCAGGGTGACGCCTGGGAGTGGACCCAGAACAACCTCGAACGGGCGCTTCGCGATGAGCTGGCCGACGCCGTGTCCGAGCAGGAGCAACATTACAACGCGCTCGGCGAACTGAAAGATTTCGCCGCTATGCTCGGCCAGCGCCTGGGGGAAATGCATCAGGTACTGGCAGCGCCGGGTACCCATCCGGACTTCTTGCCGCAGGTCACCACGCAGAAGGAAGCGACGGCCTCGGCCAAGGATGTCGCGGCGCAAGTCGAGCACGCGCTGAACGTGCTCAAGCAACATGAAAATCAACTGAATACGGCAGACCAGATCCTGGTCAGCCGTTTGCTGGACAACAAAAAAGCCATTCTTGGTCATGTGCAAGCGTTGGGCAAAAAGACTGCAGGCGGCTTGCGCATTCGGGTGCACGGCGACCTGCATTTGGGGCAGGTGCTGGTGGTCAAGGGCGATGCCTATCTGATCGACTTTGAAGGTGAACCGGCACGGCCGTTGCAGGAACGACGGGGCAAACACAGCCCGTACAAGGATGTCAGCGGCGTGCTGCGTTCCTTCGACTATGCGGCGGCGATGGCGATCAACGTGCAGGGCGTCGACAACACGGCCGCAGCCGCTGCCGCGCGTTCGCGGGTCACCGAGCGCTACCTGAGCGAGGCGCGGCAAGCATTTGTCGACGCTTATCGGCTGGCGGCAGCTAGTCTTGCCCATGCATGGCAAGATCCCGAAGGCGAGGACGCCGCGCTGGCGTTGTTCGGCCTGGAGAAGGCGGCGTATGAAGTGGCCTATGAGGCGGAAAATCGCCCCACCTGGCTTCCCGTGCCGTTGCACGGTTTATATGGATTATTGAGTGGGCTTAAACCCTTTTCCGATCTTGGTGGAGAGTAGTCATGAGTGTCTCGAACAAGGAACAGGGTCATCACAAAGAAGCGCTACTGCCCAGCGCACGGGATATCGATGCATTGGTGCGCGCCGAGCATATCGATCCTTTCGCCATTCTCGGCCCCCACGGTGATGGCGCCGGCGGGCAGTTCATTCGCGCTTATCTGCCGGGCGCCCTGAGTGTAGAAGTGCTTGCCAGGGACTCGGGCAAGGAGCTTGGAAAGCTTGAGGCCACTGAGACGCCGGGGTTGTTTGTCGGGCATTTCGACCGTGTGCAAGGGTATTTGCTGCGCACCCGTTGGGCCGGCGGAGAGCAAACGGCCGAAGACCCTTACAGCTTTGGCCCATTGCTGGGCGAAATGGATTTGTACCTGTTTGCCGAAGGCAATCACCGTGACCTCAGCGCGTGCCTGGGCGCACAACTCAAGACCGTGGACGGCGTCGATGGTGTGCGCTTCGCCGTGTGGGCACCGAATGCCCGGCGAGTGTCGGTGGTCGGGGATTTCAACGTCTGGGACGGGCGCCGGCATCCGATGCGCCTGCGTCATCCCACCGGTGTCTGGGAGTTGTTCATTCCGCGCCTGCAAGCGGGCGACGCCTACAAATACGAGATTCTCGGTGCCCACGGCATTCTGCCGTTGAAGGCTGATCCCATGGCGCTGGCCACCAGCCTGCCTCCGGACACCGCTTCGAAAGTCGCTTCCCCCTTGAAAGTCGACTGGCAGGATCAGGACTGGATGATGGGCCGGGGCGATCGTCAGCGGGTGACGGCGCCATTGTCGATCTACGAATTGCACGCCGGCTCGTGGCAATGCGAGCTGGACGACCTCGGCGAAGTGGCTCGCCAGTACACCTGGCCGGAACTCACCGAGCGGTTGATTCCCTATGTGAAAGACCTGGGCTTCACCCACATCGAACTGATGCCGATCATGGAGCACCCGTTCGGCGGTTCGTGGGGTTATCAGTTGCTGTCGCAATTCGCGCCGAGTGCGCGATATGGCACGCCGGACGAGTTCGCCGCGTTCGTCAACGCCTGCCATGTGGCCGGGCTCGGGGTGATTCTCGACTGGGTGCCGGCGCATTTCCCCACCGATACCCATGGCCTGGCCCAGTTCGACGGCACGGCGCTGTATGAGTACGGCAACCCGCAGGAGGGCTTCCACCAGGATTGGGACACACTGATCTACAACCTGGGGCGCACCGAAGTGCACGGCTACATGCTGGCGTCGGCGCTGCACTGGCTCAAGCATTTCCATGTCGACGGCCTGCGGGTCGATGCGGTGGCCTCGATGCTGTACCGCGACTACTCGCGCAAGGCCGGCGAATGGGTGCCGAACCGCCATGGCGGCCGGGAGAACCTCGAAGCCATCGACTTCCTGCGCCACCTCAACGACGTGGTGGCCCTGGAAGCGCCCGGTGCACTGGTGATCGCCGAAGAATCCACCGCATGGCCGGGCGTCAGCCAGGGCACGCAACAGGGCGGTCTGGGTTTTGCCTACAAATGGAACATGGGCTGGATGCACGATTCGCTGCACTACATTCAGCAAGACCCGGTCTACCGCGCCCATCACCACAACGAGCTGAGTTTCGGCCTGGTGTACGCCTGGTCCGAGCGCTTCATCCTGCCGATTTCCCACGACGAAGTGGTGCACGGCAAACACTCGCTGATCGACAAGATGCCCGGCGACCGCTGGCAGAAATTCGCCAACCTGCGGGCCTACCTGAGTTTCATGTGGGCGCATCCGGGCAAGAAGCTGCTGTTCATGGGCTGCGAGTTCGGCCAGTGGCGCGAGTGGAACCACGACCAACAACTGGACTGGTACCTTTTGCAATACTCTGAGCACAAGGGCGTGCAGAAACTGGTGGCCGACCTCAACCACCTGTACCGCGAAGAGCCGGCGTTGCACGAGCAGGACGATGTGCCGCAGGGGTTCCAATGGCTGATCGGCGATGACGCGATCAACAGCGTTTATGCATGGCTGCGCTGGAGCAAGGACGGCAAGCCACTGTTGGTGGTGGCCAACTTTACCCCGGTGCCACGTGAGGCATATCGCG
Source organism: Pseudomonas sp. BIC9C (assembly GCF_034541995.1). NCBI lineage: Bacteria > Pseudomonadati > Pseudomonadota > Gammaproteobacteria > Pseudomonadales > Pseudomonadaceae > Pseudomonas > Pseudomonas sp. BIC9C. The sequence continues at coordinate 76,184 of NZ_JAWDGM010000006.1, forward strand.
TCGGGGTACCGTTTGCCGGGCAGTGGAACGAGGTGCTCAACAGCGATTCGTCGATCTATGCCGGCTCCAACTACGGCAACAGTGGCGGGGCGGTTGCCGAAGACGCACCGAGCCATGGGCAGGCGTTGTCGTTGGTGCTGAATTTACCGCCGTTGGCGGTGTTGATGTTAAGGCCGGAGATATAACGTATTTGCAGGTGCCTTCCTGAGTTGGCTTTGTATGATTTATAGGGAGGCACCTCGCTGAGTTTTTTGGACATTGGTTGGGGTGTGGCGAATTCAATCATATCGTCAGCGATTGATGTTGACTCACACAAATATGTGCTGATGTGTAGCGATTGTTCTATCGCTCAGTGTGGCGATCATTTCACTCCATGTGTCGGCATTACCTGTCGAAACTAGCTCTCTGAATTCTCTGTCATTGGAGTATTTATTCAGTGCGGATGGCATGTCGGGTTCGTTGGACGCGTCAATGAAGTCATCTTCGTCCCTAATTCCTACAGTTAGTTTGTATTTACCCTCCAGCCAATCGAAAGCCCTGAGTTGGGCGTTGAATGTCTCGGAGGTCGAGTCGTCGTTGATGTAATAAAAATCTCTAGTATTCAAGTCGTCAGAAATATGCGTGTACTCATGAATGAGTGTGTTGGAAAAGTATCCTCTTGGGTGTTTTAGTGAGATGGAATTGATGTAGATGTTTTTTAGTGTTGAATGATTATAAACAAAAGCATAACTTGGCGAGCTATGTCCAGCTTTAGGTTGAGTAATCTCTACAGCAACTATTCGTTGGGAGTTGTGGCCGTATTGCCTGCTGAATGCATAGAGTGACTTGAGCTTCTCTAACAAAGGCTCCGGTGGTGCGGCTTTCCCCATGAAATCACTGATAATTCCTGAATAGGTGCCATCATCTTCGTTGTTTACAATTTTTTCCACAGCCTTGATGGCGTTGGCTATTTTAATTCTTGCGTCATCTAAGCCGGTTTTTATTTTGTCGGCGAATTCTGGGTTGTACTTCGTTATGGCTGTCATGCCTCGGGCTCTTATCGGCAGGTTACGCTCGATCTGGCGCCGTTCAGCTCGATCTTCTTTCGTAATAAGCCCATTATTATCCAAAAATGTAATCGGGTTGTTTTTCGTCATTCGATATAAATTCGCTCCATCCACATACCCCGCAGGATCCGGATTAATCCACCGCTGCAACCACGGCGCGTAATACCTGAACCCGTAATAATAAAGCCCCGTCGCATCCCGCTCCTTGCCCGAATACCGCACGGTCTTGTACCTGGCTTCTATGGCCGAGCGGGCCGCGAAACAAGCCGTACCGCCAAACGGGTAATACCATTCCTGGCTGATCAGGTCGGCGTTCTGGTCCAGTTCCAGTGCGCTGGATTTCAGGTGGTCATTGAGGCTGTAGCGCACTTGGTCGTTGGCCATGTCATCCGGCTTCTGGTTGACCCAATGCAGCACCTGCACGCTGTTGCTACCGGCGCTGGCACTGATCACGTGAAGGATTTCGCCGGTGCCGCCATGACTGCGGATTTCCACGCCGGGCAGGTAGCGCACTTCACTGATCAGTGTGCGGGCGTTGGTCTGCTTAGAGCGCAGTTTGCGCACCCGTTGCCCGCCGCCGTCGTAGAGGTAGCGCTCATAGTCATCATTGCCATCGTCGCGGACCACAGGGCGCACGCTGGACAGTTGATTGCGCAGGTCCCAGTCGAGCGACTGGCCCGCTTGCAACTCACGCAAATTCCCGTTGGCATCGAAACCGGTGGCCAGTTCCTCTTCCGTCGGCGGTCGGCCATTGCGTTCGGGCAGGCAACGGTTGCTGTATTGGGCACGGGTCAAGGTGCGGCCATGGGCCTGAGAGCCGACATGCACCAAATCCAGGAGATTGCCCCCCGCATCGTAATGAAAGGTCTGGGTGTACCGGGCGACCCGGTTGGGGTCGAGGGGCAAGGGTTGCAGGTCGGGCAGGGCAGGACCGTCATGGCCGGTCCTTGCCTCCCATCCAGTGGCTTCGATCAATTGATCGAGGGTGTCGTAGCGGTAGGTCTTGATCGGTTCGATGCGCTGGTTGTTGAAGTAGCGGATCGGTTGGGCGGCATCTTCCAGGCTCAGTACGTTGCCGACCGCGTCGTAGCTATATTTCAGGTCCTGCAGCGGTGTGCCGTTGGCCTTGTGTGCGCTCAGGCCGATGAGGTGGCCATCCGCCGGATCGTAGCGGTGGCGGGTGACGACGCCGTTGCCGGCGGTTTCCGACTCGATCTGACCGGAGGCGCTGTAGTGCAAATCGCTGACCAGCGTCAGCTCTTTTTGATCGTCGCCGGCCAAGGTCAGGTGCGTGTCCTTCAATTCGCTGGCGACGGTATAGGCGAAACGTTGACGATTGCCCAGTGCATCGATTTGCCGGAGTAATTCACCGCTGGCGGCATAGTGCAGCGCGGTGGTGGCGCCCCCGACAGCTTCGAGCAACGCATCGCGAGCAGGCACGCTGTCGGGCCAATTCACGGGATCGGTCTCGCGCAAAAAATGCCGGGTCTGTTGCAGCACGGCGCCAGCAATGCCAAGTTCGCGCAGGTGCAAGGTGCCGGCCGGGTCGTCATGGCGAATCAGTTGACCACAGAGATTGTGTGAGGCCGCGTCGGCATCGACTCCCGCATACGTGAAACGCTCGAGGACGTGCTCGGCGACATCCTCGCCACGTTCATGTACGGCCAGCGGCCGCAGCAGTTCATCGAACTCAGTCCGGGAGTGGCTGCCACGGCCGTCCCAAGCCTCGACGCGTTGCCCGGCAGCACTGTGCAACGCCACTCGCCAACCCGCGTCCACGCTGTCACTCGACAAGGGTGCACCAGACAGGCTGTACACCTGGCTCAAGTTGGCCGGCACCGACGCATCGTTCTGTGCCAGGGCAAACAGATACGGATCCCGACTGGCCACCGCCCGGCCGGCGGTATCGAACCGTTGATGCGTCACCCGCGCCTCAACCGGATCAGCTGCTAGCCGCCGATGGTATTGAATGGTCCTGACCGCCAAGCCACGCGGATCTGAAACCGCAAGGTTCGGTGTGCCGTGGTGCGCAGAATTCAATGGCATGAGTGATGGTCTCGATCAGAGTGACCTGCCATCACAATGCATCACCCGCAGAGCCGTGGATACTGTAAGAAATACCAGTTTTTCACCAGCGCATCCGCACACCAAGGCTGCCGATCAAACCGTTCAGGTCATTGTCATCCACGTCACTGCTGTAATCGGCGCTGACGTAAAAACTCACGGTCGGCGTGACCCTGGCGACCAGGCCCAGGCCCAGTTCGACGGTCGAGGAACTGCGGCTGCTGCTGATCTTGTCGACCTGATCGAGTGTCACGGTACTGCCGCTATATACCGTGTGCCACAAGTTGGTCCGCACGTAAGGTTCGACCGGCAGGCCGTTGATGTCGTAACTGCCTTTCAAGTGCGCGCCGACCCGGCCACTCCACGAAATCAGATCAGTGGAAGCCGCGTTGCCGGAACCGCCATAAGGGGTGTCCAGGCTGATGCGCTGATTGATCAATTGTGCCTGGGGTTCAATCACCCAGTTTTCGCCAAGGTCGATGGGGAAGCCACCTTCCACCGACAGCGTCACCGCGCTGCCCTCGGTGGCTCTTCGGGTCCCTTGCTCGTTGCGGCTGAAGCCGCTGACCCGGCCACCGCTGGCGGTCAGGTCGACGTGCCAGCCTTGTGGTCCGGTCAGGCTCCAGTAGGCGCCGAGGCTTTGCCCCTGGAGGTTGAGCGTGTCGCTATTGGAGTCGGACATTACCGGGGTTATTTGCGCGCCGTTGTTGTTGAGATGGAACTGACTCGTACCGCCGACCAGCCCGACCCTCTGCGTATGGCCACTGGCGCTTTGCAGCGTGAGGATCGCCGGGCCTTTGAATTCGTGGTTGCCGGGAACGGCCAGCTTCAGGGAAAGGAAATCGGCTTGTGCCTGGCGAGAAGGTTGGCCGTAGAGTTGGTCCCAGGCCGTGGGCGCGGCGTCTTCGGTGGTCAGGTTCGAACTTCGCAGATCGGGATGAGCGCTGAACTGACCGGGGTACGTTACTGCAAGGGTAGACAGACTAAGCGTCGGGATGTCCTGGCGATACCACGGCGTTGTTTCTTGTTCGGCAGGGGCGGCTTGTATTTCCAGGGAGGAACACAACAGGATTGAACTCGACACGGTGCAAAAAGTGACTTTGATCTCTTCTGAGGTGAGTGAAGTTTTCATGGCGGTCTACCTTGCAGTCGCATGCGGTATCTCGCTCTGGCGTCTCTCCTACCCCGAATGAGGGACGACCGAATGGAATAGGGCTCGCCACGGGCTGCCCGTTTTTACGGGAGCCCGAGGCTGATCCTGATGGTAATTCCGGGGGGTAGTAACTGAGTCAAGAAGACCGGAACGATCACGTCAAGAAGACGGCCGATAAGTGGTAAAGGTTTAAGTGCCTGATTTATGGCGTGCATCTAAGTTCTTGTTTGTTCGACGGATCGTCAAAAAAACTCTCGGGACAGAGTGGTTTTCGACCCTCACCACTTCACCCGGACCCCCGCGTTACCGAATGTTCCCCGTTGCTGGTTGCTGTCGATATTGCTGCTGTAGTCGACACTGGCATACACACTGACGGATGCCGCGACGCTCAGCACCATCCCGATACCGAGGTCGGCGGACGAGGTTCGTTGTTGGGTTTCGACCTGATCGACATGATCAAAGGTGACGGTGTCGGTACCGGTGAAGGTGTGCCAGATGTTGGCCCGCAGATAGGGTTCCAGCGGCCGGCCACTGACCTCGTAGCGACCCTTGAGGCGAGCGCCGACGCGACCTGTCCAGGCGCTGTCGGAATCGAACGAGACATGGGAGATGCCGTCGTCCTGACTGTCGAGTTTGACCTTCTGGTAAATCGCCTGGGCCTGGGGTTCAACCACCCAGTTGCCGGCCACTGCGATCGGGTATCCGACCTCTGCCGATAACGTCGTGACGTGACCCTCACTGTCGATCTTCAGGCCGCTTTGCGAATGGTTGTCACCGTTGAGCCAGGTGTACATGGCCACGGTATCGAGATAGGCGCCGGCAGGATCGGTCAGGGTCCAGTAAACGCCAAGACTGTCGCCTTGCAATTCCACCTTGCCGGAGCGTTTGCCTTCGAAGCCCTCGTTGAAACCGTCGACATCACCGTGCAGGCGGCTGTGGCCGACAAAGAAACCACTGCGCTGGGTTTGTCCACTCGCCAGCTGCGAACTGAACAGGTCATTGCCGACCTGGAAGCCATTGAGCGAGCCGTCCAGTTTTGGCGTGACGGTGCCGGCCCAGGTCTGCTCGAGATTCTTGCCGTAGACCCGGCCCCAACCAGCGCCCAAGGCCCCGGTTTCTGTCAGCAGGCGCTGATCGCCTTGACGGTCATGGAACGTGCCCAACGCTGTCAGGCTCAATTGTGCTGCGGCTGGCGGCACCACCGACCAGGCAGGCACCGCTTCGCGATACAGGGGGATCGGGGCCGCGCCTGGTACAGCGGCCGGTAACACCGGGGCTACGACCGTCACGACTTCTTCAGCCCCATTAACCGTGGAGGTCATAACCACCGGCGCGGCCACCGGCACTGCGACGATGGGCTCCAGCGTCGGCGGCAAGGCGGGATCAGGGTTGGCGACCGCGACCAATGGCGGCGCCACCACCGATGAACGCAGGTACCAACTGTTTTCGCTACCCGGTGTAATGCCGCCTTTGAACAGGCGGTAATCAAAGGCACCGACCGACACCGGGGCTTTAAGGGTGAACGCGGTGTTGTCGCTGACGGCCGTGCCTTGGGCCTGGACCAACTGGATGCCGTTCTGCTGCGTCAGTGCGCCTACGCCACCGATGTTGCTGAGCGTAATCAGGGTGTTGCCGGTCAGCGTCCCATTGTTCACCACCAGTTTGTCGCCGGGGGAGCTGTCATCGCCCACTGCGCTTTGCAATAGCAACTGACCGCCGTTACCCACGTAATTACCCTCGACAGTCAGGGTGTCATTGGTGCTCGAGTTACCACGGGTGAGATCGATGACCCCGCTGTTGTTCAAGGTTGCGAGCCGGCCCGCGGTCAATGGCGTAATGCTGCCTTGCACCGAGGTCAGCGCACTGCTGCTGTCGATACTGAATACGCCCGTGCCGCTGGTGCTGTCCCCCAGTTGAAAGTTGCTATCCAGATCGAAGCGCGAGCCGTTTTCCAGATTGACGGTTTCCCAGTTGATGTACCGGGTGGCGCCCGATGAGGTGGTGTGATCGAAGGTCAGCAGATCGTTGCCGATACCGCCATCGATGCTCGGGGTGAGCGCGAGGGTGCTTTCGGTCAGATTGCGCAAGGCGGCGCGGTCGTGGCCCGCCTGCAGGAGGATTGGCGAGCGGATGATCCCGCCGCCGTCCCAGACCAGGGTGTCATCGCCGTTGCCGGTGCGGATCTCGCCAACGATTTCCCCACCCGTGACCGTGATACTGTCGTTGCCGTTGCTGACACTGATATTGCCGCCGATTCGGCCGCCGGAAACGATGATGATGTCGGTACCCAAACCCGTCACCAGATTGCCGAGGATCTGCCCGGCGGACATCTCGAAAATATTGTTGTCGAGTTTCATGTCGACGCGGCCAATGGTGCCACCGGTCATTTTGGCGACGTCGCCATCTTCGAAGGCGCCGACGATGGTGCCTGCAGTCATCAGGAAGGTGTCGCGGCCGTCCCCTTGGGCCAGGGACTGAAGGGAGCCGCCCGACATGACGAAGTGATCGATGCCATTGTCCTGGCTGACCGCACCGGTGACTTGCCCGGCGCTGATCGTAAAGCTGTCCGCCCCGTCGCCCAGATCCACGGCGCCGGCCACGATGCCGGAAGCCATGTTCACCGTGTCGGCGCCGGCGCCGAAGGTCACGTTGCCGTTGATCCTGCCGCTGCCATTGGCGGGGAAGGTCAGGGTGTTATTGCCTGCCAAATCGCTCAGCGGCCCACTGGTGGCACTGTCGCAGACAAAATTGTCGTTACCGGCGGTGGGGATGAGTGTGCAGGCGGCGTACACAGGTTGGGACCAGTTCGCACACAACCAGATCGAGAACAGGCAGACGCCATGACGGTACTTGGACAGATCTGTCGAAAACTCCATGTTGCCTCCGCGACGGGATCAACTTCCGTTCCCTGGGCCGTCATGAGTGGCCAGGAAACTGACGTATTCGGCAGCGCGAGTTGCAAGATGGCGTCGGGAAAACCAACGCCCCGTGAATACCTTCAGCAACCAAGGCGCTACGCGAGTAGTACAAGCCCCTACAGGAGTCTGTCAGGGCATTACCAACGTAGCAGTCACTAATGCACCATGGCTACTGTCAGAAATAACAGGTGGGGGACGATTTTTCGGTACTTGGCACCGAATGGCCGCGATTCAGAGATGCACTTCCACCGCCAACGGCAAATGGTCGGAAAGGTGCGTCCACGGCTTGTGCCCGAGTATTTTCGGCTCATGGCTGCTGGCATTGCGCAGGTAGACACGATCAAGTCGCAACAAGGGAAACCGCGCGGGGTAGGTTTTGGCCGGACGCCCAAGGTGGCGTTCGAAAGCTTCGTGCAAGTCATCGCGCCGGACCAAGGCCGCATTGCCTTGCATCTGCCAGTCGTTGAAGTCGCCGGCAATGATGACCGGCGCCTGCTCAGGCAGGGACTCAAGGAGCTGACAGAGCAACTGCATTTGCAGCTGACGATGGCTTTCCAGCAGGCTGAGGTGCACGCAGATGGCGTGGACTTCGCTATGCCCCGGCACGTCCAGCACGCAGTGCAGCAAGCCGCGACGTTCCGGACCGGTGATGGAAACATCCAGGTTACGGTACTCGCGGATCGGGTACTTCGACAGCAGGGCGTTGCCATGATGACCGTCGGGATAGACGGCGTTGCGCCCATAGGCGAAGTCGCTCCACATGCTGTCGGCAAGGAATTCATATTGCGAGGTTTGCGGCCAATCGTTGTAGCGGGAGGAGTGGCGGTCGTGCTCGCCGACGACCTCTTGCAGAAACACCAGGTCTGCTGACGTACTGCGCACCGCTTCACGCAACTCGGGGAGGATGAAGCGCCGGTTGAGTGCGGTAAATCCCTTGTGGGTGTTGACCGTCAGTACGCGAAGCCGATGAATCGCGGGGGGCGTGTTCAATGGCATTGATTCGGCTACCTGCGGTTTTGAATGACTGGCCACATGCACTCCTCTGATTCAGGGCTGCTTATGTATGCGACTGATGCGACTGCAGGCAGTTCAGTCTGATGGGCTGCGTTTTCAAACCAGCACAATTTCATAAGGCAAACGGATACGCTCCAGCAGCGTCCGGGGCAGTAACGGCGCAAGGCCGATGGCCGGTTCGCCGTCGAGCTGGCTGGCGTAGGCGTGGATGGCGTGGCTCTTGCGGGCGACGGTCCAGGTGTCGAGGCGCACCTTGCGGGCACGATGCCAGGGGATCAGCTCCCGGTCCCGTGCCGGCCAGTGCCAGGCCCAGAGCGGTACGTCGTTATAGGTTGCCCCTGCGCTGGCCGCCGCCCAGGCGCTGGCGCGGCCAACAGTGTCGTGGTCGGCGTTGCCGTCCTCGCGCCAGGTGCTGAACACCACATCACCGGGGCGCAGGTAACGCGCGATGAATCGGGCGATCTGTTCTTCGTGTTCCACCAGGGCGTTGTCGGTAAACCCGCCACGTATCCACTTCAGGCTGTGCATCGGCAATCCGAGTCGGCGTATGGCTTCGACGCTTTCCTGGGGACGGAATACACTGAGGCGTTTTTCCGACCATTGCACAGAGCCCGGATGGCTGGCGCTGCCGTCGGTGATCGAGATCAATTGCAGTGGGTGGCCCAGGTTGCTGAGCAATTGCAGCAGGCCGCCGCAGGTCACGACTTCATCGCCGGGGTGCGGAGCAATGAGCACCGCGCGTGCGCCAGTGGGTACCAGTGATTGGGCGCTGATGACCGGAATGCTGTCCAGTTGCGGGGCACTGTTCCAGATCTGTGATGGCAAGCTGGTTTCACTGACGGAAACGGATTTCATGGGCATTACGTCCTTGTTCTGCTTTGCCTTCAGTCGTGCGCGATCCAGACCCGGCAGACCCGTGAGGGCTCGTTGAAAACAATGTGCGCCAAGCCAAACCCTGGATTGCCGCGCATCGAGTATTGCTCATGTAACGCTATTCGTCGCATCGCGAACCTGAGCAATATGATTTTTCCGCTCTACGGCAGTAGCGCCGTGAATTCCTGAACCTTGTCGTTACTCTTCATCCTCATGCTGCAACTCGAACAGTAGCAACGAGCGGCCGGTGACCGAGTACTCGTGGCCAAACTCGAAGCGCTCCTGGCCGCGAATCGACGGCTGGTTGGTGTCGATCATGCAGGTCCAGAAACCACCGTCAGGCACTTGTGGTAGCCGGAAATTGACGATGTCGTGATGCGCGTTGACCACCAGCATCAACGTCGCGTCGGCGCCTTTGCGGCGAATGCCGGTTTCCTGGGCGCGACCATCGAGCAGCATGCCCAGGCATCGATTATGCGCGTCGTGCCAATGCTCGGTGGTCATTTCCTTACCGTCCGGCGCCAGCCAGGTCACGTCCTTGACGCCGATGTCCTCGTTGTAATTACCCACCAGAAAACGCCCACGGCGCAGGATCGGATACGTCAGGCGCAACTTGATCAGGCGTTTGACGAACTTGAGCAGGGTCTTGCCGTCTTCGCTGAGGTCCCAGTTGACCCAGCCGATCTCGCTGTCCTGGCAGTACGCATTGTTGTTGCCGTCCTGGGTGCGAGCGAACTCGTCGCCGGCCACCAGCATCGGCGTGCCCTGGGCCAGCAGCAGGGTGGCGAAGAAATTGCGCATCTGCCGATGACGCAGCGCGTTGATCTCGGGGTCGTCGGTGGGGCCTTCGACGCCGTGGTTCCAGGACAGGTTGTTGTTGCTGCCGTCCTGATTGTTTTCGTCGTTGGCTTCGTTGTGCTTGTCGTTGTACGACACCAGGTCATTGAGGGTGAAGCCGTCATGGGCGGTGACGAAGTTCACCGATGAGTAGGGTCGGCGGCCACGTTGATTGAACATCTCGCCGGAAGCCGTCAGGCGGCTGGCAAAGTCCGCCAGTTGCCCGTCGTCGCCTTTCCAGAAGGCGCGCACGGTGTCGCGGAATTTGTCGTTCCACTCGACCCAGCCCGGCGGAAAATTGCCGACCTGATAACCGCCGGGGCCGCAGTCCCATGGTTCGGCGATCAGTTTGACCTGGCGCAATACCGGGTCCTGGCGGCAGGCCACCAGGAAACTGTGGCGTTCGTCGAAGCCATCGTGATAGCGCCCCAGAATGGTCGCCAGGTCGAAGCGGAAACCGTCCACATGCATTTCCGAAGCCCAGTAGCGCAAGGAGTCGGTCACCATTTGCAGCACGCACGGGTGGCTCAGGTCCAGGGTGTTGCCGGTACCGGAATCGTTGATATAGAAGCGCTTGTCATCCGGCTTCAGGCGGTAGTAGGAGGCGTTGTCGATGCCGCGCATGGACAGGGTCGGGCCTTGTTCGTTGCCCTCGGCGGTGTGGTTGTAGACCACGTCGAGGATCACCTCCAGATTGGCTTCGTGCAGGTGCGCGACCATTTCCTTGAATTCGGCAATCTTGCCACTGGCCAGGTAACGCGGGTCGGGGGCGAAGAACGCAATGCTGTTGTAGCCCCAATAATTGGTCATGCCCTTGTGCAGCAAATGCTGGTCGTTGACGAACGCGTGGATTGGCAGCAACTCCACGGTCGACACGCCGAGCTTGCGGATGTGCTCCATCACGTCGTCGACCATCAACCCGGCAAAGGTACCGCGCACGTTTTCGGGAACCGAAGGATGACGCATGGTGAAGCCGCGCACATGGGTTTCATAAATGATCGTCTTGTCCCACGGCACGCTGACGCGGTGGTCGTGGCCCCAGGTGTGCGCGGGGTCGATGACCTTGCATTTGGGCACGAAGGGCGCACTGTCCCGTTCATCGAAACTGAGGTCGGCGTCGGGGTGGCCAATGGTGTAGCCGAACAGCGCTTCGGACCATTTCAGCTTGCCGACCAGTTGTTTGGCGTAGGGGTCGATCAACAGTTTGTTGGGGTTGAAACGATGGCCGTTGGCCGGGTCGTACGGACCGTAGACGCGATAGCCATAAATCAGCCCGGGATGCGCATCGGGCAAGTAGCCGTGATAGATCTCGTCGGTGTATTCGGGCAGCTCGATGCGTTCAAGCTCCACTTCGCCGGTGTCGTCGAACAGGCACAGTTCAACTCGGGTGGCGTGGGCGGAAAACAGGGCGAAGTTGACTCCCAGTCCGTCCCAGGTGGCACCCAGCGGGAAGGGCAGCCCTTCACGGATTCGTGTCGCTTCGGCACGAGGGGCTGGCGCGGCGGCTTTCTTCGGACTGGTCATAGGTACTCCTGTAAACGGGGGTTACCTGTGGGAGCGAGCTTGCTCCGGGCGGCGTTCCGACGAAAACGGTGTGTCAGGTAACATCAATGCTGGAAGTGATGGCCCCTTCGCGGGCAAGCCCGCTCCCACAGGGACCTGTGAGTTGCCACAGATTGCAGCCACACCATCAAACACTGTGGGAGCGGGTCTGCCCTGGGCGGCGTTCCGACGAAGGGGCCTCAAGACATATTCAAACCGCGGGCGGTTTTCGCGCCGCCCGGGGCTTTTTCTCGACGGCCTTTTCTCCTGGCGGGATCATCTTTGAAGCCGCCGCCGGTTTGGCTTTGGTTTTCGGTGCGGCGGTCTTGCCGTTGAGTGTCTTGTCAGGGCCAGGTTTTGCGTCGCCGGTTTTCTTCGGCGCTGCCTTGCTGGCGGCGACCTTCGGAGACTTTTTCGGGGCCAGGGCTTCGGATTCTGCCAGCTTGCGCGCCATTTCCCAGTGGCGGGCTTCCTGACCTTCGGGTTTTCCTTCGGACTCCCAGATCTGATAGGCGAATTCGCGGATGCGTTTTTCGTCGGTACTCATCGCAATGCTCCTGAACTGAACTCAAGTGTGGGTAATTTGAATAATGAGATTGACCGGGAAATCCCCCAGCGCGGCGCTGATCAGCAGCTCCCTGTGTTTTGTGACTGTGATGCCGGAAAAAAGTCCCTTCAGATGTTCCTCGGGGACGGTGAACGGCAACTTGACCCGGGTATCGCCCCACAGCGGCGCATGGACCTGTGGTTCGGCACCGTTTTCCAGCAGTTCGGAACAGCGTATCGGCACAATCACGATGGCGCGTTTGCCCTCCCGTTCACGGATAAAGCCCAGCACTCGATGGGCCTCGCTGCCCACCACTTCCAGGGCCTGGTAAGTGCCTCGCCGAAACAGCTCGGCATGCTCGGCCCGCAGGCCCAGTGTGCGTGCAATCAAGGCCTGCTTGATGCGCCCGTCACGCCAGTTCGCCAGCAGGTCAGTCAGATCCGCAGGTTGCTGTATCGCCCGCTGGCGACGGGTGTAATCCACCGGTCGACGGTTGTCCGGATCGACCAGGCTGAAGTCCCAGAAATCGTTGCCCTGATAAAGGTCCGGCACGCCGGGTACGGTCATGCGCAGCAAGGTTTGCGCCAAACCGTTGAGCGCCCCGGGGATGGCAATCGAGCGGGCAGCCTTGGCGAGGGCCGCACGCAACAGCTCACCTTCGGGGCTGAGCAGCAAGCGCTGGATAAAGTCTTCGGTCGCTTGCTCGTAAGCGTCATTGGGGACGCTCCAGCTGCTTTGCAGTTTGGCTTCGCGCAAGGCCTTGCGTTGCCACTGCCAGAGGCGTTTTGCGTAGGCCTCGAGCGCTGGCCGATGATCGATATCGAGGTCCAGCGGCCAACTGCCGAGGATCGTTTGATACAGGATCAGTTCGTCGCCCGCCGACGGCGCTTGATCGTCATTGCGCAATGGCCGGGCGAGGGTGCGCCACAGGCCGATCTGCCCGGCGTACCAGTGGCTGCGTTCGCTCAACACCGCCAGCCGCGCGCGTGAATCTTCGCCACGCTTGTGGTCGTGGGTGGCGCTGGCCAGCAGATTGTCCGGGAAGGTGTCGAGACGCTCGATACAGGCCTGATGAAAATCGGCAACCGGGGCACTGAACTGCTCGGTGTTGAACCCCACGTCATTGCGCGAGAGCAGGACGGCCGAACGATAGAACGCGGTGTCTTCCACCGCTTTCGCCGCGGCCGGCGAGGTCAGTTGCTGGAAGCGTACGCAGGCGTGCTTGAGGCGCTTGCGCTGACGACCGGCCGGGCGTTGCCGCCAGGGTTCACCGCCGAGCCAGCCGGCCAGGCAGTCGAGCACCGGCCAGTCTGCCTCGCCCAGGGTTTGACGGGCGCCGTCCATGGCCCGCTGAAAAAACACCTCGTCCCGGGCTGATCGGCCGAGGGGGCTGATGTAGGTGCGGTACACCGGGAAGTGCACGATCAGCGCCTGCAATGCCCGGCGAATGGCGCCGAGGGTCAGGTCGCGGGTCATGAGATTGTCCCGGGCCACTTGCAGCAGGGCCTGGGCGACGCTTTCGAAATCCCCGGCCAGGGAAGTGCTGAGGATTTGCTGGCGGGCCAGCTGTGTTTCCCGGTCGAAATCGGCGGGCCGCTCGCTGTGACGATGCCAGAGTTCGGCCAGTGTCTGCGCGCCCTGTGGATCATGTTGCAGCAGTGACAACTGGTTCATGAATTCGTAACCGGTGGTGCCATCCACCGACCAGTCGCGATGCAGGTTTTCGCCTTCGCCGAGGATCTTTTCGACATGGATGGTCAGGTGACGACCCGCGGACAGACTGTCGACCCGCCGCCGCAGCTTTCGGCAGTAGCCCCGCGGGTCGGCAAGGCCGTCGATGTGGTCGATGCGCAATCCGTCGATCAGCCCCTCAGCCACCAATTGGAAGATCTTTGCGTGGGTGGCTTCGAACACGGCGGGACGCTCGACACGCAGTCCGCCGAGTTCATTGATATCAAAGAAGCGTCGCCAGTTGATGTCATCGGCGGCAGTGCGCCAGCTGGCGAGGCGATAGCTCTGGCGTTCCAGCAGGCTGTGCAGGCGCTGGAAGCCTTCGCCGGTCACTGAGTCGTAGTTTTTCAGGTGCCGGTCAATGGCCTGGGCAATGGCCGGATCGCTGACCAGATCGCGCAGTTCTGCTTTCAGCGCGATGGCCAGGCTGTGGGCGTCGCTCTGGTAGCTCAGGGTGCTGAAGCGATTGGCCAGGGATCTGAGTTGTTCGGCCTGTTGCGTATCGAGCGGTGCATCGGTCTTGAGCAGCTCCCCGTAATCGCAGGGGCAAACGGGAAAGCGGTGTTCGTAGTGCTCGACATGAAAGGTGCCGTGCCAGGCATCGAATCGCAAGGGCAGGGTGCCGTCTTGCAACGCGACGCCGTAATCGCTGCCCAGAAATGGCAGGAGCAACTGGCCTTCCATCAGCGGATCGGCAGAGTGCCACTGGATATCGAAAAACTCGCCGTAGGGGCTCAGGCGCCCCCACTCCAGCAAATCCAGCCACCAGGGATTATCACTGCCACCGACCGCCATGTGGTTGGAGACGATGTCGAGGATCAAGCCCATGTTCTGCCCGTGCAAGGCACTGACCAGGCAGCGCAGCGCCGCTTCGCCGCCCAGCTCCGGGTTGACCCGGGTCGGGTCGACCACGTCATAGCCATGCATGGACCCGGCACGGGCGCGCAACAGCGGGGAGGCGTAGACATGGCTGATGCCGAGGCGGGCGAAATAGGGCACCAGGGGCACCGCGTCTTCCAGGGTGAAGCCTTTATGAAATTGCAGGCGCAATGTGGCGCGCAGCGGTCGGGTCGGCACGTCAATCATCGATCACGCTCAGCCGCCTGAAGTCGCGCACAGGCGAGCAGTTCCAGGCGCCGCGCAGCATCCGCCCCATCGAGCAAGGCTTCGCTGTAACCGGGCAAGCGCCGCGACCAGTTTGGGTGCGTGTCGATGGTGCCCGGCAAGTTGGCCTGTTGTTCGACGCCAAGGGCATCTTCCAGCGGCAGCAACACCAAGGGTGCCCGGGTGTGGCCGAGAAAACGCACGCTGGCATCCAGCACCTGGTCGGTTTCGTGGGATTCCTCGCGAAAGTTCTGCGGGTCCTGGCTCAACGCCCGCCGCAGGCCTTCACGCTCGCGCTCGCGGTGCTGGCGCCATTCGATTTCACCGCTGGCATCGACCATGCCGAGCCGGGCGTTCCAGTCGATGTCCCGGCCATGCCACCAGCCGTTGAGGGTGGGCAGGTCATGGGTGCTGGTGGTCGCCAGGGCATTGTCTGGCCAGTCGAGGATTGGCTTGAAGTGAGTGTTGTCCTGCTCGAACAGCAATACCCGCATGCCGAGCATGGAGCGGGCGATGAGTTTTTCCCGCAAGCCGTCCGGCACGGTGCCGAGGTCTTCGCCAAGGACGATGGCCTGGTGACGATGGGATTCGAGGGTCAACAGACGCAGCAGGTCGTCCACCGGGTAGTACAGGTAAGCGCCGTCGGCCGGTGGCGAGCCGTTGGGGATCACCCACAAACGCTGCAGCCCCATGACGTGATCGATGCGCAAGCCACCGCAATGGGCGAAATTGGCCCGCAGCATTTCGATGAAGGCACGGAAACCATTGCGTACCAGGCCTTCAGGGGAGAATGCGGAAATTCCCCAGCCCTGGCCACTGCGGTTGAGAATGTCCGGTGGCGCACCGACGGTCAGGGCGGCGAGCAGTTCGTCCTGACGGCTCCAGGCCTGGCTGCCGCCGCCATCGGCACCGACGGCCAGATCGGCGATCAGGCCGATACTCATGCCACTGGCGCGGGCGGCGGCTTGCGCACGCTCCAGGCAGCGAGTGATCAGCCACTGACAGAAAGCAAAGAAGCCAATGCGCCCGGCATTCTCTTCGGCAAATGCCGCCACTTCGGCGCTGCGCGGGTTGCGCCAGGGTTCGGGCCACTGCCGCCAGTCGAGGTGTTCACCGCGAGCAGCGCGAGCTTCCTGGATGGCTTCGAAGCGGCAATGGTTTTCCAGCGCTTCGCCGGCAGCGTGACGAAAACTGCTGAAGTCTTCATGCAACGGGTGTTCATCCTGGACGAAGCCTTCATACAGTGCCTGCAACAATCGATGCTTGGCTTTGGCGGCTGCCGGCCAGTCAATCAGTGGGCGTTCTTCCAGCGCCTTGAATTCAATGGCCAGCCCGGTTGCATCAATGGCGGTACGCAGTGCGTGTTCGCCGAGAAGGGTGCCGGGGGCGCAGTAAAGGCTGTTGAGAAACAAACGGCTGGACGGGGAGTACGGGCTGTAGCGTTGTGTGTCACTGGAAAACATCGCATGCAACGGGCTGATCGCCAAGGCCTCGGCGCCACGTTCACCGGCGACCCGGGCGAGGTCCTCCAGCGCCTGGGTGTCACCAAACCCGCCATCGCCGGGGCGGCGCAATCCATACAACTGCACGCTCAGGCCCCACGCACGGGGGATTGGGTTATCCACGGCATCGGCCACGCTGTAGCAACGGGCCGGGGCCACCGCCAGGGTGAAGGTTTGTCCGTCGATGCTGACCTGTTGATAGCCGACCGGTACCAGCCCCGGCAGCACCGAGTTGGCGTCCAGCTTCAGGTTGAGCCGTGAACCGTCCTCGAGGTGGATTTCGCAAGGGGTTTCGGGCTCGAAGTAACGCGCCAGGTCCAGGCCGCCCCCCTCATCGGCGGTCATCAATGGTGGCAAGCGGTGTGTTTGTTGCACCGCCTGCAACTCCAGCAGGCTGGCGTCGATTTCCTGGGCACTGCCAGCCGGGTGGCCCAGGCCGGTCAGCACGTTGCGCAACACTGAAGGCGCGACTTTTTGCGGGCGGCCGTTGGCGTCGATCCAGTCGACCGCGAGGCCGGCACGGCTGGCCAGAATTTCCAGTTGCGCATCACTCATGGACGCTCTCCATACGGGGTAGCAAAGGGGGCTGCTGCGGCGAGGCTGACGAGCGCGCAATACGGAGCAAGGGTGCCCTGTTCCAGCAGGTCGGCGCTTTCTGGTGGGTATTCGAACAACCGCGCGGCACCGGTCTGTGCGGTGTGGACTACGGACCTGTCGCCGAGGTTCAGGTCAATACGCAGTTGGCTGCCATCACCCAAGCGCCAGGATGCACTCACCGCGCCTTCGCCCAGCACGTCGGTGCCCAGTGCCTGGGTGCCCGGCAGGCGCGGCATGATGAGCCGATGGCGGATCTGCAAGAGTCGGCAATACAGATCGTGCATCTCTGAATGACCAGTGGATGGCAGGACCGGGCGCGACGCTGCAAATGTCTGCGGATCATTCGGGTCCGGAATGTGTTCGCGTTGACGCGGGTCGGCAAACGCGCTGAACGCGGCGAACTCGCTACGCCGGCCATCGCGCACCCGCTTTGCCAATTCGCCATGATGGCTGGTGAAATACAGGAAGGGTTGTTCGACGGCGAACTCGTCACCCATGAACAGCAGTGGAATCATCGGCGACAACAGCAGCAATACCGTGGCGGCACGCAGCGCTTGCGGGTGGGCGAGTTGATGCAGGCGTTCGCCGAAGGCCCGGTTGCCGATCTGGTCATGGTTTTGCAAGAACAGGATGAATGCGCCGGGCGGCAAATGCCCGCTGGGTTCACCGCGCGCCACACCATGGCGGTTGAGATCACCTTGGAACACGAAACCCTGGCTCAGGCAGCGCGCCAGTTGCTCGGTGGGGTTTTGCGCGTAATCGGCGTAATAGGCGTCGGTTTCGCCGGTCAGCAACACATGCAGGGCATTGTGGCCGTCATCGTTCCACTGCGCGTCGTAACCCTGTTCGAGCAGGCTGGCCTGGTTGTGTTCGTTCTCGATCATCAGCCAGACATGCCGCGCCGGCCCCGTCTGCTGGCGCACCCGTTGCGCCAGTTCCTGGAGGAAATCCGGGTCTTCGATGGCGTGCACCGCGTCCAGGCGCAAACCGTCAAAACGGTATTCCAGCAGCCACATCAACGCGTTTTCGATGAAGAAGTCCCGTACTTCGCGACGGCGCAAGTCGATGGCTGCGCCCCACGGCGTGTGTTTGTCCTGGCGAAAAAAGTCCTTGGCGTAACGATGCAGGTAATTGCCGTCCGGGCCGAAGTGGTTGTAGACCACGTCGAGGATCACCGCCAGGCCGTGGCCGTGGGCGGTGTCGATCAGGTGTTTGAGCTGCTCGGGTGAGCCGTATGAAGCCTGTGGCGCGTAGGGCAGGACGCCGTCATAACCCCAATTGCGCTCACCGGGAAACTGCGCGATGGGCATCAGTTCGATCGCGGTGACGCCCAGTTCGACCAGGCGTGCCAGATGCTGCTCGACGGCACTGAAGCCGCCGAGCGCACCGACATGCAATTCGTAGATCACCGCTTGGTTCCACGGTCGTCCCGGCCAGGTACTGTGTTGCCACGCATAGGCCAGCGGATCGACCACCACGCTGTGTCGGTCAATATCGCCAGCCTGGGCGCGGGAGGCCGGGTCGGGCACCTCCAGCTCGCCATCGATGCTGTAGCGGTACCGCGTACCTGCCGGGCATCGGGTGTTGCTCACGAACCAGCCGTCGGCCTGGGGCAGCAACGGCAAGGACTGTCCATTTTCCAGTTCGACACTGACGTAAAACGCATCTGGCGCCCACAACGCGAATCGCGTGTGCTCTGCGTCCAGCATGATTGCGCCGTGGGGCCAGGTCTCAAGGGTCCGTAACGGCATCTTGAAAGCCTCTTACTGTTTGTTCGATTTCCCCAACGCTTTCGCCACTAGCTGTTCGTAAAGCTCGGCGTAGGGTTCGACCGCCTTGCACCAGTTGAACGGCGCTGCCATGGCCCGGCATCGCATGGCGTGCAGCAGGTCGGGGAAGGCAAACACCTTGAACGCGCGGCTCAGGGCTTCCTGGTAGCTTTGCACCGTGGATTCATCGAACAGGAACCCGGTCACGCCGTTTTCGATGGTGTCGGCCAGGCCACCGGTATTGCGAGCCACCGGCAACGAGCCGAAGCGCTGGGCGTACATCTGGCTCAGGCCGCAGGGTTCGTAACGCGAAGGCATCAGCAGGAAGTCGCTGCCAGCGAACATGCGCCGGGCATCGGTTTCGTTAAAGCCAATACGCACGCCGATCTGCCCGGGGAAGCGCAGGGCCAGTTCGCGCATCGACTGTTCTTCTTCGGGCTCGCCACGGCCGATGATCGCGATCTGGCCGCCGGATTTGACGATGTATTCGGAGACTGCTTCCGTCAGGTCCAGGCCTTTCTGGTAGACCAGGCGCGACACCACGGCGAACAGCGGCCCCTCGGAGTCTTGCAGGCCGAACAGCTCGCGGACATGGGCGGCGTTCACGGCCTTGCCATCCCAGTCGCCGATGCTGAACGGGCAGAACAGGTGCGGATCAGTCGCCGCATCCCAGCTTTCATCGATGCCGTTGGGTATCCCGCTGAGCAGGCCTTGCTGGGTCTTGGCGGCGAGAAAGCCGTCGAGACCGCAACCGAAATCCGGGGTAGTGATTTCCTGGGCGTAGGTCGCGCTGACGGTGGTGATGTGGCTCGAATAGGCCATGCCGGCCTTGAGGAACGACATCTTGCCGTAGAACTCCATGCCTTCCTGTTGCAGCGCGTGATGGGGAATGCCCAGTTCGGGGCACGAGCCCAGGCTGGTCACGCCTTGATACGCCAGGTTGTGAATGGTGAACAGCGTCGGCGTGCGCTGCCCACGCCAGTGCATGTAGGCCGGGGCCAGGCCGGCGGGCCAGTCGTGGGCGTGCACCAGGTCCGGGCACCAGTGGATTTGTGCGAGGTTGGCGGCAATATCGGCTGCCGCCAGGCCCAGACGGGCGAAACGGATATGGTTGTCCGGCCAGTCGCGGCCGTTGTTGGCGCCGTAGGGCGAACCTTCGCGCTCGTAGAGTTCGGGGCAGATCAACACGTAAATGACCAGACCATCAGGCATGTCCATGCGCCCGATCTTGCACGGTGGCAACGCAGCATGACCGCCCAGCTCACCGATGATATGAATGGGGTTCTCGCTGTGCAGCACCTGCGGGTAACCCGGGATCAACACCCGCACATCATGCAGGTGGGCCATGGCCCGAGGCAGCGCTGCGGAAACGTCGCCCAGGCCACCGGTTTTCACCAGGTCGGCAATTTCCGAGGTAACGAACAACACTTTTTTACGGTTCGGATTCTGGTTGGCTGCCGGGGTCAGCGTCCTGGTGCCAGGAACGCTGATGGGGTGGGTACTTGCGGCAGTTACGGCGCTCGATTCGCCGACCTGATGAGCACGCTCTCCCTGTATTTCCAAAGCCGTACCGATCATATGAATCTCCCGTGTTGTTGATCTAATTCTTAGGTCTGGCAAACGGTGTTTCATGGCCAATTCCGCTGGCCGGGCGCAATCGCGCTACGCATCAGTGAGCAAGCGCTGCCCGATGCGTCGAAGCAAAAGGGGTGAACGGGCCGTTGCAAGGATTGCACCAGTCGCAACGCACCTTCTTGTCAGAGGACCGATCGGGACTGGAAAAAGTTTCGACTATTTTTCCACTTTGTGACCGATCGGTCTCGTCTCGAGAAAATGAGTCTAGGCCAGAACTTAGAGCGGTAAAGGGCAGATGGCAAAATTGTTCGACAATCGGTTTGTAGCGGTACGGACGTGCCTGATCGAGGTGCAAACGCCCCGACGAAGTGCATGTTTTTTTGCATTTTGGCCTCAAGAAGTCACCGGGCAGTCATATAAATGTGCGCCGTGAACGAGTGGCTGCGCACCGTTGTGGTGCGTGCCGTGAGTCCCGCATTTGGCTGAACCACTGCCTTACTGCCCGCCTTGATGCCTTGTTATAGTTCGGGCCTCATTTTTGCCCGCAAAAGGATCACTGGCATGTCTCAGTACAGCGCGTTCAACGTCGAACTGGTCGATAAAATCGCCCATGTGCAGATCAACCGCCCGGAGAAGATCAACTCGATGAACGCTGCGTTCTGGAGCGAGATCGTCGAGATCTTCCAGTGGATCGACGACACCGATGAAGTGCGCGTGGTGGTCCTCAGCGGGGCAGGCAAGCATTTCTCCTCGGGGATCGACCTGATGATGCTGGCCGGCGTGGCCAATGAGCTGGGCAAGGACGTCGGCCGCAATGCGCGCCTGTTGCGACGCAAGATTCTCACCTTGCAAGCGTCGTTCAATGCGGTCGATAACTGCCGCAAACCGGTGCTCGCGGCCATACAGGGTTACTGCCTGGGTGGCGCCATCGACCTGATTGCCGCGTGCGACATGCGTTATGCCGCCGCAGATGCACAGTTTTCAATCAAGGAAATCGACATCGGCATGGCCGCCGACGTCGGCACATTGCAACGCTTGCCGCGAATCATCGGTGACGGCATGCTGCGTGAACTGGCTTACACTGGTCGCACCTTTGGCGCCGACGAAGCGCGGGGCATGGGCCTGGTCAATCGCGTCTACAGCGACAACGCCAGTCTGCTCGACGGCGTCATGGGCATTGCCCGCGAAATCGCCGGCAAGTCGCCGATCGCCGTCACCGGCACCAAAGAGATGATCAGCTACATGCGCGACCATCGCATCGATGACGGTCTCGAATACATCGCCACCTGGAACGCCGCCATGCTGCAATCCACCGATCTGCGCGTGGCCATGGCCGCCCATATGAGCAAACAGAAACCCGAATTTCTGGATTGATTAACCATGACTCCTCGCTGGACCACTGCAGTACTGGACACTGATCAACCTGGCGGCTGGGCCGTCGCGCGCAGCCCCGAGGGCTTTCTGTTCGATGACAATGGCGCCTTGTTTGCGCGCGAATGGTTAAAGCGTCAGGACCTGTCGATTCTCGCCGAGCATGGCATCGGTCATCTCGACGGCGAGCCGGTCTATCTGCTGGAGTTGCGCAGTCACAGCGAGGTACCGGGCTGCAACTGGAAAGGCCTGCGGGCGTTCATGCTGGAAGGCGATCACACGCTCTACAAGGTGCTCGGTTACGCCGCACAGATCGGCACCTGGGCCCGCGAGCACCGTTTTTGCGGCAATTGCGGGCAGGCGACCCATCAGGTGGTGAGTGAACGGGCGATGTACTGCGAACCGTGTGACTTGCGCTATTACCCGCGCATTTCACCGAGCATGATCGTGCTGGTGACCCGCGGCGACGAGATTCTGCTGGGACGTTCGCCGCGTTTCGTGCCGGGTGTCTACAGCACCCTGGCCGGGTTTGCCGAGCCGGGCGAGTCGGCCGAGGACTGTCTGATTCGCGAGGTTCGCGAAGAGGTGAGCATCGAGGTCAGGAACATCCAGTACATGGGCAGCCAGTGCTGGCCGTTCCCGCACTCGATGATGCTCGGCTTTCATGCCGAATACGCCGGTGGCGAGATCGTCTGTCAGGAAGACGAGATCGAGGATGCCCAGTGGTTCAACGTGCACGAGTTGCCGCCGTTGCCGGCGTCACGCTCGATAGCCCGTTACCTGATCGACGTCTATGTGGCGCGGCGTTTAGGTCACGCTGAACCAGTGTTGCCAGGCTAGGCGCACGGTCAGGCCCAGCACCACGGTGATGAACACCGGACGAATGAATTTCGCGCCGCCGCTGATGGCGGTGCGGGCGCCGAAGAACGCGCCGACCATCAACGACGAGCCCATGCACAGGCCGATGATCCAGTCCACCTGGCCGGAAAAGATGAAGATCGACAGCGCCGCCGCGTTGCTGACGAAGTTCATGCTGCGCGCCACTCCGCTGGCCTTCACCAGGTCGATGGGGTACAGCAGCAGGCTGCTCACGGTCCAGAACGCGCCCGTGCCGGGTCCTGCCACGCCGTCATAGAAGCCGAGGCTGAAGCCTTGGGTCGACTGCCACGTTTTCTTGATCGGTGCATCGCTGTCCGTTGGCGCTGTCGGCGTACCGCCAAACAATAGATAGACACCGCAAGCGAAGACGATCACCGGCAGCATTTTGTTCAGCCATTCCGCCGGCAGGTAATGCGCGACCACGGCACCGGTCAGCGCGCCGACCAGGGTACCGACGATGGCGTGCACCCATTGCGCAGGGTGGAACAGCTTGCGGCGGTAGAAGGTGAAACTGGCAATCGCCGAGCCGAAGGTCGAACTGAGCTTGTTGGTGCCCAGCACCAGATGCGGCGGCAGGCCGGCGGTCAACAGGGCCGGGGTGGTCAACAGACCACCGCCACCGGCAATGGCGTCGATGAAACCGGCAACAAAAGCGACAAGGGCCAGGATGGCCAGGGTGGAGAGGTCAACACTGAGTTCGAAAGGCATGGGATCGGCTTATTCGGCGGGTGCAGAAAGGGCTGCAGGGAAGGGCCGGTATGTTACCGGCCTGAACGCCACAAAACCATTGTGGGAGCGGGCTTGCTCGCGAAAGCGGTGTGTCAGCCAGCATTGATGCTGGATCTGAAGACCCCTTCGCGAGCAAGTCGGATCGCCGCACCGCCGCTCCCACATTTTGCTCAGTGTTTACAGACCCAGATCCGACAGGCTCGGGTGATCGTCAGGACGGCGCCCCAGCGGCCAGTGGAACTTGCGCTCGCTTTCCTTGATCGGCATGTCGTTGATGCAGGCGAAGCGGCGGGCCATCAGGCCGTCCTCGTTGAACTCCCAGTTTTCGTTGCCGTAGGAGCGGAACCAGTTGCCCGAGTCGTCGTGCCATTCGTAGGCATAACGCACGGCGATGCGGTTGTCGGTAAAGGCCCACAGCTCCTTGATCAGTCGATAGTTCAGCTCCTTGGCCCATTTACGGGTCAGGAAGCCTTTGGCTTCTTCGCGGTTGTGGGCGAACTCGGCGCGATTGCGCCATTGGGTGTCCAGGGTGTAGGCCAGGGACACGCGCTCTGGGTCGCGGGAGTTCCAGCCGTCTTCAGCCAGGCGAACTTTTTCAATGGCCGATTCACGGGTGAAAGGGGGTAATGGCGGACGAACTTCGGCATTAGACATTTCAAGTCTCCGTATCAAGTTAAAGTTCAAACATCATGTCGAGCTTGATTAAGTTGCTACAGGCCCAATAACTTTCGCGCCATGCATTGCGCATTATCGGCGGCACTGTGATCACCCATTACAAGCGCCACGGTAATGGCACCATCGATCAGGATCAGCAGCTGTCTGGCCAGCATCTGCGGATCCTCGGCACCCTGTTCGGTACACAACTCGCACACGTAGTCGAGCAGCTTCTGTTTATGTTCTTTCGCGACCAGGCGCACCGGGTCTTGCGGGTCGCCGGTTTCGCCACTGGTGTTGATGAAGGCGCAACCGCGGAAGCCTTCGCAGGCGAACCACGATTTGAGTACGGTAAACAGGTTGAGCAGTCGCTCAGCCGGGGTTTCGGCCTGGCCGACTTCCTCGCGGTACCAGTGCATCCAGCGCTGGTCGCGGCGTTGCAGGGCGGCCACCACCAGTTCGTCCTTGTTGGCGAAGTAGCGGTAAATGCTTTTTCTGGAGACGCCGGCGGTTTTCACCAGAAGATCCATGCCAGTGGCAGCTATGCCACTTTTGTAGATCAACTTTTCGGTGACATCCAGAATGATGTCGCGTGTATCATTGCTAGTGATTTCGTTCATGTGGCTAACAGTAGAACGATCGTTCTCCATGGTCAATTGATATTTTTGCGGTGCCTGATAAATGGTCTTCGCGAGCAAGCCCGCTCCCACATTGAAATGCATTCCTCTGTGGGAGCGGGCTTGCTCGCGAAGGGGCCTTAACAGACAGTAACAAGACCCGAAGCTAGCGATGGTGTAAGCTCTCGGGTTCTTCGGATTCGACCCATTGCGAGCCCTATGCCGTCGCTTTTCAAACGTTCCCTGCTGCCCAAACTGCGCAGTTTTCCGCTGACAGCCGATGCCGTCAGCATCCTTTCCGGCGCTGCCGAATTCCGTCGTTGCCTGCTGGAGAAAATCGCCAGCGCGACCCGGCGCATTTACATCGTTGCGCTGTACCTGCAACAGGATGAAGCCGGCCAGGAAATCCTCGATGCCTTGCACGCGGCCAAACTGGCGCGTCCGGAACTGGACGTGGTGCTGGTCGTCGACTGGCTGCGCGCCCAGCGCGGCCTGATCGGTGCAGGCAAGCAACCGGGCAACTCCGCCTGGTATCAGGAAATGACCCGCACCCATGCCAGCGAAGTGCCGATCTACGGTGTCCCGGTACAAACCCGCGAACTGTTCGGTGTGTTGCACCTCAAAGGCTTCGTGATCGATGACTGTGTGATCTACAGCGGCGCGAGCCTGAACAACGTCTATCTGCAAAAGTTCGACAAGTACCGCTACGACCGCTATCACCTGCTGCACAATCGCGAACTGGCCGATTCGATGCAGCACCTGGTGCAGCACGGCCTGGTGGCCTCGAAAGCGGTGCACCGCCTCGACCTGCCGAACCTGCCGACCACCCGCAGCCTGCGCAATGACATCGGCGACCTGCGCAGCCGTCTCAAGCACGCGGCGTACGACACCACGCGGGGCACCACCGACAGGGCGGGTCTGTCTGTCAGCCCGTTGCTCGGCGTCGGCAAGAACAATCCGCTGAACCGGGTGATCTGCGAACTGATTGCCAGCGCCCGGCAGCAACTGACCATTTGCACACCGTACTTCAACCTGCCGCTGGCGATCATCCGCGAGATCAACCGTGCGCTGGCCCGTGGAGTGAAGATCGATATTGTGGTCGGCGACAAGACGGCCAATGACTTCTACATCCCGCCGAGCGAACCGTTCCGGGTCATTTCGGCGCTGCCGTACCTGTACGAAATCAGCCTGCGCCGGTTTGCCAAGCGCCATCAGCGCAACATCGACAGCGGTCAGTTGAACCTGCACCTGTGGCGTGATGGCGACAACTCCTATCACCTCAAGGGCATGTGGATCGATCAGCGCTATACCTTGCTGACCGGCAACAACCTCAACCCGCGGGCGTTTCGACTCGACCTGGAAAACGCCTTGTTGATCGATGATCCACACGGCGAGTGGCTGGAGCCGCGTCGCAACGAGTTGACAGAGATCTTCCAGCACACCCGTCGTATCGAGCACTTCCAGAACCTGGAAACCCTCGCCGAATACCCGATGGGCGTCGCCAAGTTCCTCAAGCGCGTGAGTCGCGTGCGAATCGAGCGATTGCTCTACCGCATTCTGTAAACCCGGTGGGGCTCAGAAAAGCAATCGCGAGCAAGCTCGCTCCCACAGGGTTTGGTGTCGGCGACAATGTTGTGTTCGACCCAGATCCACTGTGGGAGCGACGGTGCGGCGATCCGACTTGCTCGCGATGAGGACCTTGCCGGCGCTGTAAAACTCAGTTCAGACCCAGCTTCCCACGCAATGTCGACAAATCTTCAGCCAAGGTATTGACCGGCCCGACCAGTGCTTTGCGGTCGGCGTCCTTCACTTTGTCGTAGGTCTCGAAACCGCCATCGCTGGTCTTGTACCTGGCCAGGATCTTGTCCACGGTGGCGAAGTTCTTGTCGACCTTGGCCACGAAAGCGGCGTCCTGCTTCTCGATCTGCGGACGGAACAGGTCGACGATTTTCTTCGCGCCGTCGATGTTGCCCTGGAAGTCATAGAGGTCGGTGTGGCTGTAGCGATCTTCTTCGCCGGAGATCTTGGTCGCCGCGACTTCTTCGAGCAGTGCAGCGGCACCGCCCACGACTTTTTCAGGCGGGAAGGTCAGGCCGGCCACGCGGGTTTGCAGGTCCTTCACGTCCTTGTTCAAGCCGTCTGCCAGTTCCCCCAGGCCTTTGCTGCTTTTTTCCGAGAACAGCGAGTATTCGAGGCGGTGGAAACCGGTGAAGTCTTCGGCCTTCACGCCTTTTTCGTGGTCATCAACGCGGGAGTCGATGGACGCGTCCAGGTCACTGAACAGCTCGGCAATCGGCTCGATCGACTCGTAGTAGACGCGAGTCGGCGCGTAGAGTTTTTGCGCGGTGGCCAGGTCACCTTTTTTCACGGCGTCAGTGAATTGTCGGGTGTGGCTGGCCAGTTCATCCAGTTGCCCGGTCACGTAGATCTTGTAGTCCGAGACCGGCCCCACCAGGTCCATCGGCGCTGTCGCTGCGTATGCCGAAAGCGAAGTGTTGAGCAAGCCAAGGGTCAGCATTAACGCGAGGGGTGACTTCTTCATGGGGCGGTTCCGTGAGGGTTGTTGTGGTCAGGCGGTTGTTTTTGATGGATGTGCGGGTTGTGTCGCCTCAAGCAGCGAACGACCGATGAAGTCCTGGTCGCCGCTGACACCGGGCAAGGTGAAGAAATAGCCGCCGCCGACCGGCTTGAGATATTCCTCCAGCGGTTCGCCGTTGAGCCGGGTTTGCACGGTGATGAAGCCTTTCTCCAGGTCGGCCTGGTAGCAGATGAACAGCAGTCCCATGTCGAGCTGGCCGTTCTTGTTCGCGCCGTTGGAGTAGTTGAACGGCCGGCGCAGGATCAGGTTGGCCCGGGTTGCGGCAGTGCGCGGGTTGGCCAGGCGAATGTGGGCGTCGAGCCGCGTCAGCTTGCCTTGCGGATCCTTGCTGTAGTCCGGCACTTCGGATTCGTGGGCACCGCCCATGGGCGCACCGGTGCTTTTGACCCGGCCGAGAATGCTTTCCTGTTCCTGCAACGGCGTGCGGTCCCAGCGTTCGACGAAGTTGCGGATGATTCGCACGGCCTGATAGCTGCCGTTGGCTGACCACGCGGGTTCATCGCTGCCGGGCTGCACCCAGACGATGCTGTCCATGGCCTTGGCGTCGTTGGAATCGGGGTTGGCCGAACCGTCGCGGAAGCCGAGGAAGTTGCGCGCGCTCTGCGCCGGCACGCCGGGTTTCGCCTGGGCCTGGGGCGGCACGCTGCCTTCCTGTTTCCAGCGTACCAGCAGCAAGTCTGGCAGGTTTTTCACGATGTCACGCAGCGCGTGGATGTTGGTGTCGGTGGTGTTGGAGCAGAACTGGATGCTCAAGTCGCCATGGCAGCAATCGGCTTCCAGCGCATCGTTGGGGAAGCCGACCATGCGTATCAGCCGCTTGGGCTTGGCATTGGCCAGGCCGAAGCGTTCATCGAACAGCGATTCGCCCACCGACACCGTAACGGTCAGGTTATCCGGGGTCACCACCGAACCGAGGATGCCCGAGTCCACAGGTGGCAGCTTCGGATCGACCTGGGCTACCGGGCCGCCCTTCATCAGGAACGCAATGCGCTGGTTCAGGGTGCGAAACAGTCGCTCAAGGTCTTCACGGTCGCTGGCCAGCACATCGAAGGACACCAGCATGCCGGCCGCCGGGCGCGGGGTAACAATGCCGCTCTGGTGCTGGCCATGGAACTCGTGGCAGTAAGCGGTTTTGTCGCTGCTCGGTGCTTGCGTGACTTGCGCGGGGCTGGCGGCCATGGCCGGGCAACTGAGGGCTGAGCCGGCGAGGGTGACACCGGCGGCGCCCATGCCCATCAGTACGCGGCGGCGCTGGGGGTTGAATTGCTCTGGATCGTTCATCGGTTTGCGTCTTCTGCTAACAGGCCGGAAAGGCCAAGGGCGGGATCGATTCCATCGAGTGCGGTGGCCAGTGCCTTGGCCTTGTCGGCGATCTGTTTGCGCTGCTCGACGCTGACGCTGTCGTAGCTGGCGTAACTGGCGCCGACCTTGAAACCATTGAGTTCAGCGTCGAAAGCGTTGAGGGCGCTGTCGATTGTCGACAGCAACCCGGTTGCGGATTTGCTCAGCAACGGACGCAACAGGTCGACGACTTTGCGGGTGGCGTCGAGGTTGGCGGCGAAGCCGTTCAGGTCGCTATGGCTGTAGCGTTCTTCTTCGCCGCTGCCGGCGCGGACATCGGCGATGCCGTTGAAATTGCGCACCATGATGCTCACCAGTTGCTCCGGCGGCAGTGACTGGGCCAGCAACTGTTGTTTGAGGCTGGTGACGTCCGTCAGTAGACGCTGGGCAATCGGCGTCAGGTCCACGAGATCGCGTTGTTGGAACAGTGCGTATTCGATGCGGTGGAAACCCGTGAAGCCCGGGTCCTGCTCGCGTTTTTCGAAATAGTCGGCGCGGGCATTGATGGCGTTGTCCAGTTCCGCCAGACGTTGAGCGGCAGGCGCCACACGCTGATACGCCGCGCGCGCAGGCCCATACAAGGCTTGCGCCTGGCTCAGGTCACCGGACTCGATGGCTTGCTGGAGGGCGGTGACGGCTTTGATCAGCGCGGTGCCCTGGCTGCTCAGGTACACGCGGAACTCCGACAGTGGCCCGATAAAAGCGACCATCGACGGCCTGGCTTTGGCGGCGGCGTCGGAGGCAACTGTCGGTGTGACGTGCAAGGTGCCACGGGGATTGCTCAGCAGTCCGCAAGTGACGCTGTAATCGCCGGGCAGCAGGTTGGCGTTGATGACCTGACTCAAACCGGGTGCGATGTTTTCCCGTTCTTCGATCACCAGCACGCCGTCGAGGATTTCCCATTCCACGGCGCGCTCGGAGCGGTTGACGATGCGGAAACTGGCGCGCCCGGCCGGGACGGTGAGGGCATTGGGTTCACAACTGTGCGGGTGGATGGTCACCATCACTTCATCGTGGTTGGTTTGGCGTTTGGCCGCCGCCAATTGTGCGGCGTAGTAGAACAGGCCGCCGGCGGCGAACATTACGATCGCCGAGCCGGCCACCGCCCAGCGCAAGGCGCGGGGTGGGGAAGCCTGGGATGGGGCTTGATTTGGCATGGGAGCCCTTACTGGCTGGATACGGAAGAGGTTTGCCTGGCGGGTGCGCCGGCCGGGGAGAAGAACATCACCAGCGCCACCAGCAGATAGATCAGATACGCACCCAGGGTGCTGACGGTCGGCGCATCCTGGTAACCGAACATGCCGGCCAGCACCGAACCCAGCGGGCTGTCCATCGGCAGCGTTGCACTGAAGTCGAAAAGTACCGTTTGTAGATGGTTCCAGAGCCCGGCTTCATGCAACGCCTGCACCGAGTTGGCGAGGATGCCGGCCGCCACCACCTGGATGAACAGGCCGGTCCAGCGGAAAAACGCCGCGAGGTTCAGGCGCATGCTGCCGCTGTAGATCAGGAAGCCGATGACGATGGCCAGGACCAGGCCGAGCAGGGCGCCAATCGGTGCTGCCGGGCCCTGGCTTTGCTGGAATACCGCGAGCAGGAAGAACACCGTTTCCAGGCCTTCGCGGGCCACGGCAAAAAACACCATGGCGATCAGTGCAATCACCTGGTGTCCGGAACCGGTCAACGCGTGGTCGAGGGACTCGTGCAGTGAATGCTTGATTGAGCGCGCCACTTTGCGCATCCAGAACACCATGGAGCTGAGAATGCCGACGGCTACCAGTCCAACGACGCCTTCAAACAGCTCCTGTTGTTTCTGTGGAAACTCGGCACTGACCAGTTCCAGGCCACCGCCCACCAGCAGGGCGAGGGTGACGGCAAGAAACACCCCGATCCACATCGCCGGCAGCCACTGGCCGCGACCGGTCTGTTTGAGGTAACTGGCGATGATGCCAACGATCAGCGCGGCCTCGACACCTTCGCGCAGCATGATCAGAAAAGGAACCAGCATTCAGTGACGTCTCGAACTTAGATAGGGAGCTAAGTTGTAACATAATGACACTCATTCACATATGGTATTGATTGCCAATTACCTGAACCTGAGCTGAACGAGCCTTAAGATCAGCCCCCCCTGTAGGAGCGAGCTTGCTCGCGAAAAATGTCAGGGCAACGCGGGCATCCAGACACCCCGCGTCATCGTTGACGTCCATCGCGAGCAGGCTCGCTCCTACAGGAGATTGAGTACAGCCATGAAAACCAGGTCGGACCGCAGGCCGCGGGCCCACGGAGCAGGACCGGAGCGAGGGAATGCCGAGCCTTGGCGAGGCACCGAACGTCAGGGGCAAGAGCCTTTTGGTTACTTTGGGGCTTTTCCAAAGTGACCCGCTGTAAAAGCGGAACCATAAGTAGCCGTTACCGCAGGAACGGATATGTACACCAGTAAAAGACACGTCGCCCAACACACCGCCTTCGCGAGCAAGCCCGCTCCCACAGGATCTGCGTTGAGTGGGCGGTTTCGGCTAATATGCCCCCCACTCGAACAAGAACAGGGCTTGCCGCGATCCATGTCGGAAAAAGACACCATCTCCATCCAACTGGTGCGTGAAGCACTGTTGCAAAGCTGCGCACCAGGCATCGCTATGGACGAGGTGCTGATCAAGGTTGGCATCGACCCACAGCTGTTGGGTAACGCCGATGCCCGTGTGCCGGCCACGGCTTATGCGCGACTGTGGCGATTGCTGGCACGGCGCGGGGATGATGAGTTTTTTGGCATGGACCCACGCAAACTGAAATCCGGCAGCTTTGCGTTTCTGTGTCGCAGCGCCATGCTCCAGCCCAACGTGGCGGCGGGGCTGGCCAGCGGCCTGGCGTTTCTGTCGTTGATCCTTGAACACCTGCCGGCGCAGTTGGTGCGTCAGCAAAGCCTGGCGGAAATCGTCCTGCTGGAGGACGACAAGGACCCGCGCCGGGCCTTCACCTATTTCACCTACTGGATGATCGTGCATGGCGTTGCCTGCTGGCTGGCAGGGCGGCGGATTCCGATTCTGGCCATCGAACTGCGTTGTTCGAAACCGGATTTCTGCGATGACTATCAGGTGATGTTTTCCGAGAACCTGCGTTTCGACCGTCCGCGCACGCGGATGATTTTCTCCGCCGATTGCCTGGATTTGCCGATCAAGCGTAGCCCCGAGGAACTCAAGCGATTCCTGGCCCAGGCGCCGGCGAACATTCTGGTGAAGTACCGCGATCCGCAGAGCCTGGCCAGCCGTATCAAACATGATCTACGCCACCTGCCGGCCGAACACTGGCCGGAAACCGAAGCCCTGGCACAACGCCTGTGCATGTCGGCTTCAACCTTGCGCCGTCGACTGGCCGAAGAAGGGCAAACCTATCAAGGCCTCAAGGATGGCGTGCGCAAGGAACTGGCGATTGTCTGGCTGGCCGAGCCGGCGATC
Organism: Pseudomonas sp. BIC9C; assembly: GCF_034541995.1. Taxonomy (NCBI): domain Bacteria; kingdom Pseudomonadati; phylum Pseudomonadota; class Gammaproteobacteria; order Pseudomonadales; family Pseudomonadaceae; genus Pseudomonas; species Pseudomonas sp. BIC9C. Next base: position 108,095 of record NZ_JAWDGM010000006.1, read on the forward strand.
AGCTTCAGTGACATCGCCACGCGGCTCGGGTTCGCCGACGTCAGCTCGTTCTACAAGGCGTTTCGCAAGTGGTCGGGGTCAAATCCGGGGCATTACCGCAGCCTGATTCTCAATGACATCGAGTGAGTTCAGCGGCGCAATGACCACTCATCGCGAGTGATTTCCCGGATTTGCTTCGGGGGAAGTCCCGCTGACAAATTGAATGGCATCGGTGCGGATCAAGCGCAGGTTTTCAACGGCTTCCAGTGATCGACCCTGGCAGATTGAGCGTGCCACTGTCCACGAAACGCGTCGTGTTGAACACCCCGCCCGAGAGTTTGCCGTGCAGGATATAAGGCAGGTTGTTGAGTGATTTCATCTGGCTGATGCCATAGGTCTGCCGGATCGCCGAAAACGCCGAAACGCTGACTGGCACGCTCACGACGGTGTCGGAAAAACGCCCGATTTCGCCCCGCTCATCGGTGACGCCAGAGGCGAATGGCTGGCCGTTGATGTCCAGGTCCAGGGCGACGCCGCTATAAGTAAGGTTGATGTCATTGGGGTTCTGCACGCGGATTTTCACGGCAAAGCGCACTTCCATGCCTTCACCTTGCAGGGGCTCGATGCCCACGACGTTGACTTTCACCGGGTCTCTATAGGGCAGCGAGGTACAGGCGCTCAGGCAGAGCAGGAGGGAAATCAGGACCGCGTGGACGCTGCGCATGGACGTGCTCTCATCTGAAAAGGGCTGAACCGCCAGCGGCTCAGCCCTCGAGCCCGTCTAGCGGTTTGACTGTGCGACCGCCGCAGCCTTTGCCGGTTCATCCCTGGGGGTCACATCGGGGTTCTGCATCACCTGAAGCACGGAGGCCTCCGGATCGAATTCGTCCTCTTCCAGCTCGATGAATTCCTCGGGCAGGAAGATATTAAGAACGATAGCGCACAGCGCGCCGACGGTGATGGGCGATTCGAAAATGTTGTGCAGGGCCTTGGGCAGTTCGCGCAACACTTCCGGCACGGCGGCCACACCCAGGCCCATGCCGAGCGAAATCGCCACGATCAGCATGTTGCGTCGATGCAGGCCGGCCTCGGCGAGAATCTTGATCCCGGCCACGGCGACGGTGCCAAACATCACCAGCTCCGCGCCACCCAGCACCGGCTTGGGCATCAACTGCAACACGGCCCCGATCATCGGGAACAGACCGAGCACCACCAGCAGGCCGGCAATGAAAAACGCCACGTAGCGACTGGCCACGCCAGTGAGCTGGATCACCCCGTTGTTCTGGGCGAAGGTCACCATCGGCATGCTGTTGAACACCGCTGCCATGGCCGAATTGAGGCCGTCGGCGAGCAGGCCGGACTTGATCCGGCGAATGTACACCGGGCCTTTGACCGGTTGCCGGGAGATCATCGAGTTGGCCGTGAGGTCACCGGCGGCCTCCAGCGGCGAAACGAGGAAAATCACCGCCACCGGAATGAACACCACCCAATCGAAGGAGAACCCGTACTTGAACGGTACCGGTACACTCACCAGCGGGACTTCGGGCAGGCTGGTGAAATCCACTTGGCCCATGAGCCATGCCACCACGTAGCCCAGGGTCAGGCCGATGACGATCGCTCCCAGGCGCAGAAACGGCACGTCCACCCGGTTCAACACCACGATGGTTCCCAGCACCAGCGCCGCCAGGGTGAGGTGACTGGCAGCCCCCAGGTCAGGGGCGCCGAAGCCGCCGGCGATGTCGGTCATGGCCACCTTGATCAGCGACAAGCCCATCAGTGTGATGATCGTTCCAGTCACCACCGGGGTGATCAGCATGCGCAGTTTACCGATGAACTGGCTCAACACCACTTCAATGAACGCGGCAAAAAAACACACACCGAAGATGGTCGAGAGAATCTCCTCGGTGCCACCGCCCCGGGCCTTGACCATGAAGCCGGCACTGAGAATCACACTGATGAACGAGAAACTGGTGCCTTGCAGGCACAACAGGCCGGAGCCCACCGGGCCAAAGCGCCGCGCCTGCACGAAGGTGCCCAGGCCGGAGACGAACAGCGCCATGCTGATCAGATAAGGAATTTCGCTTTGCAGCCCCAGGGCGCTGCCCATGATCAGCGTCGGGGTGATAATGCCGACGAAACTCGCCAGCACATGTTGCAGGGCGGCGAAGACGGTGGCGGTCAGGTGCGGGCGGTCATCGAGGCCATAAATCAGGTCGCTGTGGCGTGGAGCAGGGGCTTTTTCGGAGGCGGTCATGGTGGTTTGCGTGCCAGAAGGCGGGCCGGGTCAGAAAATGGAGGCGCAGGATGCCAGAACCGCCCGGCCACGGCAAAAGAACCTCAAAAACAGTGGCTTACAGTCGTGGAGCGAGCACCTCGCCAACGCTGCGGCGTTTGGCGTGCAGTTGGCTGGCCTGGATCAACTGTTCGAGGTCCTCGGGTGTGACGTCATAGAACGCTTCCATATCGGCCAGCGCCAGTTTCAGGTCTTCGGCGGTGATGGTTTGACCGTCGACCGGCGGCTGACCGGCCGGGATCATGACCACCGGTTCGCTGGCGCCTTTGGGGTAACGAATGCGGGTCAGGTTGTTGTAGGCCAGGGCGCAGGTCAGCATCGTCGCCGCGCTGAGCATTACCGGTTCAATGGCTTTCCAGCCCATGGCAATGGTGGCCGGATCGGCCAGTACCAGGGTCAGGGCCAATGCTCCTGCCGGTGGATGCAGGCACCGCAACCAGCACATCAGGATCAATGCCATGCCCGCGGCCAGGCAAGCGCTACCGAGGGTTCGGCCCAGCACATGGGCCACCAGCAACGCAATTACCGCGGCACTCAGGTAGCCGCCCAGTATCGACCAGGGTTGGGCCAGTGCGCCCGAAGACACGGCAAACAACAGCACCGCCGACGCCCCCAACGGGCCGATCAGGTGCTGGGCCACCTCAATGCCGAACACCTGGGCACAGAGCCACACGCTGAGCAGGGTTCCCAAGGCCATGCCAATGGCGGCTCGGCTCCATTCAGTGGGGCGGGTGTTGATGGCGGCGGGCAACCAGCGAGCAAGCATTCCGAGAAAAACTCCGGCAGAAAAAAGCGAGGCAAAAAAAAAGGGCTTGGCTGGGAGAACCAGAAAGCCCTTGAAGGTGTTCCAACTGTTGGGGGAGGAACGCGCACAGTGTGCCGTTCAATCCTGCTGCTGACAAATTCATATTAATGAGTTTTCAGTGCATTAATTTTGCTTTGAATGACTCCGTCGGCCGCTTATGTAACACAGCAAACCACCCACGGCAGCGAGTGCACTCAAGGCATAAAACATCGTCGGTGCCGGGGTGTGCATCAACATGAAGCCGCAAATCATCGGGCTCAACGCGCCGCCAAGCGCAGCAAGGTTTTGCGCCCCGTAGTAACTGCCGCGCAGTTCTTCCGGTGCCAGGGTGTCGACGAAGAGAAACTCGGCCGGGTAAATAATGATTTCACCGAGGGTGAAGATAAACATCGCCACGCACCAGCTCACCAGGCTGTCTGCCAGGCTGAAGCCGATCAGCCCGAGGATGAACAGGCCACTGCCGGCAACGATCCATTGGCGCAGTTGCTCGCGCTTGAGAAAACGCCCGATCTGGTATTGCAGCAAGATCACGCTGATGGCGTTGCAGGCGAGCAGGGCGGCCATGATTTCCATGGTGTGGCGGGGATTGCTGATCACCAGCAGGTACTGCGACAGGTAAAACGTAAATCGCCCGTGCACCACCGTGCTGAGCAGGCAACCGGCGGTGAACGTGATCAGGGTGCGGTCGTTTTTCAGGGTGACCAGGGTTTTGAGAAAACTCTGCGCTTGACCGGTCAGAGAAACACTGGCCGGGTTCCCGGGAATGCCGGTCATCAGGAAAATACTGAAAAAAGCGATGGCCGCAGCGATCAGGAACGGCGCACTGGCAAAGGCGCCGGCGATCAACACACCGAGCATCGGCCCGACAGCGTAGCCAATGTTGGTCAGCGTATAGCTCAGGGAAAACGCCTTGGCGCGCTGTCCGACCTCAAGGTTGTCGCTGAGGATCGCTTTCGAACCGATCAGGAACAGCGATGAGGCGGTTTCGGTGACGATCAGGGTGATTGTTGTCAGGTAGAGGTTTTCAGCAAAGGTCAGCAACACCAGGCCGATCGCGCTGGAGGCCATCGAGAGAACAAGCAGTCGGCGTTTTTCGAAGCGATCAATGATGTAGCCGCCGTAGAGTGAGAGCAGGGTGGCGACGAACACCGCAATGCCGAGCAGCAAGCCAACGTCCTGTTGGTTGAGGCCAAGCTTGTCACTGACGAACAGAGTGAGTAATGGGCTGGTGATGGCGCGGCTGACGACGATGGTCAGCGAGCAGATCAGCAGGCGGCGGATGAGGGGGGAGTAGGTGGTCACGGCGTGAATGTCCTTATTCGATCGGGCCGGCATCAGCCCGATCATGAGCGCTACTCTAGCAGCCGGACGATTCGATTGTTGCCACGGGATTTACTTGAGGTGCAGCAGCACGAAATCATTCTTGTCGAAGCGTCCGCTCAGTACGGGCGGCAATGCACCAACAGCCGTGCCTTGCAATGTCTTGTACGCGGTCAGGTCCATCATCAGCCACGCCGGGCCCTGCAGGGCTTCAAGTTCCGCAGGGGAGTCGGTGAAAACCGGGTGCAGTTCCTGCGGGATGTTGACCATGAACTTGATGGCCTTCGCGTCTTTGCCCATCCCGTGCATCACCAGCGGTGCCGGGGTTTCTTGCACCCGTTCGAACACCTCGCGGCTGAAGGTCCGGGTATCGTAGAGCTGTCGTTGAACGGGCTCGAATTGCAGGATGTAGAACGACCAGAGTGCCAGAATCGCGCAAAGGGCCAATGCCTGTGCTCGCTGCGCTCGCCAGCGGGGTTGCTTGAGCGCTGCCACAGCGACCACTTGCAGCACGCCAAGCATGATGAACAACGAAGTGAGGTGAGCCACTTCATCGGGAAATTTTCGTCGTACAACCAGCAAGGTCACGATCAGCAGCCCCGGGATCAGCAGCCACAGTCCCAGCATCAACCCCCGCAGCCAGGCAAACAATCGACCCTGTGTGGCGTAAAACGGATAGGCCGCCACGATTGCCGCCATGGGCAGCATCGGCAGCAGGTAGCGGGCTTTTTTCGCCTGGGGGATCGAGAGGCCGATCATCACGATCAGTCCGGCGGCGACGCAGTATTGCAACAGGCGCAATGCCGGGCCGGTTTCCCGGCGGCCGGAGATTCCGACCGCCAACAGTGCCAGCACCGCCAAGGGCCAGGCCAATGCGTAATTACCTACCGAACTGGTGAAGTAATACAGCAAATCGTTGGAACCCTCGGTGCCGTCCATGCGTCCCATGAACTGCATGCGAATCACGTCTTGCAAAAACGCCGGGCCGCCACTGACATCTGCCCGCCACAGCAATAAACCGATACATCCTGCCAGCAGTACCGATGCCAGCAATCCGAAGACAATCAGCCGTCGCCATTGGCAATTGACCAGAAAATAGCTGCAGAGCATCCCTGTCGGAATGACCAGGCCGATCGGCCCGCGAATCCAGAAGCCGAGCATCAGCAAGGCAAAGATCAGAACCTGGCGCCGCGGCGCCGCGAAGTGATCGGCGGCATAGCCCAGGTAGAACACGCTGAACGCGACGGCCGCCAGCATCAGGTCGAGGGAAACGGCGCGGGTTTCCGTGATGAAGGTGTTGGTCAACAGCATCAAGGCGATGCTCAACAATGCCCAACGCGTGGAATAGGGCGCCAGCAGGCGGTACATCAATGTGACGATGACCGCTGCGGCGATGGCGCTCGGCAGCCACGCGGTCAGGCTGGTGACCTGGCCGAATGGCAGTGAGAGCAGCCAGATGAATATCGTTGAAAGTCCCGAATAGTCTGCATAGGGCTGGCCATAGGTCGTCGGAAAAAACGACGGCCCATTGCGCAGCATCTCCTGGGCGAACAGCACGAAGCGCGAATCGAAACCGATGGCCGCCTGCTGATACATCCCGGCGCAGAACAACAACAGCGCCAACAGACCCAGCGCGAGGGACTGTTGGCGGATGTGAGGGATCATGAGGTTCAGGCGACCACTGATTCGGTTGACCATTGCTGGTAAGGCATTGGCAATTTGCGCGATTCGCCCCGGCCGATCGGGAAGTAGGTGAAACCGATGCGTGCCAGGCGGTCTGCGTCGTACAGGTTACGGCCGTCGAAGATCACCGGTGCATTGAGCCGCTGCTGGATCAGCTCGAAGTCCGGCGCCTTGAACTGTTGCCATTCGGTGCAGATGATCAGTGCATCGGCACCGGACAGGACCGACTCAGGCGTGCCCATGAGCATCAGTTTCGATTCATCGGGATACAGCTTCTGGGTTTCCTGCATGGCTTCCGGATCGAACGCACGGACATTCGCCCCGGCGGCCCACAACGATTCCAGCAACACCCGGCTCGGTGCATCGCGCATGTCGTCGGTGTTCGGCTTGAACGCCAGGCCCCACAAGGCAAAAGTCTTGCCACGCAAGTCGCCTTTATAGAACGCGTTGATGCGGTCGAACAGTTTGTGTTTTTGCCGCTCGTTGATGGCTTCCACCGCTTGCAGCAGGTCGCTGGAGCAATGGGCCTCTTCGGCGCTGTGGATCAGGGCGCGCATGTCCTTGGGGAAGCATGAGCCACCGTAGCCGCAACCGGGGTAGATGAAGTGGTAGCCGATCCGCGAGTCGGCCCCGATGCCCAGGCGTACCGACTCGATGTCGGCACCCAGGTGTTCGGCCAGCTCGGCGATCTGGTTGATGAAGCTGATCTTGGTCGCCAGCATGCAGTTGGCGGCGTACTTGGTCAGTTCGGCACTGCGCAGGTCCATGAACATGATGCGCTCATGATTGCGGTTGAAAGGCGAGTACAGGTCACGCATCACGTCGCGTACTTCATCGCGTTCACAGCCGACGACGATACGGTCCGGGCGTCGGCAGTCGGAAACGGCCGAACCTTCCTTCAGGAATTCCGGGTTGGAGACGATATCGAACTGTAAGACACGCCCGGCATTGAGCAGGCATTTGTCGATGTGTGCACGCAAGGCGTCGCCGGTGCCGACCGGGACGGTGGATTTTTCCACCAGGATCGCCGGTTGCTCGCGATGCCGTGCCACGGCTTCGCCCACCGACATCACATAGCGCAAATCCGCTGAACCGTCGTCCCGGGACGGAGTACCGACCGCGATGAACAGTACCTGTCCGTGCTGGACCGCGAATTTTTCGTCGCTGGTGAACTGCAACCGTTTGGCGTCGAGGCCTTCGCGTACCAGGCTGGCCAGTCCGGGTTCGAAAATACTCACGTGGCCCTGTTTGAGCAGTTCGACTTTTTTCTCGTCAACGTCCATGCAGACCACGTCGTGGCCAACTTCCGCCAGTACCGCAGCCTGCACCAGGCCAACATAACCGCTACCAAATACACTTATTTTCATGGGGCACTCCTTAATTCAGGCGCACGAGCAGGTCGAGAATTGATGGTAATGACGCCGAGGATGACCAATGCCACGCCAAGGCTTTTTGTAAGGCTGAACGTTTCGTTGAACAGCGGCAGGCTGGCGGCCAGCAGGTACACCAGCGCGTAGCTGATACTCAGCAACGAGTAGGCACGACCCAGGGGCAGGTCCCGCAGGGCGGCGAGCCAGCAGAGCATCGACAGGGCGTAGGCGCAGATGGCCACGAGCACCACGGCAACGGCCGTCAAGTCGATGTGAGCGGTGAGCCATTGTTCGGGTTGCGGCAGGTGACTCATGCTCCAGCGCATGCCCAATTGGGCGGCGCTGACCAGCAACACGCTGCCCAGTGCGAAGGTAATTCCGCGACTCAGGTTCATGCGTGTTGCCCCAGCAATGCCACGCCGCCGATCACCAGCGCCACACCCAGCCAGTGGCGGCGGTCGATGGTTTCGTGGAACACGAAACGCGCAACCAGGGTGATCAGCACGAAGTTCAGGCTCAGCATCGGGTAGGCAATCCCGACTTCCAGGCGTTGCAGCACCAGCAGCCACACCAGCAGGCCCAGTCCCAAAGAGGTCAGGGCCAGCCAAAGCCAGGGCGAGCGCAGTTTGTCCATCCACCCGGCAGATTGGCCGCGCCAGCTTTCCACCGCATATTTCTGGGCGATCTGGCCGAGGCAGGTCAGCAGGCAGGCGACCAGTAGCAATAGCAGGCTCATAGCGTCGCCTGAGGGATGATCAAAATCACCAGGTTGCCTTGTTCGTAGCGCTTGCCCTCTTTGGGCAATTGATCAAGTTCGCGCAGCTCTTCCTCGCCCTTGACCCGCATGACCACGCCCACCGAGCCAAGCTGGCGAGCATCGTCCATCCACTGTTGTACCTGGTCGGGGCCGACGCGCTGATTCAGCGAATCAGGATAGGCAAGGCCATATTTCAATTCGCCTATCGTGTTGAAAAAAGCCACTTCCGGGCGTTTCACCCGCCAGGACAACGCCGACGCGGCCCCCAGGTCATTGCTCAACAACTTCGCGGTCTGGCCGAGTTCCTGGGCGTGATCGAGGATGAATTGGTCAGGCGTTTTGTTGGCGACTACGGAATTGGGCAGTCCGGCAGGCACCAAACCGATGAGCAGCAGGCTGCCAAAAGCCGGGGCTGCCCAGCACTGCAACGGGCGGAAGGCCTGCAGCAGGTTGGCCATGATCCAGCCGATCAAGCCGATGAACACCAACACCAGGTTGTGCAGTTCATGATCGTAGATCGGCTTTTTCAGTTGCAGATAAACCAGGGCCAGCAGAGTGACCACGCCCGCCGCCAGGTTCAGCAAGCCGTTGATGCCCAGCACGCGACCTTGCTCCAGCTTCAAGCGGTCAGCCAGTGCATGGCCGAGCAACAATGCCAGAGGTAGCAGGCACGGCAGGATGTAGGCAGGCAGCTTGCCCTTGCTCAGGCTGAAGAAAAACAACGGCATCCACAGCCACAGCAGCAGGAATGCGATATTGGACTGGCGTCGGGTCTGCCAGGCTTGCTTCAGCGCCGGCGGCAGCAATGCAACCCACGGCATGCTGAACGCCACCAGTAGCGGCAGGTAGTACCACCACGGCGCGTCATGCTGGGCATCGTCCCCGGCAAAACGGCGGATATGTTCGTGCCAGAAGAAAAACCGCCAGTAGTCAGGCTCCTGGGCATGCACCGCCAGGGCCCATGGCAGGCTGACGGCGATGGCGACCACGACCGCCACCGGGCCGTAGACCAGCAGTTCACGCCAGCGTTTTTGCCAGATCATCCAGGGCAGGGCGATCAGCACCGGCAGCAACCAGGCCAGGAAGCCCTTGGTCATGAAGCCCATGCCGCAGGCCAGGCCCAGCACCGCCCATGCGATCAGGCGCTGACTGCGGCTGACGCTGTCCAGTGCAAACCACAAGGCCACCAGGCTCAGGTTGACCCAGAACGTGAATTGCGGATCGAGGTTGGCATACCCCGCCGAAGCGGCAATGACCGAGAAACTCATGTACAGCAGCGCGCAGGCGAAACTCTTGCGCGGTTCGTTCCACATCCGGCGGGCGACCAGGTAGCACAGCAGTACGCTCAAACCGGTGCTCAGTGCCGAAGCGAAGCGCACTCCGAAGAGGTTCTGGCCGAACAGCGCCTGACCGATGGCAATCATCCAGTAGCCGGCCGCGGGTTTTTCGAAATAGCGCACGTCCATGAAATGCGGCGACACCCAGTTGCCGCTCAGGAGCATGCCCTGGCTGATCTGGGCGTAGCGGGTTTCGTCAGGAATCCATAAGCCGTGACTGCCCAGTGGCAGCAGGTAGGCCAGCGCCACCATGACCAGCAATAACGGCAAAGCCCAGCGTTTGCTCATGCGCCTTGCACTCCCAGCCAGCCTTCGCGACCTTTGAGTGCACCGCGTACCACGCGGCCGATCGGCAAACTGTCAGGGGTCTCGGGCAACAAGTCGCCCAAGGGTTGAAAACGGATGTCCCGCTGATGTGCATCGCTCAGCAGTTGACGGAAATCGTTGGCCATCAGAATCCCTTCTACCTCGGCATGGATCGTGTAGACATTGAGTTTTTCCGGGGTGAACCGGTCCAGGATGAACGTGTTGAAATCCTTGGCGGCGACGGTCGGCCCGACCACTTCGTCGAAGGTCGGCAGGTCTACCGGTATTTGTGGAGCGCCCAGGCGACCATTGGCCAGTCTTGGCTGGAACAGGCCCAAGCCGCGACAATCGCTGTTGTAGCGAAAGCCGAATCCCTGCTTGGCTTCGATCACACGCTCGTCGGCACGCCAGCCGGCGGACGCCGAGCAGGTGATCTTTTCCCCGAGGATGTCGCTGAGGGTGTCCACGCCACGGCGTATCTGTTCGACCAGTTGTGCGTCGCTCCAGCGCCCGGCATTGGCTTGCCAGCCATGGTGATCCCAGGCGTGCAGGCCAACTTCATGCCCGGCATCCCGGGCCTGGCGCATCAAGTGCCCCAGGTCGCGGCCGATCGGTTTTCCGGGCCATGCGGTGCCGGCCAGCAGAATGTCCCAGCCATACAGGCCGGCTGCGTTGGAGCGGAGCATTTTCCAGAGAAACTGTGGACGGATGAGGCGCCACAAGTGGCGCCCCATGTTGTCCGGCCCGACACTGAAGAAGAACGTCGCCTTGACCTGAGCTTCATCAAGGATTTCCAGCAGCCGGGGCACCCCTTCACGGGTACCCCGGTAGGTGTCGACATCGATCCGCAGTCCCGCCTGCATCAGCGCTTGTCCGCGATTTCGAGCATGGCTTCACGCAGGAAGAAGTCCAGGGTGTTGCCGATGGTTTCGCTCATCTCCACGGTTGGCGTCCAGTCCAGCAGGCGCTTGGCGTTGGCGATGCTTGGCTTGCGGTGCGACACGTCCTGGTAACCGGTGCCGTAGAACGCCTTGCTTTCGATGTCGCGGAAACCGGCGAACGGAGGGAAGTTGGCGCGCAGCGGGTGAGCTTCGAACTGACGCAGCAGTTCTTCGCCCAACTGACGGATGCTGGCCTCGTTTTCCGGGTTGCCGATGTTGATGATCTGGCCGTTGCAGACATCGTTGTCGTTGTCGATGATCCGTGCCAGTGCTTCCACACCGTCGGCGATGTCGGTGAAGCAGCGTTTTTGTTCGCCACCGTCGAACAGGCGAATCGGCGTACCTTCCACCAGGTTCAGGATCAACTGGGTAATCGCGCGGGAGCTGCCGATACGGGCTGAATCCAGGCGATCCAGGCGTGGACCCATCCAGTTGAACGGACGGAACAGGGTGAAGTTCAGACCCTTCTGGCCATAAGCCCAGATCACGCGGTCCAGCAGTTGCTTGGAGACCGAGTAGATCCAGCGCTGTTTGTTGATCGGACCGACCACCAGGTTGGAGCTGTCTTCGTCGAAGTTAGGGTCCTGGCACATGCCATAGACTTCCGAGGTCGACGGGAAGATCACGCGCTTGTTGTACTTGACGCAGTAGCGAACCAGTTTCAGGTTCTCTTCGAAGTCCAGTTCGAATACACGCAGCGGGTTACGGGTGTATTCGATTGGCGTCGCGATGGCCACCAGCGGCAGCACCACGTCGCACTTCTTGATGTGGTACTCGATCCACTCGGAGTGGATGCTGATGTCACCTTCGACGAAGTGGAAGTTCGGGTGGCTGCGCAGGCGCTCGATGGCGTCCGAACCGATATCCAGGCCGTAGACTTCGTAGCGGTCGTCGCGCAGCAGGCGCTCGGACAAGTGGTTGCCGATGAAGCCGTTGACACCAAGGATCAGCACGCGGGTGCGACGCGGGGCACGACCGGATTCGGCACCGCGCAGCACGGAACCGTCCACCAGGCCCAGTTCGTTGGCCAGTTGCGGGCCGCTCAGGTACAGGCCGTTATCGTTGCGCTGGCCGGCATTGATGATCAGCGAGTCTTCACCGCAGGCGATGCGCAGCGGGTCGACGCTGATGACGCGGCCTGGCGCCAGGCCTTCGTTGCCCTTGGCGACTTCGGCGCTCCAGACAACCAGCTTGTGCTCGCCCACTGCGCAGAAGGCGCCCGGGTACGGCTGGGTCACGGCGCGGACCAGGTTGAACAGTTCTTCGGCCGGTTTGGCCCAGACCAGTTTGCCATCAGCCGGGGTGCGACGGCCGAACACGGTGGCTTTGGATTCGTCTTGCGGTGTTTCGCTGGCCTTGCCTTGCAGCAGCGCCGGCAAGGTGTCGCGCAGCAGGTCAGAGGCCGCCGCGCGCAGTTTGCCGTGCAGGCTCAGCGCGGTGTCGCTGCGCTCGATCGCAACCTTTTGCTGGGCAACGATGGCGCCCGCATCGGCGCGCTTGACCATGCGGTGCAGGGTCACGCCGGTTTCCGTTTCGCCGTTGACCAGCACCCAGTTGGCCGGTGCGCGACCACGATAGCGTGGCAGCAGGGAACCGTGCAGGTTGAACGCGCCTTTACGGGCCGTGGCCAGCAGCGTTTCGCTCAGCAGGTTGCGGTAGTAGAAGGAGAAAATGTAGTCGGGATCGAGCTTGGCGATACGTTCGATCCACAACGGGTGGTTGGCATCTTCCGGTGCATGCACGGCAATGCCGTGGCGGGCGCACAACTGTGCGACGGAACCGTAGAACGCGTTCTCCTTCGGATCGTCGGCGTGGGTGAACACCGCCGCGATCTCGAAACCGGAGGAGAGCAGGGATTCGATGCCGGCACAGCCAATATCGTGATAGGCGAAGACAACAGCTTTTGCACTCATGAAGGAACCTGATCTGAAGAAGTGGAAGTAAGGCCGTCGACGGTAACAACGGAAGCGGGGGAGGCGGGCTGGCTACGCAGCACCTTTTCAATGAAGAAGCGCGGACGTGCGCGCACGTCGCTGTACATGCGGCCCAGGTATTCACCCAGCAGGCCCATGCCGATGAATTGACCACCGGTGAAGACGAACAGTACGGCGAACAGTACGAAGGTGCCGCCACCGGCCCAGCCGGCGCCGAACACCAGGCGCAACAGGATCAAGGCCAAGGCGAACAGTACGCCCAGGGCCGCCATGCCGACGCCGACGATGCTCAGCAGTCGCAGCGGCGTGGTGGTCATGCAGGTGACCAGGTCGAACATCAGGTTGATCAGGCGCATGGGGCTGTACTTGGAATCGCCGTGTTCACGCTCGGCGTGGGTCACGAGGATTTCCGTGGTGTGGCGGGCAAAGCTGTTGGCCAGGATCGGAATGAAGGTGCTGCGTTCACGGCAGGCGAGCATGGCGTCGACGATGGTGCGTCGGTAGGCGCGCAGCATGCAGCCGTAATCGCTCATGGCCACGCCGGTGGAACGTTGCACGGCAAGGTTGATCAGCTTCGATGGCCAGCGGCGCAAGGCCGAGTCCTGGCGGTTGTTGCGTACCGTCGCGACGACGTCATAGCCGAGTTCGGCCTGTGCGACCAGCCGCGGGATTTCTTCGGGCGGGTTTTGCAGGTCGGCATCGAGGGTGATGACGACATCGCCCTTGCACTGTTCGAAACCGGCCATGATCGCCGCATGCTGGCCGTAGTTGCGGTTGAGGATGACCGCCACCACCGGGCTGCCTTCGCGGGAGGCGGCGTCTTCCAGGATCTGTGCGGAGTCGTCGCGGCTGCCGTCGTCGACCAGCACGATTTCGTAGGCCTGGTGCAACTGCTGGCAAGCCGCTTCGGTGCGCCGGAGCAATTCAGGCAGGCTGTCCTGCTCGTTGTAGACCGGAATGACGATCGAAACGAAGTTGATTGGGTAAGGTCTCAAAGGCTTCTGTCCATACAGTTTTCGATGGCACCGACGACGCGCTCGACATCATCGGTGGTCATGTCGGGGAACAACGGGATCGAACACAGCCGCGCCGAATTCCATTCGGTGTTGGGCAGGTACAGGTTGGGGTAACGCTGTCGGTAGTAAGTGTGCAGGTGTGTTGCAATGAAGTGAATACCGGTGCCGACATTCTGTTCCTGGAGGGCTTTCATGAACGCTTCGCGATCCAGCCCGCACTGCTCGGCGTCGATGCGCAGGATGAACAGGTGCCAGGCATGTTTTTGCGAATAGGCGGGGACGCTCAACGGTTGTACCGGCAAACCTTCCAGGCGCTGCAGGTAGGTCTGGGCCAGTTGAGTGCGCCTGGCGTTGATCTCGTCCAGGCGTTCCAGTTGCACCAGTGCAATGGCCGCGTTGATGTCGGCCAGATTGTACTTGAAGCCGGGTTCGACCACCTGGGCCTGGGGCTTGCGGCCGTGGGTCAGGCGGTCGTAGGCATCAACCCCCAGCCCGTGAAACTTGAGCATGCGTACCCGCGAGGCCAGGGCTTCATCGTCGCTGACGAACATCGCGCCCTCGGCGCAGGTCATGTTCTTGATCGCGTGGAACGAAAAGATCGCCGTGCCTTTGGAGCCGACGTGACGACCTTTGTAGAGAGTGCCTGCGGCGTGGGCGGCGTCTTCGATCACGGCAATACCGTGTTTGTCGGCCAGGGCGTAGAGCGGATCGAGATCGAATGCCGCACCGGCGTAATGCACCGGGATGATGGCCTTGGTGCGCGGCGTGATCGCTGCTTCGATAGTGGCCACGTCGGTCATCAACGTGTCGCGGTCGACGTCGACGAACACCGGCGTGGCACCCAGCAGGGTGATCATGTTGGCGGTGGACACCCAGGTCTGCGACGGCGTAATGACTTCATCGCCGGGGCCAATGCCCAAGGCCAGCAGGGTGATATGCATCCCGCCGGTGGCCGAGGACAGTGCCACGGCATGTCGGCAACCGACGTAGTTGGCGAAATGTTCTTCCAGTGCCTGGTTCTTCGGACCGGTAGTGATCCACCCGGAGCGCAATACTTGCTCTACGGCAGCGATTTCTTCGTCGCCGATGCTGGGACGGGAGAAAGGGAGAAACGCCTGACTCATGGGCACCTCAGGGGCTGAAAACGTAAATAGCCTTTGAGGCTAAAAGGGATCCAAAAATTAGCATAGACGCTAAATCAGAATCTGCATCAAATCAACTAGTTACTGGGTGGAGGCGAAAAAACCGTATCAGTTGACTTCTCTCGTCATGGCCGGCAGGTTGGGCATCCATTGGGGGGGGTGCGCCGACTTTACAGAAGGTTATGCCCGATTTTGTGAAAGGAACATGAAAAAACGGTTGGGGAATCGTTTTATCTGAAGACTATTAAGGCGCTGTTCAGACTTCTTCCATTCATCGCGTTTTTTAGGAGAAGTCCTACAGCAATAATGTTTTTAACATGACTGTTATTTAACCTCTTAGTTGTTTCATTGAACTGTTTACATTCAAGGCCGTTTCGTTTGATTGACTTACCTGTTACTGATTCACACACACCCCGCACCAATCCGCTGACCCTGTATCTGGCGCGACTGGCGCCGTCCAGCCAACTGACCATGCGTTATGTGCTGCAGGATGCCGCCGACCGCCTGGGCTTCGAAGACCACGATATCGAGGAGATACCCTGGCACAACTTGCAGCCCGAAGACGTGATCGCACTGGTGGCCACTTTGCGTTCCGACGGTTATGCGCCCAACACGTCCTCGCTGTATGTCAACGCGGTGCGCGGGGTGATGAACGAAGCGTGGCGCATGAGCCTGATTTCTCAGGAACATCTGTTGAAGATGCGTACGGTGAAGGGCATGGCCGGTACACGTTTGTCCCAGGGGCGCAATCTGCGGCGGACGCTGATTCAGGAACTGATGGCGGTCTGCGCGGCGGATCCGAGGCCGCAAGGCCTGCGGGATGCCGCGATCATCGGGATTTTGTACGGCTCGGGGATGCGCAAGTCCGAATCGGTGAACCTGGAACTGAGCCAGGTCGATTTCACCGAGCGCAGCCTGCGCGTGACGGCCAAGGGCAACAAGCAGTTGATCAAGTACGCCCCGGCCTGGGCCTTCGCCAGGCTGGAAGCCTGGCTTGAGCTGCGCCGTTCGTTGCTCAAGGACGGAGAGGCGGATGACCCGTTCCTGTTCAACCGCATCCGCCGTGGCAGCCATATCACCCGTGAGCGCATCACCAAGCATGCGATCTACTACATTGCCCGGCAACGGGGCGCGCAAGTCGGGGTGAAAATCATGCCCCACGACTTCCGGCGTTCGTTCATAACCCGGGTGATCGAAGAGCATGACCTGTCGATTGCGCAGAAGCTGGCACACCACAGCAACATCCAGACCACAGCCAACTACGATGTGCGCGACGACAACGAGCGACGTCGGGCAGTGGATCGATTCGATCTGTGAACGATCAGATCTCGCTCAGCACATGGGCGTGGCCAATGGTCGAGACCTGAACCGAGCTGCCGGCGGGTGGCGCATACATGCCTGAACTGCGCACCAGCAGTGATCGACCCGGTTGCTCGCGGCGGGCCAGGGGCTGGAGTTCCACCGTCAGCGTGCAGGTGTTGCCGCTGAAATCCCGATCGGTGACCACGGCCCGGCAACCGCTGGCTTCCGGGTCGCTGGGGAGGATACTGGCCAGTTGCAGCTGTTCAGGGCGCAGCATGATCTGCGCCGAGCTGTTGTTGCGGTGGTTGTTGACCGGGATCCGCCCCAGGTCGCAATGGGCCCAACCGGCCTCGATGCGTGCGGGCATGACCACGGCATCCCCCAGGAACAGGGCGGTTTGCTCATCTTCGGGGTAGCGATACAGGTCCAGTGGATGGCCTGACTGGACCAGCCGACCATGGCGCATCACCGCCAACTGGTCGGCGAACGACAGGGCTTCACTCTGGTCATGGGTGACCAGAATGGTGGTGACACCCGCGTCTTCCAGCAGTCGCGCAACCATCTTGCGCATCGCGGCGCGCAATCCGGTGTCGAGCGCCGAGAACGGCTCGTCCAGCAGCATCAGCCGTGGCTGTTGCGCCAACGCCCGGGCCAGGGCCACTCGTTGTTGCTGGCCGCCGGACAATTCGTGAGGCCAGCGCTCGGCCATCTTCGCGTCCAGCGCCACGCTGTCCATCAGTTCAGCGACCCGCTGCTGTTTTTCATTGCCCTT
Organism: Pseudomonas sp. BIC9C; assembly: GCF_034541995.1. Classification (NCBI taxonomy): domain Bacteria; kingdom Pseudomonadati; phylum Pseudomonadota; class Gammaproteobacteria; order Pseudomonadales; family Pseudomonadaceae; genus Pseudomonas; species Pseudomonas sp. BIC9C. The sequence continues at coordinate 125,052 of NZ_JAWDGM010000006.1, forward strand.
GATGGACAAACCGAAGCCGATGTTCGCCGCCACGGTCATGTGCGGGAACAGTGCGCCGTCCTGTGGCACGTAGCCGATCAGGCGTTGGTGCGCCGGCACTTCGTGGGTGCCGTCGACCAGGGTCTGGCCATTGAGCGAAAGACGCCCGGAGTCGGGGAATTCGAAGCCGGCAATCATCCGCAGCAAGGTAGTCTTGCCTGAGCCTGAAGGGCCGACGATGACCGTGCGACTGCCGCTTGGCACCGACAGGCTGACGTTGTCCAGAGCGCAATGGGCGCCATAGGACTTGTAGAGGGCATTCAATTCAAGAGTGTTCATCGGCCAGCCGTTTTTTTCGATTGGTGATAAAGAAGTCCGGTCAACGGAAGCGACAGCACAACCATCAATAAGGCGTAGGGTGCAGCGGCGGCATAATCGATTTCGCTGGTCATGGCCCAGAATCCGGTTGCCAGCGTGCGCGTGCCGTTAGGGGCCAGCAGCAGGGTGGCGGTCAGTTCGTTGGTGATTGCCAGGAACACCAGCGCCGCACCGGCGGCTGCCCCCGGTGCGGCCAGGCGCAAGGTGATCAGCCACAGGGCCCGGGCCGGGGAGCGGCCAAGGCTGCGGGCGATGTTTTCCAGTTCCACCGGGGCCTGGGCAATGCCTGCACGCAAGCTCACCAGGGCACGGGGCAAGAACATCAGCAGGTACGCCAGCAGCACGGTGAAGGTGGTCTGGTAAATCGGCCGGGCGAAATGGATCGTGACGGTCACCAACGCCAGCGCCACGATAATTCCGGGCAAGGAACTGGTGATGTAGTTGCAGCTTTCCAGCACCCGTTGCAGTCGGCCGGGGTAGCGGATCGACAGCCAGGCAATCGGAATGGCCGCGCAGGTGGTTAGCGCCGCACCGGCGACGCCGAGTAGCAGGGTTTGCTCCAGCGCGGGCAACAACTCGGCCATGTCCCAGACTTCCACACCGCCGGCAATCAGCCATTTGCCCAGGGTGATCAGTGGAACTCCCAGGGCCAGGGCGCAGGTCACGATTTGCAGGGCCAACGACAGCAGCGTTGAAGTCGTCTTCAGGACGACGACCCGTTGCTCCCGGGCACTTCCCGAACCGACGCGAGCGTAGCGTGCCGAACCCCGGGCGGCGGATTCGGCCGTCAACATTGCCAGGCAGCACAGCGCCAGCACGCTCGCCAGCATGTGCGCCGCTGCGCCGTTGAAGGTCGATTTGAACTGATCGAAGATCGCGGTGGTAAAGGTGTCGAAGCGGATCATGGCGTACAGGCCATATTCGGCCAGCAGGTGCAGGCCGACCAGCAAGGCGCCGCCGCAGATCGCCAGGCGCAATTGCGGCAACACCACGCGGAAAAACACTTTCCAGGGTTTGAGCCCCATGGATTCGGCGACGTCTTCGATGGCCGGGTCCAGTCGGCGCAAGGTGGCCGCCACCGGCAAATACAGAAACGGGAAGTAGGCGATGACCGAGACCAGGACACCGGCAAACAAGCCGTGAATGGGTGGCACCAGGCTGACCCAGGCGTAGCTGTGAACGAACGCAGGCACCGCCAGAGGTGCGGTGGCCAGCAACGACCACCAGCGTCGCCCCGGAAGATTCGTGCGTTCGGTCAGCCAGGCCAGCGTCACCCCCAGCGCCACGCACAAGGGAATCGTCAGCAGCACCAGCAACACAGTGTTGACCAGCAGTTCACCGACCCGGGGGCGGAACACCAGGGTCACGACGGTTGACCAGCCTGTCTGCAGGGACACGCCAATAACGTAAGCGATCGGTAGCAGTGCCAGTAATGAAACCAGCACCGACAAACCGATCACCCATACACCGCCACGTCCCGCAAAGACTCCGCGGGATCGTCGACGCAATGTTGCGGGTGTCGCCTCAGCGACCCCCGCAGGCAGGGTTTCAGGCATCAATTTAGAGCAGTCCGGCCTGTGTCATCAGCTCCACGGCTTTTTTGCTGTCGAGTTTCGAAGCATCGACAGTCGGCGCATCGAGTTGATTCAGAGGCACCAGTTTAGGGTTGGATTCAGCGCCTTTGCCCACGGCGTATTCAAACGACTTGCCGTTCTTCAGCACAGCCTGGCCATCCTTGCCGGTAATGTATTTGAGAAACGCCTGGGCTTGTTCTTTGTGTTTGCTGGAGGCGAGGACGCCGCCGCCGGAGATGCTAACAAAAGCGCCCGGGTCTTTGTGCTTGAAATAGTGCAGGGTGGTGTTTTTGCTGTTTTCGCCAGTCTTGGACTGATCCACCAGGCTGTAGTAGTGGTAGATCACGCCGCTTTCGATCTGCCCGGCATTCACCGCCTTGAGTACAGCGCTGTTGCCACGGTAGTTGCTGTAGTTGGTTTTCATCGCTTTCAGCCAATCCAGCGTGGCGGCTTCACCCTTTTGTTCCAGGATGGCAGCGACGATGGCCTGGAAGTCAGCACCGCCTGGCGACGCAGCCCAGCGACCTTTCCAGCTGGGATCGGCCAGGTCCATGATCGATTGCGGCAGATTGGCTGCAGGCAGTTTGCTCGGGTTGTACACAAACACCGTAGAGCGCGCGGCAATCCCGACCCATTTGCCGTGGGCCGGACGGTAGGCGGAGTCAATCTGCTCCAGCGTGGCCTTATCGACAGGTGTAAACAGCCCGGCGTTGTCGACCAGGACCATGGCCGGGGAGTTTTCGGTCAGGAACACGTCCGCCGGAGAAGCTGCGCCTTCCTGCACGATCTGGTTGCCCATCTCGGTGTCGTCGCCATTACGCAAGGTGACGGGAATACCGGTTTCCTGGGTAAAACCCTCGACCCAGGCCTTGGTCAGGCCTTCGTGTTGCGCGTTGTACACCACAATGCCGACGGAGTCAGCTGCATAGGCCTGGCCAGCGCTCAGCAAAGCGGTGGCCAGCAGGGCCTTTTTCAAGAACGAAGGGATGTTGGGTATCATTCTGCGGGCTGCTCCTAGTGCATTTTTTATGAAAAATCATGGGCATTGAATCGCCTGTAAACCAATGCGAATCATTTGCATATTTTGAATTGCAGGGAATGTAGAGATCCAAATGAGAAAATAACGTCAAAAAAACCGTTAATACATGTAATTTTCATTCAGATTAGCAGCACTGCGCCCACGGTGGTTCGACTTGTCGATCAAACGATGTCGTCGATCAGAATATGACGCTGTCCCCGGCTGCATTTTTCGATCCTGGCATCGACCTTGTAGACGTCTCGCAGCATCTGCCCGGTGATCACGGCTTCGCTGGGGCCACTGCCTTTTGTCGTGCCCTCGGCGATGACCAATACCTGATCGGCAAAGCGCAGCGCCTGATTCAGGTCATGGATGGCGATGAACACGATCACCTCATGCTGTCGCGCCAGCTCGCGCATGAAGTTCAGCACCTGCACCTGACGGTGCATGTCCAGAGCGCTGGTGGGTTCATCCATCAGCAGCACTTCCGGTTCACGCACCAGGGTTTGCGCAATCGAGACCAGTTGCTGCTGGCCGCCGCTGAGTTCACCCAGGTTGCGAAATGATAGCTCGGTGATGGCCAGTGCGCCGAGGATCTGGTCTACCCGCTTCAACTCGTCGTCGTCGACGGTCCAGCCGGGCGTCAGCTGTTTGCGCGCCAGTAGAACCGATTCGTAGACCGTCAGGCGGGCACTGGCGTTCAGGCCCTGGGGCATGTAGCTGATGCCCTGATGGCCTTTTTTCGAGTCTTGCAAGTTGACCCGGCCGGGACCGTCGATCAACCCGGCCATGCGTTTGAATAATGTGGATTTGCCGGCGGCATTCGGCCCGACCACGGCGACCACCTGGCCGCCGCTGAAGGTCGACGTGGTGATGCCCGAAATGATCTCGCGCTGACCGTAGCGGGCGCCAAGGTTCTCGAATTGTATCTTCACCATGAGTTTTTCTTCCCGCCCAGAATCAGAGAAATGAAGAACGGCACGCCAATCAGCGAGGTGACCACCCCGATCGGAAATATCGCACCCGGTATCAGGGTTTTACTGACCACCGAACTGGCGGACAGGATCAGCGCCCCGGTCAACAGCGATGCGGGGAGGAAGAAGCGTTGGTCTTCGCCAATCAGCATCCGTGCGATGTGCGGGCCGACCAGCCCGATAAAACCGATGGTGCCGACAAAGGCCACCGGAAACGACGCCAGCAGGCTGACCATGATCAGCGTCTGAAAGCGCAGGCTGCGCACGTTGATACCGAAACTTGCGGCCTTGTCATCGCCCAGGCGCAGGGCGGTCAGTGCCCAGGCCCGTTTGGCGAAGATCGGCAGGGTGATCAGGATCACCAGGCAAATGATGCCGAGTTTGGGCCAGGTGGCTTTGGTCAGGCTGCCCATGGTCCAGAACACCACGGCCGCCACGGCTTGCTCCGTGGCAAAGAACTGCACCAGCGCCAGCAGTGCATTGAAGGTGAACACCAGCGCGATCCCCAGCAATACGATGGTTTCGGCCGTGACGCCGCGACGCATGCTGAGGAAGTGGATCAGCAGCGCCGACAGCATCGCCATGATGAACGCATTGACCGGGACCATGTATTGCGCCGCCAGGGGAAACAGCGCCACGCCGAAGGCCAGGCCCATGGCCGCGCCAAAGCTGGCCGCGGCGGAAATGCCCAGGGTAAAAGGGCTGGCGAGTGGGTTGTTGAGGATGGTCTGCATCTGGGCGCCGGCCAGGGACAACGCGGCGCCGACCGCCACCGCCATCAACGCCACCGGCAAGCGGATGTCCCACATCACCACCCGCACTTGTGCCGGTGCGGTTTGCGGGGAAAAGAGGGCGCCCAGTACTTCACTCAAGCTGTAGCTCGCCGGTCCCAGCGCCAGGTCCAGCAGCACGCTGCACAGCAGCAAGGCGGCCAGCGCCACGAGGACCAAGCGTTTGCGCAACACCAGCTGCCGGTACACGTCGCGCTGCACCACAGGCGCTTCGCCCAGAGAACTCATGGCGTGACCTCCGGGTTCTTCAGGCTGACGAAATAGCCTGGCTCGTAAGGGACCGGCAGGAACCGCTCATGCAGTTCGCGAAACGAGGCATCGGGGTCGAGGTCGGCAAACAGTTGCGGATGAAACCATTTGGCCAGTTGCTGAATGGCCACGAACTGGTAGGGGCTGTTGTAGAACTGATGCCAGATCGCGTGAAACGCCTGATCGTTTTGCGCCTTGATCCCGGCATAAGCCGGGCGCCGGGTGTACCACGCCAGTTTGCTGCGCGCCTGCTGCAGATCGGCGCCAGGTCCGACACCGACCCAGTGTCCGCCCGGTGCAAAGGCCTGCCAGTTGGCACTGGTGACCACCACCTGGTCCGGGTTGGCCACCACCACCTGTTCGGCGTTCAATTGGCCAAAGGTCGTGGGGATGATGCCTTTGGCGATGTTGTTGCCGCCGGCCATTTCGACGAACCGTCCGAAGTTCTCGTCGCCGAAACTCAGGCAGTAATCGTCGGTGTAACCGCCAATGCGCTCGATGAAGACGTTCGGCCGCGTTGGCTGGCGGGCCTCGATGAGCGAGGTCACCCGGCGAATCTGCTCGTTGCGAAAATCGATGAACGCTTCGGCGCGATCTTCCTTGCCAAACAGCTGGCCAAACAGGCGCATGGTCGGCTCGGTGTTTTGCATCGGGTTGTTGCGAAAATCGACATAGACCACCGGGATGCCCAGCGCATCGAGTTTCTCGATGTAACGGGCGTCTTCGGTGGCGTGCTGCGCTTCGATGTTGAGGATGATCACATCGGGTTGCCGGGAGATGGCCTGCTCGATGTCGAACGTGCCGTCTTCAAAGCCGCCGAAGGTCGGGATTTTCGCGATGTCCGGGAATTTGCGCAGGTAAGCGCGGTACGTATCCGGGTCGGACTGGATCAAATCCTTGCGCCAGCCGACGATGCGCTGGATCGGGTTTTGCGTATCCAGCGCGGCCACCAGGTACAATTGGCGGCCTTCGCCGAGTATGACCCGCCTCACCGGCACGCGAACCTTGACCTTGCGGCCCAGCAGGTCAGTCACGGTCATGGCGGCCGGGTCTTGCGCCGCGCTGGCAGGAAGCGGTGTCAATATGAACGCCGCCACGCCCAGAAGCCCGACAAGCAAAAACGCAGCGAGGCTGCGTCGATGAACAGATGCCATGGTTGAATCCTTTACCAAAGGCCAGCCCGGACAACGGCTCAGGTCGCTGTCCGGGGCCGGGCGTTTCAGAAGTCGACGGTGGCCGACATGAGCAGGGTGCGCGGCGCGCCTTGGGAGAACGCACCGTATGAGGCAACGCCGGACCAGTATTCACGGTCGAACACGTTCTGTACGGTCGCCCGGAACGTGGTCGGGTGCTCGGCGATACGCGTGGTGTAGCGGGCGCCGGCATCGAAACGGGTCCACGCGTCAAGTTCCTGGGTATTGGCCTGGTTGACGAACTGGCTGTCGGTGTAGATCGCACCACTGGTGAGCGTCAGGCCTTCGACCCAGGGGGTGTCCCATTCAGCCCAGAGGTTGGCCTGGACGTCAGGCACACCCACCGGTTTGTTGCCGCGGTTGGCGGGCGTGCCGGACTTGGTCAGCTCGGCGTCCAGCAGTGTGACGCCACCGAGCAGGCGAGTGCCCTGGGCGATTTCGCCGAACACATTCAACTCCACGCCGCGGTTGCGTTGTTCGCCTTGCACCGAGAACACGCCATTGGCCAGTTCGCCACTCGGTTTCTTGATCTGGAACAGGCTGAGGGTCGAGGTGAAGGTGCCGTAATCGACCTTGACCCCGACTTCCTGTTGCCGGGAGATGTAGGGCGCGAATATCTCGCCGGAGTTCGACGCGGTGGCCGGCGCGATATCGCCTTTGCTCAGCCCCTCGATGTAGTTGTAGTAGAACGAGACATGGTCCCAGGGTTTGACCACCACCCCGAACATCGGCGTGGTTTCGCTTTCGTCGTAGGACGTGGTGACGAAACCGGCCGGGTTGAAGTTGTCGGACTTGATGTTCTGTTTGCGCAGGCCCAGGGTGACTTGCACGCGCTCATCCAGCACCGAAAGGGTATCGGCCAGCGCCACACCGGACAGCTCGGTCTCTGACACTTTCGGTGTGTCAGGCGTGGCGATGTTCGGCTTTGGGCGATCGATCGGGTGGTAGATGTTGGACAGCACGGGTGGCCCGGAAATGATGCCGCGGGACAGTTCGTCGCGGTAACGGGTGACTTGCAGGGTGGTGCTGTGACTGATCGGGCCGGTGTCGAAGCGCAGCCGGGCGCCGGCGTCGACGGTATAGCGCTCGACTTCAAACTTGTAGTAACCGGGAATCGAGGACGTGTCACCGGCGCTGTTGAGGATGGTCGGGGTCTGGTCGGACATCCGTGACACGTCGGACTTGCCGCCACCGGCATGGGCGAACACGGTCAATGCGTCGTTCAGGTCGTACTCGCCGCTGAGCAGTGCCGATTTGTCGCGGGTTTCGGACCAGCCCCATTCCTGTGTCACGTTGGTGCGGCCGTTGGCGGCGGAAGGGATGTCGATGCCCTTGGCAATCAGGAAGGGCCGCGAAGGGGCGTCGAACTCTTCTTTCTGGCTGATCAGGTCCAGGGAGGTGCGCAGGCGTTCGCCCTGATAATCCAGGGAGATGGCGCCGATGTCGACGTCACGGGACTGGTCGTCGATGGCGGTGTCGCCGGTTTGCATGCTGCCATTGATGCGCACGCCAAACTCGCGGCTTTCACCGAAGCGCCGGCTGAGGTCGATATGCCCGCCCACCTGGGCGTTCATGGCGTAGCTGGCGGTGAAACGGGTCAGGTCCTCCTCCAGCGAGCGTTTGGGTACCACGTTGATCACGCCGCCGACACCGCTGTTGGGCGACATGCCGTAGAGCAGCGCGCCAGGGCCCTTGATCACCTCGATGCGCTCGGCGTACTCGGTGAACACCCGGTAGTTGGGTGCGACACCGTACACACCGTCGAAGGCCAGCTCGCCGAGGTTGCCTTCACCCACCGGAAAGCCACGGATGAAGAACGAATCCACCACGCCACCGGCCTGGCCGGTGGAGCGCACGGAAGAATCGCGCTCCAGTACGTCGGCCACGGTCACGGCTTGTTGATCCTTCATCAGGGTCGAGGTGTAGTTGCTGACGCTGAAGGGGGCGTCCATCACATCCCTGTTGCCCAGCAGGCCGAGCCGGCCACCTCGGGCGACCTGACCGCCGGGGTACACCGGCGGCAAGCCGTCGGTGCGCCCATCGGTGCCGCTGACCGTAGTGGCGCCAAGCGTCAGCGTACCGGCGCTGCTGGCGGGGCGTCGCGCCAGGGTGTAGCTGCCGTCGCTGCGCCCAACGATTTCCAGATCGCTGCCAGCCAGCAGTTTGTTGACGGCTTCCTGGGGCGAATAGGTGCCGGACAGGCCCGGGCTGGTCAGGCCGTCGGTCAGCGATGGCTGGAACGACAACGCAATGCCGGCCTCCACGGCAAATTTCGACAGCGTCGTACCGAGTGGGCCCGGGGCAATGTTGTAGGTGCGGGTGGCTGTGGCGTCCAGTTGCGCCGGCTCGGCCGCTTGGGCGTAAGGGGTGGCGGCGCTGGTCAGGGCAAGGCTTAGCAGTGCGCTGCGGATCGCCAGTTTGAGTGAGCGATCCGAGCGCAGAGGTCGTGCAACGAACATGGAGTGATGACCCTTTCGACGAGGTTGAGAAGTTCTTCCTTTCCTTGCCAGCCGAGATCAAAAAAAGTATCACCCGCGTAGCAGTTTTTTTTGCATGGCGTCAGGCGGGGTAGAGCGTCACCCAGTAACCGCTCAAATGACCGGTGGCGATGACTGGGTAGGTCTGCACCAGCATGTTCAGGGTGCGTTGGGTCTCCCGGATGGGGAAGGCGCCGGAGATCCGCAGATCGGCAATCGCCGGGTGGCAGCGCACGATGCCGCTGCGATAACGCGCCAGTTCGATCACGAAATCCGCCAGCCGCAGGTTGTCGGCCATCAACATGCCTTGGGTCCAGGCGCTGACGGAGCGGTCAACCGGACTCGGTTGAGCAAAACTGTGCGACGAAAAATCGGTACGTTCTCCGGCATTGACGATCAAGGGCGCCGCACGATTGGCGTCGGCCAACTGCACCCGGACTGCGCCCTCAAGGACCGCGAGTCGGGTGCGGGCCGACAGTTCCCGGACGGTGAAGCGGGTGCCCAAGGCCTGCATCAGCCCCTGGCGTGTGCTGACCAGGAACGGCCGCGCCTGGGGCAGGCTGTCGGCGGCGGTCTGCACCAGGATTTCGCCTTCGCGCAACCGGATAAGGCGCTGGTTGGCGTCAAACAGCACATCGATGGCGGTGTCGGTGTTCAGGGTGATCTGCGATCCGTCGGCCAGGGTCAGCTGGCGCTGCTGGCCGACGGCGGTGCGGTAATCGGCTGTCCATTGTTGCGATTGCATCAGCTTCCAGCTACCCCAACCCACGGGCAATGTCGCCAGAATCATTGCCAGTTTGCCCAGCGCCACCCGGCGTGCCGGACTGCTCGGACGGTCGAGAGCCGACATCGCCAGCGCCGGCGGCAGCCCGCCAAGCTTGGTTTGCAGCATCCGGGCGCGGGCCCAGGCGCGATGGCGCTCAGGCGTGCTGACCTGCCAGCGTTCCCATTGCGCTCGTTCGGTTTCGTCGAGTTCGCCTTCGCTCAGGCGGATCAGCCAATCAGCGGCTTCTTCGAGCGCCTGGGTATCGAGCTCGGTATGACTGCGCAAGGTCGACATTCATTCCACCAGCAGCAGGCACTGCACGAAGGCTTGCTTCATGTAGCGTTTGACGGTGATCAGTGAAACCCCCAGTTGCTCGGCGATATCGTCGTATTTCAGGCCGCTGATCTGCGACAGCAGGAATGCCCGTTTGACCAATGGCGGCAAGGCATCGAGCATTGCATCGATTTCATGCAGGGTTTCCAGCACGATGAAGCGCAATTCGGGTGATGGCGTTTCAGGGGCGGGCAGCAAGGCCAGGGCATCCAGATAGGCGCGTTCCAGTGCCTTGCGCTGATACCAATTGACGAGGATGCCCTTGGCCACGCAACTCAGGTAGGCCCGAGGTTGATCAATGACCGCTACCCGCGAAGCCAGAATGCGGGTGAAGGTGTCCTGCGTCAGATCCGCCGCATCCATGGCGTTGCCCAATTTTTTCCGTAACGTGGCGTACAGCCAGCCATGATGGCCGCTGTAGAGCGCTTCGATCGCGTCCAGGTGGTTGTTGTGAGGTGCGGGGAGGGCGTCGCTCATGAATGATTTTTTTTGTAATTGAGAAGTATTCCCAATACTAATGGACAGCCTGCCTCTGACGCAAGCGCGATCCTGCCCGGTCAGTCGCCCGCTGCGGTCTCTCCCGATGGCAAGCGCGTATCGCGAGTGCGCAGGGCGACGATGGGAATCAAGGCCAGCAGGTAGGCGGCGCAAACGAACAGGTAGGTGTACTGCAAGCCGTACACTTGGCTGAGCAGCCCGCCGACCGAGATGCCGACGATGGACGCCAGTTGCAGGGCGCTTTGCGCAATTCCCATTACATAACCTTGTTGAGCGTTGCCAGCGGCTTTGGAAATCTGCGCCATCAGTACCGGGGTCGTTGCCCCCAGCAGCACGCCCCAGATGAAATAGGCGCTGACGAACACAAGCGGCTGCCGGGTGAGGGCGGCAACGGCGCTCAGGCCGGCGCAGCCGACGATGATGTAGGTGAGGCGGTGCAGCGTCTGCTGTCGGTTTCTGTTTTCGAAATACCGCGCCCATGGGTTTGCCGACAGGATGAAACCCAGCGCCAGCAAGCCGTAGCATAGACCCACCACCGAATGGCTGACCTGGAATACCGAGCTGACATACAGCGAGAACGAGGTTTGCGGGAGCATCCGCGCCAGCAACAGGATGCCCGTGACGCCCAACAGCGGCAGCAGCGGCGAATGTCGCCAGAGACTGTCCGGCCGGTTGGACTGCGCCGCTGCATCCACCACGGGCCCTTTCGGTGCGGGCGGCACATTCGGCAGTGTCAGCGCCGCCACGACGGTGCACACCGCACACAGCGCCGAGGCGATGAGATTGATCCAGAAAAACGTCGCGTAATCGAGAATCAGACCGCCGACCACCGCACCGAGCAAGGAACCGACATTGGTCGAAATCTGCAGAATGGCGAACAATCGCGCCCGCCGCGCCGGCGCTTCGATACTCACGCCATAGGCCTGGGCCGGGGCAATGTAGCCGGCGAACGCGCCCTGCAAAAAGCGCAACAGCAGGATGACCCAGATATCGCTGCACAGGGCCAGGCCAAGCTGCGTCAGGGACAAGCCGGCCAGCGCGCGGATCATCATCAGCTTGTGTCCATGGCGGTCACCGATGCGCCCCCAGAACGCGCTGGTGAGCATGATGCCCAGCATGGGGCCGATGTAGACGGCGATGCTGGCGAAGCTGAACAGCGCCTCGGAGCCTGCCAGCCCACGCAGGTACATGGGCCAGAACGGGCCGCTCATTTCCATTGCACCCATGGAGACAAGCTGGATCGTGAACAAAAGATAAATCAGGATTCTGACGCTCGATCCCTGGAACGTACCTGCAGCGGGCATTGACGGCTCTCGGTGGTTAAACGCTATCGATGGATGGCGCGAAGAGTACCGGCCTTGCTGTGTTGCTGAACACCCCACCCACGCAGATCGGCTTGATTGCACCTGGCGCAAACGAAAAAACCCGAGAGACCGGTTTGGCCACTCGGGTTTTTTTCGTCTCGGCTATCAGGGCTGGATTTGCGGGAAGATCAGGACCTGCAGATTGCCGCGCTGATAACGCTTGCCGTCGGTGGGCAGTGCCTCGACCTCCTGAATCTCGTCGACGCTATTGACCCTCATCACCACCCCGACCGAGCCTTTTTTACGTGCCTCGGTCATCCATCGCCCGACATCTTCGCTGGTCACTTTGCGCGAGGCCGCGGCCGGATCCGAAAGGCCGTACTTCAGCTCGCCGATGACATTATAGAGCGCCACCTCCGGCCGCCCGGTCAACCACGACAAGGCCGAGGCTGCGCCCAGGTCGTTGCTCAGCAGCGAGGTGGTCTGATTCAAGCTGTCCAGGTGCTCGGAGATAAACCGGTCGGGCATCTTGCTGTCGACAATCTGGCCCGGCATGGCGGCGGGAAGCAGCGCCACCAGCAGCCAGATACCGAGGGCCGGCATCGCCCATAAGGTCAACGGCCGCAGGATTTGCAGGGCATTGGCGATGATCCAGCCCAGCAGCACGATGAACGCCAGGGACAGGCTGAACATCTCGGTATTTTGATAAATCTCTTTGCTCAGTTGCAGGTACAGCAAGGCAATCAGAGCCGTGGTGGCAATGACGACGTTGAGCCATCCGTTGAAGCGAATCGTCCGTCCCCGTGCCTGTTGCAGCAGGCTGGTCAGCGCATGGCCCATCAGCAGCGCCAGCGGCAACAGGCACGGCATGATATAGGTCGGCAACTTGCCGCTGCTCATGCTGAAAATGGCCAATGGCAACAACAGCCAGAGCAGGAGAAAACCGCTGACGGGCTGACGCTTGTCGTTCCAGGCCTGGATGAACGTTGTCGGCAACAACACAGCCCAGGGCAGGGCGGAAACGACCAGCATCGGCAGGTAGAACCACCACGGACGGGCGTGCTGCGCATCGTCGGCGGCGAAGCGGCGTACGTGCTCGTTCCAGAAGAAGAAATTCCAGAAATCCGGTTCCTGATGATGGATGGCCAATGCCCAGGGCAAGCAGACTGCCGCGGCGATCACCACAGCCAGTGGCCCGTAACGCAACAGCTCGCCGATGCGACGCTGCCAGAGCATGTAGGGCAGGGCGATCACCGCCGGCAGCAGCCAGGCCAGAAAGCCCTTGGTCATGAAGCCCATGCCGCAGGCGATACCCAGGACTGCCCAGGACCCCAGGCGGGCGCGAAGGGTCCGGCTGTCGATGGCAAACCACAGGGAAACCAGGCTCAGGTTGACCCAGAGGGTGAACTGCGGGTCGAGGTTGGCGTACCCGGCCTGGCCGGCAATCAGCCCGAAGCTCATGTACAACAGTGCGCAGGCAAAGCTTTTACGCGGATCGCCCCAGAACCGGCGGGCAATCAGCCAGGTCAGCCACACGCTCAGCCCGGTACTCAGCGCTGATGCGATGCGTACCCCGAACAGGTTGTCGCCAAACACCGCCTGACCGATGGCGATCATCCAGTACCCGGCAATCGGTTTCTCGAAATAGCGCAGGCCCATGAAGTGCGGCGAGACCCAGTTCCCGCCCTGCAGCATTTCCTGGCTGATCTGGGCATAACGGGTTTCATCGGGAATCCACAGGCCGTGGCTCATCAGCGGCAGCAAATAGAATGCGATGAACGCCAGTACCAAGGCGAACAGCATCCAGCGTTCATTGGCAGGTACCGTTGGAGTGTGCAGGCGGGAAGAATGGCCAGCAAAATCTGGCAGTGGCTGATTTGACGTCATGTCTCGACCTTGGCGCTTGGATGGCTGGTTGAAGTGTGATGTGCAACTTGCAAGAAAGAAAACCGGAGTGATATTGAACGGCGAGAAGCTCAATCACACTTCTCGCTGTTCTGTTCAGGTTTCATTCAGTCCGGCTTGAAATACCTTAGAGTCAAAGTTCTCGATCCGTAGTGATTTCAGTTTTTTTCTTGTAACAGAGTGTTCCAGTCTTCGGCATTCACAATGCCGAGCACTTGCAGTTGGCCATTGCCATCGATGCGGACAAACAACGAACTGGCGTACTCGGCGTCCTTCGCCGAATGCTTGAAGCCGGTCTGCTTTTCAAAATCAGCGATGCAACCGCTGTGGGTCACCAGCACCAGGTTGCGATGGGCCACCTTGTGCGCCACGACGTCGTTACGCAGGGTCGTACCGCAGGTGGCCAGCCACTCCTGGGTCCGTGGGTCGCTGTTGAACATGTAATGCGCGGTCTGCACCGTGCGCGTCACCGGGCTGGTCAGGATGTCGGTTTGCGTCAAACCCAGGCGTGCCAGGCCTTGCCCGACACCGGCGGCCGCCTCACTGCCAACACGGGTAATGCCATCGGCCGGACCCAGACAAGGATTGCTGGAACGGTCGCAGCGCTCGGCATGACGCACCAGCACCGCGATCTCGCCGGCACCCCACTGTTGCAGCAATTGGGCCCGGGCTTGCGCGCCCTCTTGGGCCAGGTTGGTCGGTGATTTTGGCCACAGGAGAGAACCGGTGACCAGCACGGCGATGGTTAATGCACCAATGGCCATGACCGATCTGGACAGGCGCGAAGACGGTTTACGCGAGACGGAGTTGACCAAGTTTGTCCACCAGTTGGAGCGCAGGGAAGTGCTGTTGAACAACGTGTGGAACAGCACGATAAATACGATAAATTTCCGCCGAGACCAGGTTCAGCGAATTGACCGCTGCCAAAGTTAAGTCTGCACAGCTGTCGGAACGGTGAAAGGAATGTGAAAAATTTGCATAAGAGACTCCAGCGGCTAATTAGTTTGTTACTGGGAATTGATATCTTTTGCGCTATTGCGAAATAACAGCGGGAAACAGAGGGGACGTATGGTACGGACTGACGGCGAACCCGTCGCCGTCAGTCCGGTAGCCGGGAAAAGGCGTTCAGGGCGAAGGGCAGTTCGCCTGTGGTCTGGTGGCAGCCTGGCTGATCAGCGCGGCCAGGCGCTTGACGTTGTTTTGCTGGGCAAGCACCAGGTCGTCGATGCTCACGCCTGACGGCGTTTGCAAGGTGCTGCGGCAAATCACCCGTGCCGTATCGGCTGTGTCGGCACTGCGCAGGCGCCATTTCACGTCCATCAACGCGTATTGGCCGGGAACCGAGTCAAAACGCTGCACATCGACCCGCACTGAATATTTGCCTTGTACCGGACTGTTGCCCAGTTGATCGGCCAGCGCACTGCGCAATTCGTCCACGAGGGTCGCACCCCACCATTGGGTTTCCAGGATTGCCAGGCCACTGTTGCCCTGGCGAATGACAATCTGCGCACGGTCGACCTGGGGCGGCACGCTGATCGTCTCGATCTGAATCACCCCGGCGGTGGTCCTTGAATGATCACCCACCTGGGCCGGGGTCAGGGTGTGGAACTGAATCGGGTCACTGCGGCAAGCGGCAAGCAGCAACATCGCGGTGACCAGGGTGAACTTCAGCGGAAAAGCCATGGGTGATGCTCCTGTGTTCAATTGCGCGGTGGCCCTTGCATGTCCATGGGGGCGGCATTGTCCGGACGGCCGCGAAGCAGCGATTCCGGATGCCGTCCCAGGTAATCCGAAAGATCACGCAAGGATCTCGACGTGCGTCCCAGTTCATCGAGGGTTTGTCCGAGTTTTTCCCGCTGCGGCGAGTCATCGGCCAAGGTCGAACTGGCGGATTGCAGGGTCGAATTGGCCGTTTCCAGCGTCTTGCTGACATCCGACAAGGTGGAGTGCACGCCAGGCAGGATCTTGCCGTTGAATTGCATCATGCCTTTGCGCAGTTCGACGAGATTGCCATCCAGGTTGCCGGCGATACGCTCGATCGGCAGTTTGTTGAGCTTGTCGACCATGGCTTCGAGTTTTTCCTGCAGTTGCTCGAGGCTGCCCGGAATGGTCGGAATGACGACCGGGCGTGCGTTTGTATCGAAAGCGACTTTTTCTGCCTTGGGGTAGAAATCCAGGGAAATGTACAACTGGCCGGTCAGGAAGTTACCGGTACGGGCCTGGGCTCGCAGGCCGTTGTCGATAAAGGTGCCGATCAGGCGCACACCCCCGGCTTCGTCATTGGGATCATGATTGAGCGCCTTGATCATTTTGACGTGGGCCTGGCCCAGGCGTTGCGGGTAGATCACGATGCCGACATTGACCGGAAAGGAACGTTTTTTCTCGTCGTAATCCAGATTGACCGCCACCACCTTGCCGATTTCCACACCGAGGAACTCCACCGGCGCATCAACCTTGAGCCCGCGCAGTGCCTGGTCGAATCGCATGGACAGGTACTGCGGCTTGCCGCTTGGTGGGGCGAGGGCGGTTTGGGGGTCGTCGAACAGCTCGTAGGCATACTCTGCCGCAGCGGGTTTATCGCCAGGGCTGTAGTCGGGGGCGCGGAAAGCAATGCCGCCCACCAGCAAGGACGACAACGATTCGGTCTTGACCGCAAAACCGTTGGCGCCGACGTTCACGTCAATCCCGCTGGCGTTCCAGAACCGGGTGTTTTCGGTGACGTACTTGTCATTGGGTGCATGGATGAACACTTCAATGTTCACCCCCTTGCCGTCCGGGTCCAGCGCGTAGGCCACCACCTGACCCACCGGGATCTTGCGGTAGTAAACCGGAGAACCGATATCCAGCGACCCCAGGTCCTGGGTGAACAGGGTGAAACGCTTGCCCGGCTCGCCGTAGGTGATGGGTGGCGGGTTTTCCAGCCCCTTGAAGTTTTTAGCCCGACCGTTGGCCTGGCCGATATCGGCACCGATGTAATCGCCCGACAGCAGCGTATCGATACCGGACACACCGCCAGCACCAATTCGCGGCCGCACGACCCAGAACTGCGAATCTTCGCGGGTAAAACTTTCGGCCTGCTTGGCCAGTTTGATGGTGGCGTTGACACTCTTCTGGTCGTTGCTCAGTTCCACATCAGAGACTTGGCCAATCACGACATTTCGGTATTTGACCTCGGTTTTATTCGCGGTCAGGCCGTCCCCGGTCTTGAACGTGACAACGATGGTCGGGCCTTCCTGGAGCATGCTGTGAACCACCAGCGAAATACCCACCAGCACCGCGACGATCGGGACGATCCAGACCAGCGAAACGCTGAAGCGGCGGGTCTTGACCGGCGCCGGCCCTGGGGCTTGCGGCCCGTCAGTGGCTTGTGACTTCATCCGTGACCTCCTCATTGTGTGGGTTTTCCCGTTCTTTATCCCAGATCATGCGTGGATCGAAGCTCATCGCCGAGAGCATGGTGAACACCACAACCAGACCAAAAAACAGAATGCCCGGACGCGGCTCGATGTCGGCCAGGGCCTGGAATTTCACCAGCGAGGCCACCAAAGCAACCACGATCACATCGAGCATCGACCAGTAGCCGATGACCTCGACGAACCGGTACAGCTTCGACCGCTCAATGCGTGCCCACTCGCTGTCGCGATGTACGGTGACCAGCAGCAATGTGATGGCGACGAACTTGACGCCCGGCACCGCGATACTGGCAATGAAAATGATGAGGGCAATGTCCCAGGCCCCGGCCTCCCAGAACTCCAGCACGCCGCTCATGATCGTGCTGTCGGCACCGTGGCCGACCATTTTGGTGTTCATCACCGGCAGCAAATTGGCCGGGATGTAAAACACCAGGGCCGCGATCATGTAGGCCCAGGTCCGGGTCAAGGCATTGGTTTTGCGTCGATGCAAAGGCGCGCCGCAGCGCTCGCATTCGTGAGGTTCGCCAGTCATGTCGCAGGCCAGCCCGCAGCTGTGACACAGGCACAGGTTGAGCTCGTCGGCATACGGAGGCGTGCTCATAAAATGTCCCATAAGTCGCGGATATCGCGCCCGGCGATGCGGATCATCATCAGACTCAGCACAGCCAGGGCAAACAGACCTATGCCGGGCAGCACGTCGAGCAGCCCGGCGAGCTTGATCACCGCGACCATGGCGCCCAGCAGGCAGACTTCGAGCATGCTCCAGGGCCGCAAGGCTTCCAGCCAGCGCATGCAGAATCTGAATCCGGGCGAGCGTTGCCGGGCGAGGGCGAAGCCCAGCACCCAGATCAGCAGCAACAACTGGAAGATCGGCGCGATGATCATGGCGATCGCCGCCACCATGGCGATGAACGTGATGGGCCCCAGGCTCAGGGCCAGCACCGAGTCCCACAAAGTCGCACTGTTTTTCATGCCTTTGAGGCTGATGCTCATCACCGGATAGAAGTTGGCAAACAGCCACAGCATCAACGCGGTGAAGGTCAACGCAAGACGCTGTTCCACCGTGAGGCCGTTATAGCGTTGAAGCACGCCGCCGCAGCGCGTACACAGGGTTTTCTGATGTTTTGCGAGCGTTACTTTCTGGTACACGCTGTCGCAGTGCTCGCAGATGATCAGCTGATCAGTAGTTGCCATGGGCCAGGCTCAACAGAAGGCAGGAAATTCAGAGCACCCCCTCAATATAGAAGTGCCTTGCAATTGAGCAAATCGAAAGTCGAAACAAGGGGATATACAGAGCAGGATGATGAGAGCAAACGGGGATATGTGGCGAGCGAGCTTGCTCGCGCCGGGTCGCGTAGCGGCCCCAAAAAGTCCGATAACAATTAACCTTTTTGCGAGTGCTGCGCACTGGTGCGCCAGCCCGGTCGAGCGGGAGCAAGCTCCCTCGCCACAGGGTTTTGTGCAGGTTTCAGCCGAGCATTTCCCGCATCCGATACCAGAACATGCCAAGGGCCAGCAGTGGCGAGCGCAGGGCACGCCCGCCGGGGAAGGTCATGTGCGGCACGGCGCTGAACACGTCGAAGCCTTTGCTGTGGCCGGCATGGATCGCTTCTCCCAGCAGCCTGGCGCACCAGTGAGTCACGTTCAGGCCATGGCCGGAGTAACCCTGGGCGTAGAACACGTTCGGGTGCTGGCTCAAGCGCCCGACCTGCGGGAAGCGGTTGGCCGAGATGCCGATCATGCCGCCCCACTGAAAATCAATGCGCGCACGGGCCAGTTGCGGGAAGACCTTGAGCATCTGTGGGCGCATGTAGGCAGCGATGTCCGCCGGGTCACGCCCGGAATAATGACAGGCACCGCCGAACAACAAGCGCCGATCAGCCGAGAGCCGGTAGTAATCCAGTCCGACTTTCTGGTCGCACAGCGCGACATTGTGAGGGATCAATTGCCTGGCGGCGTCTTCTGACAGGGGTTCGGTGGCGATGATGTAGCTGCCCGCCGGGAGCACTTTGCCACTGAGCTTCGGCTCCAGCTCTTCCAGATGGGCATTGCAGGCCAGCACCAGGGTGCCGGCACGCACAGTGCCACCGGCACAGCGTATTTGCACGGTGCTGCCGTGAATCAGCTCCAGTACCGGGCTCTGTTCGAAGATCTGCACGCCAAGGGACTCGGCGACCTGCGCTTCGCCGAGTGCCAGGTTCAGCGGATGCAGATGGCCCGAGCCCATGTCTACCAGACCGCCGGCGTAAACACCGGAGTTCACCACCTGCTCCCGGATCTGCCCAGGCTCGATCAGACGGGTTTCGTGGGCGTAACCGGACTCAAGCAGTTCGGCGTGCTCGGCCTTCAACCCCGCAAAGTGTGCCGGGGTGTTGGCCAGCTCGCAGAACCCCCAGCGCAGGTCGCAATCAATGCCGTGTTCGCGAATGCGATTGGCCACGACTTGCACCGATTCGACCCCGGACTGTTCCAGGTACTGCACCCCTTCGGCGCCCACATGCCTGGCAAAGCCGCTGACGTCATGACCAATGCCACGAATCAACTGGCCGCCGTTGCGCCCGCTGGCGCCCCAGCCAATCCGCCGGGCCTCCAGCAGGACCACCGAGAGCCCGCGCTGGGCCAGTTCAATGGCGGTGTTGATGCCAGTGAAACCCGCGCCGACCACGCAGACATCCGCTTCAAGGTTCGAGGCCAGCGCAGGACGCTGCTTCATGCCCTTGGCGGACGCCGCGTAGTAGGAGAGGGCGTGTTCCTTGGTGTACTGATTCATTTGTTGGACTTCACTTTGCTCCACGAACGGGTCATCAGGCGCATGATCGACTGCGGCGGCGTGGTGGAGATGTAGAGTTTGTCGAGGACTTCCTGGGACGGGTAAACCTCGGGATTGCTGACCAGCTCAGGGTCCATGTACTGCTTGGCGGCCGGGTTCGGATTGGCATAGCCGACCGAAGCGCTGACCTTGGCAATCACTTGCGGGTCCAGCAGGTAGTTGATGAAGGCGTGGGCTTCTTTTGGATTGCTGGCGTCAGAGGGGATGGCCAGCAGGTCAAACCACAGGTTGGCGCCTTCCTTGGGAATGGCATAGGCGATGTTCACACCGTTGTTGGCTTCCTTGGCGCGGTTAGCGGCCTGGAACA
The DNA here is from genome assembly GCF_034541995.1 of Pseudomonas sp. BIC9C. Classification (NCBI taxonomy): domain Bacteria; kingdom Pseudomonadati; phylum Pseudomonadota; class Gammaproteobacteria; order Pseudomonadales; family Pseudomonadaceae; genus Pseudomonas; species Pseudomonas sp. BIC9C. The sequence goes on from NZ_JAWDGM010000006.1 coordinate 145,041, forward strand.
CGTCACCCGAGTAACCGAACGCCACGCAGATGTCGCCGTTGGCCAGGTCCGAGACGTACTTGGAAGAGTGGAAGTAGGTGATGTAAGGGCGGATCTGCAACAGCTTGGCTTCAGCCTTTTTGAAGTCCTCGGGGTTTTCGCTGCGCGGGTCCATGCCCATGTAGTTGAGAATCGCCGGGAACACTTCGTCCGCCGAGTCCATCATCGACACGCCGCAGGCGCTTAGCTTCTTGATGTTTTCCGGTTCGAACAGCACGGCCCAGGAATCGATGTGGTCGATGCCCAGCACCTGCTTGACCTTGTCGACGTTATAGCCGATGCCGTTGGTACCCCACAGATACGGCACCGAGTGCGCGTTGCCCGGATCGTTTTTTTCCAGCAGCGTCAGCAGTTTCGGGTCGAGATTGTTGAAATTCGGCAGTTGCTCGCGATCGAGCTTGAGAAACGCACCGGCCTTTACCTGGCGGGCGAGAAAGTGATTCGACGGCACCACCACGTCATACCCGGTACGACCGGCAAGCAGTTTGCCTTCCAGGGTTTCGTTGGAATCGAATACGTCGTAGATCACCTTGACCCCGGTTTTGGCCTGGAAGTCGGCGAGGGTGGTTTCGCCGATGTAGTCGGTCCAGTTGTAGACACTGACTTGTGGCTTAGCCTGGGCACCGGCGCTGCACAGCGCTGCCAGCGCGACCGGGACCATGGATTTCAATAGACGCATATCGACACCTCTTCGAATTATTGGATATTCAGGCGTTGGCGTTCTCCCTGTGGGAGCGGGCTTGCTCGCGAAGGGGCCAGGTCAGCCACCATTTTTGCTGAATGACACACCGCATTCGCGAGCAAGCCCGCTCCCACAAGGGGACGCGGTTGCAGGTAGGAATTGGTTTGTCAGACGCTGAGCATCAGGAACTCACGCTCCCAGGAGCTGATCACCCGTTTGAAGTTCTCGTGCTCGGCGCGCTTGACCGCGACATAGCCCCGCACGAACTTGCTGCCCAGGTAGCGGCTGATGGTGTCGCACTCTTCCATCTGGGTCAGGGCGTCTTCGATGGTGATCGGCAGGCGCAGGTTGCGACGCTCATAGGCGCGGCCCTGTACCGCTGCGCTCGGCTCGATGCGCTCGACCATGCCCAGGTAGCCGCACAGCAGGCTGGCGGCGATGGCCAGGTACGGGTTGGCATCGGCGCCCGGCAGACGGTTCTCGACGCGCATGGCGTCCGGGCTGGAGGTTGGCACGCGCAGGCCGACGGTGCGGTTTTCCTCGCCCCATTCGACGTTCACCGGCGCCGAGGTATCCGGCAGGAAGCGGCGGAACGAGTTGACGTTCGGCGCGAACATCGGCAGCACCTTCGGGATGTACTTCTGCAAGCCACCGATGTGGTGCAGGAACAGCTCGCTCATGTTGCCATTGGCATCGGCAAAGATCGGCTGGCCGGTGGCAATGTCCACCACGCTCTGGTGAAGGTGCATGGCGCTGCCAGGTTCATCGCCGACCGGTTTGGCCATGAAGGTCGCCGCCACGTTGTGCTTGAGCGCCGCTTCACGCATGGTGCGCTTGATCACGGTGATCTGGTCGGCCAGGTCCAGTGCGTTGCCATGCCGGAAGTTGATTTCCATCTGTGCCGGGCCGTCTTCGTGGATCAGCGTGTCGAGGTCCAGACCTTGCAGTTCGCACCAGTCGTAGACGTCTTCGAACAGCGGATCGAATTCGTTGGCGGCGTCAATGGAGAACGACTGACGACCGCTTTCGGCGCGGCCTGAACGACCCATCGGCGCCTTGAGCGGCAAGTCCGGGTCTTCGCAGCGCTGGGTCAGGTAGAACTCCATTTCCGGCGCGACAATCGGCCGCCAGCCTTTGTCGGTGTACAGCTGCAGGACTTTCTTCAGCACGTTGCGCGGCGACAGCTCGATCGGGTTGCCTTGCTTGTCGTAGGTATCGTGGATGACGATGGCGGTCGGCTCGATGGCCCACGGCACCACGTAAACGGCGTCGGCGTCCGGCTTGCAGACCATGTCGATGTCGGCCGGGTCGAGCAGTTCGTAATAGATGTCGTCTTCGACGTAATCGCCGGTCACGGTCTGCAGCAGCACGCTTTCTGGCAGGCGCATGCCTTTTTCGGCGATGAATTTGTTGGTCGGCGAAATCTTGCCCCGGGTAATCCCGGTCAAGTCGGCGATCATGCATTCGACTTCTGTGATCTTGTGGTTTTTCAACCAATCGGTGAGCTGGTCGAGGTTGTTACTCATAAATGCCTCTAGGCTTGAGTTGTCTGACCCTTTTAAGGTCAGGCGTTGTTTGACGCATCGGCGTCGCGTTGTAGAGCGTTCCTGCGGCAGATTATCGTGTTTGCCAACACTGCCGCAGAGGCCGGGCGTGCAGAATCGCGAGCGGTGCCCTGAACGATGGTCAGGCCGCTATTGTGAATCGGTTCTATATTGAATGGAGTAACCGTAATGGGGGTGCCACCGCGACCGTCCAGAATAACGGACGGGGACGGTTGACCCGTCACGGATGGGAGGATCACCGGTACCGCTGAGGCCACGGAATGGACAGACGTGTCATCACTGATGTGATAAGCATGCCGACCGACCTGTCTTGAGCAGTCGGTGACGCCGATTATCGGCAGGCGAGACATGAAGCACCCCGGTATTATTGCTGTTATGGGTTTGATTCGAGCTTAGCCTTGTTCATTTTTTTACACAACACCCCCGTAAAAAATACAACACGGCCCGCTCAAGCTCGCGGCCGCCGCCGCGTCCAGCGGATTAAAAACACCCTAAAGTGCCTCAAAAAAGCCACACGAGCGCTTTTTTAGGGCAAAAAAGGCCTCGCTTGACTTCGGCATGCCGTTCGGGTTGACTGGAATCTGAAAAGATCAATGATTGATATTTTTAACAACAAAGGTGTTGCATCATGTCGGTACCCCCGCGTGCCGTTCAGCTTAACGAAGCGAACGCGTTCCTTAAGGAACATCCTGAGGTTCTGTACGTTGACCTTCTGATTGCGGATATGAATGGTGTGGTGCGCGGCAAGCGCATCGAACGCACCAGCCTCCACAAGGTTTACGAGAAAGGCATCAACCTGCCGGCCTCTCTATTTGCTCTGGATATCAATGGTTCGACGGTGGAAAGCACCGGCCTGGGTCTGGACATCGGCGACGCCGATCGAATCTGCTATCCAATCCCCGATACCCTATGCAACGAGCCATGGCAGAAGCGCCCTACCGCGCAACTGTTGATGACCATGCACGAACTCGAAGGCGAGCCATTCTTCGCCGACCCGCGGGAAGTGCTGGCCAATGTGGTGCGCAAGTTCGACGAAATGGGCCTGACCATCTGCGCCGCGTTCGAACTGGAGTTCTACCTGATCGACCAGGAGAACGTGAACGGTCGTCCGCAACCACCTCGCTCGCCGGTTTCCGGCAAGCGTCCGCACTCGACCCAGGTCTACCTGATCGACGACCTCGACGAATACGTCGACTGCCTCCAGGACATTCTGGAAGGTGCCAAAGAGCAAGGCATCCCGGCCGACGCCATCGTCAAGGAAAGTGCCCCGGCGCAGTTCGAAGTGAACCTGCACCATGTGGCTGACCCGATCAAGGCCTGCGACTACGCGGTGCTGCTCAAGCGTCTGATCAAAAACATCGCCTATGACCATGAGATGGACACCACCTTCATGGCCAAGCCGTATCCAGGCCAGGCGGGTAATGGTCTGCACGTCCATATCTCGATTCTTGATAAAGATGGCAAGAACATTTTTGCCAGCGAGGATCCCGAGCAGAACGCCGCACTGCGTCACGCGATCGGCGGTGTGCTCGAGACCCTACCGGCGCAGATGGCTTTCCTCTGCCCGAACGTCAACTCCTACCGTCGTTTCGGCGCTCAGTTCTACGTGCCGAACTCGCCGTGCTGGGGCCTGGACAACCGCACTGTGGCGATTCGTGTGCCGACCGGCTCCTCCGATGCCGTGCGCATCGAACACCGCGTGGCCGGCGCCGATGCCAACCCGTACCTGCTGATGGCTTCGGTCCTGGCAGGCGTGCACCACGGTCTGGTCAACAAGGTCGAACCTGGCGCTCCGGTCGAAGGCAACAGCTATGAGCAGAACGAGCAGAGCCTGCCGAACAACCTGCGCGATGCACTGCGCGAACTGGACGACAGCGAAGTCATGGCCAGGTACATCGATCCGAAAGACATCGATATCTTCGTGGCCTGTAAAGAGAGCGAGCTGGAGGAGTTCGAACACTCCATCTCCGACCTCGAGTACAACTGGTACCTGCATACCGTGTAAGCGGTTGCAGTAAAAAAAACGCCGCCGGCCTCACAGCCTGCGGCGTTTTTTTTGCTCGCGATTTGTTATGGAATGCTTACGACCAAAAAACCAAGGAAAATTCCTACGGATTCGTCAGACACTGACGACATCTGCACCCTGACCACCACCTCACACTCCAGACACCGGGACTCTTCCCGTTTTCCTGACTACGCATGAGAACACACATGAAAAAACAGCTATTGGGTACAGCCATGACTCTGACCGTCGCCGGTTTGTGCTCGACCGCCTGGGCAGCCGCCGGCGACACGGCCCCATGGAGCTATTCCGCCCCCACCGGTCCACACAACTGGGGTGAACTGAAGAACGAGTACAGCCTCTGCTCGTCTGGCCAAACACAGTCGCCCATCGATATTCGTGACGCGGTCAAGACTGACGCCAAGATGCTGAACGTTGCTTATCAGCCAAGCAAAGCCACTGTGTCGAACAACGGCCACACCATTCAGGTAACGCCGGTCGACGCCGGAGGCATCACCCTGGAATCCGGTCACTACTCATTCGTGCAAATGCATTTTCATACGCCAAGTGAAGAAATGATCCAGGGGCGCACCTATCCTCTGGACGCGCATCTGGTTCACCGCAACGCTGCAGGCGAACTGGCCGTGGTGGCCGTGCTGTTTGAAGAGGGTGCACACAACCCGACCCTGGAGCCAATCCTGGCAGCCATGCCAAAAAGTACAGGCGGCACTGCGAACCTGGAAGCAATGAACCTTGCGCAGCTATTACCTGCAAACCACAACGCCTATTCCTACATGGGCTCCCTGACAACACCTCCCTGTACCGAAGGCGTGCGCTGGAATGTGCTGACCACTCCATTGGAAATTTCCCGCGCGCAACTGGAGGCTTTCCAGGCGCTCTATCCGATGAATGCACGCCCGGTTCAACCCTTGAACGGCCGGAGTGTGCACGTCGGTGGCTAAACAGTCCTGACAGTTGATTCGGGCAGCGGTGCCCATACAGACAAGGTGCCACCCGCCTCGTACAATGCCCGCTGCCCCGCAGGAGACACCCATGACACGCGTTGCCAGCCCCCGCAAACCCCGCGCCCGCAGCCAGGCGCGGATCGATTCGATACTCGATGCGGCCCGCACATTGCTGGCGGCCGAGGGCGTGGCCAGTCTGTCGATCTACAGCGTCGCCGAGCGCGCGGAGATTCCGCCCTCCTCGGTCTACCATTTCTTCGCCAGCGTGCCGGCGTTACTGGAGGCCTTGACCGCCGACATCCACGCCGCGTTCCGAGCCTGCCTGCAAGCCCCCATCGATCACCATGCCTTGAACGGCTGGCGCGATCTGTCGCGACTGGTAGAACAACGCATGCTGGACATCTACGCAGAGGACGCTGCCGCCCGCCAACTCATCCTGGCCCAGCACGGCCTGACCGAAGTCACCCAGGCCGACCGCCAGCACGACATCGAACTGGGCGACCTGATGCACAAGCTGTTCGACCATCACTTCGAACTGCCGACATTGCCGGGTGATGTCGATGTGTTCGCCCTGGCCATGGAGCTGGGCGACCGGGTGTATGCGCGTTCGGTGCAGCAGCACGGGCAGATTACACCGCGCATGGCCGAGGAAGGGATGCGGGTGTTTGATGCTTACATCGGGTTGTATTTGCCGCCATATTTGCCCAAGCGCAGCATTCCGGCCTGAGATTTTTATTAGTCACACCGGCCCCTTCGCGAGCAAGCCCGCTCCCACATTTGGAATGCGTTGCCCTGTGGGAGCGGGCTTACTCGCGAATGCCACACCGCCGATCGCACTGAATCACACGCACAAAAAACCCCGAAGGGCTCAAACCCTTCGGGGGTATTGTTTGCGCGCACGGCTTACAACTTGGCGATCGACACCTCGGTGGATTTCACGAACGCGATCACTTCACTGCCGACCGCCAGTTCCAGCTCTTTCACCGAGCGTGTGGTGATCACCGAAGTGACGATGCCGGACGCGGTCTGCACGTCGATTTCCGACAGCACGTCGCCGAGGACGATTTCCTTGATGGAGCCTTTGAACTGGTTACGAACGTTGATGGCTTTGATAGTCATGATGTTGATTCCTGTCGTGGGATAAGACTTGAGTTATTGAGCCCAGCGCAATTGCGTAGGCAAGGGTGAAACAGGTTCCGGTTCCGGTGGCTGACCGGGCAGCGCCAGCACGCGATTGAGCACTTCGGTTTCCAGCGCCGCCAGCCGATGGGAGCCACGGACCCGGGGGCGCGGCAGTTCGACATGCAGGTCGAGACCGACTTCGCCCTCTTCGATCAGGATTACCCGATCGGCAATCGCCACCGCTTCGCTGACGTCATGGGTGACCAGCAACACGGTGAAGCCATGCTGTTGCCAGAGCCGTTCGATCAGTTGCTGCATTTCAATTCGGGTCAGAGCATCCAGCGCCCCCAAGGGTTCGTCGAGCAACAGCAGGCGCGGCTGATGAATCAATGCACGGGCCAACGCCACGCGTTGTTTCTGTCCACCGGACAGCGCTGCCGGCCACTCGTGGGCGCGATCGGCCAGGCCCACCGCCTCCAAAGCTTCAAGCGCTTGCGGCCGCCAGTTGCCCTTGAGGCCAAGACCGACGTTGTCGATGATCTTTTTCCAGGGCAGCAAACGCGCTTCCTGGAACATCAGCCGCGTGTCCTCCCGCGCCTCATTCAACGGCGCGGCACCGGCCAGCAATTCACCGCCCGTGGGCTGGTCGAGACCGGCGAGCAAGCGCAGCAAGGTACTTTTGCCGCAACCACTGCGGCCCACCACGGCGACAAACTGGCCGGCCGGAATGTGCAGGTCGATTTCACGCAGCACCTGCCGCGCGCCAAAGGTTTTTTGCAGCTTGCGCACCGCCAGCGGAATCCCGCGCAGCAGGCGTGGAGGTTGCTCCGCGATCATGCCGCACCTCCCTTGGCAACCTGATACGCCGGGTGCCAGCGCAGCCACACACGTTCAAGCCCACGGGCCGCGAGGTCGGCCAGTTTGCCGAGCACCGCGTACAACAGGATCGCCAGCACCACCACGTCAGTCTGCAAAAACTCCCGGGCATTCATGGCCAGGTAGCCGATGCCGGAACTCGCGGAAATGGTTTCCGCGACGATCAACGTCAGCCACATGAAGCCCAGGGCGAAACGCACGCCGACCAGAATCGAAGGCAGCGCCCCTGGCAGAATCACCTGCCAGAACAGGCTGAAACCGGTCAGGCCATAGCTACGCGACATCTCTACCAGCGCCGGGTCGACATTGCGGATGCCGTGATAGGTGTTGAGGTAAATCGGGAACAAGGTGCCCAGCGCCACCAGGAAAATCTTCGCCGACTCGTCGATGCCGAACCACAGGATCACCAGTGGAATCAGCGCCAGGTGCGGCACGTTGCGGATCATCTGCACTGAACTGTCGAGCAGACGCTCGCCCCACTTCGACAGGCCGGTGATAAAGCCCAGGGTCAGACCGATGCCGCCACCAATAGTGAAACCCAACGCGGCACGCCAACCACTGATGGCCAGGTGCGTCCAGATTTCGCCGCTGCGCACCAGGCTCACGCCGGCTTCGATCACGGCAATCGGTGCCGGCAGGATCCGTGTCGACAACCAGCCCGCCGACACACTCAACTGCCACACCGCCAGCAGCAACACCGGTAACGCCCAGGGTGCCAGGCTGTGGATGATTTTCTCTTCATGGCTGCGCCTCAGCTCTGGGACGCGGCTTTGGGCAAGATGTCGTTGGCGACCATCTCGCCGAACGGGCTGACGTAGCCGGCACTTTTCGGCAGTTCAGGACGCTCGACATCGAGGTGCGGGAACAACAACTCCGCCACCCGATACGACTCTTCCAGGTGCGGGTATCCGGAAAAAATAAAGGTGTCGATGCCCAGGTCCGCGTACTCCTTCACCCGGGCGGCCACGGTCGGGCCATCGCCCACCAGCGCCGTGCCGGCACCGCCGCGCACCAGGCCAACACCGGCCCACAGGTTGGGGCTGACTTCCAGGTTGTCGCGGTTGCCGCCATGCAATGCGGCCATGCGTTGCTGACCGACCGAATCGAAACGCGCCAGCGAAGCCTGGGCACGAGCAATGGTGTCGTCGTCCAGATGCGAGATCAGTCGATCCGCCGCTTGCCAGGCCTCGGCATTGGTTTCGCGCACGATCACGTGCAGGCGAATACCGAAGCGCACGGTGCGTCCGAGCTTGGCGGCTTTGGCGCGGACCTGTTCGATCTTCTCGGCCACAGCGGCCGGTGGCTCGCCCCAGGTCAGGACCATTTCCACCTGTTCGGCGGCCAAGTCTTGCGCGGCTTCCGACGAGCCGCCGAAGTACAGCGGTGGACGCGGCTGCTGGATCGGCGGATAGAGCAACTTCGCACCCTTCACGCTGATGTGCTGGCCGTCGTAATCGACGGTTTCACCTTCCAGCACGCGGCGCCAGATGCGGGTGAACTCCACAGAGGCCTGGTAGCGCTCTTCGTGACTCAGGAACAGACCATCGCCCGCCAACTCTTCCAGATCACCGCCCGTTACCAGGTTGAACAGCGCCCGCCCGCCAGACAGACGATCCAGGGTCGCGGCCTGACGCGCCGCCACCGTCGGGGAAATGATCCCGGGACGCAGCGCAACCAGGAACTTCAGACGCTGGGTCACCGGGATCAGCGACGCCGCCACCAGCCACGAGTCTTCGCAGGAGCGGCCGGTGGGAATCAGCACGCCACCGAAACCCAGACGATCCGCCGCTTGCGCGACCTGTTGCAGGTAGCCGTGGTCAACGGCGCGTGCGCCTTCGGCGGTGCCAAGGTAATGGCCGTCGCCGTGGGTAGGCAGGAACCAGAAGATATTGAGGCTCATGGAGTGGTCTCCTTGGGGAATCGAATTATTGGGCTTTGGCAACGGCAGCCGGCGGCGTCCAGATCACGTCTTTGATGCTGAGCGGCTTTGGAATCAGCTTGAGCTGGTAAAAGCTGTCGGCGATTTTCTGCTGTGCGGCGACCACTTCAGGCGTGAGGAACAGCGCGCCGTAACCCTGGCGTTTCACCGAGGTCAGGGTGATATCCGCCGGCAGGCCGAGCAGTGGCGACACCTGCTGGGTCACGTCCTGGGGATTGGCCCTGGACCACTCGCCCACCGCCCGCACTTCTTCCACCAGGGTCTTGATCACCTCGGGATTTTTTTGCGCGTAAGGTTTGGTCGCCAGGTAGAACTGATGGTTGTCGACGATGCCCTGGCCATCACGCAGGGTGCGCGCTTGCAGCTGTTGTTCGGCGGCAGCCTGGTACGGGTCCCAGATGACCCAGGCGTCAACGCTGCCACGCTCGAACGCCGCACGGGCATCGGCCGGTGGCAGGAATACGGTCTGGACGTCGGTGTATTTGAGGCCGGCGTCTTCCAGCGCACGCACCAGCAGGTAGTGCACGTTGGAGCCTTTGTTGAGCACGACTTTCTTGCCCTTGAGTTCTGCCACCGATTTGATTGCCGAGTCCTTCGGCACCAGGATCGCCTCACTGTGCGGCGCTGGCGGTTCGTAGGCGACGTAGAGCAAATCAGCACCGGCCGCCTGGGCGAACACTGGCGGAGTCTCGCCGGTGACACCGAAGTCGATGGAGCCGACGTTCAAGCCTTCCAGCAGTTGCGGGCCACCGGGGAATTCAGTCCATTGCACGTCCACGCCTTGGGCGGCGAGGCGTTTTTCCAGGGTACCCTTGGCTTTGAGCAGCACCAGGGTGCCGTATTTCTGATAGCCGATTCGTAAAGTCTCGGCCTGAGCTTGAGTAATGGCGCCGAAGGTGACAGCCGCAGCAAACAGAGCGACCAGACCACGACGCAAAATGACAGGGCGCATGGCGCTCTCCTTTTTGCAGTTGGGTTTTGGCTGCACCTGCTTGCCCGTTGGCGGGCGAGTAAGGCCAGTACTTCAATTTTCGGTGAGGCTTAAATGCTCCAGCGAGCACTCAACAAACGATCATTCAACAGGTTCGGATCGAGCGGCTTGGGCCGTCGCGCCATGGCGCTGAAAAACTGCTCCAGTGCTTCATGTAAACGTTGCTCCAGCTCCGGTGCCAATTGCGCCAGCGAGCTGCCTTCGCCGTAAGCGATCTGGCTGTCGACGGCAAAAATCCCCTGCAGCATTTCCTGGGCCTTCAATGCCGACAGCACCGGCTTGAGCGCGTAATCCACCACCAGCATGTGGGCGATGCTGCCGCCAGTGGCCATTGGCAAAACAACCTTGTGGCTCAGGGCGCGTTCGGGCAGCAGGTCCAGCAAGACTTTCAGGGCTCCGGAAAACGATGCCTTGTAAACCGGTGTGGCGATCAGCAGGCCATCGGCGTTTTCAATCTGTTGCAGCAGGTCGATTACCTTGGGGCTGTCGAAGCGTGCGTGCAGCAAGTCCTCGGCCGGGAAGTCCCGTACCTGATAACTCACCACCTCCACGCCCTGCTCCTGTAACCATCTCCGGGAGCGATCCAGCAGCACCCCGGAACGAGAGCGCTGACTGGGACTGCCACCGAGTGAAACAACCAACATTCAAACGATTCCTTGTGTAGTGCTGGCGATTCGCGGTTTGCGATCTCACTTCGATGGAGTGACCTTAACAGTTGATTTATATATCCATAAATCATATTTATTCATTTGGTTATGCATTTTAGAGATATTAAAATTCACTTCTTCCAGGCAAAAAAACAGGCCGTCGAAACGGCCTGAAATCCCCTGCTTTGTGGATGCTGTTAACTGTGAAACCTGTGGTGTCTGACCTGCCGCCTTCGCGAGCAAGCCCGCTCCCACAAGGGCTTACGCGGTCAACTGTGGGAGCGGGCTTGCTCGCGAAGGCGGCATCAGCCTCACCGTAAATATTGATGGCTCACCGATTAGGCTGCGGCGTCAGGCGCAAGTAAGGCTTAACGGCACGATACCCCTTGGGAAAACGCTGTTTGATTTCATCCTCATCCTTGAGCGACGGCACGATCACCACTTCGTCACCGTCCTGCCAGTTGGCCGGCGTGGCCACCTTGAAGTTGTCGGTGAGTTGCAGCGAATCGATCACCCGCAGGATTTCATTGAAGTTGCGGCCGGTGCTCGCCGGGTAGGTAATCGTCAGCCGGACCTTTTTGTTCGGGTCGATCACGAACAGAGAACGCACGGTCAAGGTGTCGTTGGCATTGGGGTGGATCAGGTCGTACAGGTCCGAGACCTTGCGGTCGGCGTCATCCAGGATCGGAAAATTGACCACGGTGCCCTGGGTTTCGTTGATGTCTTCGATCCACCTGTGGTGCGACTCGACGGGGTCCACGGACAGCGCGATAGCCTTGACGCCGCGCGCCGCGAACTCATCCTTGAGCCTGGCGGTGAAACCCAGTTCGGTGGTGCACACTGGTGTGAAATCCGCCGGATGGGAAAACAGCACGCCCCAGCTATCGCCCAGCCACTGATGGAAACGGATGATGCCGGCGCTGGAGTTCTGCTCGAAATCGGGGGCGATATCGCCAAGTCTGAGACCCATGGTGCTGCTCCTTGTGAGTGCTTGATGGGTTCCACTGTGCCTGTGTTTTTTATCTATTAAAAAGAATAAATATTGATTTATTTAGATCATAAAGAAATATTAAAGATCTGTTCACTGGACGTACACGCACAACCCGCCGAACATCGGCCACAAGGTTCGAGAAGGCCTTGAGTTGCTGCAAAGAGGGAACTTCAAGACGGGATTACGGGGGTGAACCCGTCTTGAAAATGTAAAAGCCCCGCCCGGTGCAGTACCGGGCGGGGCTTTTTTGTTTCGCTTACGCGAGCGCTATTACAACAGCGGGATCGAGTAGCTGACGATCAGGCGGTTTTCGTCCTGCGAACGGGTGTTCGGCAGGTCGGTGCGCCAGGTAGCGTTTTTCCACGCCAGACCCAGGTTCTTCAGCGGGCCTTCCTGAACGACATAAGCCACGCTCAGATCGCGCTCCCACTCGGAAGCACCATTGGCCGCCTCGCCACCCTTGGCGTTAACGGTATCGATGTTGTCGCCATGCAGGTACACCAGACCCGCCGTCAGGCCAGGTACGCCGACCTTGGCGAAGTCAAACGCATAGCGTGCTTGCCAGGTTTTCTCGCCGGCACGGCCGAACTTCTGGATTTGCGAGTCGGTGATGGTGTAGTTCGACGAACCGTCGCCCTGGTTCAGCCAAGGGAAGTCGCTGCTGCCGTTGCTGACCTGGTATCCGCCACCGAAGGTGTGACCGGCAACGCTGTACAGGAACAGGCCGCTGTACAGGTTGTTGTCGACTTTGCCTTTACCGTTGGCTGCACCGCTGTAGTTGCCAGTGCTGAAGAACAGAGGGTCATGACCGTTGGCACCGTCATCGGAGCTGTTGAAGTAACGGAAGTCCGACTTCAACACGCCAGGGCCGATAGCCCAGTTGTGAACCAGACCCAGGAAGTGTTGCTTGTAGAACTCTTCCAGGTTGCCGTAGTAGTACTGGGCAGTCAGGTCCTTGGTGATCTTGTAGTCGCCGCCGGCATAGATGAACTTGTTGCTGTCGCGGAATTTGGTGCCGCGAGTGTTCGCGCCCGAAATCGACATCTGCTCATTGTTGCTGGAGTTACGGCCTTTAACGGCTTCGATCTGGCCACCGACCAGCGTCAGATCCTTGATGTCACCGGACGTGATCTGGCCACCCTGCCAGGTTTGCGGCAGCAGGCGGCCATCGTTGGTCACGATCACCGGGTTTTTCGGCTGCAGGGTGCCCAGCTTCAGTTCGGTCTGGGAAATTTTGGCTTTGGCCGTCAGGCCCAGGCTGGAGAAATTATCCACCGCCTCGCCGTTGGACTTGCTCGGGAAAACCGTGCCGCCGTAAGAGGTCGCCGTGGCGCCGTTGGTACCGCCGCCCGAATCCAGCTTGACGCCCAACAGGCCGATCGCATCGATACCGAAGCCGACGGTGCCCTGGGTGTAGCCGGAGATGAAACGCAGATCGAAGCCCTGGCCCCATTCTTCGTTTTTGTTGGCACCGGCACCGTCACGGTTGTCAGTGTTGATGTAGAAGTTACGCAGCCCCAATGTTGCCTTGCTGTCTTCGATAAAACCCGCGGCGTTTGCCTGCTGGGCCAATACCCCGACGGCCACAGCCATGGCCAGGGTGGACTTGTTCATGTTTCGCTCCTCTCGTTTCTAATTCTGATGTTCCTGGTCCCGAATCGTTTGCCCGGGATCCTGAATGCATAATTTCGCGGCAAACCGTCTGAGCCGGTCGTTTGGCGGGCCGCAGGATACATGGCATTAAAGCCAAAAAGAATTTCTTGAGTATTTTTAATATTGTTATGGAATATGACTTCCCACGACAGAACCGAGGTATCGGCGCCAAGGCCGATTCCTGAACCTGATCGATTGTCGAGGGACGAAATTGCCAAATCCGAGCTCAGGGATGAGTGTCGGAAGACGCACTTTAGTGTGCGGATTAAAAAACAAAAAAGAATAAAAAAGAAATAGCATCTTTGTTTATGGAATATAAAGCTCGGCACGAAAAAAAGCCCCGCCAACGGACGGGGCTTAATGAGATGGTCAGCCTGACCGAGAAGCCCTGCAGGTTTACGCTTGCAGGGCTTTTCTCGTTTTCGGCGGAGGATCTCTCATGAACACGATGACGCTTCTCGGTATCGACATTGGAAAACACAGTTTCCACCTGCACGGCCAGGACGCCAAAGGTCATCAGGTTTTACGCAAGAAAACCAGCCGCGCTCAGTTGCTCAGCACATTGGCCCAGCTGCCGGCCTGTACGGTGGTGATGGAATCGTGCGGTGGCGCCCATTGGCTGGCTCGACAGATCGGTGCAATGGGCCATGAGGTGAAGCTGATCGCCCCGCAGTACGTAAAACCATTCGTCAAAGGCAACAAAAACGACTTCATTGATGCCGAAGCGATTTGCGAGGCGGCGAGCCGCCCCGCGATGCGCTTCTGCTCGATCAAAACCCAAGAGCAGCAAACGCTTTCAGCGCTGCACCGTGTCCGCGAATCATTGATTGGCCATCGCACTGTCGCGACCAATCAGATTCATGGCTTTCTGCTGGAGTTCGGGATCAGCCTGCCTATTGGCGTTATTGCGTTGCACCGCGTGCCGGCGCTGCTGGACGATCCACAACACCCCGTTCCTGTGCGCTTGAAGGGCGTGGTGATGCGTCTTTATCGTCAAATTCAACAGCTCAATGATGAAATCAAGGACATCGAGTCCGACCTGAAGCAGCAGCTGAAAGAAGACGATGCCGGGCGTCGTTTGCAGAGTATTCCAGGCATCGGCCCGATCACTGCCAGCGCAGTACTGGCGGATGTGGGCGATGCGTCGAACTATCGAAGTGGACGCGACTTTGCCGCTTCATTAGGACTGGTGCCGAGGCAGTATTCAACGGGAGGGAAAACAGTGCTATTGGGGATCAGCAAGCGTGGCGACAAGCACATACGCCAACTGCTGGTGCAGGGCGCGCGAGCCATCATGCGTTATATCGACAAGCGGGAAGATGCCCTGGGGCCTTGGGTTCGAGAACTGCTGACGCGCCGACATTCCAATGTCGTAGCGTGCGCGTTGGCCAACAAACTGGCGCGAATCGTGTGGGCGGTACTGGCCAAAGGCGGCCAGTACGACCCACATCCGAACGCTTGAACGTACAGCTTTATCACCGGCTTTTGCGACGTCACTGACTGATGACAGTAAACGGCAAACGGCCCGACTGAGGACCTGGCACAAAATTCAGCTTTAGAGGCTGAGGGCTTTTTCAGGACAGTCGGGAGCGGCTACTCATCGAGGGCCGAGCGTTGTTACAGCAACGCTCACCATGAGCCCGAATACATTAGCGCAAGCCAGCTTTACCGAAAACAACCAATGAGGTTGCAGGAGATGGGCTGACCATACATTTTTGTGGCTATTACATGAAGCTGTAGGTGTAGTTGAAGATCAGACGGGTCTGGTCTTGATCAAGGGTGCTGGTGTTGCCACGGTAGGTACCGTGACGCAGCGTCGTACCAAACCCTTTCAGTGCGCCCGTTTGAATCACGTAATCGATACGCGCGTCAGTCTCGTGCTCACTCAGGTCTTTACCCACACCGCTGGTTGCCTTGATGTCCTGGCCATTCAAGTAAGCAATCGAAGCTTTCAAGCCTGGTACGCCCAGTGAGGCGAAGTCATAGGAGTACTGACCGAACGTGGTGTTTTCACCGGCACGGATAAAGCTGCCGACCGTGGCATCGGTGAACGAGTAGAAGCTGGAGCCGCCGGCACCTTCCTGGCGACCTTTGTCATCGACAAGGCTGCCCTGGTTCAGGAATACAAAGCCGCCGTCATCGCTGACACGTTGATGCCCGAGCAGGAACGCGTTGCCACCCAGGGTATAGGTGAACATGGCGCTCCAGGTCTTGTTATCGACCTCGCCCGGGGTCTTGGCGAAACCGTTGTTGTTGTTGAAACGGAAGCCCGGATCGCCGTTCTTGCCGTCGGAGCTGCTGTCGAAATAACGGATATCGGTCTTGAACGACTGATTGGCCGCGATCGGGTAGACGTGCACCAGGCCGAGGAAGTTCTGCTTGTAGAAGTCTTCCAGGTTCGCATAGTAGTACTGCAGCAAGAGGTCTTTGGTGACCTTCCAGTCAGCACCGCCGTAGAGGAACTTGTTGCTGTCCTGAGTCGCGCCAGCCACAGACAGGCCAGTGGAGTTCGAGGAGGCGCGACCCGACGCGTGCTCCAGCTGACCAAAGTTGAAGGTCACGTTGTCGATTTCTTTGGAGGTGATGGTGCCACCTTCAAAGGTCTGCGGCAGCAAACGGCTGTCGTTCGCGATCAGGATCGGCAGGTTAGGTGCCAGAGCGCCACCCAGGTGGGCTTCGGTCTTCGAGAAGCGCGCCTTGACGTTGCCATCCAGACGGCTCCACTCGTCGGCCGCCTCTTTGCCATCGCTAGGGAAGAAGGAGTTGGCGTTACCGGTCGGGTGATGCCCCTTGCCGCCATCCAGGTGGATACCCACCAGAGCCTGGGCGTCGATACCAAAACCTACGGTACCCTGGGTGAAACCGGACAGGTAGTCGAACTTCAGACCCTCAGCGGTTTCTCGCTGACGGTTACCGGGCGTGCTCGCCCCTTCACGCATATCGGCGTCGTAGTACATGGTGCGAGAGCTGATGGAAGCCTTGCTGTCTTCCAGGAAACCTGCGGCGCCTGCCTGCTGCGCCAAAACCCCTACGGTCACGGCCAAAGCCAAGGTGGACTTGTACATTGTGTAGCTCCTCTCGATTCTAATTCTTGTATTCCTGGTCTCGAGTCGTCGCCCGAAATCCTAAGATGCGCGATTAGCGCCAGACCGTGACCCACAAGTCAATCGTAACTATGTGTGTCTACGACCATAGTCTAATCCCCGATTTTTTGGTCCCTGCAGGGTCATGATTTCGTCATGAACCTGAAAAGAATTACCCGATTCTTTTCTAATACCGTTTAGGAATTTAGCTCCCCACTGCACGATTACCCCAGAATAGACGGTTCGGCTCATAAGCTAATTACTAAACGGTATTTATTTTCGCTTTTTTAGATCGATTAGTTTCTGCCATAAATCGGAAACAAATCTTTTACCGAAAGGCGATCCCATGACGACCAAACGCGCACTATCCGGGTCAATTGTTACAGTTTGTGTATCGCTGGCATTTTCTTTCACGGCACAGGCAGCGAACCTCACCGTCGGCTATCAAACCGGAATCGACCCCAGCAAAGTCCCCCAGGCCGATGGCCTTTATGAAAAAACCATCGGCCAGCCCATCGACTGGCGGCGCTTCAACAGCGGTCCGGAAGTGGTCACGGCGATTGCCTCGGGCGATGTGCAAATCGGCAATCTCGGCTCCAGTCCGCTGGCCGCTGCCGCCTCGCGCAACCTGCCGATTGTCGCGTTCATCGTCTCGGCCCAGATCAATGCCGCCGAAGCGCTGGTGGTTCGCAACGGCAGCGGCATCGAAAAGCCGCAAGATCTGATTGGAAAGACCATCGCCACGCCTTTCGTTTCAACCTCCCACTACAGCCTGCTCGGTGCGCTGAAGCACTGGGGCCTGGACGGCTCGAAAGTCAAAGTGGTGAACCTGCAGCCGGCGGAAATCGCGGCAGCCTGGAAACGAGGCGATATCGATGGCGCGTTTGTCTGGTCGCCCGCCCTGGGAGAAATCCGCAAGACTGGCAAGACCCTGACCGACGCTGCGCAGGTAGGCCAATGGGATGCACCCACCTTTGAGGTCTGGGTGGCACGCAAGGATTACGCCGAAAAACATCCTGAGGTCGTGGCAAAGTTCACCAGGGTCACCCTTGATTCGTTCGCCGACTATGCCGCCCATAAGGACCAATGGACCGTTGATTCGGTGCCCGTCCAGAAAATCGCCAAACTGACGGGTGCCAACGCCGCCGATGTTCCGGAGCTATTGGCCGGTTCCGCCTTCCCGGATGCCAAGGCGCAACAAAGCACCGCGCTGCTGGATGGCGGCACGGCCAAGGCGATTGGCGAGACGGCGAAATTCTTGAAGGAACAAGGGAAGGTTGAAACGGTGTTGCCGGATTATTCGCCGTATGTCAGTGCGAAGTTTGTGCGGCAGTAACGCGAACTCTGTGGCGAGGGAGCTTGCTCCCGCTGGACCGGGCTGGCGCTCCAGGCCGAAGGACTCCCAATTGGGGCCGCTACGCTGCCCAGCGGGAGCAAGCTCCCTCGCCACAAAAGCCAGAGCGTTACAGGGCTTTTTCGAAGATCTTCGAATTACGCTGATAGTTGTACAGCGATGCCCGCGCCGACGGCAGTCGGTCGACGCTGCTGGGTTCGAAACCACGTTCGCGGAACCAGTGCGCGGTGCGGGTGGTAAGGACGAACAAGGTTTTCAAGCCCTGCGCCCGTGCGCGGGTTTCGATACGCTCCAGCAGCTCATCGCCGCGACCGCCATGGCGGTATTCCGGATTCACCGCCAGGCAGGCCAACTCACCCGCGTCCGAGTCGGCGATCTGGTACAGCGCCGCACAGGCGATGATCATGCCTTCGCGTTCAACCACACTGAATTGCTCGATCTCGCGCTCCAGCACCTCGCGGGAACGGCGCACCAGGATGCCCTGCTCTTCCAGCGGACTGATCAAGTCCAGCAAACCACCGACGTCTTCAATGGCCGCTTCGCGCACCACTTCGAACTGTTCCTGGGCCACCAGCGTACCGCCACCGTCGCGGGTGAACAGTTCGGTCAACAGTGCACCGTCTTCGGCATAACTGACGATATGGCTGCGGGCCACGCCGCCACGACAGGCTTCGGCAGCGGCGTCCAGCAGTTCTGCCTGATAGTTACTGCCCAGCCGTTGCAGATGCGCCGGCACTTGCTGCGGACGCAGTTCGCGCACCAGGCGCCCGTGTTCGTCGATCAGGCCCAGGTCGGCGCCGAACAGCAGCAGCTTGTCCGCGCCCAGGTCGATGGCCGCGCGGGTGGCGACGTCTTCGCAGGCCAGGTTGAAAATCTCCCCGGTCGGCGAATAGCCCAGCGGCGACAGCAGCACGATGGAGCGCTCGTCCAGCAGACGATTGATGCCCTTGCGGTCGACCCGGCGCACTTCACCGGTGTGGTGATAGTCGACGCCTTCAAGCACGCCGATCGGCCGTGCCGTCACCAGGTTGCCGCTGGCCACCCGCAGGCGCGAACCCTGCATCGGCGACGAAGCCATGTCCATCGACAACCGAGCCTCAATGGCAATGCGCAACTGGCCAACCGCGTCGATCACGCACTCCAGGGTCGCGGCATCGGTGATGCGCATGCCGTGGTGGTAATGCGGGGTCAGGCCACGGGCGGCGAGGCGCGCCTCGATTTGCGGCCGGGAACCGTGAACCAGTACCAGACGCACTCCCAGGCTGTGCAACAGCACCAGGTCGTGGACGATATTGCCGAAGTTCGGGTGTTCAACGCCGTCGCCGGGCAGCATGACGACAAAGGTGCAATCGCGGTGGGCGTTGATGTAAGGCGAAGCGTGACGAAGCCAATTGACGTATTCGGGCATGAACCTGGGCCTGTAATAAATAGCAGCCGAAAAAAGGGCGAAACTGAAAACGCACAGCGGGCTGATGGTTATCGTCGGAACAGGCTTGGCGACACGCGCGCTCTCCTCATGAATACGGGTTTGGGTACCGGCAATTTATACGGCTTGTCATGTAAATCACAGACCCCTGTGGGAGCGGGCTTGCTCGCGAAAGCGGTGGGTCATTCAGCACTGAGTTGACTGACACGACGCCTTCGCGAGCAAGCCCGCTCCCACAAAGTCAAGCCGCTGGGGTCAGGCAATAGTGTTCGATCAGTTGCCTTAATAGATGCACCGTAGGCTGCAAACGTGACATTTCGAGGTATTCCCCCGGCTGATGGGCGCAGGCGATATCACCTGGGCCAAGCACCAGCGTTTCACAGCCAAGGCGCTGAAGATAAGGTGCTTCGGTGCCGAACGCCACTGCTTCGGCGCTGTGGCCGGTGAGCCTTTCGGCAAGGCGCACCAGCTCTGCGTCCTCGGCCTGCTCGAATGACGGCACTTCGGGGAACAACGGCGCGTAATCGATCTTGACCTGATGCCGCTCGGCAACCGGCTTGAGCTTCTGAAGGATCTCGGCGCGCAGGACCTTGGGGTCCATGCCGGGCAACGGCCGCAAATCGAATTCCAGCGAACACTGGCCGCAGATGCGGTTGGGGTTGTCACCGCCATGGATGCAGCCGAAATTCATCGTTGGCGTCGGCACGCCAAACTGTGGATTGCGGAATTCGCGCTGCCATAACAAGCGCAGGCCACGCAGTTCGCCGATGGCATCGTGCATGGCTTCCAGGGCGCTGTGGCCCAGGCGCGGGTCGGAGGAGTGACCGCTCTGACCGAGGATGTCGATGCGCTCCATCATGATGCCTTTGTGCATGCGGATCGGCTTGAGCCCGGTCGGCTCGCCGATCACCGCCGCCCGCCCCAGCGGTCGCCCCGCTTCGGCCAGCGCGCGAGCGCCGGACATCGAGCTTTCTTCATCGCAGGTGGCGAGAATCAGCAATGGCTGTTTGAACGGTTTATCGAGCAGCGGTATGACCGCCTCGATCGCCAGGGCGAAAAAGCCCTTCATGTCGCAACTGCCCAGGCCGACCCAACGACCGTCGACTTCAGTCAGCTTCAGCGGGTCGGTTTGCCACAACGCGCCGTCGAACGGCACGGTGTCGCTGTGCCCGGCCAGCACCAGGCCGCCGGGGCCGGAACCGAAACTGGCCAGCAGGTTGAACTTGCCGGGGCTGACCTGCTGGATCTCACAGGTAAAACCCAGCTCACCGAGCCACGTCGCCAGCAGATCGATGACCGGGCGGTTGGTCTGATCGAGACTGGGTTGAGTGCAACTGACGGACGGTGCAGCAATCAGCGCAGCGAATTGTTCTTTCATCGATGGCAATGGCATCGCTGACTCCCGGGTCCCGAATTGAGGTCCATCATAGAACCAACCGATGACAGGAATAAACCGTCGCGGCGCGTACTAACCTTGAGTCCTGTACACTGCACGACCTTGGCAGCCACACATTCCCCCGGCTGCGCTCCCGATCCTGGATTTTCCGGCCATGCAGAAAGAAACCGAAATCAAACTCCGCGTCAGCCGCGAAACCCTCGCCGCCCTGCGCGAGCACCCGTTACTGAAAAAACGCAACAAAAGTGGCTGGGAACGCCGTGAGTTGATGAACCAGTACTTCGACACGCCCGAGCGTGACCTGGCCCAGGCCAAGGTCGCCCTGCGCCTGCGCAAGGACGGCGACGAAGTGATCCAGACCCTCAAGACCCGCGGCCAGAGCGTCGCCGGTCTGTCGGTACGTAACGAGTACGACTGGAACCTGCCCAAAGCCAAGCTCGACCTGAAGAAACTCGACGGCGAATGCTGGCCCGAGGAACTGGCCGAATTGGACAAGAAAACCCTGAAGCCGATCTTCACCACCGACTTCGTCCGCGAACGCGCGGAAATCGCCTGGGGCCGTGGCAAGACCAAAGTGGTCATCGAAGCCGCACTGGACCTGGGTCACGTCGTGGTCGGCAAGCAGAAAGAAGAAATCTGCGAGCTGGAACTGGAACTGCGTGAAGGCGAGCCGGCCGCCCTGCTGGAACTGGCCGCCGAGCTGGCCGAGAAACTGGCCCTGATGCCCTGCGACATCAGCAAGGCCGAGCGCGGTTATCGCTTGTACGACGCCCACAGTTATTCGTTGAGCCTGCCAGCGCCGCAGATCACCGCCGAAACGCCGCTGGACGACGCCTTTGCCGCGCTAAGCTGGCATTTGCTCGGCAGCAGCCAGCGTCTGGCCGAACAGTATCGCTTCAACGGTCACTGGCGCCTGTTGCAGGACTGGGTCGAAAACCTCGCGGAAATGCGCGCGCTGATCAGCAGCCTGGGCCAGGCCGCTCCGCGTCAGTCGACCCACGACCTGCGTATCGCCCTCGATGCCTTGCTGGAGGACTGGCGTCCGCTGGTCCAGGCCGGTCTGGACGATGAAGACGTGCGCAAGGCCGCACCCGAGCAGTTCCTCGAAGAACTCGAAGACCCGCGCTGGGGCCTGTTCTCCCTGAGCACCTCGCGCTGGTTGCTGGCCCGCACCTGGGCCGCCGACCGCAACACCCGTGGCAATCGCCAGGGCGCTGCGCAACTGGGCAGCTGGTTGCCGCGCCTGCTGGGCGAAGAAGCCAACTCGCTGCAATTGCAGCGCTACCAGCAACAACCGGAAGACCTGGCCGAGCAACTGCCGCGCATCGAACGCATCCAGGTCTGGCTGCACCATGCGCGTAGCGTGCTGGAGATCCCGGAAATGGATCGCCTGTACGGTGAGCTGAACAAGCTGGCACAGCTGGCCAACGAGTCGATCACCGACGAAGTCCTGGATGCGCGCAAGCAGCAGGCGATTGCGGTTTATCAGAACCGCGCCTGGAAAATGCTGTTGCGTCTGTAATACCGCCATCGCTGGCAAGCCAGCTCCCACAGGTTCAGTGCGGTATCTGTGGGAGCTGGCTTGCCAGCGATGAGGCCCGCACATCCACCGCAATAACCTCAGACTGGCAAACTCGTCGTGGACTTGATCTCCGACAACGCCACGATCGAATTGACCTCCTGAATCCCCGGCACCATCGACAGCTTCTCAAAGAAGAAGCGCTCATACGCCTCGATGTCCGCCGTGACAATCCGCAGCAGGAAATCCACCGCCCCCATCAGCACGTAACACTCCAGCACCTCCGGAAAACCGCGAATCGCCTCGGTGAATTCGGTGAAGTTCGAACGCCCGTGGGCATTGAGTTTCACCTCCGCGAAGATCTGCGTGTTCAGGCCGATTTTCTTGCGGTCGAGCAAGGTCACCTGGCCGCGAATGATGCCCTCCTCTTTCATCCGCTGAATTCGCCGCCAGCACGGCGATTGCGAGAGCCCCACCTGCTCGGCGATCTGCGCGCTGGAAAGCGAAGCATCCTCTTGCAGCAAGGCGAGGATCTTGCGGTCGTAGCTGTCCAGTTCGCTTTGCATAAAAAAACCCTTAACTGAGTAACTAGTGAATTGATTGATTCTTCATTTGTGCAATACAGCCAATCATAGAGAAGAAATACCCGGCACAGGATGTAAACATTTCTCCAGTATTTCTGGAGCCTGACCATGCCGTATCTCGAAGCCGTGAACACCCCACCTGCCCGCGCCGATGTGTGGAACGTCAGCAGCACCCATTGCCGCGTTCGCTATCAAATGCAGGCCGAGGCAGAACCCGACCTGCTGTGTCGCGCCCTCAACCTGTTCGCCTTGCAATTGCTCACGCCGGAGCAGGTCAGCGTGCAGCGCCAGGACGACTGGCTAGTCATCGAGATCGTCATCGACGGTTTGAGCTGGCACCGTGCGCAAGTGATTGCGGAAAAACTTCGTAACCTGATCAGCGTCTGTTCGGTGGAGCTGCAAGAAGCTGATTCCCCATGGGCCGAAGCGGTTCAAGCGACAGGCTGAAAAACGCCGAAACGGCTTTGTCGGGTAGTGGCCCAGCGGTCAGTCGGGCCACGGCTATCCTTTGCGGACTGTCGTTCAAAAGGAGCCCGCATGTCCGTACAAATCGCCCTTCAGGACCGCTGGCTGGATCTCAATGATGTGCTGCGCGAACTGGTCGCCCAGGGCTTTATCAGCCAGGATTCAGCCGAACACGCACTCAATGCCCGCCGCCGCAACGCCACCCATGGCCAGATGCATCCGCTGGAGTTCATCGCCAGCCAACAACTGGACGACCTCAGCCGTCCCGGCAAACCGCTGGACCTCGAAAGCCTGACCCTGTGGCTGGCCCGGCAGGCCGGCCAGCCTTACCTGCGCATCGATCCGTTGAAAATCAACGTCGCGGCCGTGACCCCGCTGATGTCCTATGCCTTCGCCCAGCGCCACAAGATCCTCGCGGTAGCGATCGACCGCGATGCGGTGACCGTAGCCAGCGCCCAGCCTTATGTCAGCGGCTGGGAGGCTGACCTGACCCACGTGCTCAAATTGCCGATCAAGCGCGTGGTGGCCAACCCGGTGGAAATACAGCGCTTGAGCGTCGAATTCTTCCGTCTGGCCAAATCGGTCACCGGGGCGAACAGCGCCGACCCGCAAGTCAGTACCCTCGGCAATTTCGAACAGTTGCTCAACCTTGGTGCCAGCGACCAGGAGCCGGACGCCAACGACGCACACATCGTCAATATCGTCGACTGGCTGTTCCAGTACGCGTTCCAGCAACGGGCCAGCGACATCCACATCGAACCCCGGCGCGAGCAAGGCACGGTGCGCTTTCGCATCGACGGCGTGCTGCACAACGTCTATCAATTCCCGCCCCAGGTCACCATGGCCATCGTCAGTCGCCTGAAAACCCTGGGGCGCATGAACGTCGCGGAGAAACGCAAACCCCAGGACGGCCGGGTGAAAACCAAGACCCCGGACGGGGGTGAAGTCGAGCTGCGCTTGTCGACTCTGCCTACAGCCTTCGGCGAAAAATGGTCATGCGGATCTTCGACCCGGAAGTCCTGCTCAAGGACTTCAATCAGCTCGGGTTTCTGTCGACGACCTGCGCCGCTGGCAGGACATGACCCGCCAGCCCCACGGCATCATTCTCGTCACCGGGCCGACGGGTTCGGGCAAGACCACTACCCTCTACACCACCCTGAAAAAACTGGCGACGCCAGAGGTCAACCTCTGCACCATCGAAGACCCGATTGAAATGGTCGAGCCGGCGTTCAACCAGATGCAGATCCAGCACAATATCGACCTGACCTTCGCCGCCGGCGTGCGCGCGCTGATGCGGCAAGACCCGGACATCATCATGATCGGCGAGATCCGCGACCTCGAAACCGCGGAGATGGCGATCCAGGCTGCGCTCACCGGGCACCTGGTGCTGTCGACCCTGCACACCAACGATGCACCCGGTGCCATCAGTCGCCTGCTGGAACTCGGCGTGCCGCATTACCTGATCAAGGCCACGGTGCTTGGCGTCATGGCCCAGCGACTGGTGCGAACCCTGTGCCCGCACTGCAAGGCGCCGCTGACGCTGGGCGAAGACGACTGGCAAACCCTGACCCGCCCCTGGCAGGCACCATTGCCGGGCAATGCCCAGCGTGCCGTCGGTTGCCTGGAATGCCGCGACACCGGTTATCACGGTCGCGCCGGGGTCTACGAAATCATGCAACTGAGCGACGGCATCAAAGCGTTGATCAGTCCCGACACCGATCTGCTGGCCGTGCGGCGGCAGGCATTCAAGGAAGGCATGCGCAGCCTGCGGTTGTCAGGGGCGCAAAAGGTCGCCGCTGGGTTGACGACCATCGAGGAGGTTCTGCGAGTGACGCCCCAAAGCGAGCAGAACTGAGGCCGGCTGTTCTTATCCGGCACGGCCCCGCTACACTCCAGCGAGTGCAACTCCACAGATCCACACATCAACAAGGAATCGTTATGCAGATCGGTAGTGTGCTTTTGCTTTTTGTTGGCCTGGTGGTCGCCATTCTGCTCATGGGCTTCAAGGTCGTGCCCCAGGGCTTTGAATGGACTGTCGAGCGTTTCGGGCGCTACACCAACACGCTCAAGCCGGGGCTGAATGTCATCGTTCCGGTCATGGACCGCATCGGTCGCAAGATGAACGTGATGGAAAGCGTGCTGGATATTCCGCCGCAGGAAGTCATCACCGCCGACAACGCCACGGTGCAGATCGACGCCGTGTGTTTCTTCCAGGTGGTCAACTCGGCCCAGGCCGCCTACGAGGTCAACAACCTCGAGCACGCCATCCGCAACCTGCTGCAAACCAACATCCGTACGGTGCTCGGCTCGATGGAACTCGACGCCATGCTCAGCCAGCGTGACGCCATCAACGAAAAGCTGCTGCGCACCGTCGATGAAGCGACCGCGCCGTGGGGTATCAAGATCACCCGGATCGAAATCAAGGACATCAGCCCGCCCGCCGACCTGATGGCGGCAATGTCGGGGCAGATGAAAGCCGAGCGGATCAAGCGTGCGCAAATTCTGGAAGCCGAAGGCCTGCGTGCTGCAGCGATCCTGACCGCCGAAGGCAAGAAGCAGGCACAGATCCTCGAAGCCGAAGGCAGCCGTCAAGCCGCCTTCCTGGAGGCCGAAGCCCGCGAACGACAAGCCGAGGCAGAGGCCCAGGCCACCAAAGTGGTGTCCGAGGCCATCGCCAGCGGCAACGTGCAAGCGGTCAATTACTTCGTGGCGCAGAAGTACATCGATGCGCTGGGCAAGTTGTCTTCGGCCAACAACAGTAAAGTGATCCTGATGCCGCTGGAGGCCAGCTCAATGATCGGTGCGGTGGGCGGCATTGGCGAAATCGTCAAGGCCACTTTCGATAACAAGAAAGCCTGAGGCGCGCCATGTTGGCATTTTTGCAGCACCTTTCGTTCTGGGACTGGTTGGCGCTGGGCACGGTGCTGTTGATTCTTGAAGTGTTCGGCGCTGGCGGCTACCTGTTGTGGATCGGCATGGCGGCGGCAGCCGTGGGCGTCTTGACCTTCCTCTTGCCGGGCCTGTCCTGGGAATGGCAGTTCCTGTTGTTCGGCCTGCTGTCGATCGCCACCGCGTTGTACTGGTGGCGGCGTCAGCGCACTGCGAGCCGCCCGAGCGATCAGCCGCACCTGAATCTGCGCGGCCAGGAACTGATCGGAAAAACCTTCGTAGTGCATGAAGCGATTGTCGACGGCCGCGGAAAAATCAAGGTGGCCGACGGCGTGTGGATGGCCCGCGGACCGGACACGGCCATTGGCAGCCGCGTGCGGGTGGTCGGCCAGCAAGGCGCAGTCCTGCTGGTCGAAGCGGCGGAATAGGCGGCCACGGAACTCGATTGGGGGTTGGCAATCCAACGGCGTAGTTAACCCAGTGGAGTCACCCTTTCATGCGTTTCAAACTTGCTGTCGCTACCGTCGCCCTGTTGTCTTTGCCTGTCGGTTCGGCGATGGCCGATACTTTTTGGCGTAACGTTCTTACATCCGGCGCAACCACCGGTTCGAGCTATCTGACGTCCAGGGATAACAAGCTGATCGTCGCGGCTCAGGACGACGCCAGCAGCTTCGTCGCCAGCGACGGCGGTATCCGCGGCCCGTACCTGGAAGCAGCCATACAGAAAGTCCGCGCCGCCAACCCGGGCCTGCAAGCCACGGACATGGAACTGGCGAACGCGATCCTGGCGAAGAATGCCGTGGCTTCTGAGTAAGTATCGCGAATGGGAAATGCCGCTCACATGAGCGGCATTTTTTTGCCTGACACACCCAAATCCCATGTTCACCGAGCCCCCCTGTGGGAGCGAGCTTGCTCGCGATAGTGGTGGATCAGTAAAAGCTTCATTGACTGTCACACCGCAATCGCGAGCAAGCTCGCTCCCACAAGGGTTATGTGTTGCCTTGGGAGATCAGCGGTAATCATCCACCGGCACACACGCACAAAACAGGTTCCGGTCCCCGTACACGTTGTCCACCCGGTTCACCACCGGCCAGTACTTGTGAGCCTTGGTGTGCGCGTCCGGCGTGACCGCTTGCTCGATACTGTACGGCCTCTCCCACACGCCGGTGATATCGGCCAACGTGTGCGGCGCACCTTTCAACGGGTTTTCTTCAGCCGGCCAGTTGCCATTTTGCACCTCGTTGATTTCCGCGCGGATGCTCAGCATTGCTCCGATAAACCGGTCCAGCTCCGCCTTCGATTCACTTTCAGTCGGTTCGACCATCAGCGTCCCTGGCACTGGAAATGACATGGTCGGGGCATGGAAGCCGTAATCCATCAGGCGCTTGGCGACGTCCTCTTCGGTGATACCGGTCAATGCCTTGAGCGGTCGCAGGTCAAGGATGCATTCGTGAGCCACTCGTTCGTTGCGCCCGGTGTACAGCACCGGGAACGCGCCCGACAAATGCCGCGCCAGGTAATTCGCGGCCAGGATCGCCACTTCGCTGGCATCCGCCAGTTGCGGCCCCATCATAGCGATATACATCCAACTGATTGGCAGAATGCTTGCGCTGCCCCAGGGCGCGGCGCTGACGGCACCATTTTGCGGATGCGGCCCTTCGATCGGCACCACCGGATGGTTGGCCACGAACGGTGCCAGATGCGCCCGAACACCGATCGGCCCCATGCCCGGCCCACCGCCACCATGGGGAATGCAGAAAGTCTTGTGCAGGTTCATGTGCGAGACATCGGCGCCAATATCGGCCGGCCGCGCCAGCCCGACCTGAGCGTTGAGGTTGGCGCCGTCCATGTATACCTGACCGCCATGCTGGTGGATCACTTCACAGATTTCGCTGATACCTTCCTCATACACGCCATGGGTCGAAGGATAGGTCGCCATCAGGCAGGCGAGTTTGTCGGCGGCCTGCGCGGCTTTTTCCTTGAGGTCATCCAGGTCGACGTTGCCCGCCTCGTCACACTCGACGATCACCACACGCATCCCGGCCATTTGTGCCGACGCGGGATTGGTGCCGTGGGCCGAGGAAGGAATCAGGCAAATATCGCGGCCGCCCTGATGACGGCTCTCATGGTATTTGCGGATCGCCAGCAGTCCCGCGTATTCGCCCTGGGCACCGGAGTTGGGCTGCATGCAGATCGCATCGAAACCGGTGATCGCGCACAACCAGCGCTCCAGTTCTTCGATCATCAACCCATACCCGGCAGCCTGTTCTTTCGGCACGAACGGATGCAGGTTGGCGAACTGGGGCCAGGTGATCGGGATCATCTCGCTGGTGGCGTTGAGCTTCATGGTGCAGGAGCCCAGCGGGATCATCGATTGATTGAGCGCCAGGTCCTTGTTTTCCAGTTGTTTGAGGTAACGCAGCATCTCGGTTTCACTGTGATGGGTGCTGAACACGGGGTGGCGCAGATAAGGCGAAGTACGCGCCAACCCGTCGGGAATTCCGCCAGGCAAGACTTCGGCATCCAGGTCCTCGATGTTGAGCCCGTGATCGGCCCCCAGAAACACGTCGAACAGCTTCGCCACGGTGCCTTCGTCGCAGGTCTCGTCGAGGCTCAAGCCCAGCTGGCCGCGTCCGAGAATGCGCAGGTTGATCTGCGCGGCCCGGGCACTTTCGATGATGGCGGTCTGGGTTCCGCCGACCTCCAGCGTCAGGGTGTCGAAGAAGTGCCGGTTGACCCGGGTAACACCGTTGCGCTCAAGCCCGGCGGCAAGGATGCAGGTCAGCCGATGAACCCGCTGGGCGATCCGCTTGAGCCCTTCCGGGCCGTGGTAGACCGCATAGAAACTGGCGATGTTGGCCAGCAGCACCTGGGCCGTGCAGATGTTGGAGTTGGCCTTCTCCCGGCGGATGTGTTGCTCGCGGGTTTGCAGGGCCATGCGCAGGGCGGTATTGCCCCGCGCATCTTTCGAAACACCGATGATCCGCCCGGGAATCGCTCGCTTGTATTCATCGCGGCTGGCAAAAAATGCCGCATGGGGTCCACCGTAGCCCATGGGCACGCCAAATCGCTGGGACGAGCCGAACACCACATCGGCGCCCAGTTCACCCGGCGGAGTCAGCAACAACAGGCTCAGCAAATCCGTGGCGACACAGGCCAGGGCCTGTTGCGCGTGCAGGTGATCAATCAGCGGCCGCAGGTCGTGGATCTCGCCGTGGGTGTCAGGGTATTGCAACAGCGCGCCGAACACCTGGTGCTGCTTCAAGTTATCCACAGTGTCGATGATCAGCTCGAAGCCGAAGCCTTCAGCGCGAGTCTGCACCACGGAAATGGTTTGCGGGTGGCAGTGCTCGTCGACAAAGAACAAGTTGCTTTTGGACTTGGCGACACGCTTGGCCAGGGCCATGGCTTCCGCCGCGGCAGTGGCCTCATCAAGCAGCGAGGCATTGGCCAGCTCAAGACCGGTCAGGTCGATGGTCAGTTGCTGGAAGTTCAGCAGTGCTTCGAGCCGCCCTTGGGCGATCTCCGGCTGATAGGGTGTGTACGCGGTGTACCAGCCGGGATTTTCCAGCACGTTACGCAAAATGACGGCCGGTGTGAGGGTGCCGTGATAGCCCATGCCGATCAGGCTGGTCCAGACCTGGTTCTGCTCGGCATAACCGCGAAGTTTGGCCAGCGCGGCTTCTTCATCAAGTGCCGGGGGCAGGTCCAGCGCCTGGTTGAGGCGGATGCCCGGCGGCACGGTTTGCTCGATCAATTCGACCCGGCTGCCCAGGCCGAGGCTGTCGAGCATCGCCTGTTGCTCGACGGCATCGGGCCCGAGGTGGCGGCGCAGAAAGGCATTGGGGTCGCGTAACTGGCTCAGGGACGGCAACTGGGACATGACGGGCTCTCTCTTGACTGGCGCTCAGCGTCGATGCAGCACGGTCAAACCAGCATAGCAGTCGATATCCGCATGGATGACGTAGCGCGGCCAACCAATCCGGATCATCATGTGCGGCGCCAACCTAATGTCCGCTGATCGGGTGACTGTATTCATGAGCCAACTGCCGTTCCTGCCGTTTTCCAAACCCACCATCGATGAAACCACGATTGCCGCTGTCGGCGACGTATTGCGCTCGGGCTGGATCACCAGCGGCCCGAAAGTCCAGGCCTTCGAAGCGCAACTCTCGGAGTATTTTGGCGGGCGCCCGGTGCGCACCTTCAATTCCGGCACCTGCACTATGGAAATCGCCTTGCGTATTGCCGGGGTTGGGCCGGGCGATGAAGTGATCACCACGCCGATTTCCTGGGTGGCCACCGCCAACGTCATCCTGGAGGTCGGCGCCACCCCGGTGTTTGCCGACATCGACCCGGTGACCCGCAATATCGATCTGGATCAACTGGAAGCGGCGATTACCCCGCGCACCAAGGCCATCATCCCGGTGTACCTCGCCGGGTTGCCCGTGGACATGACGCGTCTGTACGCCCTGGCGAAAAAGCACGGCCTGCGGATCGTCGAAGATGCGGCCCAGGCACTGGGCTCCAGCTGGAACGGTCAGCGCATTGGCTCGACCGGTGATTTCGTGTCCTTCAGTTTCCAGGCGAACAAGAACGTCACCTCCTCCGAGGGCGGTTGCCTGGTGCTGAATACGCCTGAAGAGGTACGACTTGCCGAGAAATACCGGCTGCAGGGCGTTACCCGCAACGGCTTCGATGGCCTGGACGTCGACGTGCTGGGTGGCAAGTTCAATATGACCGACGTTGCGGCGGCCATTGGTCTGGGCCAGTTCGCCCATATCGATGCGATCACCGCTCATCGCCGTGACCTGGCCCGGCACTATTTCGCCTGCTTTGGCGAGGATTTCGAAGCGCAGTACGGAGCGCAACTGCCGCCAGCGGATTTCACCCAGAGCAATTGGCATTTGTTCCAGCTGGTACTGCCGGAGCGCACGGATGGCAAACCGGCGCGGGCGACTTTCATGGAGCAGATGCAGGCATTGGGTGTCGGGATCGGCTATCACTACCCGCCGATTCACCTGTTGAGCCTTTACCGCGAGCGCGGATTCAAGGAAGGCATGTTCCCGGTCGCCGAGCGGGTCGGTCGGCTGATTGTCTCGCTGCCGATGTTCACGGCGATGAGCAAAGCAGATGTCGAGCGTTCGGTGGCGGCCGTGAAAGCCGTTCTGAACCCATAAACCTGTGGGAACGAGCCTGCTCGCGAATCGGGAGTGTCAGTTGGCATGAATGTTTTCTGACACAACGCTTTCGCGAGCAGGCTCGCTCCCACATGGATTTTCACAAGACGAGCGTTATTCGCCGATGGCAGCCTTGTAGCCGGCGGCATCCAGCAGTTTTTCCAGGTCTGCAGCATTGCTTGGCTTGAGCTTGAAGATCCAGGCGCCGTACGGATCGGAGTTGAGCAGCTCAGGTGTACTGCTCAGGTCTTCGTTGACCGCGATCACTTCACCGGCAATCGGGGAGTAGATGTCGGAAGCGGCTTTGACCGATTCAACGACACCGGCCTGATCTTCAGCGGCAAACACGTTGCCGACTTCAGTCAGCTCGACGAACACCACATCACCCAGCGCTTCCTGCGCGTGATCACTGATGCCCACGGTGACGGTGCCGTCGGCTTCCAGACGTGCCCATTCGTGACTTTCGGCAAAACGCAGGTCGGCGGGGATATTGCTCATGTTCTGTGTCCTCAGGAAATAGGTCAGCGGTCGTGCCCGCCGGAATAGATTAGATCAAGGTTTTGCCGTGACGGACGAAGGTCGGTTTGACCACTCGTACCGGGTACCACTTGCCACGGATTTCCACTTCAGCGCGGTCGGCAGTTGCCATCGGCACGCGCGCCAGTGCAATCGACTTGCTAAGCGTAGGAGAGAAACTACCACTGGTGATCTCCCCTTCGCCAACATCGGCGATGCGGACCACCTGATGAGCGCGCAAAACACCGCGCTCCTCAAGGACCAGACCGACCAGTTTTTGCTGTACACCGGCAGCCTGCTCGGCTTCCAGCGCCTTGCGCCCGATGAACTGCCGGGTGGCAGGTTCCCAGGCAATGGTCCAGGCCATATTGGAGGCCAAAGGTGAAATGTCCTGCTGGATGTCCTGACCGTAAAGGTTCATGCCGGCTTCGACCCGCAAGGTATCCCGTGCGCCAAGGCCGATGGGAGAAATCCCGGCGCCGACCAGATCATTGAAAAATCCTGGCGTCTGATCGGCGGGCAGAATGATTTCCAGGCCATCTTCGCCGGTATAACCGGTGCGCGCGATGAACCAGTCACCATCGGACAGGCCTTCGAAGGGCTTGAGGAGCTGGATCAGGTTGCCGCGGGACTGGCTGACCAGCTCGGCAATTTTTTGCCGGGCGTGGGGGCCCTGAATGGCCAGCATCGCCAACTCGGAGCGTTCGCGAAGTTGCACGTCGAAACCGTCGAGATGCGCTTGCATCCAGGCCATGTCCTGATCGCGGGTGGAGGCGTTGACCACCAGTCGATAACCCTCATCGAGACGATAGACGATCATGTCGTCGACGATGCCACCCCGCTCGTTGAGCATGGTGCTGTACAACGCACGGCCGGGGCTGTGCAGGCGTTCGACATCATTGGCCAGCAAATGCTGAAGCCAGGCTTTGGCCTGGGCGCCGCCGACGTCGATTACGGTCATGTGGGATACATCGAAGACACCGCAATCGCGGCGCACCTGATGGTGTTCCTCGACTTGCGAGCCATAATGCAGAGGCATGTCCCAACCGCCAAAATCGACCATCTTCGCGCCGAATGCGAGATGAAGGTCATACAGAGGCGTACGCTGTCCCATGGGTTTCTCCTTCCGGGCGTGGCGAAGGTGCGGGCAAGTGCTGCACGGACTGAATGCCTTGAAAAAAGGGCCTTTAGCCGATTTCAGCTACCTGGTCTGTCAGACGGACCGCACCGAATGCCGCGCATTGTAGCCGCAAGGTGTAGGACTGACACCTAGCTGTTTCGATGTGCTGAGCGCCGGATCAATCCGATGACCGGTAACAGCCCGACCAGCACCAGCGTCAATGCCGGCAAAGACGCCCTCGCCCATTCTCCTTCGCTGGTCATTTCAAAGATCCGCACCGCCAGCGTGTCCCAGCCAAACGGGCGCATCAGCAGGGTCGCGGGCATTTCCTTGAGCACGTCGACGAACACCAGCAGCCCGGCGCTCAAGGTGCCGGGCAACAACAACGGTAGATACACTTTGAAAAACAGTCGCGGTCCACTGACGCCAAGGCTACGTGCCGCTTCGGGCAAAGATGGCCGTATACGCGCCAGGCTGCTTTCCAGTGGCCCGTAGGCCACCGCAATGAAGCGCACCAGATAGGCCAGTAGTAACGCTGACAGACTGCCCAGCAGCAGCGGCTTGCCCGCGCCACCGAGCCAGCTCGAGAGCGGGATCACCAGCTCGCGATCCAGGTAACTGAACGCCAGCATGATCGACACCGCCAGCACCGAACCCGGCAACGCGTAACCCAGATTAGCCAGACTGACCCCGGAACGAATGACCCGGGTGGGCGCCAATCGTCGGGCAAACGCCAGTAACAGGGCGACGCTGACGGTGATCAACGCCGCCATCACCCCAAGGTACAAGGTATGGACGATCAACCCGGCGTAGCGCTCGTCGAGATCGAAGCGCCCGCGCTGCCAGAACCACACCATCAGTTGCAGCATTGGAATGACAAAGGCGCAGGCAAATACCAGCCCGCACCAGGTCATGGCTGCCAGCGCTTTGACGCCTCGCAGGTGATACAGCGCCTTGACCCGTGGTCGCTCGTTGCTCGCCCGGTTGGCCCCGCGAGCACGCCGTTCTCCGTACAGCACCAGCATCACCACCAGCAGCAACAGGCTGGCCAGTTGCGCGGCGGAAGACAGGCTGAAAAAACCGTACCAGGTCTTGTAGATGGCCGTGGTGAAGGTATCGAAGTTGAACACCGACACTGCGCCGAAATCCGCCAGGGTTTCCATCAGCGCCAATGCCACGCCCGCACCGATGGCCGGCCGCGCCATGGGCAATGCCACCCGCCAGAATGCGTGCCAGGGCGATTGGCCAAGGACCCGCGCGGCTTCCATCAGGCCTTTGCCCTGGGCGAGGAAAGCCGTGCGGGCCAGCAGATAGACATAGGGATAGAAAACCAGCACCAGCACCACAATTACACCGCCCGTGGAGCGCACGCGCGGCAGCCGCAGACCACTGCCGAACCACTCGCGCAGCAGGGTTTGCACGGGGCCGGCGAAATCCAGCAGGCCGACAAACACGAACGCAAGCACATAGGCGGGAATCGCAAAGGGCAGCATCAATGCCCAGTCCAGCCAGCGCCTGCCGGGGAATTCACAGAGGCTGGTCAGCCAGGCGAGGCTGACGCCCAGCAGAGTGACACCCGCACCGACACCGAGCACCAGCGTCAGCGTGTTGCCCAGCAGGCGCGGCATCTGCGTGTCCCACAGGTGGGACCAGATTTGAACGTCAATGGTTTGCCAGGAAAGCAGCAGGACGCTCAGGGGCAACAGGACCAGCGCAGCGATGGCGAAGACGACTGGATACCAGCGGCGTTGGGCGGGGTGGGCCACAGGCTTGGTTCTCTACTATCTAATGGGTGAGATCGACACTGTAGGAGCAAGCTTGCTCCGGGCGGCGTTCCGACGAAAAACGTCAACGATAACGCGGGATGCCTGACGGTCCGAGGTGCCCTGACGTTCATCGCGAGCGAGCTCGCTCCTACAGCGTCAGAGGCGCGTAGCGCAAAAACAAACGCCCCGCATAGGCGGGGCGCAGCATAACGGCTGACTCAGTTCCAGCCAGCCTTGTCCATCATGCGAATCGCTTCAGCCTGGCGCTTGCCCGCCACTTCCACCGGCAAGGTATCGGCAATGAACTTGCCCCAGGCCGCCACTTCTTCGGATGGATGAACGGCAGGGTTCGCCGGGAATTCCTGGTTCACGTCGGCAAAGATTTTCTGCGCTTCAGGCGTAGTCATCCACTCCACCAGGGCCTTGGCCGCTTCCGGGTGCGGCGCGTGTTGTGTCAGGCCGATACCCGACAGGTTCACGTGTACGCCACGGTCAGCCTGGTTCGGCCAGAACAGCTTCACCGGCAGGTCTGGCTTCTGCTTGTGCAAGCGGCCGTAGTAGTAGGTGTTGACGATACCGACATCGCACTGGCCGGCATTGATCGCTTCCAGCACTGCGGTGTCGTCGGAGAACACGTCAGTGGACAGGTTCTTGACCCAGCCCTTGAGGATTTCCTCGGTCTTCCCGGCACCGTGCACTTCGATCATGGTCGCGGTCAGGGACTGGTTATAGACCTTCTTCGCCGTGCGCAGGCACAGGCGGCCTTCCCATTGCTTGTCGGCCAGCGCTTCGTAGGTGGTCAACTCACCCGGCTTCACCCGATCCGTCGAGTAGGCGATGGTCCGCGCCCGCAGGCTCAGGCCGGTCCAGGCATGGGAGGCTGCCCGGTATTGCAGCGGAATGTTGGCGTCGATGGTTTTCGAGGTGAATGGCTGGAGGATGCCCATCTGCTCGGCTTGCCAGAGGTTGCCGGCATCGACGGTGAGCAGCAGGTCGGCCGGCGTATTCGCGCCCTCGGCCTTGAGCCGCTGCATCAGGGGCGCTTCCTTGTCGGTGATGAACTTCACCTTCACACCGGTCTTGGCGGTGTAGGCATCGAATACCGGCTTGATCAGCTCGTCGATTCGCGAGGAGTAGACCACCACCTCGTCAGCGGCCTGGGCGGCGGTGCTACCGATCAGGGTCAAGGCCAGTGCAGTCAGTAGACGCTTCGGTGCCAACATGGGAGCGGTCTCTCGATTGAAAAATGAGGCCAAATGATAAGGACTCACATTTAGCTTCTCAATCGAACCCGCTTGCGGAGGAGTTACCAGATGTTGCGCCGCTTGGAAGTTGTGGTGCTTGTACTGACGCCTTCGCGGGCAAGCCCGCTCCCACAGGGATCTTCAGTGTTCACCCAAAATGCATTAACACCGAAGCTACTGTGGGAGCGGGCTTGCCCGCGAAGGGGCCAGTAGGCTCAACGCAAACCTCAGGGCTTGGCCAGTGCTGGCAAATCCCCGGTCAACCCCAGCGCTTCACGCACGAACAAGGCCTTGGCCTCGGGCATTTTCTCAACCATCTTCAACCCGGTATTGCGCAACCAGCGCACCGGCAACGGATCGGCCTGGAACAAGCGCTCGAAGCCTTCCATCGCCGCCATCAGCGCCAGGTTGTGAGGCATGCGCCGACGCTCGTAACGGCTGAGGACTTTCACATCCGCCAGGCGTTCGCCACGGGTTGCCGCCTGCAGCAACACTTCGGCCAGCACGGCGGCATCGAGGAATCCGAGATTCACACCCTGCCCGGCCAACGGGTGAATGGTGTGGGCCGCGTCGCCGATCAACGCCAGGCCTTCAGCCACGTAACGCTTGGCGTGGCGCTGGCGCAGGGGCACACACAGGCGCGGGTCGGCGCCCAGTACATCGCCGAGCCGACCTTCAAAGGCCCGCTCCAGCGCCTTGCAGAAGCCTTGTTCATCCATCGTCATCAGACGTTCGGCTTCGCCGGGCGTGGTCGACCAGACGATCGAACACCAATTCTGTTGGCCGTCGCGCTCAAGGGGCAGAAACGCCAACGGGCCGGTGTCGGTGAAGCGCTGCCAGGCCGTCATTTGATGCGGTTTGGCGCAACGCACGCTGGTGACGATGGCATGGTGCAGATAATCCCATTCGCGGGTCGCGACCCCGGTCAGGCGCCGCACCGCCGAGTTGGCGCCATCCGCCGCGATCACCAGCGGTGCGCGCAAGGTGCGGCCATCGGCCAGGGTCAGCAGCCAGTCATCGCCGGAGCGGCGCATCTGTTCCAAACGTGCATTGGCCAGCAACCCCAGGTCACAGTCGTGCAGGCGGTCAAGCAAGGCATCCTGGACCACGCGGTTCTCGACGATATGCCCCAACACCTCGGCATGCACACTGGCCGCCGAGAAGTGGATTTGCCCGGTGCCGCTGCCATCCCAGACCTGCATGTCGGTGTAGGGGCTGCTGCGCCGCCCGGCAATGCCATCCCAGACGCCAAGGCGCTCGAGAATCCGCTGGCTGGCGGCCGACAAGGCGCTCACCCGCGGTTCAAACGCGGCCTGAGTGTTGAAGGGTTTGACACTCATGGGGCTGCCGTCCAGCAGCAGGACTTCCAGCCCGCTGCCCTGCAACGCCAGCGCCAGGGCGCTGCCGACCATTCCGGCCCCGACAATCAGCAGATCTGCGCGCATTTCCATGCTTTAAGCCTGTCTCTCTTGCGGCTTGAGCCGCATGTAAAGGGTTTTCCCGACCCGCGCCACCAGGTGGCCGGCGCCGTCATGAATGTCGACCTGCAATTGCGGCAGGTATTTTTATCGGTCGTGCCTTGGCAAAACGGCGGATCAGCCAGTCACGCATCTGGACG
Source organism: Pseudomonas sp. BIC9C (assembly GCF_034541995.1). Lineage (NCBI taxonomy): Bacteria > Pseudomonadati > Pseudomonadota > Gammaproteobacteria > Pseudomonadales > Pseudomonadaceae > Pseudomonas > Pseudomonas sp. BIC9C. The sequence goes on from NZ_JAWDGM010000006.1 coordinate 182,670, forward strand.
GGTACCCAGCCCCATCGCCTGTCGGGCAAACCAGCGTTTGGCCGGTGGCAGCAGATCGAGGCCGAGCAAGCCGATGTTGCGCCCCAGGGACACCAGCGGCTGGGTGCTGCCGAACAGGCGCGTGACCTGATCGGAGAAGCCCACGGTGAGGTCCTGATCGAGACGCTGGTGTTCGCGATAGGCTTGCAACGTGGCAAAGTCGCCCAAGGGTTTTTCGCTGGCGAGCAAGGCATCGGCCAGGGCCTGGGCGTCGCGCAAGGACAGGTTGAACCCTTGGCCGGCAATCGGATGCAGACTGTGCGCCGCGTTGCCGAGCACCGCCAGATGCGGACGCACCTGTTCTTCGGCCTCGACCAGTGTCAGCGGATACAGATGCCGCGCACCGACCTGTTTCAATGTGCCAAGGCGATAACCGAACACCCCCTGCAACTCGCTGAGGAAGCTGCGCTCGTCGAGTGCCGCCAGGCGTTGCGCGTCCATGCCCAGGCGGGTCCAGACCAGTGCGCAACGGTTTTCCGGCAGCGGCAGCAACGCCATCGGGCCTTCGTCGGTGAAACGCTCGAAGGCCATGCCGTTGTGGGCTTCACTCGGGGTGATGTTGGCAATCAGCGCGCTCTGGTTGTACGGACGCTTGCGGATGCCGATCCCCAATTGCTCGCGCAGGCCGGAGCGGCCACCATCGGCGAGCACCGAGAGGTCGCATTCCAGGATGGTTTCATCGTTGAGGGTCAGGCGATAGCCATCGGTCAGCGGCTCCATGCGGGTGACCTCCGCCGGACAACGCCAACTGATCACCTCCTTGTCCAGGCCTTGCCACAGGCATTGGCCGAGCCAGGCGTTTTCAACGACATAACCCAGCGCTGGAACGCCCTCTTCCATCGCCGACAACCGGGCGGTGGAGAAACGCCCACGGTCGGACACATGAATCTGCTTGATTGGTTCGGCGCGGCGGGAGACTTCCTGCCAGATGCCCAACCGTTGATAGATTTGCCGCGAGCCAAAGGACAACGCCGAAGAACGGGCGTCGTAACTCGGTTGATACGTATCGCCAGGGGCGAACGGCTCGATCAGCACGATCTTCCAGCCCCGGGCCTTGGCGCCGGCCTGCAGCGCAAGTGCCAGGCTTGCGCCGACCAGCCCGCCACCGATGATTGCCAGGTTGACTCGACTCATGCCGCTTGCGTCCGCGCGGCGGCCATCAGGGCCTCGATCTCGATGACGGTTTTCGGCACGCCGCCCGTCAATATTTCACAGCCGGTTTTGGTGACCACTACGTCGTCCTCGATGCGCACGCCAATGCCGCGCCATTTCTTCGCCACGTTGAGGTTGTCCGGGGCGATATAGATCCCCGGCTCCACGGTCAGCGCCATGCCGACCTCCAGCACGCGCCACTCGCCGCCGACCTTGTATTCGCCGACGTCATGCACATCCATGCCCAGCCAATGGCCGGCGCGGTGCATGTAAAAGGCCTTGTAGGCTTCGCTGGCGATCAGTTCGTCGACGTCGCCCCGCAGCAACCCCAGCTTGACCAGCCCGGCCGTGATGACCCGGACCGTGGCCTCGTGCGCCTGATTCCAGTGTTTGTTCGGGGCGATTTCGGCAAAGGCGGCCTCCTGGGAGGCCAGCACCAATTCGTAAATCGCTTTCTGTTCCGCGGAATACTTGCCACTGACCGGAAAGGTCCGGGTGATGTCGCTGGCGTAACAGTCGATCTCGCAACCGGCATCGATCAGCACCAGATCACCGTCCTTGAGCAGCGCGTCATTCTGCTGGTAATGCAGGATGCAGCTGTTGCGCCCCGCCGCGACGATCGACCCGTAGGCCGGCATCTTCGCCCCGCCCTTGCGGAACTCGTAATCGAGCTCGGCTTCGAGGCTGAATTCGTGCAACCCGGCGCGACAGGCCTGCATTGCCCGCACATGCGCCTGGGCGGAAATCCGCGCCGCCTCACGCATCACTTTCACTTCTGCCGCCGATTTATACAGGCGCATGTCGTGCAGCAGATGATCCAGGGCAACGAATTCGTTAGGCGGCTGGGCACCGAGGTTGGCCTTGGAACGGATCACATTGATCCACTCCATCAGGTGGCGGTCGAATTCGGGGTTGCTGCCCATGGCGGAATACACCCGGTCACGGCCTTCGATCAGGCCCGGCAGGATGTCGTCGATATCCGTGATCGGAAAGGCGTCGTCGGCGCCGAAATCGCGAATCGCGCCTTCCTGCCCGGCGCGCAGGCCATCCCACAGCTCGCGCTCGGCGTTGCGCTCACGGCAGAACAGAATGTATTCGCCATGCACACGCCCCGGCATCAACACCAGTACGGCCTGGGGTTCGGGAAAGCCGCTGAGGTACTGGAAGTCGCTGTCCTGGCGGTAAACGTGCTCGACGTCGCGGTTACGAATGGCCACCGCGGCGGCGGGCAGGATGGCAATGCTGTTGGGTTCCATCTGCGCCATCAGGGCCTTGCGGCGACGGCTGTATTCCGATTTCGGGATGTGGATCATGGGCAGATGGCGTTCCCTGGCAAACGATTAGTGCAGCGACGGTTTGGCGGCTGGCACGTCTTTTTTGGTCTCGGAGAACAGCAGCAACGGCGCGACGCGCAGGTACTCCATGACTTCCATATAGTCGGTTTCGCCGTCTTCGGACTCTTCCAGGGCGTCTTGCACCTGGGAAATGGCTGCCAGGTCCTGCAAAACTTCGGTGGCCTCGGTGCTCAGCATGCTGCTATCACGGCAGTTCAGGCCAAAGCCGCTGAGGAAACCCTGGCACCACTGGCCCAGTGCGGCGGCACGCTCGGTGAGCGGAGCATCGTCGGTCGGCAGCAGCAGCACGACGGTCACGTCATCGCCGGTGAGCTCACCCTTGACCATTTCCTGCAGGCCGATCAGGGCGCTGCGAACATTGTCCTGCGGCTCGCTTTCGAGCAGTTCGGCGGCGTCGATCAGCCAGCCTTCGGCATCGAAACCGGCACCGGCGCAGCTGCGGCCAAGCAACAGGCCGTGCAGTTCGGCAGGCGAGACGTTGTGACCGCTGGAAGTCAGCAGGGTGGCGAAGGCTTGGTACGGAGAATTCTGAATGGTCATGGGCAGCTAGGCGCCAGACGGCGCTATGTCTAGAATGAAGGCCTTGTATCCTACATCGACTGCCCCGTAGGAGCGAGCTTGCTCGCGATGGTCGCCAACGATAACGCTGGGTACCTGATACCCCGCGGCGCTCTCGGGTTCATCGCGAGCAAGCTCGCTCCTACAGTCCGACACCCATCAGACAGTGAAGACAATGGAAGACACCGACCTGCAAGCGCTGATGGCCAGACTCGAACTGCTGATTACCCGAGTCGAGCAACTTAAGAGTCAAAACGGACTCTTACTAGCTCAGGAAAAGACCTGGCGCGAGGAACGCGCGCACCTCATTGAAAAAAACGAAATCGCCCGGCGTAAGGTCGAATCGATGATTTCGCGCCTCAAGGCCCTGGAGCAAGACTCATGAGTTCAAGCAATAGCGTCACCGTGCAGATCCTCGACAAAGAATATTCGATCATCTGCCCTCAGGAAGAGCGCAGCAACCTGATCAGCGCCGCCCGTTATCTGGACGGCAAGATGCGCGAGATCCGCAGCAGCGGCAAAGTCATCGGCGCCGACCGTATCGCCGTGATGGCCGCGCTGAACATCACCCACGATCTGCTGCACAAGGAAGATCGCCCGGACGTACAGGTCAGCGGCTCGACCCGTGAGCAGGTGCGCGACCTGCTCGATCGCGTCGATCTGGTGCTCGCCACCGATCCGGACGTCACCAAAGGCTGATTCGCGCGACGGCTTGAGGTATACTCGAATCACTCCCTGGGGTGTTTGCCAGTTGGCGATGTCCCTGAGCCGATTTGCTATACCCTGGAGGTTGCACGTTGGGCTGGTGTGCATGTCCGCTAGACGGAAAGCCTTAAAGCCTACTGCATCTTCCACCTTGAACTTTCGGGTTCAAGGGCTAAGTCGACAGCGACACATTCGGGGAGCCTGATTCCAGTCCGATGCCGGTTTAAATACCGGCATCGGCGTTTTTACGGGTACGCTTTGCGTATCCGTCCTGCCGAAGTCCGAATCCATGACCGAACCTGCGCTGCTTCCCCGCCCGCAACTTCGACGCATGCTGCGCAACGCCCGCCGTGCACTGACACCGAGCCAGCAGCGCCAGGCCGCTCGCGGGTTGTACAAGCAACTGGCCCAGCAACCGCTGTTCCGCCGCGCCAGACACATCTCGCTCTATCTGCCGACCGACGGTGAAATTGATCCGCGCCTGTTGCTGCGTGCCGCACAGCGCCGGGGCAAGGCCACCTACCTGCCGGTGCTGAGCGCCTGGCCGCGAACCAAAATGGTGTTCCAGCGCATCCGGCCTGGGGAGAAACTCAAACCCAACCGCTTCCGCATCCTCGAACCACGGGCCAACCTCGCCCGGCAGCGCAGGATCTGGGCACTGGACCTGGTGTTGTTGCCGTTGGTGGGATTTGACGATGTCGGCGGACGCCTGGGGATGGGGGGTGGCTTCTACGATCGGAGCCTGGCCTACCTGGCGCGACGACAAGACTGGCGCAAGCCTACGCTGTTAGGGCTTGCCCACGAATGCCAGAAGGTCGAGCGATTGGCTCAGGCGAGCTGGGATGTGCCGCTGCAAGGAACGGTGACAGACAAGGCCTGGTATTACGCAGGCTAGGCACCACTTCGATCAGTGGTGCCATGGCAACAGGATCAGCGCTTGAAGGCTGTCGACTGTTGCTGCAATTGGGCGAGCTCGACCGGTGCATCGGTCTTGTTGGCCCACAGGCTTTGGGCATAGCCAGTGGTCACGACACCAAGGCCAAACAAAATGACCAAAATCCATAGTAAATCCGGTTTGCGTTTCATCGATTGCCCCCCAAAGGCATATCAACACGATGACAGCAGCGGTTTCCGTTTACAGGCCGTGCAGCCGCGTCAAGCTTGAAAGGCCGGCATTTTGCGACAACGTGAACCGCTGCGCAAATGCTGGCGTCAACCGACTGTCGGTTTGTCATAAAATTGCCGACAAGCTGCTCAATCACCCCGCAAGGAGCAAAAGACATGGCCTATTGGCTGATGAAATCCGAGCCAGACGAACTCTCGATCAAAGGACTGGAAAAGCTCGGCAAAGCGCGCTGGGACGGGGTTCGCAACTATCAGGCACGCAATTTCCTGCGGGCCATGGCGGTGGGGGACGCGTTCTTTTTCTATCATTCCAGCTGCCCCGAACCGGGCATCGCCGGAATCGGCAGGATTGTCGAAGCCGCCTATCCGGACCCGACGGCACTGGAGCCGGAAAGCCATTACTTCGACCCGAAGGCCACCCCCGAGAAAAACGCCTGGAGTGCGATCGATGTCGCGCATGTCGAGACGTTTTCCCGGGTGCTGAAGCTGGATTATCTGAAGCAGCAGACGGCGTTGGCCGAGTTGCCGCTGGTGCAGAAGGGTTCGCGGCTTTCGGTGATGCCGGTAACGGCACAGCAGTGGGCGGCGGTGATTGCACTCAAACCCTGAGATTTTCGGCGTCTATCAGAATGCATTCGCGGGCAAGCCCGCTCCCACAGTGACTTCTGATGTTCACAATATTTGTGTTCACAGCTGATCTTTGTGGGAGCGGGCTTGCCCGCGAAGAGGCCGGTACAGGCGGTGGAAAACTTACTGGATGATCAGGTTGTTGAACAACAGATCCTCAACCACCGGCTTGCCGGTTTCATCATTCATGATCTGCTGGGTCTGCTTCAGAGCCTCCTGACGCAGCTTTTCCTTGGCCTCGACGTTGTTCATCGTCTCGGTGGTCTGCTGGGCGAACAGCGCGACCAATTGATTGCGGATCAAAGGTTCATTGGCCTTCACCGCTTTGGCGGCCTCGTCACCGGTTACCCGCAACGCCACATCGGCCTTGTAGACCTTCAGTTTCGGCGTGCCGTCCAGCCCGTAGTTACCCACGAACGGCGGGCTCAGGGTGATGTAACTGACCTTCGGAGCTGCATCTTCTTTGGCTTCTTCGGCCACCGCTGCCACAGGCAGAGACAGGGCCAGCAACAACATGATCCACGCTTTCACAATTCGCTCCTAATCCGGTTTGCGGCCTAGCATAACGACCCGTCGCACAAGCACAAGACTTATGGCTGACTATCAGGGCCGGGCATGCTCGTTGACCCATCGACCCACACACCTACACTTATCGGCCATCACTCCCAAAGGAATAGCCCTGATGAAAGCCGTGCTGTGCAAAGCCTTCGGCCCTGCCGAATCGCTGGTGCTGGAAGACGTCGCCAGTCCTGTCGCGAAGAAGAATGAAATCCTGCTGGACGTGCACGCCGCCGGGGTCAATTTCCCCGACACGTTGATCATCGAGGGCAAATACCAGTTCAAGCCGCCCTTCCCGTTCTCTCCGGGTGGCGAAGCGTCAGGCGTGGTCAGTGCCGTGGGTGAAAAAGTCAGCCACCTGAAAGTCGGTGACCGGGTCATGGCCCTGACCGGCTGGGGCAGCTTTGCCGAACAGGTCGCCGTGCCGGGCTACAACGTGCTGCCGATCCCGCCGTCCATGGACTTCAACACCGCTGCCGCCTTCAGCATGACCTACGGCACCTCGATGCACGCCCTCAAACAGCGCGGCAACCTGCAACCGGGCGAAACCCTGCTGGTGCTTGGTGCCTCCGGTGGTGTCGGCCTGGCCGCGGTGGAAATCGGCCAAGCCATGGGCGCCCGGGTGATTGCCGCGGCCAGCAGTGCGGACAAGCTCGCCGTGGCCAAGGCCGCCGGCGCCGATGAACTGATCAACTACAGCGAAACCAGCCTCAAGGACGAAATCAAGCGCCTGACCGATGGCCAGGGTGCCGACGTGATCTACGACCCGGTGGGCGGCGACCTGTTCGACCAGGCCATCCGCGCCATCGCCTGGAATGGCCGTCTGCTGGTGGTCGGCTTCGCCAGCGGGCGTATTCCCGAACTGCCAGTGAACCTCGCGCTACTCAAGGGCGCGGCCGTGCTTGGCGTGTTCTGGGGCTCCTTCGCCCAGCGCCAGCCACAGGATAATGCCGCGAACTTCCAGCAATTGTTCGGCTGGTTTGCCGAAGGCAAATTGAAGCCGCTGGTGTCGCAGGTCTATCCGCTGGGCAATGCGGCGCAAGCGATCAATGATCTTGGCCAGCGCAAGGCCGTCGGGAAGGTTGTTGTGCAGGTTCGCTGAGCCGGTAAAGCGGTCTGGATTTCGATTGAATCGGTTCAGACCGCTTTTATGATCAAACACTAAAGCAACTTCCGAATACCCTCGGGTAGATACCTCACATACCTGGAAGCAGGATTGCCCAGGCATTGCCTGACCGTAAACCGGCACCTTGTGATTCAAACCGGCTATCAACTCCAGAGCATTGAACGAAGGACCTTTCCCAAAAAGCCGCCCTGTTTCGGTACATCAAAGCCCTCAATACGAAACGGGCAACGCTTCCTGCAACGCCCCTCACTTACATCTGAGCGACATGTTCATAAAGGAACGCGCGATATCCAACATCTCTGCTGTTTTGCCAATGAGAACGGGTGCTATGTTCGGTAACGAAACTGTAATATTCGCATCCGCAGTCAAAACAAGAAATCTGGAGCTCTTGAATGTTTGCTTTCTTTCGTCCTGCCGCACATCAGGCTCGATTGCCTGAAGAAAAAATAGACAGCACCTACCGACGCCTGCGCTGGCAGATCTTCGCCGGTATCTTCTTTGGCTACGCGGGTTACTACCTGCTGCGCAAGAACTTCTCCCTGGCCATGCCGTACCTGATCGATGAGGGCTACTCCCGTGGTCAGCTGGGCCTGGCAATGTCCGCCATTGCGATTGCCTACGGCCTGTCGAAGTTTCTGATGGGCCTGGTGTCCGACCGCTCCAACCCGCGTTTCTTCCTGCCGTTCGGCCTGCTGGTTTCGGCTGGGGTGATGTTCATTTTCGGTTTCGCGCCTTGGGCGACGTCCAGCGTGACCATGATGTTCATTCTGCTGTTCATCAACGGCTGGGCTCAGGGCATGGGTTGGCCACCGAGCGGCCGGACCATGGTGCACTGGTGGTCGCAGAAGGAACGTGGCGGCGTGGTGTCCGTGTGGAACGTGGCGCACAACGTCGGCGGCGGCCTGATCGGCCCGTTGTTCCTGATCGGCATGGGCCTGTTCAATGACTGGCACGCCGCGTTCTACGTGCCGGCAGCCGTGGCGCTGGCGGTAGCGGTGTTTGCCTTTATGACCATGCGCGACACCCCGCAATCGGTTGGCCTGCCGCCGATCGAGCAGTACAAGAACGACTACCCGGAAGGCTACGACGCCAGCCACGAAGAGGAATTCAGCGCCAAGGAAATCTTCGTCAAATATGTGCTGCGCAACAAAATGCTCTGGTACATCGCCTTGGCCAACGTGTTTGTCTATCTGCTGCGCTACGGCGTGCTGGACTGGGCGCCGACCTACCTCAAGGAAGCCAAGGGTTTCACTGTAGACAAAACTTCGTGGGCGTATTTCTTCTACGAGTGGGCAGGTATCCCGGGCACGCTGCTGTGCGGCTGGATGTCGGACAAGATCTTCCGTGGCAACCGCGGCCTGACCGGCATGGTATTCATGGCGCTGGTGACTGTGGCGACGCTGGTTTACTGGCTCAACCCGGCCGGCAATCCGATGGTCGACATGATCGCGTTGCTTTCCATCGGCTTCCTGATCTACGGCCCGGTAATGCTGATCGGCCTGCAGGCGCTGGAACTGGCTCCGAAGAAAGCTGCGGGTACGGCGGCGGGTTTTACCGGTCTGTTCGGTTACCTGGGTGGTTCGGTCGCGGCCAGTGCAGCCATGGGCTACACCGTGGACCATTTCGGCTGGGACGGCGGCTTCGTGCTGCTGGTCGGTGCCTGCCTGCTGGCGATGGCCTTCCTGGCCCCGACGCTACGACACAAACAAATCGCCAGTCAGGGCCGCGAAGCGCTCGCTTGATCGGCCTTTGATTTACAGCGCTTGAGCCGCGCCTCCAGATTCCGGTCTGGCATGGCGTGGCTGCGCAGGGCGTGGGCGGTTTGCTCGACATAATCGCGAGTGGTGCCGTAGCGCCCGCAAGCGTTTTCGAACACATGGCTCAGCACATGATCCGGCAGGTTGCCGGCATAGCTGGGCAGATGTCGCTCCAGCACAAAGCCCAAGGCCTGTACCTGGCTGCCATCTTCGAGACGGCAGTTAAGCCAGTGCGGGCGGTAGGAAGGAAATGGCATCTCGCGTTGCCAAAGTGCGTATAGCGATGCTTCGAGTTGCTCTTCGGGCAAGCGATAGGCGAAACCGCTGCAAGAACCACCGCGATCCAGACCAAACACCAGGCCGGGCATTTCCGGTGTGCCGCGATGTTCGTGGGACCACAGGTACAACCCGCGATGGTAGCCATGCACCCGGCCACGAACCCGTTCAACCGCCGTGCATTCTGGCCGCCAGATCAGCGACCCGTAGGCAAACAGCCACACCGGTCCACCCTTGTGGCGGGCCATGGTCGATTGCATCGAGCTGAGCAATTGTTCGTGAGTGAGCTGCGGCCCCAGATCGAGCCGCGGAGGGTAAGCCAGATTCAAAAAAGCAGATTCGATGGCGCTCATGGCGAATAGCGTTCAGCTCCCCGCGAGTAAACAGTTATTAAATAGAACGCACCGCCGAAACAATAAGGCACATATGTTTTCAAGTAATTTAAGTGCCTTGGCGCAGTTCTTAATTAATCACTTGAACGAGATATAACCTACCGACATTTATAAATTTTTATAAATACCGATGAGCTATATGGAGAGTTATAAACCTATAACCCTGTAGGAGCGAGCCTGCTCGCGATGGTCGTTAACGATTACGCGGGGAGTCAGGCTGCCCGCGGCGCTCTTTAATCCATCGCGAGCAGGCTCGCTCCTACAAGTACGGGGGGACGGGATCAGGATCTAGGTGCGTAGGCAAATACATCGGCGCGCATCTGGTGGGCATCCATCCCCGCCTCCACCAGCGCATCCAGGGTTCCGTAGACCATGGCCGGAGAACCACTGGCGTACACGTGCAGCGGCTTGAGGTCAGGGAAATCCTCACACACTGCTTCATGCAACATGCCGCAGCGCCCCTTCCAGCCGCATTGATCGCTGACGACCTTGTGCAGGAACAGGTTGGGCAGTTTCAGCCACTCGTCCCAGTGCTCGACCTGATAAAAGTCTTCTGGACGACGCACGCCCCAATACAGGTGCACCGGATGCTTGAAACCCGAGGCCCGGCAATGTTCGATCAGGCCGTGGATCTGGCCCATGCCGGTGCCCGCGGCGATCAGTACGAGGGGACCGTCCGGCAACTCTGCCAGGTGGGTATCGCCAAACGGCAACTCGACCCGCACCATGTTGTTGCGCTGAAGCTGTTCGATCAGGCTCAGCGCACTGGCTTCGCGCGCCAGTACATGGATTTCCAGGTCTCGCCCCGCATGCGGTGCCGAGGCGAGGGAGAAAGCCGACTTTTCGCCGTTCTCGCGTTCGATCATCAGGTACTGACCAGCATGGTAGCGCGGCGGTTTGCCAGCCGGAGCCCGCAGACGCACGCGCCAGGTGTCGCCGCCCACGTCCCTGCACTCAATGACCTGACACGACAAGCTGCGCACCGGCAGTTCTCCCAGCGCGAGCACGCCATCCCACAGCACGATGCAGTCTTCCAGCGGCTCCGCTATGCAAGTGTAGAACTCGCCATGGTCGCGCACATCGCCGGCCTGCTCGACCCGTCCTTCTACCAGCAGCGCCGCGCAGACGTGGCAATTGCCGTTGCGGCAACTTTGCGGGCATTCGTAGCCCATTCGTCGCGCGCCATCGAGAATCCGCTCGCCGGGCAATATCTCAAGCACTGCTCCGGAGGGCTGCAAGGTTACACGCATCAATCTATTCCTAACTGATTCCAGATGGCATCGATCCGCTGGGTCACGGCATCGTCCTTGACGATCACCCGGCCCCACTCGCGGGTGGTTTCGCCCGGCCATTTATGCGTGGCATCGAGGCCCATTTTCGAACCCAGGCCGGACACCGGCGAAGCGAAGTCCAGGTAGTCGATCGGCGTGTTGTCGATCATCACCGTATCGCGCTTGGGGTCCATGCGCGTAGTGATGGCCCAGATCACGTCGTTCCAGTCCCGGGCGTTGATATCGTCGTCGGTGACGATAACGAACTTGGTGTACATGAACTGTCGCAAAAACGACCAGACACCGAGCATTACCCGCTTGGCATGACCGGGATACGATTTTTTCATGGTCACGACGGCCATGCGGTACGAGCAACCTTCGGGCGGCAGATAGAAATCGGTGATCTCCGGGAACTGCTTCTGCAGGATCGGAACGAACACTTCGTTCAATGCCACGCCAAGGATCGCCGGCTCATCCGGTGGACGACCGGTGTAGGTGCTGTGATAGATCGGCTTGATCCGGTGGGTGATGCGCTCGACAGTGAATACCGGGAAGCTGTCGACTTCGTTGTAGTAACCGGTGTGGTCGCCGTACGGGCCTTCATCGGCCATCTCGCCCGGATGGATCACGCCTTCGAGGATGATTTCGGCGGTGGCCGGTACTTGCAGGTCGTTGCCGCGGCACTTCACCAGCTCAGTGCGGTTACCGCGCAACAGGCCGGCGAAGGCGTATTCGGAGAGGCTGTCGGGCACCGGGGTCACGGCACCGAGGATGGTCGCCGGGTCTGCACCCAGCGCGACCGATACCGGGAACGGCTGGCCGGGATGCTTCTCGCACCACTCGCGAAAATCCAGCGCGCCGCCACGGTGGCTCAGCCAGCGCATGATGACCTTGTTGCGGCCGATCACTTGCTGACGATAGATGCCGAGGTTCTGGCGATCCTTGTTCGGGCCTTTGGTGACGGTCAGGCCCCAGGTGATCAGCGGACCGACATCGCCCGGCCAGCAGGTCTGCACCGGCAACATGGCCAGATCGACGTCGTCGCCTTCGATGACCACTTCCTGGCACACGGCGTCCTTGACGACTTTCGGCGCCATCGAAATGATCTTGCGGAAGATCGGCAGCTTGGACCAGGCATCCTTCAGGCCTTTCGGCGGCTCGGGTTCCTTGAGGAACGCCAGTAGCTTGCCGATCTCGCGCAACTCGCTGACCGCTTCGGCGCCCATGCCCAACGCCACGCGCTCGGGGGTGCCGAAAAGGTTGCCGAGCACGGGGATGTCGTAACCCGTAGGCTTTTCGAATAACAGGGCCGGGCCTTTGGCGCGCAAGGTGCGGTCGCAGACTTCGGTCATTTCGAGCACTGGGGACACCGGAACCTGGATGCGCTTGAGTTCGCCGCGCTGTTCCAGACCGCTGATAAAGTCGCGCAAGTCGCGATACTGCATGCGTGAGCCTCGTGTTGGCCGTGGCGTTCGGGGGCTGGCAGTTTAGCGCCGAAGCCCTCTATTCAGAACCACGAACTGGCATTTGATCAAAAATCAGATAGCAAAAAGCCGGGTTTCCCCGGCTTTTTGTGCCTGTTCGACTTACTTGCGTTTCATCGACAGGAAGAACTCATCGTTGGTCTTGGTCGTTTTCAGCTTGTCGACCAGGAACTCGATGGCAGCGACTTCATCCATCGGGTGCAGCAGCTTGCGCAGGATCCACATGCGCTGCAGCTCGTCGTCGGCAGTCAGCAACTCTTCGCGGCGGGTGCCGGAACGGTTGATGTTGATGGCCGGGAAGACGCGCTTTTCAGCGATACGGCGATCCAGCGGCAGCTCCATGTTGCCGGTGCCTTTGAATTCCTCGTAGATCACTTCGTCCATCTTCGAGCCGGTTTCAACCAGCGCGGTGGCGATGATGGTCAGCGAGCCGCCTTCTTCGATGTTTCGTGCGGCACCGAAGAAACGCTTAGGTTTCTCCAGGGCGTGGGCATCGACACCACCGGTCAGCACCTTGCCGGAGCTCGGGATCACGGTGTTGTAGGCGCGAGCCAGACGGGTGATGGAGTCGAGCAGAATCACCACGTCTTTCTTGTGCTCGACCAGGCGCTTGGCCTTCTCGATCACCATTTCGGCAACCTGCACGTGACGGGTTGGCGGCTCGTCGAACGTCGAGGCAACCACTTCGCCGCGCACGGTGCGCTGCATTTCGGTTACTTCTTCCGGACGTTCGTCGATCAGCAATACGATCAGATGAACTTCAGGGTTGTTACGCGCGATGTTCGCCGCGATGTTCTGCAGCATGATCGTCTTGCCGGCTTTCGGCGGAGCAACGATCAGACCACGCTGGCCTTTGCCGATCGGGGCGCACAGGTCGATCACACGACCGGTCAGGTCTTCGGTGGAACCGTTACCGGCTTCCATCTTCATGCGCACGGTCGGGAACAGCGGGGTCAGGTTCTCGAAGAGAATCTTGTTTTTCGCGTTTTCCGGACGATCGAAGTTGATCGTGTCGACCTTGAGCAGCGCGAAATAACGCTCGCCTTCCTTTGGAGGGCGGATCTTGCCAACGATGGTGTCACCGGTGCGCAAGTTGAAACGACGGATCTGGCTCGGCGAGACGTAGATATCGTCTGGACCTGCGAGATAGGAAGCGTCAGCGGAGCGCAGGAAGCCGAAGCCGTCCTGGAGAATCTCCAGCACGCCATCACCGGAGATTTCCTCACCGCTTTTCGCGTGCTTCTTGAGCAGGGAGAAAATCACGTCCTGCTTGCGCGAACGGGCCATATTTTCTATGCCCATCTGTTCGGCCAATTCGAGCAGTTCGGTAATCGGCTTTTGCTTGAGTTCAGTCAGATTCATATAGGAATGACGTAATCATTTATGGAGGGGGGAAATTAAGCTTTTGGCTTAATGAGGCCGCGCCGCAGAGAAGGCGACAGGATCGCGTACTTATTCGAAAAGGAGTGCGTCGGCGACGGCTAGCAGGGGGCAATGGAGAAACCAGTGCGGGGCCGAATGTACCACCTGAGTATCAGGAGCGTCTAGCCCTGAATACGCAAAAAGCCCCGCTATTTGCGGGGCTTTTTTCAGGACACTTGCAACGACGCTTAGATGTTGGCGTCGAGGAAAGCAGCCAGTTGCGACTTCGACAGTGCGCCGACCTTGGTCGCTTCAACGTTGCCGTTCTTGAACAGCATCAGGGTCGGGATACCGCGCACGCCATGCTTGGCCGGGGTTTCCTGGTTTTCGTCGATGTTCAGCTTGGCAACGGTCAGCTTGCCTTTGTAAGTCTCGGCAATTTCGTCCAGGACAGGAGCGATCATTTTGCAAGGGCCGCACCATTCAGCCCAGTAATCGACCAGTACAGCGCCTTCAGCCTTGAGTACGTCGGCCTCGAAGCTAGCGTCGCTAACGTGTTTGATAAGATCGCTGCTCATGGAATTCTCCAGGGTTGTAAGCAAAAAAACGTGGCCCATCATAGCTGCCCTTCCCTCGTTCAGGAAGGTGCAGTTGATTGAGTCTCGCTATGGCTTTCCATGAGTTTGGGTATAGCCCGGGTCACGCCGGGGCGGGAGCGACGAAGGCGATTCCGGTGCGCAACGCCGCGTTGCGCACATGCTCTTGCATGGCCTTTTGCGCAGCGCCAGAGGCTCGGCGAGCCAGTGCGCGAAGGATCTTGCGGTGTTCCTGCCAGGTTTCCATGGCCCGTTCGGCCCGGATGAACGGTAGTTTCTGGCTTTCCAGGAAGATATCGGCGCTGGCGGTGAGGATACTCAACATTGCCTGATTGCCGCTGGCCAGCAGGATGCGCCGGTGGAATTCGAAGTCCAGGCGAGCCGTCGCTTCGAAATCAGCGGCTTTCAATTCGTTGCGCATGGCGGCGACATTGTCCTCCAGCGCATCGAGTTCATCGGTGCTCAAGGTCACGGCCGCCAGCCCCGCGGCAAACCCCTCCAGCGCATAGCGCAACTGGAAGATATCCAGCGGCGAAGCCTGAGCCGCGAACGGCCAGCCCGGCGCCGCCTCGCCTCGCGGCAGCTCCACCGGCGCCTGCACGAACACGCCTTTGCCCGGCTGGATGCTGACGACGCCCAGCGCACTCAGGGACGACAACGCCTCGCGCAAGGAAGCCCGGCTTACGCCCAGTTGCAGCGCCAGGTCCCATTGCGAGGGCAAGGCATCCCCCGGCCCGAAGCCCTGCTCGGTAATCAGTTTGCGGATGGCTTGCAGCGCCACTTCGGGTACGGCGCGGGAGATCGAATTCATGGTTTTCCAGACGAACCAGGCCAATGTGCGCTCAGTTGTAAAGCTATTCGCGGTCCCCGGCAAGTCGTGCCCCATGGGGGTTCGATGGTTTTCACAGATGCGCTATCGGGGTGCGAAAAACAACCTGACTGTTCAGACCAGTAAGACCGTGAAAGGCCAGCAAAACCGCGCCCTGGCGGCCCCGAAACCCTATGTTGGCATGGCCCGTGCTCTGTCGATCCGCAGAAATCACTTCTTGCCGATTCGGAGATTTGCCATGACCCAGCGTTACAGCGCCCTCCTCGCAGCCCTGTTTGCCAGCCTGATATTGAGCCAGGCACCCGCCCACGCCGACGGTCTGGAGGATGTGGTCAAGCGCGGCGTCCTCAAGGTTGCCGTGCCCCAGGACTTCCCGCCCTTCGGCTCGGTCGGCCCGGACATGAAACCCCGCGGCCTCGATATTGATACCGCGAAACTGCTGGCCGACCAGCTCAAGGTCAAACTCGAACTGACGCCGGTCAACAGCACCAACCGCATCCCGTTCCTCACCACCGGCAAGGTCGACCTGGTGATTTCCAGCCTCGGCAAAAACCCGGAGCGCGAGAAGGTCATCGACTTCTCGTGCCTATGCGCCGTTCTACCTCGCGGTGTTTGGTCCGCCAGACGCCGACATCAAGGGTCTGGACGATCTCAAGGGCAAAACCATCAGCGTCACCCGTGGCGCCATCGAAGACATCGAGCTGACCAAGGTCGCTCCCGAAGGCGTGACCATCAAGCGTTTCGAAGACAACAACTCGACCATCGCCGCGTACCTGGCCGGGCAAGTCGACCTGATCGCCAGCGGCAACGTAGTGATGGTCGCGATCAGCGAGAAGAACCCCAAACGCGTGCCGGCGCTGAAAGTGAAGCTCAAGGATTCGCCTGTTTATGTGGGCGTAAACAAGAATGAGCCGCAGCTGCTCGATAAGGTCAACCAGATCCTCGTCACCGCCAGGAGCGACGGCGCGCTGGAAAAGAACGCCCTGACCTGGCTCAAAGAACCACTGCCGGCCAATCTCTGATCCCGCGCGCAGGAGACGTTTTATGGCTTATCAGTTCGATTTCTTGCCGGTGGTGCACAACACCGATCTGTTGCTGCGCGGTGCGCTGTTCACCCTTGAGCTGACAGCCATCGGCGCTGTGCTCGGCGTGGGACTTGGCATCGTCGGGGCGCTGGTGCGGGCGTGGAACATCCGGCCTTTCGCGGGGATTTTCGCGGTCTATGTCGAGTTGATCCGCAACACACCATTTCTGGTGCAGCTGTTTTTCATCTTCTTCGGCTTGCCGTCACTGGGCGTGCAGATCTCCGAATGGCAGGCAGCGGTGCTGGCGATGGTGATCAACCTCGGCGCCTATTCGACCGAAATCATCCGTGCCGGTATCCAGGCGATCCCCCGGGGTCAGCTGGAAGCCGCGGCGGCACTGGCGATGACGCGCTTCGAAGCATTCCGCCATGTCGTGCTGCTGCCGGCACTGGGCAAAGTCTGGCCGGCCCTGAGCAGCCAGATCATCATCGTCATGCTCGGCTCGGCGGTGTGTTCGCAGATCGCCACCGAAGAGCTGAGTTTCGCGGCCAACTTCATTCAATCGCGCAACTTCCGCGCTTTTGAAACCTACGCCCTGACCACGCTGCTGTACCTGTGCATGGCGCTACTGATCCGCCAGTTCCTGAACTGGATCGGCCAGCGGTTCATCGCAAGGAGTGGCCGATGAGTGATTTCACCTTCTGGGACATCGTGCGCAACCTGCTCACCGGCCTGCAATGGACGCTGGCACTGTCGTTGGTGGCGTTCATTGGCGGCGGGCTGATCGGCTTGCTGATCATGGTCATGCGCATCTCGGATAAATCCCTGCCACGCAGCTTTGCGCGCACTTACATCGAACTGTTCCAGGGCACACCACTGTTGATGCAGCTGTTCCTGGTGTTTTTCGGCGTGGCCCTGGCCGGGTTGGAGATTTCGCCGTGGATGGCGGCGGCGATCGCGTTGACGCTGTTCACCAGCGCTTACCTGGCGGAGATCTGGCGCGGTTGCGTCGAATCGATCCCCAACGGCCAGTGGGAAGCCTCATCGAGCCTGGCGCTCAATCCGCTGGAGCAACTGCGCCATGTGATCCTGCCGCAGGCCCTGCGCATTGCCGTGGCGCCGACCGTGGGCTTCTCGGTGCAAGTGGTCAAAGGCACCGCCGTCACGTCGATCATCGGCTTCACCGAACTGACCAAGACCGGCGGCATGCTCGCCAACGCGACCTTCGAACCCTTCATGGTCTACGGTCTCGTCGCCATCGGCTATTTCCTGCTCTGCTACCCCTTGTCCCTCAGTGCTCGCTACCTGGAAAGGAGACTGCATGCCTCTGCTTAGAATTTCCGCCCTGCATAAATACTACGGCGATCACCATGTGCTCAAAGGCATCGACCTGAGCGTCGAGGAAGGCCAGGTGGTGGCGATCATAGGGCGCAGCGGCTCGGGCAAATCCACCCTGCTGCGCACCCTCAATGGCCTGGAGTCGATCAACGACGGCGTGATCGAAGTCGACGGCGAGTACCTCGACGCCGCCCGCGCCGACCTGCGCAGCCTGCGGCAGAAAGTCGGCATGGTGTTCCAGCAGTTCAACCTGTTCCCGCACTTGACCGTGGGTGAGAACGTCATGCTGGCGCCGCAAGTGGTGCAAAAAGTGCCCAAGGCCAAGGCGGCCGAACTGGCGCGACAGATGCTGGAACGGGTCGGGCTGGGCGAAAAGTTCGATGCCTTCCCGGACCGACTGTCCGGCGGCCAGCAACAGCGGGTGGCGATTGCCCGCGCCCTGGCGATGTCGCCGAACGTGTTGCTGTGCGATGAAATCACCTCGGCCCTGGACCCGGAGCTGGTCAACGAAGTACTGAGCGTGGTCCGGCAACTGGCAAGGGAAGGCATGACGCTGATCATGGTCACCCACGAAATGCGTTTTGCCCGGGAGGTTGGGGACAAGTTGGTGTTCATGCACCAGGGTAAGGTGCATGAGGTGGGGGATCCGAAAGTGCTGTTTGCCAGGCCTCAGACGGTAGAGCTGGCGAATTTCATCGGGACGGTTGAGGCGGCGGGGTGACGGATCCTCAGTGCCTTGAAGGCCGCCTTCGCGGGCAAGCCCGCTCCCACAGGTTTTGCGTCGAACACACAATAGTGTTTCAACCGAGATCCTGTGGGAGCGGGCTTGCCGCGATTGGCCGCATAGCGGCCGCTTGCTTTGCTGTGCTGGGTCAATGCATTGAACACTGCGCGTTGGCGCCAGCCTTTGATCGTGGCACGATGTCGAGGTTATCGACCGAGACCCCAGACCATGCCGCAATCCCAAGCCAAGAATCTGTCCCTGATCGCCGCAATCGACCTGGGCTCCAACAGTTTTCACATGGTCGTGGCCAAGGCCCAGAACGGCGAGATCCGTATTCTCGAGCGTCTCGGGGAGAAGGTTCAGCTGGCCGCAGGCATCGACGAAGAGCGTCATCTCAGCGAAGAATCGATGCAGCGCGGGCTCGACTGCCTCAAGCGCTTCGCCCAACTGATCAGCGGTATGCCCACCGGTGCCGTGCGCATCGTTGGCACCAATGCCCTGCGGGAAGCCCGTAACCGCGCCGAATTCATCCACCGCGCCGAAGAAATCCTCGGCCACCCGGTGGAAGTCATTTCTGGCCGTGAAGAAGCGCGCCTGATCTATCTCGGCGTGTCCCACACCCTCGCCGACACGCCTGGTAAACGCCTGGTGGCCGACATCGGCGGCGGCAGTACCGAATTCATCATTGGTCAGCGCTTCGAACCGCTGCTGCGTGAAAGCCTGCAGATGGGTTGCGTCAGCTACACCCAACGCTATTTCAAGGACGGCAAGATCACCCCGGCCCGTTACGCCCAGGCGTACACCGCAGCGCGGCTGGAGATCATGAGCATCGAGCACGCATTGCACCGCCTGACCTGGGACGAAGCCATCGGCTCCTCGGGCACCATCCGTGCCATCGGCCTGGCACTGAAGGCTGGCGGTCAAGGCTCGGGCGAGGTCAATGCCGAAGGCCTGGCCTGGCTCAAGCGCAAACTGATCAAGCTGGGCGACGTCGAGAAAATTGATTTCGAAGGCATCAAGCCTGATCGCCGGGCGATTTTCCCGGCGGGCCTTGCGATCCTCGAAGCGATCTTCGACTCCCTCGAACTGCAACGCATGGATCACTGTGAAGGCGCCCTGCGTGAAGGCGTGCTCTATGACCTGCTGGGCCGCCATCATCACGAAGACGTGCGTGAACGGACCCTCACTTCGCTGATGGAGCGCTACCACGTCGATCAGGAACAGGCGGTACGCGTCGAGCGCAAGGCACTGCATGCTTTCGATCAGGTGGCCGCGGATTGGGATCTGGAAGACGGCGTCTGGCGCGAACTGCTCGGCTGGGCGGCCAAGGTCCATGAAGTGGGCCTGGACATCGCTCACTACCAGTACCACAAGCACGGTGCCTACCTGATCGAGCACTCGGACCTCGCCGGGTTCTCCCGCGAAGACCAGTTGATGCTCGCGCTGCTGGTACGCGGCCACCGACGCAACATTCCCAAGGACAAGTTCGCCGAGTTCGGCGACGACGGCACCAAGCTGATTCGCCTGTGCGTGCTGCTGCGCTTTGCGATTCTGTTCCACCACATCCGTGGCACCCAGCAGATGCCCCAGGTGGAACTGAACGCCTATGACAACCACCTGGAAGTGGTTTTCCCGGAAAACTGGCTGGATGAAAACCAGTTGACCCAGGCCGACTTTGAAATTGAAGCGCAATGGCTGACACGGGTCGACATCGTGTTGACCGCTCGCTAGAGCCCCTGTTGTAGGAGCGAGCTCGCTCGCGAAAAACCGGCAGGCGACGCTTTTTTCCAGACAGCACGCGTCATCGTTCACGTCCATCGCGAGCGAGCTCGCTCCTACAGGGGGCGGCGGTGTAAACAAAAATGGCGATCCGCAGGGATCGCCATTTTTTATACCTCGCCTGCCTTACCGGACAGCCAGAATCGGGCTGCCCAAACGCTCCAGCAATGTCGCCTGGGCGCTGCGCGGGTTCTGGTTGCCGGTCGGCGTGTTGCGGATGTAACGACCGTCCGACTGCAGGCTCCAGCTGTGGGTGTTATCGGTGAGATACAGCTCCAGCTCTTTCTTGACCCGCATGATCAGCTTCTTGCCTTCCACCGGGAAGCAAGTCTCGACACGCTTGTCGAGGTTGCGCTCCATCCAGTCGGCACTGGACAGGAACATCTGTTCTTCGCCGCCATTGAGGAAGTAGAAGACCCGGGTGTGCTCCAGGAAGCGACCGATGATCGAGCGCACGTGGATGTTATGGGAAACCCCGGCAATCCCTGGTCGCAGGCAGCACATGCCACGCACCACCAGATCGATGCGCACGCCCGACTGGCTGGCCTTGTACAGCGCGCGGATGATCTTCGGATCGGTCAGCGAGTTGAACTTGGCAATAATGTGCGCCGGTTTGCCGTCGAGGGCGAACTGGGTTTCGCGGGCAATCATGTCAAGCATGCCCTTTTTCAGGGTGAACGGCGCATGCAGCAACTTCTTCATGCGCAGCGTCTTACCCATGCCGATCAACTGGCTGAACAGTTTGCCGACGTCTTCGCACAAGGCATCGTCGGAGGTCAGCAGGCTGTAGTCGGTATACAGGCGGGCGTTGCCGGCGTGATAGTTACCCGTACCGAGGTGCGCGTAACGCACGATTTCACCGGCCTCGCGACGCAGGATCAGCATCATCTTGGCGTGGGTCTTGAAGCCGACCACGCCATAGATCACCACCGCACCGGCCGCTTGCAGGCGGCTGGCCAGTTGCAGGTTGGACTCTTCGTCGAACCGCGCACGCAGTTCGATCACCGCGGTGACTTCCTTGCCGTTGCGCGCTGCATCCACCAGCGCATCGACGATTTCCGAGTTGGCGCCGGACCGGTACAGGGTCTGGCGCACCGCCAGCACGTGTGGGTCCTTGGCGGCCTGGCGCAGCAGGTCGACCACCGGGGTGAACGACTCGAACGGGTGCAGCAGCAGGATGTCCTGTTTGCTGATCACGCTGAAAATGTTTTCGCTGTTCTGCAGCAGTTTCGGGATCTGCGGGGTGAACGGCAAATATTGCAAATCACGCTGGCTGTCCAGGCCGGTGATGCTGAACAGCCGTGTCAGGTTCACCGGACCGTTGACCTGATACAACTCGGTCTCGCCCAGGTTGAACTGTTTGAGCAGATAGTCGGACAGGTGTTTCGGGCACGTGTCGGCCACCTCCAGTCGCACCGCATCACCATAGCGACGGGAGAACAGTTCGCCGCGCAGGGCGCGGGCCAGGTCCTCGACGTCTTCGGAGTCCAGCGCCAGGTCGGCGTTACGGGTCAGGCGGAACTGGTAGCAGCCCTTGACCTTCATGCCCTGGAACAGGTCGTCGGCGTGAGCGTGAATCATCGACGACAGGAATACATAGTTGTCGCCAGGGCCACCGACTTCTTCCGGCACCTTGATGACGCGCGGCAGCAGGCGTGGCGCCGGGATGATCGCCAAACCGGAATCGCGGCCAAAGGCGTCGATGCCTTCGAGCTCGACGATGAAGTTCAGGCTCTTGTTCACCAGCAACGGGAACGGGTGCGTCGGGTCGAGGCCGATCGGGGTGATGATCGGTGCGATCTCGTCGCGGAAATAGCGGCGGACCCAGGTTTTGAGCTTGGTCGTCCAGTAACGGCGGCGGATGAAGCGGACCTGATGTTTTTCCAGCTCCGGCAACAGAATGTCGTTGAGGATCGCGTACTGGCGATCGACGTGACCGTGGACCAGTTCGCTGATGCGGGCCAGGGCCTGATGCGGTTGCAGACCATCGGCGCCGGCCTGTTCACGGGCGAAAGTGATCTGCTTCTTGAGGCCGGCGACACGAATTTCGAAGAACTCGTCCAGGTTGCTGGAGAAGATCAACAGAAACTTCAGCCGCTCCAGCAATGGGTAGGACTCGTCCAGCGCCTGTTCCAGCACGCGGATGTTGAACTGCAGTTGCGAGAGCTCGCGGTGGATGTACAGGCTGCTGTCATCCAGGCCGGGAATGGCCACCGCTGGCACTGTCGCAGCGGTTTCGACGACCGCCGCGGGCGGAGCTGGCTCCAGCTCCGGCGGGGTCTCGTCGACTTGCTCCACCACAGGTTGAGCGTCTTTTACGGCAACTTCAGTGAGTACTTCGGTATTCATCGAATGTTCCTGGGAGGGCTATTTTTGCTCTCGTAGCAATTGAGCGGCACGAACGGCAAAGTACGTCAGGATGCCATCAGCCCCTGCACGTTTGAAAGCGGTCAGGGACTCGAGGATAACCCCTTCGCTCAACCAGCCATTCTGGATCGCCGCCATGTGCATGGCGTATTCGCCGCTGACTTGATACACAAACGTCGGCACTTTGAATTCTTCTTTTACCCGGCACAGGATGTCCAGGTACGGCATGCCTGGCTTGACCATGACCATGTCTGCACCTTCTGACAAGTCCGCCGCCACTTCGTGCAGGGCTTCATTGCTGTTGGCCGGGTCCATCTGATAGGAGGCCTTGTTGGCCTTGCCCAGGTTCAGCGCTGAACCGACCGCATCGCGGAACGGGCCGTAATAGGCACTGGCGTACTTGGCCGAGTAGGCCATGATCCGTACATTGACGTGACCGGCCACTTCAAGGGCTTCGCGGATCGCCTGGATGCGACCGTCCATCATGTCCGATGGTGCCACGACCTGAGCGCCGGCTTCGGCGTGGGACAGGGCTTGCCTGACCAGTGCGTCGACGGTGATGTCGTTCTGCACGTAGCCTTCTTCATCAAGAATGCCGTCCTGGCCGTGGGTGGTGAACGGGTCCAGGGCAACATCGGTGATCACGCCCAACTCCGGGAATTGCGCACGCAGCGCACGGGTCGCGCGTTGGGCGATGCCTTGCGGGTTCCACGCTTCGGCGGCGTCCAGGGACTTGAGTTCCGCTGGCGTCACCGGGAACAGCGCCAGCGCCGGAATCCCCAACTCGACCCACTTGGCCGCTTCTTCCAGCAACAGGTCGATGGTCAGGCGTTCGACACCCGGCATCGAGGCCACGGCTTCGCGACGGTTTTCACCGTCCAGCACGAACACCGGCAGGATCAGGTCATCGACGGTCAGGACGTTTTCACGGACCAGACGACGCGAGAAGTCGTCACGACGGTTGCGGCGCAGGCGGGTTGCGGGGAACAAACGGTTGGCGGGGGTAAAGCTCACGGCAGACTCCTGAGCCCGCGCTTACGGGCGAGCGTGACAGTTATAAGCGGCCATTATGACGAACGTGTGACAGTTGTGTGCATCCCTGTGACAGGTAGTCGCATTCCATTGTCGTTGTAGGAAATGTTCACGTCGAGACACATTTGGACACTTTCCTGAATGTGTCCGAAGGGTTAGGCTGCGCGTTCATTTCGCCAGCACCCAGACAATGCTCCAACAATTTCTGCATGACTTTGGCTACTTTGCCCTTTTCCTAGGCACGTTCTTCGAAGGCGAAACCATCCTGGTACTCGCGGGCTTCCTCGCGTTCCGTGGATACATGGACATCAACCTGGTGGTGGTCGTGGCCTTCTTCGGCAGCTACGCCGGCGACCAACTGTGGTATTTCCTGGGCCGCAAGCACGGCCGCAAGCTGCTGGCGCGCAAACCGCGCTGGCAGATGATGGGTGACCGGGCGCTGGAACGCATTCGCAAGCATCCGGATATCTGGGTATTGAGCTTCCGCTTCGTTTACGGTTTGCGTACGGTCATGCCGGTGGCCATCGGGCTGTCAGGCTATCCGCCGGGTCGTTACCTGCTGCTCAACGGCATTGGCGCAGCGATCTGGGCCGCAGCCCTGGCGGCCGCCGCGTACCATTTCGGCGCAGTGCTCGAAGGTATGCTCGGCAGTGTGAAGAAGTACGAACTCTGGGTACTCGGCGCCCTGCTGGTCCTGGGCTTCGTGCTGTGGCTGCGTCGGCGCTTCAAGAATGCCCGCCTGGCCAAACAGGTCTACGCCGACGAACAAGCCCTGAAGTCCGAAAGAACCAAGACCGAAGGCCCTACGACGCCAGTCGAGTGATGCGGTTTCTGCAACAGTAGAGACCGATGCCGCTCAACAGGCTGTAACTGAGCAGGCCGCCCCAGCCTGCCACGCTGGCCGGCCACAGCCCCACCATCGGGGCCAGCCACATCAATGGCAGATTCGACGCCAGCCGCACCAGCTCCAGCTTCAACGCCCACGGGCGATTCTCCAGGGCCACGCCCAGCACAAACAGACCGAACGCCACCGCTCCCCAGCCCAACACCAGGGCGGCGACTGGCAGCTTCGGTTCAAGACTCATCAAGTAGCTGCCCAGCGCGATGTAGATGCAGAACTGCAACAGGATGTAGAGCTGCTGGCGCCCGTCCAGCGGCACCTCGAATTTGCGAAACCGGGTCAAGTCCGGCTTGTTCATCGGGTATTTGGCCGTCACGTCCGCCGGGCGCCAGCCGGTGCGCATGAACCAGATCCGCAGCTTGTCCCAGGTGCTTTCGGCACGCCGTGCATCTGCCCACAACTGCGCGTAGAACTGCACGTTCGCCCATACGGGGTTCCAGCTCGCCAGCGGCGTGGTCACGCCGAAGATCACCGGCTCGTTGTCGTCTTCTTCCTGGAACGAGCCGAACAGACGGTCCCAGATAATGAACACGCCGCCGTAGTTGCGATCCATGTAGAGAGCGTTCTGTGCATGGTGAGCCCGATGATTGGATGGCGTGACAAAAAACCATTCGAACCAGCCAAGTTTGGGAATGTGTCGCGTGTGCACCCAGAACTGGTACAGCAGGTTCAGCGCGGCGACGCTGACGAACACCAGCAGCGGCACGCCGAACACCGCCATCGGCAGATAGAAGATCCAGCTCAGCAGGAAACCGGTACTGGTCTGGCGCAACGCCGTGGACAGGTTGTAGTCCTCGCTCTGGTGATGCACCGAATGCGCGGCCCAGAGGATGTTGCGCTCGTGGCCCATGCGGTGCAGCCAGTAGTAGCAGAAGTCATAGACGATAAAGGCGAACACCCAGGTCCAGACGCTGCCGGCCGACAACTCGAACAGCGCCAGATGCTTGAGGGCAAAGCCGTAGGTCAGCAGCCCCACCCCCTTGGTCAACAGTCCCGTGGTGGTCGACAGCACGCCGGTGCTGAGGCTGTTGATCGCGTCCGCCACCCGATAGTTGCTCACCCCACGCCAGCGGTCGGCCAGCAGCTCGACGGCGATCAGGACAAAGAAAAACGGCACCGCATACAGAATGAAGTCCATGACGCGCCCTGACCGGAATCTTGAGGACCGATGCTATGTGTAACCGTGAATTAACCCTATGGCAACGCGTGACAAATTAGTGGACATTTAACGCCATGAACCTGGAGAAAAGCCCATGAGCAAAAAAGTTGCAGTGATCCTTTCCGGTTGTGGCGTGTACGACGGCGCCGAACTCCACGAGAGCGTCATCACCCTGCTGCGCCTGGATCAACGCGGGGCGCAGGTGCAGTGTTTTGCACCGAACATCGCGCAGTTGCATGTAATCAATCACCTGACCGGCGAAGAAATGCCCGAATCGCGCAACGTGCTGGTGGAATCGGCGCGGATTGCCCGGGGCAACATCAAGGATATCAGTGACGCGAACGTCGATGACTTCGATGCGCTGATCGTGCCCGGCGGCTTCGGCTCGGCCAAGAACCTGTCCAACTTCGCCATTGAAGGCGCCGGCTGCACCGTTCAGCCGGATGTCCTGGCACTGACCGAAGCCTTTGCCGAGGCCGGAAAACCGGTGGGCTTGATGTGCATTTCCCCGGCCCTGGCGGCCAAGATCTACGGCCCCGGCGTCACCTGCACCATTGGCAATGACACCGACACCGCTGCCGCGATGAACAAGATGGGCGCGACCCATACCGATTGCGCAGTCAGTGACATCGTCGAGGACAAGGCGCGCAAACTGGTGAGCACCCCGGCTTACATGCTGGCGCAATCGATCAGTGAAGCAGCTTCGGGGATCAACAAGCTGGTAGACCGGGTATTGGAACTGACCCACGAAAACGACGCCTGACACACTGTAGGAGCGAGCTTGCTCGCGATGGACGTCAACGATGACGAGTACTGGCTGGATGAACGCGGCGCTCTCACGTCTTTCGCGAGCAAGCTCGCTCCTACAGTGTGCGCGTCAGACGTGTGAGTATCCGGTCCAGCGCATTGGCAAACGCCTGCTTTTCACGGTCGCCGAACGGCGCTGGCCCTCCGCCCATTTGCCCCTGTTCGCGCAAATCGGTGAACAGGTTGCGCACAGCCAGCCGATCACCCATGTTCTGCGCATCGAATTCCTTCCCGCGCGGGTCCAGCGCGGCCACGCCCTTCTTCACCAGACGGTCGGCCAACGGCACATCGCTGCAAATCACCAATTCACCGGGAATCGCGTGCTCCACCAGGTAATCATCGGCCGCATCCGGTCCGCTCGGCACCACGATCAGCTTGACCAGCGCCAGACCTGGCTTGATCTGCGGCTGCCCGGCTACGAGCACCACTTCGAACTGGCGCTTGAGGGCGAACTTCACCACCAGATCCTTGGCCGCCCGCGGGCAGGCGTCGGCATCGATCCAGACACGCATGTTTTTACCTCTTCCAAAAAAATCGCGAGCAGGCTCGCTCCCACAGGTTACACACAATCCTGTGGGAGCGAGCCTGCTCGCGAATGTGAGCGCAGCGAATGCTTTATGAAGCCACCACCCGCTGCTTCTCAACCACCCGGCTACGGCCATACAACACGACAATCGCAATGATCGCCACAGCCTGGGCGCTCAACGAATACGCATCGGCATGAATCCCCAGCCAGTCGAACTCAAAGAACGGCACCGGCCGTGTGCCAAAGATCCCGGCTTCCTGCAGCGCCTTCACGCCATGCCCGGCAAACACCACCGACAAGGCACACAAAAGACCAGCGTTGATGCTAAAGAACAGCGCCAGTGGTAACTTCGCCGAACCGCGCAAAATCACCCAGGCCAGGCCGACCAGCAGCACCAGCGCCGTGGCCCCACCGGCCAACACCGCGTTGTGCCCCGCGGGACCGGCCTGCAACCACAGGGTTTCGTAGAACAGAATCACTTCGAACAGTTCGCGATACACCGAGAAAAACGCCAGGGTCGCAAAACCGAAACGCCCACCGCCACCTACCAGGCTGGTCTTGATGTAATCCTGCCAGGCCGCCGCGTGGCGACGATCATGCATCCACACCCCCAGCCACAGCACCATGACGCTGGCAAACAACGCCGTCGCGCCCTCCAGCAATTCGCGCTGCGAACCGCTGACATCAATCACATAGGCTGCCAGCGCCCAGGTGCCCAGCCCCGCTACAAACGCCAGGCCCCAACCGGCGTTGACGCTGCGCACCGCTGCCTGCTGACCCGTGTTACGCAGGAATGCCAGGATCGCCGCCAGCACCAGAATCGCTTCCAGACCCTCGCGCAACAGAATCAGCAAGCCGGAAATGTAACTCAGCGACCAGCTCAAACCGTCGTTGCCCAACAGGCCGGCCGACGCCTTCAACTTTTCCTTGGCCACTTCCAGGCGCTGCTCGACCTCGCTCACCGGCAAGCCGTCCTGCAACGACTGACGATAAGCCATCAGGGATTTTTCAGTGTCTTTACGCACGTTGGCGTCAATGTTGTCCAGCGAGCTTTCAACCAGCTCGAAGCCTTCCAGATACGCCGCTACCGATAAGTCATAAGCCTGATCATGCTCACCGGCACGATACGCCGCGATACTCTTGTCGAGAGTGGCAGCGGTGTAGTCGAGCAATTGTGCCGGACCACGCTTGACCTGCGGCGGTTGAGCCCGCTGGGCACGGAACGTTGCGGCGGCTTGCGGGCCTTCGACGGCCTGCACTTCGGCCGGGCTCTGACGTGACAGGTCGGCGATGTTGTAGGTTTTATCAGCATTGGCTGTCGCCAGGTCGGCACTGAAGCTGGCGATATAGGTGGCCAGGTCCCAACGCTGGCGATCATCCAGTTGATCGGCAAAGGCCGGCATGTCCGTCCCTTCAACGCCCAGACCCAAGGTGCTGTAGATCGCGTAGAGGCTCAGTCGATCCAGTCGTGTGCTATCGCGCAGATTGGATGGCGGTGGCGTCATGCCAACACCTGCCGGGCCATCGCCGGCCCCTGTATCGCCATGGCAGACCGAGCAATGCTGAGCGTACAGCGGCGCGCCACGCGCCGGGTCCGGCGTGATGACCGGGGCCTGACTGACTTCATAGGCCACGGCCAGCTTCGCACCCAGTTGCCGGGCCTGGCGCGCGACGTCGGCACCGTCCTGACGGGCGCTGATGGAACTTCCCAGCGCGGTCAGGCTTTGCTCCAGCGCAACTTTTTCCGGTTTGGCCGGCATGGCCGCGATCAGACTTCCCAGCGTCCTGACCGATTCTTGCTGCGCGCGAAATCCGGCCTGATCCATGATGCTGCCCGCCTGCACCGTGTCCGGGTAATCCGCGCCGATGTAATCGAGCAAGTGCAGCGCCTGCGGCGCACCTTCGACGGGGGCGGCCAGCAACTGAACGCTGCACGCCGCGAACAGCGGCAGCAACAGCCAGGCCAGGAAACGGGAGGGGGCAATCATGAATGAATCTCATTTGGAAAAACGAAGTTACATATTGTTAACGCCCAACGGGTTTCGCTCAAGCTTTGTCGGGACTTCCTGCGAAATCGAGGGTTCTCCAAGGTACTGATACGCCAATAAAAAAGGCGACCGCCTGGGTAATGCCAGTCAGTTAAGCTGACTGGCATTTTTATTTTTGATCGGATACTTCGGGGATTTCAGCCTGATAGCTCGCGGATAAACCCGCTCTTCCCGGCGATGCGGCAGTACATAGTGCGGGGCCGAGGCATGCAATTCGGCGAGGTATTTGGGGATGTTCCCTGAGCGATCCGCAGAAACGCCATTGATAAAACCCAGGATCGCCCAAGTACACGCGGTGAAGCTTAGCTCGCACGGATGGATGCCCGGACAATGGCGGCTCATTTCCACCATCTGATAACGCAACAGGTTGTAGCCCAGCAACACGCCCCACAACTCTTGCTCGATCATCTCGGGCGTCTTGCTACGCAACGTGTAGCTGCTGTTGAGCAGTGTCTGTTTCATTTCCCTGAATCCTAATTCGATTTCCCAGCGATGGCTGTATAGGTCGACGATTTCATCGGATGGGAAACGCAGCGGATCGACCATCGACGTCAAAATCTGACAGACCTTGCCCTTTACGGTCTTGCTTAGGAGCCTTGCGGTTAGGCGCTCTGGCAAGCCTGGCCACTGCTTGCGGCCTGCGGCGAAGTGCTGAGCGAGACCACCGCATCCTGACGCCCCAAGCGCTGAATCACTTCGTACTGCGCACCTTTACGCAGCGGCATCAGCCAATGCCGCTCAGTGCCGGCCTGCTGCCATTGGTGCAGCAACCCCAAGGAGTAGAAACCGCGATCAAACAGCGTCAGCGAGTGATCTGGCGTGGTGTCGATCAGTTGCTCTGCCAGTTTCATTTCGTTACTGCGATAGCCATCAAAAGCACTGCCGATCAGCAAATGGCTGGTCAACTCCATTTGGCAAGCCATGCGCACCTGAGGAAAACCGGTATCGCCATGCTGGTTGCTGGCGGAGTCGTAACGCGCACGGTTTTCGGGTGTATCGGGCGTTCGCCAGACGACACCGTCGACCCCAGTAAACGCAATCCGGCCCAGGTCGGATGGCCGGCCGCTTCATGCCAGCTTTTCTGCGTCAGATCGAAGACTTGTCGTACGGCCTCGCTACCCAATCGTTGACGGGCCTGGACTACGGCGCTGGGTGCGACCAGTGGGCGTTGCCCGGGCAGCATGATGTTCATGCGACTGACCACATCCCACGCCGACATGCGCCGGAAAAACGCCATGGAGATGACGCACCAGAGCATCATTTCCAAGGGCAGACGCCGCTTGCGAAGGGTGGCTACGCCGGCCTGTTCCAACGCTTGCTCGACCAGAGAGGGATCAAGCAACGAGTCCAATCCCTCAATGGAATTGGGAGTCGAGACGAAGTTGTGGGTTAGTTCCAGTGCCCGAGCCAGACGCATAAAAAAATCCGATGCCTATTCAGGCATCGGATTTTGATTTCTTGCGGCCAAAGGTCAAGCGACGAGGCTTAACTGATCGGCATTAACCGCCTGGGTCGCCTTTTCGGGTTTCTGTCGATTCAGACCGCTGCTCTGCGCAGCGTCGCCATGAACGCTGCCGCACCAATGAACAGCCCGGCAAAGGTCCGGTTCATGCGTTTTTGCTGTTTCGGCGTGCGCAGCAGACGCAGCACTTTGGAGGCCAGACCGGTGTAACCGGCCATCACGATCAGGTCGACGCAGACCATGGTCACACCAATCACCAGATACTGAATCAGCAGTGGAGCATGGGGATCGATGAACTGCGGCAACACCGCCAGCATGAACACCAGCGCCTTGGGGTTACTGATGTTCACCAGAAAACCTCGGAACACCAGGGCCATCGGCTTGCCGATCTGGCGCACTGCCGCGTCATCACTCATATCGCTGGGCAGTGCACGCCATTGCTTGATCGCGAGGTAAACCAGATACGCCACGCCAAACCATTTGATGGCATAGAAGGCCGTGGCCGAAGCCGTGAGAATGGCGCCGACACCGGCACCGACAATGGCGATCTGTAAAGCCAGACCCAGTTGCAGGCCCAGGGCGTTCCAGTAACCGCGCCAGAAACCGTACTGCAGACCGCTGGACATCGACGCAATGGCGCCGGCACCGGGGGACAGGCTGATCACCCAGCAGGCGGCAAAAAACGCCAGCCATGTTTGAAGCTCCATTGCACACCTCGACTCAGATTCGTGACAGACGTCTAAGCTAATGCGGCTTTGGGTGGATGACTACCGATTTTTTCCAGGATGCTGCGGTTGCCGACCAGCGCTTACGGCTTGAGGGCCTCTTCGCGAGCAAGCTCGCTCCTACAGGGGTTCTCTGGCGCGAAGGCGGTGTAGCAGTCAACAGAAGGCTTACTTTTCAAACCCGCCGGAAGGAAACACATCCGTCCCGCGCCAGCGCCGCACCGAACGCTGGAAGAACAAACTGTTGGGCACTTGCACCATGGCACTGCCCGTGCCGAGTTCTTCGGCCTCGACCAGCGTGGTGTACAGCAGATTGATCGCCACCACCCGGCCTTTGATGCCGGGCTTGTCGGTGGTGTCGACCAACTCCACCACGTCACCCAGGCGAAACGGGCCGACGGTGAAGATCAGGATCGCGCACAGCAGGTTCGACAGCACGCTCCACATGGCGAAAAACGCCACTGCCGCAACGGCGACGAAACCCGACAATGCGGTCCAGAGCACCGTGGCCGAGACACCGAGTCGCTCCAGAACGAAAATCAGCGCACTGCCCATGATCAGCCAGCGCAAACCGCCCCGCAGCGGCATCAGCAATTGCGGCGGGAACGGGTAACGCTCACCAAGACGGCTCAGGCATTTGGCGACGAAGCGCTGGGCGAAGTAGCCGGCCAGCAGGATCAGCAGGATTTGCACGCCGAGCCAGATCGGCTCGACCCACACCGCCGGCAACGGCAGTTTGAAGGCGTCCATCAGGACAGCGCCTCCAGCTCCGCCTGCATGCTTTCCAGCAATTCCAGGGCTGCCATCCACGCTTCTTCCAGCTGTGCCTCGCGCACCTTCAGCTTGGCCTGTTCCGCCAGCAGGTCACGCAACTCGTTCTTGCGCGCCGGTTCGTAGATGTCACTGTCACCGAGGCTGGCGTCGATCTTCGCGAGTTTTTCGTGGAGCTTGCCCAGCTCGGCTTCGAGCTTGTCAGCTTCGCGTTTGTGCGGTGCCAGTTGCTGACGCAACGCTGCCGCAGCCTGACGCTGGGCTTTCTTGTCGGTCTTGTCCGGGTTGACCGGCGTGTTGTTGACCGGGGCATTGCGCTGGCGATACTCCACCAGCCAGCGGGTGTAGTCCTCCAGGTCGCCGTCGAATTCCTCGACCTTGCCGTCCGCCACCAGATAGAAATTGTCGGTGGTGCTTTTGAGCAAATGGCGATCGTGAGAGACCACCAATACCGCACCACTGAATTCCTGCAGGGCCATGGTCAGCGCCAGGCGCATTTCCAGGTCCAGGTGGTTGGTCGGTTCGTCGAGCAGCAACAGGTTCGGCCGATCCCAAGCGATCAAGGCCAATGCCAGGCGTGCTTTTTCGCCACCGGAGAAATTCAGTACCGGCTCGTCGATCCGCGCGCCACGGAAGTCAAAACCGCCGAGGAAGTCGCGCAGAGTCTGTTCGCGCTCGGTCGGCGCCAGGCGCTGCAAGTGCAACAACGGGCTGGCCTTGGAATCCAGAGAGTCGAGTTGATGCTGGGCGAAATAACCGACCACCGTGTTCTCGCCACGGGTCAAGCGGCCGGCCAATGGCGAGAGCTCACCGGCAAGGTTCTTGATCAGGGTCGACTTACCGGCGCCGTTAGGTCCGAGCAGACCGATTCGCGCCCCCGGGGTCAGTTGCAGCTTGACCTTCTCCAGCACGGCCTTCTCGCCGTAGCCCAGGCGGGCATCGGACAGGTCGATCAGCGGGCTGGAAATTTTCTGCGATTCACGGAAGACAAAGTCGAACGGTGAATCGACGTGGGCGGCGGTCAGCTCTTCCATCCGCTCCAGTGCCTTGATCCGGCTCTGGGCCTGACGGGCCTTGGTGGCCTGGGCCTTGAAGCGGGCGATGTAGCTTTCCATGTGCGCACGTTGCGCCTGCTGCTTCTCGTAGGCCTGCTGTTGCTGGGCCAGGCGTTCGGCACGGGCGCGCTCGAAGGCGCTGTAGCCACCGCGGTACAGGGTGATCTTGCGCTGATCGACGTGGGCCACGTGGTCGACGACGGCATCGAGGAAGTCCCGGTCGTGGGAAATCAGCATCAGGGTACCGGGATAGCTCTTGAGCCACTCTTCGAGCCAGATGATGGCGTCGAGATCCAGGTGGTTGGTCGGTTCATCGAGCAGCAGCAGGTCCGATGGGCACATCAAGGCCTGCGCCAGGTTCAGGCGCATCCGCCAGCCACCGGAGAAATCTCCGACCTGACGATCCATCTGCTCGTTGGTGAACCCGAGACCGGCCAGCAACTTGCGCGCCCGGGCGTCGGCGGTATAACCGTCGGCGCTGTCGAGTTCCGAGTGCAGGCGGGCCTGTGCGGCACCGTCATGGGCCGCTTCGGCTGCCGCCAGGTCGCGTTGCACCTGGCGCAGGCGCAGGTCGCCATCGAGCACGTAGTCGACCGCCAGGCGTTCGAGGGTGTCGACCTCCTGGCGCATGTGGGCGATACGCCAGTCGGCCGGCAGGAAGCAATCACCCGAGTCCGGGTGCAGCTCGCCCCGAAGCAAGGCGAACAGGCTGGATTTGCCGGCGCCGTTGGCACCGATGAGGCCGGCTTTCTGGCCGGCGTGCAGGGTCAGCTCGGCGTCTTCTAGCAGACGTTGCGGGCCACGCTGTAAAGTCAGGTTCTGAAGTCGAATCATAATGGCGGCGGAGTCTACCAGCTTCGCTCGCAACTGGCGCGAGTAGCACTATGTCCTCTGACCTGTGGAGCTTTTCCCTGACCACCTACGCCCGTCCGGGCGTTGAGCAGGCATGCCTGCAATTGCAGTCGGCGGGGGTGAACGTGTGTCTGTTGCTGTGTGGTGCGTGGTTGGGACAACGGGGCGTTGCCTGCGATGAGCAACGTTTGCAGCAACTGCGCAGTGTGGCCGTCGCCTGGGACGCCGATGTCGTGGGACCGTTACGCGCCTTGCGCACACAATGGAAGGCCGAGGCTACGGAAGACGCCGATTTGCATAGCCTGCGTGAACAAGTGAAGGCACTCGAACTGGAAGCCGAACGGCATCTGTTGTTGCGGCTGGAGAGAGCGGCGCAGAGTTGGCCGCAAGGTGCCGAGACCGATCTGGCGGCCTGGCTGGAAGGTGCGGCGGCTGAGGCCGCCCACCTGCACCGCGACGCGCTGCATCAGCTGCGCGTCGCGGTAACCGGCACTTAGGAAGCGCTGGTTGGGGTGGTTGCTGCGATCGATGCGGCGGCCGGCGTTGGCGCTGGCGTGGCTGTCGAGGTGGCTGCTGCTAAAGCAGACGTTGCTGCCGGAGCCGGGTTGGCTGGTTTGGCAACTGGTGCGGTGGCTGGCTTGGCGGCAACCGGCTTTTTCACTGCAGGTTTGGCTGCTGGTTTTGCAGCAGCCGGTTTGGCGGCAACTGGCTTGGCAGCGGCTGGCTTGGCGGCAACGGCTGGTTTCGCTGCAGCTGGTTTAGCAGCAGGTTTGGCAGCCGCTTTTACGGCAGGTTTTGCCGCTGGCTTTGCTGCTGGTTTGGCTGCTGGTTTTGCAGCGACCGGTTTTGCAGCCGGCTTGGCAGGAGGTTTCGCCGCAGCGGTCCGGGTGGCTGGTTTAGCTGCCGGTTTAGCGGCGGCGGTTTTAGCCACGGCCGGTTTGGCAGCGGCGGTTTTTGCAGCGGCTGGTCGTGCAGCGGCTGGTTTGGCAGCCGTGGTTTTAGCCGCAGGTTTTGCAGCGCTGGCAGCAGCCGGTTTTCTCGCTGCCGGTTTTGCAGCCGGTTTGGCGGCGGCAGTTTTGGCTACTGGCTTGGCAGCTGCAGGTTTTGCAGCAACAGGCTTGGCCGGTGCTTTTGCAGCAGCCGGTTTGGCAGCGGCTTTCTTCGCAGGTGCCACAGCAGGTTTGGCCGCGCGCAGGGACAACACCTTGCCGACAGCCTCTTGTACACGACCGACGCCCTGGGCCAGTTTCAGGCTTTCCTGAGCATCGCGCTTGAGTTGCAGAATGTAGCCGCGGGTTTCCGATTGACGATCCTTGAGAGCATCGAGCAGCTCCTCAAGATCGGCCACTGCGTCCTTGGCCTTGGCTTGCGCCTTGGCTTTTCCGGCCGTCGCAGCGTCCTGCAATTTGGTGCGGGACTTGTGCAGTTTTTCTTGCGCTTTTCCGCGCTGCTTTTCCAGTTTGGCGAGCAGTTTTTCAGCATCAGCCAAGGCTTCGGAACAAGCGGTTTCCAGGTGCTCGAGCAGGCTGCCCGAGAGTTGTTGGAGCAGGTGCAATGGAGTGTTTACTGGCTTCTTGGTGGCCGACATGGTTTACCTCCTGGCTGAAGTGAGTGCGGCTCATACTAGACCTCTGCTGCAACCGCCGCTAGGGCATGTTGACACTATCGAAAGCGTTGCGTTGCAAAGGACTGAAAAACTTCTGCGTCGAAGCAAAAGCAGTTCACCGTTGCGCACATTCTCACTGGCATAATCGCCCGCAATTCAGATCGGAGAGTGCCCATGCCGCGCTACCTTTTTTTATCGCTGTGCGCGTTTTTTTCGGTGGCCCAGGCCACAGCAACAACACAGGAAAATGAAGCCCACGATCTCGCTTACAGCCTGGGTGCGAGCCTTGGCGAACGCTTGCGCCAGGAGGCTCCCGACCTGCAACTCCAGGCACTGGTCGAAGGATTGCAGCAGGCCTATCAAGGTAAACCGCTGGCACTGAAGGACGAGCAGATCCAGCAGATATTGACCGAGCATGAAGCCCGGATGGCCATGCAGTCAGCCGAGCCGCAAAGCGAAATGGCACTGGAAAAAGAACAGCGCTTTCTCGCCGCAGAGAAAGCCAAACCCGGCGTGCGCGAACTGGCTGATGGCGTGTTGTTGACCGAGTTGACGCCAGGCACTGGCGCCAAGGCCGGACCAAACGGCAAGGTGCAGGTGCTGTACATCGGTCGCTTGCCCGACGGCACGGTGTTCGATCAGAACAGCCAGCCACAATGGTTCAGTCTCGCCAGCGTGATCGCCGGATGGCGCAGTGCATTGCAGAACATGCCGGTCGGGGCGAAATGGCGACTGGTGATTCCATCGGCCCAAGCCTATGGCGCCGACGGTGCCGGTGACGTGATCGCACCCTTCACTCCACTGGTGTTTGAAGTCGAATTGCGCGGTGCTACCGGCTGACGACACAAACGAAAACGGCGTGCCTTGGCACACCGTTTCGAGGTCTTGCAGGAAGCGCTTCAGGCCTGAACCGAATCGGCTTCCTTATGGGCCGTATGCAGCACTTCGATCAGGCAGTCTTCCAGCTCAAAGCGTTCATGCAGTAGTCCGCCGAGTGTCTTGAACTCTTCGGCGACACACTTTCCGGCATCACACAGGTCATTGAACGCGAGCAGCTTTTCAGTGATGACGTCGATCCGCGGGTAGATCGTCTCGGCGAGTTCAAGGCCACGCTTGTCGTTGAAGGCCTTGGCCTCCCCCGTCAGCTGTTCGTAGATCTCGAAATGCCCGGCGGACACATAATCCACCAGCACACCGCAGAACTCCTGCAAGGGTTTACGATCCTCACCGAGCGCCTCAGGCTTTGCGCCAAGCTTGTCGTAGGCATCGATCAGCTCTTTGCGCTCCTGCAACCAGCGATCGATCAGCAGGTGCACTCCACCCCAGCGTTCCTGAGCATTCTGACAACTTTCGAGCATGGTGATCTCTCTTCCCTTGTGGGTCAGCTGCTCTATGCCCGCTCGCCTCTTGTAACGTCGGTGGGCGGTCAGGCAGAGCGTCATCGAGCAACAGAATTCCAATGACACGTGCGGGCCAGATTATGCCCGCACGACACTGGCTTCAAGGTACGCAGGCGATAATGTTCATACAAGTGTTTAATCGCCCGCAGAGGCCCGGGGCGACGACTCGCCGCTGAGCGGTCGCCGAAAGCTGATCCAGACCAGTCGCAACGACTGGTAAACGGCCAGAATCAACATCGCGACGAAGAACAGCAGGCTCCACTCTGTGAGACTCAGACCGAACAGCGTCCAGGAAATTTCCAAACATTCGGCTGCGCCCTTGAACATTTGCCGTATTACGGATAGCCACGGCGAACTGGCCAACAGTTCCGCCAGATGGGTCGAGCACGCCGCAGCCTGTTCCGCCGGAAGGCTTTGCAGCAGGACCTGTCGCCACGCCGTGACAGTGCCGGCCAGGCTGCAACCAAGACCGAGCAGCCAATACAGAATGTTCCCGATGCGACCGGGGCCATGGACCGAAGCCATCAGGCAGACACCGGTAAAGAGCGCCAGACAAAACCGTTGCACAAGACACAAGCCGCAAGGCCGCAGGCCGACTGCATATTCCAGATAATAGGAAACGCCCATCGCCAGGGCACCCGCAACGAAAGCCATGAAAAACAAGGAGCGTGAGTAGGCCAAAGACATGGCTTTTCCGTAAAAGTAGTGACAGACCGTTACGGTAGAGGAAAGCGCGACGGCCTTTCAAGGCAGGCGCCCACAGAGACTTCAGCAAAGGTGTAGGGAAACCCCGACGCAGGCGAGAGGATAACAAGTAGTCCTCTGTAGGACTTTATCTGCGACGAAATTTGGCGACTGAATTTCTACCAATCATCGTACTGCGGCGAGGAAGATTTCTGCCTCGCCGCAGGTCATTGCTCAGGTGCTTGAGCCTGGCGCCAGCGAATGGCTCAAGCGCGAACTGGCACTGGCAGAGGAGCCGCGAGCAAGCGCTCATCCAACAAACCCAGGCCCTCCTGAAATAACTGGTTACTGCGCTCAGTATCGCCCATTTGCGCCAACAACCTCGCCAGTTCCGCACAGGCTTCCGGATTGCGCTGTACACGCAGGCTGCTTTCCAGATAGTCCCGGGCCTTGCCCCACAAACTGTTTTGCAGGCATAGACGACCCAGTGTCAGCAGTAGGCCCGGATCGGCCGGATGCTCCTTGAGCCAGCCTTCGGCAGCCTGCAACTGGCGGGCCGGATCATTGCCGCGAACCAGTCCGTAGAGCCGTGCCAGGTGGCTGTCGTAGCTGCGCTTGAGAGCGGTGCGCAGCACTTCTTCGGCTTCGACCTGAGCACCCAACTGACGCAGTTGTTCGGCATACGCAAGCACCAGTTGCGGCTCCTGACGCTGTGCCGAGGTCAGCTGTTGCCAGGCACGCTCGAGCGATTGCTGCCCCACCGTTCCGTCTTCTTCCCGTTGCGCCGCCAGAGACAGGTTCGCCCCCCAGGCCCGACGCTCCAGTTCGGTGAGTTCGGCTGCCGGCAGGATTTTGTCTTTGCGCAGCTCCGGCAGCAGGCGAATCACTGCCGACCAGTCACCACGCTGCTGAAGCAGGCGCTGCAACTGACGCAGGGTCTGTGCGTTATGAGGGTGGCGTTCACGCATGGCTTGCAGGGTGGCGAGGGCGCCTTCGGTATCACCGCGGTCAGTCTGCAATTGGGCGTGGCTCAAAGCGATCGCCAGTTCGGCCTGAGGCTGACGCTCCAGGGCACGCTCCAGCAAGTTGTCGCTTTCTTCGTAATTGCCTTGCTCGTTTGCGGCACGGGCCGCACCGAGGTAGTAAAGCAACGGTTGGCGCTCGGCTTCGGCAGCCCGATGCAAGTGACGCTGCGCGCTGGCCCAGCGACCCTCGGCCAGGTCGAGTTGACCGTGCTCGATCGCCACCTGCACCCGACGGCTGCGGTTGCGTCGCGACCACGGATTGACCACGCCACTGGAGGCCATCATCAGTTCGACCAGCGACTTGATGCCCCAGATCACCAGCCAGAGCACAGCCACCAGCGCCAAGGTAGCCCACAGGCTCGACTCATAGCGGAAGGTCTTGTAGGCGATCAGCACGTAGCCGGAATGTTCTGCGATCGCCAGCCCCAGCGCAGCGGCAGCGGCGATCACTAAGAACACGATCACATAGAGGCGTTTCATGGCGTGGCCTCCGGCGCGGTGTTCGCGGCAGGCTTGGCCAGTGGCTTGATCGAATCCTCGGCGTTGACGTTGCGCCGTTCCAGATACCCCTGCACTGCGCTCAGGGTGCCGGTCATATCCGGCGTGACGACGGTGACGGGTTGCTTGCTCAACTCGGCCACCTGCTCAAGCATGACTTTGCTTTGCGCGTTGTCCGGGTTGAAGTTGCCCTTGAGGATGTCCCGCGCTTCGTCCAGCACTTGGGAATAAACCGCAGCCTGACCATTGAGTGCGGCCCACTGGGCTTGCTCCAGCGCCAGGCTCAGAGCCAGGCGCACCTGAATCAGGCTCTGGCCGGCCAGCAATGGGCGAACGTTCTTATCGGCATTGAAATCGATACGGATGTAACGCGAAATCCGATCCCACCATTGCGCCCAGCGACTGGCACCGTCGCCATCAGCGGTCAGGCCCAGCAACGAATCGCCACGGTCCTTGTACTCCGGCGCCAGCTCGGTGAGGCTGGCCACTTGATCGCGCAACGCGCCCAGACGCAGAAACAGCCCGGTGCGATCCGGTTGTTGGGTACTGCGCAAGGCAATCAGGGTCTTGGCCACCTGCTCGCGAGCGGCAAACGCGCCTGGATCGTTCTGCTCGCGCAGTATCTCGTCGGCACCCTGGACCAGTGCCTGGGCGCTGCTGATGTCCTGCAAGGCGGACAGTCGCAGGCTGGCAAGGCGCAGCAGATGCTCGGCTTCGGCCAGACGCCAGTCCTTGCGACTGGCGCCGAGTATGGTTTCCAGACGTTGGTTCAAACGCTGCTGATCACCTTGCAGCTGG
Source organism: Pseudomonas sp. BIC9C (assembly GCF_034541995.1). Classification (NCBI taxonomy): domain Bacteria; kingdom Pseudomonadati; phylum Pseudomonadota; class Gammaproteobacteria; order Pseudomonadales; family Pseudomonadaceae; genus Pseudomonas; species Pseudomonas sp. BIC9C. The sequence goes on from NZ_JAWDGM010000006.1 coordinate 222,464, forward strand.
ATCACCAGGCGACTGCGTGCTTCCAGCTCATCGGCGGCAGGCAATTGCGCCAGGCGAGCGCTCAAGCGTTCCTCATTGAGCTTGAGGTTCTGCGCCTGGTCATTCAACGCCTGAACCTGGCTCAGTTGCTGCTGATTATTGGCCTGCAGGTGACGCACCTGCCAGACACCCCAACCGCCCACCGCAACACCGGCCGCGCCCAGCAGCAGCGCGACGATAGCCAGACCATTGCCTCGACGCTGCACGGCAGCAGGTGGCGGCGGCATCTCATCAACAGGAGCATCAACAGGTGTATCAAGCACCGGTCGCGAGTCATCTTTCGGCAAGGCTGTTTCGCTCACGTATCCATCCTTTGCATTAGAAAACGGGCACGGGATGCTCCCGTAACGCCGTCAGCAAGGCCGCGGCACTGGCACCGCGGCAATCCACAACTGTTTTGGCCCCGGCGGCATACGCCAGCTCGGCAACCCTGGGGCTTGGTACAAACAACGGCAACCGCGCCAATTGCGGCCAGGCGTCGCCGGCCAACTGATGCAGGTGCTCAAAACCTTGTCCACTGCTGACCACCAGCCCGTTCAGGCGTTCCGCCTGGATCCGTTCCGGCAGCGCTTTCGGCGGGTAAACCGGTAATGCCCGGCGGTACAACTCCAGATACTCGACACTAGCACCAAGCTCACGCAAACGCTCAGCCAGCAACTCGCGCCCACCCTCCCCGCGCAGGATCAGCACTCGCGCATCGGTTTTGGCGATAGCCTCCCGCAGTCGGGAAAGTTCGAGCAAGGCTTCACTGTCATCGCCTTCTGCCGGGAAGCTCACGTCCAATCCGTGATCCTCGAGGATCTGCGCAGTCGCCGCGCCGACACTGAACCACTTCACACCAGGCAGCGTTGGCGAAAACCGCTCAAGCAGCTCGACGCCGATCCGGGCGGCCGGCTTGCTGACCACGATGACGGCGCAGAACTGATCCAGCGCCTGAATCACCTGGCGCATTGTGTCAGTGGTCGCAAGGGGCACGATGTCCAAAAGCGGCAGACTGTTACTGAATATCCCCTGCTCGGCCAAAAAACTGCTCAGCGCCGCCGACTCATCGGCGGGACGCGTCAGCAGCAAGCGCCAGCCAGTCACTCGTGACCAGCCTCGCCATAGACCGCTTTCAGAATCTCGTCGGCGCCCTGGCTCAAAAGGTCTTCGGCCACTTGCACACCAAGCGCCTCGGCATCGCCACGCGGCGCACGAGCCTGGGCACTGAGCAGCCGGCCACCACTCGGATCACCGACCAGCCCGCGCAACCAGACCTGCTCACCTTCCAACACGGCGTAGCAGGCGATCGGCACCTGGCAACCGCCATTGAGGTGCTTGTTGAGGGCACGTTCGGCGGTCACGCGGGTGGCGGTGTCCTGGTGATGCAGGGGCGCCAGCAGCGCATGAATTTCGCTGTCGGCGCTGCGGCATTCGATCCCCACCGCACCCTGGCCACCGGCCGGAAGGCTGTCGTCGACACTGATGGCCGATGTGATGCGATCCTCAAAGCCCAGACGGATCAGGCCGGCAGCGGCGAGGATGATGGCGTCGTATTCGCCGGCATCGAGCTTGGCCAGGCGGGTGTTGACGTTGCCGCGCAGGAAGCGGATTTCCAGGTCCGGGCGACGGGTCAGCAATTGAGCCTGGCGGCGCAGGCTGGAGGTGCCGACGATGCTGCCCGGGGGCAACTCGTCCAGGCTGGTGTAGGTGTTGGAAACGAAGGCGTCGCGCGGGTCTTCCCGTTCGCAAATGCAGAACAGACCGAGGCCTTCGGGGAAGTCCATTGGCACGTCCTTCATGGAGTGCACGGCGATGTCGGCTTCATTGTCCAACAGCGCGGTTTCGAGTTCCTTGACGAACAGGCCCTTGCCGCCGATTTTCGACAGCGGTGAGTCGAGCAACTTGTCGCCACGGCTGACCATGGGGACGAGGGTCACCAGCAAGCCCGGATGAGCCGCCTCAAGGCGGGCTTTGACGTATTCGGCCTGCCACAGGGCGAGTGCGCTTTTGCGGGTGGCGATGCGGATCTGGCGAGAGGACATGGATCAATCCGTACTGAATAGATACGGCAGATAATAACAGCTCAGCCAAATCCGCTTTGACTTGAATCAGATACTACTCGGCCTCCCTGGCCCCGGATGTCCGGCAATCGGGTGTGAAATTCACCTGCGGACAGCTGTTTAAAGCTGTTGCATCATCTTGCGCACGCCAGCCACATGGCGCCGGCTGACGATCAGCGCATCACCGTTGAGGCCTTTGAGGAACAGCTGAAAATGCCCCAGGGGTGTGCGTTGCAATCGCTCGATGCGCTCGCGGGCGACCAGTGCATTGCGATGGATACGCACGAAACGGTCACCGAATTCATCCTCGAGGGCCTTGAGCGGCTCATCGAGCAGCACCTCACCACCTTCGTGGCGCAAGGTCACGTATTTGTGGTCGGCAATGAAGTACACCACCTGATCCAGCGGAATCAGTTCGATCCCTTTACGGGTTCTGGCACTGATATGGCTGCGCGGGCCGTTGCCGCTTTCGGCAGCAGGGCGGGTCAGGGCGGCGAGCTGGGCACGACTGGGGCGCTCGGCTCTCTTTAATGCGTCATGTAACTGTTCAGTTCTCACAGGTTTCACCAGATAGCCTACGGCGCTGGCCTGTAAGGCTTCCACGGCAAATTCATCGGGCCCGGCGCAGAACACCACGGCGGGCGGAGTTTCGCGTTCGCACAACCGCGCAGCCACTTGCAGGCCATCGAGGCCGGGCATGCGGATATCAAGCAAGACGATATCCGGCTTGTGGCTGTCGATCAGTGCCAACGCCTCTTCGCCATTCGTGGCACTAGGCTCCAGGACACTGTATCCCTCGAGTTCGCCAACCATTCGGCTCAGGCGCTCGCGGACCAAGGGTTCGTCATCAACGATCAGGACATTCATATTGCGCTGGATTCCTGCGTGAGTCTCGCACAAGGATAGCGTAGACAGGTGAAGTGACGTCTGTCACCGCGATCCACGCTAAGACTAGCCCGAGCGTCAAAAAGTGCCGCTGGTCGGGCGGCTAAATTTTCATCTGCCAGGCGACTGGCGGCCCAGGCCCGCATTGGCGACACATCGCCACAGGGTTTACTGACACGCAATATGAGCACCCCACACTTTTTATGGTCAGCGGCTGCACCGAGAAGTGCGCTGATCCTATTGTCCAACTGTAGACGGTTGCCGGGACGATACAGCTCAATTGGAAAATATCGTTGCGCTAATCGCTAATGTAGGAGCGAGCTCGCTCGCGATGGGCGTTAACGATAACGCGTGCCTCCTGGATAAACGCGTCGACTTCAGGTTCATCGCGAGCAGGCTCGCTCCTACATCAAGAAAACGTGTCGACCAGTGTCAGCGACAGAATTGGCAACCCTGTTATTATCCGCGCCAGCGTTCCACGCCTTCTTTCATCAAGCCGATACGAGCGAATTCATGAGCACTGACAAGACCAATCAGTCCTGGGGCGGCCGCTTCAGTGAACCCGTCGACGCCTTCGTCGCCCGCTTCACCGCCTCCGTCACCTTCGACCAGCGCCTGTATCGCCACGACATCATGGGCTCGATCGCCCACGCCACCATGCTGGCCAAGGTCGGCGTGCTGACCGATGCCGAGCGCGACAGCATCATCGATGGCCTGAAGACCATCCAGGGTGAAATCGAGGCCGGTCAGTTTGACTGGCGCATCGACCTCGAAGACGTCCACATGAACATCGAGGCGCGACTGACCGACCGCATCGGCGTGACCGGTAAAAAGCTGCATACCGGCCGCAGTCGTAACGATCAGGTCGCCACCGACATCCGTCTGTGGCTGCGTGACGAAATCGACCTGATCCTGGCTGAAATCACCCGCCTGCAAAAAGGCCTGCTGGAGCAGGCCGAGCGCGAAGCCGCCAGCATCATGCCGGGATTCACCCACCTGCAGACTGCGCAGCCGGTGACGTTCGGGCACCACATGCTGGCCTGGTTCGAAATGCTCAGCCGCGACTACGAACGCCTGGTCGATTGCCGCAAGCGCACCAACCGCATGCCGCTGGGCAGCGCGGCGCTGGCCGGCACCACCTACCCGATCGATCGTGAATACACTGCACAGTTGCTGGGTTTCGACGCGGTTGGCGGCAATTCGCTGGATAATGTCTCCGATCGCGATTTCGCCATCGAATTCTGCTCCGCCGCCAGCATCGCGATGATGCACCTGTCGCGCTTCTCCGAAGAGCTGGTGCTGTGGACCAGCGCGCAATTCCAGTTCATCGATCTGCCCGACCGTTTCTGCACCGGCAGCTCGATCATGCCGCAAAAGAAAAACCCGGACGTGCCGGAGCTCGTGCGTGGCAAGACCGGCCGCGTATTCGGCGCGCTGATGGGCCTGCTGACCCTGATGAAAGGCCAGCCTCTGGCCTACAACAAGGACAACCAGGAAGACAAGGAACCACTGTTCGACGCCGCCGATACCCTGCGCGACTCGCTGCGGGCTTTCGCCGACATGGTTCCGGCGATCAAGCCCAAGCACGCGATGATGCGCGAAGCGGCCCTGCGCGGTTTCTCCACTGCCACCGACCTGGCCGACTACCTGGTGCGTCGCGGCCTGCCATTCCGTGATTGCCACGAAATCGTGGGGCATGCAGTGAAGTACGGCGTGGACAGCGGCAAGGACCTGGCGGAAATGAGCCTGGAAGAACTGCGCAAGTTCAGCGACCAGATCGATCAGGACGTATTCGCCGTGCTGACCCTCGAAGGCTCGGTCAATGCCCGTAACCACATCGGCGGCACCGCGCCGGCGCAGGTGAAAGCTGCTGTGACGCGCGGTCAGGCACTTCTGGCCAGCCGATAAAAGCTTCGTCGGAACGCCGCCCGGAGCAAGCCCGCTCCCACAAGGATTCAGTACTTGCCAAAAATCCATGGCAAACAAAGAAACCTGTGGGAGCGGCGGTGCGGCGATCCGACTTGCCCGCGATGACTGACTTCAGAACGCCACAGAACTACTTTTTGGCAGCAATCATCGCCATGAACGCCGGCATCGCCGCTTCCCGATCAGCCGCCACACGCTGCACATTCGGATTACCCCCCAAAAACTCCAGCAGCGCCTTGGCCTTCGGCATCTCGGCCAATAGATCGATGTCAAACAACTTCTTGGCGACCCCACACGCCAGCGGCACGCTGAACAGGAAATACAGATCCGCCACGCTCAAGCTGTCGCCAGCCACGTAAGGGCTGAATTTGCCGTGCCGGCCCAGTGCTGCCATCCCCAGCAACAGTTCGGCTTTGGTTTTTTCCTTGATCGCTTCCGGCACGGTCATGCCGAAAAACGCTTCGGCGAAGCAGGCCCGCCCCGGTAATTCGATGTACAGCTCGATTTCCCTGGCCAGTGCCAACACCTGCGCGCGCTCGAACGGATCGCTCGGCAACAGCGGTTTGCCTTTCTGACTTTGCTCGATGTATTCGAGGATCACGCTGGTTTCATTGACGAAGCCCTGTTCTACGCACAGCACCGGGACCTTTCCACGCGGGCTGATGGCCAGTGCTTCGGGGCTGGTACCACCGTAAAACGGTACTTCTTCGAAGGGCAGTCCTTTTTCCAGCAACGCCAGTTTGACCATGTTGTAGTAGTTACTGACGGAGAATCCATAAAGCTTGATCATCACAAAGCCTCCAGGCCATGCGGGGTGGGCAGTGCCTGTTTATAGAACGCTGCCGGGATTCTTGCCAGCAGCATCACGCGGCTGAATGCGGGTAAACTGGCCACCTTTCCCTGAGGAGCCTGCCATGAGCGAGCCGACCGATATCGACAACGACGACGAAGAGTTCGCCGAAAGTACCCTGATCCAGGCCATCGAAAACCAGATCGAAAGCGACAATCCGCCAGCGGCCAAGGCGACCTTCAACAAGTTGACGCTGGTGGGTTACGAGCGGGAAGAGATCCTCAACTTGATGGCCCACGTTCTGGCCGTAGAAATCGACGCGATCCTCGAAGAAGACCGCGCTTTCAATACCGAATGGTACGAAGCTGCACTGCGCGCATTGCCCGAGCTGCCACCGGAAAAGCAATAAGCCCACGCCCCCCTGTAGGAGCGAGCTCGCTCGCGAAAAACCCGAGAGCGCCACGGGGCATCTGGTTTTACGAGTCATCGTTCACGACCATCGCGAGCAAGCTCGCTCCTACAAGTCAATTTCCACCCCAACCAAAAAAACCCTGTCGCGAGCACTGGACATGCCGGACAAGCGGGTTCACCTTAGGGGCGCTGTCGTCCAATTCCTAGAAAGTCTGGAGTCCTTATGTCGCTTACCCCTGAGTTGGTTGCCGAACTGGAAATCCTCGCACTCTTCAACCTGGACAGTTCCCAGGAAGGTTTGAAAATTCATCAGACCGCTGCCCCGAAAGCCATTGCCGCTGCCAAACGCCTATTTGAAAAAGATCTGATCGACCAGCCCGATGGTGGTTATCTGACCAGCCTGGGCCGTGACGCCGCGCAAAATGTGCAAACCGTGCTCACCATTCTGAAATCCGAAGAAACAGCCTGAATTCCCCATATCGCCCACGGAAACCCCTGCTGAAGGAGTTCCGCGGGCGCACTTTGTTGCCCGTTGTCGCCGCGCGATAGAAATCTGACGCCAGAAATACAAAATCAGCTTAAAAGTCCCGCAGCCGAGGCGCTAAACTGCCCCACACCTGAGACTCCCACGTCCGAGCCCTGCGAGCCGGTTTGAGCTGACATGACGCGCACCCATGAAATCCGCCCTGATCTGGACGAGGGAATCGACCGCAAGGTTCTCAGCCAGTTGCGCGCACGCTTTCTGAAACTCAACGAAGGACGCATGGCTCGCGCCATGGAAGGGTTATCGACCCGCCAGCAAGGGGTCCTGACCTTGCTGCCGCTGTTTTTCCACGTCAATCATCCGCTGCTGCCCGGCTACGTTTCCGGCAGTACACCGGCCGGGCTGTCGAATTTCGAGCCGGATGCCAATGTCCTCGCTGAAGCCCAGCGCCTGACCCGCTCGTTTTCCTACAAGCCGCGCCACGGCAGCAACCCGCCTCGGCCGATTCACGGACTGTTCCTGATGGGCAGCCTCGGCACCCTGGCGCAAGCCGACCAGAGCGACATGGATGTGTGGGTCTGCCATGGGCCGGACCTGACCGAGAGCGAGCTCGCCGAACTGCGCAAAAAATGCCAACTGTTGGAAGCCTGGGCCGCCAGCCAGGGCGCCGAAGCGCACTTTTTCCTGATCGACCCGACCCGCTTCGTCCGTGGCGAGCGCGACACCCAGCTGAGTTCCGAGGACTGCGGCACCACCCAGCACTACCTGTTGCTGGACGAGTTTTACCGCACTGCGATCTGGCTGGCCGGGCGTACGCCGATCTGGTGGCTGGTGCCGGTCTATGAAGAGTCGAGCTACGACCGCTACACCCATACCTTGATCTCCAAACGCTTTATCCGCGCCGATGAAACACTCGACCTCGGCAACCTGGCCTTCATCCCGCCCGGCGAATTTATCGGTGCCGGGCTCTGGCAGTTGTTCAAGGGCATCGAGTCGCCTTACAAGTCGGTACTCAAGCTGTTGCTGACCGAGGTTTACGCCAGCGAACACCCCAGGGTCCATTGCCTGAGCCTGCGCTTCAAGCAAGCGGTGTTCGCCAACCGCCTCGACCTCGACGAGCTGGATCCGTACGTCGTGGTGTACCGGCGTATCGAAGAATACTTGCTCGCCCGCAATGAACCCGAGCGCCTGGAACTGGTACGTCGCGCGCTGTACCTGAAGGTCAATCGCAAACTGACCGGCAGCAGCCGCACCCAGAGCTGGCAACGTTCATTGCTTGAGCGCCTGGCCCATGAATGGCACTGGGACCAGCGGCAACTGGCCCTGCTCGACAGCCGCAGCCAGTGGAAAGTCCGCCAGGTCAGCTCCGAGCGACGGGCGCTGGTCAACGAGCTGAACTACAGCTACCGCTTCCTCACCCAGTTTGCCCGTCACGAACAAACGGTCAGCCGCATCAACAAGCGCGACCTGAGTGTCCTCGGTCGCCGACTGCATGCCGCTTTCGAGCGCAAGGCCGGCAAAGTCGAGTTCATCAACCCCGGCATCGCCCCGGACCTGGCCGAAGACACCCTGACGCTGGTGCACGCACCGAACAGGAAAGAACCGGGACAAGGCCAGTGGAGCTTGTACAACGGCAGCCTGACGGCGCTGGAGTGGGAGCATTTCGCACCGATCAAACGCAGCCGTCACTTGCTGGAACTGCTGACCTGGTGCCACCGCAATGGCGTGATCGACAGCAGCACCCGCCTTGCCTTGCATCCCGGCACCAGCGACTTGAGCGAGTTCGAACTGTTCAACCTGCTCGGCAGCCTGCAACAGACCATCGCCCTGCCCTTGCCCACCGTTGCCGAAGAACCTCTGTTGCGCGCCAGCGTGCCGAGTGAAGTACTGATTCTGGTGAATGTCGGCATCGATCCGCTCAAGCACCATCGCGACCTGAATATCCTGATGACCACCGAGCGCACCGACTCATTGAGCTATGCAGGCGTCCGGGAGAATCTGGTGCTGACCCTGGACCAGGTCACGCTCAATAGCTGGAACGAAGTGCTGGTCGGTCGCTACGACGGCCCCCACGCCCTGCTTGACTGCATCCGCGACTACCTCAACAACCTGCCGGCCGGGCCACAACAGCCGAAGTTGCGGGTGCGTTGCTTTTGCCATAACCGTGCGCAGTTCATCGCCCAACGGGTGGAAGAAATCCTCGATACCGCGCAGAACCTGCTGCTGAGCCGGCTCAATCATCGCTACCTGATCCAGGTCCAGCAGCACTACCACGTGCTGGAGTTGGTGCCGGGCCAGGTCCAGCACATCGCGCTAACCACTCTGCCGGCGCTGATCGATTACCTGGGCGAAGAAATGGCGAGCTACAGCCCGCTTCACCTGGACCCAAAGGCCCTGGAAGACCACGACCTTGCGCTGTTCCTGCCAACGGGCCAGCCCGACTGCATTCAGGTGTTCTACCGGGTCAACGAAGATCAGGCTGATCTGTACGTGCTCGATGAATTCAATGCCCTGTGGCAGCAACGCTTGCCCTGGCACGACGAGCAAAGCCTGCTGGTGCCGTTGCAGCGCTTCCTGCAATCGATCCAGTACCGGCGCGATACCTTGTTGCCGATGGACGCAGCCCACCCCTTGAACCTCGACACCCTGTATTGCCAGTTGCTGCCGTCAGGCCCTGGCCGGGCGCGCCGCATCGAAGCCAGGCCGGTACCACAAACGCCGGTGAACAAACCGTTCTACGACGTGCAGGCGATCGTCGGCAAAGCCACACCGGGTCAGGTGCAGGTGACGTTGTATTGCAATCAACGGGAGTTTTCCGAACTGGAGCATGGCGACCAGCTGTTCAGCGTGGTCGCCCGGGAAATCGTCGGGCAGCGCCGGGAAACCGAACGCTATCGCTGCTACATTACCGATCTCGACCTGTCAGGCCTGCTCGGCGAAGGACAGAGTTCCACCCATCTGTACCTGCGCTACAAGGCTGACCTGGAGCGCGCATTGAACGAGGCGCTCGGGCAGGTCTGAGGCAGGGTCAAACGTTGTAGTCGCCACCGTTGGCTGGCTGCGATTCGACTTCCAGCAAGGTCAGCTTCAGGGTCTTGCCGCCCGGAGCTGGCCAATCGATATGCTGACCAACCTTCAGGCCGAGCAGCGCGCTGCCCACCGGCGCCAGGATCGAGATCTTGCCTTCGTCGGCATTCGCATCCTTGGGGTACACCAGGGTCAGGTGGTAGTCCTTGCCACTGCCTTCTTCTCGGCAATGCACACGGGAATTCATGGTCACGACATCCGCCGGCACTTCATCGTGACCGACCAGGGTATCGGCGCGGTCCAGTTCTGTTTGCAGCGCGATAACGCCCGGCAGCGTTTCGTCCAGGCTGTCGATCAGGCGCTCAAGACGCTGGACGTCCAGACGGGTAAGGGTGATGGAAGGTGCGGTCATGATCTGGGCAGACTCCTTTCTTCTGCACGAAAAAAGCAAAACCCCGCCAGAAAAAGGCGGGGTTTTCACAAGCCTCGATGGGTTGAGGCGTTTCCGGACACTATCACAGCTCAAAAAATATACAAGTCATGGCCCGGAGCCCTGTTTGCGCTGCGAGGCCTGCGCACAAATCACCCGCCGGCGCTCGTCATCGGCCGAGCGCCATTCGCGGATGTCTTCGACATGACGGAAGCAGCCCAGGCAGACTTTCTGCTCGTCCAGCCGACACACACCGCTGCATGGCGACGGCACCGCCGGGCTGACATTGCTGTAGAGCGGCTTGGGCGGACGGACAGGCGCAGGCTGGGTCACGATCTCACAGGCCTTCGAAATCGAGCTCGACGTCAGCCTGTTGCTTGACGATACGCTCGAGCATTTCACCCAACTGCTCTTCGCTCTTGTCGCACATCCAGCGCTCGCTTTCTTCGTCGTAGTCGAAGTGGAAACCACCGGATACCGCCGCCAGCCAAAGCTGGCGCAGTGGCTCCTGACGGCTGAAGATCAATTGAGTGCCGTTTTCGAACTTGACGGTCAGCACACCGGCCGAGCTCTCCAGATCGATATCCAGGTCGCTGTCGTCAAAGATGTCCTCCAGGGTTTGCTGGGTGACATCGACCAGGTCATGGAAACGCGCTTCGGACAAACTCATTACGGCAACCTCAAAAAGTGTCTGATCAGGCTCAAGCGCCGCAAGATACGACCGAGCTCCGTCGATTGCAAAGGATAACGACCAAGCCCGCTCCCAGATTGGATTGAACATGGCTACCGCATCGGGCCAAGCCCCGCCGGACGGGCGGTCCGTTGCATAGGCAAGCCGCCGGGTGGCCGGTATACTCCGGCGCAATTAATGCATTTTCAAGGATTTCGCCATGAAGCGCCTGATCTCTTCCCTTGCTGCGCTCCTCGCGGTCGCCTGCCTTGTGTCGGCCTGCGGTCAAAAAGGCCCGCTCTACCTGCCTGATGAAGACCAGGACCCTGCCGAGCAGGCCAAGTCGTCGCAACAGCAGCCTGCCTCGAAAGCACACAAGCACGACGTCTACCAATAAGGGAACCTCATGGACGCTTTTAACTACCGTGACGGTGAACTGTTCGCGGAAGGTGTTGCCCTGTCTGCCATCGCCGAGCGCTTTGGTACACCCACCTACGTTTACTCCCGGGCACACATCGAAGCCCAATACCTGGCTTACGCCGATGCGCTGGTCGGTACGCCACACCTGGTGTGCTATGCAGTGAAGGCCAACTCCAACCTGGGTGTGCTGAATGTCCTGGCGCGTCTGGGCGCCGGTTTCGACATCGTCTCCCGTGGCGAGCTGGAACGCGTACTGGCCGCTGGCGGCAGCGCCGACAAGATCGTGTTCTCCGGCGTCGGCAAGACCCGTGACGACATGCGTCGCGCCCTGGAAGTCGGCGTGCACTGCTTCAACGTCGAATCCACCGACGAGCTGGAACGCCTGCAAGTGGTCGCCGCCGAACTGGGCGTTCGCGCGCCGATTTCGCTGCGCGTCAACCCGGACGTCGATGCCGGCACCCACCCGTACATTTCCACCGGTCTCAAAGAGAACAAGTTCGGCATCGCCATCGCTGACGCCGAAGACGTGTACGTGCGTGCCGCGCAGCTGCCGAACCTGGAAGTGGTTGGCGTCGATTGCCACATCGGCTCGCAACTGACCACCCTGCCGCCGTTCATCGACGCCCTCGACCGCCTGCTGGGCCTGGTCGACCGCCTCGGCGATTGCGGCATCTACCTGCGCCACATCGATCTCGGTGGTGGCCTGGGTGTGCGTTATCGCGACGAAGAGCCGCCATTGGCCGCCGACTACATCAAGGCCGTGCGTGAACGCCTCGACGGTCGTGACCTGGCGCTGGTGTTCGAGCCGGGCCGCTTCATCGTGGCCAACGCCGGCGTGCTGCTGACTCAGGTCGAGTACCTCAAGCACACCGAACACAAAGACTTCGCCATCGTCGACGCGGCCATGAACGACCTGATCCGCCCGGCGCTGTACCAGGCCTGGATGGACGTCACCGCCGTGCGCCCACGCACTACCGCTGCCCGCGCCTACGACATCGTTGGCCCGATCTGCGAGACCGGCGACTTCCTGGCCAAGGATCGTCAGCTGGCCCTGGAAGAAGGCGACCTGCTGGCCGTGCATTCGGCCGGCGCCTACGGGTTTGTCATGAGTTCCAACTACAACACCCGCGGTCGTACCGCTGAAGTGTTGGTGGACGGTGATCAGGCATTCGAAGTGCGTCGCCGTGAGACGGTAGCCGAGTTGTTTGCTGGCGAAAGCCTGCTGCCGGAGTAAAACCATGCTGCTGCGTTTTACCAAGATGCACGGCCTGGGCAACGACTTCATGGTCCTCGACCTGGTCAGCCAGCACGCGCACATTCTGCCCAAGCATGCCAAGCAATGGGGCGACCGGCACACCGGCATCGGTTTCGACCAGTTGCTGATCGTCGAGGCGCCGAGCAACCCGGACGTGGACTTCCGCTATCGGATCTTCAACTCCGACGGCTCCGAAGTGGAGCAGTGCGGCAACGGTGCGCGCTGCTTCGCCCGTTTCGTGCTCGACAAGCGCCTGACCGCAAAACGTGTGATTCGCGTCGAAACCAAAAGCGGCATCATCGAGCTGGACGTGCGTAACGACGGCCAGATCAGCGTCAACATGGGCGCTCCGCGCCTGGTGCCAGCGGATATTCCGTTCCAGGCGCCGGAGCAGGCCAAGAGTTATCAGGTCGACGTCGACGGCGCCCCGGTCGATCTGGCTGCCGTGTCCATGGGCAATCCCCATGCGGTGGTACGGGTCAACGACATCAACAACGCGCCGGTGCATGAACTGGGCCCGAAAATCGAACATCACCCGCGCTTCCCGGCACGGGTTAATGTCGGCTTTCTCCAGGTCATCGACCGGAGCCGCGCGCAGTTGCGCGTCTGGGAACGCGGTGCCGGGGAAACCCAGGCTTGCGGAACCGGCGCCTGTGCTGCCGCAGTGGCTGCGATCAGCCAGGGGTGGATGGATTCGCCGCTATTGATCGACCTGCCTGGCGGGCGCCTGTCCATCGAATGGGCAGGCCCCGGCCAACCGGTGATGATGACCGGCCCGGCAGTGCGCGTATATGAAGGACAAGTGCGTCTTTGAGTGAGCGAAACCCATGACCGACAAGCCCCAGGTACCCGCACGACAAGCTGACGAATCACCGTCCGAAAGCCTGGAGGCGGCGGCTGTAGCCGCGTACCTGGAGGCTCATCCGGACTTCTTCGTCGAGCACGAAGAACTGCTTCCGTCCCTGCGTATCCCCCATCGGCGCGGCGACACCGTGTCGCTGGTGGAGCGTCAGATGACCATCCTGCGCGACCGCAACATCGAGTTGCGTCATCGCCTGTCGCACCTGATGGACGTAGCCCGCGACAACGACCGGCTGTTCGACAAGACCCGTCGCCTGATCCTGGCGCTGATGGATGCCGCCAGCCTGGAAGATATGGTGATGTGCGTCGAAGACAGCCTGCGCCAGGAATTCCAGGTGCCCTTCGTCAGCCTCATCCTGCTTGGTGACAACGCCATGCCGGTCGGCCGCTGGGCCACTCATGCCGAAGCACAAGTGGCCATCGGCGGCTTGCTCTCGGAAGAAAAAAGCGTCAGCGGCAGCCTGCGCGAACATGAGCTGGACTTCCTGTTCGGCGAAGAACAGCGCAAGCAGATCGGTTCCACCGCAGTCGTTGCCATCAGCCACCAGGGCATCCACGGCATCCTGGCCATCGCCAGCCGCGATCCGCAGCACTACAAAAGCTCGGTAGGCACCCTGTTCCTGAGCTACATCGCTGAAGTCATGGGTCGCGTGCTGCCACGGGTCAACAACTCCCTGCGCTCGGTACGCTGAACGTGGAACGGCAACTGGACGCTTACTGCGAACACCTGCGCAGTGAGCGACAGGTGTCGCCGCATACGCTGTCGGCTTATCGCCGCGACCTCGACAAAGTGCTGGGCTGGTGCGCCAAACAGAACATCGGCAGCTGGGCGGCGCTGGACATCCAGCGCCTGCGCAGCCTGATTGCCCGCCTGCACGCCCAGGGTCAATCATCGCGAAGCCTGGCGCGATTGCTGTCGGCCGTTCGCGGGCTTTATCACTACCTGAACCGCGAAGGCCTGTGCGACCACGATCCGGCCAACGGCCTGGCACCACCCAAAGGCGAACGCCGCCTGCCGAAAACCCTCGACACCGACCGTGCCCTGCAGCTGCTTGAAGGCGGGGTTGAAGATGACTTTCTCGCGCGTCGGGACCAGGCGATCCTGGAGTTGTTCTACTCCTCCGGGTTGCGGCTTTCGGAGCTGACGGGGCTCAATCTCGATCAGCTCGACCTGGCAGATGGCATGGTCCAGGTGCTCGGCAAAGGCAGCAAGACCCGCCTGCTGCCGGTAGGCAAAAAGGCCCGCGAGGCGCTGGAACAATGGCTGCCCCTGCGAGCCATGGCCAACCCGGCGGACGATGCGGTGTTTGTCAGCCAGCAAGGCCGGCGCCTGGGCCCACGGGCGATCCAGGTGCGGGTCAAGGCGGCCGGCGAGCGCGAACTGGGGCAGAACCTGCACCCGCACATGCTGCGGCACTCCTTCGCCAGCCACTTGCTGGAGTCCTCCCAGGACTTGCGCGCGGTGCAGGAACTGCTCGGCCACTCGGACATCAAGACCACGCAGATCTACACCCACCTGGACTTCCAGCATCTGGCAGCGGTCTACGACAGCGCCCACCCACGGGCCAAACGCACGAAAGGCGACGATTCATGAGTATTCAGTTGATCACCTTCGACCTCGACGACACCCTGTGGGACACAGCCCCCGTGATCGTCAGCGCCGAAGCCATATTGCGTGAATGGCTGGCTGAGCACGCACCTGATCTGGGCGCGGTGCCGGTGGAGCATTTGTGGGCCATTCGCGAACGCATCCTGAGCATCGAGCCAAACCTCAAGCACCGCATCAGTGCCCTGCGTCGCCGCGTATTGTTCCAGGCGCTGGAAGAAGCCGGTTACCCCCACAAAGAAGCGTCCGACCTGGCCGATCAGAGTTTCGAAGTGTTTTTGCATGCCCGACATCAGTTGGAAATCTTCCCGGAAGTGCAACCGACCCTGGAAGTATTGGCCAACCATTACACCCTCGGCGTGGTCACCAACGGCAATGCCGATGTGCGTCGGCTGGGGCTGGCGGACTACTTCAAGTTTGCGTTGTGCGCCGAAGACATCGGCATCGCCAAACCCGATGCACGGCTGTTTCATGAGGCGCTGCAACGCGGCGGCGTAACCGCCGAATCCGCGGTGCACATCGGCGATCATCCGGGTGATGACATTGCCGGGGCGCAGCAGGCAGGATTGCGGGCAATCTGGTTCAACCCGTCGGGCAAGACCTGGGAAGCCGAACGCCTGCCGGATGCCGAGATTCGCAGCCTGACCGAGTTGCCGGCGTTGTTGGCGTTGTGGAACGCAGCTTCGGCCTGACACAAAACCTGGGGAGCGGGCTTGCTCGCGAAGGCGCCGTGTCAGCCAACATCAATGTCGACTGGTACACCGCATTCGCGAGCAAGCCCGCTCCCACAGTGGACTGTATTCAATCTGAAAGTTTTGTTTCAGGCATGAAAAAGCCCGCGGCGACGGCGGGCTTTTTCAGCAAGCGGGTAACAGGCTCAGATAGGCCGGCTGCCGTACTTGTTGTCAGGCTTCTTGGGAGGATCGGCGACCACATTGGCCTCCACTTCCTGCACCTTGCCACCACGAGCCAGGAACTCTTCCATGGCCTTGGCCAGGGCGTCGCGTTCCTTGTTCTTGGCTTCGACACTCGGCAGCTCATCGACCGATACCGCTGCCTTGGCCTTGCCTTTGGCGGTCGGAACCGGCGCATCACCGCCGTCGTCTTCAGCGACGTCTTCTGCCGCTGCTTCCAGACCTTCTTCGGTTTCGTCGTCGTCGCCTACTTCGAGGTCGTCGTTTTCCAGATCATCGTCGCTCATGTTCTACCTCATGACTTGCGAAAAGCAGATTAGTTATAGCCCAGCTTTGCCCTCTGTCGAAGGCTGCCGGAAAAAAATCAACAGCCGCTGCTGACCAGCGGTTATGCCTCTTCACCGTGCACGGTGGCGAGGACTTTACGGGCACCGCCATGATCACGGTGCTCGCCCAGGTAAACGCCTTGCCAGGTCCCCAACGCCAGCCGGCCTGCCGAAATCGGCAAACTGAGCTGACAGCCAAGCACGCTGGCCTTGAAGTGCGCCGGGAGGTCGTCCAGGCCTTCGTCGTTATGCTCATAGCCGTCTGTTCCTTGTGGGATCAGACGATTGAAAAACCGTTCGAAGTCGCGACGTACCGCCGGATCGGCGTTCTCGTTGATGGTCAACGACGCCGAGGTATGCTGCAGCCACAAATGCAACAGACCGACCCGACACGCCTTGAGTTCAGGCAGGCCGGCGAGTAACTCGTCCGTTACCAGATGAAAGCCCCGGGGCCTCGCCCGCAAGGTAATCAGAGTCTGTTGCCACATACAGTTCTCCGCACGTTCGGGGCGCATTCTAGCGCGCTCTGGGAAAAAACAAAGGCCCTAATATTCCTTCAATCCTGTAAGCCTTTGCCTGCACAAAAACACCCGACACAAACATCGCAAAACCCGCAGGAAAAAACCTTTCAGCGCCCTCTTCAATGACAAATTTCAGACAAAAAAAATGCCCGGCAAGCCGGGCAAGTTTTTACGCGCGTACTTACAAGTTGTAGCCGCGTTCGTTGTGAAGCGCCAGATCGATGCCAACCGCTTCTTCTTCTTCGTTGATGCGCAGGCCCATGACCGCATCCAGCACCTTGAGGATGATGAATGTGGCAATCGCGGTGTAGATCACAGTGAAGCCCACGCCTTTGCATTGAATCCACACTTGTGCGGCGATGTCGGTCACGGTGCCGAAGCCACCCAGGGACGGCGCGGCGAACACACCGGTGAGGATTGCGCCGAGGATACCGCCGATACCGTGCACGCCGAAGGCGTCCAGGGAGTCGTCATAACCGAGCTTGCGCTTCAGGGTGGTAGCGCAGAAGAAGCACACCACGCCAGCCGCCAGGCCGATTACCAGCGCGCCCATCGGGCCAACGGTGCCGGCAGCCGGGGTGATTGCCACCAGACCGGCAACCACGCCCGAAGCGATACCCAATGCGCTAGGTTTGCCGTGGGTGATCCACTCGGCAAACATCCAGCCCAGTGCAGCAGCGGCGGTAGCGATTTGCGTCACCAGCATCGCCATACCGGCGGTACCGTTGGCCGCAGCGGCGGAACCGGCGTTGAAACCGAACCAGCCGACCCACAGCATGGCCGCGCCCATCAGGGTGTAACCGAGGTTGTGCGGCGCCATCGGCGTGGTCGGGAAGCCTTTGCGCTTGCCCAGCACCAGGCAGGCAACCAGACCGGCCACACCGGCGTTGATGTGCACCACGGTGCCGCCGGCGAAATCCAGAACACCCCAGTCCCACAACAGGCCGCCGTTGCCGGACCAGACCATGTGCGCAATCGGCGCATAAACCAGGGTGAACCACACGCCCATGAACACCAGCATCGCGGAGAACTTCATCCGCTCGGCGAAGGCGCCGACGATCAACGCCGGGGTAATGATGGCGAAAGTCATCTGGAAGGTGACGAACACAGCCTCAGGGAACAGCGCCGCAGGCCCGGTCAGGCTGGCTGGCGTGATGCCGGCGAGGAATGCCTTGCCCATGCCGCCGAAGAACGAGTTGAAATTGACGACGCCCTGCTCCATGCCCGTGGTGTCGAACGCGATACTGTAGCCATAGATGACCCACAGGACGCTGATTAGACCGGTAATGGCGAAGCACTGCATCATCACGGAAAGAATGTTTTTCGACCGAACCATGCCGCCGTAGAACAGCGCGAGGCCGGGAATGGTCATGAACAGTACCAGGGCTGTCGAGGTCAACATCCAGGCGGTGTCGCCGGAGTTGAGGACTGGGGCCGCCACTTCGTCTGCCGCCAAAGCAAGGCTGGGCATTACGATGGACAACAGGGCTCCTAGCCCTGCGAATTTACGCAGAGTCATATTGTTTTCTCCTGGGGCGTTGGGTTTGTGGCGGCTTAGATTGCGTCGGTATCGGTTTCGCCGGTACGGATGCGAATCGCCTGTTCCAGATTGACCACGAAGATCTTGCCGTCACCGATCTTGCCGGTGTTGGCAGCCTTGGTGATGGCCTCGATTACCCGGTCCAGATCCTTGTCGTCGATGGCGACGTCGATCTTCACCTTGGGCAGGAAATCGACCACGTATTCCGCGCCGCGATACAGCTCGGTGTGACCCTTCTGCCGACCAAAGCCTTTGACTTCAGTGACGGTAATGCCCTGCACGCCGATCTCGGACAGCGACTCGCGTACGTCGTCCAGCTTGAACGGCTTGATGATGGCAGTGACTAGCTTCATGAAAACTCTCTCCCGAATTGGTGGACTTGCCCCAGGAAAACAAACCCGTCTCAAGTCTAAGCGCAGTGCCTGGCTTTGTAACGCATCGTCGGCCTTACCTGCCCGTCCGACGCCAGCTAACCACTCCTAACGAAACACTCCCCCGCGTTCCGCTTGGCGCACTGCATTCGTCACAGCGACTGCATCAGTGCATGGGTCATGAGGGACTAAGCAGAAAGCTTGCCATCTCCACAAAACTGACTGTTTTCAAGCTCTTGCCGGCGGATGGCTGATACTTCGCGACAACACCCGGCACGTTACGCACAACAACGGTGCAACGCCGTCCGTCCCCATGCGCGAAAAGCGTGCACCCCTTGCCCGCGCAAATGACTATAGACACTGCGTGATACACTGCCCGTCATTGTTTCCAGGACATTGCCCATGCTCGCGCCAAAAGACTTCCTCGACGCCCTGACCGGCACAGCCTCCCGCCTCTTCAGCGGCGACACGCCTCTGCCGAAAGCTGAAATCGAAAGCCAGTTCAAGATGTTGCTGCAGAGCGGCTTCAGCAAACTGGATCTGGTGAGTCGGGAAGAGTTTGATAGTCAGATGGTTGTACTCGCACGCACCCGGGCTCGGCTGGAAAGCCTTGAGGCGAAGGTGGCGGAGCTGGAAGCGAAGCTGAATCCGCCGAGCGAGTAACCCCCCCTGTCCCCACTTTCAAACCCGATCCAAAATGGGAGCGAGCTTGTTCGCGATAGCTCGGAATAACCTTCAGACTCAGCTGTAGGAATTGCCGCAGGCTGGGATCTTCAAGCCTGCAAGAAACCCGGCAATTTCCTACAAAGATCTCATTTGCCGTCCGATTGCGTTGCAAAGCTCCGGTTTCTAAGCTCACTCTCAGCTGATTTAATCAGCAATGGGTTTGGCGACTCGAATACCACCCAACGCACCGTGGCCGCGTTCAAACCAGAGATTTATCTCTTTCTCGAATAGTGGTCGTACATGGAAGACCTTCGGGTCTGCCGATTTTTCCAGAGTCGCCGGTTCGCAAACCCGCGCACAACTGCCACCCGATTCGTTTGGCGAAAATCAGCGGCTGCTTCCTTCATTTGTATGCGGGAATTGCACCCGCTCGAGAAAATTCAAGACCTTACTGAAGGACTGGATAATAGTTTGTGATGAACGCGATTTTCTAAATGGAATACTTTTACCAACACCACAAGGAGCAACACCCATGAAATCGTTCAAGCCGTCAATTATGGCTTTCGCATTGACTGCACTTCACATAAGTGCAGCTGTCGCAGGGCCACCTGTGACAGTCACGTTCAAAAATCTTGGAACCCAGACTGCTACGTACACCCCTATATCCAACAACGAAGCTATAACGAAAGCAAATGCGTCACCTACTCCACAAGTGTCCGTGATTGCAAATGGCACAGACACCTACACAATACAAAGCCGGATATCACCTGATTACAACCATGCTAATTTGAGATATCAAATTGGCAACAAGGAATGTGTTTACCTAGCTACATTTGTGGCCGCTACTGGCTCAGGCGCGAGCAAAACTCCAAAGTGGAATCATACGGCCACACCTGGTGGCGGGGCCAACTGCACCATAAAAACAACCAAAACAAATCCGTCCTCCTATGCTTGGTCAGTAGAGATCACCATGAAGTAAAGCATATAACAGCCCCTACGGTGCGTGTAAGGTTTTGCTAAAGAGTCAACATTATTAGGCGACATATCATATTTTAGTTTTCGAGCAGGGAGTGGCAATAAATGGTTAACTTACCAATCAACACTGCAGCTAACAGCGGCACAGCGCTGGCTGGAGCAAAAACATTGACCGCGACTCCCAACAAAACACCAGCTGTCAACCAAAGCACACCCCAAGGCCCATCTGGCAAGGTACGAGATAGCAGTACCGTTTCCACGCTAGCGAGCCAGTTGAGCGAAGCCTCAGTACGCGCACAGGCCCGGGATGCACGCCTCACTAGAACGGAACTTGGTTCGATGGCTAGAAATACATTCAACGAATTGGAGAGCGCCAATTACACTGCCAACAAATCAAAGTACGATTCTGAAGTTCCAGACTCAGATAACTCCACATTATTAGCGCGTGCCAAAAGTGCGACACAGTATACAAACGGACTCGGCAAAAATCCGTTTTCCGGAATGCCCATGGATCAACTTGCGTTAATCACTTACGATGACAGCGGAACCTTTACCGTCAATGAAAGACGGGCAGCACTGGAAGAGTCAGCCAAACAAGAATTTGCATGGCGACAGAGAGTGGTGGCCGAAGCAGAATATGAATATAACAGCACCGGAAAACTCACCAAATTCTTCCAAAGTGTCCTTGACCATTACAAGGGTCTACCCCCAGTGGTGCAAGCACAGTATCCAAACGATTACGAAACCAAACTTACGGACTGGATAGATTTAGACTTCAACTATTTTACGCATATCGCAGAAGGTAAAAAGAAGACGGATACCGAGGGCTTCGCCAGCAAAATCATAGAAGGTGACAGCAGCTTATTTACCGGCACAACTTCCCTCAAAAATACTGTCGCAACATAAGTTATTTGATTTTACACATTTAATAAATCCGAGATGTCAAATACGTGCGATATGTTTTGCAGGTGATCCTTATGCAACTCGCAAACGGCGTTGAGTAGTGCGATTACTCAGGAGGGAGCCACCGCAGTCGAACGCAGCGTTTGGCTGCTGTTCAAGATCGAGGCTTCAGCAACATTCTGCGAAAGTTTCCCTCCTCTCCGGCCAGACTCTGCGACTACCCTTCAAAAAACCGCAGGAAGCGGCCCCCGTTTAGCTCAAGGAACGACCATGTCCCTCTCCATCGTCCACAGCCGCGCCCAGATTGGCGTGGATGCACCCGCTGTCACCGTTGAAGTCCACCTGGCCAATGGTTTGCCATCGCTGACCATGGTCGGCCTGCCCGAAGCGGCGGTGAAGGAAAGCAAGGATCGGGTGCGCAGTGCGATCATCAATTCGGGGCTGCAATTTCCGGCGCGGCGGATCACGTTGAATCTGGCGCCGGCGGATTTACCCAAGGATGGCGGGCGGTTCGATCTGGAGATTGCCCTGGGGATTCTCGCGGCCAGTGTGCAGGTGCCTACGTTGACACTCGATGATGCGGAATGCCTTGGGGAGTTGGCGCTATCAGGTGCCGTGCGGGCGGTTCGTGGGGTCTTGCCGGCAGCGCTGGCGGCGCGCAAGGCCGGGCGCTGGTTGATGGTGCCGCGAGCGAACGCCGAGGAAGCGTGCCTTGCCTCGGGACTGAAAGTGATTGCCGTGGATCATCTGCTTGAGGCTGTTGCGCATTTCAATGGGCATACACCGATTGAGCCTTATGTCTCCAACGGCTTGCTCTATGCCAGCAAACCCTATCCTGACTTGAATGAAGTACAGGGCCAACTCTCGGCCAAGCGCGCTTTGCTGATTGCGGCGGCGGGGGCTCACAACCTCCTGCTCAGCGGGCCGCCGGGGACGGGGAAAACGCTGTTGGCGAGTCGTTTACCGGGTTTGCTCCCACCGCTAGCCGAAAATGAAGCGCTTGAAGTCGCAGCCATTCAATCCGTTACCAGTTGCGTGCCATTGAGCCAATGGCCGCAAAGACCATTCCGCCAACCCCACCACTCCGCTTCCGGGCCGGCCTTGGTCGGCGGCGGCTGGGACAAAAAGAAATTAATGAGAAAACAAGGAATAAACTGAGAGGAAAAATGCGATTACACGCTCCGCTGACGCGTCATGCGTATCCAAAAGGTCCTTGCTGTACCGGCCTCATCAAACTGGCTGCTGATGCTGCTCGATTCTTCGAGTGCGCTCGGGCCGTGCAATCCTTCAAGACGCACTGCTTTGCCGTAAGTAAAGAAATATTGCCTCTATGGCCATTTTCAGCGCTTAAAGGAAAGATATCTTTACCTTGGGGGGAATAAGGCGCAGCACGGTTCGCCAACCTTCCAAACTGCCAGGAGCCTTCGCACCGCCGTGGGCGATACCCGCGATCTAGGGCGGTAACGTGGCCAAGAGATATTCAGCGAATAAGAAGTCAGCCGATACGATCCAAACGCAATGCGCTTAAGGCGCAGTACTGGATAAGCAATCGTTTAGGCATTCAAAAAAAGGACACTTCGTATGAAATTTCTCGACTGGGCTTCCGCACCAGTGACCAAGAAAATTGGCACTATCATAGGCATTTTGAGCGGCTTCGCTGGGCTGGCTTCCCTGTATTTAACACTTTCCCCACTCAACAATCATAATCCCGATCTTATCGGCCGATGGGAAACGAACTACTCCTTTCCAATTACGGATGGCACCTGGAGCTTTAAGGGACTGACAACCTACCTGCATGAAGGTAAATACAACGTAGGCGGGGTGATAACTCTTGAAGGGGAGGTCAAGCAACAGAAGTTCAAGTTCTCATACAACGTCATAGGAGCTGGCACTTGGACAACAGATCGCGACCTGCTTTCCATATCCCTAATCAGCCTCAATACACTGCCCAAATCGGTCAATCTGGCGGGCATCGATTTTTCTCCTGAGCTGGTGGCCAAGCTATCTGGAGAACCAATGCGCAATCTAGACAGTTCCTATCCAAGTGGGTTGTCAGACGAACTCCACCTGCAATCGGTGAGGTCAGATCGCGTGATTTTGCTGGCAATGGATCCCTCCGGAAAGCCTTTCACGATTGAGCTACACCGCCAGGCCGCATTCACGGCTAATCGATAAATGGATCGCGCCTCAACCCGCCACCCATCCTGCCTAGCCACTCGACAGAATCTCCATTTTGGACTCGTATTAACGGGAGCTTCCGTATCACATCGAGACGAGGGGGCTTGCTAAGCGCAAAAGAAAACATGTACTGTACATCCATACAGTATAAGTCATGAGACCAAACCCTGCGACAGCTTGTCCAGCGATCCAAGACAGCCCGCAGCAGTATCACCGCTCTTTAACAATTCGCTTCCAGTGAGAAAAAACGCAAAGTTGGCGGACTTCGTGTGGTCGTCGCACTCGGTTAAGGCCAGCGAGGGCGTATTTATCTCAGCTGGTTCAGATAGATGGCATTTTGATTCTCTGGGCCTAGGGGTATAATTTCCAAACCTGACTGGCAACGGTTTCGGTGGAAGGAAGTGTAAAAACAGGGCTTTGGGATTACCAAAGAAAGACTATAAGATCAAGAAGTTAAGCGAACTCTTCATGCGGAAAAGGATTGCCCAGATCTTAAGCGATAGCCCGGGTTTGAAAGCTCGAGATATCGCCAAAGCTCTAAACTGTGAACGCCGGGAAGTCACCAAATGCCTCTACGATAATCTTGAGGAGTTTGTGCAAGACGAAAATTTCGTCTGGCTTCTGAAGAAGAATGCGTGTCTCAAGATCGAGTTCACTGCCAGCCGAACCTGGATTACTCAGGAACACTTTGAGCGCTCACTAGTCAAATATGGCTCTCCGCTCGACAGTGTGCATGGTCATATCATTTTGAAAATTCCTAAGGAGCGCAAAGTTTTATTTTGTGCCGCCTCTAGAATTTTAGCACTGGCCAATCAGTTAGCGGAAGTTAAGCGGATTGTAGAGCTCGATTTCAGCGAGAACCCTGACGCACTTTCTTATTTGAATAGAGCAGGCTTCTTCGACCGACTCACTAAATCTATTAAAGTCCTACCCCGCAAACCCAGCAGTTCGACTGCACTTCGTCATAAAGCAAACACCACCAAATTGGTAGAGTTGCTGCCTATCGACGCCAACAGCGATGAAAACGTACCAGAACGTTTTAAGTTAAGTTTCATTGATGCTTTTGGAAAGAACCATGCTCAAAAGCTTCATTGCGTATTGGGGGAATTGATCGGAAACGCCGAGGAACATTCTGGCACGAAAATCCCTGGCTTTGCGGGCCTCCAGAGCTACACGTTGAAAGGTTCGACGTCTATTGTGGCGGTCATCTCAGACTCTGGGAAAGGAATCTGCTCGACCCTCCGACCTGCGTTAGACCTGCATTTTCCTGACGTTGCAAATCAATTCCCTAAAACACTGGAAGCTTCAGATGCTCAACTCATCATTCATGCCATGCGTAAGGGCGGATTGAGCAGTAGAGGTAAAGGAAAAGGTGGGGCTGGCCTTTACACAAGTAGCGGGTACGCGGAAAGTCTTAATGCGAAAATTAGTATTCGCCAAGAAGATTTTTCGGTCGCACTGACTTATAAAGAAAATGACTTGCATAATCACAGTTGGTCATTAGGCTTACCTCGGCTTCGCGGAACACATATCGTCTTTGAATTCAAACTTGACAAATAAATACATTCTGATTAAACTCAAGAAATGAACGAGAAAACTTACATAATCGACCTTCACGACTTCACGGATGGAAGCAACAACCCCTATGGTACTGCCAGGGGTAGGAAGGCTCATGCCAAGTTGTTGGAAAAGATTGCCTCAGTTGTAGGCATCAAAACAATTGGCATATCCCTCAAGAACATTGATGGAGCCGATGTTTCATTTCTCCGCGAATCACTTATATTCACTTTTAAACAGTACGCTAAAAAAATCTCCTTCTTCATTTGTGACTTAGCTGATGAAGACATAATCGCTAACTTAGAAGGTGCTGCGATATCTGGAGATTTTCGAGTCACGTGCTGGATAGATGGCAAGTGCCGGTTTGTGGGCCCTGCGCCTTCTCCTGCTAGCCTTCCCCTGCTCGATGTCGTCTTGGCTAACCGCTCCGTTACCACCACCCAGGTAGCACAGGCGCTTGAGATGAGCGTTCAGAATGCAAGCACCCGACTCAAACGTCTCTCAGAAGAGGGCTTCATAACCCGCGTGGAGATGTCGGCGGGTAGTGGCGGAAAGGAGTTCATCTACCAGGTGATAGGAAAATCTGTTTAACGGGCTTGCTTTACCGAGAAAAAGGGGTATGCTTTCGAGCAAGCCCCTTTTTTTTGGCCTTCCGGTAAACAGAATCATTGAACGAGAAAAAGAACAGGGATGATTGATGAAAGCAGCGTACGAGGTTCACAGAGCGGAGGACAACGGATGGATTTTCCAGCTCAAGACTGGGGACAACCAAGTGCTGCTTCATAGCGATAGCTATCAGACCTTGGGCGGTTGCCTGAACGGTATCGAGTCTTGCCGAGAGCATTCACCCTTCGACAGATTTTACGGAAGGATTGCAGGTTCGTTGCATTTCACATTCCACGTGAAGGCTTCAAACAACAGAATTATCGGCAGGGTGCTTCAGCACATCAGCCGATGAAAGAAAGAACGCAATTGGCTTGGTGAAACGCTATGCCCAGACCGCGCAAATTATCGACTGCACAAAATAGGAGCTGACACGAAGCAGACAGGGATCTAACGAGTAAGACGATCCAACGTAGATGAGAACCATAGCGCAACGCCACATTGCGCGAAGGAACCGAGTCGAGATGTCTCTGAGCGAAAACTGAGTATCTCCGCGTGATCCACACCAGTCAAGTAATGGTTGGGGGTCCTCTCCTCTACGGCTAATTCTGGCTGCCATTTCGCAAGCCAAATAACCGCGTGAGCGGAAATCATTAGGAGATACACCCCATGCAACATGAACAACTGCAACACCAACAGCGCCACAGTGTCGAAGTGGCCAGCAACGACCTGGTTTATCGTCAGGTTCATCTCCAAGACAGCACCCCAACTGGTGCCCAAATCGCCGCGGCTGCGGGGTTCAAGCCCGACCAGTCACCGGTGATCCTGCAGATGTTCGAATCTGGCGCCCAGGAAGACATCCGTCCAGACGAGACAACAGCTTTGAGCGATGGGGTCAATCGCTTCATTGTCGTTGAGTCTGACCGCAAGTACCTGCTTATGGTGGATGGCGCCCGCTATGAGTGGCCCTGCAAACATATCTCTGGTCACACCATTCGCAAACTCGCCGATGTCGGGACGGGTAAACGTCTGTTGCTTGAGCGAGAAGATGAACCTGATCAGGAGATCGAAGACTCTCATCTGATCAACCTGGACAAGGACGGAATCGAACATTTCATCACCCGCAAAGCAATCTGGAAACTGAACATCCAGGGTGAAGTGTATGAGTTCGATAAGCCCATTGTGTCTGTGCGGGAAGCCATCGTAACGGCCAACTTGAACCCGAACCTGAGCTGGCAGATCTTCCTCATGGTTCGCGATCAACCTAAGCAGGCTCTGGAAATTGGCGACAACATCGATTTGCGTCCGGAGGGTATCGAAAAGCTCCGCCTGACTCAAAAGGATGTGAACAACGGCGAGGCGGCTCTACCGCTTCGCCGCGATTTCAAACTGCTGCCTCGGGACGAACAGTATCTCGACACGGTTGGTCATCGGTGGGAAACCCGTAACACCAGTGAAGGCGGGCGTTGGTTGGTGATTCATGGCTACGCGTTGCCGGATGGCTACTCGGAAGCAGTCGTTCAGATGGCCTTGAACATTCCTCCTACCTATCCCAACACCTTGCTGGACATGTTCTACCTCTATCCGGCCGTGCGACTGGCCAACGGTGCGGAGATCGCGCAAACGCACATTCCAGGACACATCGATGGTGTGACGTTCCAAGGTTGGTCTCGTCATCGCAGTTGGGATCCGGCCACAGACAATGTGGTTACCCAGCTGGTCATGGTCGACGGTTGCCTGCTAAAGGAGGTTGGTCTGTGACAGCACAATCCCGCCTTGTGCTGACGGAAGAAATCCACGCCGAGCTCCGGGAACACCTGTTCCCGGGCGACGGTAAGGAAGCCGCAGCCATCCTCATCTGTACACGCTCGCCTGGCTCTGCGCTGAAACTCCTCTCGAAGAAGGTTATTTTGGTGCCTCACGACGAGTGCAAGGTTCGCAAACCCGACGCGCTTACCTGGCCTGGCGAGTATCTCGAACTGGCGATAGACGAAGCGCTCCCGCAATCGCTGTCGATCATCCTGGTGCATTCGCACCCGGGTGGTCTGTTCGACTTCTCGTTGGCTGATGACAACAGCGATGAAAGCACTATGGTCTCGCTCGTCCAAGGAGTAGAGGCCATTCATGGCTCCGCCATCATGATTCCTAGCGGCGCCATGCGCGCCCGCGTCTACCATCCGGATTTGTCAGGTGAAGACATCGCGATGGTGAACGTTCCGGGAAACAACATCTGTTTCTGGCCGTGTGACATGTCAGGACAGCAACCAGGTATGGCTTTCACTTCAGAAATGACAGCCTCCCTCTCCAAACTGACCGCGGCCGTTATTGGCGTCTCTGGCACGGGTTCCGTCGTGACTGAACAGCTGGCAAGGTTGGGTTTCGGAAAACTCCTTCTCATCGATCACGATCAGGTGGAAGAAAAAAACCTGAATCGGATCCTCAACTCGACATTCGCAGATGCCAAAGCTGGCCGCCCCAAAGTGGAGGTCCTTGCTGACGCGGTTGAGCGTATTAGGGGCACCCGAATCGCTCATCCCATTAACGCTTCGGTTTTCGATAGACAAGCGGTTCTGGCTGTAGCCGATGCTGATGTCATTTTTTGCTGCGTGGATTCTCAACAAGGGCGACTGATTTGCGACCTCATGTCGTCATCCTTTCTCACCCCTTTGTTTGACGTCGGAGTGACGATCCCTACGAGGTTATCGCGTACTGGGACACCGAAGATTCATGACGTACAAGGGCGAATCGACTATGTGCGTCCAGGTGGGCCAACGCTGAGTGACCGTAGAATTTACACACCGGAATCCTTACACGCCGAGCAGCTGCTCAACTCAGACCCGGAGGCTCATCGCGAGCGAGTCGCCAGGGGCTATATCACCGGGGTGCAAGAGGAGGCACCTTCTGTGATCACGTTGAACATGCGAGCAGCCAGTGCATGCGTCAACGAGTTCATCGCTCGAGCATTCCCCTTCCGTGAAGAAGATAACAGCGACTACGCACAAACCCTCTTCACGCTCTCAGGGTGTCTTGAGGACTTTGCGTCTGAGGCCTCCTTCGCCAAGAGCCCTAACATACTCCTCGGCAATGGTGATCACGAGCCGCTGTTGGGTCTACCACCTTTGGGAGTGTAATAAATGGACATGCTGCGTGGCCTCTGGCGCAGGCTGGTTTTGAAATTTGATGACGTACTTCCGCCTAGGCGGTTGGTCGTTATCAAAGGAGATTCCCTGCCCCAAAAAATGCCAATCCGTTCCGTAATTCTGATGCAGGAGAGCCGAGAGGACTGGTCGGTTGGCCTGCAGTGTCCCTGCGGATGCGGACGCACGATTGAGCTGTTGGTGATTGATGAGGCAAATCCTAGATGGGATTACAACGTGGATGCCAAAGGCCACCCCTCGGTTCATCCATCGGTGTGGCTGAAAAATGGCTGCAAGTCCCATTTCTGGCTTAAAAAAGGTCGGATTCAGTGGTGCCGTTAAGGGCATCGCTGGCCTCAATATTCAACGAGCAGAGCGGCAGGTAGATCCTTGAATCTTCCCACAATGGAAATCTCATTAGATTCAGCACTAGACATCGCAGTGCCGCATCAGATCAAGCGCGAAAAACTAGCTCTGTCTCGCTCGCGCAGACGCTCGAGGGAGCTAGACCTCAAGCTCCCACCAGGTGAATGGATCGTCTGGTGGTACAGCAAAATCATCAGAAACTCCGCCGACAATACTGTTCCTTTGGTAAACGTCGTGTTTCGCGCTCTCGATGCCGATATGCTGACAGACAAGATAGAAGTTCGTGATATCGCTCTTAGCCGTCTGCGGTTGTACCAAATGGGTGTAATTCTCCGGGAGGGATACCCGGTCGCCAAGGTGGGCATGACCACTCAGTATTTCGATGTCGACTTCAGCTACGGCTGGAAATGGAATCGTGCTAGCCGCTACCAGCTCTGTGCCCCTAGTAGCCCGTACCTTCTTCCGGAGCAATGCGACGACGACTGGCTGTTGAGATTTACTTTGCCGGATGGCAAATCCTTGATAGTAAATTGCATTGATTTCCTGGTGAGCGGCTATTCGCTAGGTTCAGAAATTCCACGAATCTTGACCACTTACGAGTGGCCAGAAGTGTTGAGTCGTCTGCTGGCACAGCCAACCCCGCAGGAAGAGAGAAATCTGCCAGATCAGCTAGTCGTGTATCCGCACAGAGATATGCTGCAAAAAGACAAAGCTATCTTGGCGCTGCTCGCCAATGGAGACGGATGTGCGACGCGAGCTGCTAGACACCTTTTTAGCCAAGTGAACCCAAAAAGCTTCAAATCGGGACAGCCTCATAGTTTGCAGGTCAGACCGTGGTTTCTTGGAGCTACGACCCTCAAATGCCGCGGCTTCTGGACGCAAGGCAAAACCCAATTCATCTGCACGGCTTTGGTGGGCACTCGTGAGCCTCCAGGACTCAAGATCGACATCCGTCGCGTGGCGAACGCACGGGATGGGAATGCTCCCGGTGATTTGGCGACCCCATTGGAAAAAGGGCGGCGGCTTGCTGAGAGTGATCTCGACATCGTGATGACCGACTCGCATCAACCCACCAGCAACTACATCCATGAAGATATTGACGCTGAAGAGTTTGAATTCATTACCACGCGAGAAAGCACTCGCACAAAAGTGGAGAAGCCATTTGGCCAGGTGAGGTTCATTCCAAAGGACAAGGATTTACCGGACAAATACGGAACTGGAGATAGTCAGGGCCAGGGTGACGCTACGACGGGCAAGATGACTGCCAGTGCAAATACGGTCGACATTGAGGCCCAAGGCGCGCTGATAGAAATGTGGAAAGCCTTCAACCGGATGGCGCAACGGAAAAAAATCGATGGATTGTCCTGGTATGTGCCTGACGATGCCTACACCGAAGGTCCCCCGAAGTGTATTGCCTTCTCTGATAGGTTGGAACTTGGCCCAACCTGGGAGCATAGAGATCCCCAAGCGCGGGCTGAAGAGTTTGAGAGACAAAATAAATGGATCACGATTAAAGAAGATGTTCGCCGGGGAATGATGTACCTCTTGGTAACCGAAGGCGCTGATTTATACCTAGTCGCAGAGATCCAGCGCCATCGCTGGATAGGTAAAGACCTCGAGCCAAAGGAGCAGTCGTTTTGCGGGATGATCTGTCATATCCATGACCAAGACAGAGCTCGGATACAACAAATCTGCGGCCATATCGATCAGGAGCTGCCTGAGCACAACGGTGTCTTCAAGAATATGAGCTGGCCTTTTGATTATCAGTGCTACATTTTCCCGCACCATTGGGGCTCAGATCCTGGTGCGCTTCTAGACAAAGCTGCAGCCAATGCGTTGAACACCATCAAGGATCTTAAGTACCGTCGCGTACCCACCTGAAGCTCACCATTCAGCAGATGGGAACGAGTCACACGATGTAGCCCCATATACTCGAGTGGTCTCCGTTTGAGCTAACTAGTGCTCTTCACATGAGGAGGAGCCTGGGATGCAGGGCTCAAGGGTGTTGATCGAGCGTTTCAGAGCTGAAGCTCAGTACGCAGCTTCATCTTTAAATCAGAAGCGTTTGCCCAAGGTTGCTGCGATTCTTTGCCAACAGCTGGAGCCGGCCAACGAGCCAGCCCTTGTATAGCAATCGTTGCCCCTATCAGGCATATTGCCACCATTCAGCCGCGATATTACGAAGGGAATTGAGATGACGGCAGAGATCGCGATTATGAGCCGCACAGCCGTGGTGCTTGCCGCCGATAGCGCCACGACCGTGACAACATGGAAAAATGGGGAGCTCGAGAAGCGCTATTTCAAGGGCGCCAACAAGTTATATGAGCTGTCCAGACAAGCGCCAGTGGGACTGATGATCTTCGGCTCTGCCGCGCTTCAAACAGTGCCTTGGGAGCTCTACATCAAATCTTTTCGCGAGGACTTAGGCACCGAGCAGTTCGACAAGCTCGAAACCTACTCGGCAAAATTCTTCGACTTCGTGCAGCATAACGAAAAGCTGTTTTCGAAAGAAAGCAAGGTAGATGCACTGCTCATGCTCGTTGGTGGAGCATCGTTCCGGTTGCAGCAAATGATCGCCGGTCACTTGGGTTTCAGTGACGTTCGGGAACTGCAGTCTGTGGCAGTTCATGAGATTGATGCTGCTCTGACCCTAGCTGAGCACGATGTCGAAGAGTTTCCACTCCATAGGCTCCTTACCGAAGCAGACATCGCAAGCGCAGTTACAGAGACCACCGACACCTGGGAAAACGTTGCGGCTCAAAGCATTGCGATTTTCGTCCAAGACAATACTCGCGCCCACTTGGTGCCACGGTTTGTTAACGCCCTTATCAAGCTGGCCGTCAAACAATTCCTGGACTACGCTCCGCTGACTGGAGTGGTGATCGCAGGATACGGCAAGGAAGAATATTTCCCTGTCCTTGAGGTGTACGACTGCTACGGATTCCTTGGCGATCGACTGATCGTGGAGAAGAACATAAACGACTCCAAAGCGATGGACGCATCGACGGCGGCAGTTATTCAGCCTTTCGCAACCACACACATGATCGATACCTTTCGCATGGGCGTTTCGCCTGACGTCTTCGATACGATCTACAACTCCTCATGGGAAGCGTTGAATGAAATGGGCGAACGAGTGATGAACGCTTGTGGAGCGCAAAATCCTCTTTCTCAACAAGACCTTGAACAAATCACAACAGAAACCCGGAAATCACACGCCGACCAATGGTATGAACAAATCCGAAACCAACATATATCTCCGCTCTCAAATATTATAAATTCTCTTCCCCTTCCAGATATGGCGGGCTTGGCAAGGAGCTTGATTGAGCTAGAGTCACTGAAGGAGCGTGTAACGCGCCCCAGTGAGTCCGTTTCGGGACCTATAGATGTCGCTGTGATTAGCAAGCATGATGGGTTCGTGTGGATTGATCGAAAACACTATTTCAAACCCGAGCTGAATCCCCGTTTCTTTAAGCGAACAGAATGATGGAGTCCGACATGAACTTCTCAGCCCCCCAACCAGTGGAACCAACCGCATCGGTTACCGCGAAAGACGCGCTGCGCTTTGAGAACCAGCAAATCCGCCCAGCTCGTCAAACCACTGATGCTAGCAGTTACGATCTGATGATCCGGCAGATTGATAAAAAGCCGAGCACTCGCGAGACGTTGCTTACACTCGCCAGCTATTGATGAGAAACCCGCGCTTGCAGCGGGTGATGCAGCGGTACAAAGCGGATGCAAAAAAAGCCTGCGGTGACGCAGGCTTTTTTGTTGTTCGTGTCTCGTCCTGAATAAGGTTTACACCTCCTGGGTGCTTATCAGGAAGGTGCAACGGTTACGTCCAGCCTTTTTTCCAAGCGTCCTGCATGCCTTGCTTCGCCGCCAACGCATGCATCAAAGACAAATTATGAATTCTTGCATAATTGCGCATAAAGCCAGTTTTTTAGAATCAGTGACCTATAAAAACCTGCGAGCGAACAAAAAAATCTAAAAAATCGCCGGCGGAATGTTCATTCCACACGCCGAGTCCACCTTGCTTGGCTGGCCTTTGTGATAACAGAAGTAGTCAACCAAGTGGGTCTGGTCAAAACGCTGAAATCCTTGATCGGTTTGCTTACCGCATTCAGTTGATCGCTGGAGAGTAGTTTCGAATTGCTAACCCGATCACTTCGCGACTCGAGCACTTTGCTCAACGCGCATAGATAATTGTTAACCTTCTATTCCTGTCGATTCAGCGACTACATGCCAGCCTGGCTGGACGGTACCGCAATCTAGGCGTGGTGGCAGTTTGGCGTCACCGTCAGTAAACCTGTCTCGAGTAAGGCGACGTCGTTGACACGCTCGCATCTGACCGCGGGTTCTCATTACGCTGAGTGAGGAGCCCGTCCCTCAGGCACCCAATACGCCCCCCCTTTAAACTTCACGATGAAGCCACGCTGGTCGCCCTGAGCCTCCTTCTCGTACTGCAGCAACTCTCGTGATGGGAGCTTGATCCTATGAAAATACGCCATGGCCGCTCTAATCCATTTCTGCTCCGGCAGTTCTCCAGCAGCCGTAACATAGAGTTGAGCCAATTTGACCTCTGCAACATGGTTGGCAGACTTAACTAGCCACCCCTGGTCAAAGCGAGCGTCCAATCGCAACGCATAATGGCGATTTAAAAAGCTCACGAAGCCAAACAGCGATGCATGAAGCCCTGGCCGAGTGCGAAGGAACAGGCGCAGCACTCGCTGGCTCGGGAGCGCTTGGCCCGCCTCGTCACAACGGTGTAAAAGGCGCACCGCACTCCCAAGTGCCAGGCGTACCGTCCGTAGCTTTACAGAGCGCCCAGTCAGAAACTGCTGGTAAACCTGGAGAGCTTCTTTGGCGACTCCATCAGGGAAGTACTGCAGAAATTGATTGATACGACGTTGATCGCTTGAGTTCTCTCGGGCCTCC
Source organism: Pseudomonas sp. BIC9C (assembly GCF_034541995.1). Taxonomy (NCBI): domain Bacteria; kingdom Pseudomonadati; phylum Pseudomonadota; class Gammaproteobacteria; order Pseudomonadales; family Pseudomonadaceae; genus Pseudomonas; species Pseudomonas sp. BIC9C. The sequence continues at coordinate 256,302 of NZ_JAWDGM010000006.1, forward strand.
GGATCAACCACTAACATCCCACTCTCTGCGAGCCAGATCACCACCGAACGCGATCGTCTGAGCGTCTCCGCACCGAAATGGGTAACCATCTCGGCATAGGAAGGCAGCGACTCCCAATGCAGGTGTATAGCCTCCAGAAATGGCTGGTAACGCTGCATGTTCAATGCGGCAAAGTGGGCCCCGCGACGTGCTTTGAGCCAGACAGAAAAGCCACCCATCGCTATACAGAGGCGCTCGTCCTCAATCGCACTCAGCAGACGGCTCCTTCGCACCTCAAAAGATGAATCCCAGAAGCACGCCATACAAGCGTTGCCCAAGCCGGCCGGCATCAACTTGGCGCAGCGTGGACAGGGAACCTCGCCCAGTTCAAAACACTTTTTGCACAGGGCCGGTCCATCTACCGAAACGATCACCCTGGGCCGTCGGCAGGCTGAGCAGCACGCGTTACTTAATTTTGACTGACAGGCAGGACAACACCGTAGCCAACGTTCTTCGACTTGAATCCTAACCAAGCGAGTGGAAGGGGATGCACAACGCTCACACGGCTGCGGCTTCCGGAAATAATGTGCACAGGAAACGCATGCTGGCCCTTGCGCCGTGAGTTTGCCGATCTTCAAGCCGGAACGGTGGCAGCGGACACAGGGTTTCTTCACTTCGCATGTGCGGCAGACCGCAGAAGCATCAAACACCGGGAGACGGGCGAAGTTGCCGCAGGCCGGGCAAATTTGTCGTTTAAACAGTCGGGCATAGCACGCTTCACAGAAGCGCTTTTCGTGGTAAATCTTCTTGGCCTTGCTCATCGCGCGTCCGCATTCATGACAGGCGCATGCAAGGGGTGGAGAACTGATCAAGACACCGCTCCTTTACAATCGCCTTTGTTGCTCACCAGCGCCCCTCCGTACGAAGCATTTTTCTTTTGAAGCGTAACCAGGCCTTCAACACAGAGCGCGGGGATCTGGGGCGTAAGCCCGATGCGGACGACGTCCGTACATAACGACGGCACGGTCGCTGCGGCAAAAGTTGCGCAAGATAGGGTTGACCGGCCCCCGCTACCGCGTCACGGATAGAAGGACACAATTGAGCACTTTCAGCCGCCGCCCGGAAGCGATCGGCGCCGGCCGACAGGATTTGGCTCACCGCAGGCAGGAGGTGTGATCTCTCAGTGCTACTCAAGCACTCCAACGCCAATCCGACGTCCACTGCCGGCGTTAACGAAGCGCAATCCACATCAAGGGCCGCCAAGAACTGTTTTCCCGCTGCCGAAGGGCTAGTTGCCAATACGCGCACCAATCTGAACAGCCCTTTCAAGATAGAAAAACCCTCTGCTACGGGCATCGCAGGCCAGTTGAGGCCAACCGGCCGCCCCTGAAGAATCAAATCGGCTTGTCGAATCAGTTGCAGTTCGTCGGCTCCCCCGGCCTGGGCATCAACCGCAGACAACAACCCAGCGCACTCATGGCACCGCGCAAGGTCACGGGCCCGATAATCAAGCCGATGAGGTGATATGACTGCCGAACAGTGAGGGCAACAATCGTGAAGCTTTACCCCATGTTCAGGACAGCAGGTATACCAAGCCAGCCGCCATTGAAGTCGGTAGAAAGGAGACTCGGCAAAGCAGCAGGGACAATATTGCAAACCGCCGGCTCGACGCAGGTTTCTCCCTCCCAGTGATAGCACCCAAGGCGTGATGCCTACGGGAGGAAGTTTCAGCCCCATGGACACGCAGATTGGAGCCAGTGAGGAACTGATAAGCGCCGCGGCGGGGATGCCTGAGCGATCTTGCAGGTCGCTCAGGCACAATGAGCAAATGACCAAATCACAATCTCCTGTCCATATCCGACGCTGCGGCCAGATATAACGCGCCATCTCCACTGCATCGCAGGCATTGCACAGAGCGCAGCGGATCAACCACGAAGAAAACAGCTCGTCACGCTGCAGCACTGGTGCCCATGGCCACTTCTGGCCTACCGGACGTACTTCCTCATGCCAGAAGCATCGGGAGACCATTGGTACTTCTCCAACAACTCGAGATCGATCTTTTCCCTACCCGTCTCGATAGCCTTGCGAGCACTGTGAAAAAGGATCTCCTCCACGTAGCCCGTAATACCTTGGCTTCGTTTAAGAATCAGCCCCGCGATCTCCTTGCTCGCAAGATTGGAGGGTTGCTTAAGTGGCAGCCAGGATTCAAAACCCTTTAGCAGTTGTCTGAAACCAATAGAAGGCGCCCACACAGGAAGCTCCACTGTTACAAACCGAGCCGCGTACTGGCGCTCGAGCATGAGCAACTTGTTGGCACTGGGCATTCCGACTCCGACGACTGCCAGCTTCAAGGTATTCGTCAGGCACTTGATCTCATTCATGAAGTCGGCGACTTGCCGCGACGTTCCATTGGCGATGGTTTGGATTTCATCGATGATGAGCATCTTGGTCTGGCTGGAGGTAAGCAGACTCTCCACCTTGTAGCGCAGCTTCATCTCGCTGGCATCGGGGTTGAAGGGTGAGTTCGAACAGCTGAGGATCGAGCAGTAGAACATTCGCAGACTAGGCTTACTGACTTCGACCTTGATGATCGGCCGAACCCTGCAACCGTCCTCATTCACGTATTCATCTCCATGCACGGCGATGAACCTGTCCACCAGGGATGATTTGCCCATCCGGGACTCGCCGACGATGAAAAAATCCGGTACATCTCTATGGCCACAGAGCTTGGCGTACAACTGCTCAAACAGATTTTCTGACAGCTCGTAATCGATCCATCGGGACTTGATGAAGGCTAGGCGCTCCGCGTCAGAGAGATCCATGATCGGCTTGAACTCCTGCAGCAGATGAGGGTAATTGCTCATGCCACACCTCCATACAGCGGAACATCGTCATCATCACCCCATGCATCCTCAACTGGTAATGCCGGTTGCAACCTAGGCGGGTTGTCCTGTTGCTGACCAAGGAATACCGTCGCAGGGGTCTTGCCCTTAGCATTGTTCTTGGTTTTCTGAGCGTTTCGTCTGGCAGCCTTGGTTTTGACCGCCTCTTCCTCTTCAATAACTCTTCGCTTTTCGATGTGCTGCCGAATGGTGTCGTTGTCCACCGAGGCCAAGTTCTCTTTTTTAAGCTCACGCTTGGTTTTGACGTACTCCGCCACGGAGACGCTATCAAACCGCCCATCAGCCAACGGCACTCGGAAATACCTGTTCAGACCCGGATCAAAGAACCAGATGAAATTGATATCTCGTAGATCTCGCCGAAACAGGAACTGCATTTTCTTGCCCGTCTTGGGATCAACCTGATTAATCCATGGGCGAAGCGCCTCTGCGTAATACATCGCATCCCATTCGACGCCATAGGTCTGGATGGTGCGGTATTCAGAGGGCAGGAAGTCCAGCTGCAGAGACAGGGGGTCCTCCGGAATCGGTGGCATGCCGCAAAATGCCTTAGGTCCCCAGAAGGCCTGATTCCACATGGCTATCGGAGGTTTGAACAAGATGCCGCTATGCGGCTTGTTGTTGTAGATCAGAATGGTGTGCACCAACCACTTCTCTAGTGCGTCAAAGCTCATGGTCGCCTCTTTGTCCGAGTCGACATCTCCACGGCTGTCAGGGTTACGCTGAGTGGCGCCTTGCAGCTTGCTGAATACCTTGGCGTTCTCCTCCATCAACGCCTCGATATGCCCACCCCAGTGAGGTCGCTTGCGAGGGCGAAATTGCCGTTCGATGTTGTGGGCAGTACAAGCCAAAATCAGGCTCTTGGTTTTAAAGTCAGGGCCGTTGTCGCTGTGGATTTCGTACGGTAAACCCCACACAGGCCATTCACCTGAAACCTGATGGTGGGTGAGCCATTCATGCTTGGGCAGCATTGCCTGAACCAGACACATGGCCACCGATACAGCCGACGGCGCATCTAATGATATGAAGTAGCCAACGACCATCCGCGAGTACATATCGATGGCCATAGTTACCCACGGGCGGCCGATGGAGACGCGATGTACATCATCGACGATCATCACGTCTGCCGGGCTGTGGTCGATCTGAATCCGGTGCAACGGGTAGTCGGCAGAATATTTACCGGGACGCGCCTCATAGGTGTCAGAAGCGATATCTGCATAGCCCCTGGCTTTGAGAACTTGCCTGGCAGGAACCTTCCTGATGCGCTGACTAACAGTTGGAATGGACGGGGCCTTAAGCCCTCGCAGTCGGCAAATCTTGGTCACTTCTTCATGTACATCCTTGATGGTGTACCGGCGCGTGCTCAGGTAGAGCGTTTGAATAACATTTCCGATGATGTCTTCCACTTCAGCACTTACGCGTGCATTGCCTTTCTTCCAGCCTCGAGCCTGGGGCAACAGACTCAAGAAACGGCTGCCTTCCGTGTAGGCATACAACCATCGATAGACCGTTGCCTTACTGACGCCGCAGTCCTTAGCGCGTTTGAGCACAGCGCCTTCAACGTGCATGTCCATGGCCAGAAGTGGGGAGATGATTGCATAGCGCTGTTCGGCAATGGCCCACTGTTTATCCGCGATTCGCGCCAAATCAAGGCCGCTCGCATACACCCGCCCATTTTTGCCTTCAGGCCTTTTCAGCTCGACGATCGGCAGCAATTTGGAAATGCCCGACTCGATGTCCTGACCAAGCACATGGTGGAAATCCACCAGCAACGCGATTTTGTAGGTGTCCTTGTGATGGCGTACAAACTCACCCACCTGGATCTTAAGGGCGGCCCTGTTCAGGGCATGGCTCTGGACATCAGAAGCGCTCATCATGGCACCTCATGACAGAAAACTCGTTGAGCTCCTGGTCGAGATCCGTCCAAACCTGGCCTGTGGCAATCAGATGCCAGAGATGGGATCGGCCGATAGCTTCATGACCATGAAAATGCAGTGCCAGCAATGCGTGGAACGGCGCACGTCGCATCATCGCTAGCTTCCCCAGAATGACTTCCGTCAGCTTCGGATCCAGCGCCATATTCCGATAACGCTGTAAGAACTCGACGTTCTTCAGTCGGATGCCCCGAATACGAGACTCGTCGAAGATATGGAATTCCCAACCTTGGGTTCGGGCGAAACGCCACGCGGCTTTCCACTTGGGTAACCATAACCGCCAGTTTTCTTTCCAGTCTTCACGAGGCTTTACTTCTACCAGTAGCGGTTTCAGGTTGAGCTCATCGTCGAACTGAACGAAGAAGTCCGGGGTATGGATGTAGTCGCGCCCATTGTGAGCCGTGAACGGGATTTGAACCGGCTGCGCGACAAGTGCGACCACTTCCGGGGAGAGCGACCAGATCCTGATGAAATCACGCTCAAGGCCCGACTCGTAGTAAATGCCTTTTCCGCGGAAAGGAAAAACACCGGAAAGGCTGCGCGTCATGGATCGGCTTTTTCGGGTCTGAGAGATCTCTTGACCCAAGTAGACGGTAGAGGACATAGGGCACCTATAGGCTAATTTGCCAACGATGCTACCCAGCGCACTCTGACCAAAGGCTCGCTATTTGCCCCCTTTTTAGGGCAACAGTTCTGCGAGTGGCCAAGCATCACGTCCATTTGAGCGCTCCATAGAACTCTGGGTTGCTCTGACGCGTACCGCACACATTCACATTTGGAAAGGAACGATAAGTTTAAAACAGCACGGCAAATCTGCAGAGGCCCTTCATCTGAAAAGGGCGCTCTTGATCGGCCATCATCATGCGACTGAGCAATCATCAGATTTGCTTTGGAAATGCCTCACTGGATCTGAGGCTTCTAGACCTAAGCTCTGCCAAGCCCTGCTGAATGTGGCCGGCGTGCTCACCAATCGCGAATATCGCTCCGCGGAGCCGCTATTGAACTCGTAGTTGCCCTCGACATAGTCTGGCCAAGGCGTGAAGGGCTGCTGATAATCCGATTGAGGACAAATGTTACAACGAGGAAGAAATTGATCTAGGCCTGCAGCATCGCTAGAAGTTCCTGGTTTTCCTTGCCGCCGACTTTCCTCGCCAACGCGGTGGCGGCCTCGACGCGAACCGCCATGGGCAGTGGTGCGTGCAGCGCGATCATGCGCAGTTCGACCTTCACGAGCGCAGCCAATTTGCAACGCGCGAGCTGCAACACTAGCGTGAGGCAATCGCCATTTGCGAGGTCGAACCTTACACCCTGCTTGAACGGTACGCGCGCGACTTTTGCCGCACCGGACACATCACCGGTGCGCTCGAGTGCGAGCGCGTAAGGTGCCATAGCGGCCCACAGCTCAGGGCTAGCCGGCTGTGCAGCGGCTTTATCCAATGCCACATCCAGCAGCATTTTCTGTGCGACGTACTTCTGCTGCTCCGCCGCGGCGAGCGCCTCCAGCGACTGCACCAATTCCGTCTCGCCCAGCGCGCTGCTGTTCAAAAGGCCAAGCCAAATTCGGCCAGCGCGCTCGGCTACCCATTCGAGCATGCGCGTACGCTCATGATCGTTGGCCGGCTTCGGAAGTGCTATGAGCGCTGCGCACCTGCGCAGCATCCATGCCGCATCAGGCTGCGGGTCGCCTTCATCCTCGTCCCCGCACAACGCGCCGAGCGCGTGCAAGGCAATACCGAAATTGCCTTCATCGCTCGCGAAGACGGATAGCGAGCGCAGCGGCATTCCATCGCCCGGCTGTTCAAGGCAGCGCAAGAGCACCGGTTCCAGCGGAACTTGGCCATGCCCCAGCACCCCCATGATACTGACCGCATCCTTGCCGCTGACGCTGGGCTGGGCGAGCAAATCCACCAGACCCTCACTCCACACCGGGAAGTATTTTTTCGCGGCCTCAGCCATTTGGACGAGCACCGCTGGCGACCATGGGCCGGATACTATTTCCCCCGCCATCGCGATGCCCTCCAGTTCTTCTACCGTGCGCCCTGGGGGCTCGCCGATCTCCTGTGCGATACCAAGCACCTGATCCACCGTCTCCTGCGTCCAGCCCAGCTCGGCCAACGTCGTCACCGCATGCAGCCGCACCGCCGCGGGCACGGTGCTGTCCCGCGCCACATCGCCCAGGCTCGTCGCATCGCCCAGCTGTCCCAGGCAGCGCACCGCAAACCGCGCGGCCATGGGGTTGATGCCGTCCGTGCGTATGACTCGCGCAATATGGCCCGAACACCCCATGTCCATGAGATAACGGATCTCTTGGGCGCCACCCTGCGCGCCGGGCGCCGTCAACACATGCATGCATTCGTCCGCGGCAATGCCCACCTGGCCGGCGGCACCCAACCTCACTACGCAGCCGTCCCACTTCGGCGTACCACGCAGCTGCACCAGCAATTGCGCGATTCGCGTGCTCGGCGTCTCGCCGCCATCCCCAGCCAGCCACGCCAACGTCGACGCAAAACGCGCGGTGAGTGGCAACGACGTATCGGCACTAGCGCGGTCCAGCATGTCAAGCCGCCGCGCATGGCCCACCCCCTCGACGAGTGCGGCCAACGCCGCATCACTCAAGGCAGCGTCCTGCAGCAAGGACAGCACCGCGTCCGCATCGAGCGGCGCGAACGGCTCGGCAAAGAGGACGGCCGCCTGCGCATAAGCCCGTAGCGTGGGAGTTTCGGCCACGCCATCACGCAGCTCATGTACCCACGCGGCGCATGCCTGCGCGTCCTGCGCTGGTGCGCACATGGCGGCCAGAATTGCGGGTACGGAAGACTTCAGCGGCGGGCGCTCCGCGATGCCGGGCACCGCCAGCGCGCGCCGTAGCATCGCTATGTCGCCCTCGCTCTCTACATCGAAATCGCAGAATGCCAGCAGCTGCCCGGCTTGCGCTGCCATCGCGCTGTCGCGGTAGCGCCGCCATCCTGCGGCGGTCGCAGCAAGGCGGGTGTCGGGCGAGATGTCGCCAGCATCAAGCACCGTCTGCAGGTGCGCGGCTGAGCAGTACTCCGCGATCACCTCCGCCACCCTCCATTCCTCGGCCGCCCGGAGCTGGCGCTCACCGTCCGTCCCATACCGCAACGCGTCGATCATCCGCGGGGCGGCAACGTCTCCCTCACCCGCTCGCGCCAGCAGTGTAGCGGCCGCCAGCGCCACGCCAGGCTCCGCATCCAGATAGTGGCGCAATGCGGCGCTGCCGGCCTGGTCGAGCGTGAGCTCCAGAAAAGCCCACATGCGTATCGCGCACTTCTCCGGGTTCTCGTCGAACTCCTTCACCAGCATCTGCACGAAGCGCTCGCGCCGTGTGAGCAGACGCAGCACGTCCAGCGGGTTAGGCGAGCGGAACTCAAGGAATATTTCGGCGCAGGGGTTCCAAGAACTCAGGCGGTTGAACAGCGCGGCCGTCACTTCCGCCTCATTTTCTGCAGGTAGCTGCACGCCTTCGGCCACCGCCATGCCAGTGAACTGCAATCCTCTGAGCGAGCTTTCCATGAGCGACGAGAGCAGCGACCAAATCTCGCGCTGAGCCGCCTCGCCCTGTTCGCTCCAGCGCGCCAGAGCCAGCAGCACGATCTCGCGCCAGCGCGGTTCCGACCACTTGCGCACCATCGGCCACATGGCTGCGGCCAGTGGCGGCGTGCCGGCCGTGATGGCTTGTGCGGCCAGCGCCTCGCGGATGGTGTTGTGAAAAAACTCCAGGCGCCCGGCCGTGCCGCTAATGAAAAGGCCGCAGCCCAGCATGAGGTCGTGTATCAGCACCCATTGCTTGTCGGCCTGTCCCGAGCCCGCGGGTACCACGGGCAACACACCGTCGTCCTGCGCGATGCGCACCAGAGGCAGCACAAAGTCGTCCGTGCCCAGACCAACACTGCCGTCCTGGATTTCCACCGCCAGACGCCTGGCGTACTCCAGCCGCTTGCCCCACAGAACTCCCGCGAGCGCCTTGCCGTCGCGTGAACGGTCCAGTTTGATGCACCGGTTTTCGAAGCCCTCCCAGGCTTTCTCCTCGCGCTCCTGCAGCATGAGTTCGACGAAACGATCGTACAGGTCACTGCGCCGGCGCGGCAGCGTGCGGCCCGGCGAGCGCTCGAACACGACAGCAGCCATCGTCGCCAGCGCGGGAATCGCGGTAAGCCCCTCCATGCGCGACAGCCGCACTTCATCGATGAATTCCTGTGCCAGTCGCGCCGGCGCCTGGCCAGCGAACCACGCGCCAGCAAACGCCTCCAGCTGCAGGCTGGTGAAGGGCTGCAGTACAAAGTGCTGCGCCAGAGAGGGTGGAAACTCATCCAGTACAGCCAGCGGACGGCTGGCAAGCACGAGACGCACCGGGCTGCCGCGAAACGCCGGCATGCTGCAGCGCAGCCGCTCCACGATACGGCTGCGGTCTCCCACATCGACGACCTCATCCAGGCCATCCACCATCAGCAGCCATGACGCCTGCGGCGGCAGCGACTGCGCATCGTCGCCCAGCTCCGCATGCAGCACGCTGCCCCAATCCGCGGCCGCGAGCTTCGCCGCGTGAACGATAACGGGCACCAGCCTGCGTACCTGTCGCGTGCGCCAGTGTTTTGCCGCGAGCGACGCAAGCCAGCGCAGCAGCACGGACTTGCCGGTGCCCGGGTCACCGCGCAGCACCAGGTGCCGCGTGTCGGCATACAGCACGTCCAGAAGGGTGTCGGCGCCGTGCATGCCCTGCGGTGGCGCGGCGCCGCCGCGCTGCGGGTTGTGCGGCGCGCGGAAGCGGGGAGTGATGAAGATGTCGGAGAGCTTCGGCGCGGCACGGCGCAGAAAGGGTAGGCGGTGCGTCGGCCGGTCCCACTCCGGCTCCTGAAGCGAGAAATATTGCGACACTGTGCCGGCGGATTGCCATTGCGCCGGCGCGCGGTCGCGCCACTTGCAAAGCTGTGCCCATGCGTCGTCCAGCCGCGTGGCGAAAAGTGTGACCTGCGCCAGATTCTCCGGGTAGCCAGTCAGCACGCCGATGACGGCGCCTCGCGCGTCGAGCACGGGCCCGCCCGACATTCCGCGCATGAAATTCTTGGGGCCCTGCGGGCAATTAAGCACCAAGTGGTGCATGCCGTTCGCCGCAGAGCGGGGCGAGGACACCGCGCCGTTCAGCGGGAAGCCGGAGGGGTATCCCACCGGATGACCACAGCTACACCATTTATCGTCCACGCCCCAGTCGCCGTCGTCGTTCATGGGTAGTGCGGGCGGGTTCAGCTTGCCGTTGTCGAAGCGCAGCAACGCCACGTCGTAGAGCTCGCTGTAGTCTATGCGTTTCGCGCTGGTCTCTCCGGCTGCGCATACGAGCATCTGTTCGTCGAATTCCCTCACCACGTGCCATGCCGTGATGGCGAGGCCGGGGCCGCACACCCAGGCTGTGCCTAGGTGCGTACGTGAAACGTCGGCAGCGCAGACCATGAGGACGCTTTGCTCCATTGCGACCATGCGCTGTTCACTCCCAGGCCGCGACGAGCTCCGGGCTGCGCCAGTAAACTGAATGCAGCCATCCGCCCGCGTCGGCAATGGTGCTTGCGTTGGTCTGCACCTGAACGTCCTGCGGCGCGCCGCCGCCGCTCAGGCGGAACACCGAGGCCGTAATGAATGCCAGCACGTCCAGTGGATGCCACAGGTTTATCCATCGCGCGATGGATGCCGGCAAGACGACGGGTTGCGCGTGCCGGTAAGGTGCCAGGCCGTTGCGCGGCGTCATGATGTGGAAAAACGCGGGCTGGCTGCCGAAGGTGACGAGTCGCTCAATATGCAGCGTGCGTCCGCACGCGCCCAGCGCTGCGTCCAGCACCAGCAGGCCGCCTAGACTGTGCGCCATGACGTGCACTGGCTTGCCCTCCACACCCCAGCCAGCGGCCTCAGAGTCGAGCCGCGCGAACAGGCGCTCATGGATTTTCTGGCGGTTCTGGTGGTAGCCCACCACATCGCCAAGAGTGAGCGCGATCGGCCCCGCCAGCTTGCCGCGCACGAACTGGTTGAGCGTGCCGCCTACGGCACCGGTGATCCTGCCGATCATCACGTCAGCCGCGTTGATCACCGCCTTGACCGCGCCTAGTACCGATGACGCGAGGTCGGCGCGCACGATAAAGGTACCGCTACGCACGTTGAATTCACCGCCAGGCGCCTGCTCGGCAAGCGCGGCGGCAACCAGGTCACCCACCGCGTTGAGCACTTCAGGGTCGGTCACGTCTTTCACAAATGTCGACTGCGCCACCGCAATGCGGATGGCCTCCTGCACGTCCGTTTGTGGATCGGTGCGAACGTGAAAGCCGCCTTGCGTTGGCATCTCGCCCGTTGCACGCACCGTGATGGCCTGCGCAGCTGGCGTGCCGCCATCTATCACCGCGTGCGCTCGCGTAAGGTGGTCGTGGAAGTCGCCGCTATCCTCGCCAAAAGGGAATATCGCGGGCAGCGAATCCATCAGTCCGTCACTGATGCCACCTAGGTCGCCCCAGTACACATCGATCAGCTTGTAACGTTTGCCTACCTGCTCCTGCAGCCAGGCGCATTGCGCAAGGAAGTCTGCATTCGAGCGGTTCGCGATGCCGTGTACTACGAGAAGGGGTTCTGCGTTCATGGTGCGACTGCTCCTTGCGTTTGCAACACGGCATCTGGATGGCCGAAGAAGGAATAGGCGAAACGGGTCGGATCACCGGGCTTGCTACATTTTTCACGGGCACGCTGGAAGGCCAGGCCCAGCGGTTGCTGCCGCGCCTGCTGGTAGAACTCCAGCGCGAAGATCGATGCGGTGTTGTCGCGCACCTCCCAGTTGCTGCCGATGAAGGCGCCCGCGCCGGCGTTGAGGAAACGAGACGCCCAGCTAGTCGCGCCCTGCCATTGCACTGTGGGCGCGGAGCTCGCACAGGCATTGATAAACACCAGAGGCCTGTTCTCCAACACCCCTTGCAGGTGCGCCCCGAGCATGGTCTGCGGGAACGGCTTGTCCAGCGAGATAAAGCTGGCGGCTGCGTCGCCGTAACGCACATGGTTGTGCGCGGCAATGTGCAGCATACCCATGCCGGGGCGTCGGATACCCTTGTTGAGTTCGTCCACGGTTTTCCAGACGGCCTGCGAGGGAAATATTTTTTGCAGCGCATCGACCTCGTCATTGGCGGCCTGCGGTGCGCTGGACGGGACCACGTACACCGATTCCCCCGCTCCGACATCCCCCGGGGCACCCGCACCAAAACGCCAACGGCTGACCAGCCACTTGTCGGAGATGAACCCCATCTCCGGACCGCCTGCAGTGTGGGCGAACATCAGCTCCCACGGAGTCATGTCGTCGTCGGAGACGATGTCTAGCCGATCGATACCGTTCCAGCACACGGTGAGCACGTCTTTGATCTCACGGGGCAATAGGCGATACCAAATATCAGAGCCGATGCCGCTCAGTATGGTTTCCACCGCGCCATCGGTGTAGCCGGCCACCCCCCGCGCAAGTCCGTTGGCCTGCGCCATCAATTTGGGCATCATCACGTCGAGGTCTTCGTCGAGCGTCAGCTCCCCTTTATGCGCGCCGGTCGCGTCGCCGAGCAGCAAGAACCGGTACGTGCGATCCCTTCGCGAATAGTTGATTGTCAGCGTTGCCTTACGCGCCATGCGTGGTGCTGCCGCGATGCCCGACTTCACGTCCTGCAGATCTGGTGCTCCTTGTTTTGCAACCATCATGCTGATGCGCAGGTCCCCGAGATACGCTTGGTCCGTGTGTGCACGCAGCACGACTTCAACTGAGCCGAGCGCGGTGGCTTGCAGGGCGATCTCGATTTCGGGTGACTTCTCGCCGGGTGACACTCGAACCATTTGACTGGCGGGGCCCAGCAGCTTCAGGTTATTGCCCGCGATGGCCTCCACGGTGATCATCAGGCCGCTAGACGGAATGGCGACCTCAGCCAATGGGGTGGATGGACCATTACCACCCGGCACGACATCAATGCAGGCGATGATGGAGAATTTCGCATCGGGCACGACTACCAAGGGCGCGCGGGCGGTGAGGTGTCGCTTTTCGAATCTGGAAATAGGGGCTGCCCGCTCGCCATGCCGTGCGGATGCCTCTTCGTCTGAAACAGAAGTCTCTGCCAGCACAACAGGGCTTGGTACGACCGCCGCTGAGTCATCCATACCGGACGATGGCTCGGAAACGCGCTTCCCGGTGGACATCGGAACCGTGTACGGCACGCTGGCATCGTCCAGATATACCGTGTTAATTCCATCCCCATAATCCTGGATGAAATTGCTTTTCAGGATCACGAGCTTGCGGATGTGAGCCAAGCTTTCGCTCTGCGGCATTCGCAAACTCATGCGATGAATCTTCGTGATATCATCCCAAGTCTGCAGCCAATCGGTGTCGCCACTCAGGTGCAGCCGGTTCAGGTTAGCGAAATCTTTCTTCAGTCGGCGCAGCAGCTCCGAATCGCCAGGAGACTTGGCATAGAGCTTTGCAGTATTGAGGTATTGCTCCAGCATGAGGTTGATCACCTCAGGTTCGATCACTCTTTTGCTCATGGCCTCCTCCAAAGTCTGACGCCATTTTGTAGCACTAAGCCTTCGCCGAAAGGCACAAAGAAAAAGGCCTGTGTCAGAGCAGACGACATCGTCATTACTTGCCTTCCAATGCTTTGAATCCCTCCATCAGCCTCGGCTGCTTCAAAGTCGTAATCAGTCTCCCAAGCATTACTTCAATGTGGCTACGCAATCTACCTTGGTGTCCCACCAAACATCCGGTCCTTCCATCCAGCAGCATGAGGTTCGGATATCTGACCTCTAGAGTGCAAATTCTGACGATTACCTAGCCATACTAGTACCGTTCCTGAACAAGCGCTTTCAAAGCCCAGGCTGAAAGCTGCCTCATTGATGAGTGCATCACTTCGTGAACAGGCGGGGTACCCGGCGGTTCAAGCTCCGGTATAGCACCTGAGCGGGCCACGATGTACATTCGATGCCCCCGCCCCTACCGGTGCCCCCATGCCTCGCTACTCCATCCCTACCTCGAGCGTTCAAGCGCTTTCTCCGGACACCGTAGAGCTGCTGCGCTCAGTGGTCGCTGCCTTCCGCAAGTCCTGCGATGCGATCCATCTGCAGAATCGCATGCCGTCCTGCATGACCAACTTCCCCGGCGGCTGTTGCGGCAACTGCTCAGAGATCCTGGGCGACTACTTGATCAGCCGCGGTCTGGCTCAGGCCGAGCTCGTCCGGGCCGACAAAGGCGGAAAGTCGCATGCCTGGATTGAAGTTGGAAACCTGGTTATTGACGTCACCGGTGATCAGTTCCCCGGTAGGCCGAGCGTCTATGTCGATGCAGCCGACGCCTGGTTCAAGAAGTGGAGCATCGATGGAAGAAGGAAGTCGATCTACGACTTCAGCTTCCGATTGCTGGGAGAGAATGAACTTCGTGCGGAGCTGCACCGGCACCTAGATGAGCACTTCCATCTGTGCGAGCTGCCTAACTGATCAGAAAAATGGGGACAGAATGCAAACAGTGGTCAAGTGGAGTGCAATTTCGCAAAGGTGACCCAACTGGAAAAGTCTGGATTCAGGCCAGTCTCACCTATTTCCAAAGTTTTCTAACCGAGTCTCACTTATTAGTGAATATCGCCTCGTTTATTTCTTCATGAAAACACACAGGAATGAGGCCTGTGGGCTCGGCATTTCTCAACAAATTCTTTTTGTCCCAGCGGCTCGCGACCGCAACCCGGTGAAATAACCCTCGCCCATCATGGCGTTCTATTTCTCGACGAACTTCCGGAATTCGATCGCAAGGTGTTGGAGGTGTTAAGGGAGCCGCTTGAATCCGGTCACATCGTAATCTCCCGCGCCAAGGATCGCGTCCGCTTCCCGGCCCGTTTCCAATTGGTAGCCGCGATGAACCCGTGCCCCTGTGGATATCTTGGCGAACCCAGCGGCAAATGCAGTTGTACACCAGACATGGTCCAGCGTTACCGCAACAAACTGTCGGGGCCGTTGCTGGACCGAATCGACCTGCACCTGACCGTCGCTCGGGAAGCCACGGCGTTGAACCCTGCGCTGAAACCCGGTGATGACACCGCTACCGCCGCAGTGCTGGTTGCCGACGCCCGAGAGCGACAACAAAAACGCCAGGGCTGCGCGAACGCTTTCCTTGATCTGCCGGGCCTGCGCGAACACTGCAAGTTATCCACAACCGACGAAACCTGGCTGGAAACGGCGTGTGAGCGATTGACCTTGTCGCTGCGAGCGGCCCATCGACTGCTTAAAGTCTCACGCACCCTGGCGGACCTTGAGCAGGTTGATGGCATCACCCGCGATCATCTGGCTGAGGCGCTGCAGTACCGGCCGAGCACAAACTGACCAGAATTACTCCTTGGAGAGATCAACTAACGGCGTCTGTCGTACCTCGGCTTCCCGAGCGCCCTGAATCTCGCTCACCCGATGCAACGCCTTATCCACAGCCCCCTTGTCCGCCAGCAAGCTGTACTTGATCTGAAACTGCTTCTGCTCTTTAACTCCAATCGTCGGCACCAAACCGATCGGCCGCTGATACCGGCGGTTATAAGAAAAACTCGTCCCCGGCTCCAACCCGGTCACATATCCCTGCCCTTGCGTATCGGTGTTCTTCCACAACGAAAACACAGGCAACTGCTGAGTATTAAACCCAACCGACACCCCAAGGCTCCCTGCCTTGTTATGCAGCACGGTCAACGTGTCACCTTTGGCATCGCCATAAGGCACAATGTTGTAAACCGTTTCGTCATAGTCCTTGGTCGGTGCGCGATAGGTCTGCCAATCCGCCAGATCCCCTTTGGCCTTGTCGTTGAACGGCGACACCTGTTTGACCGGCGCCACAAATCGGGCGCCCTGCTCAAGGAACGGCGTACTGAAGTTACTGTGGTAAAGCGCCTGGTATTCCTTCGGATAATCACCGCTGTTGGTCAGGGTGTCATTGAGGGCAAATGCAACGCTGCCGGGCTCAGTGACCAGTTCAGTCATCACCGAGAAATCGACTTTCTTGAACGCCTGCTCTTTGAGTTCGCCGCGCAGGCTGATCGCGTAAGGCGGTTGTTCATCGATATGCAGGGTAACTTTGCTGGCCGGGATATTGGCGGCGCGGCCATGCAGGGTCAGCAGTTCGCCGTTGTCCATGCCTGGATGGCCGACCCATTCGTAGCCGCAGCGGGTCACCAGCTCGTTGAAGCCTTCGAGCCAGCCCAGGCCGCCACGACCGTTGAGCTCGATGAAGGACGGATTGACCACGTCCTTGACCGGCGAATCCCAGCCCATGCGCACATTACCGACCGACGCCTGCAGGACGTTCATCCCGCGAGTCGGCACCACCGAGAGTTTCATCGTGCCGTTATCGATGTCGACGATGCTGACGCCCTCTTGCCGACCGCCGTGCAAGGTACGAAGGGTCACGGAGAAGGGTTGGTCGGTTTTCACACCGAGTTGCTGGCTGGTGATCTGCCAGTTTTGCGCGGCCTTGTCGCTGTCGAGCAGGACGTAATCCCAGGCCATGGCGTGGGAGGCGGACAGCGCGCCAAGGACAACGAGGAGTTTGAGCGGGGTCATGGGGAAAGCCTTTCTTGGAGTTGTGCATTTTTTATAGCGCTGATGAAACGATTCAGCAAGCTTAAAAAAACTTACGCCCGAGCCTTCCCAAGCCAATTAAAATTGACCTTATGCAACCTCCGCACGCTTACGTTAGTCTCATAAGGTTTGAACCTCCGGCAGATTGACGGCGATATCATAATGACATTAAGTTCGCCCGCTAATTGCAGGAGCACGTACAGACACATTTGTCTGTCATTTTTGCGCAACGGATCGTATGGAGTTTGAATGCGCGGGGCACTATTACGCAGCGGTAAGAGCGGGTCATTCACTGCCCTCGGCGAAACAGGTCAACCGGTCTACCGGGCAGCCCTGCAATTGCGCGAAGCCATTCGCCGCAAGAACCCCGATTTGGTCGATCATCTGGCCATCCCTCAAAGCGATGAACTCGGCAACCGGATCGATTGGTACAGCGGCCTCGACGGCGATGTGATCCCGTGGAGCAGCGCGACCGAAGAAGAACGTGCCCCTGCCCGCCGCCAGCTTGAAGCCCTCAAGACCGCGCTCGAGGAGTTGAGCCAGCGTTTCCTGGGTACTGACTCCGCCGAACAGCAGCAAGGCGACAAAGCCGTGTTCGGCAAGCTACTCAAGCGCGTGATTCATTTCCCGGACGAAAACTTCGTCTACCTGGTGCAAGGCAAACCGGTGCTGACCTTCTGGGGTTTCGAGCATGCCGGTACCGGCAATGGCGATCCCCTGCACTGCCTCTATCAGGTCCCGCCCGCGTTCACGCTGCCACCCGTGGTCGAAGCGCCTGTTGTCGCGCCCGTCGTGCCGGTGGTTGCTCGTCCATGGTGGCGTCGCTGGTGGTGGCTGTTGCTGCTGCCGTTCCTGCTGCTGCTTTTGTGGCTGTTGCTCGGCCTGCGCGGTTGCGTCCCGCTCCCATTGGTTGCGGTAGACCTGCTGCCCGAGGGCGTCGTGCCGGTGGAAAAACAGCTGGAAGAGCCGCCACTGACCGGCAATGTCACAACGCTCAATGGCGTCCCCGTGACTGGCACCGTCGTAGGCGCCACCAACGGCACCGGCACCGCCATAACCGGAACACAGGGTGTGGAAGCGCCGGCCGTCGAGGGTAACGAGGGTAACAAGGCTGACGCAGCACCCGCCGACTTGACCAAGGACCCAGCCAAAGACCCGGCAGCCGAAAACAAAACCGCGCCACCCGAAAACAAAACCGCGCCGCCGGATGTCACATCGCCCGAGGCAGAAAAATCCGCTGCCGCAAAACCCGGCCCTCCCCTGAGTATCCCGCCAGACGCCGCCGACGGTGCCGCCAGGTTTCTCGATGGTCAGTACAGCGCAGGCGCCGGAATACAGGACCGCCGGACCGGCAAACCGCTGCGTCTGGAATACCAGCTCAAGGACGGTAAGGGCCAAGTCACCGTACACCAGGCCGACGGCTCGAAATGTAGCGGGCCTGTGAGCGCTACTATGAAGGGTGGCAGCCTGGCCATCGACAGCCAGGGCCAGGCCGTTTGCGGCGATGGCAGCACTTACGACATGCCCAAGGTCAACTGCCGCAAAGGGGCGACCACGGTCGCGGACTGCACCGGCGGTTACGGAAAAGAACAATTCCCCATGTCCATGCGGCAAGTGGCCGAATAAAAACGGAATAACCCGACATGTTGCCTGAAGTCACTCAATTCGAAGACACCGTCACGCTGGTCAGCGACACCGGCATCCAGTTCATGGATTTCGCCCTGCGCCTGGATCCCCGCAAGGAACCGGCGGGCGAGTTCGCACCGATGATCAGCGGGCTGATCTGCCGCCTGGCGTACAACGAAGAGAAAGACTTCTTTTTCTACGAACCCGAACCGGAAAAGGTCGAAAAAGCCAAACCTGCGTTCAGCGTCGACATGAAAAGCAGCCTCGATTTGCTCGACGGTATCTGGCTGCCGACCCCGTTTTTCCGCTTCATGCCGCCGCATCGCTTCGACGAAGGTCCAACCAACTGGTCACGCATGCGTCTGGTGAAACTGGCGACTCCCGACATCGACGGTAACACCCACCGCCTGACGATGGCGTTCGACAGCCGTGTGATGCCCAAGCGTGACGGCACTGCTTATCTGGCGCCAAATGAAGAAGACATCAGCTCCGGCGTGTCTTTCAAACTGGCGACCAAGGCGAGCGAAACCCGCTGGTTTCTGGCGCAGCCGTGGGTCAACGAGTGGCTGCTGGAAGTGTTCAATGAGGGCAGTGCCCACCGTTCGCGCGCAGAGCTGGACATCGATATCCGCGCCAATTATCACCTGGCGCACTACCTCAATTTGCTCAGCCTGTTGAGCAAGCCGTCAGCCGCCCAGCAGTCAACGGCCCGGGCGAAAGTTGAAATCCCCGAGCTGAAAGTGGTTGCCAACGACAGCAATGGCCTGGTCAAACCGATTCCGGTGGACCTGGTGCTGGACGTCGGCAACTCGCGCACCTGCGGCATCCTGATCGAAAATCACGGTCAGGCCGGCTCCGGGTTGAAGCAGAACTACGTGCTGGAACTGCGCGACCTGATCACCCCCGAACACACCTACAACCTGCCGTTCGAAAGCCGCGTGGAATTCGCCCAGGCGTATTTCGGCAAGGATCACTGTTCGGTCAAGAGTGGCCGTCACGATGCGTTCCAATGGGCGACGATTGCCCGCGTCGGCAATGAGGCCAGCCGTCTGGCCAGTCGTCGTCGCGGCACCGAAGGCTCCACTGGCCTGTCCAGCCCGAAACGCTATCTGTGGGACGAAAACGCCTATGGCCACGGCTGGCGTTTCAACTGCTCGTACATCAGGACCGACAACGAGCCGTACGCCACCGCCGCGCCGTTCTCGCACCTGATCAACGAAACCGGCGAGGCGCTATACAGCCTCGAAGAAGACGATCGCCTGCCGGTGTTCATGCCGCGTTATTCACGCAGCTCGCTCATGACCTTCATGCTCGCCGAAGTACTGGCCCAGGCGCTGTCGCAAATCAACAGCCCGGCCCAGCGTTCGCGCCAGGGTCACACCCGCGTACCGCGCCAACTCAACAGCATTACCCTGACCGTGCCACCGGGCATGCCGCAGGCCGAGCGCAGCATCCTCAACGAACGCATGCTGCAAGCCATCGGCCTGGTGTGGAAAAGCCTCGGCTGGCATGCCGGCGAGGAAGATCCACATCAGGATCAGGCCGTTAGCCCGCGCACGCCGATCCCGAGTATCCGCGTGGAATGGGACGAAGCGTCCTGCGGCCAGTTGGTGTACCTGTACACCGAGGTCAACGAGAACTTCGCCGGTCACCCGGAAGAGTTTTTTGACACCATCGCCCGGCCGGACAAGGCCGACCGCCAACGCATCACCCTCGCGACCATCGACATCGGCGGCGGCACCACCGACCTGGTGATCACCGACTATCGCCTCGACCGCGCGGGTAATACCGGCAGCGGCAGCAACGTGCACATCGTGCCCGAACAGCGTTTTCGCGATGGCTTCAAAGTGGCCGGCGACGACATCCTGCTGGACGTGATTCAGGACTTCGTCCTGCCGAGTTTCGAAAAAGCCTTGCAGAACGCCGGCGTGAAAGCCCCGAACTCACTGATGTCACGGCTGTGTGGCGATGAGTCGGTCAGTGCCCAGGACATGATCCTGCGTCAACAATTGAACCTTCAGGTGTTCGCCCCGCTGGGCCTGGCGCTGCTCAAGGCGTACGAGCATTACGATCCGCAGGTCCCGCAAGAAGTCACCCCGCAAAGTTACCGCCAATTACTCGGTGACAACGCGATCAGCAAGACCGTGCTCGACTACGTCAACGCTGCCGTACGCCGCGATGTCGGCGGTCAGAGCGGTTTCGACCTGTATGCCGCGCCGATCAGCTTCGACCTGCAAAAGCTCCACGCCGCGTTCCTCAACGACCAGATCAACATCACCAAGATCCTTGGTGCGCTGTGTGAAGTGGTCGCGCATTACCCGTGTGATGTCTTGCTGCTGACCGGCCGCCCTTCGCGCCTGCCCGGCATCCAGGCGTTCATTCGCAAGGTGTTGCCACTGCCACCGGGACGCATTCTGGCGCTGCAAAACTACCGCACCGGCGGTTGGTATCCGTTTCACAAGAGCGGCCGGATCGACGACCCGAAAAGCACCGCCTCGGTTGGCGCCATGCTCTGCCTGTTGTGCGCCAACCACAGCGTGCCGAACTTCTACTTCCGGGCATCGGCGCTCAAGCCGTATTCGACGGTCAAGCACATCGGTGTCATCGACCTGAACAACGTGATCAAGGATGCCGACGTGCTGTACCGCGACATCCAGTCCGAAGACTACAAAATCAAACTGCCTGAAATTGGCGTTGGCGACGCCGCCGATACGCCGCAGCTGGAAATGCGCGGCGATCTGCGCCTCGGTTTCCGCCAGTTGGCCGCTGATCGCTGGGCCGCTTCGCCGCTGTATACCTTGCGGTTCACCAAGACGGGGCGGGAGAAGTTTTCCCGGGCAATCGGTGAAAACGGCAGCGCGCCGCTGCTCAAGGTGCGGTTCGAGGTCAAACCGGCGGACAAATACACGCGCAAGCAGGATCTGGTCAGCGACCGCCTCTCGGTCCGCGACATCGAATCCAACAGCAACAACGTCAACTTCAACCCGCGCAGCGACCTCGAGCTGGAACTCAACACCATGCTCGACGCCGGCCTGAGCGAGACCAAGTACTGGCTCGACAGTGGAAGTGTGAAACGCAAATGAAAGACCTGACCCCCGATCAAACTCAGCTCTCTGCCAGTTGGGCCGCTGTTTATGAAGGCGCCGGTCAGGCGCTGGACTGGATTGGCCAGACGCGTGGCAATGCGCCGCGTCTGGACAGCGAAGCCGACAACCTGAACATCCGCCTGCACCGCGCCCGCAACCTGGCTCAAAGCCTCGGTCGTGTGGCCTGCACACCGATGACCATTGGCTTTTTCGGCTTGTCCCAGGCCGGCAAGTCCTACCTGATTTCAGCCCTCGCCGCCGGTCAGAACGGCAAACTGGAAACCGATTTCGGCGGCCAGCACCTGGACTTCATCAAGCACATCAACCCGGTGGGTGGTGGCAAGGAAGCCACCGGCCTGGTAACGCGCTTCAGCCGGCGGGCGACGGAAAGTCAGGACAAGGACTTCCCGGTAGAACTTACGTTGTTCAAGGAAATCGAGCTGGCGAAGATTCTCGCCAACGCCTGGTTCAAGGATTTCGACCTTGAGAGGATTTCCTACGAGATCGACGAAGAGCGCATCCAGCGCGTGCTCAAACCGTTCGAAGGCCGCGAAACCGGCCCGCTGCAAACGGGGGTCAATGCCGACGATCTGGTGTCGCTGTGGGATTACCTGCGCGACAACTTCCGCAACTCGGTGAAGAAGCTTGAGCCCCTGTACTGGCCCAAAGCGTTGCAATTGGCGCCACGCCTGAACTTCCAGGAACGGGCCGAGCTGTTTTCGATCCTCTGGGGCGAGCAAAGCGAGTTGACGCGCGTGTACCAGAAACTGGCCGGCGCGCTGCACAAGCTGGGTCTGCCCGAGACCGTGTTCGCACCGTTGAAGGCCTTGGTGAGTTTCGAAAACGACACCTACAGCCAGCGCGACAGCATCATGAACGTCGACATCCTCGAACGCTTCGGCAGCCCGCTGGACTTGCCGATCGATGTTCGACCGCTGGTTGGCGATCGCCTGCAAACAGTCAGGCAATTGCGGTCGCGCAACTGGCGGCACTGACCGCCGAAATGACCTTCCGCCTGATCGAAGCGCCAGTGGATGACATCGTCAATCAGGTCGACCTGCTGGATTTCCCCGGTTATCGCGGGCGCCAGAAACTGCACGAGATCGCCGATTCCAACGACCCGCAAACCAGCACCAAGGACAACTCCGTTTCCCAGCTGATCCTGCGCGGCAAGGTCGCCTACTTGTTCGAACGCTACACCGACAACCAGGAAATGAACGCACTGGTGGTCTGCACCAGTTCGACCAAGCAGAGCGACGTCAACGACGTGGGCCCGGTGCTGACCCGCTGGATCGAAAAACCCAGGGCGCCGACTCGGCCGCTCGCAGCAAGCGCGATACCGGCCTGATCTGGGCGCTGACCATGCTCGACCTGCGAATCACCAACTCCCTGAGCCTGACACCTGATCAGTACGACGAGAGCTGGAACGGCATGGTCAAGCTGACCATGCTGGAGCGTTTCGGCAGCCTGAGCTGGATGAACGACTGGGCCGGCACACCGTTCCAGAACACCTACCTGGTGCGCAAACCGCGTATGGACGCGGCGTTCATCGGGCAGGACGCGACCGGTGCGGAAACCGGCCTCAATGCCATCTATCAGGAACGTGTCAGCGCGCTGGGCACCAGCTTCGCCAGCAACGCTCTGGTGTGCAAGCACATCAAGAACCCGGCCAACGCCTGGACGGAAATGCTGTGCAACGATGACGGTGGCATCAGCCACTTCAGCGGCAGTTTCAAAGGCGTGGCCAATATCGAATTCAAATTGCAGCGCATCCGCGAGCAATTGAGCGAGTGCCTCGAAGGCCTGACCACTCACGGCCTGAGCACCTGGTACCACGCTGACGACGACGGTGCCGCAGCCGCCAAGAAAGCCAAGGCGCAAATGATTTTGACGGGCCTGGGCCGTCGCCCTGCGGTGCTTGGCGAATTGATCGATCAACTCGACATGCCGAGCGAAGAGGTGCGCGACCTGTACCTCAGCGGCGTGTACGAAACCGATGACGAGCCGACCGTGAACGACGAACCGGTCACCCCGACACCGAGCCAGAGCCTCTACGGTAACGACGCCGGTTTCGATTTCGATTTCGGTGACGACCTGAGCCAAGACGCGCCGGTCAGCAGTAATACCGGCACCTCGGCACCTGAGCTGCAAAGCAACGAACACCGTTTCGCCAAAGCGGCGTTCAAGGCCTGGATCGCGCATCTGCGTGAACTGACCACCCGGCAAAGCCTGCTCAACCTGCTGGGGCTGGAAAAGGCCTTGCTGGAAGCGGTGGTCGATGAACTGATCACCGCCGGCTATCGCCAGGACTTGCCGGGGCAACTGAGCCGCGCCGTCCTCAAGCGCGCACAAAGTGGCGCGCGGCGCGATCAACTGGTCGAACGCCAGGTACTGGAAGTGCAACGTGTGCTGCGCGATTTCGTGTCCTGGTTCGGCTACCTCCAGAAGCCGGTGAGCGAGCGCCCGAACAGCCGCGCCGGAGCCAAGGCGCCTCTATTTTCGTTCTACGCCGACATTGGCCCGGGACAAGTGCCCGTGCTGCCGGCGCAACCGGCGAATCAGGCGCAGCGGTATCTAGGCGACTGGCTCTCGGGCCTGGCCTACATCACGCAGGACAATGCCGGCCATGGTGCCGGACGTGAAATAACCCCTGAACAGAACGAACGGCTGGGCCAAGTGCTCACAGCCTTCGCAGCGAGATAAGCAATGCCAATTCGTGTCGACCTGCTCGCGTTAGAGCCCAATGTGCCTGGCCAGGCCCGCCTCACTGTGAAGAAATGGCAGGGTGGCGAGGAACAGCTGGAGTTTTCCATTCAGCGCAACCAGGACGGTTTTTACCTTCAGGGCCACAAGGCCTGGAGCAACAATCCATTCTGGTTCAAGGTCTCGCGCTTCAACCTCACGGCCAACGGCGAAGCTATGGAAACGCAGGTCGGACCGGACGTGGTTGACCCACTGCTGGAAGGCGTCGCCAACTCGCAATTCCAGATCGAACTGCGCGAACAGAGCCACGGTCATGCCGATAAAGGCGTGGTTCGCCCAGGCGTTGGTTTGCTGCCGTCCACGGCCGGCGGCCAGACACGCTCGACTTACGGCGGTGCCGAACTGACCGCGCCGAGC
Organism: Pseudomonas sp. BIC9C; assembly: GCF_034541995.1. NCBI lineage: Bacteria > Pseudomonadati > Pseudomonadota > Gammaproteobacteria > Pseudomonadales > Pseudomonadaceae > Pseudomonas > Pseudomonas sp. BIC9C. The sequence continues at coordinate 280,563 of NZ_JAWDGM010000006.1, forward strand.
GCACCGGCACCGGAGATCCCTGAAATCCCGGAGCTGCCTGAACTGACCCTGTCCACCGCCGAGCCAGAAGTGGAGTTGGAGTCGGTGCTCACCGAACCCGCCTACGCGCCGCCTCCCGCACCGGTGAAGAAAAGCAACAAAGGCCTGATCGGTCTGTTGATTGTGGTGGTGTTGCTGCTGGCGGCGGGTGCCGGATTCTGGTTCTACAAACGCACCCCCGCCCCTGCGGTTGCAGCCACTGCCGCCGCACCCGCCGGCGCCGAGGCTCAAGCCTGCACCCTCGACAGCATGAACAGCCTGCCCGAGTTGACCTTCGTCCAGACCTGCATCAAGGCGGCACCCGACAGTGCCAGGTTGCTGGAGATCATCAACCAGGCCAAGGCCGGCAAGCACTGCGGCGTCGCCCAGCGCCTGTACGCCAACCGTGCCCAGGCCGGTGACGCGCTGATCGCCAACGCCTATGCCCGCGAATACGACCCTAAATACCTGAAGGCCAGCGAGTGCTTCCCGGCCGCGGACAACGCCACCGCCGCCTACTGGTATGAAACCATCCTCACCCAGGACCCGAACAACGCCGAAGCCAAGCAGCGTTTCGAGGAGTTGCAGAAGTGATGCGTTCGCCCATGAGTCGATTCCTGCTGAGCAGCGCCGCATTACTGGCGCTGTGCATCAGCCCGCTGTCCCAGGCCGATGACAAACCGCTGATCCAGGCCGGTAAAAAGACCCTGTTCCAACGCGTGCTGACCACGCCTGGCTGCAAAATCAGCCCGACGGCGGGCGGTGCGACAGGCGACGCACAACCGGTCTTCAGCCGCTTTTATGTGTACGAGCGCGCGCAAGCAAACAACGCCGAGTGGCTGAAAGTCGGCCCCGACAGCTACGGCAAAACCATTGGCTGGCTGCCTGCCAGCTGTACCACCGACTGGAAGATGCAACTGACGCTGGCCTTCACCAACCCGGCCAACCGCGACCGGCTGCTGTTCTTCAAGGACCGCGCCACCGTCGAAGGCATTCTTGATGCACCGGACCCGGTCAGCAAAGTCGCGCCACTGCGGGCCACGCTGAAAAAGGGCCAGCAAGCACCGGGCGTACTGGCTGAAGAACCTGAATACTTCGTCGACCTGCAAAAGCAGTTTTACCTGCTGCCGGTGCTCAGTGGCGAAGAAGTCATGACCGAAAGCGGTTTCCGCACGCGCCTGCTCAACGTCGCCTCCGTCAGCAAGCCGGATGACAAGAACGCCAAGGGCGGTGCTGCAAACAGCGCTGCCGGCAGCAAGGAAGCCGAAGAGAAAAAGGCCAACCAACTGAAGGAATTCAGTGCGGCCGTGGTATTTGTCATCGACTCGACGATCTCGATGGACCCCTACATCGACCGCACCCGCGAGGCGATCCGCAAGGTTTACCAGAAGATCGAAGCGCAGAATCTCGGCAAGCAGGTCAAGTTCGGCCTGGTGGCTTTCCGCTCCAACACCCAGGCGGTGCCGGGGCTGGAATACACCACCAAGATGTACGCCGACCCGACGCAGGTGAAAGACAGCGCTGACTTTTTCGCCAGGATCAAAGACCTCAAACAGGCCACCGTGTCGAGCAGCAGCTTCGATGAAGACTCGTTTGCCGGCGTCATGGAGAGCATCGACAAGGTCGACTGGAGCCAGTTCGGCGCGCGCTACGTGGTGCTGATCACCGACGCGGGCGCCATCGAAGGCGACGACAAGCTGTCGAAGACCGGTTTGAGCGCCGCGCAGGTGCGTATGGAGGCCGCCAACCCGGGCGTGGCGATTTACACCCTGCACCTGAAAACCCCGGCCGGGGCCAAGGACCATGCCAAGGCCGAGGCGCAGTACCAGAACCTGTCGACCTACCCGGGCACCAACACTTCGCTGTACTACCCGGTGAACGCTGGCGATGTGCAGGAGTTCGGGCGCAAGGTCGACGCACTGGCTGCGGCGATCACTACACAAGTCAAAGCCGCCTACATGGGCGAAGACGCCATCGGCAGCGCGGCGAACGCCAAGCAGGACCCGGCCGAGAAGAAAATGCTCGAAGACACGGCACTGATCGGCCACGCCATGCAACTCGCCTATCTCGGCGAGAAGACCAACAGCAAGGCCCCGCCAGTGTTCAAGGCATGGATCACCGACCGCGACCTGATCAAGCAGAACATCCCGACCACCGACGTGCGGGTGCTGCTGACCAAGTCACAGCTCAGCGACTTGAGCGACGTGATGAAGCAGATTCTCGATGCCGCCAACGAAGGCCTGATTTCACCGACGGAAATGTTCGATCGCCTGCGTTCCGTGGCGGCGACCATGGGCGCCGATCCCAATCAGCTCAAACAGAACAGCAACGCCAAACTGGCGGACATGGGCGTCCTCGGTGAATACCTCGAAGACCTGCCCTATCAGAGTGAAGTGCTGAACCTGGATGAAGAGACCTGGAAGAGCTGGGATGGTCTGGCACAAGAAAAATTCATCCGCACGCTGAACACCAAACTGCGGCATTACCAGCGTTACAACGCCGATGTCGACCGTTGGGTAGCTTTAGCCAAAGACAGCGATGCGCGGGACAACGTCTACCCCGTGCCACTGGAAATGATGCCTTAACGAGACGCCCATGCTCGATATCAAGAACCTGCTGGTGCGCCGTGGTGAAGGCGCACAGGCTCATCATGTGCGACTGCCGCACTTGCAGGTCGGCGCCGGGGAAATCCTCGCCATCACCGGCGAGAGCGGCAGCGGCAAAAGCACGCTGCTTGAAGCCATTGGCCTGTTGCTCGCGCCGGTGGAACTCGAGCGCTTTCGGCTGGGCCCGATGCACGCTCAGGATATCGCCCAACTATTGGCCACTGACGACCAGCCTGCTCTTGCAGCGGTGCGTTCACGACATTTGGGATTCATTTTGCAGAGCGGCGGCTTGCTGCCGTTCCTGAGCGTGCGAGACAACATCAGCCTGCCGCGCCGTTTGCTCGGGATGCCGGCGAAGAGCGATCACATCGACCACGCCGTTGACGTGTTGCGCCTGCAAGGGTTGCTGGATAAACAACCTCAGGCCTTATCGATCGGCGAACGCCAGCGCGTGGCCTGCGTTCGGGCAATTGCCCATGAACCGCTACTGCTGTTGGCCGACGAGCCGACCGCCGCGCTCGACCCTCACAGTGCCCGGCGTTTGTTCGAGTTGCTCCTGAGCCTGGTGTCGAGCATGGGCCTGAGTGCACTCGTTGTATCCCATGACTGGGCCTTGCTGAAAGATTTCGGCTTACCGCGACTCGGCGCTATCAGCCATCAGGGAGAGACTCTGTTTGAACCGATGGACTGATCGCTTGCGCCTGCTGGGCTCACTGGCGTTGCAAGACCTCTGGCACGATCGCAAGGTCTCGCTGTGCATCGCCGCCTCCCTGGTGGCGGTGATTGCGCCGTTGTTGTTGCTGTTCGGGCTCAAACATGGGGTGGTCAGCCAGCTGCAGGACGAACTGCTGCGCGACCCGCGCAACCTTGAAGTGAAGATGCTCAGCAACGGCAACTACGACACGGCCTGGATCGAGCGTTTACGCCTGCGCCCCGAGACCGGTTTTGCCCTCGGCCAGACCCGCTCGCTCAATACTCAGGCTGACCTGCTGATCGGCATGCAACGGTTTGTCGAAGGTGCGGAAATCATCGCCACCGAGCCGGGCGACCCACAACTGAACCTGGCGCCACTCAACCCCGTCGGCAATCAAGTGATCCTCAGCGCCAGTGCAGCGCAACGCTTGCAGGCCAAGGCCGGCGACAGCGTGCAGTTGCGGGCGTTGCGTCGTCTGGAAGGTGTCAATGAACGCGGCGAGATGACGCTGACGGTACTGGCCGTGCTCGATGGCGCCCGCTTCGGTCGCGCTGCCGGGTTTGTCGCCCCGCCGCTGCTGCTGGATCTGGAGCGCTTTCGCGACGGTTATCAGGTCAGTGAGTTCGGCGTTACCACCGGCAAGCCTCAGGGTAATCTACAACCGCTGTATGCCCGCGCCCGCGTCTATGCGCGCGACATTGATCAGGTCGCACCGCTGGAACACTGGCTCAACGAACAACACATCGAAACGTCGAGTCGGCTGGCCGACATCGACAACGTCAAAGCCATCAACCATGTGCTGGGGCTGATCTTCGGTGTGATCGCCATGGCGGCACTGATCGGCTGCGTGGCGTCGATGGTCGGCGCGTTCCTGGCCAACATCGACCGTAAACGCAAAAGCCTGGCGGTCCTGCGTCTGCTGGGCTTCAAGCGCCGGGCTGTCGGCGGTTTCGTGGTCCTGCAAGCGCTGGCGTTGAGCTTGGCCGGCTACGTTGGCGGGCTGGGGTTTTATGCCGTGGGCAGTCATTTGTTCGACTACCTGCTCGGCAGCAGCCAGGCCACCGGCACCTTCGTTTGCCACATCACTGTTTGGCATGGCCTGGCCGCCCTGCTCCTGACCTTTTTGGTCGCTGCATTGGTGGCCGTGATCGGCGCCCTGCGAGCCATCAACATCCAACCTGCGGAGAGTCTGCGTGAGCTATAAACGTTTTGGCTTGCTGTTACCCCTGAGCCTCGGCTACTTGCTCGACGCCTCGGCGGCGGGCTGGGAAGAGAAGTATTACAACCCGATGCCCGAGTCTGGCGACGTCGTGCTGCCGATGCCCTGCGAAGGCTCGATGGTGTTTCGCAAGGTGTTCATTCCGGTCGCAGGTCCCTTGGATGACTACCCGATCAACATCGGTCAGGACGGCGCGGAATACGGCTATGTCGAACAGACCCGTCCGACCTTTATCGCCGGCAGTTTTACCGGGGCCAAGAACGACAAATCCCGCTACTACCTGATGGCCAAGTACGAGATGAGTCAGTTGCAATACGCTGCGCTGACCGAAGCAACCTGCCCCACCGCCGCCACCCGGATGCGCTTGCCGCAAACGGCGGTGAGCTGGGTGCAAGCCGTCGAAGCCGCCGACAAGTACAACCTGTGGCTGCGTAAAAACGCCGCCGACAAGCTGCCCAAGGAAGACGGCGCGCAAGGCTTCCTGCGCCTGCCAACCGAAGTAGAATGGGAGTTCGCCGCGCGCGGCGGGCTGGAAGTCGGTGCCGCAGAATTCCGCGACACACACTACCCGATGCCAGAAGGCATCAACGCCTACGAGTGGTTCGCCGGGGCGCAATCGTCCAATGGCAAAGTGCAATTGACCGGACTGCAAAAGCCCAACCCGCTGGGCTTGCATGACATGCTCGGTAACGTCGACGAAATGATGTTCGAGCCGTTTCGCCTGAACAAACTCGACCGCCAGCACGGTCAGGCCGGCGGCTACGTCGTCCGTGGCGGCAACTACCTGACCGCGCAGGCCGACCTGCGTACGGCATTGCGTAAGGAAGAGCCGTATTACAACGCCGAAGGCCAGGTGAAAAACAAGACCACCGGCCTGCGACTGGTGCTGGTCTCCCCGACCCTCACCTCTCGCGAACGGGTCGCCAGCATCGAAAGCAGCTGGAAGAAACTCGGCACCGGCAGCAAGGAAACCGAATCCGCCGACAAAGGCACCGTACAATCCCTGAACAGCCTCGCCTCGGGCATCGAAGACAAAGCGCTCAAGGAAAAGCTCCAGGCCCTGGAAAACCAGCTGCGCGCCAGCAACCAGCAGCAGGAAGAAACCCGCGACCAGGCGATCCGCGCCAGCCTCAACCTGGGTGCGTTCCTGTGCACCACGATGCTCGACGACGGCCAGTACGTGGACTTCCTGCAAAAGAACTACAAGCTCAACTGTGAAAGCGCAGACAAAGATGCCAGTTGCGACATGCGTAAAGGCAAGCTCGAGGAGCAAAAGGATCGCCTGCACAAACTCAGCCGTTACTACGCCAGCAGCCTGGTGGAATCGGCTACCTTGTACGGCCAGCCACTGCTTGAAACGCAAGTCCCGGTGATGGAAGAAATCATCACCCGCAACAAACAGCTGCAAGACCTCAAACCTTACTTGCGCACCCACTGGGCCAATCAGAAGGCGTTCCTGCAAAAGCAGAAAATCGACACTGAAGCCTGGCTGACCAGCTGCAAAACCGTCACTCAATAACAACGGGTCAACACCGTTACCCAGGAGTTTCACCATGTCGCGCAGCCTTTGGACTCGCTTCAAGCTACAGATCGCTTTCGTTGTCGCCGGCAGTCTGCTCATGACCGGTTGCGCCAACACCGGCAGCTCCATGCTGGGCGAAGGCGAAGGCGACGGTGCCGACCCGCGCCTGACCCAGGGCAATGACGCAGAGTTCTTCAGCAAGTCCGGTTACCAGGCCTGCGCCGTCGGCGCCGGTGTCGGCATCCTCGCTTGCGCACTGTCCAACAGCAACAACAAAACCGTGTGCGTCATCGCCGCCGGTATTACCGCGTGTGGCGTGGCCATGGGCGCGAACTATTACCTGGATCAACGTCGCGCCGAATACGCCGACACCTCCACCCGCCTGGCGAAGATGAACAGCGACGTCCAGCAAGACACGCAAAACGTGATCGCCCGGACTGCGACCGCTCAGCAAGTGATCAATGATGACCATGCGCAAATTGCCCAGATCAAAAAGGACATTGCCAACAAGAAAGTCGACAGGAGCAGGGCTCAGGCGCAAATCGCCGGGATCGATTCGGACATCGCGCGCCTGCGTAAAGACCTGGCCAACATGCGTACCAAAGTCACCGAGTACAGCAAAGTGGCAGACGCCGAGCGTTCACAAGGCTCCAGCGCCGAGATCAGGCAAGTGGAGATGAACATTCAAAGAATGAACCAGAAAGTCGTCAGCCTGCAGAAGGAAGTCGACGCTCTGTACAGCCAACGCTCCGCAATCACCCTGGGTTAAGCCTATGACGCCAAGACAACTGATGCTCATCACTGCCGTCCTGACCCTGAGCGGTTGCGCGAGCCAGCCCGGCGAATGCGATGCGACCAATCGCGACAGCAGCATGCTGACCAAGATGAACTGCGACTACTCCGGTGGTTACAGCGATCAGGTCAAGCAGAAGGAACTGGCACTGAGCGAGTCCCGGCAGCAAAACGCAATGTTCCGCCAGGTGTACGAGAACATTCAGGCCCAGCAGCTCAGCACCAAGACCGATCTGGCCAGCCAGCAGAAAGCCCAGGCGGCGTTGAATCAGTCGCTGGCGCAACTGCTGACCTCGCTCAAGGCCCGCCGTGGCAATGAAGCCCAGGTGCAGAAGCAGATTGCCGACCTCGAGCGGCAGCTCAAGGCTTCGCAAGCGGCGCCAGCGACCAAATCAACACCCGCGACACTGGCGGCCAAGCAGCAAGAGCTGAAAACATTGCAGAAAAAAGTCAATCAGCTGCAATTCAGCCTCGGCTACGAAGAGTAACTTTTCACCCCGCAAGCATCCCGATGGATGCCTGCACTTTTTCAGGAATTGTCGTCATGCAGCGGGTCATCAGGGATGCGCAAGCCACATCGGAGGGGATGAGTGCGCTGCAAGCCAAAGTCGCCCTCATCCAGAAACACTTTCCGCCGACCGTCGCCAGTCTGTTTGCTGTCCCGCGGATGGGCAGCGGCGACGTGCTGGAATGGTGGACCGAACTGGGTGGCCAACCCACGCCCTATGCCGACCTCAACGAGGACGCGCAACGACGTTTGCTGGAAACCTATGAAGTGCGTCAGACGTCCCTCGGACAGCTGGCGGATGAACTGCAAAAACGCGGTCAACCGACGGAAGCGGATGACCTGCGCAGCCTGCTCGGCACGCCTGAGCTGGACAAACTCTACAGCCTCAACGGTGAGCCATTGGTGGTGCGCTGGAACCAGCGCCCGCCCAAACCGATCGTGCCGCCGGTGGTGCCGGTGGTGCCGCCATCGCGTCGTGGCTGGTGGATCGCAGCGGCCTTGCTCGCGCTGCTGTTACTGCTTCTGGCACTGTGGCTCTGGTGGTTCCTGCACCGTGAGCCGGTTATCGTGGTTCCGCCTGTAGCGCCTGTTGCGCCCGTGGTGACGCCGGTTGAGAAACCGGTTGAGCCTGCCCCCGAGCCAGTCGTGGAACCGGAACCTGCTCCAGTACCGGAGCCCGCGCCAGAACCGGTACCGGAACCCAAGCCCACCCCGCCACCAAAACCGGCTCCGGCACCGGAACCCAAGCCGATCCCGCCACCCAAACCGGTCCCACCACCAAAACCGGTAGTGGCTGCCCCGCCACCAGCCCCGACGCTGGACAACTTCGCCTGCCGTAAAAATGCGCCGAACGCAGAGGTCCCGCAGTTCGTGGTGGTGCTCGACACCTCGGGTTCGATGGATTTGAACATCAAGTCAGTGAAAGCCGACGAGGACTGGTTCTTCGGTAGTGACCTCAACAAGCTCCTGGACCCGAACCGCACCATGCGGCTCACCGCCAAACCCAGCCGCATGGACGTCGCCAAGGACTCGCTGGCCGGCATGATCAACGGGCTGGATCCGAAGATCGACACACGCCTGATCACCTTCGCCGGCTGCGAAAGAACACCGGACCAGGGTGTGTTCAAGTTCGGCGACCGCCCGCGTCTGATCAACGGAATTCGAGGTCTGGTTCCCGACGACGGCACACCGCTGGCCGACAGCCTGGCCCACGCGGCGAGCACGGTCGACGGGCGCAATAACGATGCAGTGATCGTGATGTTCGTCGACGGTGAAGACGGTTGCGGGCAGGACGTTTGCGCGGTATCCCGTCGAATCGCCAGGGAACAACCGCGCCTTCGGGTCAACGTGGTGAAAATCGGTGCTGGCGGCCCGTCACGCTGTATCGCTGAAAACACCGGAGGTCGGGTTTACAACAGCACCAATGCGGCTGAGTTGGGTAGCCTGTTGAAACAGGCGAGCAAGGAAGTGTCCAGCAATGCCAAGTGCGATTAGCTTGGGAAAGAGCTGAATTGAGATGACCCCATTCGCGAGCAGGCTCGCCCCCACAGGGTTTGTGTCGATCACAAATACAGTGTGGGAGCGAGCCTGCTCGCGATAGCTATCTCAGAGGCGCCTCAACGAAACCGGTCAACATCATGCCGCAAGTCCACCGCCAGGCTTTCCAGCTCCTTGGCAGTCACGGCCAAGTTCAATACTTGAGTGATTAACCGGGAGATGGCGCAAGGCCATATCGATTCAGCTCAGGTGCTCCACCGCCGGTAAATCCATGGCCCGAACCTCACCCAAAAGAAAATCGCTGAGCCGGCGCAAACGCTCACCTCCGGGGCGGGTTTTCGGCCAGACCAGGTAATAATTCTCACCGCTGGCGACTGCCGTCGGCCACGGCAAACTCAATCGCCCCTGCGCCACATCTTCCGCCACCATCAACAAATCACCCATGGACACACCGTAGCCTCGGGCGGCGGCGATCATGCCCAATTCCAGAGTGTCGAACACCTGGCCGCCCTTGAGCGAGACCTGATCGGTCAGGCCCATGCGTTCCAGCCAACTGCGCCAGTCACGACGGTCGGGCGTTGGGTGCAGCAGTTCGGTGCTGACAAGGCGCGCGACGTCCCACGGCTGATCGTTCAGAAGATTCGGCGCGCCCACCGGAATCAGCTCTTCCGGAAACAACAAAGTGGCCTCCCAGTCCGGAGGAAAATGCCCGTTGCCGAGGATCACGGCGCAATCGAACGGCTCCTGATTGAAATCCACTGAATCGACATCCATCCACGCACTGGTCAATTGCACTTCGTTGCCCGGCTGCAGATGGCGGAAGCGACTGAGGCGCGCCAGCAACCAACGCATGGTCAGGGTCGACGGGGCTTTCATGCGCAGGATGTCGTCTTCGGCGCGCAAGGTATTGCAGGCGCGCTCCAGGGCGGTGAAACCCTCACGAATGCCCGGCAGGATCAACCGCGCCGACTCAGTGAGTTGCAAGTTGCGCCCGCTGCGGTGAAACAACCGACAGGCAAAATGCTCTTCGAGCGTGCGAATGTGTCGACTGACCGCACTTTGGGTAATCGACAGTTCTTCGGCCGCACGGGTGAACGAGCTGTGCCGCGCCGCCGCTTCGAATGCGCGCAGGGCATACAAGGGAGGAAGACGACGTGACATTGGGAAAGCTCCTACACAGGTTTCTGGCCACCCTAGCAGAAACTCTCCAGCATGAGTTTGAATCATGCCATCCATCCTTTTTATCCCTTTGTGCAATCCCCGCAGAGCGCCGAGAATCGACGCTTTCCTGTTTCCTTTGATAATCGAGCGTGATGACCATGCAGCATCCAGCACGTACTGAACTCTGGGCCATCCTGCGGCTGGCGGGGCCGCTGATTGCCTCGCAGTTGGCGCACATGCTGATGGTCCTCACCGACACCCTGATGATGGCGCGCCTGAGTCCCGAGGCGCTGGCCGGTGGCGGGCTCGGCGCGGCGACCTATTCGTTCGTGTCGATTTTCTGCATCGGCGTGATCGCGGCAGTCGGCACACTGGTGGCGATCCGTCAGGGTGCCGGCGACATTGTCGGGGCCACCCGGCTGACCCAGGCCGGGTTATGGCTGGCATGGCTGATGGCGCTGGTCGCCGGGTTGCTGCTGTGGAACCTCAAACCGGTGTTGCTGCTGTTCGGCCAGACCGAAAGCAATGTGCAGATGGCCGGGCAGTTTTTGATCTTCCTGCCGTTCGCCCTGCCCGGCTATCTGAGTTTCATGGCCCTGCGCGGGTTCACCAGCGCCATCGGCCGTGCGACGCCAGTGATGGTCATCAGCCTGGGCGGAACCGTGGCCAACTTCCTGCTCAACTATGCGCTGATTACCGGGATGTTCGGCCTGCCGAAACCGGGGCTGATGGGCATCGGGCTGGTCACGGCGATTGTCGCCAACTTCATGGCGCTTGGGCTGGCGTGGCACATTCGTCGGCATCCGGCTTATGAGGCCTATCCGCTGCGTCAGGGTCTGTCGCGCCTTAACCGGCAGTACCTGAAGGAACTGTGGCGTCTGGGCCTGCCGATTGGCGGCACCTACGCGGTGGAAGTCGGGCTGTTTGCCTTCGCCGCGCTGTGCATGGGCACCATGGGCAGCACGCAACTGGGTGCACACCAGATCGCCCTGCAAATCGTTTCAGTGGCGTTCATGGTCCCGGCGGGTATTTCCTATGCCATCACCATGCGCATCGGCCAGCACTACGGTGCCGGACAACTGCTGGATGCGCGGCTGGCCGGGCGGGTTGGCATTGCCTTCGGGGCGGCGGCGATGCTGTGTTTCGCCATGGTCTTCTGGCTGTTGCCAAACCAGTTGGTCGGCCTGTTCCTCGACCAGAACGACCCTGCGTTTCGCGATGTCATCAACCTCGCCGTGAGCCTGCTGGCAGTGGCGGCGTGGTTCGAGCTGTTCGACGGCACGCAAACCATCGCCATGGGCTGCATTCGCGGGCTCAAGGATGCCAAGACCACGTTCCTCGTCGGCCTGGGTTGCTATTGGTTGATTGGCGCTCCGGCCGCGTGGTGGATGGCGTTCCACTTGCATTGGGGGCCAACGGGCGTCTGGTGGGGCCTGGCGCTGGGCCTGGCGTGTGCGGCGGTGAGCCTGACGCTTGGGTTTGAGTGGAAAATGAAGCGGATGATCAAGTGCGACACGACGTCAGAGCAGCGCTTCGAGGTCACTCAGCCGGACTGAGATCTCCTGTAGGAGCGAGCTTGCTCGCGAAAAACTCGCAGGCACCGTGGGGTACCAGACACCCCGCGTTATCGTTGACGACCATCGCGAGCAAGCTCGCTCCTACAGGGTTCCGTGGCAACCAATCATTCGTGATCAGCTCACGCTTTCCAGCGCCGCCTGCTGACTGGAGCCAAACGTCAGATACTCCACCAGCTCGGCCAGCGGCAATGGCTTGCTGATCAGATACCCCTGCACCTGATCACACTCAAACCCGCGCAGCAGATCCAGTTGCTCTGGCGTCTCCACACCTTCGGCGACCACCTCAAGGTTGAGGTTGTGCGCCAGATTGATCATCGCGTGGACCAGTTTGCGGTTTTCCTCACGCTGTTCCATGCCACCGACAAAGCTCTTGTCGATCTTCAGCAAGGTGATCGGCAGGCTGTTGAGGTGCACGAAGGATGAAAACCCGGTACCGAAGTCGTCGAGGGAGAAGCGCACGCCGAGGCGCCCGAGGGCGTCCATGGTCTGCTTGACCAGATCGCTGCGGCGCATCACGGCGGTTTCGGTCAGCTCGAACTCCAGCCACTGCGCCTCGACGCCGCGCTCGACAATCAGGCGACTCAGGGTCGACAGCAGCTGGCTGTCCTGGAACTGCCGGAACGACAGGTTGATCGCCATGTGTAACGGCGGCAAACCCAGCTCAAGCAGCGCCTGCATGTCGCGCAGGGCCCGGGATATCACCCAGTAGCCCAGCGGCACGATCAGACCGCTTTGCTCAGCCAGCGGCACGAACTCGCTCGGCGGCAACAAACCGCGTTCGGCATGGCGCCAGCGCACCAGGGCTTCGAGGCCGACGATTTGCCCGTCCCCAAGGTTCAGGCGTGGCTGGTAATGCAATTCCAGCTCATCGCGGCGCAGCGCCCGGCGCAGCTCGGTTTCGAGATCGGCGATGCTGCGGGCATTGCGGTTGATGCGTTCGTTGAAAATGTGAAAGGTGCAGCCCTGGGTGCTTTTAGCCTGCTGCATGGCGATGTGCGCATGCCACATCAGCGGGTCCGCACCGGCCTGGGCACGGGCGTGGGCAATGCCCAGGCTGGAACCGATCAACAGGCTTTCGCCATCGATCCAGTAAGGCTCGGCCAGCACTTCGCTGATGCGCTCGGCCATCCACTCGGCACGCTGGGGAGCGCGACGGGTGTCGATCAGCAGAGCGAATTCATCGCTGCCCAGGCGTGCCAGTTGATCGCCGGCCTCAAGCTGGCTCTTGAGCCGCGACACCACTTGCAGGATCAGGCGGTCACCGGCCTGATGGCCGAGGGCGTCGTTGGCGTAACGGAAATTGTCGAGGTCGAGATGACCGAGGGCCAGGCCACGACCGTCGCTTTCGGCCAACCTCGCTGTCAGCAGCGTCTGGAAACCCTGGCGGTTGGCGATGCCAGTCAGCGGATCTTGCTCGGCCAGGCGTTGCAGGGTGTTTTCCAGGACGCCACGTTCGCGCACATGGCGCAGGCAGCGGCGCAACATGCCGGGATCGAGATGATCGCGCACCAGCCAGTCACTCACACCGTCGGGCGGGATCAGCGGCTCATGGTCGAGCAGCAACACCGTCGGCAGGCTGCAACGGCCCGGCGCCGGTTGAAGTTGCGGGATGGTCAATAACACCGCGCTGCGGTTGTCATCGAACAGGCTGCTGACCGACTCCCAACTCGGCGCGCTGATGAGCACGGCCGAGCTCCCCATAGGAGCCAGACACTCGCGCAACAACGCTGCCCACGCTGGCTCTTCGGCCAGTAGCAGCAAACGCAAGGGTTCGACAGGCGTAGACAAGCTAGCTCCCTAGACTCTGCAATGATATAGGCGACGGGCATTATGCCGTTCCGATAACCAATGACAACGACATGAGTTATCCAAACGAGCCCTTTGTATCTGGAATTACGAACATTAGCCGCAAATTCGTTGCGCATCCTGCGTGAAAGTAACAAAACCGGCAATTACAGATAGCGTGGTACGTCACAAGTCGGACAGAGCAGCACAATTCGCTGAGCCTGTTAAAATGCCGGCCCATTTTGTGACTGACTCCTGAATTTACCTATGTCCCGACTCAATCCCCGGCAGCAGGAAGCCGTGAGCTACGTCGGCGGCCCTCTTTTGGTGCTCGCCGGCGCTGGCTCCGGCAAGACCAGCGTGATCACGCGCAAAATCGCGCACCTGATCCAGAACTGCGGCATCCGCGCCCAGTACATCGTCGCGATGACCTTTACCAACAAGGCCGCCCGCGAGATGAAGGAACGGGTCGGCACCCTGTTGCGTGCCGGCGAAGGTCGCGGGCTGACGGTCTGCACGTTCCACAACCTGGGCCTGAACATCATCCGCAAGGAGCACGTGCGGCTGGGCTACAAACCGGGCTTCTCGATCTTCGACGAGACCGATGTCAAGGCCCTGATGACCGACATCATGCAGAAGGAATACTCGGGCGACGACGGCGTCGACGAGATCAAGAACATGATCGGCGCCTGGAAAACGACCTGATCCTGCCGGCCCAGGCCCTGGAAAACGCGCGCAACCCCAAGGAACAGACTGCCGCCATCGTCTACACCCACTATCAGCGCACACTCAAGGCGTTCAATGCGGTGGACTTCGACGACCTGATCCTGCTGCCGGTGAAGCTGTTCGAAGAGCACGCCGACATCCTGGAAAAATGGCAGAACAAGGTGCGCTACCTGCTGGTCGATGAATACCAGGACACCAACGCCAGCCAGTACCTGCTGGTGAAAATGCTCATCGGCAAACGCAACCAGTTCACCGTGGTAGGCGACGACGACCAGTCGATCTACGCCTGGCGGGGTGCCCGCCCGGAAAACCTGATGCTGCTCAAGGACGACTATCCGTCCCTGAAAGTGGTGATGCTGGAGCAGAACTACCGCTCCACCAGCCGCATCCTGCGCTGCGCCAACGTGCTGATCTCGAACAACCCCCACGAATTCGAAAAGCAGCTGTGGAGTGAAATGGGCCACGGTGACGAGATCCGCGTGATCCGTTGCCGTAACGAAGACGCCGAAGCCGAGCGCGTGGCCATGGAAATCCTCAGCCTGCACTTGCGCACCGACCGGCCTTACAGCGATTTCGCGATTCTCTATCGCGGCAACTACCAGGCCAAGCTGATCGAGCTGAAGTTGCAGCATCACCAGGTGCCGTATCGCCTGTCCGGCGGCAACAGCTTTTTCGGACGCCAGGAAGTGAAGGACCTGATGGCCTACTTCCGCCTGATCGTGAACCCGGACGACGACAACGCCTTCCTGCGGGTGATCAACGTCCCACGCCGGGAAATCGGTTCGACCACGCTGGAGAAGCTGGGCAACTACGCCACCGAGCGCAAGATCTCGATGTACGCCGCCACCGACGAGATCGGCCTGGGCGAGCATCTGGATTCACGCTTCACCGATCGCCTGTCGCGCTTCAAGCGCTTCATGGACAGGGTGCGCGAGCAGTGCGCCGGCGAAGACCCGATCTCGGCCCTGCGCAGCATGGTCATGGACATCGACTACGAGAACTGGCTGCGCACCAACAGCTCCAGTGACAAGGCCGCCGACTACCGCATGGGTAACGTCTGGTTCCTGATCGAGGCGCTGAAGAACACCCTGGAAAAAGACGAAGACGGCGAAATGACCGTCGAGGACGCCATCGGCAAACTCGTCCTGCGCGACATGCTGGAGCGTCAGCAGGAAGAGGAAGACGGCGCCGAAGGCGTGCAGATGATGACCTTGCATGCGTCGAAGGGCCTGGAATTCCCCTACGTGTTCATCATGGGCATGGAAGAGGAAATCCTCCCGCACCGCTCCAGCATCGAAGCCGACACCATCGAAGAGGAACGTCGCCTGGCCTACGTGGGCATTACCCGCGCGCGCCAGACCCTGGCCTTCACCTTCGCCGCCAAGCGCAAGCAGTACGGCGAGATCATCGATTGCGCACCGAGCCGCTTCCTCGATGAGTTGCCGCCGGACGATCTGGCCTGGGAAGGCAACGACGACACACCGACGGAAGTCAAAGCCGTGCGGGGCAACAACGCATTGGCGGATATACGCGCGATGTTAAAGCGCTAGAATTGACCACTTTTTTCATTGAACATCGACATAACCAGGCGCTGTGAAAACGTAGCGAGCGAAGGTAAGACAAGGCAAAAACAGGCGAGGAACGGTTGGAGTCGCACTCGACTTTACTGGCTGTAAATGAGCATTCCGAGCCTGTTTTTAACGCAGGATTACCGAGCGCAGTAGTTTTCACAGTGCCTGGGCGCCATTAGAGGAAAGCTTCATGGACGCACTGCACCAGAAAATTCGCGAACAAGGCATCGTGCTTTCCGATCAGGTCCTGAAGGTCGACGCCTTTCTGAACCACCAGATCGACCCGGCCCTGATGAAGCTGATCGGCGACGAATTCGCCACGCTGTTCAAGGATTCGGGCATCACCAAGATCGTCACCATCGAAGCTTCGGGCATTGCCCCGGCGATCATGACCGGCCTGAACCTCGGCGTGCCGGTGATTTTCGCCCGCAAGCACCAGTCCCTGACCCTGACCGAAAACCTGCTGTCGGCGACCGTGTACTCGTTCACCAAGCAGACCGAAAGCACCGTGGCCATCTCCCCGCGCCACCTGACCAGCAGCGACCGCGTGCTGATCATCGATGACTTCCTGGCCAACGGTAAGGCGTCCCAGGCACTGATTTCGATCATCAAGCAGGCCGGCGCGACCGTGGCGGGCCTGGGCATCGTGATCGAGAAGTCGTTCCAGGGTGGTCGTGCGGAGCTGGACTCGCAGGGTTATCGCGTTGAGTCGCTGGCTCGCGTGAAGTCGTTGGCCGGTGGTGTCGTGACCTTTATCGAATAAAGCCGCCACACCGCAAAACCAGTGTGGGAGCGGGCTTGCTCGCGAAAGCGGTGTGTCAGTCGACATCAACTTTGACTGACACACCGTATTCGCGAGCAAGCCCGCTCCCACATTTGTTTTGTGTTGGCTATTATTTATTGCGCGGTGGCTTTCAGGCCAGTGAGCAGCAACCGCTGATACAAATCCTCCTTCAGCCCCTCCGGGTTGGCCAGCTGCATGCGCTGCAAATGCTCAGGGAACGACGCAGGCTCCGGCGCATCCAGCGCTGCCTTGCCCAACTCCAGCACCTCACTCAGCTTGAACTTGCTCTTGAGCCAGTTCAGTGCCCGCAACAGATCGCGCTCGACCTCGGTGAAATCGCAGCCCAGCGGATACTCCGGGAACAGCTGCGGATGCCGCGCCTGAATCGCCTGCAAACGCTGCGGACTGTTATCGGCAAAGCGCGGATCGAGACGGAAGTCCTTGGGCAATTTGCCGACTTTCTGCGCCTGCTCGATCAATCCCGGCTGAAAACGCGAGTCGCTGATGTTGAGCAAGGCCTCGATCACTGCCGCATCGGTTTTGCCGCGAAGATCGGCGATGCCGTATTCGGTGACCACGATGTCCCGCAAATGCCGGGGAATGGTGCAGTGACCATACTCCCAGACGATGTTCGAGCTGACGTCGCCACCAGACTCACGCCAGCTGCGCAGCAGCAACACCGAGCGCGCGCCTTGCAGTGCATGACCCTGAACCACGAAGTTGTATTGCCCGCCTACGCCGCTGAGCACACGTCCATCTTCGAGCTGATCCGCCACCGCGGCACCGAGCAAGGTGACGGTGAACGCGGTGTTGATGAACCGCGCATCCAGGCGCTGCAAGCGCTTGAGTTCTTCCTGGCCGTAGAGCTCGTTGATGTAGCTGATGCGGGTCATGTTGAATTCGAGGCGCTTGCTTTGCGGCAATTCACGCAAGCGTTCGTAGTAGGTGCGCGGGCCGAGAAAGAAGCCGCCATGCACAGAAATGCCAACGGTTTGCGCGGCTTCATCCAGGGTGCCGGCATTCGCCTGCAGTTGGGTCGCCACGTCCGGGTAAACCTTGCGCCGCACGATCCCGGCATCCGCCAATACCAGTAAGCCGTTGACGAACATTTCACTGCAGCCATACAGGCCTTTGGCGAAAGGCTCCATGCCGCCTTCTCGCTCGATCAGTTGCATCCACTGGCAGAGGTTCACCTCGGCCAGCAACGCCCTGTAACCGTCGTTGTCGGCTTGGCGCGCCAGCAGTGCCGCCGTCAGCGCATCGCCCATGGAACCGATGCCGATCTGCAAGGTGCCGCCATCGCGCACCAGGGTGCTGGCGTGCAAGCCGATGAAATGGTCCTGAAACCCCACCGGCATGTTCGGAGTGGAAAACAGCGTGGTGTTGTCCTTCTGGTCGATCAGCAGGTCGAAGGTGTCGATACCGAGTTCCGCATCGCCGGGCATGTAAGGCAGATCGTTATGCACCTGGCCGACTATCAGAATGGTTTCTCCGGCGGCGCGGCGCCTGGCGATCATCGGCAACAGATCGAGGGTGATGTCCGGGTTGCAGCTCAGGCTCAAGCGATCGGGATGATCGGCATGGCTGGCCACCAGCTGCGCCACCAGGTTCAACCCGGCGGCGTTGATGTCCCGGGCCGCATGGCTGTAGTTGCTGCTGACGTAGTCCTGTTGCGCCGTGGCACTGTTGAGCAGACTGCCGGGCTGCATGAAGAACTGCTGGATGTGAATGTTGCCCGGCAGATCATCGCGACGCAGGTCGGCGAGAAATTCCAGCTCCGGATAATCGCCGAAAACCCGTTCGATAAAGGGTTCGAGGAAGCGCTTTTGCAAGCCATCGCCCAAGGGCGGGCGCCCCAGACACAACGCGGTGTAAATCGTCAGTCGTCGCTCGGGCAACTGAGCGATTCGTTGATACAGCGCGTTGACGAAGTGATTGGGTTTACCCAACCCCAAGGGCAAGCCCATGTGAATATGCGCCGGCAACCGTGCCAAGATGTCGTCGACTGCCTGTTCGATAGAGCAGAGCTGAACCATCGGATCCTCCCTCACTTTCCATGACTTGGGCCTGGACCGAGCTTGCCGGGTCTTTGCTGTAATGAACAGCCTGTTAAAGCCAATCGGCCGCCGCTGACCCCCTGTAGGAGCGAGCTCGCTCGCGAAGAACCTGAGAGCACCGCGGGGTGCCAGGTTTCCTGGCGTTATCGTTGACGACCATCGCGAGCAAGCTCGCTCCTACAGGAATCGCGGGCACAAAAAAGCCGCTCGAAAGCGGCTTTTCAGCAGGAAGACTCAGACTTATTTCAGGCCGGACATCTTCTGGATGGCGCCTTTGAGCTCGGCGTCGGAGCAGTCGGCGCAGGTGCCTTTAGGTGGCATCGAGTTGATACCGGTAATGGCTTTGGCCAGGATGCCGTCGAGGCCGCCCTGGTGATCGGCGCGGTCTTTCCAGGCGGCGGCATCACCGATTTTCGGCGCGCCCAACAGGCCTGAACCGTGGCAAGCGTTGCAATGTTTTGCAATCACTTCATCCGGGGTTTTCGCACCACCACCGCCGCCAGCGGCAGTGGCCACTTCCATGCCCTTGCACTCTTTACCCTGAACACAGACCTGGCCTACTGGCTCAAGGCGTTTGGCGATATCGTCATTGGTCGCAGCTTGAGCGCTGACACTGACAGCCCATAGGGCCAATACGGTTGCTGGTGCAGCCAGCATTTTCATAATTAGGTTCACGCGTTCACCCTCAATGGTGGCTAGTCACGCCTACGGCCACGGTTCGCAGGCGGGCGCAAGTATAGCGGTAAGCCCGTCGCACTGAAACAACCCCAAAGTCGGAGGGGTCTTAGGTGGCGGCGGAAAAACAGCCCGGGCGCCTCTGCGATGCTGGCAGGACGCCTCTTTTCTTAGAAATTCGCCGGTGTGGCTGCGCTGATTAGTCGCGCCGGCACATCGAACGGATTACGGAAACGGTGTGGCTTGGTACTTTCAAAGTAGTAGCTATCGCCGGCTTCGAGGACAAAAGTTTCGAGGCCGACCACCAGTTCCAGTTTTCCTTCAACCAGGATGCCGGTTTCCTCGCCCTCATGGGTGAGCATCTCGTCACCGGTGTCGGCGCCTGGCGGATAGATTTCATTGAGGAATGCGATCGCCCGGCTCGGGTGCGCCCGACCGACCAGCTTCATGGTCACGGCGCCATCGGAAATGTCGATCAACTCATTGGCCTTGTAGACGATCTGAGTCGGTTTTTCCTGCAGGATTTCTTCGGAAAAGAACTCGACCATGGACATGGGAATCCCGCCCAGCACTTTGCGCAGCGAACTGATCGAAGGGCTCACGCTGTTCTTTTCGATCATCGAAATCGTGCTGTTGGTGACCCCCGCCCGTTTGGCGAGCTCACGCTGGGAAAGGCCTTTGAGCCTACGGATGGATTGCAGTCGTTCACCGACGTCCAAAGCTTGCGCCTCCAGGATTCAGGAATGTTGGAATAGTGAGCGTTATCATGGCGACAGCGTTCAGTATTTACAACACCTTGACCTGAATCCTGCTCAGCGAGGCGACTTCCGGTCTGGAGCCTTGCGCACTAAGCCCCGGAATAGAGCAGTGGCACTCGGCGCAGGTTGCAGAAAATCTGGTAGGGAATCGTGCCGGCAGCCATGGCTACATCACTGGCGAGGATGTTTTTGCCCCACAACTCGACGGTCGAACCGAGACCGGCCTGCGGCACATCGGTCAGGTCGATGCAGAGCATGTCCATCGACACCCGGCCGATCAACTGGCTGCGCTGCCCGGCAACCAGCACGGGGGTGCCGGTCGGTGCCAAACGCGGGTAGCCATCGGCGTAACCCATGGCCACCACACCAATACGCATCGGCTTGGGAGTAATGAACTTGGCGCCGTAACCGACTGGCTCGCCAGCTGGCAGTTCGCGGACACTGATCACTTTCGACTCAAGGGTCATTACGGGTTGCAGGCGTGCGGCCACTTCGTTGGCCTCCTCGAACGGCGTGGCGCCATAGAGCATGATGCCCGGGCGTACCCAATCGCTCGGAATCTGCGGCCAACCGAGCACCGCCGGCGAGTTACGCAGGCTGACCTCGGCGGACAGGCCCTTGCGTGCCGCTTCAAATACCGCCACTTGTTCGGCGCTGGCCTGTTCGTGCAGTTCGTCAGCACGCGCAAAGTGGCTCATCAGCACCACTTTCGCGACCTTGCCGCTGGCCAACAGCCGTTGATAGGCCCCTTGATAATCCGCCGGGTGCAGCCCCACGCGATGCATACCCGAATCGAGTTTCAGCCACACGGTGATCGGCTTGCTCAACGCCGCTTTTTCGATGGCTTCGAGCTGCCACAGCGAATGCACCACGCACCAGAAATCATGTTCGACGATCAGCGCCAACTCGTCGGCTTCGAAAAAGCCTTCCAGCAGCAGGATCGGCGCGCGAATACCCGCCGCCCGCAGCTCCAATGCCTCTTCGATGCAGGCCACGGCAAATCCATCCGCCTCGGCTTCCAGCGCCTGGGCGCAACGTACCGCGCCATGGCCATAGGCATCGGCCTTGATCACTGCGAGGGCCTTGGCCCCCGTGAGTTCACGGGCGATCTGGTAGTTGTGACGCAGGGCTTGAAGGTCGATCAGGGCACGGGCAGGACGCATGGCGGCAGACTTCTGGTCGGGTTATCGGGAAGAAAAACCGGCGCTGGCTGACAGCGTGAACCACCAACAGCACCGGGAGAGGGATCTTTTCTGACAGGCTTATGGCAGAGCGGCGACAACCGACAGCTCGACCAGGATTTCCGGTTCGCACAATTTCGATTCAACGGTGGCACGAGCCGGGGCGACGCCTTTTGGCAGCCACTTGTCCCAAACCGCGTTCATGCCTTCGAAATGCGCGTCGATGTCTTTCAGGTAAATCGTCACCGACAACAGATTGTTTTTGTCGGTGCCGGCCAGATCGAGCAACCGCTCGATGTTGGCCAGGGTTTCGCGGGTCTGCTGTTCAATCCCGGCGTTCATGTCGTCGCCCACCTGTCCGGCCAGGTAAACCGTGCCGTTATGGGTGACGATCTGACTCATGCGCTCATTGGTGAGCTGGCGCTGGACTGACATGCTTTGCAGGCTCCTGGGTTTTGTTGCCATAACGGGAAATATCGAGGCCTTCGGCGCTGATCTGAGGCTTTTTCTTGGCCATCAGGTCAGCCAGCAAGCGACCGGAGCCACAAGCCATGGTCCAGCCGAGTGTGCCGTGGCCGGTGTTCAGGAACAGGTTCTTGAACGGTGTGGCACCAACGATCGGAGTGCCATCCGGGGTAGTCGGACGCAGGCCGGTCCAGAAGCTGGCCTGGGCCAGATCGCCGCCCTGAGGATAAAGGTCGTTGACGATCATCTCCAGGGTTTCGCGTCGACGCGGGTTCAGCGACAGGTCAAAACCGGCGATCTCCGCCATGCCGCCGACGCGGATGCGGTTGTCGAAACGGGTGATCGCGACCTTGTAGGTCTCGTCGAGAATGGTCGAGGTCGGTGCCATCGCCGGGTTGGTGATCGGCACAGTCAGGGAGTAGCCCTTGAGCGGGTACACCGGTGCCTTGATCCCCAGCGGCTTGAGCATCTGCGGCGAGTAACTGCCCAGGGCCAGCACGTAGCGATCGGCGGTTTCCAGCTTGCCGTCGATCCACACGCCGTTGATGCGGTCACCGGCGAAGTCGAGGCGCTGAATGTCCTGGTCGAAACGGAATTGCACACCGAGGTTCGCGGCCATCTCGGCGAGCTTGGTGGTGAACATCTGGCAGTCGCCAGTCTGGTCGTTCGGCAGGCGCAGGGCACCGGCGAGGATGTCCGTGACGCTGGCCAGCGCCGGTTCAACGCGGGCAATGCCTTCGCGGTCGAGCAGTTCGAATGGCACGCCAGACTCTTTCAGCACGGCGATGTCTTTCGCGGCGCCGTCGAGCTGGGCCTGGGTGCGGAACAGTTGGGTGGTGCCGAGGCTGCGGCCTTCGTAGGCGATGCCGGTCTCCAGGCGCAGTTCATCGAGGCAGTCACGGCTGTACTCGGACAGACGGACCATGCGCTCCTTGTTCACCGCATAACGGCTGGCGGTGCAGTTGCGCAGCATCTGTGCCATCCACAGGTACTGGTCGATGTCGGCAGTGGCCTTGATTGCCAGGGGGGCATGGCGCTGCAACAGCCACTTGATGGCTTTAAGCGGCACACCCGGCGCCGCCCACGGCGAGGCATAACCCGGCGAGACCTGCCCGGCGTTGGCGAAACTGGTCTCCATGGCAGCAGCCGGCTGCCGGTCCACCACCACCACTTCAAACCCGGCACGGGCCAGATAATAAGCACTGGTGGTACCGATGACGACGCTACCCAAGACCATGACGCGCATTTTCAAATCCCTCATCGCGGCTAACCGCTGACGTTTGTTATTCAGAGCTTCAGATGCGCGCAGTGTAAAAAAGATTTGCCAGTGCTTTTCACTATATAAGCGCCTATATTTGGCGACAATTCTCGGCAAAAACCCTTTTCACGGAGGCGCATCCCCTATGCGTACCAACACTCAGACCAAACGTGAGCTGGACAAGATCGACCGCAACATCCTGCGGATCCTGCAAGCGGACGGGCGGATTTCCTTTACCGAGCTTGGGGAAAAGGTCGGGCTCTCGACCACGCCCTGTACTGAGCGGGTCCGGCGCCTGGAGCGCGAAGGGATCATCATGGGCTACAACGCCAGGCTCAATCCCCAGCACCTGAAGGGTAGTCTGCTGGTGTTCGTAGAGATCAGCCTGGATTACAAATCCGGCGATACTTTCGAAGAGTTCCGACGTGCGGTGCTGAAATTGCCCCATGTGCTGGAATGTCATCTGGTGTCAGGGGATTTCGACTATCTGGTGAAGGCGCGGATTTCCGAGATGGCCTCGTACCGTAAACTGCTGGGCGACATCCTGCTCAAGCTGCCCCACGTGCGCGAGTCCAAGAGTTACATCGTGATGGAAGAGGTGAAGGAGAGCCTGACGCTGCCGATTCCGGATTGAAATCTGTGGTGTCCGAACCGGCCTCATTGCGGGCAAGCCCGCTCCCACAGGGGAATTGCGTCGATCACAAATCCAATGTGGGAGCGAGCCTGCTCGCGAAGGCAGCGACTCGGCCTGTCTATCTAGACCAGCACCTGCCGGTTCGATGCCATGTACTCGAACACCTGCTTCTCCACCCGCGGATGAATCAACTCCACTGGCCCGCGCCCATTGGGGCACGGCAAGGTCTTGGTGGTGCCGAACAACCGGCAGATCAGCGGCCGCTCGTCATACACCGTGCAACCATTGGGCCCCAGATGCACACAGTTGAGTTCTTCCATGGCGGCATCCTGCTCGGCGCGGGTCTTGCGCGGCAGACGTGACATTTCTTCGGGCGAGGTGGTCACCGGCCCGCAACAGTCATGGCAGCCGGGAACGCACTCGAACGAGGGAATCTGTTGTCGCAATGTGCGAATTGTCTGGCTGTTGCAGCTCATTGCAGCGGTGACCCAAAGCGGAATAGAGCGCGATTCTGACGCAAAAGCCCCGATCCAGACAGCACCTGGCGACCAATGTTGCCCGGCCGGGAAGGTCCGGCTTATGCTCCGTCAAATTTTCTAAACGCAAGAATCAGGACCACGCACATGACTGCCCGTGCTCAACAGCCTGCTCCGGACCACATCGCCTCCTACTATGCCGCCAGCAGCCTGCCGCAACCTGAACTTCCGGCGCTCAAAGGCGAAGTGCTGGCCGATGTCTGCGTGGTTGGCGGTGGTTTTTCGGGGTTGAACACGGCGCTTGAGCTGGCCGAGCGCGGTCTCAGCGTGGTGTTGCTTGAAGCCCATCGAATCGGCTGGGGCGCCAGCGGACGCAATGGCGGGCAGCTGATTCGCGGCGTCGGCCACGGCCTCGATCAGTTCACCAACGTCATCGGTGTCGAAGGTGTTCGGCAAATGAAACTCATGGGCCTGGAAGCGGTGGAAATCGTCCGGCAACGGGTCGCGCGCTTCCAGATCCCCTGTGACCTGACCTGGGGTTACTGCGACCTCGCCAACAAACCCCGTGACCTTGAAGGCTTCGCCGAGGATGCCGAAGAACTGCGAAGCCTGGGATATCGCTACGAGACCCGTTTGCTGCAAGCCCACGAGATGCACACCGTAGTCGGTTCCACGCGTTACGTCGGCGGCCTGATCGACATGGGTTCGGGACACCTGCATCCACTGAACCTGGCTTTGGGCGAAGCCGCAGCGGCACAACGACTGGGGGTCCAGCTGTTCGAGCAGTCGGCCGTGACCCGCATCGACTATGGCCCCGAGGTCAAAGTCCATACCGCTGAGGGGTCGGTGCGCGCCAAAACCCTGGTACTGGGCTGCAATGCCTACCTCAACAACCTCAACCCGGAACTCAGCGGTAAAGTCCTGCCTGCCGGCAGCTACATCATCGCCACCGAACCACTGAGCGAAGAACAGGCCCACGCCTTGCTGCCGCAGAACATGGCGGTCTGTGACCAGCGAGTGGCGCTGGATTACTACCGGCTCTCGGCGGACCGGCGCCTGCTGTTTGGCGGCGCTTGCCATTATTCAGGCCGCGACCCGAAAGACATCGCCGCGTATATGCGTCCGAAAATGCTCGATGTCTTCCCGCAATTGAGCGCCGTGAAGATCGATTACCAATGGGGTGGCATGATCGGTATCGGCGCCAATCGCCTGCCGCAGATCGGGCGACTCAGGGACCAGCCGAACGTGTACTACGCCCAGGCCTATTCCGGTCATGGCGTGAATGCCACACACCTGGCTGGCAAACTGCTGGCCGAAGCCATCAGCGGCCAGCACAGCGGCGGCTTCGATCTGTTTGCCAAGGTGCCGCACATCACCTTCCCTGGCGGCAGGCATTTGCGTTCGCCGTTGCTGGCGCTGGGGATGTTGTGGCATCGGTTTAAAGAGTTGGTCTGAAAGATTCCCTGCGTCTTTGCCGACGCTATCGCGAGCAAGCTCGCTCCCACAGTGTTTGGTGGTGTTCACAAGATTTGCGTTCACCGCCGTTCCTTGTGGGAGCGAGCTTGCTCGCGATGAGGCCCTGAAGAACAGCGCAAAATTCAGATCCGCCAGAAAGGCTTCAGCCCCTCCTCCAGCGCCTGCTCCCGCGTCAGCCCAATGTCCTTGAGCTGGTCGGCCGTCAGCGACAGCAACGCCTTGCGCGTGTGCAGGCGACACCAGAACCGGTCCCAGCGACCCCGGCCGGACGGCGCATTACACATACCCGCCTCCCGCGTGCCGTTGTTCTGCCCGGTCGCCAGTTCCTGACTGTGTAACGTCAGCCGCACATCGCTCAAACCGTTCATCTTGGATGCTCCTGTTTACTTGGGTAGCCAGAGGTTCCATGATGCGTGGGCGCGCAAAAGCATTACAGATTCAAAGCAGCTGTATTAAATCCATACAGATTTGCCGATTCCGCCACTGAATCCTGATTTTCTACCCTATCTGTACTGGTTAACCGAATCTTCCCTATCGAGGCTGCACCATGACCCTTTACGTTAACCTCGCCGAGTTGCTCGGCACGCGTATCGAACAGGGCTTCTATCGCCCCGGTGACCGGCTGCCCTCGGTACGGGCGCTGAGCGTCGAGCACGGCGTCAGCCTGAGCACGGTGCAGCAGGCCTATCGGGTGCTGGAAGACAGCGGGCTGGCCACGCCACGGCCCAAGTCCGGGTACTTTGTTCCCGCCAGCCGCGAACTGCCGGATTTGCCGGCGGTCGGTCGCCCGGCCCAGCGCCCGGTGGATATCTCTCAATGGGATCAGGTGCTGGAACTGATCCGCGCTGTGCCGCGCAAAGACGTGGTGCAATTGGGGCGCGGCATGCCAGACATCACCAGCCCGACCATGAAGCCGCTGCTGCGCGACCTGGCGCGAATCAGCCGGCGGCAGGACATGCCCGGCCTGTATTACGACAACATCCACGGCAACCTCGAACTGCGCGAACAGATCGCTCGCCTGATGCTCGATTCCGGCTGCCAGCTGAGTGCCAGCGATCTGGTGGTCACCACTGGATGCCATGAAGCGCTGTCCACCAGCGTTCGCGCGATTTGCGAGCCGGGGACATTGTGGCGGTGGACTCGCCGAGCTTCCACGGCGCCATGCAGACCCTCAAGGGCCTGGGCATGAAAGCCCTGGAAATCCCCACCGACCCGCTGACCGGCATCAGTCTCGAAGCGCTGGAGCTGGCCCTGGAGCAGTGGCCGATCAAGGTCATACAGTTGACCCCCAACTGCAACAACCCGTTGGGCTACATCATGCCCGAGTCGCGAAAACGCGCGTTGTTGACGCTTGCGCAGCGGTTTGACGTGGCGATCATCGAGGACGATGTGTATGGCGAACTGGCCTACACCTATCCGCGTCCACGCACGATCAAATCCTTCGACGAGGACGGTCGAGTCCTGTTGTGCAGTTCGTTTTCCAAGACCCTGGCGCCGGGCCTGCGCATCGGCTGGGTCGCGCCGGGCCGTTATCTGGAACGGGTGCTGCACATGAAATACATCAGCACGGGTTCCACCGCGCCACAACCGCAGATCGCCATTGCCGAATTCCTCAAAGGTGGCCACTTCGAACCGCACTTGCGGCGGATGCGCACGCAATACCAGCGCAATCGCGACATGATGATCGATTGGGTAACCCGCTACTTCCCGGCCGGCACCCGTGCCAGTCGCCCGCAAGGCAGCTTCATGCTGTGGGTGGAGCTGCCGGAAGGCTTCGACACCCTGAAACTGAATCGAGCACTGCACGACCAGGGCGTACAGATTGCCGTGGGCAGTATTTTTTCCGCCTCGGGCAAGTACCGCAATTGCCTGCGCATGAACTACGCTGCCAAGCCAACACCGCAGATCGAAGACGCGGTGCGCAAGGTCGGCGCGACAGCAATCAAACTGCTGGCGGAAACCGATCAGCTCAGCGACTGACTTTTACTCGGCAATCGGCGTCCATATGCCTATCTGCGCAGCCAAACGGAACGATCCTACGTGAGAGTCAGACAGCCCCTGCTTGCTCTTCTCCTGCTCGCCACGCTCCTGGGCGGTTGCTCCAGCTTCGACGTTCGACGTGAACCGAGCCAGGCGCTGCCGGCTTCAGACTCCGCATTCGGCCGCTCGGTCCAGGCGCAGGCCGCCCCTTACAAGGGACAATCAGGCTTTCGCCTGCTTTCGGACAGTACCGAGGCCTTCACCGCCCGTGCCGAACTGATCCGCAACGCTCAAAGCAGCCTCGACTTGCAGTACTACATCGTGCACGACGGCATCAGCACGCGCATGTTGATCGAGGAATTGCTCAAGGCCGCTGACCGGGGTGTGCGGGTGCGGGTACTGCTCGACGACACCGCCAGCGACGGCCTGGACCGGGTCATTGCCACCCTCGCCGCGCACCCGAAAATCCAGATCCGCGTGTTCAATCCGCTGAATCTTGGCCGCAGCACCGGCGTGACGCGTACCGTGGGCCGGCTGTTCAACCTGTCGCAACAGCATCGACGCATGCATAACAAGTTGTGGCTGGCGGACAACAGCATGGCCATCGTCGGCGGGCGAAATCTGGGGGACGAGTATTACGATGCCGAGCCCAAGATGAATTTCACTGACATCGACATGCTCAGTGTCGGCCCGGTTGCCGAGCAACTCGGGCACAGTTTCGACCAGTACTGGAACAGCGCCCTGAGCAAGCCGATCGACGAATTCCTGTCGAGCAAACCCACCGCCCAGGACCTGGAAAACACCCGCACCCGACTGGAAGAGTCCCTGGCGCAAACGCGCAAAGAGAATCACGCGCTCTACAAACACCTGATGACTTTCACCACGCACCCGCGCTTGGACATCTGGCGCCGCGAGCTGATCTGGGCCTGGAACCAGGCATTGTGGGATGCGCCGAGCAAGGTACTGGCCAAGGGCGAACCCGATCCGCAGTTGCTGCTGACCACGCAACTCGCACCCGAACTCGATAACGTCAGCAAAGAGCTGATCATGATCTCGGCCTATTTTGTGCCCGGCCAGCCAGGCCTGGTGTACCTGACCGGGCGCGCTGACGCCGGCGTTTCGGTGAGTTTGCTCACCAATTCACTGGAAGCCACGGACGTTCCCGCGGTACACGGTGGTTACGCGCCCTATCGCAGGGCGCTACTGGAACACGGCGTGAAGCTTTACGAATTGCGTCGCCAACCCGGCGAGGAAGGCGGCGGCGGAAGCGGACCACATCTGTTTTCCAGTAACGCCTATCGCAGTACTGACTCCAGCCTGCACAGCAAGGCGATGATCTTCGACCAGCAGAAATCCTTTATCGGCTCGTTCAATTTCGATCCACGCTCGGTGCTGTGGAACACCGAAGTCGGCGTGCTGGTGGACAGTCCGGAGTTGGCCGCTGGGGACCGCGAACTGGCGCTGCAGGGTATGGCGCCAGCCCTGAGCTACCAGGTGGAACTGGAAAACGATCAGATCGTCTGGACCACCGAAGACGATGGAAAAAAGCACACCCTGACCAAGGAGCCAGGGAGTTGGTGGCGGCGCTTCAATGCGTGGCTGAGCAACACGGTTGGGCTGGAGAAAATGCTTTAGGCCGGCTCGGCAAGTGGGCCAAACGCCCCTTGTCGCGACACCACGATCAACACGCCCAAGGCCCCCACCGCCATCAGCAACGGCAACGCATGGCCGCTGATCCACTGGCTGCCGGCGCCCGCCAGCAATGGCCCGATCAGACACCCAATCCCCCACAGCTGTGCAATATGCGCGTTGGCGCGTACCAGTGCGTCGTCGCGATAACGCTCGCCGATCAGGATCAGCGACAAGGTGAACAGCCCACCGGCGCTGGCGCCGAACAGCACCCACAATGGCCAGATCAACAGCGTGTCGATCAGCATTGGAATCGCCAGGCTCGACATCAGCAAAACCACCGCACAACCGGTGAACAACGCGCGTCGCGACAAGCGATCGGCCAACGCACCAATCGGCAATTGCAGCACCGCATCGCCGACCACCACCGTACTGACCATCGCCAGGGCGATCTCCGTGGTGAAGCCCTGGCGCAAACAATAGACCGGCAACAGCGTCAGAATCATCGCCTCGAACGCGGCGAACAATGACACGGCCCAGGCAATCGCCGGCAAGCCACGACAGAAAGCGAGCAAATCATTCAAGGTCACGCTGCTGGCCTCGCTGCTCGGCGCACCACTGCGCCCCAGCAACAGGAATGGAGCCGCCATCAACAAGCCGACCCCTACCCAAAAGCCATAATCGTGCCCGGTACCGAGGAAGCCAAGCAACACCGGCCCCGCCAGCTGACTCAATGCGTAGCTGCTGCCATACAACGCCACCAGCCGCCCGCGCCACTGCTCGACCACCAGCTGATTGATCCAGCTTTCACCGATGATGAATACAAGGGTCAGGATTACCCCGATCATCAGCCGCAGCACCAACCAGATCGGATAGCTCGGCAACAGTGCGAGCAAACCGATCGAAACCGCCCCGGCCCACAGGCACAGGCGCATCAGATTGGCCGTGCCGAATCGCGCCGCCAGATGGCTGGAGATTTTTGCCCCCAACAGGACGCCGATGGCCGGCATCGCAGCCATCACGCCAATGGCAAACGAGCCGTAGCCCCAGCTCTCCAGGCGAAACGACACCAGCGGCATGCTGACACCCAGGGCCAGGCCGACACTCAGGACAGATGCCAAAACGGCGAAATAAGTCGCCCAACGCATACTCCACGCTCCTGTGGATATTTTTATGTACAACACAAAACATTGTGGGAGCGAGCTTGCTCGCGATAGCGGAGCAACATTCAACATTGAAGTCGACTGTTACACCGCTATCGCGAGCAAGCTCGCTCCCACAGGGGATCTGAGTCGTTCGGGAGACCTGTTCTACAACAGACCTCCCTTAACGGCTTACAACTTGATCCAGGTCGCCTTCAGCTCGGTGTATTTGTCGAACGCGTGCAGGGACTTGTCGCGACCGTTGCCGGACTGCTTGAAGCCACCGAACGGAGCGGTCATGTCGCCGCCATCGTACTGGTTGACCCACACGCTACCGGCACGCAGTGCGCGGGCGGTGAGGTGAGCCTTGGAAATGTCGCCAGTCCAGACCGCGGCGGCCAGGCCGTACGGCGTGTCATTGGCGATCGCGATGGCTTCTTCGGCGCTGTCGAATTCGATGACCGACAGTACCGGGCCGAAGATTTCTTCCTGGGCAATCTTCATCGCATTGCTCACACCGTCGAAAATCGTCGGCTCAACGTAAGTGCCGCCCGTTTCCTGGAGCGTACGCTTGCCACCGGCCACCAACCTGGCGCCGTCGGCATGACCGGACTCGATGTAGGACAGTACGGTGTTCATCTGTTGGGTATCGACCAGCGCGCCAACATTGGTCGCCGGGTCCAGCGGGTTGCCTGGCTTCCAGGTCTTCAGCGCCTCGATCACCAGCGGCAGGAATTTATCCTTGATCGAACGCTCCACCAGCAGGCGCGAACCGGCGGTGCAGACTTCGCCCTGGTTGAAGGCGATGGCGCCAGCAGCGGCTTCGGCAGCATCCTGCAGGTTCGGCGCATCGGCGAACACGATGTTCGGGCTCTTGCCACCGGCTTCGAGCCAGACGCGCTTCATGTTCGACTCGCCGGAGTAGATCAACAGTTGCTTGGCGATTTTGGTCGAGCCGGTGAACACCAGGGTGTCGACGTCGTTGTGCAGGGCCAGGGCCTTGCCGACGGTGTGACCGTAACCCGGCAATACGTTCAGCACGCCTTTCGGGATGCCGGCTTCGACCGCCAGTTCAGCGATACGGATGGCGGTCAGCGGGGATTTTTCGGACGGCTTGAGGATCACCGAGTTACCGGTGGACAGCGCCGGGCCCAGTTTCCAGCACGCCATCATCAGCGGGAAGTTCCACGGCACAATGGCGCCAACAACACCCACCGGCTCACGGGTCACCAGACCCAGTTGATCGTGCGGGGTGGCCGCTACTTCATCGTAGATCTTGTCGATGGCTTCGCCGCTCCAGCTCAGGGCTTGTGCCGCGCCGGGAACGTCGATGTACAGGGAATCGCTGATCGGCTTGCCCATGTCCAGGGTTTCAAGCAGGGCCAGCTCTTCGGCGTGCTGTTTGAGCAGGCCGGCGAAACGGATCATGGTGGATTTGCGCTTGGTTGGCGCCAGGCGCGACCAGACACCGGAATTGAACGTGGCGCGGGCGTTTTCCACAGCGCGCTGGGCATCGGCGGCGTCACAGCTGGCAATCTTGCCCAGCAGACGGCCATCGACCGGGCTGATGCACTCGAAGGTCTCGCCGGAAACGGCGTTGGTGTATTCGCCATTGATATAGGCGCGGCCTTCGATTTTCAGGTCGCGGGCACGTTGTTCCCAGTCGGCACGGGTCAGGGTGGTCATGCGAGTGTCCTCCTCTTATTGATACGACACCCGCGTTCTTCGCGGGCGCTGTCAGGAATTCTGCCCGGCCAGCCTGCTTGTCGGCCCAAGGCAACCACCACCCTAAACCAGCGACAGGTGAAGTTTCAATATATTTGACATAACGCCGTCAAACGGCCTTGCGATGTTCATTTTAATAAACATAGACTTTGCCTCTATCAACCACTCGCGTCGCACTCACGGGGGAATACAACAATGAGCATCCAGAAAATCGTCGACTTCAGCCAGGCCACCACCACCGCCGAGCGCTATCGCCCGGATCCGACCAAAGTGCTGAAGGGTGATCCCGAGCAAGTGGTGTACAACCACTACAACAGCCCTTGCGGCCAATTGAACGCCGGCGTGTGGGAAGGGGCTGTCGGCCAATGGACGGTGAACTTCACCGAACACGAATACTGCGAAATCGTGCAGGGGGTTTCCGTGATACGTGACCTCGACGGCAACGCCAAGACGCTGCGCGTGGGTGATCGCTTCGTGATCCCGGCAGGCTTTCGCGGCACCTGGGAGGTGCTGGAGCCATGCCGCAAGATCTATGTGGCGTTTGAACAAAAGGCCTGAAGATTTGCGCTGTCTAGGCCGGCCTCTTCGCGAGCAGGCTCGCTCCCACAGGGATCTGTGTCGATCACAAAACCTGTGGGAGCGTGGCTTGCCCGCGAAGAGGCCCTGACAGGCACTGCATAACCCGCAGGCAACAAAAAAGGCCCGTATCTCGCGATACGGGCCTTTTTCGTAAGAGAGAAAAATCAATTACTTGATTTTGCCTTCTTTGTAGATCACGTGCTTGCGAACAACCGGATCATATTTCTTGATCTCGATTTTGTCCGGAGTAGTACGCTTGTTCTTGTCGGTAGTGTAGAAGTGACCAGTACCGGCGCTCGAAATCAAACGAATCAATTCACGCATGATTAGCTCCCTTAAACCTTGCCATCGCGACGAAGTTCGGCCAGCACGACACTGATGCCACGCTTGTCGATGATGCGCATGCCTTTGGCAGATACGCGCAGACGCACAAAACGTTTCTCTTCTTCAACCCAGAAGCGGTGATGCTGCAGGTTCGGCAGGAAACGACGACGGGTTTTGTTGTTTGCGTGGGAAATGTTATTCCCAGTCACCGGACCCTTACCGGTAACTTGACAGACTCTAGACATGCCTCAGCCCTCTAAAACCACATGCCCAACCCGGCATGGGTTGGCCGCTTAATCTCTCAGTCATTTGGCGCCAGGCGCCGCGTTTCTTTAAGGGTCTTACCGGCTACACCTACAGTGAAGGAACCGGGCCCCTAGAAAAGAGCGCTGCTTTATACCAGAAAGACTGGAGAGCAACAACATTCGGTGTGCGTTGAATTAACAAAAACCCGGTTTTCCGGGCTCCGAGCGCCTTGGACAAAGGCTATCGTCGATGGCGACCGCTCGTCGCAGAGAATCTGCTCATCGAGCCAACCAGGGTTTTTGCTCAATCGCTGCCCAGCAAAATCAGTCGCCTATAGTCGCTTCAAAATGAAAAAGGGGATAGTCATTTGCAAAAGAGCCTACTAGGGTAAGCCTTTTCCAGACTGCACTTGCAGATGGGCCTTCGATCTGTAAAGGAACCGACCATGCGCCTCGCTGCCCTACCGCTGTTGCTCGCCCCGCTTCTGCTGAGCCCACAGGCCTTTGCCGCCGCCCTGAGCGTCTGCACCGAGGCCAGCCCCGAAGGGTTCGACGTGGTGCAGTACAACTCGCTGACCACCACCAACGCCTCGGCCGACGTGTTGATGAATCGCCTGGTGGACTTCGACACGGCCAGTGGCAAAGTGGTCGCCAGCCTCGCCGACAGCTGGGAAGTCAGCCCCGACGGCCTGATCTACGTGTTCAAATTGCACCCGCAGGTGAAATTCCATCGCACCGAGTACTTCACCCCGACGCGCGACCTGAATGCCGAAGACGTGATTTTCAGCTTCGACCGCATGCTCGACCCGGCCAATGCGTGGCACAAAGTCGCCCAGAGCGGCTTCCCGCATGCGCAATCGATGCAGTTGCCTGCACTGATCAAGAAGATCGACGCCCTCGATCCACAGACCGTGCGCTTCACCCTAGACCATCCGGACTCGACCTTCCTGGCGACCCTGAGCATGGGCTTCGCCTCGATCTATTCGGCCGAGTACGCCGACAAACTGATGAAGGCCGGCACGCCCGAGAAGCTCAACAGTCAGCCAATCGGTACGGGACCGTTCGTGTTCACCCGCTTCCAGAAGGACGCCTCGATCCGCTACAAGGCCAACCCGGATTACTTCGGCGGCAAGCCGTCGGTGGACCCGCTGATCTTCGCCATCACCCCGGACGCCAATGTGCGCCTGCAGAAATTGCGCCGTAACGAATGCCAGATCGCCCTGTCGCCCAAGCCTCTGGACGTACAGGAAGCGCTGAAAGAGCCGACCCTGAAAGTCGAAAAGACTGACGCCTTCATGACTGCATTCGTCGGCATCAACAGCCAGCATCCACCGCTGGACAAACCTGAAGTCCGTCAGGCCATCAACCTCGCGTTCGACAAGGCCAACTATCTCAAAGCTGTGTTCGAAGGCACTGCCGAAGCCGCCAACGGCCCCTACCCGCCCAACACCTGGAGCTACGCCAAAAGCCTGCCGGGCTACCCCCATGACGTGGCGAAGGCCAAGTCATTGCTGGCCAAGGCCGGGCTCAAGGATGGCTTCCAGACCACCATCTGGACCCGTCCGTCGGGCAGCCTACTGAACCCGAACCCGAGCCTTGGCGCTCAACTGCTGCAGTCCGACCTCGCGGAAATCGGCATTCAGGCCGAGATCCGCGTGATCGAATGGGGCGAACTGATCCGTCGCGCCAAGGCCGGTGAACACGACTTGCTGTTCATGGGCTGGGCTGGTGATAACGGCGACCCGGACAACTTCCTAACGCCGCAGTTTTCCTGCGCCGCGGTCAAGTCCGGCACCAACTTCGCCCGCTACTGCAACCAGGACCTGGACAAGCTGATCAGCGCCGGCAAGACCACTGGCGAGCAAGGTGTGCGCAGCAAGCTCTACGAACAGGCTCAGGCGCAGATCCAGCAGCAGGCGCTGTGGCTACCCCTGGCCCACCCGACGGCCTTTGCGCTGACACGCAAGGATGTCGAGGGGTACTCGGTCAGCCCGTTCGGTCGGCAGGATTACTCCAAGGTCAACCTGAAATAAACGAGATCACAACCTGTAGGAGCGAGCTCGCTCGCGATGGACGTCAACGATGACGAGGGCCACCTGAATGAACGCGGCGTCCCTGCCACCATCGCGAGCAAGCTCGCTCCTACATGATCGCGTGCTACATCCAGCCATACTCGGCCATCGACAGCGGGTCGCCGTCGCCGATGATGAAATGGTCGAGCACCCGCACATCAATCAGCTCCAGCGCCTTTTGCAGACGCTTGGTGAGCACCCGGTCAGCCTGGCTGGGGTCGGAATTACCCGACGGGTGGTTGTGGCAGAGGATCAATGCCGCTGCGTTGTTGGCCAAGGCGCGCTTGACCACCTCTCGCGGATGAACGCTGGTGTTGTCGATGGAGCCGCGAAACAGCGTCTCAAACCCCAGCACCTGATGCTTGGAATCGAGAAACAGGCAACCAAACACCTCGTGTGGCTCGTGGCGCAGCATCGATTTCAGGTACTCGCGAACCGCCTGCGGATTCTCCAGTGCCGATTTTTGGCGCGCGCGCTCGGCCAAATGACGCCTGCTCATTTCTTGAGCCGCTTGCAACTGAGCGAATTTCGCCGGCCCAAGCCCCAGCTGCTTGCTGAACGTTTCCTGATCGGCTTCAAGCAGCGAACGCAGGCTGCCAAACTGATTCAACAAGTGTCGCGCCAGATCTACTGCGCTTTTGCCCACCACGCCTGTTCGTAAAAAAATCGCCAGCAGTTCGGCGTCCGAAAGACTTCCCGAGCCCTGTTCAAGCAACCTCTCCCGTGGCCGCTCCGCCGCCGGCCAATCGCGAATACTCATAGCACCTCCCTGTCTGTGGGCACCGCTGTTCCCTAGCGGTCGCTGTGATATCGTAGCCCATCTTTTTTGCGGGCGAATTCACCCTGGGGAGGGGGTTTCGCCACGTATGTCACCAACGAATTGAAAGGCAGGCCTATGCAGCGGCTGTATCGGAAACGCATTGTTCTGGGCGTCGGCGGCGGCATCGCTGCCTACAAGAGCGCCGACCTGGTTCGCCGCCTGATCGATCAGGGCGCCGAAGTGCGCGTGGTCATGACCCGAGGCGGCGCAGAGTTCATCACCCCGTTGACCATGCAGGCCCTGTCCGGGCACCCGGTCCACCTGGACCTGCTGGATCCGGCAGCCGAAGCGGCCATGGGCCACATCGAACTGGCCAAATGGGCCGACCTGGTGCTGATCGCCCCCGCCACGGCGGACCTGATCGCCCGCCTGGCCCAAGGCATTGCCGATGACCTGCTGACCACGCTGGTATTGGCCACTGACGCAGTGGTCGCCGTTGCACCAGCCATGAACCAGGCGATGTGGCGCGATCCGGCGACCCAGGCCAACCTGCAAACCCTCGAAAGCCGCGACATCAAGGTCTTCGGCCCGGCCTCCGGCAGCCAGGCCTGCGGTGACGTCGGCCTGGGACGCATGCTCGAAGCCCTTGAACTGGCCCAATGCGCCGCCGACTGCTTTCAGCGGCAGGCACTGACCGGCAAACACGTGTTGATCACGGCGGGGCCGACCCAGGAAAACATCGACCCGGTGCGTTACATCACCAACCACAGCTCCGGGAAAATGGGCTTTGCCCTGGCCGAAGCCGCGGTGGAAGCAGGCGCCCGCGTGACCCTGATCACCGGCCCGGTGCACCTGCCGACCCCGGATCGCGTCACCCGCATCGACGTGGTCAGCGCTCGCGACATGCTCGCCGCCTGCGAAGCCGCGATCCCTTGCGACCTGTTCATCGCCTCGGCAGCAGTCGCGGATTACCGCCCGGAAGTCGTCGCCCCACAGAAACTCAAGAAAGATCCTACGA
Source organism: Pseudomonas sp. BIC9C (assembly GCF_034541995.1). Lineage (NCBI taxonomy): Bacteria > Pseudomonadati > Pseudomonadota > Gammaproteobacteria > Pseudomonadales > Pseudomonadaceae > Pseudomonas > Pseudomonas sp. BIC9C. The sequence goes on from NZ_JAWDGM010000006.1 coordinate 317,477, forward strand.
ACGGCGACGGCTTACTGCTGCAGATGGTGCGCAACCCGGACATTCTGGCCACCATCGCCACCCGTCCCGACCGCCCGTTCAGTGTCGGTTTCGCCGCCGAGACCGAGCACCTGCTCGATTACGCTGCACGCAAGTTGAAAGACAAGAACCTCGATTTGATCGTCGCCAACGACGTCGCCAACCCGAGCATTGGCTTCAACAGCGAAGAAAACGCCTGCAGCGTTATCGACCGTGAGCTTCACGCCACACTCTTCGCCCAGACCAGCAAGAGCAAGATTGCTCGCCAGCTGATCACTTTTATCGCCGAACGTCTGAACCAGGTTTAATTTACATGCACGCTTTGCAAGCCAAGATCCTCGACCCCCGCATCGGTACCGAATTCCCGCTGCCGCAATACGCCACACCGGGCTCCGCCGGCCTCGACCTGCGCGCCATGCTGGAGCAGGACACCGTGATCAAGCCGGGTGAAACCGTGCTGATCCCCACCGGTCTGTCGGTCTACATCGGTGACCCGAACCTGGCAGCGCTGATTCTGCCGCGCTCGGGGATGGGCCATAAGCACGGCATCGTGCTGGGTAACCTGGTGGGGCTGATCGACTCCGACTACCAGGGCCCATTGATGGTCTCCTGCTGGAACCGTGGCCAGACCGAATTCACCATGCCGGTCGGCGAACGCCTGGCGCAACTGGTGCTGGTGCCGGTGGTGCAGGCTCATTTCGAGATGGTTGAAGAGTTTGTTGAAACCGAGCGCGGCACTGGCGGTTTCGGCCATACCGGTACCCGCTGATCTGGTTACGCTCTTCTGTGGCGGGGGATCGAGCTCCCTCGCCACAAAATTCAAATTGTCATCTGCAAGCTTTAGCACCGAAAATCAAGGCATTGCCTGGCCGAACCCTTGCCGTCGGGGGCGTCATGGCCCTTTCACACCACGAACTCTCTGTGGAAAACGCCGTCATACCCTTCAGTTTGAACCTGCCGCCGAATGACTCGTCGGCCTGTCCAGCCACTTTCGAGATGGAGCATTTTCACAGATGAACACCCCGGCCAAGATCGCACCCAAGTTCCCTGACAGCATTTTCCGCGCCTATGACATTCGCGGCACCGTTCCGGAATTCCTGAACGCCGAGACCGCTTACTGGATCGGCCGCGCCGTCGGTTCGCAAAGCCTGGCCCAGGGCGAACCGAACGTGTCCGTCGGTCGCGATGGCCGCCTGTCCGGCCCGGAGCTGGTCGCGCAGCTGATCAAAGGCATCGCCGACAGCGGCTGCCACGTCAGCGATGTCGGCCTGGTTCCGACTCCGGCGCTCTACTACGCCGCCAACGTGCTCGCCGGCAAATCCGGTGTGATGCTCACCGGCAGCCATAACCCGTCGAACTACAACGGCTTCAAGATCGTCATTGCCGGCGACACCCTGGCCAACGAACAGATCCAGGCCCTGCACGACCGCCTCAAGACCAACAACCTGAGCAGCGGCCAGGGCAGCATCACCCAGGTCGAGATCCTCGACCGCTACACCACCGAAATCGTCCAGGACATCAAGCTGGCCCGTCGCCTGAAAGTGGTCGTCGATTGCGGCAACGGCGCGGCCGGCGTAATCGCCCCGCAACTGATCGAAGCGCTGAACTGCGAAGTCATCCCGCTGTTCTGCGAAGTGGATGGCAACTTCCCGAACCACCACCCGGACCCGGGCAAGCCTGAAAACCTCGTGGACCTGATCAACAAGGTCAAGGAAACCAACGCTGACATCGGCCTGGCCTTCGATGGCGATGGCGACCGCGTCGGCGTGGTGACCAACACCGGCAGCATCGTCTACCCGGACCGCCTGCTGATGCTGTTCGCCCGCGACGTCGTGGCGCGCAACCCTGACGCCGAAATCATCTTCGACGTCAAATGCACCCGCCGCCTGATCCCGCTGATCAAGGAATACGGCGGCCGGTCGCTAATGTGGAAGACCGGTCACTCGCTGATCAAAAAGAAAATGAAACAATCCGGCGCCCTGTTGGCCGGCGAAATGAGCGGGCACATCTTCTTCAAGGAGCGCTGGTTCGGTTTCGACGACGGCATTTACAGCGCCGCGCGGTTGCTGGAGATCCTCAGCAAGGAAAAATCCTCGGCGGAAGAGCTGTTCGCGACCTTCCCGAACGATATTTCTACGCCGGAAATCAATATCCATGTGACCGAAGAGAGCAAATTCAGCATCATTGATGCACTGCACGATGCACAGTGGGGCGCAGGCGCCGACCTGACCACCATTGACGGCGTGCGAGTCGACTATGCCAAAGGCTGGGGCCTGGTACGCGCATCCAACACCACACCGGTGCTGGTGCTGCGTTTCGAGGCCGATGACGAGGCTGAACTGCAACGCATCAAGGATGTGTTCCGCATCCAGCTCAAGCGCGTTGCACCTGATCTCCAACTACCGTTCTGATTCACCCGGAGCCCTGAATGACCCTCGAACGCGAAGCCGCCGCCAACACCGCCAAGGTCCTGTCCGAAGCGTTGCCTTACATCCGCCGTTATGTCGGCAAGACACTGGTGATCAAATACGGCGGCAACGCGATGGAAAGCGAGGAGCTGAAAACCGGCTTCGCCCGCGACATCGTGCTGATGAAGGCCGTGGGCATCAACCCGGTGGTGGTTCACGGCGGCGGTCCGCAAATCGGTGACCTGCTCAAGCGCCTGTCGATCGAGAGCCATTTCGTCGACGGCATGCGCGTCACCGATGCCGCGACCATGGACGTAGTGGAAATGGTCCTCGGCGGCCAGGTCAACAAGGACATCGTCAACCTGATCAACCGTCATGGCGGCAGCGCCATCGGCCTGACCGGCAAGGACGCCGAGCTGATTCGTGCGAAGAAGCTCACCGTCACCCGCCAGACGCCGGAAATGACCACCCCGGAAATCATCGACATCGGCCATGTGGGCGAAGTGGTCGGGATCAACACCGACCTGCTGAACCTGCTGGTCAAGGGCGACTTCATTCCGGTGATCGCGCCGATCGGTGTCGGCGCCAACGGCGAGTCGTACAACATCAACGCTGACCTGGTGGCCGGTAAAGTCGCCGAAGCGTTGAAAGCCGAGAAGCTGATGCTGCTGACCAACATCGCCGGCCTGATGGACAAGTCAGGCAAAGTCCTGACCGGCCTGAGCACTGCACAGGTCGACGAACTGATCGCCGACGGCACCATCTACGGCGGCATGCTGCCGAAGATCCGTTGCGCACTGGAAGCGGTCCAGGGCGGCGTTGGCAGCTCGCTGATCATCGACGGTCGCGTGCCAAACGCGATCCTGCTGGAAATCTTCACCGATACCGGCGTGGGCACCCTGATCAGCAATCGCAAGCGTCACTAAGCGATCGCACAAACAAAAAGACCCCGCTCGGCCTGGCTGAGCGGGGTCTTTTTTATTCCACAGTCCCTGTAGGAGCGAGCTTGCTCGCGAAAAACGTCAACGATAACGCGGGGCGCCTGGCGAAAAGCGGCGCTCTGTCGTGCATCGCGAGCAAGCTCGCTCCTACAAGGGAATTGCGGTTAAACGCCGAACTGTGCGCGGTAGGCTTCCACGGCTGGCAAATGCTGCTTGAGCTGCGGATCGTCTGCCAGGAATTCCAGCACCTGGTTCAGCGAAACGATGCTGATGACCGGGATGCCGAAGTCACGCTCGACTTCCTGGATCGCCGACAACTCGCCATTGCCACGCTCCTGACGGTTCAGGGCGATCAGCACACCTGCCGCCTTGGCGCCGTCCTGGGAGGCGATGATCTGCATCACTTCACGGATGGCGGTGCCGGCAGTGATCACGTCGTCGATGATCAGCACTTCACCGGTCAGCGGTGCGCCAACCAGGCTGCCGCCTTCGCCGTGGGCCTTGGCTTCCTTGCGGTTGAAGCACCATGGCAGGTCACGGTTGTGATGCTCGGCCAGCGCAACAGCGGTGGTCGCCGCCAGCGGGATGCCTTTGTAGGCAGGGCCAAACAGCACGTCGAACGAAATGCCGCTCTCGGCAATGGCGGCGGCGTAGAAACGCCCCAGCTGTGCCAGAGCCGAACCCGAATTGAACAGGCCCGCGTTGAAGAAGTAAGGACTGGTGCGCCCGGACTTCAGGGTGAACTCACCGAAGCGCAAAACGCCGCGATCGATGGCAAAACGGATGAAATCGCGCTGATACGCTTGCATGAAAAAAACCCCAAATACCACGGATTTAGCTAATTAGCTTGACGCCGTGTATCATACACGCACGCGATTTTTGGGGCCATTTATGCGGATCATCAGTGTGAACGTCAATGGTATTCAGGCTGCAGTCGAGCGTGGTTTGCTCAGTTGGCTGCAAGCACAGAATGCCGACGTCATCTGCCTGCAGGACACCCGTGCCTCCGCCTTTGAACTGGATGACCCAGCCTTCCAACTGGATGGCTACTTCCTTTATGCCTGCGATGCTGAAGTCCCTGCCCAAGGCGGCGTGGCTTTGTATTCGCGGTTGCAACCGAAGGCTGTCATCAGCGGTCTCGGTTTCGAGACGGCCGACCGCTACGGGCGCTACCTGCAAGCCGATTTCGACAAGGTCAGCATCGCGACCTTGCTGCTCCCTTCGGGGCAGAACGGCGATGAAGACTTGAACCAGAAGTTCAAGCTAATGGACGACTTCGCCCGTTATCTGGATAAACAGCGACGCAAACGTCGCGAGTACATTTACTGTGGCTCGCTGTACGTGGCGCAACAGAAGCTGGATATCAAGAACTGGCGTGACAGCCAGCAATCTCCGGGCTTCCTGGCACCTGAACGTGCCTGGATGGACGAGATTGTCGGCAACATGGGTTATGTCGACGCCCTGCGGGAAGTCAGCCGTGAAGGCGACCAGTACAGCTGGTGGCCGGACAACGAACAGGCGGAGATGCTCAACCTCGGTTGGCGCTTCGACTATCAACTGCTGACCCCGGGCCTGCGCCGCTTCGTACGCAGCGCACGCCTGCCACGCCAACCGCGGTTCTCGCAACACGCGCCGCTGATCGTGGACTACGACTGGACGCTGACCATCTAAGTGATTTTTCACTGCGCGGCATGATAGACAGTCAAAAAAATGCCCGTATCGCAAGATACGGGCATTTTTTATGCGCTCTAAACGTCAAGCCGCGGCGAAAAACGGCAGTGCAAGGTATAACTTGATCACGATGACATTAACAATGTCGATAAAGAAAGCGCCCACCATTGGCACCACCAAAAATGCTATCTGCGAAGGCCCGTAGCGCTGTGTCACCGCTTGCATGTTGGCGATGGCTGTTGGCGTCGCACCCAGTCCAAAACCGCAGTGCCCTGCCGCCAGTACCGCCGCATCGTAGTTACTGCCCATCATTCTGAACGTCACAAAAATCGCAAACAGGGCCATGACCAACGTTTGCGCAGCCAGGATGATGACGATCGGCAAAGCCAGTGCGGCCAGATCCCAGAGTTTGAGTGACATCAGTGCGATCGCCAGAAACAGTGACAAGCTGACATTCCCCAGCACTGAGACTTCACGCTCAAACACCTGATACACGCCAAGTGCTGAGAGCCCGTTTCGTAAAACCACACCCACGAACAACACGCAAACGAATGTAGGCAATTCAAAGGTGGTTCCTTGGAGCCACCCATTCAGGAGTGAGCCCGCCAGCAGACTGACAGCGATCAGAGCCAGGGTCTCGACAAGCGAAAATGACGTGATCGAGCGCTCTTTGTTCGGTTGTTCAAAGCCCTTTGGCAGCCGTGGCTTTTCCTGCTCGAGACCGGGGGGCTGGACACGGCTGATGAGCAGGCGGGCAACAGGCCCACCAATCAAACCGCCCAGTACCAGGCCAAACGTTGCGGAGGCCATTGCCAGTTCAGAGGCAGAAGCCAGCCCGAACTTCTCACTGAATGTCGCACCCCACGCAGCACCTGTACCGTGACCGCCTGCCAACGTAATCGAGCCTGTCAGCAAGCCCATCAAAGGATCGAGCCCCAACGCCGTTGCGAGTCCGATGCCCATCGCATTCTGGATCACCAGAAGCCCGACAACAGCCAGAAGAAAAATCCCCACGACGCGCCCGCCCTTCTTCAGGCTGGCGAAGTCTGCGCTCAAACCGATGGTGGCAAAAAACGCCAACATCAAGGGCGTTTGCAGCGAGGTGTCAAAGCGAACTTCAATATCGAGGGCTCTCATAGCCAGAAGACCCAAGGCAACCACCAGGCCGCCGGCTACAGGCTCAGGGATATTGTAAGTACGTAAAAAACCGACACGCGTGACAAGAGCGCGCCCCAGCAAAAGTACTAAAGAGGCAGCGACTAGTGTTCCATAAAAATCAAGCTGAAGCATTCTGGATATTCTTGTTTATATATTCAGGGGCGAACTTTTTACCTGGACACGCCTCTTGAACAGGTTGATGAATTTCAACGCTGGTTGGTATTGGATTCAGAGTCCGTCAATGGTCCGAATATATCGAAATATTTCTTGATGAATATTACTTGGGGCAACCTTATCAACCGCCAAGTCTCATTGCCAAGCATACAAGCCGTACTGAGCTTTGCAGTTTGTGTCTAAACGTGTAAAAAATATTATGCGCACGAATAGACTTCATTTGAATAGTGAGCGACCAAGTACGCAACAATAGAGATTAATCTGATTGCAAAAAAACAAATGCCCCGACATGTCGGGGCATTTGTATTGAACTGCACTTAAAACAGCATCAGCGTCCTGGCTTACTTGATCAATCGCCAAGTGAACGGGTACCGGTAAGGGAACCCCTCATTGGCTTTCACCCCAGCGATGATGGTCAATACCAACGCGCCTATGGCAATCAGGCCAAACAGGAAGAACCCGATAATCACCACCATCAGCAGGAAGCAGATAGCCGAGGCGATCGCGACGCTGATCTGAAAATTCAACGCTTCCTTGCCCTGGGCATCGATGAACGGGTCCATCTCGCGCTTCATCTGCCAGAGAATCAGCGGGCCGATGATCGTGCCGAACGGAATCCAGATCCCCAGCAAGGCGGACAAGTGACAAAACATCGCCCACTGACGCACCTCTTGGCTCGGCGTGGGCAGCGGTAGTTGCTCGTCACTCATGGTGTCCTCCTTGCCTGGAGCGGTTCGGTCAGTCGGCCAATGCGGCCTTTTGCAGTTCGAAAATCTCGTTCATGCCTTTCTTGGCCAGCTCCAGCATGGCATTCAGCTCTTCAGGCTGGAACGGTGCGCCTTCGGCAGTGCCCTGGACTTCGATGAAACCGCCAGCGCTGGTCATCACCACGTTCAGGTCAGTCTCGGCAGCCGAATCTTCCAGGTAGTCGAGGTCGAGCACCGGCTCACCCTTGTACATGCCCACGGAAACAGCGGCGATCATCTGTTTGACCGGGTCACCGCCCTTCAGGCCGCCACGCTTCTTGATGACTTTCAAGGCATCGATCAGCGCAACCATGGCGCCGGTGATCGAAGCAGTGCGGGTGCCGCCATCAGCCTGGATCACATCGCAGTCGACGTACAGGGTGATGTCGCCCAGTTTGGACATGTCCAGCGCAGCGCGCAGGGAGCGACCGATCAGGCGCTGGATTTCAAGGGTGCGGCCGCCCTGCTTGCCACGGCTGGCTTCACGCTGGTTACGCTCGCCGGTAGCACGCGGCAGCATGCCGTACTCGGCAGTCAGCCAACCCTGACCCTGGCCTTTCAGGAAACGCGGTACGCCCGGTTCAACGCTGACGGTGCAGATGACCTTGGTATCACCGAACTCGACCAGCACAGAACCCTCGGCGTGTTTGGTGTAGTTGCGGGTGATGCGGATCGAGCGGAGCTGATCGGCAGCGCGACCACTTGGACGTATCATAGGGAATACCTGTACTGGGGACGGAAAACTGCGGAGCATTATAGAGCCGACGGCCGCCACTGGGCACTTCTAAAAAAATCCGCCGACGACCGATGGCTCTGTACCGCGTGTCGGCGAAAGCCTGCCGCTCTTTGTCACACCCTGTGTTTGGGCGCATCCGCGCCACTGCGCTACAATCCTGCGCCTTTGCTGCCAGTCGGCTTTAATTCATTGATATCGGATTCCCGGAACCTCGGTTCTGTGCCGATCTGCATTGCGAGGTACCGCCATGGTGCACAGCATGACCGCCTTCGCCCGCGTCGAAAAAGCCGGCGTCCAGGGCACCCTGAGCTGGGAACTGCGGTCGGTCAACAGCCGCTACCTGGAACCCCACCTGCGCCTGCCGGAGTCCTTTCGCGACCTCGAGGGTGCTGTTCGTGAAGCCCTGCGCCAGGGTGTATCGCGGGGCAAGCTCGAATGCACCCTGCGCTTCACCGAAGAAAACACCGGCAAAGCACTGCAAGTCGATCAGGAGCGCGCCGCGCAACTGGTCGCCGCCGCCGAGACTGTCGCCGGCCTGATCAAAAACCCGGCAGCGCTGAATCCGCTGGAAGTCCTGGCCTGGCCCGGCGTACTGGTAGGCGACGCCACCGACCCGCAAGCCTTGAACGCCGAAGCGCTGGCACTGTTCAATCAGGGTCTCAAAGAACTGAAGGCCGGCCGCGAACGCGAAGGCGCGGAGCTGGCGCGGCTGATCAACGAGCGCTTGAGCTCCATCGAAGAAGACGTGGTGACCTTGCGCGAACTGGTCCCGCAAATGCTCGCCACCCAGCGCCAGAAAGTCCTCGACCGCTTCGCCGATATGAAGGCCGAGATGGATCCGCAGCGCCTGGAGCAGGAAATGGTCATGCTCGCGCAAAAAGCGACGTCGCCGAAGAACTGGATCGCCTGAGCACACACATCATCGAAGTTCGCCGGGTACTTAAATCCGGCGGCGCTGCCGGACGGCGCCTGGACTTCCTGATGCAGGAGCTCAACCGCGAAGCCAACACACTGGGCTCCAAAGCCTTCGACCCGCGCAGCACCCAGGCTGCGGTCAACCTCAAGGTGTTGATCGAGCAGATGCGCGAACAAGTGCAGAACATTGAGTAAGGCTACCCCGACATGACCCACAGCACCGGCACCCTGTACATCATTTCCGCGCCATCGGGCGCGGGCAAGAGCAGCCTGGTCAAGGCCCTGACCGACGCCAATCCGGAGATTCGCGTATCGATTTCCCACACCACCCGTGCCATGCGCCCGGGTGAAGTGGACGGCGTGAACTATCACTTCGTGACCCGCGAAGAGTTCGTGAAGATGGGCGAGCACGGCGACTTCCTCGAACGCGCGGAAGTCTTCGGCAACTTTTACGGCACCTCGCAAAGCCGCCTGCAGCAGACACTGGACGAAGGTCACGACCTGATCCTTGAAATCGACTGGCAAGGCGCCGAGCAAGTGCGCAAGCTGATGCCGCAGGCACGCTCGATTTTCATTCTGCCGCCTTCGCTCCAGGCCCTGCACCAGCGCCTGACCAACCGCGGCCAGGACAGCGACGAGATCATCGACGGCCGGATGCGTGAAGCCGTCAGCGAGATGAGCCATTACGTCGACTACGACTACCTGATCATCAACGACGATTTCGCCCACGCGCTGGACGATCTGAAGGCGATTTTCCGCGCCAATCAGCTGCAGCAGAAACGCCAACAGGTGCGTTTCGGCAAACTGCTGGCCGAATTGCTCGGTTAATCAGCTCTTCCCAAAACCGTTGCAAGGGCTTTACATTGGTGCTTGCAGCGCGTTGAAGGGCTTGGTCAAAAAATCAGCGCTTCCCTAATCGCTGGTGATTTTTTAAACTGTTGAGTCCGCTCGCCCATCCGGGCAGCGCGCATATTGCATTTGCTACGAGGAAGACCATGGCCCGCGTAACCGTTGAAGACTGCCTAGAACACGTGGATAACCGCTTTGAGCTGGTCATGCTCTCTACCAAGCGTGCCCGTCAACTGGCCACCGGCGGCAAAGAGCCGAAAGTAGCATGGGAAAACGACAAGCCTACCGTCGTCGCCCTGCGCGAAATCGCTGAAGGCCTGATCGACTACGCAGCTATCGCCGAAGCCGAAATCGTTGAAGATGAACCGCTTTTTGCTGCATTCGAGGACGAGTCCAACGAGGCCGTCTAAGCCTATGCCTGGTCGACGTAGCACGGCGCGGGATCACAGCTTGTGGCAGGAGACATCATGCCGAGCATAGACGCCCTCGCCGATCGCTTATCGGCCTACCTCGGCAAGGACCAGGTCAACCTGGTCCGCCGAGCGTATTTCTACGCCGAACAAGCCCACGACGGCCAACGCCGCCGTAGCGGCGAAGCGTACGTCACGCACCCACTCGCGGTTGCGAACATTCTTGCCGACATGCACATGGACCATCAGAGCCTGATGGCTGCGATGCTGCATGACGTGATCGAAGACACCGGTATTGCCAAAGAGGCGCTGCAAGCGCAATTCGGCGAAACCGTGGCCGAACTGGTCGACGGGGTCAGCAAACTGACCCAGATGAACTTCGAGACCAAGGCCGAAGCCCAGGCCGAAAACTTCCAGAAAATGGCCATGGCCATGGCCCGCGACATTCGTGTGATCCTGGTCAAGCTGGCCGACCGCCTGCACAACATGCGCACCCTGGAAGTGCTGTCCGGCGAAAAGCGCCGGCGCATCGCCAAGGAAACCCTGGAAATCTATGCGCCCATCGCCAACCGGCTGGGCATGCACGCCATCCGCATAGAGTTCGAAGACCTCGGCTTCAAGGCCATGCACCCGATGCGTTCCGCGCGGATCTACCAGGCGGTCAAGCGCGCCAGGGGCAACCGCAAGGAAATCGTCAACAAGATCGAAGAGTCCCTCAGTCACTGCCTGGCCATCGATGGCATCCAGGGCGAGGTCAGCGGTCGCCAGAAACACCTCTACGGCATCTACAAGAAAATGCGCGGCAAGCGTCGGGCCTTCAACGAAATCATGGACGTCTACGCGTTCCGGATCATCGTCGACAAGGTCGATACCTGCTACCGCGTGCTGGGTGCTGTACACAATTTGTACAAGCCGTTGCCGGGCCGCTTCAAGGATTACATCGCGATCCCCAAGGCCAACGGCTATCAGTCGCTGCACACCACACTCTTTGGCATGCACGGCGTGCCGATCGAAATCCAGATCCGCACCCGCGAAATGGAAGAGATGGCCAACAACGGCATCGCCGCCCATTGGCTGTACAAATCCAGCGGCGACGAGCAGCCCAAAGGCACTCACGCCCGCGCCCGCCAGTGGGTCAAGGGCGTGCTGGAAATGCAGCAACGCGCCGGCAACTCGCTGGAATTCATCGAGAGCGTGAAGATCGACCTATTCCCGGACGAGGTCTACGTGTTCACGCCCAAAGGCCGGATCATGGAGCTGCCCAAGGGCTCCACGGCGGTCGACTTTGCCTACGCGGTGCATACCGACGTCGGCAACAGTTGCATTGCCTGCCGGATCAATCGTCGTCTCGCGCCGCTGTCCGAACCGCTGCAAAGCGGATCCACGGTCGAGATCGTCAGTGCTCCCGGCGCGCGGCCGAACCCGGCCTGGCTCAACTTCGTGGTCACCGGCAAGGCACGTACGCACATCCGCCATGCACTGAAACTGCAACGCCGCTCCGAGTCCATCAGCCTCGGCGAGCGCCTGCTGAACAAGGTCCTCAACGGTTTCGACAGCGCGCTGGAGAAAATCCCGGCCGAGCGCGTCAAGGCCATGCTCGTCGAGTACCGCCTGGAACTGATCGAGGATTTGCTCGAGGACATCGGCCTGGGTAATCGCATGGCCTATGTGGTGGCTCGTCGACTGCTGGGCGAAGGCGAACAGTTGCCGAGCCCGGAAGGCCCGCTGGCCATTCGCGGTACCGAAGGCCTGGTGCTCAGCTACGCCAAGTGCTGCACGCCGATCCCGGGCGACCCGATTGTCGGCCACCTGTCCGCGGGCAAAGGCATGGTCGTGCACCTGGACAACTGCCGCAACATCAGCGAAATCCGCCACAACCCGGAAAAATGCATCCAGCTCTCGTGGGCCAAGGACGTCACCGGCGAATTCAACGTCGAACTGCGCGTCGAGCTGGAACACCAGCGCGGCCTGATCGCCCTGCTGGCCAGCAGCGTCAACGCCGCCGACGGCAACATCGAGAAAATCAGCATGGACGAACGCGATGGTCGCATCAGCGTGGTCCAGTTGGTGGTCAGCGTGCACGATCGCGTGCACCTGGCCCGCGTGATCAAGAAACTGCGCGCCCTGACCGGGGTGATTCGCATCACCCGCATGCGTGCCTAAGCACTTCATTACAAGGAGTCATACATGACCAAGACTGTTATCACCAGCGACAAGGCCCCGGCCGCCATCGGTACTTACTCCCAGGCGATCAAGGCTGGCAACACCGTTTACATGTCGGGTCAGATTCCTCTGGACCCAAAAACCATGGAACTGGTCGAAGGCTTCGAAGCCCAGACCGTCCAGGTGTTCGAGAACCTCAAGGCCGTGGCTGAAGCCGCTGGCGGTTCGTTCAAGGACATCGTCAAGCTGAACATCTTCCTCACCGACCTGAGCCACTTCGCCAAGGTCAACGAGATCATGGGCAAGTACTTCGACCAGCCTTACCCTGCCCGCGCCGCCATCGGCGTAGCAGCCCTGCCAAAGGGTTCGCAGGTTGAAATGGATGCCATCCTGGTCATCGAGTAATCCGTGCGGCGCAGCCCCGGGCTGCGCCGACTGCTCTGCTGTAAAGAAAGCTTGAAAGGATTCCACCATGCGCAACGCGCTTGCTCTCTCGCTGCTCGCCCTGTTCCTGGGCGGATGTGCCAGCAACCCTGCCGATCGTGATATCAGCGGCACCTGGATCAACCAGGTGGCGATCGATGCTGCAGCCAAAGGCGTCCCCCTGCGTGAAGCGCTCCAGGCCTATGGCCCGAACCTGGAATGGGACATCAACACCAAGGCCAGCCAGGCCCGCTACACCAACGGTTTTGAAAACGTCGAAGGCAAGCTGCTGGGTGAAGAATCCGGCGCCTGGAAAGTCGACTTTTATGGCAGTTCGGCCAGCGAACTGAAGCGTGATGGCAAGCAACTGAGCCAGTCTGCCAGCGACAACGAGCCCGAGCAGGTTTTCGATCGCGCCCAGATTCCGGTACCGGACGGCGCTCCGATCGGCGCCAGTTTCGAGCGCGCACTGTATTCAGCCTACATGGGCGGCGGCTGGACAATCGTCAACGGCCCCGGCGAAGGCAGCACGGTTCAATTCCAGGCCGACGGCCAGGTGAGCGGCCTGCCAGGCAGCGATCGTTACGCGTTGTGCCTGGCCGGCGATTGCGCCTCCATGAGCAGCGGCAATGACAACATGTGGCTGCAACTCAATGGCCAGGGCAACGCCTGGATCTTTGCGCGCAAGGGCAAGGAACTGGAGATCTTCCAGGCCGTGAACACGGCGCAGGCGGACGAGATGCCCTCGTTCACCCCGGGCGAGCGCAAGTGGTTGCTCGAGAAGCAGTAAGCGTCCGATGAAAGCACCACAAAACACTGTGGGAGCGAGCTTGCTCGCGATGAGGCCATAACATCCAACATCAACGTTGACTGTTATGCCGCCATCGCGAGCAAGCTCGCTCCCACAGTTGTTTCAGAGTGCCTGAGCGTCAGCAGCGCCCTTCAAGTATCGCTGCGTAACCCTCACGAAAACTCGGGTACGTCGGCATCCATCCCAAGGCTTTGGCCCGCGCATTAGTGCAACGCTTGCTGCCGGTGCGACGTACGCTCGAATCGTCGTCCCACTCGGTCACGCCCAGATACCCGCGCAACCAGTCCACTACATCGGCCAGTGCTGCCGGCGCGTCATCGACGCCGATGTAGACATCATCCAGCGCCACCCCACGCCGATCCGCCTCAAGCAGGCACACCATCAACCCTGCGGCATCGTCCGCATGAATCCGATTGGCATACAACGGTGGCTCGACCGCCACACGATAACCCCGGCGTACCTGCGTCAGCAGCCATTCACGACCAGGGCCGTAAATGCCGGTCAGGCGCACGATACTGGCCGGTATGCCGCTTTTAAGAGCAAGTTGCTCGGCCTCGAGCATCACACGTCCGGAATAGCCCGCCGCCACGGCTGGCGAAGCCTCGTCGACCCATTCGCCATCCTGCTGTCCGTAAACACTGCTGCTGGAAACGAACAGCAGACGGTTGGGCACTTGTCCGTAGTCGTTCAGCCACTCCAGCACATGCTCCAGGCCCTGGACGTAGGCAGCACGGTAACCGGCTTCATCGTGATCGGTGGCCGCCGCGCAATACACCAGGTAATCCACGGCACCGACTGGCCAAGTGGCCGGGCAATCTTTGTTGAACAAGTCACCGGCAACGCCGATGACGCCCTCGGGCAGACGTGAAACGTCGCGTCGCAGACCATGAACCTCCCACCCTGCCGCCAGCAGTTGTGTGGCCAGGCGGCTGCCGACATCACCGCAGCCGGCGATCAAAACAGTAGGCGCAGACATCAGAAAACTCCCATCGGAAAGCCACAGACTAGCGCCGACAATAGACAGGCGACTAGCAATGCAGGAAAAAAAGAGACGCTATTACTTCTGTTAACAAGAATTACTTGCAATAATGCGCCCCACTTTTGTTCTCGGCCTTTCGAGGCCTGGAAGAACATCACCCGTTTATTCTCTCAGGTCCGGCCAGCATGACACACAATCAATTCCCCGCTTCGCCAACCAAACGACCTCGCGCCTGGAGCGCGGTGGCCGCCCTGCTCCTCAGCCTGTTGCTGGCACCGGTTGCCGCTTTCGCTGACGCCCAGGCGCCGGCCACTCCAGCTGCCGCAGCCGCTGCTTCTGCCGATCACGCAGCCCCGGTCGTTGCTCCGGCCGCGACCGATCCTGCCCAGGCAGCACCGGCAGAAGCCTTGGGCGAAGACGTCCCTGAGGTCCTCGAAGCCGACAACACGCTGGGCATGGCCCATGACCTGTCGCCGTGGGGCATGTACAAGAACGCCGACATCATCGTGAAAATCGTGATGATCGGCCTGGCCATCGCCTCGATCATCACCTGGACCATCTGGATCGCCAAGGGTCTTGAGTTGATGGGCGCCAAGCGTCGTCTGCGCGGTGAAATCGCCCAGCTGAAAAAATCCGCCTCCCTCAGGGAAGCCAGCGCCACTGCGGCGAAGGAAGGCACCCTGGCCAACCTGCTGGTCCATGATGCTCTCGAAGAGATGCGTCTGTCGGTCAACAGCCGCGAGAAAGAAGGCATCAAGGAACGCGTCAGCTTCCGCCTTGAGCGCCTGGTCGCGGCCTGCGGTCGCAACATGAGCAGCGGCACCGGCGTACTGGCGACCATCGGTTCCACTGCGCCGTTCGTCGGTCTGTTCGGTACCGTGTGGGGCATCATGAACAGCTTCATCGGCATCGCCAAAACCCAGACCACCAACCTCGCCGTCGTGGCTCCGGGCATCGCCGAAGCCCTGCTGGCGACCGCGCTGGGTCTGGTCGCGGCGATTCCTGCGGTGGTGATCTACAACGTGTTCGCCCGCTCCATCGCCGGCTACAAGGCGCAGGTGTCCGACGCGTCAGCACAGGTCCTGCTGCTGGTCAGCCGCGACCTCGATCACCAGCCTGAGCGCAGCTCGCAACCGCACATGGTGAAAGTGGGGTAATCGGCCATGGGCCTGCATTTGAAAGAAGGGGCAGACGACGATCTGTCCGAAAACCACGAAATCAACGTCACGCCGTTCATCGACGTGATGCTGGTGCTGTTGATCATCTTCATGGTGGCGGCCCCGCTGGCCACCGTGGACATCAAGGTCGACCTGCCCGCCTCCACCGCCAAACCGGCGCCGCGGCCAGAGAAACCGGTGTTCCTCAGCGTCAAGGCTGACCAGCGCCTGTTCCTCGGTGAAGACGAAGTGAAGGCCGAAGCACTCGGCGCCACGCTCGACGCCAAAACCCAGGGCAAGAAAGACACGACGATCTTCTTCCAGGCCGACAAAGGCGTGGATTACGGCGACCTGATGAGCGTGATGGATAACCTGCGCTCAGCGGGTTACCTGAAGGTGGGTCTGGTCGGTCTCGAGTCGGCAGTCAAGAAATGATCACGACGCGCCATAAGCTGACGCGTTACAGCGGTAGCCTGGCCGTGGTGCTGGGCGTTCACGCGCTGGCCATCGCGCTGGCGTTGAACTGGTCCGCCCGCCCGCCCATCGAATTGCCACCCCAGGCAATGCTGGTCGAACTGGCACCGGTTCCTGCCCCGCCACCGCCTGCTCCGCCGAAGGTCGTCACCCCCCCGCAGCCACCGGCTCCGGTTGAAGAACTGCCGATACCCAAGCTCGCTGAAGCGCCGAAAGCTGAAATTGCCGTGCCCAAGCCCGTCAAGCCAAAGCCGAAGCCGCAGCCACCCAAGCCGGTAGAGAAGAAACCCGAACCGCCGAAGGAAAAACCGGCCGAAGAAAAACCGGCCGAAACGCAACAGACTCAGGCGCCAACGGAGAAGTCCGCTCAGCCAGCCCCGGGGCCGTCGCCGGCTCAACTGGCGGCCAAGGCCAGCTGGCAAGGCACGCTGCTGGCGCACTTGCAGAAGTACAAAAAGTACCCGGCCAGTGCACAGGCGCGGGGCAAGGAAGGGATGAACCGCCTGCGTTTCGTCGTGGATGCCGAAGGCAATGTGTTGTCGTTTGAGCTGGTAGGCGCCTCGGGCACTGCCGATCTGGACCGGGCCACCCTGGAAATGATCCGCCGTGCTCAACCGCT
This sequence comes from Pseudomonas sp. BIC9C, assembly GCF_034541995.1. Classification (NCBI taxonomy): domain Bacteria; kingdom Pseudomonadati; phylum Pseudomonadota; class Gammaproteobacteria; order Pseudomonadales; family Pseudomonadaceae; genus Pseudomonas; species Pseudomonas sp. BIC9C. The sequence continues at coordinate 334,129 of NZ_JAWDGM010000006.1, forward strand.
GCCCAAGCCACCGGCCGACATGCTGACCAATGGCTCCATCGAAATCGTTGCACCGTTTGTGTATTCGCTGGAAAAACGCCGGCGGTAAAGCACCGCCGAACCACTGTAGGAGCGAGCTCGCTCGCGAATGAGGCGAACGATAACGCTTGAAGCCTGACACCCCGGGGCGATCTCAGGTTTTTCGCGAGCAAGCTCGCTCCTACGTCTGATAACGTGCGTCTATCGATTGCAGCCGGTATGCTTGGCCCGCAACTTCATGGACGCTTGCTATGACCCTCACAGAATTACGCTACATCGTTACCCTCGCCCAAGAGCAGCACTTCGGCCACGCGGCTGAGCGTTGCCACGTCAGTCAGCCGACCCTTTCGGTGGGCGTGAAAAAGCTTGAAGACGAACTCGGTGTGCTGATTTTCGAGCGCAGCAAAAGCGCCGTGCGCCTGACTCCGGTCGGCGAAGGCATCGTGGCCCAGGCTCAAAAGGTACTGGAGCAAGCCCAGGGCATCCGCGAACTGGCCCAGGCCGGCAAGAACCAGCTGACTGCCCCGCTGAAAGTCGGCGCGATCTATACCGTCGGTCCATACCTGTTCCCGCACCTGATTCCGCAACTGCACCGGGTCGCCCCGCAGATGCCGTTGTACATCGAAGAAAACTTCACCCACGTGCTGCGCGACAAACTGCGCAACGGCGAGCTCGACGCGATCATCATCGCCCTGCCGTTCAGCGAAGCCGACGTGCTGACCCTGCAACTCTACGACGAGCCGTTCTACGTACTGATGCCGGCCCAGCACCCGTGGACGCAAAAAGAATCCATCGACGCCAGCCTGCTCAACGACAAGAGCCTGCTGCTGCTCGGCGAGGGCCACTGCTTCCGTGACCAGGTGCTGGAAGCCTGCCCGACCCTGACCAAAGGCAACGACGGCGCCAAGCACACCACGGTGGAATCCAGCTCCCTGGAAACCATTCGCCACATGGTCGCGTCCGGCCTGGGTATTTCGATCCTGCCGTTGTCCGCGGTCGACAGCCACCACTACGCCCCTGGCGTGATCGAAGTGCGTCCGTTGTCGGCCCCCGTACCGTTCCGCACCGTGGCCATTGCCTGGCGCGCCAGCTTCCCGCGCCCGAAAGCGATTGAAATCCTCGCCGACTCCATTCGCCTGTGCTCGGTGGCCAAGCCAGCGGCGCAAGTCGCTGTGGGCTAAGCAACGGTCATGAGCGAGTTGTCGCAAGTGTCGGTGACGGCACTCAAGGGTGTCGGTGAAGCCATGGCCGAGAAACTGGCCAAGGTCGGCCTGGAAAACCTCCAGGACGTATTGTTTCACCTGCCCCTGCGCTATCAGGATCGCACCCGCGTGGTCCCGATCGGCGCGTTGCGACCCGGTCAGGACGCCGTCATTGAGGGCACTGTCAGCGGTGCCGATGTGGTCATGGGGCGGCGGCGCAGCCTCGTGGTTCGGTTGCAGGATGGAACCGGGGGCTTGAGCCTGCGCTTCTACCATTTCAGTAACGCGCAGAAAGAAGGCCTCAAGCGCGGCACGCGGGTTCGCTGTTACGGCGAGGCGCGGCCCGGTGCTTCGGGGCTGGAGATCTACCACCCGGAATACCGCGCCATCACCGGCGACGAGCCGCCGCCCGTGGATGAAACCCTGACCCCGGTGTACCCGCTCACCGAAGGCCTGACCCAACAGCGCTTGCGCCAGTTGTGCATGCAGACCCTCACCCTGCTCGGCCCCAGCAGCCTGCCCGACTGGCTGCCGAACGAACTGGCCCGGGACTACCAACTGGCGCCACTGGCCGATGCGATTCGTTATCTGCACAACCCGCCCGCCGATGCCGACGTCGATGAACTGGCCCTCGGTCACCACTGGGCGCAACACCGCCTGGCCTTCGAAGAACTGCTGACTCATCAACTGTCGCAACAGCGCCTGCGCGAAAGCATGCGTGCCCTGCGTGCGCCAGCGATGCCCAAGGCAACGAAGCTGCCAGCCCAGTACCTGGCCAACCTCGGCTTCAACCCGACCGGTGCCCAGCAACGGGTCGGCAACGAAATCGCGTACGACCTCAGCCAGCACGAACCAATGCTGCGGCTGATCCAGGGTGACGTCGGCGCCGGCAAAACCGTGGTCGCCGCCCTCGCTGCGCTGCAAGCGCTGGAGGCCGGTCATCAGGTGGCCCTGATGGCGCCCACCGAGATTCTCGCCGAACAGCACTTCATCACCTTCAAGCGTTGGCTCGAACCACTGGGCATCGAAGTCGCATGGCTCGCCGGCAAGCTCAAGGGCAAGAACCGCACCGCCGCGCTGGAGCAAATCGCCAACGGCACGCCGATGGTGGTTGGCACTCACGCGCTGTTCCAGGATGAAGTGCAATTCCAGAACCTGGCGCTGGTGATCATCGACGAACAGCACCGCTTCGGCGTGCAGCAGCGTCTGGCCTTGCGACAGAAGGGTGTTGGCGGGCGCATGTGCCCGCACCAGTTGATCATGACCGCCACGCCGATTCCGCGCACGCTGGCCATGAGCGCCTACGCCGATCTCGACACCTCGATCCTCGACGAATTGCCCCCCGGCCGAACCCCGGTAAACACTGTGCTGATCACCGACACCCGGCGGGTCGAAGTCATCGAGCGGGTACGCAGCGCTTGCGCCGAAGGGCGTCAGGCCTATTGGGTGTGCACCCTGATCGAAGAGTCGGAAGAGCTGACCTGCCAGGCCGCCGAAACCACCTTTGAGGACCTCACCGCCGCCCTCGGCGAATTGAAGGTCGGGCTGATCCACGGCCGTATGAAGCCTGCGGAAAAAGCCGCGGTGATGGCCGAATTCAAGGCCGGCAACCTGCAACTGCTGGTCGCGACCACGGTGATCGAAGTGGGCGTCGACGTGCCCAACGCCAGCCTGATGATCATCGAGAACCCCGAGCGCCTGGGCCTGGCGCAACTGCACCAGTTGCGCGGCCGCGTCGGCCGGGGCAGCGCGGTCAGCCATTGCGTGCTGCTCTACCATCCGCCGCTGTCGCAGATCGGTCGTCAACGGCTGGGTATCATGCGCGAAACAAACGACGGCTTTGTCATCGCCGAAAAAGACCTCGAACTGCGCGGCCCCGGTGAAATGCTCGGCACACGGCAAACCGGCCTGCTTCAATTCAAGGTCGCCGACCTGATGCGCGACGCCGATTTGCTACCCGCCGTGCGGGATGCCGCCCAGGCATTGCTCGAGCGCTGGCCGACCCACGTCAGCCCGCTACTCGATCGATGGCTGCGTCATGGCCAACAATACGGCCAAGTGTGACAACCGTCGCGGTTTCTGAGGCGTAGCCCAAGGCAAGCTGGTTATACTCCTGCAATTGTTTTAGTACGGATACAAACCATGACCGAAGTTGCCTTCGCACCCGACACCCCGCACGCTCCGTCGGTTATTCGGCTAATGCTGGGCAAACTGGGCATTGCCTACGAAGAAGTGCTGGACCATCACGGCCTGAATGCTGCGCGCAAAGTACAGGCCGTTCTGCTGGATGACAGTGTCGGCGCGTTGATGGTGCTGTTTGCGCAGAGCCAATTGCTGGACCTCAATCGCCTCACTGAACTCACCGGTCGCCGCCTCACCGCCGTCCCCATCGAACGCCTGACAAAAATGCTCGGCAAGCACAACCTCAGCTTGCTGCCGGGCCGCCGGCGCTGACCAGTTCACCGTGCCTGTACGACGAAAGCCTGCTGCGCGAGCCGAAGTTGCTGATCAACTCCGGTGAGCCGGGCGTGCTGCTGGAAGTCTCCAGCGAAGACTTCAAGACGACCATGCTGACCAAGGCCAGCGCCGCCAACTTCGGCGAAAACCTGACCAGCATTCGTCCCAACCTCGACCGCCCCAATGACGACCGCGAGGAAATCACCCAGGCCGTCCAGGCGTTCACCGCGCGGCGCATCCAGCAACGCCTGGAAGCGACCATCGAGATTCCGCCGCTGGCCGAAACCGCACAAAAAATCATCAAACTGCGCGTCGACCCCAACGCCACCATCGACGACATCACCAGCGTGGTCGAAACCGACCCGGCGCTGGCCGCACAAGTGGTGAGCTGGGCGGGATCGCCGTACTACGCCTCGCCGGGCAAGATCCGTTCGGTGGAAGACGCCATCGTGCGCGTGCTGGGCTTCGACCTGGTGATCAACCTCGCGCTAGGCCTGGCCCTGGGTAAAACCCTGAGCCTGCCCAAGGACCATCCGCAACACTCCACGCCGTACTGGCAGCAATCGATCTACACCGCCGCCGTCATCGAAGGCCTGACCCGCGCCATGCCGCGCGCCCAACGTCCGGAAGCCGGCCTGACCTACCTGGCCGGCCTGTTGCACAACTTCGGCTACCTGCTGCTGGCACATGTGTTCCCGCCGCACTTCTCGCTGATCTGCCGCCACCTGGAGGTCAACCCGCACCTGTGCCACAGCTTTGTGGAACAGCACCTGCTGGGCATCAGCCGCGAACAGATCGGCTCATGGCTGATGCGCTACTGGGACATGCCCGAAGAACTGGCCACCGCCCTGCGCTTCCAGCACGACCCGGCCTACGACGGTGCCTACGCCGAATACCCGAACCTGGTCTGCCTGTCGGTGCGCCTGTTGCGCAGCCGTGGCATCGGCTCGGGCCCCGACGAGGACATCCCCGACGCCCTGCTCGAACGCCTTGGCCTGAGTCGCGAAAAAGCCAACGACGTCGTCAGCAAAGTCCTCGAAGCCGAAGTACTGCTGCGCGAACTGGCTTCGCAATTCACCCAGGGCTGAAAAGCATCGCGAGCAGGCTCGCTCCCACAAGGATCACCAAAACCTTGTAGGAGCGAGCTTGCTCGCGAAAGTCGTCAACGATGACGCGTGCATCCTGGATAAACGCGGGGGGCTTGAGTTTCTCGTCGGAACGCCGCCCGGAGCAAGCTCGCTCCTACACCTTCTTCGGCTTCAAATATTTGGTCAACCCCTGGAACCAGATCACCAGTGCCGGGTTGCCCTTGATCTGAATCGACTTGTCCTGAATCCCCGTCATGAACGCCAGTTGCTTGTTCTTCGCCTGCATCGTGGCAAAGCCGTATGCGGCGTCTTTGAAGGCAATCGCAAACGCTGGCTCGGCATGCACACCCGATTGGCTGGTAATGCGCTGGTCCTTCACGCGGAAATGCCGCGCCACTTTCCCGTCCAGGGTCTGCAACTGAAACACCAGGTCCTTGTCACCCAACTGCTGCTGAAACGCCGGATTGGTCCGACTGGCCTTACCCATCAACAAACCCAGCATCCACAGCAGAAAACGAAATTTCATGCGTAAGCCTCAAAAGGAAAATGAACGGCCGGGGCAGTTTAACGGCTTCGGGCTATAACGCCAGTATCCAGTTGCTTTAGAGGAAGATCAGAACCATTACCAGCACGATGACCACCAAGTCACAATTATCAAAACCTCCCTCCAGGCCACTTCACACGCCACCTACAAAAAATGGGCACCCAACCCTGGTTGGCGTGCCCATTTTTTATTCCGCTCCCCGCTACGCGGGTTGGGGAAAAGGATTACGGATTAACGCTATCTTTCAACGATTTCCCAGGCTTGAAAGCAACGGTGTTGCTGGCCTTGATTTTGACGGGTTCACCGGTTTGCGGGTTTTTGCCGGTGCGAGCACCGCGATGGCGTTGCAGGAAGGTGCCGAAGCCCACGAGCGTCACGCTGTCTTTGCGGTGCAGGGCACCGGTGATTTCTTCAAGAACGGCGTTGAGAACGCGGTTGGCTTGTTCTTTGGTGAGGTCTGCTTTTTCAGCAATGGCTGCAGCGAGTTCTGGTTTACGCATATGAGTGAAGCCCCTTTGACGGTTTGTTGTTGTTATGTCCGTGCTGCCCTCTGCGGAGCAGCGCCCAAAGCGCCGCAGGTGCTCTACTCTGCGGCAGACGGGAGTGAGGATGGCACGCAGTGAGGCCCCGCGCCAGTATCGGCGCGGCCTTTGTTAGGGCAAAAGGGGGGTGATTCCGACAGAACGTCCGGTATTTATGCCAGCAGAGCCGGAAGCTCTTTGTTCAGGGCCAGTTTTTCCATCACGGCGGCACCGGTGAGGGCATAACCGAGCAGTTTGCCTGCGGCATCGCGGCATAAAACCTTGATGTCGGCGCCCTGCCCTTCGACTGTCCAGATGCCTTCTGCGCCCCGTGGCGGCGGGGACACCACCAACGGGCACACCGGGGTTTTGACGGTGATCGGCATCGGGCCATAGGTGACGGCGGTCGGGTTGCCGGCCAGGGTTTGCGCCAGCGCTCGCGCACAGCTCATCAGGGGCATCACGTACAGCAGGTTCAACCCATCGACCTCGGCGCAGTCGCCCAGGGCGTAGATGTTGGCGTGGGAGGTCTTCAGGTGCCGGTCGACCATGATGCCACGGTTGACCTGCAAACCGGCCGCTGCCGCCAGATCGACGCGCGGGCGCAGGCCGATGGCCGAAACCACCACATCGCACGGGATCACCTGGCCATCGGACAGGTGCGCTTCCAGGCCATCCGCCACGCGCTGCAGGCGGTTGAGCACCGGCCCGAGGTGGAAGCGTGCGCCGAGGCTTTCGAGGCCAGCCTGCACCGCAGCGGCCGCCGCCGGGTGCAGCAGGGTCGGCATGACTTGTTCGCACGGTGCAACCAGTTGCACTTCGTAGCCACCCAGGGTCAGGTCGTTGGCGAACTCGCAGCCAATCAGGCCGGCGCCGAGCAGCAGCACACGACGCTTGCCAGCGGCCGCTGCACGGAAGCGTGCGTAGTCTTCCAGGTCGTTGATGGGGAACACGCAATCCGCCGCGTCGCCTTCAATGGGTACGCGCACGGTTTCGGCGCCCCAGGCCAGGATCAGGTCGCGGTAGATCACCGCTTCTTCACCAATCCACAGGCGCTTGTGGCCCGGGTCGATGCCGCTGATGCGCGTGTGGGTGCGTATTTCGGCCTTGAGCTGTTCGGCCATGGCGCCGGGTTCGGCCATGCTCAGGCCGTCGGCATCCTTGTTTTTGCCGAAGCCGGTGGAGAGCATCGGCTTGGAGTAGGAGCGCCCGTCATCGGCGGTAATCAGCAGCAGCGGGGTTTCGCTGTCGAGTTTGCGAAACTCGCGGGCGACGTTGTAGCCAGCCAGGCCGGTGCCAATGATTACGACAGGTGCGTTCATTCCTTACTCCTCAATTATTCAGGCAGCGATTTCGATCATTTCAAAATCCATCTTGCCCACACCGCAGTCCGGGCACAGCCAGTCTGCCGGGACGTCTTCCCAACGGGTGCCCGGCGCAATGCCGTCATCCGGCCAACCGTCGGCTTCGTTGTAGATCAGGCCGCAGACGATACATTGCCACTTTTTCATCAGGTACTTCCTCAGGGTTCAGGCGTTTTACCGGCCGGACGGTCGATGGTTGCAGCACTGCCGTCCAACTCAGCGCGTTTTGTACTGATCGGGGCCGTCGGATGCAAGCCTGTTCGGCGCAACGGTGGGCCATTTCAATCGATATCGGCGGCTGACATGTTAAGCTCGCCGCCTCATTTGCTGCCAATAATGACTCATTGTGCATCACACAGAATCCCCCTCTCCAGCTCCGCTCTGGCTCTCCCGCAGCGAACTGGCGCCCCTCCCCGATGCTTCTACCCTCGACTGGCTGTTCGACGAAGGCTCGCTGACCAGACGTCTGATTCATCTGTCGAATGATGCCTTCAGCGTCTCGCCAATGTTCGAAGGCTGGCAGCCTTTGCGCGCCGACGAATGCGCAGCGCTGGACCTGGCCGAAGGCAGTGAGGGCTGGGTGCGTGAGGTGTATTTGCGCGGTCATGGCGAGGCGTGGGTGTTTGCGCGCAGCGTGGCGTCACGCAGTGCACTGCAAGGCGACGGCTTGCACATGGACGAACTGGGTAGCCGCTCGCTGGGCGAATTGCTGTTTTGCGATCATGCCTTCCAGCGCCGGGCCATCGAGGTTTGCCATTATCCGCAAGCGTGGCTGCCCGCCGAGGCGCAGTCGCCTGAGCTGTGGGGCCGCCGTTCGCGTTTCGATCGCGGCGCCTTGAGCGTTCTGGTGGCCGAAATTTTCCTGCCGACCCTGTGGCAGGCCACCCGCGCCCAACCGGAGAACCGCTGATGTACCAAAGCCTGCTCAAGTCATTGAACCGCTTGAACCCTCGGGCCTGGGACTTCATTCAGCTGACCCGCATGGACAAGCCGATCGGCATTTACCTGTTGCTGTGGCCGACGCTGTGGGCACTGTGGATTGCCGGCAAGGGTTCACCGTCCCTGGCCAATATCGTGATCTTCGTCCTCGGCGTGGTGCTGACCCGCGCCGGCGGCTGCGTGATCAACGACTGGGCGGACCGCAAGGTCGATGGTCATGTGAAGCGTACCGAGCAACGGCCACTGGTCAGCGGCAAGATCAGCTCCAAAGAGGCGCTGGTGTTCTTCGCACTGCTGATGGGTGTGAGTTTCCTGCTGGTGCTGTGCACCAATGCCGCGACGGTCTGGCTGTCGTTGGGCGGTCTGGCGCTGGCGTTCAGTTATCCCTTCATGAAGCGCTACACCTATTACCCGCAAGTGGTGCTGGGTGCGGCGTTTTCGTGGGGGATGCCGATGGCGTTCACCGCAGAAACCGGCGAGCTGCCGGCTGTCGCGTGGCTGCTGTGGATCGCCAACCTGATGTGGACCGTGGGCTACGACACGTATTACGCGATGACCGACCGCGATGACGACCTGAAGATCGGCGTGAAATCCACAGCAATCCTGTTTGGCGATGCAGACCGGGTGATCATCCTGACCTTGCAAGGGTTGGCGTTGGGTTGCCTGTTGCTGGCGGGGTCGAAATTCGAGCTGGGGATGTGGTTCCACCTTGGCTTGCTGGTGGCCGCCGGCTGTTTTGCCTGGGAGTTCTGGTACACCCGAAGCAAGGACCGGATGCGTTGCTTCAAGGCGTTTTTGCACAACCACTGGGCCGGGTTGGCGATATTCGTCGGGATTGTGCTGGATTACGCGCTGCGTTGACCGCTGGCAAAGGTCGCAGCCTGCGCCAGCTCCAACAGGGGATGGGGCGACCGCAGGCTGCGAACTGTTTACCGCGCAGGCGAATCGCTTATTTATGCTCGTGCATGACGTGCCAGACGTTCTTCATATTGTCGCCTGCCATGTCACCGGGTTTTTTGTCCTTCATGAACGTGTAAAGCGGCTTGCCGTCATAGGCCCACTGCATCTTACCGTCGTCACGCTTGATCGTGCTCCACTTGCCTTCGGGCTTGGCGCCCGCCGGTGCCATCATTGGCGGCCAATATTCAGCGCACTCGCCGTTGCACATCGACTTACCACCTGAGTCCTTGTCGTATGTGTACACCGTCATGCCCTTGTGATCGACCATCATCCCGTCTTTCATCATCGCCGGCTCGGCGGCGAAGGCCAGTGTCGGCAGCGTTAGCGCAGCCGTGACCAGCAGAGCCTTCCAGGTTTGAGCAATGTGTTTCATGGAAACCTTCCTTTTGTGGTTGTCAGGATTCGAACTTAGAGCTTAGTTCAGGTTCGCGACAATCACCGGCCGACTAAAATACTGTCACACGACTGCAATAATTCCGTTATCTAATGCGGCGCAAGACAGTTAAATGACAAGAGGATTAAGGGCATGGTTGGCAGGAGCATTCTGATCGTCGACGACGAAGCGCCTATTCGCGAAATGATCGCCGTTGCGTTGGAAATGGCCGGCTATGACTGCCTGGAGGCTGAAAACTCCCAGCAGGCCCACGCCATTATCGTCGACCGCAAACCGGACCTGATCCTGCTCGACTGGATGCTGCCCGGCACATCCGGTATCGAGCTGGCCCGTCGTCTCAAGCGTGATGAACTGACTGGGGACATCCCGATCATCATGCTCACCGCCAAGGGCGAAGAGGACAACAAGATCCAGGGCCTGGAAGTCGGCGCTGACGACTACATCACCAAACCGTTTTCCCCCCGTGAGCTGGTCGCGCGCCTGAAGGCCGTGCTGCGCCGTGCCGGTCCTACCGATGGCGAAGCGCCGATCGAAGTCGGCGGCCTGCTGCTGGACCCGATCAGCCACCGCGTGACCATCGACGGCCGTCCTGCCGAGATGGGCCCGACCGAATACCGCCTGCTGCAATTCTTCATGACCCACCAGGAGCGCGCCTACACGCGTGGCCAGTTGCTGGATCAGGTCTGGGGCGGCAACGTCTATGTCGAAGAGCGTACCGTCGACGTGCACATTCGACGCCTGCGCAAAGCCCTCGGCGACGCTTATGAAAATCTGGTACAAACCGTGCGCGGCACCGGTTACCGCTTTTCTACCAAAGCCTGACCCGGACCTTTACCGCCCGACAAGCTGACAAGGACGCGCGTCAAGTGAACCAAAACTGGCATGGCACCCTGATTCGCCACATGCTGCTGCTGGTCACCGCCTGCCTGGTGATCGGCCTGATCACCGGCTATTACGGCTGGAGCCTTGCTGCAGGCCTGGGTCTTTACCTGGCCTGGACCCTCAAGCAATTGCTGCGATTGCACGAGTGGCTGCGCCTGCACAAACCCGATGAAGCACCACCCGACGGCTACGGCCTGTGGGGCGAGGTGTTCGACAGCATCTACCACCTGCAGCGTCGCGACCAACGGGTACGCGGGCGCCTGCAAGCAGTGATCGACCGGGTTCAGGAATCCACCGCAGCGCTGAAAGACGCGGTGATCATGCTCGACACCGACGGCAATCTGGAATGGTGGAACCGCGCCGCCGAAACCCTGTTGGGCCTCAAGACGCCACAGGACAGCGGCCAACCGGTGACCAACCTGGTGCGTCATCCGCGCTTCAAGGAATACTTCGAGCAAGAGAGTTACTCCGAGCCGCTGGAAATCCCTTCGCCGACCAACGACCGTGTACGCATCCAGCTGTACATCACCCGTTACGGCAACAACGAGCACTTGATGCTGGTGCGCGATGTGACGCGCATCCATCAGCTGGAACAGATGCGCAAAGATTTCATCGCCAACGTTTCCCATGAACTGCGCACACCGTTGACGGTGATCTGCGGCTACCTGGAAACCTTGCTCGATAACGTCGACGAGGTAAACCCGCGCTGGGGCCGTGCCTTGCAGCAGATGCAGCAACAAGGCGGACGCATGCAGACTTTGCTCAACGACCTGTTGCTGCTGGCCAAGCTGGAAGCGACCGATTACCCGTCGGACAACCAGCCGGTGCCGATCGACGGCCTGCTGCAATCGATCAAGAGCGACGCGCAGCAGCTGTCGGGCCAGAAAAACCAGAAAATCACCCTGGAGGCCGACCCGACGATTCTGCTCAAGGGCAGCGAGGCGGAGTTACGCAGCGCGTTTTCCAACCTGGTGTTCAACGCGGTGAAATACACCCCGGCCGAAGGCAACATCCGCATTCGCTGGTGGGGCGATGACCAGGGCGCGCACCTGAGCGTGCAGGATTCCGGGATCGGCATCGATGCCAAACACCTGCCGCGCCTGACTGAGCGCTTCTATCGCGTCGACTCCAGCCGCAACTCCAACACCGGGGGCACCGGCCTCGGGCTGGCGATCGTCAAACACGTTTTGTTGCGACATCGGGCCCGAATGGAAATCAGCAGCGTACCAGGCCACGGCAGTACTTTTACCTGCCACTTTGCCCCGGCCCAGGTCACCAAAACACGGGTTATCAGCACCGCCGACTGATACCCACTAGGCAATCACTCAGTCAGCCGCTACATTGGCTGACTTGTGCCTGCCTTTTCAGGCGCGATTTCCACTTCCCTTTCGAATACACGGAACCCGCAAAACTCCATCATGGACCCTTCCCCTGGCTTGACCCTCGCTACAATTTTCGCCGACTTCGGCATGATTCTTTTTGCTCTGATCCTGGTTTTGCTCAACGGATTTTTCGTTGCGGCAGAATTTGCCATGGTCAAGCTGCGCTCGACCCGGGTCGAAGCCATCGCCGAACAGCACGGCTGGCGCGGGCACATCCTGCGCACCGTGCACAGTCAGCTCGATGCTTACCTGTCGGCGTGCCAATTGGGTATCACCCTCGCCTCTCTCGGCCTGGGCTGGGTCGGTGAACCGGCGTTCGCGCACCTTCTGGCGCCTGTACTGAGTGCCGTGGGCGTAGATTCCGCTGAAGTGGTCAAGGCGGTTTCGTTCTTCACGGCGTTCTTCATCATTTCGTACCTGCACATCGTGGTCGGCGAACTGGCCCCGAAATCCTGGGCGATCCGCAAACCCGAGTTGCTGTCGCTGTGGACCGCCGTGCCGCTGTACCTGTTCTATTGGGCCATGTACCCGGCCATCTACCTGCTCAACGCCAGCGCCAACCAGATCCTGCGCATTGCCGGGCAAGGTGAACCCGGCCCGCACCACGAGCACCACTACAGCCGTGAAGAACTGAAACTGATCCTGCACTCCAGCCGCGGCCAGGACCCGAGCGACCAAGGCATGCGCGTACTGGCCTCGGCGGTGGAAATGGGCGAACTGGAAGTGGTCGACTGGGCCAACTCCCGGGAAGACCTGGTCACCCTTGAGTTCAACGCACCGCTCAAGGAAATCCTGGCGTTGTTCCGTCGCCACAAATTCAGCCGCTATCCGGTGTACGACAGCGAACGCCAGGAGTTCGTCGGCCTGCTGCACATCAAGGACCTGCTGCTGGAACTGGCGGCGCTGGACCACATTCCCGAGTCGTTCAACCTGGCCGAACTGACTCGCCCGCTGGAGCGCGTATCGCGGCACATGCCGCTGTCGCAGTTGCTTGAGCAGTTCCGCAAGGGCGGTTCGCACTTCGCCGTGGTCGAAGAGGCCGACGGCAACATCATCGGTTACCTGACCATGGAAGACGTGCTGGAAGTGCTGGTGGGCGACATCCAGGACGAACACCGCAAGGCCGAACGCGGGATCCTCGCCTATCAGCCAGGCAAGCTGCTGGTGCGGGGCGATACGCCGCTGTTCAAGGTCGAAAGACTGCTGGGCATCGACCTCGACCATGTCGAAGCCGAAACCCTTGCCGGGCTGGTCTATGAGAGCCTGAAGCGCGTTCCGGAAGAGGAAGAAGTGCTGGAAGTCGAAGGCTTGAGGATCATCATCAAGAAGATGAAAGGGCCGAAGATCGTTCTGGCCAAGGTGTTGATGCTGGATTGATTGTCATTGTGGCGGCGAGCTCCCTCGCCACAAAAGCCTCTTGCACCCTCTAGGCCGCAATCACTGCTTGCCCAATGCAAAGTTGGGCAGCGCACTGACCGGCTGGTTGAACTGGTACGGAATCGACACCAGCCCCAGCCCGGTATTGCGCTGCACCACGAAATGCAAATGCGGCCCGGTACTGTTGCCGGTGTTGCCGGACAATGCCAATGCACTGCCCACCTTTACCCGCTGACCTTCCCGAACGCAGACCGAACCTTTCTTCAGGTGCAGGTAAACACCCATGGTCCCGTCATCGTGCAGCACCCGCACGAAATTGCCGGATGCATCGGTGCCGCGGCCGCTCTGGCGATTTTCGGTTTTCACCACCACGCCGTCTCGAGCTGCAATGATCGGCGTGCCTTCGGGCATCGCAATGTCTATGGCGTAACGACTCTTGGGCCCAAAGTGGCTGTAGGGCCCATTGGCCCCCTGACTGATCCGGAACGGCCCACCACGCCAGGGCAACGGGTACCGATAGCCCACTGTGGGCCCTGATGGGTCGCCCAGGGAGTATTTGAACTTCGGGATGTACGCGAGGGGCTTTCCACCTTTGGTCGCCGTGAGCTGCGCCAGGCGAACGCTGCTGCGTAGCGGTATCACCCGCCGAATCGTCCCGCCCGGCACACCGTTGGCGTTCTTCACCCCGGCAAAACTCAATTCGACCTCTACCGGCGCATACAGGTCATTGCGCACGTACACACTGTGCACACCGTTCTTTTTCATGATGACGAGACGCACCTGACGCTCGAGGTGCTCGACCATGCCATCGCGAAAAACGAACACGTGGGCACCTTTGCTGGGGCGGTCGCTGTAGGAAACCACGCCATAGGCGTCCTTGGACTTGTAGATGGTCATGGCCACGGCCGAGGTGGCGACCATGAACAGGCCACATAAAAACAGCAGGCGCGTGAACATGGGCAAGGATTCTGTTGAAGGGGATTTGGGAATGAGCCTAGCAGCTGCAATGGACCCGGATAGTCGACAGATGTTTCAGAATGGGTGTTCAGCAGATGTACGGTAACAGTGACGGCCCCTTCGCGAGCAAGCCCGCTCCCACAGGTCCAGTTAGAACCTGTGGGAGCGGGCTTGCTCGCGAAGGCGGACTGTCAGGCGACGTTGTATCAAGCGCCAGGAATGAAGTGCTTCTGCGCCGTACCACGCGCAATCAGGCGGGAGATGTAATCGAGCTTCTGCGCATCCTGATCGACAAAGCGGAAGGTCAGTTGGAGCCAGTCGCTGTCTGGCTTCGGTTCGTGGGCCACGACGGCATGCAGGTAGCCGTTGAGGCGGGCAATTTCGGCATTGTCGCCCTGCTCCAGGTCCAGCACGGCGCTGTCGAGGATCTGCGGCAGACTCTCGGTGCGCTTGACCACCAACAGGGCTTCCTTGAGGCTCAAGGCCTTGATCACGCATTGCGCGATGCCGTTCGGCAAACGCAGTTGGCCCTGGCCACGGCCACTGGTGGGTGCCGAAGAGGCCGCCGGCGCCTTGACCGGCGGATTGTTGAGCAAGCCTTTGGCTGGTGCTGGCGCTGGTGCCGGCGCGGCTGTTGGCGTAGCGACCGGTGCCTTGCCACCGGTCAAGGCGGCGAGGGAGTCGTTAGCGAACGCAGGGCTGGTTTTGGTCGCGGCTACGTTGATCAAGGCATCGAGTTTGCCGACCTTGTGCAGCGCCTGCTTGACCTTGGTGATCAGTTGCTCGTTGGTGAACGGCTTGCTGACGTAACCGGATACCCCGGCCTGGATCGCCTGGACGACGTTCTCCTTGTCGCCTCGACTGGTCACCATCACGAAGGGCATGGCTTTGAGGTTGTCTTGCTCGCGGCACCAGGTCAGCAGTTCCAAGCCGGACATTTCCGGCATTTCCCAGTCGCACAGGACCAGGTCGAATGCTTCCTTGGCCAGCATGGCCTGGGCCTTTCTGCCGTTGATCGCGTCTTCGATCCGCATGCCCGGAAAATAATTGCGCAGGCACTTTTTCACCAGGTCACGAATGAACGACGCGTCGTCCACGACCAACACACTGACCTTACTCATCCACCACCCCTTTAAAAAATCCCGGCCAGCATACCGCTTTGCTGATGGCACTTTGCCAAAAAACCTTCAGTCACGCCGGACTTTTCGTTCGCGGGTGCTGCTTTTCGAATTCGTGTACCGCAAACAAAAACGCCCGGCCAACAGGCCGGGCGCTTTACTTGGGCAACCTTACTTATCGTCAGTTTTGCCCGGAACATTAGCGGATTCGCCACTGGTTCCTTCAACTTCTTCCTTCATGCGCTTGAGGCCCAGGTGCCGCACGTCGGTGCCGCGTACCAGGTAGATCACCAGCTCCGAGATATTGCGCGCGTGGTCACCGATACGCTCCAGTGAACGCAGCACCCAGATAATGCTCAGAACCCGCGAGATAGAACGCGGATCTTCCATCATGTAGGTCGCCAGTTCACGCAGGGCGGTCTTGTATTCGCGGTCGATGATCTTGTCGTACTGCGCCACCGACAAGGCCAGTTCGGCGTCGAAACGGGCAAAGGCGTCCAGTGCGTCGCGGACCATGTTGCGCACCTGGTCACCGATGTGGCGCACTTCGACGTAACCGCGCGGCGCTTCGCCTTCTTCACACAGCTGGATGGCGCGACGGGCGATCTTGGTCGCTTCGTCACCGATGCGCTCCAGGTCGATCACCGATTTGGAAATGCTGATGATCAGGCGCAGGTCGGACGCCGCTGGCTGACGACGGGCCAGAATGCGCAGGCATTCCTCGTCGATGTTGCGTTCCATCTGGTTGATCTGGTCATCGATCTCGCGCACCTGCTGGGCCAGGCCGGAGTCGGCCTCGATCAGCGCGGTCACCGCGTCGTTGACCTGCTTCTCGACCAGCCCGCCCATGGCCAGGAGGTGGCTGCGCACTTCCTCAAGCTCGGCGTTGAACTGCTGGGAGATGTGATGTGTAAGGCCTTCCTTAGAAATCATGTTGTCTGCTCCGCAAAAGCTGTGAGCTGCAAGCTACAAGCTGCAAGCTGATGTGTGTCGTACCCGAACCGCTCTTGTTTGCCGCTTGAAGCTTCACGCTTGCGGCTGTACGGCTAGCCGTACCGACCGGTGATGTAGTCTTCGGTCTGCTTCTTCGCCGGGTTGGTGAACAGGGTATCGGTGTCGCCGAATTCCACCAGTTTGCCCATGTACATGAACGCGGTGTAGTCGGAAACCCGCGCCGCCTGTTGCATGTTGTGGGTCACGATCACGATGGTGAACTTGGATTTCAGTTCGTAGATCAGCTCTTCGACTTTCAGCGTGGAGATCGGGTCGAGTGCCGAGCACGGTTCATCGAGCAGCAGCACTTCCGGCTCAACGGCGATGGTGCGAGCGATCACCAGACGTTGCTGCTGACCACCGGACAGGCCCAGTGCCGACTCGTGCAGACGGTCCTTGACCTCATCCCACAGCGCCGCGCCTTTCAACGCCCACTCAACAGCTTCGTCAAGGACGCGTTTCTTGTTGATGCCCTGGATGCGCAGGCCGTAAACCACGTTTTCGTAAATGGTTTTCGGAAACGGGTTCGGCTTCTGGAACACCATGCCGACGCGACGACGCAGCTCGGCCACGTCTTCGCCCTTGCGGTAGATGTTGCTGCCGTACAGGTTGATCGCGCCATCGACACGGCAGCCGTCAACCAGGTCGTTCATGCGGTTGAAGGTACGCAGTAGCGTCGACTTGCCACAGCCGGACGGACCGATGAAGGCGGTCACGCGCTGTTTCGGGATGTTCATGCTGACGTCGTACAGCGCTTGTTTTTCGCCGTAGAACAGGCTCAGGCCCGGCACTTCGATGGCCACGGTTTCCTGCTCGAGATTCAGGCTCTGTTTGTCGCGACCCAGGGCCGACATGTTGATGCCGTGGGTATGTGTTTCGTGCTGCATGGGAGGCTCCCTGTGCTAACAAATTCGGTTCGAACGCCGCTTGGCGGCGTGCCCGGTAAAGTCTGGCTGGACGCGTTCTACTGTGGGAGCGGGCTTGCCCGCGAAGGGGCCATCGGGGCCGCCAAAAGCTTCGCGAGCAAGCCCGCTCCCACAAGGTCCGCGCCGACCTCTTAGCTATCCAGCGCCTTGTACTTCTCGCGCAGGTGGTTACGGATATAAACGGCCGACAGGTTCAACGTGGCGATCACCAGCACCAGCAGCAGCGCCGTGGCGTACACCAGCGGCCGCGCGGCTTCGACGTTCGGGCTCTGGAAGCCGACGTCATAGATGTGGAAGCCCAGGTGCATGATCTTCTGGTCCAGGTGCAGGTACGGGTAGTTACCGTCCACCGGCAGCGACGGCGCCAGTTTCACCACACCCACCAGCATCAGTGGCGCCACTTCACCCGCAGCGCGAGCCACGGCGAGGATCATGCCGGTCATCATCGCCGGGCTGGCCATCGGCAGCACGATCTTCCACAAGGTTTCTGCCTTGGTCGCGCCGAGGGCCAACGAGCCTTCACGTACGGTGCGAGGAATCCGCGCCAGACCTTCTTCGGTGGCCACGATCACCACCGGCACCGCCAGCAGCGCCAGGGTCAGCGAAGCCCAGAGCAGACCCGGTGTGCCGAAGGTCGGCGCTGGCAAGGCTTCCGGGAAGAACAGGCGGTCGAGCGAGCCGCCCAGCACGTAGACGAAGAAGCCCAGACCGAACACGCCGTAAACGATGGCCGGTACACCTGCCAGGTTGTTCACCGCGATACGGATCACCCGGGTCAGCGTGTTCTGCTTGGCGTATTCGCGCAGGTATACCGCCGCCAGCACGCCGAACGGGGTCACAATCATCGCCATGATCAGGGTCATCATCACGGTGCCGAAGATGGCCGGGAAGATCCCGCCTTCGGTGTTCGCTTCACGCGGGTCGTCGCTCAGGAACTCCCAGACCTTGCTGAAGTAGAAACCGATCTTGGTGGTCGTGCTCATGGCGTTCGGCTGATAGGCGTGAACCACTTTGCCGATGCCGATTTCAACTTCCTTACCGTTCGCATCGCGGGCAGTCAGGCTGTCGCGGTTGAACTGCGCATGCAGGTCGCTCAGACGCGCTTCGACATCCTGATAGCGAGCATTGAGTTCGGCGCGCTCGGACTCCATGTCCGCTTGTGCAGTGGCGTCGAGTTTGCCTTCCAACTCAAGCTTGCGACCGTGCAAGCGGATGCGCTCGAGACCGGCGTTGATCGCGCCGATGTCGGTTTTTTCCAGGTTCTTGAGCTGTGCAGCCAGCTTGTTTACACGGTCGACACGGGCCTGCAACTCAGGCCATGCGGCTTCGCCTTCAGCGATGACTTTGCCATCCTGTTTGACGTTGACCAGGTAACCGTAGAAGTTGCCCCACTCACGACGCTCGATCGCCATCAACTCCGGCGGTGTCGTCTGGTTGGTCAGCCACTCGCCGACGGTCCAGGTGAAGTCGTTGCCGTTCAGGTCACGGTTGCCGACCTTGATCAGCTCGCGGGTCATGAACTCCGGGCCTTCGTCAGGCACCGGCAAGCCGGCGCTCTTCAGACGGGCACGGGGTACTTCTTCCTTCTGCACCACTTCACCGATGACCAGATGCTGGCCCTGGCCCGGTACGTCATAGTTGGCGTGGATCAGATCTGCCGGCCAGAAGTGACCCAGGCCGCGCACGGCAATCACTGCCAGCAGGCCAATGGTCATGATGACCGCGATGGACACCGCGCCACCGCTGATCCAGACGCCGGGGGCGCCGCTCTTGAACCATCCATTCAGGGAGTTCTGTTTCACAGACTTCTACCTTTCTTAAAGCGACGAGTATTTCTTGCGCAGACGCTGACGGATCAGTTCTGCGAGGGTGTTCATGACGAAGGTGAACAACAGCAGCACCAGCGCCGAGAGGAACAGCACGCGGTAGTGGCTGCCGCCGACTTCCGATTCCGGCATTTCCACTGCGACGTTGGCGGCCAGGGTGCGCAGGCCTTCGAACAGGTTCATTTCCATGACCGGGGTGTTACCGGTGGCCATCAGCACGATCATGGTTTCACCGACCGCACGGCCCATGCCGATCATCAGCGCCGAGAAGATGCCCGGACTGGCGGTGAGGATCACCACGCGGGTCATGGTCTGCCACGGTGTGGCACCGAGGGCCAGGGAACCGAGGGTCAGGCCACGGGGCACGCTGAACACGGCGTCTTCGGCGATGGAATAGATGTTCGGGATAACCGCGAAGCCCATGGCCAGACCGACCACCAGGGCGTTGCGCTGGTCGTAGGTGATGCCCAGGTCGTGGGAGATCCACATGCGCATGTCGCCACCGAAGAACCAGTTCTCCATGAACGGGCTCATGTACAGCGAGAACCAGCCCACAAACAGGATCACCGGAATCAGCAGCGCACTTTCCCAGCCGTCCGGGACTTTCAGGCGGATCGACTCGGGCAGGCGGCTGAAGGTGAAACCTGCAACCAGGATGCCGATCGGCAGCAGCATCAGCAGGCTGAAGATGCCCGGCAAATGCCCTTCCACATAAGGCGCGAGGAACAGACCGGCGAAGAAGCCGAGGATCACCGTCGGCATCGCTTCCATCAATTCGATCACCGGCTTGACCTTGCGGCGCATGCCAGGGGCCATGAAATACGCGGTGTAGATCGCAGCGGCAACGGCCAGTGGAGCGGCCAGCAGCATGGCGTAGAACGCGGCTTTCAGGGTACCGAAGGTCAGCGGCGACAGGCTCAGCTTGGGTTCGAAGTCGGTGTTGGCGGCGGTCGATTGCCAGACGTATTTAGGCTCGTCGTAGTTCTCGTACCAGACCTTGCTCCACAGCGCGCTCCACGACACTTCCGGGTGCGGGTTGTCGAGCAGCAGCGGCTGCAACTTGCCGCCAGCTTCCACGATCACGCGGTTGGCCCGTGGCGACAGTCCGAAAATGCCCTGACCTTCTGCAACCGGCTCCACCAGCAAGGTGCGGTGGGCAGTGCTGTGGAACACGCCAAGCTTGCCGGAAGCGTCGAGGGCAACGAAGCCTTTGCGTCGTTCTTCGGCGGTGATTTCAACGATAGGCGTGGTGCCCATCTGGAAGGTGCGGATCTGCTTCAGGCGCTGTTCGCCATCCGGATCGCGGGCCATGAACCACTGGGCCAGGCCACCCTTGGAGTCACCGACGATCAGTGAGATACCGCCCACAAGCTGGGTGCTGGCGGTGACTTGCGCTTCACCGTCTTCAAGCAGTTTGTAGCGACCATTGAGGCTCTTGTCGCGCAGGCTGAACACGTCGGCCTGGGCACGCCCGTTGATCACGTACAGCCACTGCTGGCGCGGGTCGACGAAGATGTTCTTCACCGGCTCGTTCATCTGCGGCAGGTCGATGCGCTTCTGCTCGTTGGTGACTTCGCCGGTCATCATGTTCTCTTCGCTGGTCAGCGACAGAACATTGAGTTGCGAACCGGTGGCGCCAACCAGCATCAGGGTCGAATCGTTGGCGTTGAGGCTGACGTGCTCCAGCGCACCGCCCGCTTCGTTCACTGCGATTGGTGTTTCGCCGTATGGGTATTCGACCGCTGGCGAGATGGTTTTCTTGCCTTCCGGGTAGCTGACTTTATAGGTGTGACGGAACACCAGTGCCTGACCGTTGGACAGACCCACGACAACCAGCGGGTGACCTGGCTGGTCTTCGCCGATGGAGGTCACGGTGGTACCGGCCGGAATCGGCAGATCGACGCGCTTGAGTTCAGCGCCACTGTCGATGTCGAAGAACAATGCCTGGCCCTTGTCGGAAACCCGCATGGCAACCTGGTTCTGCTCTTCAAGGGAGATCATCAAAGGCTTGCCGGCGTCTTGCATCCAGGCTGGCGTGATGGCGTCGTTGGCGGTCAGGCTGGCACCCTGGAACAGGGGCGCAACGACGTAGGCAAGGAAGAAGAAGATCAAGGTGATCGCACCCAGTACAGCGAGGCCGCCAACGAGGACGTACCAGCGGGTCAGGCGATCTTTGAGCGCGCGCATGCGGCGCTTGCGTTGTAGCTCAGGCGTATTGAAGTCAATTCGCTTGGGGGGATTAGTAGTCATGTTGGAATTGGCCAGATCATTCATTCGCACACCCTAGCGATCCTGTATGACAGAAAGATGACAGCACAGTGACGCGACAAATCCGCCGCTAGCGGTAGCCAGCAGTGGATATAGGATTTGAAGTGTATGGGGGCGGCTCCTGCCGCCCCCATGTGAGTCCGAGGGGTTCACCCTGGACTCAATTTGTTACTTTTTTGCGACTTCAGCGCCGCCTTCCGCCAGACCCAGGTCAGCCAGAGCTTTGGCAGCTACTTTGGCCGGCAGTGGGATGTAACCGTCTTTCACTACAACTTCCTGGCCCTGTTTCGACAGAACCAGCTTCACGAACTCGGCTTCCAGCGGAGCCAGAGGCTTGTTCGGGGCCTTGTTCACGTATACGTACAGGAAGCGGGACAGCGGGTACTTGCCGTTCAGGGCGTTTTCTTCGCTGTCTTCGATGAACTCGGTGGTGCCTTTCTTGGCCAGGGCTACAGTTTTCACGCTAGCGGTTTTGTAACCGATACCCGAGTAACCGATGCCGTTCAGCGAGGAGCTGATCGACTGAACGACCGAAGCCGAACCTGGTTGCTCGTTCACGTTAGGCTTGTAGTCGCCTTTGCACAGGGCTTCTTCCTTGAAGTAGCCGTAGGTGCCGGATACCGAGTTACGACCGAACAGTTGAACCGGCTTGTTGGCCAGGTCGCCGGTCACGCCCAGATCGCCCCAGGTCTTGACTTCGGTTTTAGCGCCGCACAGACGAGTGGACGAGAAGACAGCGTCGACTTGTTCCATGGTCAGGTGCTGGATCGGGTTATCTTTGTGAACGAAGATCGCCAGGGCGTCCACGGCAACCGGGATGGCGGTTGGCTTGTAGCCGTACTTCTGCTCGAAGGCAGCCAGTTCGGTGTCCTTCATCTTGCGGCTCATCGGGCCCAGGTTGGCGGTGCCTTCAGTCAGCGCAGGTGGCGCAGTGGCGGAGCCAGCGGCCTGAATCTGGATGTTTACGTTCGGGTATTCTTTTTTGTAGTTCTCGGCCCAGAGGGTCATGAGGTTGGCCAGGGTATCGGAACCAACGCTGGACAGGTTGCCCGACACACCAGTGGTCTTGGTGTAGCTCGGGATAGCAGGGTCAACAGCGGCAACCGCGTTGGCAGTCGCAACGCCAGCAGCGACAAAAGTCATTGCCGCCATCAAACGCTTCAGTTTCATGCCTTACTCCTAGCAGATAGGGTGTGTTAAGTCGGGGCCAAGTATCAGCAGGCCGTGTGAACACTCTATGGCTGAAATATGACAATTGGATGAAAGGCCATTATTCGCTTGCTACAGGAAGTTTCACGTCGCCTTCATCGCGAGCAAGCCCGCTCCCACACTCAAGCTCGATTGCGGTCGAATGTGGGAGCGGGCTTGCTCGCGAAAGCGTCAGTACGATCGACTCAGGACTCGATCAACGGCCCTTCTTCCAGAGATATGCACCTACCACAATCCCGACCCCACACAGGATCGCGACGTAATAAGCTGGCCCCATCGCACTTTCCTTGAGCAACAGGCTGACGATCATTGGCGTCAGGCCGCCGAAGATCGCGTAGGCCACGTTGTAGGAGAACGACAAACCACTGAAGCGCACCACCGGCGGGAACGCCTTGACCATCACATAGGGCACCGCGCCGATGGTGCCGACCAGCAGACCGGTCAGGGCGTACATCGGGAACAGCCAGTCAGGATGGTCGGCCAGGCTGTGATAGAAGGTCCACGAGCTGGCCAGCAGCGCCGCACTACCGAACACGAAGACCCGCCCTGCACCGAAGCGATCGGCCAGTGCGCCGGCAATGATGCAACTAAGACTCAGGAACACGATCGCCACGCTGTTCGCCTGCAGGGACGTGGTTGGCGAGAAGTGATAGACCGTCTGCAACACGGTCGGGGTCATCAGGATCAGCACAACGATGGCGGCAGACAGCAGCCAGGTCAGCAGCATCGAAATGGCGATGGCACCACGATGGTCACGCAGCACTGCCCGCAGCGGCACCTCTTCGGCCAGGGCCTTGCGTTGTTGCAGTTCGGCGAACACCGGGGTTTCGTGCAACCAGCGACGCAGGTAAACCGCGAACAGACCGAACACGCCGCCAAGCAGGAACGGGATCCGCCAGGCGTAATCCGACACTTCCACCGGGGTATAGAGGCTGTTGATCGCCGTGGCAACCAGCGAGCCGAGCAAAATGCCCGCCGTCAGACCGCTGGTCAGGGTGCCACAGGCGTAGCCGATATGCCGTTGCGGAACGTGTTCGGAAACGAAGACCCACGCCCCCGGCACTTCACCGCCAATGGCGGCGCCCTGGATCACCCGCATCAACAGCAACAGGATGGGTGCCCACAGGCCGATCTGCGCATAGGTCGGCAACAAGCCCATGATCAGCGTCGGCACGGCCATCATGAAAATGCTCAGAGTGAACATTTTCTTGCGACCAAGCAGGTCGCCGAAGTGCGCCATCACGATGCCGCCCAGCGGTCGTGCCAGGTAGCCGGCGGCGAAGATGCCGAAGGTCTGCATCAGGCGTAGCCACTCAGGCATGTCCGCCGGGAAGAACAGCTTGCCCACCACCGTGGCAAAGAACACGAAGATGATGAAGTCGTAGAACTCCAGTGCACCGCCCAGGGCAGACAGCGAAAGAGTCTTGTAGTCGCTACGGGTCAGCGGACGTGCGGGTTGGTCTGGCTGCGCGATGCTCGAGGGCGCTGTGGTCATGGCAAGGGCTTCTCTTATAGTCGGATCTGCAACCTCAACAACGCTGGCGGAGGTTTGGGCAGGTCCGGCACGATAGCAAATTGTTCGAAAAAGCACATAGAGGTGCGTTTTTGACGGTCAAAATGAGAACCGGACGGTCGTCGCGGAGTCTACCGACCGATATACTCGCAGCCTTGCTCCGGTTTTTGAGGGGTTGCTGTGCGAAAACGCCTGTCAGGTTCATAGGCGATTTCGCAGAGTTTCCCTTTAGGCGCCTTATGGAAAACGTGACGAACGTAGTATGTTCGGTGGTGAATCGTTTTTCCCGAAGACGGCTACCACCAGCAATACCAACGAAGAGTCACGGGTCAGAGGCACCCCCGGCATGATAGAGCTCGAACAAGAAGATCCGATCCCGCAAGGCGACCTGGCCCTGCAAATCACCGCGCTCCCTCGCGAAACCAACGGCTTTGGCGATATTTTCGGCGGCTGGCTGGTGGCGCAGATGGATTTGGCAGGCACCGCGATGGCCAGCAAGGTCGCCGGCGGGCGCGTTGCCACCGTTGCGATCGACCGCATGGCGTTTCTGGTTCCAGTGGCGGTGGGCGCTCAGCTTTCCTTCTATACCCAGGCCCTGGAAATCGGCCGCAGCTCGATCAAGATGATGGTCGAGGTCTGGAGCGACGATCCACTGTCCAGCGAGTGGCGTAAAGTAACGGAAGCGGTGTTTGTGTTCGTTGCCATCGACGGCAGCGGCCGCACCCGTTCGGTTCCGCCCAGGGCTCGATAAAGAGCTTCTAAACCTGGTAGCCATTTTGCGGTCGATAGTCGTCCACGTTACTGATCGAGAGCTGTCCCATGAACACGCCCAATGTTGAAGCCGTAAAGCTGGATGAACTGAACTGCTGGCGCATCCGCCACGGTCAGGCCGAATTACTGGTGGCCCAGCAAGGCGCGCACATCCTCAGCTATCAATTGGCTGGCCAACCGCCGCTGATCTGGCTCAACGACGAGGCCGTGTTCAAGACCGGCAAGAGCATCCGTGCCGGCGTGCCGGTGTGCTGGCCGTGGTTCGGCGTCTTTGAACGCAATCCGCAAAGCGTTCAGGCGATGCGCGTCAGCAAGGAAGCACCGACGGCTCACGGCTTCGTGCGAGCAATGGATTGGGAACTGGGCGGCATCGAAGCCGAAGGCGATAGCCTGAAGGTCGAATTCCTCCTGCCCTACCCCGAAGGCGGCTTTCCCGGCTGGCCGCACCAGGTGGATTTGACGCTGAGCATTCGCCTCGACGAGCAATTGCACATCCATCTGACCAGCCACAACCGGGGTGCCGATGCTGTCAGCATCAGCCAGGCGCTGCACAGTTATTTTGCCGTCAGCGATGTGCGCGAAGTGCATGTCGAAGGCGTGGACGGCCTCAACTACATCGAAACCCTGGACAACTGGAAAACCGTCACCCAGACCGGTGACCTGCGTTTTACCGGCGAGACCGACCGCATCTACCTCGACGCTCCACCACAGTTGAGCATCGTCGATCCGGCCTGGGAGCGACGCATCGTACTGACCAGCAGCGGATCGCGCACGGCGGTGATCTGGAACCCATGGATCGACCGCGCCGCTGCGTTCAGCGACATGGCCGACGACGGCTGGCAGCGCATGCTGTGCATCGAGACGGCGAACGTGATGGGCGATGTGGTGAACCTGGCACCGGGTGCCAGCCATACGCTGGGCGTGAGCGTCGGTAGCAAACCGCTCTAAGCAACACTACAAAACAAATGTGGGAGCGAGCCTGCTCGCGATGAGGTCATTACATCCAATATCATCGTTGGCTGTCAGACCGCATCGCGAGCAGGCTCGCTCCCACAGGTTTTTGTGCCAAGCCATCTGGCGGCGAGTTACAAATCCGACTCTTTCACCACTCGCACCGTCTGCGCATCCAGCGCATACGCTGCATCGGCCAGGTCATTGCTGACCTTTTCGATTTTCAGCGTGCCGGTCACCCACAGCGGCGTGTAGATGTCGTTCAGCTTCAGACCCTTCGGATAGCGCACCAGCACCAGTTGGTTGGGCGGCGGTGGTGGCACGTGGATGCAGGCGCCCGGGTACGGCACCAGGAAGAACAACGTACTGTGGCCCTTGGCGTCGGACTCCAGTGGCACTGGATAACCGCCGATGCGGATGTTCTTGTCGTTCATCGACGCAACGGTCTTGGTCGAGTACATCACTGCCGGCAAGCCTTTGGCCTGTTTCATTCCACCCTTGTCGGTGAAAGTGCCATTGGCTTCAGGGGAGTTGTGGTCGATTTCAGGCATGGCCTCGAGAGCCTTCTGGTCCGACTTGGGCATCAATTCGAGCCAGTCGGTTTCCGGCAGTTCGCCGGCATGGGCAAGGCCCGAACCCAGTAAAACAAGAGTCAAAAAAAGACGGCGCATGAAGGTGCTCGGTAAAGGGAAGAACAGGAAACGCCGAGCATTCTAGCCCTCCCGGCCGGTTTGGCAGAGAGGGCTTTGTCGCCTGGATCAGTTCTTTTTGACCAGTCCGTAGATCACCAGCAACACAATGGCGCCCACCAATGCACCGATGAAGCCTGCACCTTGGCCAGCCTGATAGATGCCCAGGGCCTGACCGCCGTAAGTGGCCGCCAGCGAACCGCCGATACCGAGCAGGATCGTCATGATCCAGCCCATGCTGTCATCGCCCGGTTTCAGGAACCGTGCCAGCAGGCCGACGATCAAGCCGATAAAGATGGTTCCGATAATTCCCATGGCATTCCCCTCTCAATGAAGTAGCTATTCAAAAGCCTAGTCAGACTTTCGTAACCTGCCATGAGAGAACGGCGCAACCTGAAGGTTCCGCCGCTGCCAGATAAAAACTATTCGGCGATCAGTGCTTCAACCTTGAGAATCTGGGCCGTCAGCGTCTCGCGGTCCGCGCAACGAAGGTTGGCATGACCGACCTTGCGGCCGACCTTGAACGCCTTGCCGTAGTGATGCAGATGGCAATCGGCGATGGCCAGGACTTTTTCGGTCTCCGGTACTTTGCCGATGAAGTTGACCATCGCGCTTTCACCGACTTTGGCGGTCGAACCCAACGGCAGGCCGGCAACGGCCCGCAGGTGGTTCTCGAACTGGCTGCACTCGGCACCTTCGGTGGTCCAGTGCCCTGAGTTGTGCACGCGCGGGGCAATTTCGTTAGCCTTGAGGCCACCGTCGACTTCGAAGAACTCGAACGCCATCACGCCGACATAATCCAGCTGCTTGAGCACACGGCTGGAGTAATCTTCGGCCAAGGCTTGCAGCGGGTGATCGGTGCTGGCCACGGACAGCTTGAGGATGCCGCTGTCGTGGGTGTTGTGTACCAGCGGGTAGAAGCGGGTTTCACCGTCGCGGGCACGTACGGCGATCAACGAGACTTCACCGGTGAACGGCACGAAGCCTTCCAGCAGGCAGGCCACGCTGCCCAGTTCGGCGAAGGTGCCGACCACGTCTTCTGGCTTGCGCAGGACTTTCTGACCCTTGCCGTCGTAACCCAGGGTACGGGTTTTCAGCACCGCCGGCAGACCGATGGAAGCCACAGCGGCGTCCAGGTCGGCCTGGGACTGAATGTCGGCGAACGCCGGGGTAGGAATCCCCAGATCCTTGAACATGCTCTTCTCGAACCAGCGATCGCGGGCGATGCGCAGGGCTTCGGCGCTCGGGTAGACCGGGACGAATTGCGAGAGGAACGCGACGGTTTCCGCCGGGACGCTTTCGAACTCGAAAGTCACCAGATCGACTTCATCGGCCAGCTGGCGCAGGTGATCCTGATCGCCGTAATCGGCTCGCAGGTGTTCGCCCAACGCGGCTGCGCAAGCATCCGGCGCCGGGTCCAGAAAAGCGAAGTTCATGCCCAGCGGAGTGCCCGCCAGCGCCAACATGCGACCGAGCTGGCCGCCACCGATTACACCGATCTTCATCGTCAACAACCTCAGGCGATGCGTGGGTCTGGATTTTCCAGGACGCTGTCTGTCTGCTCAGCACGGAAAGTTTTCAGCACCGCGTGGAACTGCGGGTGCTTGGCGCCAAGGATACTCGCCGACAGCAGCGCTGCGTTGATTGCGCCGGCCTTGCCGATGGCCAGGGTGGCGACCGGAATGCCCGCGGGCATCTGCACGATGGAGAGCAGCGAATCGACGCCCGAGAGCATCGCCGACTGCACCGGCACGCCCAGCACCGGCAGGTGGGTCTTGGCCGCACACATGCCAGGCAAGTGGGCCGCGCCACCGGCACCGGCAATGATCACCTCGATGCCACGCGCCTCGGCTTCTTCAGCGTACTGGAACAGCAGGTCCGGGGTGCGGTGGGCAGAGACCACTTTCACCTCGTAAGGGATGCCGAGCTTTTCCAGCATATCGGCGGTGTGGCTAAGGGTGGACCAATCGGACTTGGAGCCCATGATCACGCCAACCAGTGCACTCATCGTCGTGCCTCTTCTCTCTGGGCGCCCGCAGGCGCGTCAAAAAACAACAAGCCACGCAGGATGCGTGGCTTGATTGTACGAATTATGGCCGGTCGTAACCGGCCGAAGGCCGCGCAGTATACCTCAATGAGGCAGATAAACAGCCCCTGTTGCGACCATCTGTCATACGGCGCAAAGTCCCGGTTTTATTGACCTGAGGGTCAGCCAGCGAACCACACAAATCCTCCTGTAGGAGCAAGCTCGCTCGCGATGGTCGTTAACGGTGACGCTGGAAGCCTGACAGCCCGAGGCGCTCTCAGGTTCATCGCGAGCGAGCTCGCTCCTACAGGGGTTTTCATCGTGTTCAAGAACCGGTTGTACCTTGCGCCGCTCCGCCCTCCAACTTGCGCCACAACAACCGCACATTCGCCTTGCGCACCAGCGCACAGCGGTACAAACGAATCTCCAGCGGTACATGCCATTGCGGACCGCCGCAGACCACCAGTTCACCGCGCGCCAGTTCGGCGCGCACACTGAGCTGCGGTACCCAGGCAATGCCCAGGCCTTCCAGCGCCATGCTCTTGAGGCTGTCGGCCATGGCGGTTTCGTAGATGGTGGTGAAGCGCAGCGCCCGTTGGCGCAGCAGCATGTTCACCGAACGTCCGAGAAATGCCCCGGCGCTATAGGCCAACAACGGCACACTGGCTTCGCCTTCCAGATCGAACAACGGTTTGCCATCGGCATCGGCAGCACACACCGGCAGCATTTCAGTGTGCCCCAGGTGCAGTGACGGGAAGATTTCCGGGTCCATCTGCATCGCCGCATCCGGATCGTAGAACGCCAGCATCAGATCGCAGCCGCCTTCGCGCAACGCATGCACCGCGTCGCCCACGTTGGTCGCGACCAGGCGCGTAGCGATGTTCAAGCCTTCGTTGCGCAGTTGAGCGATCCATCGCGGGAAAAACCCGAGCGCCAGTGAGTGTGCGGCGGCGACTTGCATCACTTCGCCCTGACCACCTTCAAGGTGATGAAGATGGCGCAGCACTTCGCCCAGTTGCTCGACCACGGTGCGCGCGGTGACGAGGAACAATTGTCCCGCCGCTGTCAGTTCCACCGGTGTGCGCGAACGGTTGACCAGGGTCAGCCCCAGCGCGGCTTCAAGGCTGCGAATCCGCCGACTGAAAGCAGGCTGCGTCACGAAACGCCGCTCGGCTGCCTGGGAGAAACTGCGGGTGGCGGCCAGGGCACTAAAGTCCTCCAGCCATTTGCTTTCCAGATTCATCACGTCCTCCCGGACACGCACCAATTTAGGTCACACGCTTGCCGTCAACGCGGCGTCACACGGGCATTATGCCGAATGTGCATAGGCTAGTGTTTAACAGCATTGGCCCAAAATTTCGCACACGCCTAGCATTCACAGCGTTCCGGCACAGACCGGGTCCATATTGAGATGATTTCTATCATGTCCTCCGCTGCATCATTCCGCACAGAAAATGACCTGCTTGGCGCTCTCGAAGTACCGGCTCAAGCGTATTACGGTATCCAGACCCTGCGAGCGGTGAATAACTTCCGCCTTTCGGGCGTTCCGATTTCGCACTACCCGAAACTGGTTGTCGGTCTGGCCATGGTCAAACAGGCCGCCGCTGACGCCAACCGCGAACTGGGTCACCTGAGCGAAGCCAAGCACGCGGCCATCAGCGAAGCCTGTGCACGTTTGATCCGCGGCGACTTCCACGAAGAGTTCGTGGTGGACATGATTCAAGGCGGCGCTGGCACTTCGACCAACATGAATGCCAACGAAGTGATCGCCAACATCGCGCTGGAGGCCATGGGTCACCAGAAAGGCGAGTACCAGTACCTGCACCCGAACGACGACGTGAACATGGCGCAGTCGACCAACGACGCCTACCCGACGGCGATCCGTCTGGGCCTGCTGCTCGGTCATGACGCACTGCTCGCCAGCCTCGACAGCCTGATTCAGGCATTCGCGGCCAAGGGTGAAGAATTCAACCACGTCCTGAAGATGGGTCGTACCCAGCTGCAAGACGCCGTTCCGATGACCCTGGGTCAGGAATTCCGTGCGTTCGCCACCACCCTGGGTGAAGACCTGGCACGCCTGAAGACTCTGGCACCGGAAGTTCTGACTGAAGTGAACCTGGGCGGCACCGCGATTGGCACCGGCATCAACGCCGACCCGCGTTACCAGCACCTGGCCGTTCAGCGCCTGGCAGTGATCAGCGGTCAACCGCTGGTGCCGGCCGCCGACCTGATCGAAGCCACGTCCGACATGGGCGCCTTCGTGCTGTTCTCCGGCATGCTCAAGCGTACCGCGGTCAAGCTGTCGAAGATCTGCAACGACCTGCGCCTGCTGTCCAGCGGCCCACGCACCGGCATCAACGAAATCAACCTGCCGGCACGTCAGCCAGGCAGCTCGATCATGCCAGGCAAGGTCAACCCGGTTATTCCGGAAGCCGTTAACCAGGTCGCGTTCCAGATCATCGGTAACGACCTGGCCCTGACCATCGCGGCCGAAGGCGGCCAACTGCAACTGAACGTGATGGAGCCGCTGATCGCCTTCAAGATCTTCGACTCGATCCGCCTGCTGCAACGCGCCATGGACATGCTGCGTGAGCACTGCATCGTCGGCATCACTGCCAACGAAGCCCGCTGCCGTGAACTGGTCGAGCACTCGATCGGTCTGGTCACCGCACTGAACCCGTACATCGGCTACAAGAATGCCACCCGCATCGCCGGCCTCGCTCTTGAAAGCGGCCGCGGCGTGCTGGAACTGGTGCGTGAAGAAGGTCTGCTCGACGAAGCCATGCTCGCCGACATCCTGCGCCCGGAAAACATGATTGCTCCGCGTCTGGTGCCTCTGAAGGCATAACCCGACGCGTTACCTGTAGCACCGCTCACCAGGTCGAGGGACTAGACACCTCTCACCTTTTGAGGGCTTGGAGATCAATCTCCAGGCCCTTTTTTTTAACTGTTTGCCAGTGAAAACCGTATGTCTGGGGACTGACCAGTGTGGGAGCGGGCTTGCTCGCGAAGGCGGCGGCACATTCAACAATGACATGCCTGATACACCGCTTTCGCGAGCAAGCCCGCTCCCACCAAGAGCAGTTCCCACATAACCTGACAGCAAAAATGTCAGGTGTTTCAAAGGCTTCGCTTCACCGAATGCACCACAACCGTGCAGACGGACGGCACTGTCATCGGTATAGTGCCGCCCCTCTTCGCGTGAGCGGTCGTCGGTAGCGAGACCACAACCCATGCGAAACCCGAACTAATAACAAACCCGCAAGATGAAACCGGGACGAACTTCGAACCGCCCATTGTGCCGTGCGCCAAGGGGTGTAACTCGATGTGTCTACCCGGCCAGCATTTGCCTACACAAAAAACAGCGAGGAATAATCCATGCTCGAAGTCATTAACGACTTCCTCTCAGGGAAAGTACTGATCGCGCTCATTGTCGGGCTCGGTAGCTACTTCACGATCCGCTCGCGTTTCGTTCAACTGCGTCACTTCTTCCACATGTTCGCGGTGTTCCGTGACAGCCTCAAAAGCAGCGCCGGGCAACTCAGTTCGTTCCAGGCCCTGATGCTCAGCCTCGCCGGCCGCGTCGGTGCGGGCAACATTGCCGGTGTCGGCATCGCCGTGACCCTCGGTGGGCCTGGGGCGGTGTTCTGGATGTGGGTGACTGCACTGGTCGGCATGTCCAGCAGCTTCTTCGAATGTTCCCTCGGCCAGCTTTACAAACGCACCGATTCGGACGGTACGTTCCGTGGCGGCCCGTCCTACTACATCCAGCACGGCCTGCAAAAACGCTGGCTGGGGATGATCATGGCGTTCCTGCTGCTGATCACCTTCGGCTTCGCTTTCAACGGCCTGCAATCCCACGCCGTAACGCACTCGCTGAACAACGCGTTCGGTCTGGACACGACCTACACCGGCATCGGCCTGGCCGTACTGCTGGGCCTGGTATTCATCGGCGGGATCAAGCGCATCGCCAAGGTCGCCGACCTGCTGGTACCCGTGAAAACCCTGGTTTACATCGGTGTGACCATCTATGTGATCGTGCTGCAGTTCGATCAAGTGCCGGGCATGCTGATGACCATCGTCAAAAGTGCCTTCGGCCTCGACCAGGCTTTCGGCGGGCTGATCGGCAGCGCGATTATCATGGGCGTCAAGCGTGGCGTGTTCGCCAACGAAGCGGGCCTCGGCAGCGCGCCGAATGTGGCGGCGGTTGCGTCGGTCGAGCACCCGGTGGCACAAGGCGTGGTGCAGGCGTTCAGCGTGTTCCTCGACACCTTCGTGATCTGCACCTGCACCGCGCTGCTGATCCTGCTCTCGGGTTTCTACACCCCGGGCTTCGAAGGCGACGGCATTGCCCTGACCCAGAACTCGCTGGCCGCCGTGGTCGGTGACTGGGGCCGGATGTTCATCTCCGTGGCCCTGGCGTTGTTCGTGTTCACCTCGATCCTCTACAACTACTACCTGGGCGAGAGCAACCTGCGCTTTTTGATCGGTGAAAACCGCAAGGCGCTGATGGGCTATCGAGCACTGGTACTGGTGCTGATTTTCTGGGGCGCCATCGAAAACCTCGGCACGGTATTCGCCTTCGCCGACATCACCATGACCATGCTCGCGTTCGTCAACCTGATCGCGCTGTTCCTGCTGTTCAAGGTCGGCATGCGCATCCTGCGTGATTACGATGACCAGCGCGCCGCGGGCATCACCACACCGGTATTCGATTCGAGCAAATTCCCGGATCTGGATCTGGACCTGAAAGCCTGGCCGGCTAACCCGCCAGCCTCCGCCACCAAGGCTGAGGCTGAACCACAAGGCGTACCCGCAGCGCAACGCTGATCGGTTAAAGTGCATCTTCCCTTGCGGGAGCGAGCCTGCTCGCTCCCGCAAGGGAAGTCATTGTTCTCGGAGAGTCTCCATGAATTCCTCGACTTACCCTGCCGCCCAGCACGTCATGGTGCTCTATACCGGCGGCACCATCGGCATGCAGGCCAGCGCCCATGGCCTGGCCCCGGCATCCGGTTTCGAAGCGCGGATGCGAGAGTATCTGCACAGCCAACCCGAGCTGGTGGTGCCACAGTGGCGCTTTCGCGAGATGTCGCCGCTGATCGACAGCGCCAACATGACCCCGACGTACTGGCAGCAGTTGCGTGAAGCGGTGGTCGATGCGGTGGATGTTCAGGGCTGCGACAGCGTGCTGATCCTGCATGGCACCGACACTCTGGCCTACAGTGCCGCCGCCATGAGCTTCCAGTTGCTCGGCCTGCATGCCCGCGTGTGTTTCACCGGTTCCATGCTGCCGGCCGGCGTCACCGATAGCGACGCCTGGGAAAACCTCGGCGGCGCGCTGGTTGCGCTGGGCCAGGGCCTCGCGCCGGGCGTGCACCTGTACTTCCATGGCGAACTGCTGGACCCGACCCGTTGCGCCAAGGTACGCAGTTTTGGCCGTCATCCGTTCAAGCGACTGGAACGTCAGGGCGGTGGTGTGAAAGTGCCTTCGCTACCAACACAGTTGATTTACAACCAACCCAGACAATTGGCGAACGTCGCGGTGCTGCCACTGTTTCCCGGCATTAGCGCCGAGGTGCTGGATGGCTTGCTCGACAGCGGCATTCAGGGCCTGGTACTGGAGTGCTACGGCAGCGGCACCGGCCCGAGCGACAACCCCGGGTTTCTCGCCAGCCTTGGCCGTGCACGGGACAACGGCGTGGTGGTGATTGCCGTTACCCAATGCCATGAAGGCGGTGTGGAGCTGGATGTCTACGAGGCAGGCAGCCGGCTGCGTGGAGTTGGCGTGCTATCCGGTGGCGGCATGACCCGTGAGGCGGCGTTTGGAAAGTTGCATGGCTTGCTGGGAGCCGGACTCGAAACTACCGAGGTTCGCCGTCTCGTTGAACTCGACCTCTGCGGCGAATTGAGCTGACACACCACAAATCCCTGTAGGAGCGAGCCCGCTCGCGAAGGTCGTTAACGATAACGCTGGAAGCCTGGCACCCCGCGGCGCTCTCTGGCTTTTCGCGAGCAAGCTCGCTCCTACAGTTTCCAGCGCTCGGCATATAACTTGCTGTGTTCCAGCTATCCCAAGGCTGGAAGCCGCCATGCTCCATTCCCACCTCACAACCCTTAACGCGGTCTCCCTGGTACTCGATGCCTTCAAGGCACAAGGCTTGTCCAGCGAAGCACTGCTGGCCGGAAGCGGCATCAGTGCGGCGGATCTGAACCGTGCCGACACGCGCATCACCACCAATCAGGAAATGCAGGTCTGTGCCAACGCCGTCGCCCTCAAGCGTGACATCGGCCTGGAACTGGGCAGGCGGATGCACGTTTCCTGCTACGGCATACTCGGTTACGCCCTGCTCACCAGTGCCACCTTCGGTGACGCTTTGCGCCTGGCGATGCGTTATCCGGCGCTGCTGGGAACACTTTTCGAACTGAGCCTTGAAGACGATGGCGAGCGCATCTGGTTCGCCGCCGCCGATTACCGCGAGAGCCCGGCCATGGCGGTGTTCAACGCCGAGTTCTGCCTGGTGTCGCTGAAAGTCACCTGCGACGACCTGCTCGGCCATCCTCTGCCCTTGCTCGGCGCACGCTTCGAACATGCCGCGCCCGACTACGAAACAAGCTACGCCGAACACTTCGATTGCCCCTTGCACTTCGGCGCGCGCAACAATGCCTTCGCCTTTGACAAGCGCTGGCTCGACCAGCCGTTGCCGCTGGCCGATGTGATCACCCATCAAGCCATGGCCGAACGCTGCCGCAAACAGAACATCGAGTTCACCGGGCGCCAGGCCTGGCTCGGGCGGATTCGCCAATTGCTGAGCGTGCAATTGAATGCGGCGCCGGGGCTGGAGGGCCTGGCCGAGCAGATGAATTGCTCGGCGCGGACCTTGCGTCGTCATCTCAAGGACATGGGTTGCAGCTATCAGGAGTTGCTCGACGAACTGCGCTTTGAGCAGGCCAAGCAAATGCTGTGTGAGGATCAACTGCCGATCTATCAAATCGCCGAGGCCCTGGGCTTCAGCGAGACCGCCAGTTTTCGCCATGCCTTTGTGCGCTGGAGCGGTGTCGCGCCGAGTCAGTTCAGGCCGCACTGACAACCCCCGCTCCCACAGGGTCTGCATTTCACGCCCAAGGTCGGCGCACCATCGTGCCATCAAGGGGCGAATTTCGGTCAGATGTTTTGGCCATATCGATCCCCTTTTGGCCTTTCCTGCCGTTCTCCTAAACCCTGCGCGCCGCAAGACTGTGTTCAACCGAATCAGCCTGCGGAGAACAAGAAATGCTGACGATCTACTCGGATGATCACCACCTGCACCACGGCCGTTGTGAATTGATCGATGGTCAACTCAAGCCCTGCTTCGAGATGCCTTCGCGTGCCGACCACGTCCTGCAACGGGTAAAAAACCAGGACCTGGGCCCCGTCGAAGCACCGAAGGATTTCGGCCTGGAGCCCATCGCGCGCATCCATAGTCGCAACTATCTCGAGTTCTTCAAAGGTGCCTGGGCACGCTGGACCGAATTCAACACCGATGGAGACCTGCTGCCCTACACCTGGCCGGCCCGCACCCTGCGCCGCGTCAAGCCCACCAGCCTGCACGGCCAGCTCGGTTACTACAGCTTCGACGGCGGCGCCCCGATCACCGCTGGCACCTGGCAGGCGGCGTACAGCGCAGCGCAAGTGGCGCTGACCGCCCAGGCGGAAATTCAGCGCGGCGCCCGCAGTGCCTTCGCCCTGTGCCGTCCACCAGGACACCACGCCGCCAGCGATTTGATGGGCGGTTATTGCTACCTCAACAACGCCGCCATCGCAGCGCAAGCGTTCCTCGATCAGGGTCACAAAAAGGTCGCGATCCTCGACGTCGACTATCACCACGGCAACGGCACCCAGTCGATTTTCTACGAGCGCAGCGATGTGCTGTTCACCTCGATCCACGGTCACCCGGAAGCCGAGTTTCCGTTCTTCCTCGGTTATGAAGACGAGCTGGGCGAAGGTGCCGGTGAAGGCTTCAACTTCAACTATCCGTTGGCCGCAGGCTCGGGCTGGGACACCTGGAGCGCGGCGCTGGAGCAGGCCTGCAAGGAGATCGACGACTACGGTGCCGACATCATCGTCGTGTCCCTGGGCGTCGACACCTTCAAGGACGATCCGATCTCGCAGTTCAAGCTCGACAGCCCGGATTACCTGGCCATGGGCAAGCGCATCGCGGCGCTCGGTAAACCGACGCTGTTCGTGATGGAAGGCGGTTATGCGGTGGAAGAAATCGGCATCAACGCCGTGAACGTACTCGAAGGCTTTGAAAGCGCTCAGTGAGGAAAACAACAATGAACAGACTCAAGCGCTTTATCGCTCCCGCACTGTGCGCCACGCTGCTCGGTGGTGCCGTGCACGCTGAAGAACGCACGCTGCGCGTCTACAACTGGTTCGACTACATCACCCCCAAGGCCCTGGAAGACTTCAAGGCGCAGAACGCTCAGACCAAACTGGTCTACGACATCTTCGATACCAACGAAGCCCTCGAGGCCAAGCTGCTGACAGGCAACTCCGGCTACGACGTGGTGGTGCCGTCCAACGTGTTCCTCGCCAAGCAGATCGAAGCCGGCGTGTTCCAGCCACTGGATCGCAGCAAGCTACCAAACTGGAACCACCTCGATCCCAAGCTGATGAAGCTGATCGAGGCCAACGACCCGGGCAACAAGTTCGCCGTGCCTTACATGTACGGCACCATCCTGATCGGCTTCAACCCGGACAAGGTCAAGGCGGTGCTCGGCGACAACGCCCCGGTGGACAGCTGGGACCTGATCTTCAAGGAAGAGAACATCAGCAAGCTCAAGCAGTGCGGCGTCGCCCTGCTCGACTCGCCGTCGGAGATCCTGCCGCTGGCCCTGCAACACCTGGGCCTGGACCCCAACAGCAAAAAGCCTGCGGACTACGACAAGGCTGAAGCGCTGTTGATGAAGATTCGCCCATACATCACCTACTTCCACTCGTCCAAGTACATGGCCGATATCGCCAATGGCGACATCTGCGTCGCCGTCGGTTACTCCGGCAGCTTCTCCCAGGCCGCCAACCGCGCCAAGGAAGCCAAGAACGGTGTGGTCGTCGACATGCGCCTGCCCAAGGAAGGCGCGCCGATCTGGTTCGACATGCTCTCCATCCCGAAGGGCGCGAAGAACCCGGAAGACGCCTACACCTTCATCAACTATCTGCTGCAACCCCAGGTGATCGCGCCGGTCAGCGACTTCGTCGGTTACCCGAACCCGAACAAGGACGCCACGGAACTGGTCGACCCGGCGATCCGCAATAACCCGAACCTGTACCCGACCGAAACGGCGATGGGCACGCTATACACCCTGCAACCGCTGCCGCGCGATGCCGAACGTGCGCGGACCCGGGCCTGGACCAAGATCAAGTCCGGAACCTGACAACCGCCTCGTTCCCGTCGTCATCGAGACCTGCGTTTGCGCAGGTCTTTTTTTGCCCGCGCTTCAGCCAGCACGCCACACTGTCCGCAACCGTTGCAATGCCGCCTCGATCGCCTTTTCGGGCACCGCGGCAAAACCCAGCACCAGACCGGCGCGTTGATCCATCGGGGTTGCGGACTCCGGCAGCCAGTAACTGCTCAAGCCGTTGACCTCGACATCGACACTGCCCGCCAACTCAATCAACTCACGTTCACGTGCCACGCTGTCGACCCGTACTGTCATGTGCAACCCCGCGGCAACAGTGGGCAACTTGCCGATGCCTGGAATATCCGCAGGCCAACCATTGAGCAACGCATTGCGCCGACTCAGCGCCGCACGCCGCATACGCCGGATGTGACGCTGGAAATGCCCGGCCGCCATGAACTCGGCCATGACCGCCTGGGTGCTGACTTCAGAATGCCGTACGTCCACCGCGCGCCGTTGTGCAAAGGCCTGCACCAGCCCCGGCGGCAGCACCAGATAACCAAGACGCAACGCCGGAAACGCGACCTTGCCGAACGTGCCGACATACAACACCCGCCCGTGACGATCGAGCGCAGCCAAAGGTGCCAGTGGCGCGCCGCTGTATCGGTACTCGCCATCATAGTCATCCTCGACGATCCAGCCTTGGGTGCGCTCGGCCCAGGCCAGCAACTCCAGACGCCGCGCCAGGCTCATGACCACGCCGGTGGGGTACTGATGTGACGGTGTGACATAGGTCAGCCGACAATCATCGAGCCCTGTCAGTTCGCTGCAATTGATGCCCTCGCTGTCCACTGACACCCCGTGCAGTCGCGCCCCCGCCACGGCGAACGCATGCCCTGCCGCCCGATACCCCGGGTTTTCAATCGCCACACCGTCGCCCGGTTCCACCAGCAGCTGTGCACAAAGGCTGATTCCCTGCTGCGCGCCACTGGTGATCACAATTTGTTCAGCCGTGCACTGCATACCCCGCGAGCTGCGTAGATACGCCGCAATCATCCCCCGCAAGCGCGCATCGCCTGCCGGGTCGCCGTAGCACAACTGCTGGAAATCCGGTTTACGCCAGAACGCCGCATTCAGCTTGGCCCAGACCTCGAACGGAAACAGATCGAACGCCGGAACACCGACCCGAAAAGCCCTGGGCGGACCACTGGGCGGCATGGGTAAATGGTTCTTTTCAACGCGGGTCAAGGCGTCCCTGTGGGTAACTTTGCTGGATGAATCCACAGGTAAATCAAGCCAATTTGTGGATAAAGCTGTGGGTAAGCCTGTTGAAAACCCTGTTGATACTTTTGTGGATAGTTTTTTTGCCGGCAAGGTTGCCTGGGGTAATTGCGCGACGTAAGTCCCGTCGCCTACCCGCCCCTCGATAAACCCTTCAGCGTAAAGCTGATCGTAGGCGCGCACTACACTGTTGCGGGAAATCGCCAGGGCGGCAGCCAGATCCCGACTGGCCGGCAGACGCGTGCCGCTGGCCAGTCGCCCGTCGAGCACCCGCATCCGCAATGCCTGATAGAGCTGCCGACTCAGCCCCTGGCGACGATCAAGCTCGATACCCGCCGGATTGAAGGTCAAGGACAGTGGTTCGCTAGTCATCGCAATGGACCTATGAAATTGGTCATTAATGGCTCTTACAACAGACCAATAGCCTGCCTAGGATGCAGACATTCGCCAAGGAAAATATCGCCATGTACACGCCACGTGCTTTTGCCATCGACGAGTTGTCCCAACTGCATGAACTGATCCTCGCCACCCGTCTGGCCATATTGGTGACTCACGGTGAAAGCGGCCTGCAAGCCAGCCATGTACCGGTGCTGCTGCATTGCGAACAAGGCTCGAACGGCACGTTGTACGGGCATCTGGCCAAAGCCAATCCACAGTGGAAAGACCTGCGCGACGGCGCCGAAGCCCTGCTGATTTTTGCCGGTGCCGACGCCTACGTCAGCCCCGGCTTCTACCCGAGCAAGGCCGAACACGGCAAAGTCGTGCCAACCTGGAACTACGTCGCCGTACACGCCTATGGCCGAGCCGAAACCTTCAGCGATGGCGGGCGGCTGCTCGACATCGTCAGCACCCTTACCGATCGTCATGAAGCTGGCCGCGCCCAACCGTGGTCAGTGGCCGATGCCCCCGCCGATTACATCGACGGCATGCTCAAGGCCATCGTCGGTTTCGCCATTCCCATCGACCGCCTGGAAGGCAAGCGCAAGCTCAGCCAGAACCGCAGCCCCGCCGACATCGACGGCGTACGCAAAGGCCTGGCCGCCAGCCCCGACGTCAACGACCAAACCCTCGCCCAATTGATGCGCTAAGGAAGTCACCATGAGTCAAATCGAGATTCGCCAGGTCACCGTCGGCGATCACGCGGCCTGGTTGCCGCTGTGGCAAGCCTACCTGCGCTTCTACAAAACCGAACTGCCGGATGCCGTTACCCAAAGCACCTGGCAGCGCATGCTCGAACCGAACGAACCGACCCACGCGGCCCTCGCCTGGGCCGATGGCAAAGCGGTGGGCATGGTGCATTTCATCTACCATCGTTCGAACTGGGCCATCGAAAACTCCTGCTACCTGCAAGACTTGCTGGTGGTCCCGCAAACCCGTGGCACCGGCGTCGGCCGCCAGTTGATCGAGTTCGTCTACACCACGGCCAAGGCCGACGGCTGCAACAAGGTCCACTGGCTGACCCACGAAACCAATGCCACCGCGATCCAGCTCTATGAGCGCATCGCCGAACGCCCTGGTTTCATCCAGTTTCGCAAAGCCATCTAGGTTCAAGGAGAACAGCATGTCGATTTCACTCGCCAACTGGAAAGGCGTCCCGGCCCCCACGACTCAACTGATCGAAGGGCGTTACATCTGCCTGGAAAAACTCGACCCCGCGCGACACGGCGACGAGCTGTTCAAAGCCCTGCAAGGCCCCGGCGCCGACCCGAAACTCTGGGACTACCTGCCTTACGGCCCCTTCCCGGAGCGCAGCGTCTTCAACGACTGGCTGAACAACCACGCGGCCAGCAGCGACCCGTATTTCTTCAGTGTGATCGACCGCGCCAGCGGCGAGGTCCAGGGCATTCTCAGCCTGATGTCCATCGTCCCGGCCCAGGGCCGCATCGAAATCGGCCACGTCACCTTCGGCGCCCCGATGCAGCGCTCGCCGAAAAGCACCGAGGCGGTTTACCTGCTGGCCAGGGAATCCTTTGCCCTGGGCTACCGTCGCCTGGAATGGAAGTGCAACAACGCCAACGCCCGATCCAAATACGCGGCCGAGCGACTGGGCTTCAGTTTTGAAGGGGTGTTTCGTCAGCACATGGTGGTCAAGGGCCAGAACCGTGATACCGCGTGGTACTCGATTCTGGATTCGGAATGGCCGGCGATTGGTGCGGGGTTTGAGCGCTGGTTGAGCGATGAGAACCAGAGTGATTCGGGACAGGTAAAAACGCTTTCCGAGTGCCGCGGCTAATCAATTGAGGATCAACAACGCCTGATCTCTGTAGGAGCCGGCAAGCCGGCGCCTACAAATGATCGGTGCTGATTCAGCTGATATCACGTCGAACTCGTACCACTCCCATCTTCAATCCAAACGGGCGGAAGACTGCATTAAGTGACTTCAGCGTCTGATTTCCTTCCCCATGCTCGATATGCACCAAAGTGCGAACCGAGATTTTGCACATCTTGGCAAATTGAGTCTGATGCAGGCCGGTCACTTCCACTCGCAGGCGCCGGACGGCTTCACCTATTTCAATCGAGCCTTGGGTGAGTCCTTCTTGAATGTTTTCTATGAGCACCGTGCGCTCGGCAACGGTCATGCTCATTTCAGATCCCACTCTTTCAAACGTTGCTCCAGATTTTTCAATGCAATGCGCGGGTGATTCATCGTCGTGGCGGGCAATCCGCTGGCGGTCAAAATATCGGGAAGTGCCACCAAACGTTGTGCATCCTCCCGCAAGCGCTCGAAAGAGTCTGGCGCGTCAGCCAACGCTGCCAATGGATCTTCCGGATCAGCGATATCCGCCAATGCTCGACAGACTCCACGCCAATCGACATCGCCTGCCCTCTCCAACTCTTTTGGCCACTTGGTCGTGCGGGTCACACCTTCGTCATCCATCACCATTGGCGCCAAATCATAAATCGGTGCCAAACGAAACGAGTCTATATCCCGGATAATTGCGGTGTTGCGGCCATGGTTATCCGAGTTACCGAGGATTTTGTTGAGCAGATCCCGACGCAGGTAATCGGCAACAAGATCCGGAATCCGATCCGCCTGCCCCACTTCGCGCCAGAGCCCGGCAAGCATGCGGATAACCTCCATGTGGTTCATCGCACTTCCAGGCTTGGTGACATTCGCCAGCGAATAAATCGACTCTACCGCCAAACGCTCTATACCCTGGACTGTCACCTGACGATCAAAACGCTGCATCCACAAGCTGGGTTTGGTCGCTTCCTCTAACGCCAATCCTTCCTCAGCGACTGTTTCGATACCCAGCGCCTGGAGAGCTTTGTAGTAGTGGTATTCGCTTCGCAGGATATCTTGATCAGTCTGGTTACCTTTATTGCGGGCAAACTTCACAAACCAATGTTGGGTGACATCCCGGTCTTCCAGCACTGCGTCCGGATACAAGAGGCCGGTCTTGTTTTCGGCCAACAAAAGCTTCGGTGCCTCACCTCCGGCGCCTGTCGCACCGCCAATCGCAGCGCCCAGCTCATAGGCGTACTCGAGAAACCGGTTGTCTCGATTGATGACATCCTGACGTTCAAACCCAATAGGCTCACGCTCATCAACCGCCTCGCCAGATTCTTTGATTCGCATGTTGCCGATAGGTGCCGGTGTACTCCTGCCCAACAGGTAAAGGTCGGCACTGATGTCAGCGGGTTTGTCTTGCCCTACGCGTGCGAGAAGAAATCGTTTTGCAGCTCCGGCAGGTGCAATGTCATGCACGAATGCTGGCGCGTTGGATCGCCGACCTTCCCAATCCAATGGGAATCTTGCACTCACAGCCTTGGAGAACGGGGATCCGATGGCTTCATGGTTATCGACGAGATAACCCGTTTCGTAACCAAAATTGCACCGACTTTCGAAACCCTTTTCAGGGTTATCAAAGCTCAAGACCATAGCGTCGGACCATTCACCCGCCGTAAAAATTTGCAATGTCAGGTTGTACATGCTTTTCCACCTGCATTTAAATGCATTTCTTGAAGAGCTTCACCAAGTATAAACGCAATATAATGCATCCAAGCCAAATCAACAGCATTGGCATACGTAATAAAATGCATACGAAAGGTAATTCCTCGCCGTAAAACTGCAAAATAATGCAGCTTTAGCAGTGACGCCTAGGTGCTGTCGGGAAGACATCAGAAAAAATGCGCGCTTCCAGGAAAGGAGTTGCAAGGCATAAAAAAAGGGGAGCACATGCCCCCCCGAGGTTTAAAGCGTTGAATCGAGTCTGTTAACTCAGCCTTCGATCTCGATCAGGATTTCGCCCGGGTTCACCCGGTCGCCCTTGGCCACGTGAATGGCGGTGACTTTGCCGGCGATGGCAGCCTGGACTTCGGTTTCCATCTTCATCGCTTCGGTGATCAGTACGGCCTGGCCTGCCTTGACGGTGTCGCCTTCCTTGACCAGCACATCGACGATGTTGCCCGGCATGGTGGTGCTGACATGGCCCGGCGCGCTGGCCTGCTTGCGCTTGCTGCTGCCGCCGCCGACGAACTCGTTGAGCGGCTCGAACACCACTTCTTCCGGCATGCCGTCGATGGACAGGTAGAAGTGACGCTTGCCTTCGGACTTGACGCCCACACCGGTGATATCGACGCGGTAGGTCTCGCCGTGAACGTCGATGACGAACTCGGTCGGCACGCCTTCGCCGCCCACCGAAGCCACCTTTCCGGCTTCCGGAATCGGCAACAGCACTTCAGGTGTCAGGGTTCCAGCCGCTCGCTCTTCGAGGAACTTGCGACCGATGTCCGGGAACATGGCGTAGGTCAGCACGTCTTCTTCAGACTTGGCCAGTGCTCCGATATCGGCGCGCAGCTTGGCCATTTCCGGCTTGAGCAGGTCGGCTGGGCGAACGTCGATCACTTCTTCGCTGCCGATGGCCTGGCGACGCAGTTGTTCGTTCACGGTGCCCGGCGCTTTGCCGTAGCCGCCTTGCAGGTACAGCTTCACTTCGTTGGTGATGGTCTTGTAGCGCTCGCCGGCCAGCACGTTGAAGAACGCCTGGGTGCCGACAATCTGCGAAGTCGGGGTCACCAGCGGCGGGAAGCCGAGGTCTTCACGCACACGCGGGATTTCCGCCAGCACTTCGCTCATGCGGTTCAGGGCGCCCTGCTCTTTCAACTGGTTGGCCAGGTTGGAAATCATCCCGCCCGGCACCTGGTTGACTTGAACACGGGTGTCGACCGCCGTGAATTCGCTTTCAAACTGGTGGTACTTCTTGCGCACGGCGTAGAAGTACAGACCGATCTCTTGCAGCAGCTCCAGGTTCAGGCCGGTGTCGAACTCGCTGCCCTTGAGGGCCGCGACCATCGACTCGGTACCCGGATGGCTGGTGCCCCAGGCGAAGCTGGAGATCGCGGTGTCGATGTGATCGGCACCGTTTTCGATAGCCTTCATCTGACACATCGCGGCCAGGCCAGCGGTGTCGTGGGAGTGAATGAACACTGGCAGCGATTGCTCGGCTTTCAATGCCTTGACCAGTTCGCCGGTGGCGTACGGGGTCAGCAGGCCCGCCATGTCCTTGATCGCCACCGAGTCGCAACCCATGGCTTCCATTTGCTTGGCCTGGTTCACGAAGGCCTCGATGGTGTGCACCGGGCTGGTGGTGTAGGCGATGGTGCCCTGAGCGTGTTTGCCCGCCGCTTTTACCGCTTCGATGGCCACGCGCAGGTTACGCACGTCGTTC
This sequence comes from Pseudomonas sp. BIC9C, assembly GCF_034541995.1. NCBI lineage: Bacteria > Pseudomonadati > Pseudomonadota > Gammaproteobacteria > Pseudomonadales > Pseudomonadaceae > Pseudomonas > Pseudomonas sp. BIC9C. The sequence goes on from NZ_JAWDGM010000006.1 coordinate 378,835, forward strand.
ATGGCGTCGAAAATACGGAACACGTCGATACCGTTGACTGCAGCCTTGGCAACGAAAGCTTTGACCACGTCGTCGCTGTAGTGGCGGTAGCCCAGCAGGTTCTGGCCGCGCAGGAGCATTTGCAGGCGAGTGTTAGGCAATGCCGCGCGCAGCTGGCGCAGACGCTCCCACGGGTCTTCTTTCAGGAAACGTACGCAGGCGTCGAAGGTCGCGCCGCCCCAGCATTCCAGCGACCAGTAGCCAACTTTGTCGAGCTTGTCGCAGATCGGCAGCATGTCTTCGGTGCGCATGCGGGTCGCGAGCAGCGATTGGTGGGCGTCGCGCAGGATTGTGTCGGTAACGTGGATTTGTTTGCTCATTGTTCTATTCCTCACAGGCCTGCGTGGGCGGCGATGGCGGCGGCGATGGCCAGGGCCAGCTCTTCGGGTTTGCGCTTGATCGAGTAGTTGGTTAGTTCAGGGTGGCTTTCAACGAAGCTGGTGTTGAACTGGCCGCTACGGAATTCCGGATTGCGCAGGATTTCCTGGTAATACGCGGCGGTGGTCTTGACCCCTTGCAGACGCATGTCGTCGAGGGCGCGCAAGCCACGGTCCATCGCTTCTTCCCAGGTCAGCGCCCACACCACCAGTTTCAGGCACATGGAATCGTAGAACGGTGGAATGGTGTAACCGGTGTAGATCGCCGTGTCGGTACGCACGCCAGGACCACCGGGTGCGTAGTAACGGGTGATCTTGCCGAAGCTCGGCAGGAAGTTGTTTTTCGGGTCTTCGGCGTTGATCCGGAATTGCAGCGCGAAACCGCGGTGTTGAATATCTTCCTGCTTTACCGAAAGCGGCAGACCGGAGGCGATGCGGATCTGCTCACGGACAATGTCGATGCCGGTGATTTCTTCGGTGATGGTGTGCTCCACCTGCACCCGGGTGTTCATCTCCATGAAGTACACCTCGCCCTCGGCGAGCAGGAACTCCACGGTGCCGGCGTTCTCGTAACCCACGGCCTTGGCTGCACGCACTGACAGGTCACCGATGTAGGCACGCTGTTCCGGGGTCAGTTGCGGGCTCGGGGCGATCTCGATCAGCTTCTGATTGCGGCGCTGGATCGAGCAGTCACGCTCGAACAGGTGCACCACGTTGCCGAAGCTGTCGCCGAGGATCTGCGCTTCGATGTGTTTCGGATTGACGATGCATTTTTCCAGGAACACTTCCGCCGAACCAAATGCCTTGGTGGCCTCGGAAATGACCCGCGGGAAAGCCTGTTCGAGTTCTTCGCGGCTGTTGCAGCGACGAATGCCGCGGCCGCCACCACCGGAGGTGGCCTTGAGCATCACCGGGTAACCGATGCGATCGCCTTCGGTCAGGGCCTCTTCGATGCCCGAGACATTGCCTTCAGTGCCTGGAGTCACCGGCACGCCCGCCTTGATCATGCTGCGACGGGCTTCGGTCTTGTCGCCCATGCGGCGAATGACTTCAGCCGATGGACCGATGAATTTGATCCCGCGCTCGGCGCAGATCTCCGCCAGTTCGGCGTTTTCCGAAAGGAAGCCGTAACCGGGGTGCAACGCATCACAGCCGGTTTCCACGGCCAGGTTCACCAGCTTGCGCGGGTTCAGATAGCCGGCCAGCGGCTCGGCACCAATGCTGTGGGCCTCGTCTGCACGCTTCACATGCAAGGCATGACGGTCGGCGTCGGAATAGATCGCGACCGAGCGAATGCCCATTTCGGCGCAGGCACGCACGATTCGTACGGCAATCTCACCACGGTTGGCGATCAGGATCTTTGTTATCACTTGGAAATTCCCTTGAGCCGGTGGTACCCACGACCTGCTAGACCAGGTCGACGCGTGACCAAATGTTTCAATTTGGTCGCAGGTCCACACTAGCGCCCACAAGGGATTAACAAAAATGAATAATTATTGGGCCGCGCATAAGTAAAGACTTATAGTTGATTCTCCAGCCAGCGACGAGAGTGACCAGATAATGCGTAAGTCATTGATGCGCATGACTTTGCGGCAATTGCAGATCTTCAACGAGGTCTGTGATTTGCGGTCGTACAGTCGCGCGGCCGAGGAAATGTCGCTCACACAACCTGCCGTCAGCCTGCAGATTCGTCAACTTGAAGAGCTGATTGGCCAGCCTTTGTTCGATTACGTCGGCAAAAAACTCTACATGACCGAAGCGGCTGAAGCGTTACAGCGGGCCAGCCGGGATATTTTCGGACGCCTGGAAAACCTCGACATGCAGCTGTCCGACATGCAGGGCTCGCTGCAGGGGCAACTGAAACTGGCGGTGGAATCCAGCGCCAAGTATTTCGTACCGCACTTGTTTGCCGCTTTCAAACGCCAGCACCCGGAGGTGAACCTGCAACTGACGGTGGTCAATCGCGGCCAGGTCATTCGGCGTTTGTCGGACAACCGCGACGACCTGGTGATCATGTCCATGGTGCCCCAGGACATGGGCCTGGAATTCCTGCCATTCCTGAACAACCCGATCGTCGCCGTGGCGCCACCGGATCACCCGCTGTGCCATATGGGGCCGCTACGCTTGCAAGATCTCGAGCCCTACACACTGCTGCTGCGTGAGCCAGGCTCCGGGACACGGCTTGCTTGCGAAGAATACTTCAAAGAGAAACGCGTGCACTTCAACCAGACTCAGGAAGTCTCGTCTGCCGAAGCCCAGCGTGAATGTGTACTGGCAGGCCTGGGCGTTGCGCTGTTGACGCGCCACGCCCTGAACCTTGAGCTGGCAACCGGTGGGCTGATCGAGCTACCCGTCGAAGAGCTGCCACTGTTTCGCAGTTGGTGCCTGGTGCAGGCCAAGGCGAAACGCCTGTCACCGGTGGCTCACGCCTTCCTGGCGTTTATCCGTAGCGAACGGCTTCAAATCAGCGCGCTGGTTGAGCGTTTCGACGGGAAGTCGAGGGAGTTGCCTGCCAGAAGTTGAGTTCCAACTCTGGAAAATCGCCAATTTCGGCCAGAAGCTGACGGCGTTCGCAGCGATCTTCAATGGCGCGGCGAAATTCCATGCGGCGCTGATCTTCTTGCTGACGACGGGTTTTGACAGCGCTGTTGCGTTCTTCGTAAGGCATGGCCATTTCGAGTCTCCCAAGGCGAGTACGGGAGTTTCAGGATAGGCGCCGGGGATGACGGTTTGGCGGCTTGGGCGTTACAGACTGATGAAAGCTGTCGCCACTCACCGTGGCGAGGGAGCTTGCTCCCGTTCGGCTGCGCAGCAGTCGCAGACCGTTAAATGCAATTCGAAAGACATACCACGGTGAATGACTTTGGGGCCGCTTCGCTGCCCAGCGGGAGCAAGCTCCCTCGCCACAGAAATCGCGTCGGCTTCAATCAGTCGTCCAGCGCCTTCACCGACTTGGGCGACAACCGCAAGCTGCGCAGGCTGCGCTTGACGCTCTTGAGGTGGTTGACCAGGCTCGGACCACGCGCCATGGCCACGCCCATCGCCAGCACGTCGATCACCACCAGGTGGGCGATACGCGACGTCAGCGGCGTATAGATTTCAGTGTCTTCATGCACATCGATCGCCAGATTGACCGTAGACAGCTCGGCCAATGGTGTCTGGCTCGGGCACAAGGTGATCAGCGAGGCACCGCTTTCGCGCACCAGGTTGGCGGTGATCAGCAGGTCCTTGGAGCGCCCGGACTGGGAAATGCAGATCGCCACGTCGGTTGGCTTGAGCGTCACGGCAGACATCGCCTGCATGTGCGGGTCGGAATACGCCGCAGCGGTGAGCAGCAAGCGGAAGAACTTGTGCTGGGCGTCCGCCGCGACCGCACCGGAGGCGCCGAAGCCATAGAACTCGACGCGCTGGGCCTGGGACATGAGCGTCACGGCCCTCTGCAATTCCAACGGATCGAGTTTCTCGCGAACCTCCATCAGCGTATGCAGGGTGGTGTCGAAGATTTTCAGGCTGTAGTCGGCGACCGAGTCATCTTCATGGATCGCAAACTGACCGAAACTCGCACCTGCCGCCAGGCTCTGGGCCAGCTTCAGCTTCAGGTCCTGAAAGCCGGAACAACCGATGGCACGGCAAAAACGCACGATGGTCGGCTCACTGATGCCCACGCTGTGGGCCAGGTCAGCCATGGAGCTGTGCATCACGGCCGCAGGATCAAGCAGCACGTGGTCGGCGACCTTGAGCTCCGACTTGCGTAACAGGTGGCGAGACTGGGCGATGTGTTGCAGCAGATTCAAAGGGCTGGACTCTTTGTTATTGGCAGGTGCCGGGGATGTAGCACGCTTGTAGTTATACTACATGAATCGGCTTTTTGCCTGCTCAATGCGTAACCGGATCCCTCGATTTCAGGTGCCCGCGCTTCATGTAGCACTTCTGGTGCATGTCCATATGCGCCGGCTGCGCGTTTTAAAGGTCAAAAGCACCTTGAGGCATTAAATGGAACGACCAGGAACATAAATAGCTTCCTGGTCAGCTTGCAGCTTGCGCATGCAGCAAACCTGCCAACGTCTCGGCCTCGACCGGGCGGCTGATCAAATAGCCCTGCACTTCATCGCAGCGCTCGGCTTTCAGGAACTCAAGCTGTTCTCCGCGCTCCACCCCTTCTGCCACGACCTTCAGCTTCAGACCGTGAGCCATGGCAATGATGGCCCGGGTAATCGCCGCGTCTTCGCTGCCCTCACCCAGGCCACGGATAAACGCCTGATCTATCTTCACGTAATCCACGGGGATGCGCTTGAGATAGCTTAGGGATGAATAGCCTGTACCAAAATCATCGATGGCCAGTTTCACCCCGAGATCACGCAACTGCTGGAAGGTTGCGATGATGTGTTCGACGCTGTCCAGCAACTGGCTTTCGGTGAGCTCCAGCTCCAGGTAGCGTGGCTCCAGCCCGGTTTCCTCCAGCACTTGGCGCACCAGGCTGACCAGTTTGCCCTGTCGCAATTGATGCACCGACAGATTGACCGACACACGAATCGCTTCGAGCCCCTGTCGCTGCCACTCACAGGCTTGCCAGCAGGCCTGACGCAACACGAACTCACCGATCGGGCCGATCAATCCGGTTTCTTCAGCCAGACCGATGAAATCCCCCGGCGGCACGCGGCCCATGGTCGGATGATCCCAACGCACCAACGCCTCGGCGGCATTGAGCTTGCCCGTGGCAAGGCACAGCTTGGGTTGGTAAAACACCTTCAGCTGTTGCTCTTCGACGGCCTTGCGCAAATGGTTTTCCAGTTGCAAACGCTCCAGCGTGCTGGCTTGCAGACTGTCGGTGTAAAACTGGAAATTATTGCCACCCAGGTGTTTGGCGTGCTGCATGGCCATGTTCGACTGACTGACCAGTGCAGATATTTCCCGAGCGCTGTCCGGCAACAAGCTGATACCCATCGACGCGCTGACCACCAGTTCATGCCCCTCAATGGTCAACGGCAAACGCAACTTGCTCGCCAGACGAGTCGCCACCCGGGCAAGGCTCGAAAGGTTGCCGTAGGCGTTGAACAGCACGGCAAATTCGTCACCGGACAAGCGCGCGATGGTGTCTGCCTCAGGCAATGCATTTACCAGTCGCCGGGCCATTTTCTGCAATAACTGATCGGCGACTTCATGCCCGAGGCTGTCGTTGAGTTGCTTGAACCGATCGAGATTGATGTGCAGCAACGCCAGGCTGCGATAACCGCCCTGTCTCACGCGCTGGTGAGCCTCGCTGAGTCGCTCACGGAACATCGAGCGGTTGGCCAGACCGGTAAGTTCGTCGTAATGGGTCAGATAGCGCATTCGTTCTTCGGATTCCCGGCGGGCGGAGAGATCAGCGAAGAAACCCACAATATGGCTGACATTACCCCGGGTATCGCGCACAGCATTCAGTTGCAGCCATTGCGGGTAGATCTCGCCGTTCTTGCGGGTTTCCACCAATTCGCCCTGCCAACTGCCTTGCTGCTCCAGCGCTTGATGTATTGCGGCGTAATGCCGACGCGCATCGCGACTGCATGGCAACTCAACGACATTGCGTCCGATCATGTCCTCGATGTCATAGCCGGTCACTCGACTGAAGGCTTGATTGACCGCGATCAAGGCGTAGTTCGGATCGAAAATCACGATCCCTTCGCTGGCCGCCTCGAACACGGTCGCCGCCAGTTGCCGCTGCTCTTCCAGGCCTTTGCTGACGCTGATGTCGCGGCGAGTGCCGACCATGCGAATCACCCGGCCGTTCTCGGTACGCTCGACCGCCCGCCCACGGTCCTCGATCCAGACCCAGTGGCCGTCGCCATGCCGTACGCGATACTCGATTTGGTAGTCCTCGGTGCGGCCCTTCAAATGCTCGACCAGCGCCCTTTTCAGCGCAGGAAGATCCTCGGGATGAAGGCGCGGCTTGAGGTGCCGCAGTAATGCCGTGACCTGTTCCGGCTCCAGCCCGAACAATTCCTGAATCTGTGTGTGATGGACTTCGTCGGTTTGCAGATTCCAGTCCCACAACCCCAACTCGCTGGCCTTCAAAGCCAATGCCAGACGCGCCTCACTCTTGCTCAGCGCCTGGTTGGCGGCGTCCAGTTCCAGGCTGCGCTGAGCGACACGGTTTTCCAGATCGATCTGAATCTCCCGCAACTCGTCCTCGGCCCGTCGACGCTGTTCTATTTCCTTGGCCAGCTTCTGATTGAGCTGATCACTGCAGCTTTGCGCCTGCTGAAGATGCTCGATCAGGGCCTGATTCTGAAAGCGTCGCATCAAGCCGCGATCGATCAAGCGATTGACCTGCCAGGCAACCACGCTCAATGCACCGAGCAGAATCAGCCCGAACCAGCCCCAACCTTGCAGCTGTTCGTCTCCCCCCAAAAACATATAGGCGATGGCCGGCAACAGGCAGGGCAAGGTGAAAGACAGAAAAGCCGGCAAACTGACTGCATAAGCCACGCTGGCCGAGAGCGCGGCGGCGCCGATGAGGCCGAAGACCCAGGCTTGCTGAATGAAGTTATCGGCGGGAGCCAGAGCAATGCCGGCACCAGCCAGGGTCAGACCGGTGAGGCCGGAGCCCAGCCAAAACATCCGTCGCCAAATGGGATGGGCCTGTCGATTGGGAATGGCCGAGTCGAAGGCTGCGACCTGAATCACCCGTAATGCCACCAGTGACAACAACCACACCAGCCAGACACTGACCAGGAAGTAGCGCTGCGGACTCCAGAGCAAACCGGCGCAGACCAGGCCATTGATCAGCATGAACAACGTGGGCAGCAGCGAGCCCTGATACAACAGGCGCGTGCGTTCGACCGCCATTTCCATGGCGTACTGTTTACGAATCTCCCGGGGTTCCACAGTGGGGCCCGACAGGTCGACGCTGAGGGTCATAGGCGATGTTCTTGTTCTTATAATGATGAGCATGAGCCCGAAACTGCTCGGAGCATACACAAGCAATTGCCCGGACCAAACTGCTGCTGATCAATAAATCGCCAAATTTTTCAGCCGCCGATGCCCCGGAAAACGCTGAAGACACGCCCTGCCAACGCCTGCAGCCGATGACCGACCGGTCGTCCTTCGCATAACTTTCATCGGCTAAAGCGAAGTGGAGTTTGCCCGGTGTGTCGCGGCCCCCTAGAATGCCCTGATGCGCGATGATCTCTCCCTTCTGCTGAACTCTCTCAACGATGCCCAACGCCAGGCCGTAGCGGCCCCCGTGGGTCGTCAGTTGGTCCTGGCCGGTGCTGGTTCCGGTAAAACCCGAGTGCTGGTGCACCGTATCGCCTGGTTGATCCAGGTCGAAAACGCCTCGCCCCACTCCATCCTGTCGGTGACCTTCACCAACAAGGCTGCTGCCGAGATGCGCCAGCGCATTGAGCAGTTGATGGGTATCAACCCGGCCGGCATGTGGGTTGGCACTTTCCACGGCCTGGCGCACCGCTTGTTGCGGGCGCACTGGCAGGAAGCGGGCTTAAGCCAGACTTTCCAGATTCTCGACAGCGACGACCAGCAACGGCTGGTCAAGCGGGTGATCCGTGAGCTCGGTCTGGACGAACAGCGCTGGCCGGCCCGTCAGGCCCAGTGGTTCATCAACGGACAGAAAGACGAAGGTCTGCGTCCGCAACACATTCAAGCCAGCGGCGACCTGTTCCTGGCGACCATGCGCGGCATCTACGAAGCCTACGAGGCCGCCTGCCTGCGCGCGGGTGTCATCGACTTCTCCGAATTGCTGCTGCGCGCCCTCGATCTGTGGCGCGATCACCCAGGCCTGCTCGCGCACTATCAAAAGCGCTTCCGGCACATCCTGGTGGACGAGTTCCAGGACACCAACGCCGTGCAGTACGCCTGGTTGCGCCTGCTGGCCAAGGGTGGCGACAGCCTGATGGTGGTGGGCGACGATGACCAGTCGATCTACGGCTGGCGCGGCGCGAAAATCGAGAACATCTACCAGTATTCCGAAGACTTCCCGGACGCCGAGACCATTCGCCTGGAGCAAAACTATCGCTCCACCGCCGGTATCCTGAAGGCAGCCAACGCCTTGATCGCCAACAACACCGGGCGCCTGGGCAAAGAGCTGTGGACAGACGGCGGCGACGGCGAAGCAATCAACCTGTACGCCGCCTTCAACGAACACGACGAAGCACGCTACGTTGTCGAAACCATCGAAAGTGCGCTGAAAACCGGCTTGTCTCGAAGCGATATTGCGATTCTGTACCGCTCCAATGCCCAATCGCGGGTTCTGGAAGAGGCCTTGCTGCGCGAGCGCATTCCCTACCGTATCTATGGCGGTCAGCGCTTCTTCGAACGCGCCGAAATCAAGAACGCCATGGCTTACCTGCGGTTGCTCGAAGGACGGGGCAACGACGCCGCGCTGGAACGGGTCATTAACGTGCCGGCCCGTGGCATCGGCGAGAAAACCGTCGAAGCGATCCGCGACCATGCGCGCCACAGCGATGTGTCGATGTGGGAAGCGATGCGCCAACTGGTGGCCAACAAAGGCCTGACAGGCCGTGCGGCCGGTGCCCTTGGCGCCTTTATCGAGCTGATCGAGAACCTCGCCGCCAAGTGCATGGAAATGCCGCTGCACCTGATGACCCAGACCGTCATCGAGCAGTCGGGGCTGATCGCCTATCACGAAGCGGAAAAAGGCGAGAAAGGCCAGGCCCGGGTGGAAAACCTTGAGGAACTGGTCAGCGCCGCGCGCAACTTCGAAAACAGCGAAGAAGACGAAGACCTGACGCCGCTCGCGGCCTTCCTCGGTCATGCGTCGCTGGAAGCCGGCGATACCCAGGCCGACGAGCACGAAGACAGCATTCAATTGATGACCCTGCACAGCGCCAAGGGCCTGGAATTCCCTTACGTGTTCCTGGTGGGCATGGAGGAAGGCCTGTTCCCGCACAAGATGAGCCTGGAAGAACCCGGCCGCCTTGAGGAAGAGCGTCGTCTGGCCTATGTCGGCATCACCCGGGCCATGCAGAATTTGGTGATGACCTACGCCGAAACCCGCCGCCTGTACGGCAGCGAGACCTACAACAAGGTGTCGCGTTTCGTACGCGAGGTGCCGAAAGGCCTGATTCAGGAAGTGCGCTTGTCCAACAGCGTCAGCCGTCCGTTCGGTGGCAACCAGTCAATGAGTGGCAGCAACCTGTTCAGCGGCAGCGCGATTCCTGAAACCGGCTTCAGCCTGGGCCAGACTGTGCGCCACTCGATCTTCGGTGACGGCGTGATCCTCAACTTCGAAGGCGCCGGGGCTCAGGCCCGGGTGCAGGTGAACTTCAGTGAAGGCAGCAAGTGGCTGATGCTGGGTTATGCCAAGCTGGAAGCGATCTAAAGCTCGTCGAAGGATCAATGTGGGAGCGGGCTTGCTCGCGAATACGGTGGGTCAGTCTCTATTGAGGTTGCCTGACATTCCGCTTTCGCGAGCAAGCCCGCTCCCACAAGGTTTTGTGTAGTCTCCAGTTTCATGTAAGCGATCAAGGAACCGTCATGGGCTCGGGCTTTTTTTCTTCCTGGACATTCTGGGCCCTGTTATCGGCGGCGTTCGCGGCGATGACTGCCATTTTCGCGAAAGTCGGCATCGAAAACGTCAATTCCGACTTCGCCACCCTGCTACGTACAATAGTGGTACTGGTCAGCCTGGCCTTGATTTTGTACGCCACGGGCCAATATCAGTCATTGGGATCGATCTCTGCGAAGAGTTATCTGTTCCTGTTGTTGTCGGGCCTGGCCACCGGTGCATCGTGGATCTGCTATTTCCGTGCACTCAAGGTCGGTCCGGCCTCACTGGTCGCTCCGGTGGACAAACTCAGCGTGGTGCTGGTCGCCATACTGGGCGTGGTTCTGCTGGGAGAAAAACTCGACCTGCGCCAATGGGGCGGAATCGGTCTGATCACGGCCGGGGTCGTCATGCTGGCGCTGCGACGCTAGGTGAACCTCCTACAAAACTTATCCACTCATCTGACATATCAAAGTCCAAAGGCCCTATTGCGCTGACTGAAGCTGAACACGACCTGTCAGGCAAAAGCCCGAAACACTCTGCCGCTAGCCAGTAACACTTCAGCTGTGCAACATGGCGCGCGTGCCTTCCACAAATGGGAATTCCCTTTATGAAACGTTTTCTTAGCATCGCCATGGCGTTGTGCATCGGCCTGACGATGAGTCTCGACGTCAATGCCGCCAAGCGCTTCGGTGGTGGCAAAAGCGCAGGCGCTGCGCCGACGCACCAGACCAGCCAGATGGCTCCTTCTTCTCCAGGCATGGGCGGCGCCGCGGCGACCGCTGGTGCTGCCGGTGCCGCTGGCGCCGCTGCCAAGGCCGGTGGCGCTTCGCGCTGGCTCGGCCCTCTGGCCGGTATCGCCGCCGGTGGCCTGCTGGCATCCATGTTCATGGGTGGCGGCTTCCAGGGCATGCAGATCTTCGACATCCTGATCATGGCCGTCATTGCGTTCCTGGTCTTCCGCTTTATCGCCGCCCGTCGTCGCAAGCAGCAGGAGCATTACGCTCCGGCCGGCCATGCGCCGATGCAGCGTGAAGTGTTCGAACAGAAGCCTGCCGGCGGTTCGATCTTCGGTGGTTCGGCTGCACCCGTTGCCGCTCGTCCGGTGATCAATGCTCCAGCCTGGTTCAACGAAAGGAACTTCGTCGAAGCGGCACGCAATCACTTCCAGTCCCTGCAACAGCACTGGGACGCCAACGAAATGGACAAGATCGCCGAATTCGTCACTCCGCAAATGCTGGAGTTCCTCAAGCGCGAACGTACCGACCTGGGCGACGGTTTCCAGTCCACCTACATTGATAACCTCAATGTACAACTGGACGGTGTGGACGATCGCGCCGACAAGACCATCGCCACCCTGACCTTCACTGGCGTATCGAAAACCTCGCGTTTCGACCAGGGCGAAGTCTTCAGCGAAAGCTGGAACATGGAACGCGCCCAGGGCGAAAACCAGCCTTGGCTGGTGGCCGGTATCCGCCAGAACGGCTGATCACCCTCCGCGTTTCACTTGTTGTAAACAAACCCCAGCCCCGGCTGGGGTTTTCTATTTCGCGGTTGCATCTATAGCGAGCTACTGTATAAACCGCCCCATATAAACCGCGCCATACAAGCAAGAGGATCCCGGACGTGGAAGAAATCATCGAACAACTGCGTGAAGCCAACGAACCGGTACCGGTCCCCTTGGAGTTGCCCGACGAAGATCAACTGGTAGAGGTCGAAGAAGAACTCTTCATCAACATTCCGTTCGTCTTCAAGGAATTCCTGCTGACCGTCAGCGATGTGGTTTACGGCAGCCTTGAACCCGTGACCGTCACTGACCCGCAATCGCATACCTACCTGCCCGATGTGGCCGCAAATGCCTGGGATGCTGGCGTACCACGCGATCTGATCCCGATTTGCCAGGACGGTGACAATTACTACTGCGTCGAAGAGGACGGCACGGTGGTGCTGTGGTCGGGCGAAGAAGAGCTGATCACCGAGGAGTCCTGGGAGTCCGTATGGCACTGGGCACGGGACGTCTGGCTGGAAAGCTGATCCAGTCAACGCTGCAAGGTGGTCAATGCCCGGACGACTCTTTGTGATTGTCGAGGGTTTCCAGCAACGCCACCTGCATCCGCGTGTGCACGCGAATGAACCAGCGCCACAGCAGCGCCGCCACGGCGGCCGCGACCACGGCGATCAGTACCAGCAACTTGTTGGTCGGCAGAATACTGGCCGACAAGGCTGCCAGCAGTAAAAAGATCACCAGCAGCGACAGGATCGGGATCACTTCGGCGATCACCCGGCGCACTCGCTGCGTGTGGCGCCCGGCCATCTCCGGCTTCACGCCCATTTCCGCCAGCAACATCGACAGTGCTTTGAGCTTGCGGTACGCCGCAATCAAAAAAGGCAGCGACAACAACAACAACAACGCCCCGCCCCAGATCAATGCCTTCTGCCAGCTCGGATCGCTGATCCAGCCTTGCAGGTAAGCCGACATGCGTTCGGCGAAGAACGCACCCGAGAAGAAGATCGCGATCACCAATGCCAGGTTGACCCCAACCTGTAGCAAAATCCTTCTGATCATCGACGCCAGCAACGCCCCCTCACCCTGAGGCTGGATGCTGCGCAGCCATTCGCCATACATCCCCAACACCCTCCCCAGGCGTTCCGGCATGGCGCCCGCGAGCTTGATCGACAATGGATCAGCTGCGCGGATCAGATAAGGCGTCAGCAAGGTCGTGATCACCGATACCGCCACAACCACGGGGTACAAAAAGTTACTGGTGACCTGCAACGTCATGCCCAGTGCCGCAATGATGAAAGAGAATTCGCCAATCTGTGAAAGACCCATCCCGACTCGCAGCGAAGTGCGCCCGTCATTGCCGGCGATAAACGCACCCAGGCCACAGGACAACATCTTGCCGAGCACCACGGCTACGGAGATTACGGCGATTGGCCAGGCGTATTGAAGCAGGATCGCCGGATCGAGCATCAGCCCGATGGCCACAAAGAAAATCGCACTGAAAAGATCGCGAACCGGCTCAATCAAGCGCTCGATTTTCAGCAGTTGCCGGGATTCAGCCATGATCGCGCCGATCAGGAACGCCCCGAGAACCATGCTGTATTCAAGCTTGACCACCAGCAGGCAAAAGCCAAAACACAGGCCCAGCACGGTAATCAGCAGCATTTCGTTGCTCTCGAATCTGGCCACGTAGGCCAGCAACCGCGGCACCATCAAAATACCGATGACCAATGCGACGATCATGAACAGCGACAATTTACCGACTGTAGAAAACACTTCGCCGGAGCTGACCGTACCGCTGACGGCGATGCTGGACAGTAGCGCGATGATGCCGATGCCCAGAATGTCTTCGACGATCAGCACACCGAATATCAGCTGTGCAAATCGCTCGTTCTTCAACTTCAGATCGTTGAGCGCCTTGACGATGATGGTGGTCGAGGAAATCGCCAGGATCGCGCCGAGGAACAGTGAATCCATGGTGTTCCAGTCGAACCAGCGACCAATCTCGTAGCCGATCCAGATCATCAACACGATTTCCAGGAACGCCGCGATGAATGCCGTGGCACCGACCTTGAACAACTTGCGCAGGCTGAACTCCAGGCCCAGGCAGAACATCAGGAATATCACGCCGAGTTCGGCCAGGGTCTTGATGGTTTGTTCGTCATGGATCAGGCCGAATGGCGGGGTGTGCGGGCCAATGATGAAGCCGGCGACAATGTATCCCAGCACCACCGGTTGTTTCAGACGATGGAAAACCACGGTTACCACACCTGCGATCAACATGATCACTGCCAGATCCTGAATGAAACTGATGGCATGCATGGTGTGAGACTCCCTGGATGGCATTGCTCGATCCCCGGACGCAGGAAAAGTCTGATCGAGCAGAACAAAAATCTGGATTGCGCGTAGGAAATGCCCTTGAGGCAGAGCTTTTTTGCAGGGTAACACCGCGACTTCTGGCAGAAAGGCGGTGCAATATATGGAAACAGATCGATCCGGCGTGACGGCGACTCCGCACCCGGCGTCCCGATAACTGTTGGTTTGAAAAAACCGCTGAGGCACCCGCAGAGGTGCATCCCTCAAACCTGGCCTTGACCCGTGAGAATGCTATGGAACCCGGAAACGCCCAGCTGTCGATGACGGTATTGATGACCCCTGACATGGCCAACTTCTCTGGCAATGTTCACGGCGGCACCCTGCTCAAATACCTCGACGAAGTGGCCTACGCCTGCGCCAGCCGTTATGCCGGCCGCTATGTGGTGACTCTGTCGGTGGACCAGGTCATTTTCCGTGAGCCGATCCATGTCGGCGAACTGGTGACCTTTCTCGCCTCGGTCAACTACACCGGTAATACCTCCATGGAGGTGGGTATCAAAGTGGTGACCGAGAACATCCGCGAGCGCTCGGTGCGTCACACCAACAGTTGCTTCTTCACCATGGTTGCGGTGGATGACCAGCGTAAACCTGCATCGGTACCACCGCTGCAACCGCAGAACAGCGAAGACAAGCGCCGCTATATGCAGGCCCAGCAGCGCCGGCAGATTCGCCAGGAACTGGAAAAGCGCTATCAGGAAATCAAGGGCGACGCTTGAGGCAGGCCGTTCTTTAGCGACCTTCAGACCGCTATCGCGAGCAGGCTCGCTCCCACAAGGTTAGCGCTATGCCTGTGGGAGCGAACCTGCTCGCGATTGGGGCAGCGCTGAATCAGAGGCTGATCGAGGTTGCCTCGAACCGTACCCGCGGATGGGCAATCCGGTCCTGAGCCCGAACCAGTTCCAACTCGTAGCTGGCACACGCCTGGGTTTCCAGCAGCACTTCATGCACTGCCGACGCCGCGAACTCGAACGCGGCTACCAGGCTGTCTCCCAACAGCACACGCGCCAGGAACAACCCGGACGTCAGATCGCCCACACCCACCGGTTGACGTGGAAACGCCAGCAACGGGCGCTGCAAATGCCAGCTGCCTTCGGCCGTCACCAGCAGCATTTCGAAGACCTCTGCCGGTTTACCGGGGTAGTCCAGATGCTTGACCAGCACCGCTTTCGGGCCGCGCGCCAACAATGCACGCGCCATGGCCAGGCAATCGAACAGCGATTGCGGCTTGCGCCCGGAGAAGCTGTCCAGCTCCAGCTGGTTCGGGCACATGAAGTCCGCCACGGCGGCGGCCTCTTCCAGCAGAAAATCACTGACTTCCGCCGGAACACTGCAGCCCTTCTCCGGATGCCCCATGACCGGGTCACACAGGTACAGCGCCTTGGGATTCATCGACTTGATCCGCGCCACCCCCGTCAGGATCGCCCGGCCCTGGGCCGCACTGCCGAGGTAACCGGAGAGCACCGCATCGCAGTTGCCCAACTCGCCAATCGCCGCGATGCCTTCGACCAGATCCGGTATCTGCTGCGGTGCCAGCACTTCACCGGCCCACTGACCGTACTGGGTGTGATTGGAGAACTGCACGGTGTTGAGCGGCCAGACATTCACCCCGACCCGTTGCATCGGGAAAACCGCGGCACTGTTGCCGGCGTGACCAAATACCACATGGGACTGGATAGCGAGCAAATGCGGTGTACGTTTCATGCGGTGGATTTCCGTAAAACGATTGAAATTCTAGCCGCGCAGTATGCGACTAAACGCAGCCTGTACGACAGACCAGCGACGCAGTTAAGCTGACACTATCTTGTTGGAGCACCCTGTGATGCTGACCCTTGGAAATATATTCGTGCTGATGCTTTTCGCCACTGCCGGCGCATGGCTTTGGCACAACCACGGCTTGCGCGAGCGCGCGCTGGAGCGGGTCAAACAGCATTGCAGCAAACTCGGGATCGAATTGCTGGACGGCAACGTGGCCTTGAAAAGAATCGCGTTCATCAGGGATGCCAGTGGTCGGCGACGCCTGGCCCGCGTGTACAACTTCGAATTCACCGTGACCGGTGAAACCCGCCACAACGGCACCATCACCCAGTTCGGCGCTCACAGCGCACAGATTGAGCTGGCGCCCTACCCGGTTCCATTCGACGAAACCGAACCTCCGGTCGAGGTGGTGAAACCTCGCGCTGAAGTGATCGAGCTGAGCCAGTGGCGTCAGGAACATACCAAGTGGCGACCTTGAGCCATTAACCCGGTTCGGATCGACACGCTGCCAGCTCACTCTGCAGTTTTTCTGAATTCTGCGGCTCACTGAAAATCAGCTCGATACGCGAATCCTGCCGCCATTCACTGGGCCGCCAGTCCAGCACCGAGTTATCCACCGCATTCACCGAGACCCACCCTTCGACACTGTGGATAACCAGCTTCGCCCGCCTCCAGCCAAGGCTTTCAAGCCAGCGGCAGACCAGGGCGGCATCAAACACCTGGCTCGAATGCCAGCGCCACCCGATGCTCCAGCCACCGTCCTGCTCCTGACTCAAGCAGATGGGCAACGCGTGATCGGTCCAGACGGCCGGCAACTGCGCCAATCCCTTGGGTACGACGAAGTTATCCACACCTTCCAGCGCCTTGGCTTTCAGCCCGGGCAACTCGCTCAAGGGTAAAACCGCCTGTTGCGTCCAGTACAGAGGAACCGGAGGCAATAGTTCGGCAACTCGCTGGCGACTTTCTTCTTCGAGACCTTCAGATTTGTTCAACAGTAACAATCCCGCATGGCTCAGCGCTTGCTGTTGCGCCTGCGGCAGCGGTTTGCCAGCCGCAAGTGCCCGGGCGTCCAGCACCAGCACACAAGGCTGAACAGCCAACACGCCTTGCCACGGCGCTTCGCTCAATTGCCTGAGCAACTGTGCAGGATGCCCCAGCCCTGAGGGCTCGATGAACAGCCGATCCGGCTGTGCCTTGCGCAACAAACGCCCAAGACCAATCTGAAACGGTGCACCGTTGACGCAACACAAGCAGCCCCCGGCCACTTCGCCCAGTGCGATACCATCGACGTCCCGGGTCAGGAGCGCAGCGTCGAGACCGATCTGGCCAAACTCGTTGATCAACACTGCCCACCGCTCGCCAGCCGGACGCTGGGCCAGCAGGTGTTTGATCAGGCTGGTCTTGCCGGCGCCCAACGGGCCGGCAATGACATGAGTGGGGATGTTCTGCAGCATGGTCGATGATTTCTAAGGAGGTAATGGATGCGGTTGATTGGCTTGTCGTTGCTCCTGGCACTCGTTTCAGGCGAGGCGCTGGCCCAGGCTTGTGTGGTTCACAGCCAGGCCGAACGACTTGATGTCCAGGTTTGCCAGCAGAACCGCAACATCCCGCCAAAACTCTTCGCCGATGGCTTCTGCCAGCCGAACCTGGCGGGGCAGAAAGTCGAGGTGCAGTATGTCGATAAATGCCCCGGCAGCGCATTTAGTATCTGCAGCAACGCCCAAGTCGCCAATATGCCCTACCGACAGGATATTCACTATTACGGCGTTGCCACTGACGCGGCGTATTTACAGCCGTACTGCGAGACCCGAAGCCAGGGCACCTGGCTCAAGCCTTGAAGCCCCCATAGAGGATCAGGCAGCCTCTTCGTACCAGGGGCCGAATGGATCAGGCAGCAAACCCCAGCCCTCAACGCCCAGCGCCATTTCCTCATCGGTCAGCAGGCAGGCGTCCAGTTCGGCCGTGAGCTGCGTGAAGTCGATGTTCTGGCCGATGAATACCAGTTCCTGGCGACAGTCCCCGCTGTCGGCGGTCCAGTTTTTCATGATCCCGGCGGTACTTTCCGCGTCCTGCGGCCATTGGTTTTTCGGTACGAAACGCCACCAGCGCCCGGCAAAACCATAGCGCATTAAGCCACCGGCCTGGGACCAGCTGCCGGCGTCCATGTGTTTGCTCGCCAGCCAGAAAAAGCCCTTGGAGCGCAGCAGCTTGCCGTTGTCCCAGGGACCGTCGATGAAGCTGAAGAACCGCCGTGGGTGGAACGGCCGCCGAGCCCGGTAAGCGCTGGACGCAATGCCGTACTCTTCGGTTTCCGGCACGTGTTCGCCGCGCAGTTCCTGCAACCATCCCGGTGCCTGGGCCGCCTTTTCGAAGTCGAAACGACCGGTGTTGAGAATTTTGTTCAAGGGGATTTCGCCCATCGCCATCGGAATGATTTCCGCCCGGGCGTTGAGCCGTTCAAGTATGGCGATCAGTTCCTCGCGTTGGTGACTGCTGATCAAGTCGACCTTGCTGAGCAAAATCACATCGGCGAACTCGACCTGCTCAATCAGCAGATCGGTAATCGAACGCTCGTCTTCTTCCCCAAGCGTTTCGCCTCGGGAGGCAAGGCTTTCGGCAGCCTGGTAATCGAGTAGGAAGTTCATGCCATCGACCACCGTGACCATGGTGTCCAGACGCGCAATGTCGTTGAGGCTCTGGCCGTCTTCATCGCGGAAGGTGAAGGTTTCCGCCACCGGCTGCGGTTCGGAAATACCGGTGGACTCGATCAACAGATAGTCGAAGCGCCCCTCCTTGGCGAGCTGACTCACTTCCTCCAGCAAATCTTCACGTAACGTACAGCAAATACACCCGTTACTCATTTCCACCAACCGTTCTTCAGCCCGATTAAGGCTGACATCGCGCTGGACTTCGGTGCCATCGACGTTGATTTCGCTCATATCGTTGACGATGACCGCAACCCGCAACCCATCGCGATTACGTAGTATGTAATTAAGAAGTGTACTTTTTCCGGCACCAAGAAAGCCGGAGAGAACGGTCACGGGGAGTCGATTGGACATCTGCATATTCCTCACAGGGATGCCCGGTCGCTGTGTCGGGCTTACATAATGTTATACTGTAACAACGCAAATAAACTATCCCCTCTTGCTCAACAGAGCAAAGGACAGGATGCTGAACGCCGCTCCCCTCGTGAGAAAGCTCATGCGCAACGCCCTTAAACCCGCATTGATCATGCTGTCCCTGCTGGTGGCTGCCGACGCGCTGGCCCAGGTCCCGAGCCTGGCCAGGTGCACCAGTAGCGCCAACCTGCTGGCCTGCGTGGATGCGGATGGCAACGCCTACAGCGTCAACACCGCTGGAAGCACGATCTATCTGCGTGGGTTCGAAACCGCCGGAAAACGCTATTGGGCGCAGACCAACAGCCGCTACGGCCAGCTTACGTTCTTCACTGGTATCGCTTCCGATGGCGAGGCCTGGGTTGGCTACAACCAGCGCGTCGGCTGGACCACGATCAACCGGTTTTCCAGCTCCGGCGGCAGCAGCGCCAAGTTCACCTGCAGTCGGATCGCTGGCTGTTAGGCCTGCCTGCTCCACGCGTTTCTGATGCAACGTGGTGATACCCGCCAGGCTGCCAAGTACGGTACTGCCCAGGGCCAACTGACTGAAATCACCGCCGAGGCTGGCGCCACTGAGGTCGATGAAGGCCCGCTCATGAAAAAGGCATCGTCGACTTAATTGTTATGATATAACATATCAAATCAACTCCCACGATGGACCTGCTCATGAATGCGCTGACTCTGCCGGATATCGCCGCGCAGGCCTCACGCCAAGCCCTGCCACTGGAGTGGGTGGGCATGTGCGGCATTGCTCTTCCTTTTTTGTTTGATGGCCAACGATTGAATGCAAAGGCCGATGCCGGCGTGAGCCTCGACGATGGCAATGCGCGCGGCATTCACATGTCACGGCTCTATCTGGCGCTTGAGTTGTTGGAGCAGGAAAGCCTTTCACCGGCTTTAATGCGGCGGGTTTTGCAGCGCTTTCTTGAGAGCCACGAAGGGCTGTCCAGCAGCGCTCACTTAACCATTCACGCCGACGTGCTGCTGAAAAGGCCGGCGCTGATCAGCCCATTGGCAGGCTGGAAAAGCTATCCGGCGAGCATCGAAGCGCGGTTGAAAAACGCGATGTTCCACGTGGAACTAAAAATCGACCTGCCTTATTCCTCAACCTGTCCGTGTTCTGCGGCCCTTTCTCGACAGCTGATTCAGCAGCAATTCGTCGATGATTTCGCCAACAAACCGCTGCAACACGCAGACGTTTTAGCGTGGCTCGGTTCCACAAACGGCATCGTCGCCACACCTCACAGCCAACGCAGCAGCGCAACTTTACGCATACGGCTGGCTGATTTCCTGGATGAGTTGCCTCTGATCGCCGTCATCAACGACGCCGAAGCCGCACTCGGCACCGCCGTTCAAACAGCGGTAAAGCGCGCTGACGAACAAGCCTTCGCCCTGGCCAACGGTCAGAACCTGATGTTCTGCGAAGACGCCGCACGCCGTTTGAATCTGGCCCTGAAACGTTCCGCGGGCATCAATGCCTTCCACATTCGTGTGATCCACGCCGAAAGCCTCCATGCCCATGACGCCGTAGCCGAAAGCCGATTCAACTGGGAGGCCCCATGATTGGTTGCCACGCCTTGCGCTGGGGTGCGCCGGGACAGCCACTCACGCCAGCGCTGGACTTCGAACTGCCGGAGGGCAGCCTGACCGCCATCATCGGTGCGAACGGGTCCGGTAAAAGCAGCCTGTTAAAGGTCATCGCTGGCCTGCAGCAACCCTTGGCCGGAAAGGTACGTCTGGGTGTTCCACGCAGGGGCGGTGTGTCGTTCCTGCCTCAGCAACAACAGCTGGACAGGCAATTCCCGATCAGCCTTCAGGCATTGGTCGCCGCCGGTTTCTGGGGCAACAGACAATCAGCGGAAGTCCGCAGCCAACGACTGGAAGCCGTCCTCGAAAACTGGTGCCTGAACGGCCTCGAAGATCGCCCCTTGATGGCCCTCTCCGGCGGTGAATTACAACGCGCCCTGCTCGCCCGATTAAGCCTGACCGAAGCGCCCTTGCTGTTGCTCGATGAACCCCACGCGGCCCTCGATGAACTCGGCCAGGCATTGCTCTGGAAACACATGCATCAGTGGCACCTCGAAGGCCGGACGCAGGTGGTCGTGTGCCACGACCTCGCCGCGGTCCGCGAGCACATCCCACACACATTGCTGATCAAAAGCAGCGGTTGTGTATTCGGCCCGAGCGCCGAACTGATCCGCCAACAACCTCAATCGCAGGTGGCCTGATGATCGCTGCAGCGCATCTCTGGCAACCGTTCCACGAGTTCGTGTT
Organism: Pseudomonas sp. BIC9C; assembly: GCF_034541995.1. Lineage (NCBI taxonomy): Bacteria > Pseudomonadati > Pseudomonadota > Gammaproteobacteria > Pseudomonadales > Pseudomonadaceae > Pseudomonas > Pseudomonas sp. BIC9C. Next base: position 399,778 of record NZ_JAWDGM010000006.1, read on the forward strand.
CATGCGTCGGGCGCTGCTCGGTGGTTTGGTCCTGGCATGCAGCACGGCGCCTTTGGGGGTGTTCCTGATCCTCAGGCGCATGAGCCTGATCGGCGATGCCGTCGCCCACGGCATCCTCCCCGGTGCGGCGCTGGGTTTCTGGTTTGCCGGGTTGAGCCTTCCGGCATTGACCATCGGCGGCCTCGGAGCCGGCCTGAGTATGGCGGGCCTCGCTGCCTGGATTACCCGACGCACCGGCTTGCGAGAGGACGCCAGCCTCGCGGCGATTTACCCGATTTCCCTGGCCAGTGGCGTACTGATTCTCGGCATCGCCGGCAAACGCCTGGACCTGTTGCACCTGCTGTTTGGCTCGGCACTGGCGGTCGATGGGCCCACCTTGAGCGGCATGCTTTGGGTCTCGGGCCTGAGTCTGATGGCCATGGCATTGATCTACAGACCACTGCTGCTCGACACCCTGGACCCGCTTTTTCTGCAAACCGTCAGCCGACTCGGGCCACTGGCCCACGGCGTGTTCCTGACGCTGGTGGTGTTGAATCTGGTCATCGGTTTCCAGGCAATCGGCGCGTTGATGGTGGTCGGTTTGATGATGTTGCCTGCCGCTGCGGCACGTTTCTGGAGTCGCCGCTTGCCAGTACTGATCGTCATCGCCGCGTTGCTCGGAAGCCTCTCGGTGTGGCTCGGTCTGTTGATCTCGTTCTACTACTCGCTGCCCAGTGGCCCGGCAATCGTGTTGGTCGCAGGCGCCGGGTATCTGTTGTCCGTGGTGTTCGGACCGGTGCACGGCTTGCTGCGCCGCCCGCCTTTGCTCACATCCCAATGAGGTGCCAATCGATGCGCGCTTTACTCGTACTGTTCTGTTTGATGGGGTCGATGTCGCTGTCTGCCGCCGAGAAACTTCAGGTGGTCACCAGCTTCAGCATCCTTGCCGACATGACCCGTCAGGTCGGCAAGGATCATATCCAGATCACCAACATGGTCGGCCCGGACGCGGATGCCCACACGTACGAGCCGACACCGGACGACGCCAAAGCGCTGCTCAAGGCCAGGCTCATCATCAAGAACGGCCTCGGTTTCGAGCCTTGGCTGGATCGCCTGGTGACCAGTACCGAGACCCGGGCGCCGGTCATCAGCGCGAGCCACGGAGTCATACCGCGGAGCCTGGATGAAGACGGCGAAACCGTTCCCGACCCGCATGCCTGGCATAACCTGGCGAACACCGAACTGTATATCGCCAACATCACCAAGGCGCTGATCGCCGCTGACCCGGCGAACGCCGCCGACTATGAGCGCAACAGCCAGGCGTACCTGAAACAGGTCTACGCCCTGCTCGCCGAAGCCAAGGCCAAACTCGGCTCACTGCCACCGGGCAACCGCAAGATCGTGACGTCCCATGACGCCTTCGGTTATCTCGGCCAAGCCTACGGCATCGAGTTCATGGCGCCTCAAGGCCTGTCCACTGAGCGCGAACCTTCGGCCGCCGAAGTGGCGGCACTGATCACCCAGATTCGTCTGGCCAAGGTCAAGGCGGTGTTCATGGAAAACATCAAGGACGCCCGCCTGCTCAAGCAGATCGCCGATGAAAGCGGCGCGCAGATCGGCGGCACGCTGTACTCCGATGCCCTTGCCGCGAGCGGTCCGGCCAGCACCTTCACCGGGTTGTTCGTATACAACCTCAACACCCTGTACAACGCGCTGAGCAAACCATGATCCGCAAGAATCCTTCCGGCGATTTACCGCTGATTGCCGAGTCGGCCTACGTCGACAAAACGGCAATCATCTGCGGCAAAGTGGTGATCGGCGAGAACGTGTTCGTCGGCCCCTATGCCGTGATCCGCGCTGATGAAGTCGATGACTCAGGTGACATGCTGCCGATCACCATCGGCGCCAACTCGAACATCCAGGACGGCGTGGTGATCCACTCCAAATCCGGTGCGGCGGTGACCATCGGCGAATTCAGTTCCATCGCCCACCGCTCGATCGTGCATGGCCCCTGCACCGTCGGCAATCGAGTGTTCATCGGCTTCAACAGCGTGCTGTTCAACTGCGTGGTCGGTGACGGTTGCGTGGTACGGCACAACTCGGTGGTTGATGGGCGTGACCTGCCTGCAGCCTTTTACGTGCCTTCCACCACCCGGATCGGTCCCAACACCGACCTCTCGCAGTATCCGCCGGTGAGCGTCAGTGCTTCGGAGTTTTCCGAAGACGTGGCGCGCACCAACGTCGATCTGGTACGTGGCTACAAAGCCCTGCAAAACGAGTTCTGACCATGAGCAGCGTGTTGATTCGCAATGCCCGGCTGGTGAACGAAGGCCATGAGTTCGAGGGCGATCTGCTGGTGAGCAACGGCCGTATCGTGAAAATCGCCGGTAGCATCCACGATGAAAACGCCAACGTGGAAATCGATGCCAAGGGCCAATGGCTGCTACCCGGCATGATCGATGATCAGGTGCATTTTCGTGATCCCGGCGCGCCCGACAAGGGCAGCATCTTCACCGAGTCCCGGGCTGCGGTGGCGGGAGGCATCACCAGCTTCATGGACATGCCGAACACCTGCCCACCGACCCTGACCCTAGAGGCACTGGCCGACAAGAAGCGCCACGCGGCGATCAACTCCGTGGCCAACTACGGCTTTCATTTCGGCGTGAGCAACGACAATCTCGACATCGTCGCCGCGCTCAAGCCCTGCGAAGTGGCCGGGGTGAAAGTGTTCATGGGCGCCTCCACCGGCAATATGCTGGTGGACGATCCGCGCATTCTCGAACGGCTATTCGCCGACGTGCCGACCCTGTTACTGGCCCACTGCGAACACACGCCCAGCATTGAATCCAATGCCGCCAAACTCAGGGAACACCTTGGCGAGTCTGCTCCACCCGCCGTTCATCCACTGATCCGCGATGCCGAGGCGTGCTTTCGCTCATCATCAATGGCGATCGACCTGGCGAGAAAGCATGGCACCCGCCTGCACGTCCTGCACCTGACAACGGCTCGGGAACTGGCCTTGTTCGAAGACAAACCACTGCCCCACAAACGCATCACCGCTGAAGTCTGCCTGCATCATCTGCTGTTCGATGACCGCGACTATCCTGACCTGGGCAACCTGATCAAATGCAACCCGGCGATCAAGACACAAGCTGACCGCGATGCCTTGCGCCAGGCACTGTCGAGCAACCGGCTGGACATCATTGGCAGCGACCACGCGCCGCACACCTGGTCGGAAAAGCAGCAGCCTTACTGGCGGGCACCGTCCGGTCTGCCGCTGGTGCAACATGCGTTGCCCGCGTTGCTGGAGCTGGTCGCGGAGCAGATTTTGCCGATCACCACGCTCGTGGCTAAAACCAGCCACCGTGTCGCCGATCTATTCGCCATTCCCGATCGCGGTTATCTTCGAGAAGGCTATTGCAGATCTGGTGCTGATCAAGCCCGAACCGGGCGGCGTTGCCGTTTCCACGCAACCTGTCCTGTCGCAATGCGGCTGGACACCCTTCGCCCGCCGGAGCTTTCGGCACAGCGTCAGCACCACGATCGTGTCGGGGCAACTGGCCTGGCACGACAAACGTCTTAATGACAGCTGCCAGGGTTTGCCCCTACGGTTTATGCGATAACGCTCGCTAGAAGCACCTGAGTACGCCGACCATGATCCAGATCACCCTGCCCGATGGTTCATTGCGTGAGTACGACCAGCCGCTGTCGGTACACGAGGTGGCCGCCAGCATCGGCCCCGAACTGGCCAGCGCGGCCGTAGCGGGCCGAGTCAATGGTGTACTGGTGGACTGCGAATACATGATCGAGGCGGATGCCCGGGTCAGCATTGTCACCCCTCGGGAACCGGACGGCCTGGAGATCCTGCGCCGCTCCTGTGCATTGATGCTGGCCATGGCGGTCAAGCAACTGCACCCCCATGCGCAAATGCGCGCGGGCAAGGAATTGGGTGACGGTTTCTTTTACGAGTTTACAGTCGAGCGACCGCTGACCCCGGCAGACCTGCCCCTCATCGAAGCGCGCATGCAATCGCTGGCCGCGACCAATCACTCGATCCGTCGTCGGCTACCGCGAGAAGCAATGTCGCTGTACCGCCTGGGAGACACCGAATACCAGAGCCATGGACCGCATGTCCCCACCACCAAAGTCTTGCAGGCCTTTGCCCTCGATCACATCAGCGGCACGTTGCAACAACGGATCTACGGCACCTGCTGGTCCAGTCACCAGGAACTGCAACACTGGCGCGTTCCACCCTCCGTGGTCGTCGTGAGCATGGATGACCGTCAGGCGAGTTATGCACAAGCAGTGACCGAATCCTTGCGCCAACGGGGCGTGCGTGCCAAGGCCGACCTGCGTAACGAAAAGGTCGGCTACAAGATTCGCCAGCACAGCCAGACCGTGCCGTACCTGGTGGTGGTTGGCGAAAAAGAGCAGGCAGGGGGGTTTGTCAGTGTGCGCAGTCGCACGGGGGAGGATTTTGGCCGGATGGCCGTCGAGGCGGCGTGTGAATGGTTGAGTCGGCCCGGGATTTAGGCAGGCTGTGGGGACGCTTTCGCAAGCAGGCTCGCTCCCACAGTGATTGTGTGTCGATCACCAATCCCCTGTGGGAGCAGCCTGCTCGCGAAGCTTTTAAGCTCTTGGCTTCACTGTGCCGCAATCCTGCCCCAACCAGACGGCGCGGGATTCGAGACTGCCTTTCTGCTGAATGCCGGTGGCGTTGAAAGTCCCGTTGACCTTGGTGGTGAATTCGCGATCACTGACGAATGTCGCCACGCCCGCACCCTGGGCTCTCGGGCAGCTGAAGCGGAATTTCCACTGATTGCCGGAACGGTCGGTGATTTCCTGCTTGCAGCCCGACTGCGGATCGGTCAGCGGAATGTTATCGGTCTTGACCTGCTCCGGGGTCAGGCACGCCCGGATCCCTTTGCCCCCCATGGTGATGCCCTGCTTTTCCAGCTGTGCGCGCTGCTCAGGGGTCATCTGGCTCTGAAGCTGACCGAGGATCAATTGCAGGTCCGGCATATTCTGCTCATCGACCTTCATGTTGCTCGTGGTCAACTCCCACAATCCTGGCTGCAGCATTTGCGCGTGAGCCGCAACAGGAAGTGCCAACCCAAATGCCATGGCCAAACCCAGCAGACGAACGTTCATCGAGTAACTCCTGATCAGTAGTGGCCGTTAGACGTCGGCCACGCGGTTCGGTTCATGGGCCAATTAATTAGCGACATTCTGCACGGAACATGGTCTGTTAAGCACTGAATCTCCAGGAGCAAGACAGCCCCCATGGATTATTTCGGACCGCATATTTTCGGTTATACCATCGCCCTGCTGCACTCGCTGGGCATGATCGCGGCCATACACGCCGTGTTGACCGTCCGTACCGCCCAAGGCTCGATCGCCTGGGCCCTGTCGCTGCTTTTCATCCCTTACCTCACGCTGATCCCCTACCTGGTGTTCGGCCGCAGCACCTTTGATGGCTATATCAAGGCCCGGCGGCAGGCCAACGAGGAAATGCGCAAGGCCGTCTCCGAACTCAACTGGCGACCCTGGGTGGAAGAAGCACTCACCGCCCGCGCTTCTGCCGCCTACGCCTCACTCAGAGCAATGCCCAAGCTCGGACACATGCCTTGCCTGGCCAATAACGAGATGCGGCTGTTGATCAACGGTCAGTCGACATTCGAGGCCATTTTCGAGGCCATCAGCCAGGCGAAAGAAGCCGTGCTGATTCAGTTTTTCATCGTTCACGACGACCGCCTCGGCCAACGCCTGCAATCTCTGCTGTTGAAGAAAGCCGCCGAAGGCGTGGCGATTTACCTGCTGTATGACCGAATCGGCAGCCACTCCCTGCCCCACGGCTACGTGCAGGCCTTGCGTGATGGCGGGGTCGAGGTCAAAGCCTTCGCCACCCGAAGTGGCTGGCTCAATCGCTTTCAGGTGAACTTTCGCAACCACCGCAAGATCGTGGTGGTGGACGGCATTCTCGGTTTCGTCGGCGGGCACAACGTCGGTGACGAATACATGGGCGAAAAACCGCCCCTGGCCCCTTGGCGCGATACCCACGTGCAAGTGCGCGGGCCAGTGGTGGCGTGCATGCAGGAGTCTTTCGCCGAAGACTGGTTCTGGGCGGCTCGTGCACTGCCGCCGCTGATCCTGCCCGAGGTTTATCCGGAAGGCGGCGTGCTGTGCCAGTTACTCGCCAGCGGCCCGGCCGATGCCTGCGAAACCTGTTCACTGTTCTTTGTCGAGGCCATCCACGCAGCGACAGAGCGGGTCTGGATTACCAGCCCGTACTTCATCCCCGACGAAGCCGTGTTCGCGGCGTTGCGCCTGGCGGTACTGCGCGGAGTGGATGTTCGCCTGCTGTTGCCGTCCCGGCCCGACCACCGAATCGTCTACGCCGCCTCCAGCCTCTACGCCTTCGAAGCGGTGCGCGTCGGAGTACGGGTATTCCGTTACGAACCCGGGTTCCTGCACCAGAAAGTGGTGTTGATCGACAGCGAAATCAGCGCCATCGGCAGCGCCAACCTGGACAACCGTTCGTTCCGGCTGAATTTCGAAGTGATGTTGCTGACCGTCGACAGCGCGTTCGCCGCCAAGGTGGAACAGATGCTCAACGATGACTTTGCCAACGCCCACGAAATCGCCAAAGAAGAAAGCCGGGAGACCCGCCGCGTCCAGCAGCTCGGCATGCGAGTCGCCCGGCTGATTTCACCGATTCTCTAGAGGTAGATATCGTCCCGGGTCCATGGCAGTTCATGACTGCCATCAGCGTGGGCCTTCACGGCAAGAATCTGATGCAGGTTGATCCAGCCGCGGGCGAACGCGTAAGCGCAACCAGCCAGGTACAGCCGCCAGATGCGCAGGACTTGTTCCGGTACGAGTCTGGAGGCCGCTTCGAGGTTGTCTTCCAGGCGTTCGCTCCAGTGATCGAGCGTACGTGCGTAGTGCAGGCGCAAGCTCTCGACGTCGACGATCTCCAGCCCGGCCTCACTGATCTCGGCAGAGATCATCGACAGGTGCGGCAGCTCGCCATTGGGGAACACATATTTTCCAATAAAGTCACCGGCACCGCGTCCTACCGGACGGCCATCGGTGTATTTGGCGGTGATCCCGTGATTCATCACCAGGCCGCCCTCTTTCACTGCACCGAACAGGGTCTTGCAGTACTCGGCAAGATTGGCGTGGCCGACGTGTTCGAACATGCCGACGCTGACCACTTTATCGAAACGGCCATCCTGCGGCAGATCGCGATAGTCGAGCAGTTGCAGTTCGACCAGGTCCTCCAGGCCTTCCGCTTTTACGCGTTCCCGGGCCAGGGCCAACTGCTCCTTGCTGAGGGTGATACCGAACACTTTCGCGCCAAATTCTCGAGCCGCGTAACGCGCCAATCCGCCCCAACCGCAACCCACATCCAGCAGATATTCGCCGGGCTGCAGGCGCAGCTTGCGGCACAAATGACGGAACTTGGCTTGCTGGGCTTGTTCCAGGGATTCGCTGCCGGTCTCGAAATAGGCGCAGGAATATGCCATGTCGCTGTCGAGCCACAGCTGATAGAACGCATTGGAAAGGTCGTAGTGGTAGGAAATCGCCTTGGCGTCCATCTCTTTGTCGTGGGCGCTACGAACCGGCTGATTGTCGTCGCCTTCATCCAGCAACGCCTGGCTCCATTCATCGCAGACGCGGATCACATCGCTGATGGAGCCTTCAAGCTCAAGTTTGCCTTCGACAAATGCAGCGCCAAGAGCATCCAGGCTTGGATGGTTAAACTGGGTGACCATTTGTGGGTCCTTGACCACAATCGTGACACTGGGCGTCGGCCCCAGATTGAATTCATGGCCATCCCAGAGTCTCAGGCGAAGCGGTAACTGCAGATTCTGTAAGGCCGGTGGAAGATGCACGAGCATGGAGAATCCCCCTTGTTTCAGACGTCTAAACAGAGGGTAGACCATCTTTGAAAAATAGCTGGCTATCGAATTAATAGCCGTTTTCAATGATTCGCGACGCCAGAACCTGCCACCGCGAACGCACAAAATGATGTGCCCTCATCTTCAATGACTACGAACCGGGCGCACAGTTCTAAAAAGTTGAAGTCCCCGCGATTACCCGGTTTAGAGCATTTGCCTTCAGGCTTCGTCCTTGAGTTTGAGCAGTGGCTCCTGGAACCGCAGCAAACGACCGGCATTGCCCAACACCAACAAGGTGCTGAGGTTATGCAGCAACGCGGCAATCATCGCCCCGGCAGCGCCAAGCCAGCCGAACGCGGCGAAGGCCACGATCGCCAGGGTCCAGCCCAGTCCGATGATCACATTGACCTGCAGCGTCTGGCGGCACTGACGACTCAAGCGCACGCAGGTGCCGAGGCGGCGCAAGTCACTGCCGATCAGCACGATGTCCGCCGATGCCAGGGCGATGTCTGCACCGCCGGCGCCCATGGCCACACCGACCACACCGGCCTTGAGGGCCAATGAGTCGTTGATGCCATCGCCGACCACCATTGGCCGGAAGCCGCTATCGATCTCCTTGAGCACGCGGTTGAGTTTGTCTTCGGGCAGCGCCTGCGCTTCAACGTCACTGATCCCGACATCCCGGGCGAGCGTTTGCGCCACGCTGTGCCGGTCACCGGTGAGCAACAACTGGCGCCCCAGTCCAAGGTCACGCAACTCGCTCAAGGCGAACTGTGCCTCGGGTTTGACGCTGTCAGCCAGCAACAGCCACGCGAGGAACTCACCGTTGAGCGCCAACCCTGCAATCGGACCGTCGTGATCGGGAACCGTCGTTGTGCTGACGCCCAGTTGCGCAAACAACTCCGGCCGGCCGAGCGCTGCCTCGCCCTGCCCGGTCATCGCTACCACGCCCAGGCCCTGGCGTTCGTGAATGTCAGAAAGCAGGAGGAAATGCTCCTGGGTCACCAACCCCGCCAGCGCACGGCTGACCGGGTGACTGCTGGCCGAACCGAGGCTGGCCGCCAGTTTCAGGACATGGCTGCGATCCTCAAGCGGACTGTCCATCGATTGCAGGCGCAAGGTGCCGAAAGTCAGCGTCCCGGTTTTATCGACCACCAGAGAAGTAAGGTCCGCCAACTCTTCAAGGAACGCGGAACTGCGAATCAAAATCCCATGGCGCGCCGCTACGGCCACCCCGGCAATCGCCGTGGCCGGTGCCGACAACACCAGTGCGCAAGGACAGGCTGCGACCAACACCGCGAGCATCGCCTGAGCGTTGTTGGTGATAAACCAGGTCACGGCGGCCAGCAACAACACCAGCACCATATAGCTACCAGCGTAACGCTCCAGCAGACGAGTGATCGGCGGCTTCGAACGCTCGGCGTTTTGCATCAGGGCGATGACTTTGCCGAGGGTCGATTCCTGGCCGGTGCGGGTCACTTCGATTCGCAGCAGTCCATCGAGGTTGATCGCACCACCGAACACCGACATGCCGACGCCTGCCTCCATCGGTACCGACTCGCCGGTAATGGAGGCGGTGTCCAGACTGGCCTGACCGGACAACACCCGGCCATCCGCCGGCACCCGGTCCCCGGCGCGCACCTCGACCAGGTCGCCGGCCTTGAGCGTGCCATTGTCGACTTCGATGATGGAGCCGTCCGCCTGAATCTTGCGTGCGTGACTGCGGGTCAGTTTGCCCAGTGCGTGAATCGCTTCCTGGGAGCCGATCACGCTACGCTCTTCCAGCACGTGGCCGAAAATCATGATGATCGGCAACAGCGCCGCCGTCAGCAGATCGCCGGTGGCCCAGGCACCCAGCATGGCCAGGGCAATCAATTGATCGGTGATGCCGTGCAGGCTTGGATAACGCAGGCTGTACCAGGCTGAGCGCATGACCGGCACGGCGACCAGCAATGAGGCAAAACCCAGCAGTAGCTGACTGACACCGGTCTGCTCCGGCGCCAGCCATCGCCAGATCAGGCCCAGCGCAAGCAGGCCCAACGCGAGCATGGCCAGGGTCAACTGGCGTGCGGCGCGGCGCTGTTCGGCCGAAGACAGCAGGCTCGGTACGGCAGCGGTTTGAGCGGTCATTGTGCAGCTCCCTGAATGATCAGACGGGAATCGTCTTTGGGATCGACCGTCGTGACCGAGCCGGCCTGGCCGAGAATTTTCGGCATCCGCTCGCGATAGATGCGCAGCAACATTTGCGGGTCAGTCCCCTGCTGCTGTGCCTTGGCCAGGCTCAGCACTGTGGCGGTATCAGTCGAGGCTTTGGACAGTCGTTCGCTCGCCTGGGCATGGGCCACTTGCAGCGTACGGTCGGCTTGTTCGTTGGCGGCCTGCGTCAGTTTCTCGGCTTCGGTGCGTGCATTGGCGACGGCCTTATCGGCTTGCTGGCTGGCCGTCAGTACCGCGTTGAAAGCGTTCACCGCTGGACCGGGCAAGCTCGATTGCACATCCACCCGCGCCACTTCGATCCCCAGGCCTTGCCCGGTTGCAGTGAGTTCGGCCAGCCGTTGATTGATGCCCTGCACCAGATCTCCTCGCAAACGCTCGCGTCGTTCCGCCGCCTGGTTATCGGCACCGATCAATTCCGGACGGGCGACCAGGATGGTGTCCAGATCCTGGGCGGCCGTGAGCGCGACCGCGCTGCGGGTCACCAGACGATCCAGAGCCGGCAACACATGCTCGCCCTGAAGCACGAACGCGTAGGGCTCGGTGACTTTGTAGAAAACCCGCACATCGAGTTGCACCACACCGGCATCCCCCGTTAACAGATAGCCGGAACCGGCGAGGGTATCGCTGATGGGCGTGGCAAAACTGGCCACACGATCTGCCTGCATCGCGGCACCACTGCGCAACAGACTTTCCACTCGACGTTCGATCACCCGATCCGCCGCCGGCAACAAAATCACCTGCTCGAACGGTTGCGGCCAGGCCAATAACAGCCCGGCATTCTGAATGCGATCCAGCGCACCAAAATGCAAAACCACTGCGCGATTTTGCGGATCGATCTGCCGCACATTGGAAAACGCCCAGGCCAATGCCGCCAATACTGTCACCGCATACAAGGCCAGAAACGCCAAGCGCCCGGCCTGAATCCAGGGGCTGCTCAACTCATTTGTTCCACGTGGAACCAAACTCATGGCTGCGATCCGGACTTGTTGTCGAGGCTCGGCGGACCGTCAACCAACACCCGGAACGGTGCGGCGTCGGTGCGCAGAATCAGCTTGGTTCCCGGCGTCACCACCGTGCCCAGGGTGTCGAGCGAGCGCAGCAGGTTGTAGAGCTGCGGCGATCCCGCATAGGCACGACCATAAATCTGCGCCGCTTCGACCCGCGATTGCGCTTCGATATCCGCTGCTTTCACGGTGGCATCGGCCTGCACAATTCGTGCATCCCGTTCGGCGGCGGAACGAATTTGCGCGGCTTCACGTTTGCCGATGGCCGTGCGTTCAGTGGCAATGGTTTCACGCTCGGCGCGCATCCGGTCGACGGTCGCGGTGAGCGTCACCGATGGCAGCGTCAATCGTTCGATACCGACCTGCAACACGCGCACGCCATAAGTGGTGAGCAGTTGCTGGTCGATCTGCTTGCGCAGTTGCGCTTCGAAATCAGCAATGCGCACTTGGCTGGCATCGGTGTTCACCAAATTCGCCAGATCAAAACTGCTGGCGGTGGTTTCCAGTGCAGAGCCGACAAAGGTGCGAATCTGCCGCGCGGCTTCATCGGGCTGGTTCTGCACCGCGCGCATGAAACGTTGCACGTTGTCTGGATCGCCCTGTACCTGCCACGCCACGTAGGCCTGGACGATGATGCGCAAACCGTCCCGGGTACCGACATCCTGCAAACCGCTGGACGTGGTGCGCAGCCGCAGATCCACCGGGATCGCCGCCTCGAACGGTGCCGGCCAGCGCCAGCCTAGCCCCGGTTCCAGCAATACCCGCGATGGATTGCCGAAGCGTGTGATCACCGTGGCCTCCCCCGAGCGAACCTGCACCAGGCTTGCAGCAGCGACCGCAAACGCCACCAGCAATGCAGCCCAGCCCATGCGACGCCATGGGAATGGGCCGGCCTCTTGGGGATCGCCGTGATGATGGTGATGGCCGTGGTGGTGGTGCCCGCCATGGCCGTGATCGTGGCCGGCATGGTCATCGTGATTATGCGTATGGGACTGGCTCAATTGGCAGCTCCTGGCTGAACGGTTTTACGCGACGGCGCAGGGTCAACCGGCAGCGTGAACGTACGGAGGTCAATGGTCGGCGCATTGCTGCTGCCGCCCAGTCGATGATCGAGAATCAACAATTTGGCGTTAGCCAAACCTTGGGACAACTGACTGAAATACTGCTCCAGCACGAAGGCCTGGCCAGCGCTGGCATAGGCTTTTTGCTCGGCGTTGAATTTCAGGTCCGCAGCCTCGGCGCCAGCATTGATTTCACGGGCGCTGGCCGTCGCCTGATCCCGGGCGATGCTGGCCTGCAACTGCGCCTGATTGGTGGCCTCGGCAGCGGCGCCGCGCTCCCGGGCGATCAAGGCTTGTGCGCCAATCTGCGCTGCTTGCACACCGTGATAGGCGTTGGCGGCGCCGGCCGGCGGGTGAATCGCCTCGACCACCGTGGCAAGGATTTCCACGCCGCTGTCGAGTTTTTGCAGGTCAGACTGAACGGCTCGGCCGATTTCTTCAGCCAGCCCTACCCTGTCCTCGCCCAGCAAACCGTCGAGGGTGCGCGAGGCGAAATCGTGAACCAGGATCCGGCTGGCGGTGCTGCGAATCAACATCGGCACATCGGCACTGTTATAGGTCGCGGCCAACGCCGCCTCATCGCTCAGACCGATGCGATAGACGAAACGCACGTCCATGTTGACGATCTGAAAGCTCTGCTTGTCGGCTCGGCTGCTGGCGATCACCTGGGATTTATCGTTCACATGGCTGGCGTCCCACAGGCGATTGGCAACCGCCGGGGCCGGGCCTTCAGCAGGGTCGGCCTGAACGGGGGCCGAGGTTTCGCCAACACTGGTGGCCAGTTCGTGAACCACGCCATTCTCGACGCTCAACACCCGGCCCAATGGCCAAGGCAAGCCGACATGCAAACCGGGACCAAACACTTCCACTGGTTTGCCGAATCGCTCGTAGATGCCACGCCCCTGCAGCGCAATTTCGTGAATGCCGGTCAGTGACCAGCCCACAAGCGCAACCACCGCCAGCACCGGCAGGAACGCCCGACGCATGTAAGTGAAGGCCCAGATCTGCCGCAGATCGATACCGAAACGGTTATGCAATTCGTGCTGCAACGCCAGCAATGGCTGGGGTGGCCAGCGCAGCATGTCAGCGACAAAGCTGCGCGCCAGCAGCTCCGGCTCCAGGCGTTCGCGACGCGGGCTGAACAATGACAACACCGCGCGCAGCAACAGTTCGGCCGCCACCAGCCCCGGCAGCAGTCCGATCAACACCGCCAGACGTACGGGCCATACCGAGGTTTCATCGGCAAACAACAGACAAAACGCACCGAGTACCAGGCTGATGATCACCACACGCGTCAATTGCGCCAGCGCAGCGGCTTCAGGCCATTGCGCGGTGTTTTCCTGCGCCAGATGGCGCTCCATCACCAACAGGCCGAACGCCAACAGCAATGAACACGCCGCCCCGACAGTGGCCGCCAGGCCCAGTGCTGCCGGGGGCAACGCAAGGTTCCAGGCCTGTTCGACGCCCAATACCGCCAACATTGCCCAGCCGCCAAGCCACAGCGTCGGCGCCCCGATTTGCCCGAGCAGATGCTGCGATTGCCGGCTGATGCGGTCCAGCACGCGTTCATACCACCCCGAAGGCGCGACAGGCTCGTCGACAACGACCTCCGCCACCACGGGATTCATTGCGCTGGCACGCCACTGCGCTACCCATCTGGCCGATTGCAACCCCGCCATCAACACCACAAACGCCATGCTCAGGTTCAGCAACAACGCTGGCCACAATGTTTGCGACGTAAACAGCCCGGCAAACAACGCCAGCAACACGCCCACCGTCGCGAGAACGCCCGCACCGATGGCGAACTGGCGTAAACGCCGCCCTTGAATGAACGCCTGCTGAAAGCGCGGCAACCCGGCTAACGGCGTTTCATCAACATCGAGATCGACTTGCATACCACCCCAGAGTGTCTTCGCTTACATGGCTATTCGTTACGATATAACGAAAATGGTGAAATTTCCGTACACAAGCGCGCCATCTAAAGATGCCCAGCCTGTCGCTTACCTGAAGCCTTGACCGAAATGCTGGAGTACGCACATATTACGTTCGTAATTTTATGCAGGAACTACTTTTACCGATCTCTTTCCCTTTCGATCCAGGAGTACATCCATGAGCACTTATGACGTCGTGATACTCGGCGGTGGCCCCGGCGGTTACAACGCGGCGATCCGCGCCGGACAACTGGGTCTGAAAGCCGCCTGCGTGGAAGGACGCGCCACGCTCGGCGGCACCTGCCTGAACGTCGGCTGCATGCCCTCCAAGGCGTTGCTGCATGCCTCCGAACTGTACGACGCGGCCATGGGCGCGGAATTCGCCAATCTGGGGATCGAAGTCAAACCGGTGCTCCACCTCGCCCAGATGATGAAGCAAAAGGATGAAAGCGTTACCGGGTTGACCAAGGGCATCGAGTTTCTTTTCCGCAAAAACAAAGTCAACTGGATCAAAGGCTGGGGCCACATCGACGGACCGGGCAAAGTCACGGTGACCGATAGTGCCGGCGGCAAGACCGCACTGAGCGCCAGGGACATCATCATCGCCACCGGTTCCGAGCCCACGCCCCTGCCCGGCGTGGACATCGATAACAAACGCATCCTCGACTCCACCGGCGCCCTGGCGCTGACCGAAGTGCCCAAACATCTGGTGGTGATCGGCGCCGGCGTGATCGGCCTGGAGCTGGGTTCGGTATGGCGGCGCCTTGGGGCGCAGGTGACGGTGGTCGAGTTTCTCGACCGAATCTGCCCCGGCGTGGACCTCGAAGCCGGCAAAACCCTGCAGCGCTCCCTGAGCAAGCAAGGCTTGAGTTTCAAGCTGAGTTCAAAAGTGACCAGCGCCACCAGCTCCGCCACCGGGGTGCAGCTCAGCATCGAGCCTGCCGCAGGCGGTGCCGCTGAGTTGCTGGAAGCCGATTACGTGCTGGTGGCCATCGGGCGCCGACCTTATACAAAGGGCCTGGGCCTGGAGAACGTCGGCCTCGCCACGGACAAGCGCGGCATGCTCGCCAACAAGGGACATCGCACCGAAGCCGCCGGGGTCTGGGTGATTGGTGACGTGACCTCGGGCCCCATGCTCGCCCACAAGGCCGAGGACGAAGCCATGGCCTGTGTCGAGCAGATCGTCGGCAAGGCTGGCGAGGTCAATTACAACCTGATCCCCAGTGTGGTCTACACCAAACCGGAGCTGGCCAGCGTGGGCAAGACCGAAGAGCAGCTCAAGGCGGAAGGCCGGGCGTACAAGGTCGGCAAATTTCCCTTTACCGCCAACAGTCGGGCGAAGATCAACCACGAAACCGAAGGCTTCGCCAAAGTGCTGGCCGACGAGCGCACGGACGAAATCCTCGGCGTGCATCTGGTTGGCCCGAGCGTCAGTGAAATGATTGGCGAGTATTGCGTGGCCATGGAATTCAGCGCCTCGGCCGAGGACATCGCCCTGACCTGCCACCCCCACCCGACACGCTCCGAGGCCTTGCGTCAGGCGGCGATGAATGTGGAGGGGATGGCGACGCAGATGTAAGACAAAAGACTGGCGGTGACTGAGCCACCGCCTTCGCGAGCAAGCCCGCTCCCACAGTTGATCTGCGGCGTTCACAAAACCAATGTGAGAGCGGGCTTGCTCGCGAAGGCAGGCAACTCGGTTTAAAGAGGCAAATGCTCCAGCGGCAACGCCCCCGGCGCCTTCACCGTGTGAATCGCAAAGTTGCTGCGGATGTCGCTCACACCCGGCAACTTCAACAAACGCCCGGTGAGAAACCGGTCATAGGCACGCAAGTCCGGTACCACCACCTGCAGCAGAAAATCCGACTCCCCTGACACCAGAAACGCCGAAATGACCTCGGGCAATGCCGTCACCGCCAGGCGAAAGGCTTCGGCTTGTTCGTCATTGTGACGCTCGACCTTGACCCCGACAAACACCGTCAGCCCCAACCCCACTTCATCGCGATCCAGATTGGCCTGGTAGCCGCGAATGACCCCCGCTTCTTCAAGCATCCGCACCCGGCGCAAGCAAGGCGATGCAGACAGGCCGATCTCGTCTGCCAGTTGCACATTGCTCAGGCGGCCATCCCGTTGCAGCGCGGCGAGAATCTTGCGGTCGTAGGCATCGAGTTTCATGGCTTGGCAGATCCTGATGGTTAAAGTGCGAATAAGTGGCAGATTATGCCAATACAGCCACCGATAGAAGCGAAAAACGCAAGCACCTGCCCCGCCCTCCAGCCCTAGACTGGTACGACCGAATCGACAACGAATGGGGTGCAACATGCAGGGGCTCTGGCTGTTTTTCATGGCGCTGGCGGTGGTCTATCTGTTGCCGGGGCCTGACATGATCCTGCTGTTGCAGACCGGTGCCCGCCAGGGCAAAGGCGCCGCATTGGCCACGGCCGTGGGGTTGGGCATCGCCCGGGGTTGCCATGTGGCATTGGCGGCACTGGGGTTGGCGGCACTGTTCAAGGCCGCGCCCTGGACCTTCGATGTGGTGCGCCTGGCAGGCGCCGCGTACTTGCTGTGGATCGGCATTCAGTGCCTGCGAACCACGATGCTGCCGAGCCTCACCGGCGCCGACACAACCGGCGAAAAACCGCGCTGGGGCGCCGCCATCCGACGCGGACTGCTGACCAACCTGCTCAACCCCAAGGCACTGCTGTTCTGCTCGGTGCTGCTGCCACAATTCATCGACCCACAGTCTGGGCCGGTGCTCGGACAATTCGCGACGTTGGGCGTAGTGCTGGTCAGTGTCGGTTTGCTGTTCGACAGCGCCTACGCCCTGGTCGGCGCAGCGCTCGGCCGCTGGCTGCAACGCAGCCCCTCAGCCCAGCGCCTGCAACAATGGTTGTTCGGTAGCCTGTTGATCGGTTTCGCCGTACGGCTGACCTTTGTGCAACAGGCCTGAATCTCACTGCGCCTTGCGGCGGCGATTGAACAACAACAGCGCGGCTGCCGCGACCGCCAGTACGCCACCGACCTGCAATGGCGTCTTGTACGGGCGCAAGGCCGAACGCGCAGCGTCGGTGACTTGGGTCACGTAGCGCTTGTCGGCGTTCTCGAAGTCGGGGTACGGGCATTGGTGGCCGAAATCGGCGGCCCATTCCACGTAAGGCCCTTCTTTGACATAGCGCTGATAAATCGCACTTTGCTCCTCGAGACTGCTGTTCCACCCCGACGCCTCGCACAACACCGCCGCAAACGCCTGGCTGGTGTGAGGCAAGTTATCCGCCGCCTTGCTCGCCAGCGCCGTGGCCACGAAGCGATAGTGGTAACGCTGATCAGGCTGGGCAGCGCTGGCCTGCTGACGCTTCACTTCGTCTTCGGCCACTAATGGATCGACCTTGAGTTCGGCGTTTTCGAGAACGTAGTTACCGCCGAACGTGGCGTAATCCGGCGCCATTTCATAGCCCAGAATGTCCATGCCCCACTCGCGTGCCGTCCAGGCCGCATTGAACAGCGCTGCGGCGCGACGAGTCGGCCACCAGGCCGAATCAGCCGCCAGACGTTGCTCGCCATACAGCTTGGCCTTGTGCCGCAAGTCGTCATTGTCGAAGTAAGCCAGCGCTTGCTCGTAATGCCCTTCGCGCAACAAACGCCGCCCCAACAGATTGCGCAGGCTCGCCGCCACCGGCAGGGGCACGTAGTTGTCGCGGTCCTGCTGGCTGAGCGGCGGCGGGGCCGGCACTTGTGTGTCGACGTAGTGCTTGAGTTCTTCGAGGGTCAACACGCGCTCGGCCACTGTGGCGGCGTCGAACCAGTAAATGCTTTGGCTGCGATACAACTGATCGAAGGCTTGCAGGTAATCCCCGCGTTGCAGGGCCAGGATCGCACTTTCACCCTCGACACGGCATTTAGGCTGCAGCGTTTCGTACTCGAAGTCCGGGTCCGTCGCTCGCCCCAGGATTCATTCTGCGGGAAGGCCTGGGCCAGCTGGCATAGGCTGCGGCGGCCGCGGTTTTATCGCCCTCGCGCACCGCCAGTTTTGCCTGCAGCCACCAGGCCAACCCGCCATCGCCAGCATGTTCGAGGAAAACTTTGGCACTGGCGTAATCGCCCTGTTGATAATTCATCGCCGCCAGGCGGTCGGCGTTTTCGAGACTGCCGCGGGTGCTGTTTTGCAGCAGCTTGATCATTTTTGTTCATTGGCGGGTTGATCGCCGAACGACCAGCCCAACCGGCTGATCAGCGATGCGGTCACCAATTGCTGCACGGGCTGGCCCTTGAGCAGCTCGGCCACTTGATCATCCGGCAGCGTCATCAAGTCAGTCATCAATAGCTTCAGCGAGTCATAGCCCACCGTGGAGCCGTGCAGATTTTGCGTGGCGTACAGCTCGATGGCACGGTTCCAGTCCCCGGTGGTGCGTACCACCCGGGCTTCTTCGCCAAGGCTGGCGACACCCAGTTCCAGTGGATCGCTGAAGCCGTCGATGCTCAGTTGTCGGGTTAGCTCAAAGGCCTTGCGGGATTGTTCGAGCAGATCCGGACCCGCATTGGCTTCGGCGCTCATGGCGAACAGCGCGCGCCCCAGCGAGTAAGCCGCCCAGGTGCTGCGCGAAGCCCGTTGTTCTGCGGGCAAGGCCAGCACTTGCTTGAAATACCCGGCGGCCAGGGCCGTATCACCCGCGCCAAATGCCACGGCGCCTGCCAGGTACAACCTGAGCTCGGGCGGCAGTTGCGTCCCTTCGGTTTCAACCTGACGGGCATCGGTCAGGCTGCGCAGGTGTTTCACCAACACTTGTTGCTCAGCGGAAAGTCCGCCTGCTCGGCCTGATCCCGCTGCACTACAAGGTCAGGTTCATCGCTGTAGTGGGCGCCAACAGGGACGTTCTTCAACCCTTTGATGGCGTGGCCAAGGCGGTTGATTTCGAAGCCGAAGTTGCCTTCCGGCAGTTCCGCCAGCGACTGGCCACGGTTATCCAACAGGCGCACGGGAAAGTCCGGGCCGCAGGCCAGCGCCGAACCCAGCGGCAGACTGAGGCTCAGGCAAAGCAAATGACGCAGCCAGTTACGGGTGAACATTCGAACCTCCTTGATCAAGGTGCGCAGCGAGCCCAACCAATGGCACGCTGTCCGCCGGCCGGTATTCGACCGTCGCGCAGGCGGGTGAAGGTAAGCAGATCCGGACGCTGTTGCAACGCGTAACCGGCCAGGGCATCGGCCCCCTCACAACCACTGACCGCCAGGGTCAGGCGTTCGGGCCAGGCGCTGTCGAGATTGCCCTGGTTGCTGATGCCGATGTCATAGAGGCCATTGTCGGCCGAGAGTTTCAGCGTCAATCGACTGTCGAGGACATCACCGCGAGCCACGGCGCGCAAGGTGGTCAGACTCCAGGCCCGACGGTCGTTGGCCAATGGCAGGCGGAACCAGATCAGGCCCGCCAGATGCTTCGGTGGATCGACCCGCAGTTCGCTGCCGAGGGTGCGCAATGACTGCGGATCGGCCAGTAATTCCCGGCGCAGGCCTTCACGTTCCACGGTCACTTCGCTTTCCACAACAGGCGCGCCGCCCGCCGACGGCAGCAACGCCACGCCATAGGCCGGCAGCGCCAGATAGAAAGGTTTTGTCGTGGTGCGGCTCCAAGCCTTCGCCCATTGCCGGGCCTGATCGGCATCAAACAAACCGCGAAGCGGATCGCTCACCGCATGCACCTGCAACACGCTACTGTCGACTGTGGATAACAGCGCCGGCAGTTCGCGACTGTCGAGCCAGGACGGCAATGCGGTGATGCTCAGCGGCAGCGAAGTCGGCAACGCTTCACGCAAATGCGCGAGAAATTCGCGGTACGCCGGTAGCCGGGCATTACCCGCATCGTGGTCGATTTCCACGCCGGCGAGGTTCAACCCTTGCCCCTGCCAATCGCTGATCATCTGGTGGATTTGCGCTGTGATCTCTTCCTGATCCAGCGCCTTGAGCTGCCCATCCAGACGAACCACCGCAATCACCGGTCGCCCGTCGCGCTTGAGCAACTGCCAATCCACTCGGGCTCGGCTCCAGCCCGCCTTGGGGAAGGCCTGCAAGGCCAGCACCCGCAACGTCGAAAAATCTGTGCGGCTGTCCCTGAGGGCTGCGTCGTGGGCCGGCGTCCACTGCCGCTGCCAGACGTAGAGTTGCTGATCCAGCGGCGGTGGGTCCTGTCTTTCGCAACCGGTGGTCAGCGTCAGCGCCATCAGCAAGGCGATCGAGCGAGTGAAAAAAAACATTGAAACGCCTGTTCCTGAAAGGCAGAAAGGGCCTGTGCGGCCCTTGTTCGTTCTGCCCCTACCCTACTCAGCCGTTGACCGACGGGCAATGTTCGCCTGCAATCCTCCTTCATATATCGAGCACCAACGGCTGCGCTCCCTGCGCCGGAATCGCACAGCAAATCAGCACTTGTCCGTCATCCGGCACCTCCGCTGGCGGCAGTGGGTAATGCACCTGACCACTGATCAAGCGCGTCTTGCAGGTGCCGCAGGAGCCACCGCGACAACTGAATTCCGGGCGCAGGCCACGGCTTTCCGCCAACTCCAGCAAGCTGCCGCCCTCCGGCTGCCAGCGCGCTTCCTTGGCTGAACGCTGGAACACCACGGGCACGGAGGTGGTGGCGGCTGGCGGTTGCTCGATGACCACGGCATCGGGGTCCGGGTGCCGGCGCAAGGTGGACGGGCCGAAGGTTTCGGCGTAAATCCGCGAATCGCGAATGTCCAACTCGCGCAGGCCGTCGTACAGCGCCTGGGTAAAACTTCCCGGGCCACAGACAACAAAGTCCAGCTGATCGTAGTCCTCGACTGTCAGCAGATCCTTGAGCAGCGCGACGTCGATCCGCCCACAGAGGTCGAAGTCCTCGCCTTGTATCGCCCCGGCTTCCGGTTGGCTAAGCAAACGCACTACCCGCACCGCGTCACCGGCGTCTTCGAGCAAGCGATCCAGCTCCCGGCGAAACGGCTGGTCGGCCAGCGTGCGCGAACTCTGGATAAACCATGTCGGGCGGATACGGCGGGTGCGCAATCCCTGGTAGACCACCTCTCGCAGCATCGACAACAGCGGCGTGATGCCCACCCCGGCCGCCAGCAACACCAGTGGCCGACGTTCATGGGGCGCCACGGTGAAATGCCCTTGCGGTGCCCGCGCCTCCAGCAGGTCGCCGACCCGAATCTGCTCATGCAAATGCGTAGACACTCGCCCGTCACGCTTCACACTGATGCGGAAAAAATCATCGGACGGCGCGCTCGATAAACTGTACGTGCGAATGTGCACATCACCGTCAATGTTGAAGCGCAGGGGCAAATGCTGCCCGGCCTGAAACAGTGGCAACCCGGCCCCATCGGCGGGCTCCAGGTAAATCGAGCGAATGTTGTGGCTTTGCGCTTCAATCCGCGCCACCCGCAACGGCCGCCATTGATCACCCAGCGCTTTGGCCTGCAAACGCGCGGTGGCCTGCTCCCATGTGCCGGTGAGCAAACTGGTGGGTGAAACACCGTCGAAGCGCCAGCGCAACGCCAGGGCGGCCGGGCGCCGTACGACTTGCTCGACATCGATTGTCCACAGACGCTCGGCGCCCTGGAACGCCTCGACCTGCGGGCCCTCCAGGATAATTTCGGTGCGCCCGCTGAGCTGCAGCAAATCACCGGTATTGAAATCGATGAACAACAACCCGGCCCGGGGATTGAGCAGCAGGTTGCCCAAGGTGTTGAAATGCAGGTTGCCGGCGAAATCCGGAATGGTCAGGCGATTGCCTTCCACCTGTACGAAACCGGTCTGGCCGCCACGGTGCGACACATCCACCGAGCGCTCGCCATCGACCTCCACATAACTGGCAACGAAGAATGTGTCCGCCTCGGCGATCATGGCCTTGGCCGCGTCATCCAGTTCGCTGAAATGCTGGGCGACACGCGTCGAAGGGTCGGCCAGTGGCACCGAGTGAAACTGGCGCAACTGAATGTACTGCGGGCAATTGCCGAAGGACTGATCCACCGTCACCGCGAAACCGCCGGTTGTCATGCCGCGGACATGCCCATTGATGCGGTTGCGACGGCGGGTATGCAGCTCGATGCCCAACAGGCCGATCGCCGAACCGTCGCTCAACTGCGCAGGATCATCAAGGGCAGGCAAGCTGCGAAATTGCAGCAGGCCCGGCTCTGGCGAGTGTGCGAAGCCGGGCTGGCCTTCAAGGATACTGGCCCATGGATGTCCATTGGCATCCACCGCTCCATACAGCATGAACGGCAATTGCTGATAGAACGTGCGGTGCTGGTCCGGCATCTCGCTGCGAATCACCTTGCGACCGAACACCTCCATTCGTTCGGCAACGCCCACATGCGCCTGCAATTGTTTCTCGCCGGCATGCCAGGGTGAACGGTCCATACGGCTTCTCCCCTGCGCCAGTGGCGCAGAACGGGGCGGCCCGGCAACTCCGGGCCGCGGGCGTCAGGCAGTTTTTTGCAAACCGGCGACGGTGCGCGGCATGCCGACAAAACCCGGCAAGGCTTCGATGCGGGCCAGCCAGGCGCGGATGTTAGCGTACTCGTCCAGCGACACATTGCCTTCCGGCGCATGGGCGATGTAGCTGTAGGCCGCGACATCGGCCACCGTCGGCTCGCTGCCAGCCAGATACGGCGTATTGGCCAGTTCGTGATCGATCACTTTGAGCACGGTATGGGCGTAGGCAATCACTTCTTCAGCGTTGTAAGGCGCGCCAAACACAGTGATCAACCTTGCCCGGGCAGGACCGAAGGCAATCGGACCGGCAGCCACCGACAACCAGCGCTGGACCTTGGCGGCACCCACCGGATCAGCCGGCAGCCAGCGACCGTTGCCGTACTTTTGCGCCAGATAAACCAGAATCGCGTTCGAGTCAGCCAGCACCACACCCTGGTCATCAATCACCGGCACCTGGCCGAAGGCATTGAGCGCCAGGAACGCCGGTTGCTTGTGTTCGCCCTTTGCGAGATCAACGAAGATCAACTCAATCGGCAATTTCAGCAGGGACAGCATCAACTCGACACGATGAGCGTGGCCGGAACGTGGAAAGTTGTAGAGTTTGATCGCTTGCATGGTCGACACCTCGGGTGAGTGGTGCTGTTCAGGAGAGATCAGCGCCAATGAGGTGAATACTCTACCTTCAACCAAAACAACAGAATCACCAGAAAACGCAATCAATTATTTCACCTGGTGAAATAACTCAACACTTGAGCGCCGGATGTTCGCGCAGCGTCTTCACCGCGAAATCAACAAAACTGCGCACCCGGGCCGGTGCTTTACGTCCGCCCTGATAGATCACATGGATGGGCAACGGCGGCAGTTCGAAGTCCGCCAGAATGATTTCCAGCTCTCCGGCAGCCACCTTGCTCGCAACTTGATAAGACAGCACCCGCGTGAAGCCCAACCCCAAACTGGCCGCCGTGATGGCCGCCTGATTTGCCGTCACCACCAGTCGCGGCTCAGCCCGGACACTCAAGGTTTCACCGTCTTCAATGAATGGCCAACTCCGCAATTGGCCTATGGCCGATGTCCCAATGATCGGCGCCTGGGCCAGTTCCTGTGGGTGCCTGGGCCGACCATGACTGACGAGAAACTGTGGCGAGGCGCAGATCACCCGCCGCACGTCCCCCACACGGATCGCATGCTGATTGCTGTCAGGCAGTTCGCCAATGCGGATGGCCACATCGACGCCCTCCTCGACTACGCTCACCACCCGGTCCACCAGCAGCGCGTTGATGCAGACTTCGGGGAATTGCGTCAGGTAGCTCACCATCAGCGGCGTGACAAACAGCTCGCCAAACAAAACCGGAGCGGTGATGGTCAGTTGCCCACGAGGATGGATGTGGCTGCCTGCCGCCGAGTCCTCGGCTTCCTGCACCTCGGCGAGAATTCTCCGACAATCCTCCAGATATCGCTGACCGGCCTCACTCAAATACACGCTGCGCGTCGTGCGCGTAAGCAGTTGCGTACCGATGCGCTTCTCCAGCGCCGCCACCGCTCGGGTGACACTGGCCGCCGACAGACCCAAACGCCGCGCCGCCGCCGAAAAACCCTGTTCCTGGGCGACGGCAGCGAAGACCTGCATTTCCTGGAAGCGGTCCATGGGCATGTCCTCATTTCAGATAGATAAATCGCAACCGAAGGCCGGAAGGTTAAGCGCAGGCGTTCAACAATCTAGTTGGGCGCCCGACCATCAAGTAAATCAATGGGCTACTGCACTCTAGCGCTTCCACTGTAAAAACGAAGCGTGTCACAAACCTCAAAGAGCGGCCTGGGGATTATTGATAATTATTGAGGATTATTTTCTTGCGACGGGTACGACAGTTCGCAATTATCCGGACCAGTCCGCTGCAAGGGCTAATGCCTGACAGGGAAAAGCGCCATTGGCTTGGCCCTGTACCCGTTTGCAGGCATGGACTCGTCAGCGGATTCCATCCACTGCAGCAGAATTCCAGCCTGCGTAAACAGGCGGAATATACGACTGCTCCTATACTACATACCACCCTGTTACCTATTGAGTGTTAGTAGGTAGCTCGTTGATTTTACCTGGATGAAATAAGGCGTTAGTTGTTAACGCTTGGACGGTGTCCATCGATCCTGCTTCCGAGATTCATTTAGCAGGGAAGAGTGAACTTCAACTAGCTGGCTAACCTGGTGACACCGAAAGGAGTTCGAAAATGTTGCGCACAAACATTTCCGCAAGAGCACTGTCCGGTGGTTTGCTCGATGTACTGATACGTGCCGGACTGATTACCGTGCTGGTGCTGTTTTGCTTCCAGATCTTCCACCCATTCCTCAACCTCATGCTCTGGGCGGTGATCCTGGCCATCACCCTGTATCCGCTGCATGCGCTCATCAAGCGTAAGCTGGTCAACAAGGACGGTCATGCCGCCACCCTGATCGTGGTGGTCGCCCTGGCCTTGCTGATGGTGCCGATCTATCTGCTGGGCACCTCGATCAGTGAGTCGGTACAGGGCGCTCTGGCGATCCTCAAGTCCGATACGCTACAGATTCCGCTCCCCAGCGAAAAAATCGCTTCCCTGCCGCTCATTGGCAAGCCGCTCTATGGCTACTGGATGCAAGCCGCCACCGATATGAGCAGCGTGCTGATGAAGCTGATGCCGTATCTCAAGTCCGTCGGCCTGACCTTGTTGGGCAAAATGGCCGACGTTGGTGTGGGCTTCCTGTTGTTCATCGGTGCACTGATCATTGCCGGTGTGCTCATGGCCTATGGCGGAAACGGCGAAAGAAGCGCACTGGCCATCACCTCGCGTCTTTCCGGACCTGAGCGCGGCCCACGCATCACCGAGCTGTGCACGGCAACCATCCGCGCAGTCGCCCAGGGCGTGGTGGGCATCGCGTTTATCCAGATGCTGCTGGTGGGCGTTGGCTTCGTGCTCATGGGCGTCCCCGGTGCCGGCCTGCTGGCGATGGTTGCGCTGTTGATGGGGATCATGCAATTGCCAGTACTGCTGGTGACCCTACCGGTGATCGCCTATGTCTTCGCCACCGAAGGGACCAGCCTGGCCACCATCGTGTTTTGCATCTACAGCCTGATTGCCGGGATGGCCGACAACGTCCTCAAGCCATTGATGCTGGGTCGTGGCGTTGATGTCCCGATGCCGGTGATTCTGATTGGCGCCCTGGGCGGCATGGTGAGCGGCGGCTTCATTGGTTTGTTCATCGGGCCGGTTGCGCTGGCGGTGGGCTACCAACTGTTCTGGCAATGGGTCCAGGACCAGCCGTCTGCCGAGGTACAGAACGAGACACCGCAAATCGAGGCAATCGACGATCAGCGTCCCCTCTGAAGAGTCTGCGCCTGATGCCATGCCCTGCTCGCATCAGCTGGCTGCTGATCTGTGGGACTGCTGTCCTGGGGGGCTGTGTGCAACTGGGTCCGGATTTCCAGTCACCGGCCCAGCCCTGGGTCGAACACTGGAACAGCCCGGCCCTGGAAATCGCCGGGCAAAAACGCGCACAACCGGATAGCCGCCAATGGTGGCATGTGTTCGACGACCCGGTCCTGGACCACTTGATTGCCCAAGCCGATGTGCATAACGCCGACCTGCAGGTCGCTGGCCTGCGGGTCATGGAATCCCGCGCACAATTGGGCATTGCCCTGAGTGGACGCTACCCGCAATTGCAGCAGGCCAGCGCCGACAGCCTGTACCTGAACCGCCGGCAATCGGGTGGCGCCAACCCTCAGGACACGCATTTCTGGCAATACAGCGCCGGTTTCGATATCGGTTGGGAGCTGGATTTCTGGGGGCGTTTCAGCCGTGCCATCGAGTCAGCCGATGCGTCCTGGTTTGCCGCTCAGGCCAACTATGAAAATGTCCTGGTGCTGTTGCACGCGCAACTGGCGCAAACCTATTACGCCCTGCGTACCGCCGAGGCGCGCCTGGCCATCGCCCGCAGTAACGCCAGCTTGCAAAAACGCAGCTACGAGATCACCGAGCGCCTGTTCAAAAGCGGGGCCGAAGCCGAACTCGATCTGCAACAGGCCAAGACCCAGTACCTGGGCACCCTGAGTACCATCCCGGATTTCGAGAGTCAGGTGGCGAGCTTGCGCAACGCGTTGTCCACCCTGATCGGCCAGCCACCCGGCTCGATCCCTGACCTGGATCGCAACACCGGCGTGGTGCCTCTGCTCGATACCGCGGTCTTGCAGGATGTGCCGGCCAACCTGCTGGTGCGGCGCCCCGATGTTCGTGCTGCCGAGCTGCAAGTGGCGGCGCAATCGGCGTTGATCGGTGTGGCCGAGACTGACCTGTACCCATCCATCAGCCTGCTGGGCAGCATCGTCTGGTCCGCCAGCTCGCTCAACGGTGCGTCCAATACCCTCGACCTGGTGGCTGGCCCCAGCCTGCGCTGGGACATCTTCGACCATGGCCGGATCACCAACAACGTCCGCGTGCAGGATGCGCGCTTGCAGCAGTTGATCGTTATCTACCAGGACAGCGTGCGCCAGGCGGCACGCGAGGCGGACGACGCCGCGACCGGCTTGATCAAGGCACTGGAGCGCGACCGGATCCTCAGCGATGCATCGGTGGCCGCCGAACGTTCGGTGACCCTGGCCAATGCCCAATACCGCGAAGGCTATTCGGACTTCCAGCGCGTGCTGGATGCCCAGCGCGCCCTGTTTGCCCAACAGGATATCTACCTGGTCAACCGTGGCACCGCCGTCAACAGCCTGATCGCCCTGTACAAGGCCCTGGGCGGCGGCTGGTACAGCGACCAGCCGATGCTCGACCCGGCCACCCGCAAACAGATGCAACAACGGACCGATTGGGGCGATCTGCTCGACGAACCGAAGGAAAATGCCCATGAGTGACAGCCAACAACCGGTCGAGAACGCCTCGGGACCCGCCGCCGACCCGGCCAGAAAAGCGATCAACTGGGTGGTGCTGCTGATCATCCTGAGTCTGGTCTGGTACCTGATGGCCGACCGTTACACGCCCTATACGCAACAGGCACGGGTACAGGCCTTCATCGTGCCGGTGGCGGCTGAGGTTGCCGGTCGGGTGACCCAGGTGCACGTGCGCAACAACCAGGACGTCAAGGCAGGCGAATTGCTGTTTGAAGTCAATCCGGAGCAGTACCAGATTGCCGTCGATCGCGCCCGCGCCGACCTTGAGTCGACCCGTCGCCAGGTGGGCGCCAACACTGCCGGTGTCGAATCGAAGCAAGCGTCGCTGCGCGCGTCCCAGGCCAATGAGCTCAAGGCACGCCAGGACATCCAGCGGCTCGAACGCCTGTACCGCGAAGACCCGGGCACCATCTCGCTGCGACGCCTGGAGATCTCCCGCGCCACCCTGGAAGAGTCCATCAGCCAGGTCGCGGCGGCCAAGGCCGAAGTGCAACGTGCACGCGAACAACAGGGTGGCAATGAAGCAGAGAACGCCCAGTTGCTCAGCGCCGCCAGCAACCTTGAAAAGGCCGAGCTGGACTTGAGCAATACGAAGATCCACGCGCGTTCGGCCGGCCTGATCACCGATTTGCGCACCGATGTCGGCCAGTTCGCCTCCGCCGGTGCGCCGGTGATGACCCTGATCGCCATCCACGATGTCTGGATCAGCGCCGACATGACCGAAAACAACCTGGGAAGTGTCCAGCCCGGGACGCCGGTGTCCATCGTCCTCGATGCCCTGCCGGGGAGAATTTTCAAAGGCCATGTGCGCAGCGTCGGCTATGGCGTCGATGTCGGTCAGAGCACCCAGCCGGGCAGCCTGCCGAAAGTGGAGAACAGCCGCGATTGGCTACGTCCTGCCCAGCGCTTTCCGGTCATCATCGAGTTCGAACCAGGTGAGCTGACCAGTCCACAGGGCATCCGCGCCGGCGGCCAGGCCGAAGTCATGGCGTTCCCGAGTGAAGGGAACCCGCTGAATATCCTGGGTCGCCTGTTCCTGCGCCTGATGAGCTGGATGTCCTATGCGTATTGAGCGCCCGGCCCGCGTTCAGCGCGCCCTGCGCCTTGGCTTCGGCACGGCGTTGTGCCTGGCGGCGAGCTTCGGCCTGGCCTTGCCTATCCCGTTCCTCGCGCCGATGCTGGCGCTGATGATGCTGGCGGCGATGAACCGACCGTTGCCGTTCAAGGCCAGCCTGGGCCTGATCCTGATCCTGTTGCTGACCACCGGGAGCGGCCTGCTGCTCATTCCCCTGCTGCGTTACTACCCGCTCAGTGGCGTGCTGCTGGTTGGGCTATGCCTGTTCCTGGCCTTCGGTTATGGCCTGCGCGGCGGCAACCCGCTGGTAGCGACTTTCCTGGTAGTGGGCCTGACCTTGATCAGTTCGGCCGGAACCGCTGAATTCGCCCTGGCGCTTGAGGTGATCGTGGCCCTCGTCAAGGGCCTGTTCCTGGCAGTCTTGACGCTGACTATCAGCCATTGGCTGTTTCCCGACCCCGCCAGCGCCCCCGTGGCTAAACCCGGCCCGAGCCTTTCTCCTGCCGAAAGCGGTTGGCTGGCGCTGCGTGCCACGCTGGTGGTGCTGCCGACTTTCCTGCTGGCCATGGTCGACCCGGCCAGCTACCTGCCGATCATCATGAAAGCCGTCAGTCTCGGCCAACAAAGCTGCGCCACCAGCGCCCGCACCGCCGGCCAGGAATTGCTCGGCTCGACCCTGCTCGGTGGCCTGATGGCGATTGTTTTCTGGTGCGCGCTGAGCCTGTTCGTCAACCTGTGGATGTTCTTTCTGTGGATGTTGCTGTTCGGCTTGCTGGTGGCCAGAAAACTCTATGGCTTGGCCAGGACTCGACAACCACCGAGTTTCTGGCTCAACAGCCTGGCAACCCTGATCATTCTGCTCGGCCAGTCGGTCCAGGACAGTGCAGCGGGCAAGGATGTCTACACCGCCTTCGCCATCCGCATGGGGCTGTTCATTCTGGTGACCTTGTACGCCTGTGTGATGGTGTATTTGCTCGACACGCGGCGGCAACGGCGTCATGTCACCCAATCCAGCCCGTAAGGAACACAGCCAAGTTCCGAAATCTGTTAATAGGTTACCAGTGATCATGCTATGCCTGTTTTTTGCAGGCGATATACTTGGTCTTTTGTCTGCGGTGCTATGTAGCTCTGCGACGTGACCTCTGTGCGCCTCCATCGTGGCTCGAACAAATTCGTTTGTTGTCGATGGTCATAGTGGTGATGCTGATTGGCAATTATTTGCAAATGACCATTTGGGCGACGTAGTCATGAGCCAGCAGTGCCGTCTACTCAGTCCACTTTGAGGCGGCCAACTGTATCCTAATATTCGGAGTATCCACCGCAGTAATGACGGCTGTCATGATGGAGATAGTCAAGCAACACCACACATTAGCGCTCAAGAGATTGCTGTAACGTCGAAAGAACACGGCACGGGTCTGATGCGACAGCTGAAAAAGCCTCCCTTGAATCGGGGGGGGGGTTAACTATTGCTTCAAATCATGTTGTCTGGTGTCAATCCTTTAGGACTTAAGCCGGCCTGGAGTAGGTAACCTGTCCCTCGGTGGCTCGCTGCTCACCTCTGTGCTTCGTTCTGCGGAATGGCCACTAACTTAGCCAGTTACTGTAAGAAAATTTACTAGGCTGTGTAAGTTGCATCCGTAAAAATAAAAATTCAACCTAATCGTCATGCGAATCGTTTGACGCCTTTTGTATTACCTGCGAAAAATCATAGCCGCTGCACAACGATTTTTTCTAAAACGTAATATTATGGATAGGACAAAGAAAATGGATTCCACATTAAACAATGAAACATTCGATCTTAAACTCGATGTAGAAACTGCAGAAAAGTTCTCCGATCTTCTCAACGATGAAAGCCTGATGCACGCCGGCTTTGTGGCGCATCAGTCGAACAACAATGTGTTGAGTCTGCATGAAGACATTAAAATCGCAGCCTGAAAAAACGGGAGGGAAGCTATTCCCTCCCGTTTACTTGAAAACCGAACATGGAACTTTCTTATACCTCTCATTAATAGCGATGTAATAATTTATGCACAGGTTAAGTTCTAGCCTTCGTCGTCGTAGTGCGGAAGAAACTTTAAAAATTATCGTTAATAATTTAGCCCCTCGCTTGGGAATTACGCGAGTAACAGACACAACCTGGCTAGACCGCATCGGCATTCCGGTATTCGCCAGCATACGACCCGATGCACTTAAGGGATCTCTTTGTGTAAACGCTGGCAAGGGTCTAAGACCAGTAGAAGCTAAGATAGGCGCGTACATGGAGGCCATCGAGTTCAGCCTTGCGCAATACAACACCGCGCAACTGAAACTGTTAAGGAGCACACCGAGACAACTCATTAAAAGCCACGAAGGACGAATAGCATTCAATCAATTCTGCATGCTGTATGGCTTCTCCGTCGAACCCGATTCGTTAATCATGGCTATCGAAGTAGAAGATGTATTACGCAAACAAAAAGTGCTTGCACCAGCCGAACTGGTATTCATCCCCTACCCCGAAAACCCAGGACAACGACTCTTCGGGGAAAGCTCAAGTGGCTTGGCGTCTGGTAATGACTTAGAGGAAGCCTCGGTACACGCTGTTTGTGAACTCATGGAGCGCGATATTCAAGCCTTTAACCACGTACATGACCGTTCACGTCTCGTCAATCTGGATAGCTACTGCACAGAAATTGATGCTCTTATTATTAAAATCAACGATGCGGGATTAAATCTATCGATTCGTTATACCGAGAACTGTTTTGGCTTGGCCTACTTTCAGGCTTTTATCATGGAAGAGTCCTCCCATTCTCCTATCTCTGTGGCCACGGGTTCAGGTTTGCATCCCATTAAGAAAATCGCATTGATCAGGGCCATCTGCGAGGCGGCCCAAAGTCGTTTAAGCCACATCCACGGAGGCCGAGACGACATTATCGAACGCGTCAAATACTTCGAGAAGAGGGGGCGTTCGGTTGAACTTCAGGCCATCTCACGCTTGCGTACTGTGGCCACATCCCGAGATCAGATGATCGATTATTCCTCCATCGATTGCCAGGAAGCCGCAGTACCTACGATCGAATCAGCTTGGGAGTTGCTAATTGAGCGATTGCAGCGTGTCGGACTCAGCACCGTTCTAAGGGTCTTGCTCAGTGAAGCGGCAGAAGACATCTCTGTGGTCAGAATAATTATTCCGGGGCTTGAAGTCTTTGAACCCGGTTTGAAAAGGGTTGGTCCGAGGTTACTTACATATGTCAAACAAAGCGCTTGAGGTATGCACGCTGTTTGCTGGTCCCTCCTTGCAAGGGATAGATAGTCAACTACTGTGCAGTGGTGGACTGGTATTGCGTCCGCCAATCAAGCGCGGTGACATCGAACGGCTAATGATGCATTCCCCCCCCTCAAACCTTGCAATTGTCGATGGCGTGTTCCATGTGCACCCGGCAGTCGGTCATGCCGAGATACTGGACGCCGTGAACGCTGGTTGGCGAATTTGGGGATTATCGTCCATGGGGGCCATTCGCGCCTGTGAAATGGATACGCTTGGAATGACAGGCTTTGGTGAAGTGTATCGACTATTCGCCAGCAACCAGGACATGTCCGACGATGAGGTAACCCTGATACATCAAGCACAAGAGCCTTTTCTTCCACTGAGCGAACCACTTATACATATCAGGCAATTTTTAAGACAATGGACGACTGAACAGATAATTACGCAAGAACAGGAACACGATCTACTTACGTATCTGAAAAATATGTGGTACGGAAATAGAACACTAAATCGTTTGAGGGAGGCTTTGTTAGCTCTCGCTATCTCAGAGAAACAAATAGACAGCGCCATAGCCAACTTTTCCGCCTACAGAATAAAGAGCCTAGACTTGGCAAACTTTCTCAAACTGCAACCATGGACTAGGGAGGTATAAAAAATGTCGCCTTCAGAGATACTATTTGAAATAGGCGGTTTACCTTTTGTAAACCCTATGTTCAATAGCATGAAACTTCTAACGCTCGTCGCCGTTGTACGTAAAAATATCGAAGGAAACGAATTACCTTTAATAGACTATTTGCAGCCAGACTTCGCCACAAATTTGTATAACCGACACGTCGAAGGCGCACCCACGTTTCCGCCACATCAACCGCTTGGTAAAGCCGAACTGTATATGCTGACCGAGGCAAAAAGTAACCTCAAAGTCCTGCTGCCGGAATGGACAAGTTTGTTGGACCTACCGATCAGAATACACAAGTTGACTAACCAACAGGTTAGCCTGACCAATCCTGTGCTACCGCAACAAATATTTTTTGGCGAAGCTGCGTTTACAACTATCACCGACCTTGAAGAATTGCTTGTGCATGAGCTCTCCCATATCTGGTCCAGCCTGATCGCCGAAATTTATGACTTCCAGCTTAAGGGTAGTTCGAACAACTACATACTGCCATCCGGAACCGGCGACAAGAATCCTAGAGGTGTCTTGCTGGCTTGCCTGTTTGCGGTCAGCGCCGTGAACTACCATCGGCGGTTGCTGGCCAGCGGTTCCGAGCGAGCTCGTCCTGAACGACTCGACTATTTGCACCAGTATTTCCTCAAAAGTTTGGCTACTCTCAAGACTTCGACCGAACTGTCCGAAATTGGAAAACTGATCACCTCCAGACTTGATTCGTTCTCCAATGATCTGACAATCGACACCATTCAAGGATGACCCATGGTAGTCATACACTTTCCCCGGCAGTTCATGCCATATACCGATCAACATAAAACATACATCACTGAAGGCTTGTGTATTAACGATGTACTGAGAAATTTAACCGCACGTTTTCCCGGTCTTATTGGCCCGGTCTTCTCTGAGAATTTGTGCCCGTTGCCATTCGTAGGGTTGTTTGTCGACGGCATGTCCGTGGCCAGTGAGCATCACCGCCATTGTCCATTGAACGGTAATTCGCACTTAATTCTGGTTAACGCAGTGGCAGGTGGCTGAAATGCAATGCAATCTGAAGGCAGATACCACCCGTTATGCCCGCCAGGTCATCCTTAGTGAGATCGGCGTTCAGGGGCAACAATGCCTCATAGACAGTAAAGTGTTGGTAGTCGGCGCAGGGGGACTAGGCTGCCCGGTACTTTTGTACCTGGCAGGTGCCGGCGTCGGGACGATCGGTATCGTTGATGACGACATCGTCGACGTGAGTAACTTACACCGACAAATACTCTATACGATTGCCGATGTAGGCGACCTGAAAGTATTGGCGGCCAAGCGTCGCATCAATCAGTTGAACTCGGATATCGTCATCCACACCGTTGTCACGACGCTGAATACGGACAATGTCCTGTCACTGCTGGCGGATTACGACATCATCGTCGATGCCACTGATAACTTCGAGGCTAAATACCTCATAAGTGACGCCTGTATCGAGTGCGAAAAACCTATGGTCTATGCAGCGATCAGTCAATTCGAAGGACAGGTGTCGGTATTTAACTATTACAACCGGCACACTAACCAAAGGGGGCCTTGCTTCCGAGATCTGTTCGAAACACCGCCACCACCGCACCTGACACAAAGCTGCTCGGAAGCGGGCGTTCTTGGTGTCGTGCCTGGCTTGCTTGGTTGCCTTCAGGCCAATGAAGTACTAAAGCTCATTCTCGATGCCGGTGAGCCCTTGAGCGGGCAATTGTTGTCTATCGACTGCCTAGACAACACTTTCCATCTATTGAACATCGACAAAAAAATACGTGCCGGGATCCCTGGGAATGCGCTTGGTGCCACAACTATCCCCGCATGGCGCGAGAACGACTGGCTATCACCCGACACATTGCATGACTGGATAGCGACATATACGCCATTTCAATTGGTCGATGTACGCGACGTTAGTGAGCATCAGCAGCGCTCGCTGGGCGGCAAACTAATTCCGCTTAAAGACATCATCAAGCGCCAGGGAGAACTCGACCCTGCCTGCCGTATCGTTTTTTATTGCAAATCCGGTGTTAGGAGCAAGGCAGCCTTACTGGCAGTTCGCAGCATCAGCCAAGATGCTGAACTCTATTGCCTTGAGGGTGGCGTCGAGCGCTATCTGACTATCTACCCGGATGAAAATCTTCCCGTCGTTTCTTGAACGACCTACTGGCGTAGTCGCCTTATCCGGATCAAAGGTACGTCAATGAGCGCAATGTTTGCAGGTGTTAAGTGGAGTTTGCCCGACATCGACCGACGTCTTCTGAAAGTGCAATTCAGTTTTTTTCTGATGGTTTTGGGTGGACGTTGCAATCAACTGGCGGTGGCTTGGTGGGCTCTGCAAGAAACTGGCTCTGCGCTCTATTTTGCCAACATGATTGCCTGTTCCATTGCGGCGGAGGTGTTAGCCAAACCTCTGCTGGGATGGCTAGGCGATAAGTACAACAAAATACTCATCATCAAACTGACCTCATGGATCAGCTTTCTCACATCTTTATTAATGGTTCTATTGTCTGCCACGGGAACATTCAACCCTTGGACGGTTGGCGCCCTGATGATGCTCAGCAGTGCGATCGTCGGCGTGCGCGACCCTCTCCAGGCGTCGATTATTCCGTTGTTTTCAGATGACGATAAAGTCTCCTTGGCCTTTCGGACCAAAAGTGTGATGTCGTCCTTTTCTATTCTTCTGGGGCCGGTTCTGGCCAGTGGGTTGATTTACGGGTTCGGTATCACTATCGCCTTTGTCACCGATTTTTTTGCAATTCTCATCGCCGGGGCATTGATTGCAACCATCCCCAGCCACATCGGTGCAGTTGACCCATGCGAAAAAACACCACACGCCAGTGGCTTCAGCATGATCTATTCAGGCTTCAAAGTGGTTTATGGCGTGAAAGTCGAATTTTACCTAGCCATTATTGCGATGCTGATCAATTTCGCCCTGTTTCCATTTTTCACTATCTTGATCCCACTGTACGTAAAGGACGTCATCCAATACCCGGTCACTTACATTGGTCTTCTGGATTCGTGCTTCGGGCTGGGTATTTTGGCAGGAAGTTACAAAATCATCGGGTGGTTATCCGAACGGGTCCCTCGTGACATGTGCGTCTCCGCAGGTTTTGCACTACTGGGAGGCAACCTAGTGGTGGTTGGCACTATTTCATCGTCGTTCATCGTACCAGCGGCCTTTTTCTGCGGCGGCATCGGCCTGATGTTAATCAATATTCCTACCTCTGCGGTGAGATTGCTGGCGACGCCCAAGCTCCATCGCAACCGGATTTTTGCCACTGTTTCATTTCTGTCTGCAGCGGCTAGCCCCTTGGGCAGTTTCGCGATGAACGCCCTGATCACCTACTTGGGAGTCGCCCTGACAATTACGCTGCTAGGCGTCATGGTATTGGTGTTATCACTGCTGGTCCTTCTAGTACCGGACTTTAAACTTTTCATGCGCTCCCAAGATACGCAGCTCAATAATGCATATCAGGACAAATACCCAAACGCGTTTGCGCACTAACGTGCGTCGCCGTACTCCTGCCCTTTCAAACGGAGTGGCCTTACATGATGCCGGAGCTCAAGGATCGTCTTGGATCTGCGCGACACGAACAGATCTTCTGCGGCCAATATTATGATGACATGGGCTGTATCGGTTTTCTGGGGGATCCAGCTAAGAATCACATCTCGGTTCTGATGCTAGGACTTTCAGACGGTGTAGGACTGGCACCGATCGCAGCCAGCACCAGGGTGGCCAGTCTAATGGCTATTGATCTGGACGAGACAGCACTGGTGCGCAGCCTCGAAAATCGGAACCGAATGGCAGCGCATATCGACTTTGACAGCGAGATCGCCGATGCCGAGCACTTCCTAGTCGTCAACACCGACCGTTACGACGTCATTATTGTCGACCTTTACACTCAGAACGGTTATACCCCGATCGTGTTTGAACACGACTTCCACCAACTATTGAAGAGCCGCCTCAATCCCCTTGGTCACGTGGTGTTTAATGGTTTTGGCGTCCCAATGAACCTGGCGCCACTTAACGGTCCTACGCCCCAAGCTTGGCTCGCCCACTGCCTAAACAATAGCTGGGGCGACGTTCATTACCTGCCCCACCGACGCAATGCAACGTTCATTATTGGACCGCCGCCATCAACCAAACTGGACACCGTGCCTGCCCTGGAGTCGTTATGCGCCAGTGATCGACTTTTTATGGACATCATGAGCCTTCGCCTGCGCTATTTGGTGCCCACTGTTATCCAACACACGCCGCCAATCCTCCCGGCACTGGATTTCGCAGGGATTGATCAAGAGGTGAGAAAACGCTGGGCGGACACGTTACCAGCGTTGTCTGCGCTGCTTCCAGCCCCGTTGAAGCTAAGCAAACCCGACGATCTTCGCTCGATACTGGATAACCCCGAAGCTTGCCAAGCGCTGCAAGAGCGATTAGTGAAAGAAAAGTCGTCGCTGCGTATTACGCTCGCGTTGTTGATCGCCGGCGAAGTTAACTTCTCGGACCGTGATGTGTCGTGGCTACCAGATTGGGTTGTATCAACATTAGAGAACAGCGTAGTTATCCACCCCAGAGAGTGGCTGGAAGGACTACTCCCCTATGCCTATAGCGTCATTATCCATGGGACAAGAGGGGATTTATCTAAATTGGAAGGTTTTCGACGGGCCCTGGCGCGATTATCACTCAGTGTATTTCTCACACCCACGACATCGAAATCCACGTCAGGATAGTTCAACTATCGGATGTCAACAGACTGAGCTGTGACGGGGCGATCTTGCCGCCCCGTCAACCACGTTGAGCTGATGGTCTCAAAACATTTTTAATCACAAACAGCTTGTTCCTACGAAATAAAAGCTGTCGCACCGTACCCAGCGATTACAGGCGCTGGCCGGCGAGAAAGGTGAAATAAAAACTGTCGCGACACCGGTTTTTGGAGTGTTCGGCATATGGCTTACCAAATAAAAACTGTCGCAAACCGGCACCCAAGCGCCCAGGACGCCACATGACGAAGGCTGGTGCACCGACAACACTGGCGGCCTAGACGCCTCGCGGCGGATTTCGACGCCAGTTTCAAATGCGTTGCGACAGATTTTATTTCGTCGGACTACTTTCATCAGTCAACAGAACGTAAAACGACCTCGCTGCCAATCAATAGCTTACGGCGAGTGAGTCATATGAAAATAAAAAAAAACCGCATTTGATCTTAAAATTGGTACGACTACAGTCAATTGAAGATAAAAACTTTGTACAGGGCAACAGCCGATAGTTTGCGATGGCTTGGGCTGATGAGGTCAGTTTATGCTACAGACTGTCGTTTCTGATTATGATCGCTACTAACGCCTGACAGAGTCCGCAAAAGGGCATCGCTCTACTACCAGATACGACAGTTATACAGGTGAGCGAATGCCAAGGCGGAGTGTTTTTGAGTTGTATAATTATTGTGCGCTGCGAGCACAGTTTCCCTGTTGCGCCCTAGTGTGCTGTTTTCGAAATAACTTGCCCTTCCATCTGCGTCTCCATCGCCTCGCGTGCTCGCGATATTTTGCTCAAAATTTCCTCGCCCTTTGCGTTCCAAACGTACCGGGTCGGTCGTGCGTTCCGTAATGCCAGGAAGGCGGTAATCGAGCTTTCCAACTCACGTACGGAGCCGAAGCTGCCGTCACGCAAGAACACGGTAATATCCCTAAAAAACCGCTCGACCATGTTCATCCACGAGCTGGAGGTCGGTGTGAAATGCACATGGAAGCGCGGATGTTTCGCCAGCCAAGCCTTCACTTTTGTGTGCTTGTGTGTCGCATAGTTATCCACGATCAGATGCAGCTGGAGGTGCTTGGGCGTTTCCTTGTCGATTTTCTTGAGGAAAGCCAACCACTCCTGATGGCGGTGCTGGCGCTCGATGCTACTGATCAGTTTGCCCTGGAGATAATCCAGCGCTGCGAACAACGTGACCGTGCCGTGGCGAGTGTAATCATGGG
Organism: Pseudomonas sp. BIC9C; assembly: GCF_034541995.1. Taxonomy (NCBI): domain Bacteria; kingdom Pseudomonadati; phylum Pseudomonadota; class Gammaproteobacteria; order Pseudomonadales; family Pseudomonadaceae; genus Pseudomonas; species Pseudomonas sp. BIC9C. Next base: position 438,214 of record NZ_JAWDGM010000006.1, read on the forward strand.
ATTTGGTTGGATATGGCCGATCCCCAGAGGTAGCCCAGGCTGAGTGCGTTCCAAGGCTTGCACCTGACTTTTCTCGTCGCAGCAGAGCACCAACGCCTTGTCTGGCGGGGCCAAATACAGGCCGATGACATCCCAGAATTTCTCCTCAAACTGCGGATCGTTCGACAGTTTGAAGGTACGTGTCAGATGAGGCTTCAAGTCATTGGCCAACCACAGTTTATGCACGGTGGTCGCTGATATGCCGGCGGCACGGGCCATGCTTCGGCAGCTCCAGCGAGGCTCGCCGATACGAGGTTGAGTGACCTGTTCGAGCACGCGGCGGATCGTGTCGGCAGGCAGAGGGGATTTGCGTCCTCGGCCAGGCTTGTCGAGCAGGCCTTCCAATCTGAGCGCCTGAAAACGCTGGCACCAGTCGGTGACCGTAGGGCGAGAGAAACCTGTCAATCGTACGATTTCTTCTCGCGTTGATCCTTGCGCTGCCAGCAAGATGACACGGGCTCGACGGCCATCGCGCTGACTGATGGTGGCGGAACGTACGCGACGGCTCAGTTCGGCAAATTCTTCGGGGCTAAGCGTAATGTCCAGAGCGCTCACCAGGAACTCTCCAAGGTAGGAATGGCACCTGAAGTGTAGTGCAAACATGGAGAAATTTATTTCGCGAACAGCACACTAGGACTGACGGTTATCGGGTATGGCATCAAACCCTTATGATCTATCCGTGGGTAATGCCAGACACTTCATCCATTGCGGCGAGCAGTAGCTTATCGGCTTCGGAAAAAAGCACATCCTGCGGTCGCCGGTTTCCGATGTATCCATTGCTAGAGGCGAACCAAAATGCGATTCCCCATCCGTCTTTTTTCGCTCTCAACACATCGAGTATTGCCTTCAGATCAGGTATGAGCCCGTGCTCAGTGTCGTCCTGGAAGACATACGCTGGAAACAATGAGCAGCCTGCATGCTGAATTGAAAAAATGTGCCCTTCAGTTTCCCACTCATACATCGCCGCTATTAGCGTCATAGGGGGTAGGCCAAGTCGCTGAGCAATTTGGTCCAGAGTGAGAAAGTCACCACTATCGAGGATGGCTTTCTTTGCGAGCTTGAGCATCTGTTGCTCCCGAAAGGCGGTATCCCGAAGCGCTGCCATAGTAGGGTCCATTGAGCAAAAAAACACGATCCGTCATTTGAAGTAGGCAGTCAACATCAGGGACATGCCTATGCTGGTACGCTTAACACCCGGTCACCGAGCACCAAGCTCCCTGAAAGCCTAAAAGCAGAATGGAATCACATCAGCAGTATCGCTAGCCAGTTAAGAAAAAATATGGATAATTGCAAGGAGTTAATATTTCCTTGATGTGCTAAAGAAAAAATCTGAGGCAAGAACAAGAAATTAAGGATTTGTGCCATGACCTTAGCTGGATATGCCTGGCTCCAAGAGTCTCTGCGGTTTTCCGCTTTCCCTTTGCGCCGGCCGGCTAAGGTTCAATCGGTTACTCGGATCGAGCGGATCGGGGAAACCTTGGCCGTACCGCCAAACATTGCACCGGCGTCAGATGACCTACTAGGGCATCTATTATTCGCGCTTAAGCACGAGGGTATCAACCTCGCCATTTTAGCCCAGGCTTTGCCGCAAATCCCTGCAGCTAGTCTGGAAGCGGAGTTAGAAAGAGCCCCCAACGGTATCTACATCCGAAAAGCCTGCTTTCTACGCGAAGCCTTCACTCGAGAGGAGCTACGCCAGCATTCCCCTGTGCGAGGTGCTTTCGTTCCTCTGTTCGACCCGGAACTCTACGTGACGATGCCTGGAGAGCGTAATTCTCGCTGGCGAGTGGAGTTCAACGGTATTGGGACGATCGCATATTGCGCCACCGTTGAACGCACACCTGAGATCGTCGCTCTCCTTGCGCACGATATCCTTGGCCGCGCTCAGGACTTCATTCAAAGCCTTCCCTCGGGAATGATGGATCGCGCCATCAACTGGGCATACCTCCACGAAACTCAGGATTCGTTTGCGATAGAGAAAGAGTCGCCAAGCGAGGACAAAGCGCGCAAATTCATCCAATTGCTTCGGCAGGCCCACGAGCGGATCCCACTGAGTGAGGACTACTTGGTCCACCTCCAGAATGCGACGATTTCGAACCCCTTTGACATGGCCGTGGCGTTTCGTCATGAGCAGAACCATTTAGCGAGTGGCCTGCAAGGAGCCGCGGGGGTGACGTACGTCCCGCCTGAACCGGATCTCTGCTCTGAGCTAATGGTGCAACTAATGGCTCTGGGGAATCAGGCGCCAGGACGCATCGATCCTCTCATAGCTGCGGGAATCATCTCGTTCGGCTTCGTCTTTCTTCATCCGTTCATGGACGGGAACGGCCGCCTTTCCCGTTTTCTGATCCACCAAACATTGTGCCGCGCCGGCGCACTAGAGAACGGTTTGCTCCTACCAGTCTCTGTCGCAATGAAGCGAGAGGAACGTCTGTACCTGGAGACGTTGCAGCAATTTTCCCGTCCGGCGCGAGAGTTTTGGGATGTCCGGTGGATTGATCAGGGTCAGTTTTCGTTTGACTTTACCGGTGATCCCGCTATCTATCGATTCTGGGATGCCACGCCCGGAGTCCGGTTTACCTTGGAAATGGCTAAGCGAGCGCTTGAAGTTGAGCTTCGAGAGGAGACGATCTTCCTTGAGAACTATGACAAGGTCGTGCGGACGGTCAATGAGACCTATGACGTGCGTGGTAGTGACTTGGCCAACCTCGTGATGATGTGCCTGACAAATAATGGGGCGGTCTCAAGAACCGTCGTAAGCAATAATACTCGGTTCAGACTGAGGTATCTGATTACATTGAGCAGGTCACACAGTCCCTGCTTAGACAGCAAGAGATGGAAAAACAACATGGCAAGGATGAAGATTAGTAACTGAAATCGGCTCTTCGTTTAGAATGAATGACAGGGAAGACAGCATGAAAATTTTGGTAGCGGTTGCACTGATGGGCTTCGCGAGTGTTTCAAATGCAGCCTGTTCCCTGTCTGATATCAAGCTCACGACTATAAATGCCAAATTCGTGAACAGGTGCAGTCCCGATGCATGTTTTTACTTGCAGGGCAGCCGCCATGCTGGAGAATAGCTGTGCAGAGCCAGTAGGGTGCAGCTCAAGATTACTGGCTATGACAAAGCTGGCGCACCGGTAGCCGTAAGCGATTTCGGACAGCCAGTGTTCAAAACATCCCCTGCAGCTACTCATTTTCCTTGGATCAGCATCTACAGTACGACCCCGCGATCTCAAAAATTAAGCTTAAGACAATTCGAATTGAGAAATGGGATTAAGGTCGCCAGCACTTCTAAGACCATCGGGATACCTCAATCTAAAGGATTTGCGCAGTATTGGCCCTAGTCGCAGCGATATGCGTTGAGTTGTCTACACAAGTGTAGGCGGTACTCGCAGAGAGGCCGTCTTCAGGATGGAAAGCGCCCGAAGAGAATAAAGCTGTCGCAACTCACCTGTTTGCTGGGTAATTGCACAGACTTGCCCACCCATTTGCATTCGACCTGACCAATCATTTTCATCGGATTTGACCATCACGCTGCGTGGCCATGACCGGCAGAGAACGACCCATTGCCTCTCGGGAGTGCTCCAAGTTGGCTATAATCGCCCCAGCCTCTGACCTGCTCAGAGCTCCCAGTGTTCCTCGACCTGGTAGAGCGGCTTGCCGGCCATCAGCAATTTGATGGCATCTATGTGCGCCACGTAGTCGGCCTCAGAGAACTTAGTCCATCGCGGATTACGTTTTTGCGCGGCGATGAATGCTGAACGCGCCTTACCCATCGCGGCGCGGTTCTTCGACAGGAAACTGCGTAACCCTTTGAACAGTTCGAAGTCTAGCGGAGGAAGGAGCAAGGCAACGCTCGGGTGTTGGTGGTGGCCGCCGCAGACCAGCACCGTTTTCAAGTAGATGTTGACTAGCTTCTGGGCACGGCCGAAGGAGAAATCGGTCACGCCCAAGCGCGCAGCCTCGGCCTCGATCTTCTTCATAAAGCTCATCTGCCATTTATCGACGTTCTGGCCGATGTGCTCTGGCCCGGTTACCTGGCCTAGGCCGCTTGCCTCTATCAGCTCGAAAGCCAAGGAGTTATCCCCGCCGGCCAGGCCGCGGCTACACGCGGCGGCGGCGCACCACTTGGCGTAGAGGTGTTTGTGTTTTTCGATGGGATACTGGGTTGCAGGTGTAGTCATGTGGATTTTTGCTCGCGAACATTTGAGTGGCCCCCTTTTTTCTAGCGGCCTCAATAAGATTGAACAGAGCGCGGTTGACCCAGCCCCTCTCTACACAGCCATGCGCCTTAGCACTCTAGTGTGCTGTTTTCGAAATAACACCTTCCACTATGTCTCCATCGCCTCGCGTGCTCGCGATATTTTGCTCAAAATTTCTCGCCCTTTGCGTTCCAAACGTACCGGGTCGGTCGTGCGTTCCAATGCCAGGAAGGCGGTAATCGAGCTTTCAACTCACGTACGGAGCCGAAGCTGCCGTCACGCAAGAACACGGTAATATCCCTTAAAAAACCGCTCGACCATGTTCATCCACGAGCTGGAGGTCGGTGTGAAATGCACATGGAAGCGCGGATGTTTCGCCAGCCAAGCCTTCACTTTTGTGTGCTTGTGTGTCGCTAGTTATCCACGATCAGATGCAGCTGGAGGTGCTTGGGCGTTTCCCTTGTCGATTTTCTTGAGGAAAGCCAACCACTCCTGATGGCGGTGCTGGCGCTCGATGCTACTGATCAGTTTGCCCTGGGATAATCCAGCGCTTGCGAACAACGTGACCGTGCCGTGGCGAGTGTAATCATGGGATTTGGTTGGATATGGCCGATCCTCAGAGGTAGTTTCCAGGCTGAGTGCGTTCCAAGGCTTGCACCTGACTTTTCTCGTCGCAGCAGAGCACCAACGCCTTGTCTGACGGGGGCCAAATACAGGCCGATGACATCCCAGAATCTCTCCTCAAACTGCGGATCGTTCGACAGTTTGAAGGTCACGTCAGGATGAGGCTCGTCATTGGCCGACCACAGTTTATGCACGGTGGTCGCTGATATGCCGGCGGCACGGGCCATGCTTCGGCAGGCTCAGCGAGGCTCGCCGATACGAGGTTGAGTGACCTGTTCGGGCACGCGGCGGATCGTGTCGGCAGGCAGAGGGATTTGCGTCCTCGGCCAGGCTTTGTCGAGCAGGCCTTCCAATCTGAGCGCCTGAAAACGCTGGCACCAGTCGGTGACCGTAGGGCGAGAGAACCTGTCAATCGTACGATTTCTTCTCGCGTTGATCACTGCGCTGCCAGCAAGATGACGGGCTCGACGGCATCGCGCGAATCGTGATGGTGGCGGAACGTACGCGACGGCTCAGTTCGGCAAATTCTTCGGGGCTAAGCGTAATGTCCAGAGCGCTCACCAGGAACTCTCCAAGGTAGGAATGGCACCCGAAGTGTAGTGCAAACATGGAGAAATTTATTTCGCGAACAGCACATTAGTTGGTTTCAGCATGACAAGCCTGGTTCCACCAGGCTTGATTTATTTTACTCCGTTTAACTTTTGAACTGAACGAACAACTTCTCATTTATCCCTCCGACAGCCAACTTGGCTCCAGTAATGCTCGTGCCTTGGAAGCGCTCGTTGTCTGTCTTTTACCATCAGCCGTTAATAGTATTGGAGGTAGGTATGAAAACAGCTGCACATTTGCTCAAATTGAAGGTTTTACAAAATCAACATGTTCATAGCATCGATCCAGATAACATGGTGCTTGATGCTTTGAAAGTGATGGCGGAAAAAAATGTCGGTGCACTTGCGGTTATTGAAAACGGTCAGGTCGTTGGTGTTATCAGCGAACGCGACTACGCGCGCAAAATTGTTTTGCAGGGGCGCTCCTCAGCAGGTACGCCGGTCAGAGACATTATGAGTTTTCCGGTGGTGACGGTCAGTGCGCAACAGTGTATAGAGCATTGTATGGCGATCATGACCGACAGCCATCTTCGTCATCTTCCAGTCGTAGAGAACGGCGAATTGATTGGCCTGTTATCGATGGGAGATCTAGTGAAAGAAGCCACTCTGGAGCAGGCTGAACTGATTCGGCAACTCGAGCATTACATTCGAGGGCACTGAGTCGACCTGAAACAAATAAACCCCTGAAAGCTCATACTTTCAGGGGTTTATCCGTATCGCTACCTGACCAGGGCAGCGTTGAAACCTTTTATTTATTGTTCGCCAAACGCTTGGCGATGGTTGCCACATGCTTGCCCTGGAACCTGGCAATCTGCAGCTCATTTTCACTTGGCTGACGCGAACCATCGGCACCGGCCAGCGTCGATGCGCCGTACGGCGTGCCGCCGGAGATCTCGGTCATGTTGGTAAGGCCTGGTTCGGAGTACGGGACGCCGACTATCACCATGCCGTGGTGCAGGAGCGTGGTATGGAAGCTGGTGATGGTGGTTTCCTGGCCGCCGTGTTGCGAGGCCGAGCTGGAGAAAACGCTACCCACTTTGCCGATCAACCCACCCGACATCCACAGCCCGCCGGTCTGGTCCAGGAAGTTGCGCATTTGGCTGCACATGTTGCCGAAGCGTGTCGGTGTGCCGAAAATGATTGCGTCTGCTTCGGCCAGAACCTCTGGTGTTGCATACGGAATACTTCCGAAGGCAGCGCGGTAGCCTTTGATACCGCTCTTGACCTGAACTTCTTCGGGCATAAGCTCCGGAACCTGCAATAACATAACTTCTACATCACCGACTTCGCGCGCACCGGCGGCTATAGCTTCGGCCATTTTGTAGATGTGGCCATAAGAGCTGTAGAAAACGATCTGAATTTTTGTAGGCATGTCGGTTTCCTGAATTGATTTTTATCATGATCACTTGCGGCTTATGTAATGGCTCCACTAAGCCTGGTCCAAACACCTTTTTTTTCGACTGGATGAGTGAATGGCATCCAGAGAATGGCGTTTGCTTGTTGCAGCATGAGTAGGTGTGGCAAACAACACAACACTCTCAACGTTCAGGAATTGCAAACGTTCCGATTGGCAAAATAAAACGATCAAAATCGCAATCATCTAGTTCGCCAAAAGCAAACTACTTTGCATTGCCTGGATAAATCCGGATGGTTAGGCTGAGTTCAGTCGCCTGCGCACTCTTGGATAAGCTTCCAAGTGGCGGGCTTTCGCTGCAAGCGGTTTTCGATAGGAAAAATAAAATGGAAACGCTAGAAGGTGTAATTGTAGTCGGCGGAGGTCCGGTTGGACTTCTTACCGCACTGAAACTCGGTAAAGCTGGTATTAAAGTGGTGGTGCTCGAAGCGGAATCAGGTGTTTCGCCTTCACCACGGGCCGTTGCTTATATGCCACCGACCGCCGCGGCCCTGGATCGGTTCGGCCTGCTCGACGATATTCGCAAACGCGCTGTGTGGTGCCCGGATTTCGCCTATCGCCACGGCGACGGCGAACTGATCGCGAAGATGGACTGGAGCGTCCTGGCCCAGGACACCCAATATCCATACATGCTGCTGCTTGGGCAAAATCATGTGTCCAATGTCATTGCCCAGCACCTGCGTGCGCTGCCCAACGTCGAGATCCGCTGGAACCATCGGGTCGAGGAGGTTGACCAGGACGATGCCTACGTCACCGTCCAGACCAGCAGCCCCGGTGGTACTTCACGCTTGCGTGCGCGCTGGGTCGCCGCGACCGATGGTGCTCGAAGCACTGTACGGCAGAAAGTCGGCCTGACCTTCGACGGCAACACCTGGGCCGAGCGACTGGTTGCTACCAACGTCTTCTATGATTTCTCCCTGCATGGCTATTCGCGCGCCAACTTCGTTCACGACCCAGTCGACTGGGCCGTGGTCGTGCAACTCGACAAGACCGGCCTGTGGCGCGTCTGTTATGGCGAAGACGCATCATTGTCGGACGCCGAGGTCCGCCAGCGGCTGCCGGAACGCTTCAAACGCTTGCTGCCGGGTGCGCCGACGCCTGATCAGTATCGTGTCGATCACCTTAACCCGTATCGCGTTCACCAACGCTGCGCCGCGGAATTTCGTCGCGGGCGGGTAGTGCTGGCGGGCGATGCTGCCCATGCCACCAACCCGATGGGCGGCCTTGGTCTGTCCGGTGGGGTGCTGGATGCGGAACACCTGGCAGAAGCCTTGATCGCCGTCATCAAGAATGGCGCGTCGACCAAGACGCTGGACGAATACTCAATCGACCGTCGCAAAGTGTTCCTCGAATTCACCTCGCCAACGGCAACCGCCAACTTCACTTGGATGAAGGAAAGCGATCCGGCGCAACGCGCTCGTGATGTCGCCATGTTCGAACACGCCGGTACGGATCGTTCGGTCATGCGCCAATTCCTTCTCGACTTCGAAAAACTCAATGGCCGACGCGTCATAAAAAGAAAACTGCAAGCCGCCTGATTTATTGGCGTGAAAACGGCCTGAGAGCGTTGGAGCTCTTGGGCTGCAGCCTTTCTCGTGGCCGATTTTCTTAGAAGACTCAGCGCAATTGAAAGCAAAGACATAGGTCTGCCCACGACTTTCATTTAAATGAATGCGTGCCAGGTGTCCCGAAATAATAAAAACAAGACAGGGTTCATGACATGAAAGCGAAAGCGAGCTTCAGCCTTGCACCGATGAAACCGTCGGTGCGCCACCTGCAGGTAGCCATGGCTGCCGCATTGCTGGGTTCACAAGGTGTTCCTGACGTGGAGGCATTCCAGATCGATACGGGTAACCCCGATTACACGGTCGCCTTTGACAACACAGTCAAATACAGCGCCGCTTGGCGGGTCGAGAATCAAGACAACACCGTTCGCCCTGCCTACAACCCCAACCTCGATGACGGCGACAATAACTTCAATCGTGGCTTGATATCCGATCGCCTGGACCTGTTGTCGGAACTCGACATGAGTTATCAGCGGCGTTATGGCGTGCGCGTCAGCGGGGCGGCCTGGTACGACGATGTATACAACCGTGGCAACGACAACCATAGCGATACCGTCAACAGCGTGTCTGTGCGCAACGACCAATTCACCGCTGATACTCGGCGTTTGCAAGGTCGTGATAGCGAGCTTCTGGATGCGTTCGGTTATGGCAAGTTCGATCTGGGGGATATGTCGCTGTCGCTCAGGGGGGGCCGCTATAGCCAGGTCTACGGTGAAAGTCTGTTCTTCGGTGGCAATGGCATCGCTGTCGCGCAATCGCCCGTCGACATCAACAAATTGCTCTCGGTTCCCAGTTCCACGTTCAAGGAAATCATTCGCCCGATTGGTCAGGTGGGTGGCAGCCTGCTGGTCAATCAGAACGTGACCCTGGGTGCGTATTACCAGTATCGATGGGAGGAAGCGGTGCTGCCTGCAGCGGGCAGCTACTTCAGTTACGCGGACTTTCTCGACGAAGGTGGCGAGACGTTCATTATCGGACCGGGCCGGGCCTTGAGACGCGGCAAGGACATCGATCCATCGAACTCCGGGCAGTACGGTTTTCAGATGAAGATGAAGTTCGGCGAGTTCGAGTACGGCCTGTACGCCGCGCGTTACCACGACAAATTTCCACAGTTCTACCTGCGGCCGGGGGAGGGTGATTACGTACTGGTGTACGGCGAAGGAATCCGGACCTTCGGCGCCAGTATCAGCACTTTGATTGGTGAAACGAACGTTGCCGCCGAGACCTCGATACGCCGCAATACACCGCTGGCCGCGACCGGCAACGTCGTGGTCGATGTCACGGGAACCGGTGACGGTGACCACAATCCGCTGTATCCGGTTGGCAATACCTTCCATGCCCAGATGTCGGCGATCTCGGTGCTGGCCGGCGATGGTTTGTGGGATGGCGCGACCTTGCTCGGTGAGGTGGCCTACAACCGGATAACCAGCGTCGACAAAAACAGCGATCAACTGGACCCCAATGTCACCCGTAATGCCAGCTCGATGCGCATGCTGTTCACCCCCGAATATTTCCAGGTGTTTCCTGGCGTGGACATGACCGTGCCCCTGGGTATCGGTTACGGCATCAGTGGCAACACCGCCGTGTTGGGCACCGGCTTCTCGCCTGAGGGTGGAGGAGACGTGAGCCTGGGTCTGCAGTTCGACTACCGCAAGACCTGGCGTGGCGGCATCAGTTTCACCCACTACTACGGCAGTGCCGGTGGTGTCGTCGACTCGACCGGGGCCCTCTCTGGGGATCAGGTCTATGCCGACCGCGATTTCGTTTCCATCTCCCTGCAACGCACGTTCTAGCCAGAAAGGAACATAACAATGATCAGCAAAACTCTCCTCGGCTTCACGTTCCTCACCGGCCTGATTGGCGCGCTACCGGTCAGCGCGGCAGTCAGCCCGCAAGAGGCTGCGGCCCTTGGCACGACGCTGACCCCGTTGGGTGGTGACAAAGCCGCAAACGCCGATGGCAGCATTCCGGCCTGGACCGGTGGCACCAAACAGGCGCCTGCCAGTAGCGGCAACCACATCCCCGGCGACCTGTTCAGTGCGGACAAACCGGTACTGAAAATCACAGCGGCAAACATGGCCAAGTACACCGACAAACTGTCGGAAGGCACCCGAACGCTGTTGCAGAAATACCCTGACAGTTTCCGCCTGGATGTCTACCCGACGCGGCGCACGGCCTCAGCTCCGGACTATGTCTACAAGAACACCGCACTCAACGCGGTGAATTGCAAACTAACGCAAAACGGCCAATCGGTGGACGGCTGCTTTGGCGGCATTCCATTTCCCGTACCCAAGAACGGGCAAGAAGTGATCTGGAACTTCCTGCTGCGGGTTGAGCCAGAGGCGGAAGAGTTCGGCTTCAAGAACGTGGTGCTGACCAGCGACGGCGGCCAGACCCTGGCAACGCGCAACGACAATGCCTGGCAGTATCCTTATTACTATCAGAAGGGGTCGGTGCTGAACTGGACCAAGGAGTATTTCCTTCAGCGCTTCAGTACCACGGCGCCGCCTTTCAAGGCCGGCGAGACCCTAGTGATTCGCGACAGCGTCGATCCACAGCAGTCCAGGCAGGCCTGGCAATATCTGGTTGGTCAGCGGCGCGTAAGGCGAGCGCCAACGGTCGCCTATGACACCCCGGACTTTGTCGCTTCCGGCGCCAACTATTTCGATGAAGTGCAAGGCTTCTTCGGCATGCCAGATCGATACGACTGGAAGATCGTCGGCAAGAAAGAGACCTACGTACCTTACAACACCAACGGCCAGGTGACGGCACCGCTGGACAAAGCTTTTGTTCCCCACCATTTGAACCCCGACACGCTGCGTTGGGAGCTGCATCGCACCTGGGTAGTCGAGGCGACAGTGGCCAGTGGCAAACGTCATGCCGTGCCCAAGCGGACGTTCTATTTTGATGAAGACAGCTGGCTGCTGACCTTGCTGGACGGCTATGACGCCGAAGGCAAGCTGTGGCGTACCTCACAGGTGTTGCCGTTCGTGGTGCCATCGGTGCCCGCCGTACTGGTCAAGCCCGTAGCGGTGTTCAACCTGCAGGCAGGAACGGTCAGTAATGTTCAAGCGTTCAACGGTGAAAACTTCCGGGTTGTGCCGCTCAAGCCTGAGTCCTATTTCACTGGTGATGCAGTGGCCGCCGAAGGCGTGCGCTGACCAACGCGGGTGTCGGCCCGCTGAGCGGGCCGATCAATAAAGGAATCTTGCGATGAGCTATTTGAATTTTCATGGCATGCGCTGGCTGCTGTGCGTGGTTTGGCTGTCCGGCGTGCTAGGGGGGGCCGTTCCCGCTGTCGCGCAGAGCGCTTCGCGGGATCTGCTCGATATCCCAGCGGCTGCGGATCAACGCGCCGAACACGCAGTCCTGATGGCGATTACCCGGGCCGGTGATCGACTGGTGGCGGTGGGCGAGCGCGGCATTGTGTTGCTGTCCGACGACAACGGCGTGAGCTGGCGCCAGTCGCGCTCGGTCCCCAGCAGCGTGGCCCTGACCGCCGTCAGCTTTGCAGGTGTCGAGGATGGATGGGCGGTAGGGCATGGCGGCGTGGTCCTGCACAGCAAGGATGGTGGCGAAACCTGGCATAAACAACTGGACGGCACGCTCGCCGCGCAACTTGAGTTCCGAGCTGCACAAGCGCAGTTGGCAAGCGCCCCCCAAGGCGAGCAGAGGCGATTGAACGCGGCGCAGCAGTTGGTAGCCGATGGCGCAGACAAGCCTTTTCTCGGGGTGTACTTCGCCGACCCGCAGCATGGCCTGGTCGTCGGCGCCTATGGACTGGCGATGTTGACCGACGATGCCGGCGTCCATTGGCGGTCGGTAGGTAGTGAGCTGGATAACCCTGGCGGCATGCATCTGTACGCGATCCTTGGCGACTCACAGGATGTGATGATCGCGGGTGAGCAAGGAACGCTTCTGCGTGGCTCTGCGCTGGGTCAGCCGTTTTCACGGATTCAAAGCCCTTATCACGGCACCTGGTTTGGCGCCGTGCGCGCGGGACCCGGCCGCGATCTGATCTTCGGGCTCAAGGGCAATGCTTTTCGTCTGGAGCAAGCCAACCAATGGCAGCCTGTAGAGACTGAGGAGCATGCCAGTTTTACCGCAGGTAAAAAGCTCGCAGATGACAGTCTGGTGATGGTCAGCGAGGGAGGGCGGTTACTGCACAGTCACGATCAGGGACGGCATTTCCAAACCCTGACAGTTGTCGGACTGGATGGCTCGGCCATTACCGATGTGACGCAAGCAGCTGATGGCGCACTGGTGTTGACCGGCGCGCGCGGCATCAAACGCCTGAATACGACGACCCTCAATGACAGGAACGCCCAATGAACGCACATCATGTATTTGTCACTGATGACGCCGAGCTGATGGCTCAGCGCGGATCATGGATGGAGCGTCTGCTGTTCGGCCAACGCTCGCTTTTCGTGTTTCTGTGCCTGTTGGCGACCTGCTGGTTTGGCTACAAGGCTACGGGCCTGGAGCTTAATGCGGCATTCGAGAAAATGCTCCCCAGCGGGCATCCCTATATCGTCAACTACCTGGAAAATCGCTCGCAACTGGCTGGCGCGGGCAACACGTTGCGCATTGCTGTGGAGGCCAGGACGGGGACTATCTTCGACGCGGAATATCTGGAAACGGTGAAGAAAATCACCGACGAGTTGTTCCTGCTACCCGCGGTGGACCGGCCCTACATGAAGTCGCTGTGGACTCCCGCCGTGCGCTGGACCGCCGTGACCGAAGATGGGCTTGACGGCGGCCCGGTCATTCCCGACAACTATGACGGTTCGGCGCAAAGCGTGGCGCAGGTCAGACAAAACATCGAACGTTCCGGTGAAATCGGCCAACTGGTGGCCGATGATTACAAGTCCAGCATTATCCTCGTTCCTTTGCAGGAACAGCGGGCGAGCGGGGCGCCGCCCATTGACTACCAAGACTTGTCGCAACGCTTGGAAGCATTGCGAGGCACCTACAGTTCGGCGCGGATCGACATTCACGTCACCGGTTTCGCCAAGTTGGTTGGCGACCTGATTGCCGGGATGCGCCAGGTCATGGTGTTTTTCCTGGTAGCTGCGGTGATCTGCCTGGCGATTCTGTTCTGGTACACCCGCTGCATTCGCAGTGCGCTGGTGGTGCTGAGCTGTTCGTTGGTGGCGGTGGTGTGGTTGCTGGGCCTGCTGGCCAGCCTCGGGTTCATCCTGGATCCTTATCTGGTGCTGGTGCCTTTTCTGGTATTCGCCGTGGGGCTGAGCCACGGCGCGCAGAAAATGAATGGCATAACCCAGGACATCGGTCGAGGCGTCGACCGCCTCATGGCTGCCCGCCTGACATTCCGCCGCTTGTTCCTGGTCGGGCTCTCGGCGCTGGTGTGTGATGTCGTGGGTTTTGCGGTGTTGATGGTGATCGATATTCCGGTCATCAAGGACCTGGCCATCTGCGCGAGCATCGGTGTGACTATCCTGATCGTGACCAACCTGATGTTACTTCCGGTCCTGTTGTCCTTCATCGGTGTCAGCCGCAGTGCTGCTCGCCGGGCGGCCACCAGCACTGCGGCCGAGGTCATCGATGTTCATCACATCAAGCATCCAACCTGGGCCTTTCTCGACCATTTCACCCAACGTCGCTGGGCAGGTTTTGCGCTGTTGGGAGCCGTCGCGCTGGCGTTATTGGGTGTGGGCTTCAGCACTCAATTGAAGATCGGCGATACCAACCCCGGTGCCCCCGAGCTGCGTGTCGATTCGCGCTACAACCTCGATAACACCTTCATGGTCCGCCATTATTCGGCGAGCAGTGATGTGTACGTTGTGATGGTCAAGACCCCCCAGTTTGCCTGTGCGCTTTATGACACTGTGCGAACGGTCGATCATCTGGAGCTCGAGTTGTCGCAGTTACCAGGCGTGGAGGGCACCAAGTCCCTGGCAGGTATGGCCAAGGTTGCAGCCACCGGCATGAGCGAAGGCAGCCTGAAGTGGTACGAGATCCCGCGTAACCAGGACATGCTAAACGCCATCATTACCCGCGCGCCCCGTGAGATGTTCAACCAGAACTGCGATCTGCTCAGTGTTTACGTCTACCTGCGTGATCACAAGGCAGACACCTTGACGGGTGTGGTCAATGTCGTCGAAGACTTTGCCCGGCGCAACAATTCTCCTGGCTACCGCTTTCTCAATGCAGCGGGTAACGCAGGTATCGAAGCCGCCACCAACATCGTGGTCAAGGAAGCCAACCGCAAGATGCTGTTTCTTGTCTATGCGGCCGTGATCCTCATCAGCGTGGTGACATTCCGCTCATGGCGGGCCGTCGTCTGCGCGGTGCTACCCCTGATGCTGACGTCGGTGTTATGCGAAGCACTGATGGTATGGCTGAACATCGGCGTCAAGGTCGCGACATTGCCGGTCATTGCGCTGGGGGTGGGGATCGGCGTGGATTATGCGTTGTACATCATGACCGTGATGCTGCGTTACCTGCGCGAGGGCGTGAGCCTTTCCGAAGCCTATTACCGGGCGCTGGTGTTCACCGGCAAGATCGTAGTCTTGACTGGGGCGACGCTGGGGATCGCAGTGGCTACCTGGTACTTCTCACCGATCAAGTTTCAGGCCGATATGGGCATCCTGCTCGCGTTCATGTTCGTGTGGAACATGCTCGGGGCATTGATCCTGCTTCCGGCGTTGGCGTACTTCCTTTTTCGCCCGGGCAGGGTAGCCATCCCTTAATGCCATTGTAGGAGCGGGCTTGCCAGCGATGGTCGCTGACGATTACGCGTATTGATGGGTTAAGCGTATTGTTCTCGGGATCTTCGCTGGCAAGCCCGCTCCTACGAGGGCCGGCCGAACGAGATTGGGTGTGCAAAAAAAGCTGCTTACTCGGCTG
Organism: Pseudomonas sp. BIC9C; assembly: GCF_034541995.1. Classification (NCBI taxonomy): domain Bacteria; kingdom Pseudomonadati; phylum Pseudomonadota; class Gammaproteobacteria; order Pseudomonadales; family Pseudomonadaceae; genus Pseudomonas; species Pseudomonas sp. BIC9C. The sequence goes on from NZ_JAWDGM010000006.1 coordinate 453,539, forward strand.
AATCGGCTTGCGCCAAACCTAGCCGTCGATCCCATTCAGGTTCCTTGGAAAACGTGGCTGACAGTAGATCCAGGAATAGCTTCACTTTGGCTGTCCCGCGATGGGACGTCGGGTATACCGCGGAAAAATAGGGAATGTCCGTTTCGTAGCCTGGAAGGATACGCACCAGTCGCCCATCCAGAAGATCATCGCAAGCGACCATCGTTGGCAAATAGGCGATGCCCATTCCGCGGCGTGCAAACTCCTGGACCAGATGAACGCTGTTGGAGCGCAGCGCGGGAACCAGCGTCACCTCATTGTGCTGCGAATCATTGTTCAACGACCAACGACGCCACGGGTAGTAGCGGTAGCAGGCGAAGTCGTGGAGACAAAGATCGTCCGGGCTCAGGATCGGCGGGCTGCCAGCCAGATATTCTGGCGTCGCCACGAAGACGCCGCGCATCAGGAAGAGTTTGCGTTCGATCAATGAATCGGAGGCCGGTGGAAAGATCTGCAGCACGATATCGTAGCCTTCCTGCACAGGGTCCACGACCTGGTCGTTGGCGAAAATATCAAAGTCGACACTGGGATGGCCCTTGCGGAATGTCTCGATGACCCCCGGCAGATGCTGTAACGCGAAGCCATTCAATGCAGCGATGCGCAGGACGCCCGAGACGGCCGTGGAAGTATCCCGTGATCGCTGGGACAGTGCTTGCATCTGATCGATAAGACTGTGGCAATCGGAATAGTAGGAGGTGCCCACTTCAGACAGTTTTACCGCCCGGCTGGAACGATGGAAGAGCGATACACCCAGATGCTCTTCCAGTTGTTGCACTCGAGTGGTGATAACGGATTTGGCGACGCCAATCTGTTTTGCCGCGTTGGCAAAGTTACCCGCTTCGGCGGCACGTACGAATGCTTCAATACTCAGATAAATATCCATCCCAGCGCCTCTGTCTTTTATTGTTCTAGCGGTTTGGCGATCAAGCGTTTGCTCTTTCCAGCTACAGGCTGCGCGAGCAACGGGCCAGCGAGAGATACCTGAAAAATACCACGTCTGGTTGCCTTGGCGACTGAACGTACCGTCTGCCCTCTCCAGCATGAGTAGCTCCTAGCAATAAAACAACGCCCTCATGGTTGCTGATTCGCGAACAATGCGTTCGTGAAAAGCAAGCGATGATCGCGCAATCGGTGTGTTCGCATTTGGCAAACCGGGTACGCATTGCCTGCCGAAATCAGTCTGGTTAGGCTGGAATCAGTCGCCTGGTTACTCATGAAGCCTCAACCCAGTGTCGCTCCTACATTCGAGTGCGCCGTCCTCCACAGATTTGAGCTGCATGACTACCCATAACAACAATAAAAGCGTTACTCAGAGGGCACACATGGAAACCGTAGAGGGTGTGGTTGTAGTCGGCGGAGGCAGCGTTGGGCTCCTCACGGCATTGAAACTGGGCAAGGCCGGTGTTCGGGTCGTGGTGCTCGAAGCCGAGTCAGGTGTCTCATCGTCGACGCACGCCGTAGCCTATATGCCGACGACTGTCGCCGCTCTTGATGAAATGGGATTGCTCGACGATGTTCGCAAGCGCGCGGTCATGTGTCCGGACGTAGCCTATCGTCACGGTGACGGTACGCTGATCGCGAAGATGGACTGGGACGTCCTGACCCAGGACACCGATTACCCCTACATGCTGCTGCTTGGGCAAAACCATTTGTCCAATATCATCGTGCAGCATCTTCGCGCGCTGCCTAATGTCGAGATCCGCTGGAATCATCGGGTCGAGGACGTTGCTCAGGATGCGTCCTACGCCACGCTCCAGACCCGCGGTCCTGGTGGCCTGACGCAGCTACGTTCGCGGTGGGTCGCGGGCGCTGATGGAGCGCAAAGCTCGGTGCGCGAAAAAGTCGGCCTCAAGCTTGCTGGCAGCCGTTGGCCGGAGCGAATGGTAGCGGTCAACGTGTTCTACGACTTCGCATTGCAGGGTTACTCGCGGGTCAATTTCATTCACGATCCGGTCGATTGGGCGTTCATTGTTCAACTTGATCAGTCTGGCCTGTGGCGTGTCTGCTACGAAGAACATTCGGCGTTGTCGGACGTCGAGATTCGTCAGCGCCTGCCGGAGCGACTCGAACGGCTGCTTCCCGGTGCACCCACGCCCGACCAGTATCGCGTCGAACGCCTGGAGCTGTTCCAGGTTAGCCAGCGTTGTGTCGCGCAATTGCGTCGCGGGCGAGTTGTGCTGGCTGGCGATGCAGCTCACGTCACCAATCCCATGGGTGGTTTGGGTTTGTCTGGCGGTGTGCAGGACGCCTTGCAACTGGGTGAAGCGTTGATTGCCATCATCAATGAAAGCGCTGGGCCGAGTGTTCTTGATAAATACTCGCTCAGCCGTAAAAACGCCTTTCTGGCGTTCACCTCCAAAGCGTCAACGCCCTATTTTACCTGGATGAAAGAAAACGGCCGGATTCAACGAACGCGTGACCTTGCAATGTTGGAAAACGCGGTCACGGATCGCTCCGTCATGCGTCAGTTTCTGCTGGAGTTCGAAAAGCTCAATGGCCGACGATCTCGATCAATAACATCATGGATCAGTCTCGTAAGGGACGTGTTGAAACAGCGTTTACTCCACACGGTTAAATCGATATCACGTTTCTCCGGGGCTTCGTTACAGCGGCTCAAGTCTTCTCTCAAGCGGTCTTTTCGAGAAATTTCACTCGAATAGTCAGGTGGCAAAAAAGCAATCCAGAGAATAGCCCCATGGATCGTCTACTCAGTATCGAAGCTTTTGTGAGGGTCGCCGAAACCTGCAATTTCGCGAAAGCGGCCATGCAGTTAGGGGTAACGCGATCAGTGATTACCCATCGCATTCAACAGTTGGAAAAGCTGATCAATGCGCCACTGTTCCACCGCAGTATGCGGCACGTGCGGTTATCCGAGGTTGGTGAGACTTACTATAAGGAGTGTTCGGATATGGTCGCGAGTTTTAACTCGTTGACCGATCACATGTGTGAATTGCGAGCCAAACCCACTGGTAAGTTGCGCATTCAGATGTTGCCCGGGTTTGCCATTGGTCATTTCGGAAAAATACTGGCCGAGTTCAATCAGCTTTACCCGGATATTGAGATCGACGTAGTCGTCAACGACCGGATTGTCGATCTCATCGAAGAAGGTTTCGATGTGGCGTTCCAGATGTTTCCACCCATGGCTGAAACCCTGATCGAACGCAAGTTGTTTTCTATGCGCCGAATATTCTGCATGTCGCCGCAATACGCCTCCAGATTCGGCGTGCCGCAGCATCCTGCGCAATTGCAGCAACACAAGATTGCCTTGTACGCGGGGTATCCATCGCGCAACCGCTGGGTTTTTACCCGCGCTGGTGAGCAGATGGAGTTGACGCTTCCGGGCCATGTACGCTCTAACTCGGTGCATCTTCTGCGCGATTACGCTTCGACAGGCGTTTGTATTGTCTGTCTGCCAACACTGGTGGCCAGCGATGATTTGCTGGAGGGGCGGTTGATTCCGGTGCTACCGGAGTACGTCCTGTCGTCCTTCAACTTCTCTGCTGTGTTCCCGGCCACCCAGCGTCGCGCATTGAAAGTGCGCACGCTGATTGAGTTTTTGGTGGAAAAATTCAGTGAGGAACCCGATTGGGACAAGCCGTTACTGGAACGGGGTTGGGTGTCTTTGTAGGCACAAGCCCGATGGTTCGCTTGAACTGCTTGAGGAACAGGAACAGGAACAGGAACAGGAACAGGAACAGGAACAGGAACCGGCCCAGCCCGCATAATGCGGCCAGTTCATCGTGGGTGATTCGCTCGCCCAGGTAACTGAAACAATAGTCCCTGACGCGTGACCATTGCAGTTAGTTTGGGCGCGCTTGGTTCGGGACTACGCTAAGGAGGCGCTGATTTATTCGGTTTTTCGTCCCAGCAACGCTCTGAAAGCCTTGATCTGTCAGAGGTCAACATCTGGGCTTTTGAATAAATCAGCGTCTCCCTAAAGCTAAGCAAATCGTCGATCAATGGCGACCCACTGTCCGCGCTGCTCTAACCTATCAGGAGAACTACATGCCAACCATAAAGGCTTTCACCATCTGAGGCGGAGGTTCTATACAAGGGATGGTGTTTCTTTATGGGGTGTTCCCCGAGGGAAGGTTGTCCTGAATCAGTGAGGTAAAGCGGGCGGTACGCCGCGAACATTCTTCAATGAAACGGGTACTGGCGTCGTCCTTGCCGCCAATGGCGCGGTCGCGGTAAAAACTGAGTCTTGCACCCAGTGCGCACAGTTGACTTGCACCTTGGTGAATGCTCTGAATGCAAGAGCCAAAACGCTGCGAATTCTGAGTATCGTTGTCGCTGTAGAGAGCGCTCATCAGCGCCGCGGGCTCACTGAAACCACCGAGGTCGCGAATCCGCCGGGTGATGAACTCGGCATAGTCGAGGTTGGCGCCGGCGATACGGTGGAACAGTTGCTGGACCGATATGAAGCTGACATTGCGCAACTTCTGTTGGCCTAGCTTGACTTGGGCCAGGATATCGAGCGCGGTGGAGAGGTGATTCTGCAGCAGATCGACCAATTCGATCCGATCGGCCATGAACAGTGATGTGTGGGCGCCATAGTGGCTGACACGAAACGTATGATTGGCGGCGAGCGGTACTTGTCGGGGATTCATGGCAACCGTCCTCATGGGCGCGCAGCAGCGCAACGATGTGTTCCTTTCGATGAGGACCACATTAAGCGCACGCTGGGCATGTGACACTCCTACCTCCGGACGTCCGTCTAGTCAGTGGGTTTGCCTGCTCCATACTTTGGTATCGCATGAATTCAGCCCGACTCGCTGCTGACAAAAACGCGGCCTCGTGCCAGGCCATTTTCCTTGATGGTAAAAAACGGTTTGAGCAAGGACGGGAACACGTCGGAGTGAATTCCGTAGTCCTGATTGGCGTTTTCCAACGGCTCAGGGCTGAGGCCGAGCCATGGCCTGCATCGGGTGTTTCCTACATTTCCATACCGAAGTATGAAGGAGCACAGCCAAGGCATTAATGCGCTGTCCCGAGGTAGGAGTGAAGTCCCACGACCGCGTACATAACCTGTTCACATACCGCGCACCGCCGCTCCGGCTTGATGGAATGGGTGAGGCGTCGTTCAAATCCACTGACCTAAACGGCCTCGTGCCTGGGTGGCGAAAATGATGAACAGAAATGACCTGCGTCGTGCTGACATCAATCTGCTGGTTGTATTCGAAACCATGATGCATGAGCGAAATGTTGGTCGTGTCGGCGAAAAGTTGTTCCTTAGCCAACCCACCATCAGCGGCGCCCTGGGGCGTTTGCGGTTGATGTTCAATGACCCGTTGTTCATACGCTCGGGGCGCGTGATGGAGCCAACTGCACGTGCCGAAGAAATATTTTCCAACCTGACGCCAGCGCTCGATAGCATTGCTGTCGCCTTGAGTCGCAGCCAGGCATTCGATCCATGCGCCAGTGAAGCGACCTTTCATATTGGGTGTTGGGGTCATGCCGAGATAAAGGGAAAATTCACTCACTTCGATCGTAACATTATGTTTTTAATTGCCTTTTAATATTTCCAGCTCCACCCCTGTGCTTGGGCTATCTTTTCTGACTCCCCTAGAAAGGAGGTCCTATGGCTTCAGTAGAGCGCACGGCGTACCCCACTCTGTCAAAGTCATATTCAAGAGCTGATTTACAGCGTGAATTTTCCTTTTCAGATGAGGAGCTCAAGTGGGTACGAAGCAAATCCAAGGCCCCCTTTCACCTCAATCTCGCCGTCCTGCTCAAGACCTTCCAGGTACTTCGATATTTTCCGGACATTACCGATGTACCTGATCAGGTGGTGGATTTCATCCGTGGCGAATTAGGTCAGCGGAGCAGGGTAAAACTCGCGGAGTACAAGTGGTTTCAGCAGTATCGGCACATGAGTGCCGTCCGAGCGCGTCTAGGCGTGATCGCATTTTATGGGTCAGATGCAATAGACCTCGCTGAGCACCACGCCAAAGCAATGTCGTTCTTGCTTGATCAGCGTGCCGACATCATCAACTCCGTGATCGAGGAGCTGATTCGTCAAAATTACGAGCTTCCCGCTTACTCAGCCCTCAATGATCTTGCCGAAAGGGTTCATGCCGAATCTCTGGAGTCAATATACAATTAAGTAGTCATCAGAACCCCCATTGCGGTGATCTACCAGCTGAAAGAGCTTTTGGAGACGGATTTTGGCCGTCGTCAGAGTGATTTCAATGCATTGAAGCAGGCACCACGGAAACCTTCACGGAAGCATCTAGAGGTGCTGATTGATCACCTAAGTTGGCTAGATGTTGTCGCCAGCGCAGGATTGACCCAGTTGCCGAAATTTCACTGACCCAGGCTGCTGCCTTGTGAACCATTACCAATGCTGGATTTTCGTCGTTTGGTATCGGGTCAGCGTTGCGTCGGCAACTGGTTCAATTCCGCATCAGCGGCAACAGCCTTGCTCCAGGTGGGGTACTTCGGCGCGTTCCGGCGCAGCGAGTTGGTCATGCTGGAGGTGCACTACCTGCAGTGGGAGCGGGAAGGTGTGCTGATCACGCTGCCGCGCTCCAAGACCGATCAAGAGGGCGAGGGACTGGACAAGGCGATCCCGTACGGCGACAGCGTCTGCTGCCCCGCGAAGGCGTTACGCTGCTGGTTGGATTCCGCGCAAATCGAGCAGGGGCCGCTGTTCCGGCGCATTAGCCGCTGGGGTGTAATCGGCGAGGCTCCGCTGCATGAGGGCAGCGTGAATACCATCCTGGCGGCACGCGCCGCAGCCGCAGGGCTGGCGTATGTGCCCGAGATGAGCAGCCACAGCCTACGCCGTGGACTGGCCACCAGCGCCCATCGGGCTGGGGCGGATTTTCTGGAGATCAAACGACAGGGTGGCTGGCAGCACGACAGCACCGTCCACGGCTATATCGAAGAGGCCAGAGCCTTCGAGGCAAACGCGGCGGGCTCGTTATTACGGCGCAAGCCATAGCCTCAACCTCAAAATGCAAATAATAAAAACAGCATAATTACAGGTGCTTACAGAGCGAACGTCCTAATTTTCCTTTATCTCGGCATAACCCCTTGTACTCTCTCGGGTGAGAGGCCATAGAAGTTGAACAAGTCCAGCACGTGTTGTCAGCTGTGGATTTGATCAGTCACTACCAGATTGCATTCGCTTAGCGCTGCCAGACTGACATGGCTCTCGTTTGCTAACGGATGATTACCAGCAACAACAACGCCGGGTACTTTTCTTCCGAGGCCCAGTAAGGCCCTACGAGACGCCAGAAATTGCGGAGAGTTTGCATGAGGTCTTTGTGGACCCGGTCGCTGGCGACGTTGAGTTTGCAAGGGAGGACGGATAGGATCGGTCAATGCTAATCGTTTGCATTAAACAGGGATAGTCACGGGAGTCCCGTCATCGAATTTCCAGAATGGCTAAACCAGGCCTGGCCGCCCATTTCGCGGGTCATCTGCAATGAACCGGGTGAACGACCCTCAATCGCCTTGAACCGCGTTGCCGATCCCGCCTTGCTGCAACCCTTGTTGACACGGTTCGCCCTGCTTTATCCGGGGGTGAACCGTGCGGCCGTGGTTTCGCAGTGGTCGATGAACTACATGAGCATCGTTCTGCCGGCCGCATTCGCCTGCGTCCTTACCCGTCAGGGCGCGGTCGATTTTTGGTGCGGGGAGGCTGTGCTGCTGCACGATGATGAGGGTTCACCCCAGGCCGTGAGATTGGTTGTGCAACCTGCCACGTTGGCCCCGAAAGAGCGGGCGGCTTACTGGTCGCGCTTGATCCACGAGCACCTGACCCCGCTGTTCGTCACCCTGGCCGCCGCCGGTGGCCTGGCTCCGAAAATATTGTGGGGCAACATGGTTGCTATCTGGGACGGTGCCTTCGCGAGAATGGATGCCGACTTGTCCAGGGACGGATTCGTCGAGGCCCACCAATGGCTGGAGCAAGCAGTCGTCAACGACGGACGCCTGAAGCTGCGAGCGCTGCAACGCATGGTCGAATCACCGGCACCGGAGGTTGTCCCCCGACTGCCATTGCGTCGGCATTGTTGTCTGCATTACCAGCTGCACGAGCCGGTTAATGGAGAGCCGCCGGTGTTGTGCGAATCCTGCCCCAAGCTGCACCGCCTGCCAGTGGCGGAGCAGGTGAGTTACCTGCACTACATCTACCAGAATGATTGAGTGAGTTAGCGCTACTCAGGCATATCGCCGCACGAACTGCAATCCGGCCAAAGGCAGGCCGACACCAGCGATACACAGGCTCCAGACCAGGCTTTCGATACCGAAGGCGATCAGGGCGCCACCGACGACGGTGGCGGGCAGCACTGGAAAAAACAGCAGGCCGATCAGCAACGCATGAGCGCCTAGCAGCCTTTTCAATCGGCGTTTGGTATTGAAAATACAAACGATACAGAAAATGGCCCGTATTCCAATGCTCAGTAAATAAAGGGCCAGATGGAGTAAATCTCCGACCATTCCATAGCCATGCATGTACATTCCTCCCTTGTTTTTGCCTCTTCTTCGCACTTGGCCTGCTCAGGACCGGGCTTCACGGTTCAGTAGGTGATTGCACCCTGTACTTTAGACGACATTGACGGCTCATTGCTGTCCGGTAGTACAGCCGGCACCACATCGACCACGTGGGTGTGCCAGGCGCCGAGGCTATCGCGATGGCCAATGCTGACCACGGTCATGGTGCTGGCTGCCAGTGCTTCGTACATTCTGTGTTCCGCGGCTTCATCCAGGCCCGAGGTGGCTTCGTCAAGAAACAGCAGCGACGGCTGGATCAGCAGGGCCCGGGCCAGCGCCAGGCGTTGTTGCTCGCCGGGGCTCAGGCGCCGGCTCCAGTCGCCGCTTTCGTGCAAGGGCAGGTGCTGTAGTTGTGCCAGTTCAAGTACCCAATCCAGATGTGATGGGTCGATCCCGGTGCTGTCCCGCGTATCGGTACCAAGCAGAAATTTATGCAACGATCCACCGGGCAGATAGGGCTTCTGCGGCAGGATGAGCAGCGCCTCGCGGTCCAGTTCTGCTCTGCCCTGATGGCGAGGCCACAATCCCGCAAGCGAGCGTAGCAGGGTCGTCTTTCCGACCCCGGATGGGCCACGCAGCAACAGCCGATCTCCGGGTGCGAGGGAAAGTGTCAGGGGTTCGAACAGCAGCAGGCCGTGTTCGTTCAATGGCGCAAAATCGTGCAGGCTCAGTCCTGCGATGGGCCCGTTGACCGGGTCGTTTGGCGCGGGCAGCGCGTCCAGCTCACGCCAAAAGGTGCACAAACGGCTCCGGGTGGCCCGCCACTCAGCGATTTGCGGGTAACTGTGAATCAGGAATGACAGGGAGGCCTGGATCTCGCCAAAGGCCGAAGCGATCTGGGTCAGTTGTCCCAGTTGAATCTCTCGCGAGAAAAAGCGTGGCGACACCAGCAACAGTGGCAGGGTGAAGGCAAATCGCTCATAGGCCGCATTGATGCCCAACAGGTGTTTTTTCGAGCGAACCAACTTCGCGTAGTTGCCCAGCAACAACCCGAGCTGCCCCAGTAACTGTCGGCTTTCCCAACCCTGGCCACGAGACAGGGCAACGTTTTCCGCGTCCTCGCGCAGGCGCGTCAGGCCGAAACGAAAGTCCGCCTCGCGGCGTTGTTGCAGGAAATTCAAGTCGATCAGCGGTTTGCCGACCCAGTGCGCGATGCCGCTGCCGATCACGGCGTAGATCAGCGCCAGCCACAACATGTAGCCGGGAACGGCGACGGCATGGCCTGCGACTTCGAATTCCAGGGTGCCGGAAATGCGCCACATGATCAGGCTGAACAGCACCACCAGGATGATCGCCTGCAGCAGGTTCAGGCCCAGGTCAAGGGTCTGCTCGACGAAGATCCTGCAGTCCTCGGCGATGCGTTGGTCGGGGTTGTCATAGGTCACGCTGTGAAAGCGGCTGCGATAGTAGCGCTGGCTGTCGAGCCATTTGTCGAGGAAGGTCTGGGTCAGCTTCTCGCGCCAGTTGATCAGCAGGCGCTGTTGCACCTGGAACTTGACCATGGTGCAGGCGATGAAGGCGACGTCGAGGACCAACAGCTCGACCACGTGATAGGCGAACGCGGCGGCGTCCAGGCTTTGCAGCGAGTTGTAAAACCCCAGGCTCCACTCGTTCCAGCGCACCTGGATGGCAATGATCCCGGCCACCGCCAGCATGGCCATTGCCAGGGTCAACCAGGCGCGACGACGGCCTTGCGCCGACCAGTAGGGGGCGGCCAACAACATCATGTCTTGGATGAACATCAAAAGCGTCCTGATTGGCAATCCAAAAAGCGGGGTAGGTTAACAGCTCCCTCAGGGGGGCATCAGGCGTACGCCGCATGGGCTTCGACCTGGGTGAGGCGGCCGTTCTCTACTTTCAATACACGGTCGGCCTGCTGGAAATACGCATCGTCGTGGGTGATCACAATCACGGTCTTGCCCCGCGCTTTCAGCTCTGGCAGCAGCTCCATGTAGAACACGCGCTTGAAGGTCGGGTCCTGGTCGGCGGCCCATTCGTCGAACAGGTAGAACGGCTTGTCGTCCAGATACGCCGATACCAGTGCCAGTCGCTTGCGTTGTCCGGTGGACAGGTCCACGGTGGAGAAACGGTCGTCGACGATACTGACTTTGTGCCCTAGGCCGAGGGCCTTCACATAGCGTGTCGCTTCAGCGGTGCGATGCTCGGCGCCTGGCCCGTCGTCACCCAGCAGGTGCTCGAAGAGATGGAAATCGGCGAACACGGCGGCGAAGTGCTGGCGATATTGCTCGCGATTGTCGTCGTCCACTTCCACGCCGTTGAGCACCACACAACCGCTTTCCGGGGCGTATAGCCCGAGCAGCAGCATCGACAGTGTGGTCTTGCCGCTGCCGTTGCCACCGACCACGAACACCAGTTCGCCCTGTTCAAGAGTCAGGTCCACCGGCCCGAGCATGAACGGGTGGTCCTCGTGCTCCCCCGGATAACGGTGGCACGCGCCATTGAGTAACAGGCGCATCGGCCCTTCGTTGGCGAATGGATTAGCGGCCAGGGTGATCACTTTTTCTTCGGCGCTCAGTTCGGCGTCCAGTTGGCGAATGCGGTTCAGCGCGATGCTCGCCTGGCGCAACGATGGCAGGGCGATCATCAGGTCGGAAATCGGCCGCACAAGATACAGCAAGGTCACGGTGAAGCTGACCAGTACGGTTGCCGATTGCGGCAGCCAGAACGGCACGACGAACAACAGCACGCCGAGGTTGAGGTAGAACAGCAGCGTGCCGAGGTTCGCCACCACCGAATACCCGGCCATGCCGCGCAGGAAACGCACGCGAAACTCGTCGGCACCCGGACGGATGACCTTCTCGACGAAGGCCTCGCCACGGGCATTGTTGAGCTGCAGTTCCTTGCTGCCTTCGATCAGGCTGCGAAAGTGCTGGTAGAGCACGTCCTTTTGTTGGCGCACCCGTTCCAGATGACTCAACGGCCCGCGTTCGGCCAGGTGGAATGCGATCAGGCCGACCAGCAGGAACAACGCCAGGATCGCCAGCAACGACCAGGACAACCAGGCCAGGTAGGCGAAGCACGCCAGGGTCACCACGGCATTGACGAACAGCAGCGGCACCCACTCGAATGCCGCGGTGAAGGTGTGCACGTCCTCGGTGAGAATCACCAGCAGCCGATGTTTGCCCATGCCTTGCAGGCGTTTGAGCGGGGTGGCCAGCAGCTTGCGCGAGAGGTCGATGCGCATCTGGAAGATCGCGCTTTGGGTCAGGTGCAGCAGCGACAGCTCCGAGCAGAGTTTGCTCAGCAGCATGCCGGCGCACAGCCCGAAAAAGCCCAGGGCCAGTTCCGGCAACTGCGTCGGGTCGGCCAGCCCGCGGTTGATCAGGATCACCAGCCCGGCACTGGCCAGGCCACCCAGTGCACCGGTGATCGAGGCCAGGGCCAGCAAGCGCGCCGATTGGCGGTAGAGATAAAGAATCAGGTTCATGCGGCGGTTTCCGTCGAGGCCGTGGCCAGCGACTCGTTCAGTTGTTCATGGAAGGCAGGTTGCCCGAGGATCGACTCGTGATCGGCGGCCAGGTGATGATGACAGGTTCGATGGCTGATCGCGTCCCACTGTGCAGGCAGCGCCGGGCGCTCGACCAGAGTCTGTCCGGCCCACCACAGGTTCAGGGTCGCGGTCACGGTTGGCACGGAATACCCGCTGACCCAGCGGCGTGCGTCAGCCATCACGTTCAAGGTCTGCTCGACGTAAGCCAGCGGGGCATTGAGGGTCAGGCCATTGGCGCTCGTCCATTGCAGCAGGGCGAAGCGCAGTTGATCCACGCGACCTGACCTGGCAGTAGCCGTGCGCAATTGCGTAAGACATTGCGGGTCGAGCGCGGCGAGGCGTTGGCGACTGTCACTGCTCAGTTCCTGCTGCACCACGGCGTACAACGCATCCCACTCCAGTGAGTCGTCCTCGGCGTGGAAGGTGCTGTCGAACAAGCCCAGCCATTGCACAGTTTGCCCTTGTGCCTCCAGTTGCCGGGTCAGCTCCAGGGCGAGCAATCCACCCATGGACCAACCACCCAGGCGATACGGCCCTTGCGCCTGGATCCGGCGGATCTGCGGCAAGTACTCGCCGGCCAGTGCGACGAGGTCCTGGTGGCGCAGGGATTCGGGCAAGGTAATGCCGTACACCGGCAGCTCATCGGGCAATCCGGCGATCATTGGCAGGTAATGATGAACCCCGCCCGCCGGCTGGTGCAGGCAGAACAGCGGCGTGCGGCCTTTGGCACCGGCCTGCAAGGAGATGACCGCGGCACGGTCGTCGGGCCGGGCCATCTGTTCGGCGAGACCGATCAGCGTCGGGTGCTGGAAAATCACGTTGACCGGCACTTCGATCCCCAGCGTGGCGCGCAATCTGGCGGTCATGCGCACCACCAGCAACGAATGGCCACCGAGGGCGAAGAAGTCGTCATGCCGACCGATCACCTCGACTTCCAGCAGTTCTTGCCACACGGCCGCCAGTACCTGTTCGACATGCCCTTCGGGCGCTGAATACGCCGCCAGGCTACGATTCGGTACACGGGCGAGCAGGGCGCGATGATCGACCTTGCCGTTGGCGGTGCGCGGCAATTGCGCCAGCCACTGAATGTCGGCGGGAATCATGTGCGCCGGCAACAGTGCCGCCAGGGACTCGCGCACGGCGGTGGCTTGCAAGGAATTGGCTGACTCGACGAAGGCGCGCAGGCTCGGTTCGGCCTGGGTAGAGTCGAGCAGGACCACTGCCAATCTCGCGCCGCTGACCTTGCACAGCGCGGTTTCGATTTCGCCCAGCTCGATGCGGTAACCGCGCAGTTTGATCTGCGAGTCGGTGCGACCGAGGAACACCAATTGCCCGTCCACGTCCTGCCAGGCGAAATCGCCGGTGCGGTACAGGCGCTGTCCGTCGAGCGCAGGATGAGTGGCGCGGATAAATTTCTCCGCGGTCATCTGCGGCAGGCCCGGATAACCTTCGGACAAGCCCGGCCCGGCGATATGAATTTCCCCCTTGAGCCCTCGTGCCACCGGAGCGCCGTCGCTGTCGAGCATGTACACCCGCGTGTGGGCGATCGCATGGCCGATCGGCACCGAACCACCGGTCCGGTCCGGCTGGCAGAGGGTGACGGTGCTCCACACCGAGGCTTCCGTCGGGCCGTATTCGTTGTACAGCTGTGCGTCGGGCTGGCGGCGATAGTGGCTGGCGACCAGGGCGGGCGGGCAGCTTTCGCCGGCGACAATCGCCGTGTTCAGCGAGCTCGGGCTGTCGCCCAATTCATCCAGCAACAAGGCGTACAGCGACGGCAACGCCAACAAGTGCGAGACGCCGTGGTTGCGGATCAGGCGCGCCAGTTGCAGCGGGTCTTTCTGCTCGGTTTCGCTGGCCAGGTGCAGGCAACCGCCCTGGGCCAGGCTCCAGAACAGCCCGGCGATGGAGCTATCGAAGGCGAACGACGACAGCAGCAGGAAGCGCTCCACCGGATGCGGATACCCCGCCAGTCGCGCCGCCAGTGAGTGCAAGGCGTTGGCGTGGCTGATGACCACGCCCTTGGGCTGGCCGGTGCTGCCGGAGGTGTAGATCAGATAGGCCGGTTGATCCCGCGCCACCGTTGGCTCGGGCCTGAACGAATGCGCAGGCAGGGCTTGATCGATTGCCAGCGCGCTAGGCTGCCAGTCCGCTGGCAGATCTTGCACGCGGGCCTGGTGGGTCAATACCAGGCGAGCCTGGCTGTCGCGCAGGATGTGCTCGATGCGCTCGCCGGGGTAGGACGGGTCGATGGGTACGTAGCAGGCGCCAGCGCGCAAAATCGCCACCAGCGCTACCACGGCATCGATGTCTCGCGGCAGGAAATGCGCGATCCGTGCTCCGGGCTCAAGGTCCAATGCCAGCAAATGCTGGGTCAGGGCGCTGACCCGCTGATCCAGTTCGGCATGGCTCAAGGTGCCGCTCGGCCCGGTGACGGCCGGGCGCTGGGCATTGGCGGCAGATCCCAGGGAGAAACACGCAGCCAGATTCGGCAGGGCGAAAGTGTCGGCGTACAGCTGCTCCTGGGCTGGCGTCAGCATCGGTGAGGCAGCGAGCGGGCCGGTCACGCGCTGCAACTCGGCGGCGCTGCACGCTGCCAGACGGCTTAGGCGGGTGGAAGGCTCGCGCACGCCGTGTTCGATCACACTCAGCAGTTGCCCGGCGAGAATTTCGATATGCGCCGCTGTATAGAGTGACGCGTCAAAATGCAGCGACAGGGCAGCGGATGACTGCGACTGATACTGCAACAGTAACGCGCAACCGGCGCTGACACTGTCAGCCAGGACGATCTGCCAACCGGCATCGTTCAAGGCACTGTGCGGCGCCTCGGCGAGCTCGCGAAAGCCCACGCCCGACAGCGGCGGCACGTTGCCCAGATGGCTCGGATAGCTGTCCCGCGCATCGCCGAGCAGGCCGACTCGCTCGGTCAGTTGCTGGCACAGCGCGGCGAACGACAGTTCGGGCGCGGTATCCAGGGTCAGTGGCAAAGGCTCGGAAAACAGGCCGAGGGCATCGCCCAGCACATCCGGGCGCGTTTGATTTTCGTAGGCCAGCGTCAGGCGCTCGGCTTCGCTGTAGCGTTGCCACAACGCGACCCAGGCGCCGAGCGCGACAGTGCAGGCGCTGACACCGAGGTCGGTTGCCACTTGATCGAGGCGTTGCCGGGTGATGTCATCCAGCGCCAGTTGCACCCGGCCAGGTTCCAGTGGCCCGGATGGCGTCGAGCGCTGCCACGGCAACGGCACGTCGGTCACCACCGCGCCAAGCTGTTCATTCCAGAACTGCCGACTCTGTTCGTCGTCCGCTGATTCCTGGCGCCAGGCAGCATAGTCGGCGTATTGCAGTGGCGGGTCCTGCGGTGCTGCTTGCAGGTAACCCAAGGCCCATTCTTCGCCAAGATATTTGAGGCTGGTGCTGTCCAGATGCAGCGCGGGCAGTTGCAAGGTCGCCGCGCGGCCGTCGGCATCGAGCTGCAACTTGATGCCCAACGCCTGCCAATCAGCGCCCGAATCGTCAATCACCTGCATCGGCAACGACAGCCCCGGCAACTGCTGATAGCGAGTACGAAGGATTTCGTGGCGCTGCACCAGCGCGCGCAAACTGCTGTCCAACCTTGCGCCGTTCAGCGGTTGTTCGCTGCGAATGCGCAGAGTGGCCCGTTGCGCCGTCGCGGTCAGGCGGCCTTGTTGCAAGCGCCACAGGTGCGCCTGCTGCGGCGACAGTTCAAAGCCTTCGAACGGCGTGTCTTCGTGAGTCTGAGTCATGCTGAGACCTGTACAAAAAAGTGGGACTTGAGGAAACCGATCATTGCTCGGCATCCTTCACAACACTGCGGCGACGGGCCTGGCCCAGCGTGCTCTGGCGGGCGCTACCGGCCTCGCGCAATGCTGCCTGGGCCTGCTCACGGCAGGCTTGTTGCAGTTGATTGAGTGGTTCCAGCAACTGTGCGACGTTGATTTCAGCGTTCTGCGCCAGCTGTTCGAGCAGGCAGACGAACAGGCTGTCGAGCAGCTCGATGTAGGCAGCGGCGTAACGGCTGGTGTCGTAGTCGTAGACCACCAGCAGTCCTTCGCCGTCATCCACCACGTTGATCAGCAGGTCGACATCTGCGGCCTGCGGCGCCAGTTCGCGCTCGCTGATCGCCAGCCCCGGCAGTTGCAAGTCTTGCTGGCGGGTGTTCTGCACCACCAGTTTGACCTGGAAGAACGGTGTGTAGCGGGCATCGCGCTGCGGTAGCAGATCGGCCACCAAAGCGTCGAACGGCAAGTCCTGGTGGGCGAAAGCGTCCAGCGCCACGCGCCGGGCATCGCCCAGCAACTCGGCGAAGGTCTGCTGCGGTGTCACGCGACAGCGCAGCACCAGCTGGTTGACGAAGAAGCCGACCATGTCTTCGGTTTGTTGATGATGACGGTTGGCGATGTCGGTGCCGACCAGCAGGTCTTCGCGTCCGGTCTGTTGATGCAGCAGCACGTTCAGCGCGCTGTGCAGCACCATGAACGGCGACGCCTCGCGTGCCGTCGCCAGTTGCGTGATGGCTTGTGCGAGCGACACCGGCAGGCGGCTGCGATGACGGGCGCAGCCGTGGCCTTGTACCTGCACCTGGGCACCCGGCAACAGCAACGGCGCAGGACTGGTCTGCAACTGCTGGCGCCAGTAACCCAGCTGTTGCTGCCAGACCGGGCCCGGCAGGTGCGTGCGTTGCCACACTGCGAAGTCGGCATATTGCAGCGCAGGGGTTTCGATGCGCGCAGCCGTGGTGCCGAACGCGGCGTAGTCGGTAGCCAGTTGCTCCACCAGTTGCGCGATGGACCAGGCGTCCACGGCAATGTGGTGCATGGCGATGGCCAGCACGTGGGTTTGCCCGTCCAGTTGCAGCAAACGTGCACGAATCAACGGTGCCTGGGTCAGGTCGAACGGCTGGCCGAAGACCTCGGCCAGTTGCGCCTGAATCTCCGGCTCTTGCGCCGACACCTGCTGCAAATCGCTGACCGGCAGGTCGAACGCCTGCGCTGCTTCGATGCGCTGCCACGGTTCGCCGTGATCGCTGTGCACGGTACTGCGCAGCACTTCATGACGAGCGACCAGTTGCTCGAACGCCATGCGCAGGGCTTCGACATTCAGCGCGCCGGTCAGGGTCAGGGCGAACGGGATGTTGAATCCGCTGGAGCCAGGGTTCAGTTGTTCCAGGAACCACAGCCGTTGTTGAGCGAATGACAGCGGCAGCGCTTGCGAACGCGCAGCCTGGGTGATTGCCGGCAGGGCGACAGGCGCCGCTTGCAGGTGCGCGTTGTCGATGGCGCGGGCGAGGTTTTCCAGCACCGGGTGATCGAACACCGCGCGCAACGGCAGCTCCACCGCCAGTTGGCTGCGGATCCGCGACACCACCAGCGTTGCCAGCAACGAGTGTCCGCCGAGGGCGAAGAAGTTGTCGTCGGCGCCGATGGACGTCAGGTTGAGAATCTGCGCCCAGATCGCCCCCAGTTGCTGCTCGGTTTCACTGCCGAGCGGCCGCTGCTCGTTCAGCTCCTGATGGTCCAGGGTGCGCGCGGTCAGCAGCTTGCGGTCGACCTTGCCGTTGGCGTTCTGCGGCAGAGCCTCCAGTTGTTGCCAATGGGCGGGCACCATGTACGACGGCAGGCGCTGGCCGAGCCAGTCGCGCAGCGCCGCCACCGGGGTGTCGTCGCCAACCCAGTAGGCCACCAGTTGCAGGTCGCCACGCTGGTCGGCGTTGACGATTACCGCCACTGCCTGCACGGCCGGATGACGACCGAGGTGGTCTTCGATTTCCCCCAACTCGATGCGGTGACCGCGGATTTTCACCTGCTGATCGCGACGACCGAGGAACTCCAGTACCCCGTCCGCACGCCAGCGTCCCAGATCGCCGGTGCGGTAGAAGCGCGCACCGGGTTCGAATGGATGGTTGACAAACGCCGCCCGGGTTTTTTCCGGGTCATTGAGGTAACCGCGACCCACGCCGACACCGCCAACGCAGATTTCCCCCGGTACGCCCACCGGCACCGCACGCAGTGCCGCGTCCACCAGGTACAAGTGGTTGTTGGCGGTCGGCCGGCCAATCGGCATGGCATTGCCAGCTTCGCTCGGCACTTCGGTCAACGGATGGAAGGCCACGTCGTCCGAGCATTCCGCCGGACCGTAGGCGTTCATCAGCGGCACATGGGCAAAGCGATTCAGCCAGGCCTGGGCCAGGGCTGGCGGCAGGGCTTCACCGGTCGGCAGCAGCCAGCGTAGCGAGGCCAGTCGTGTATCGGCATCGGCCAGGTCGAGCAGGGCGCGGATCATGGTCGGCACCGCTTCGAGCACCGACAGTTGTTGATCTTCCAACGCCTGCAACAGGCGTTCGGGGTCGTGGGCGATCACGTCCGGCAGAATATGCACCGTGGCACCGAGGATCGGCGCGGCGAGGAACTGCCAGACTGAAATGTCGAACGCCGGGGAGGCGGTTTGGGCGATACGGTCCGCGTTCGACAGGCCCAGGGTCGGGACCTTGCCGAAGATGTTGTTGAGCATTCCCCGTTGCTCGACCATCGCGCCTTTTGGCGTGCCGGTGGAGCCCGAGGTGAAGATCACGTAGGCCAGGTCATCCGGGCTGCCCGCGATGTTCAATGGCGTTGCATCACCCGCCAACCACAGCGCTTCGGTGCGCAGGCGCATCGGTGTTGCGCTGCTGACGGACAGCGCCGGTTCGATGACTGGATCGGCACTGGCGCTGGTCATGAGGATCTTCGCGCCGGACAGTTCGAGAATCTCGCACAGCCGTTGTGGCGGGTGCTTGATATCCAGTGGCAGGTAGGCCGCGCCGGCCTTAAGCACAGCGATCATCATGCTCAGCAACGGCAGGCCGCGCTCGCCGGCCAGAGCCACGAGCGTGTCGCGACCGGCACCGGTCTCGACCAGCGCACGGGCCAGGCGATTGGAGCGCTGATCCAGTTCGGCATAGGTCAGGCTGTCATCGCCGCACACGGCAGCGATGCGCTGCGGATGCGCCGCCACTTGCCCGGCGAACAGCTGCGCGTAGGTCTGGTCCAGCGGGAAATCCAGCTCACTGCGGTTCCAGTCCACCAGCAGGGTCTGGTGTTCTTCCGGCGTCAGCAGCGACAGCGAGCCCAGCGGCGCTTCAGGCTCGGCGACCATTTGCGTGAGCAATTGACGCAAGTGGCCGAGCATGCGCTGCACGGTGTCGGTGTCGAATCGTGCGGCATCGTAAGTCAGGCGAATGCCCAGGCGATCGCCGGGGTACAGCACCACCGTCATCGGATAGTTGGTGTGCACCCGGTCTTCGTAGATGTCGACGTTGAAGTCTACCTGACGGTCCGACAGGCCGGCATCGAACGGCGCGTTTTCAAACACCACCAGGCTGTCGAACAGCGAACGGCCGTGCTCGACTTCACTCCAGCGCTGGATATCCACCAGCGGCGCATGTTCGTAGGCGCGCAACTCGAAGTTGTGCGCGAACAGCGCTTGCAGCCACGGCACCACGGCTTGCGAATCATCCACCTTGACCCGTAGCGGCAGGCTGTTGATGAACAGCCCGACGATGTCTTCCACCCCCGGCAGTTCGGTCGGACGACCCGACACGGTGACGCCGAACAGCACGTCATCGCTGCCGCTGTAGCGCGACAACAGCAAGGCCCAGGCGCCCTGAATCCAGGTGTTGGGCGTGAGCTGGTGCTGTTGGCACAGCGCGGTCAGGGCGCGGGTGTCAGCAATCGACAGGGTGACGTCGAGGTTGGCCACCGCTTCCACCGCTTGCTCGGCCACGGCCGGGCGGTCCACCACCAACGGCGTCGGCGCGCTGAAACCGGCCAGTTCGCGGGTCCAGAATTGCTCGGTGATGCGGCTGTCCTGGCATTGCAGCCAGTGGATGTAATTGCTGAACGACGGCAACAGCGGACGTGCCACCGGTTGGTCGAGGACGCGCGCCTGGTAGTGGGCGAACAGGTCGGCCATCAGCAGACCGAAGCACCAGGCGTCGGTGAGGATGTGATGGAAACTGCGCACGATCAGGAATTCCTGATCGGCGACCTGGAACACCCGCAGGAAGGTCAGCGGCGGGCGGCGCATGTCGAAGCCCTGGCGGCATTCGGCATCCAGCACCGCATTCATCTGGCGCTGGCGGCTGGCTTCGTCGAGCCCGCGCCAGTCGTACCAGGCAAACGCCGGGTCGGTGTCGCGGTAGACGCATTGCAGTGCGGCCTTGCCGTCCTGCCACCAGAAACCGGTGCGCAGCATCGGGTGCCGGGCCAATTGCTGCGCCCAGGCGTATTCGATGGCGCTGCGGTCCAGGTCGCCGTCCCAGCGATAGCGTTGCTGCATCAAATAGATGCCGCTGTTGGGACGCAGCAGGGTGTGCAGCAGCATGCCTTCCTGCATCGGCGACAGAGGCAGCAAGTCGTCGATGCCGGCCCAGTCGAAGTGGGCGCCCAGGGCGGACAGGTCATGGCCGGCGGCCCGGCACAATGGGAACGCATGGGCACCGGGGCTGGCGTGCTCGGCCTCGGCGGCCAGTTGATTCAGGCGCTGTTCCAGTGCCTCGGCCCAGTGTTCGGCGCCGGGGCCACGGCAATCGATTTGCAGGTGACCCTGTTGCAGGCTGACGGACAGGGTCAGGCCGCTGGTATCGACCGGCGCGCTGCCGGCGATGACCTCGCCCAACGGTCCTTCATGGGCCAGCCATTCGCCGGCTATGACGATATGCACCGCCGGCTGCGGCAGGCTCAGCAACGGTTCGCGCAGATAGTCGTTGTCGGCCAGGTAGCGCAGCACACCGTAATCGTCGCCGGCGTGTGGCGCGGCGGCCAGTTGTGCATCGACCTGTGCGAGCGCTTGGGCAGCGCTGGCGGCCGGTGCGACGCTCAGGCGCAGCGGAACCGCGTGGCTCAGGGCGCCAATCACCGTGGCCGGGTCGAAGTCGGTGCGGCTCAGGGGACTGTCGAGTGACAGGCGCGCACGCTCGCAACGACCGCGATCCAGGGTCAGCCAGACGTCTTCAGCGGCGCCGTGTTCCGCCAGCTCCACGGCGACGGCGGTGGCTACCAGCGACGACCACGGAGCATGGCTGCGACGTTGCAGCAGGTTCAGGCGAGCGTTTAGCGAATCGGCAATCCGCACACGACTTGCCGAGACCGGGGCGTCCATTTGCGGGGCAGGCGAGAGGCTTTCACCGGCGTACTGCAACCAGTATTCCCAGGCCGATTCCAGGCCGTCTTCATCGCCGGCGCGGGCCTGTTGAAGCTCGGCCCATTCATCCAGATGGCCGCCATGATGGGGCAGCTCGATTGCGCGGTCGTACTGCGCTTGTGCCACGGCGAGCGCCAGGTCGGTCATCAGCAGCGCCCAGGAAGCAGCATCCAGGCGCAGGGCGTGGGTCACCAGCAACACGGCGTCGCCCTGTTCCGACAGGCACGCGTGCCAGCCTTCGCCTGCCGCGTGATCCAGTGTGGCCAAGAGCGTTTCGGCCAGACCATTGAGGGCGTTCGAGTCGTCAATGTTCAGTGATTGACGGCTGGCACCGGCCGGTTTCGGCGTGGTTGGCAGTGTTTGCAACCAGCTGCCGTCGGCCTGCTCGGCCAAACCGAGTTGCAGCGCCCGGTGTTGCTTCTGCAAAGCCAGCACGACGCGGTTCAACACCTCGACGCTGATCGGCGAGTGCAGCGCCACGCAGCGCCAGTCAGCCGCCAGCGGCCCGGCTTCGAGGCGGGCACGCTGACCCGCTGTCAGCGGCACATTGCGCGCGGCGCTGGTGGTGTCGCGGCTGTAGTTCGCCCCTTGGCTGAGCACCGCCGAGATCTCGGCGATGGTGCGGTTTTCGAACAGCTGCTTGGGCGTCAGCTTCATGCCGCGCTGGTGGGCGCGGGCGATGATTTGCAGGTTGAGAATCGAATCGCCGCCCAGGGCGAAGAAGTTGTCATGAATGCCGACACGCTCGACTTGCAGCACGTCCTGCCAGATTTCCGCGAAAGCGATTTCCACCGCATCACGCGGCGCCACGTAACTGTCCTGGCTGACCGGAGCGTCGGGCAGTGGCAGGCGGGCCATGTCCGGCTTGCCGTTGGCGTTCAGCGGGATCGCGTCCAGCGCGATGAAGTCCGCCGGCACCATGTAATCCGGTACTCGCAGGGCCAGGTCAGAGCGCAGCTTATCGGTCGAAAGAGAGGTGCTGGCCACCAGCCAGGCGATCAGGCGCGGTGTCTCGTTGGCTGGTTGCACCACGCGCACCAGCACTTGCTCGATGTTGCTCGACAGGCGTTTGATCTGCGCCTCGACTTCGCCCAGTTCGATGCGGTAGCCGCGTAGCTTGATCTGATTGTCGACGCGCCCGAGGAACGCCAGTTCGCCGGATTCCAGCCAGCGCACACGGTCGCCGGTGCGGTAGGCGCGGGGCAGGTCGGCGATGGCGGCGAAACGGGCGGCGGTTTGTGCCGGGTCGCCCAGGTAGTCGATGGCCAGGCCTTCACCGCCGACCCACAGCTCGCCGGGTACGCCGACCGGCAAGGCTTGACCCTGGCTGTCGAGGACACGCAACTGGCGGTTCGGTTGTGGATGGCCCAGCGGCTGGACCCCGGCCAGTGGCAGATCGATGCGCGACAGGCAGATGCCCACGGCGCTCTCGGTCGGGCCGTAGTGGTTGTAGACCGCGAGGTCCGGGCGCAGCGAACGGACGGTTTCCAGCAAGGCACCTTGCAACGCTTCGCCACCGAGCAGCAGGGCGCGACGGGGCAGCAGATGGGCGTCTGAATGAGCCGCCAGCAGTCCATGCAGGTGGTTGGGCGTGAGCTTGACCAGATCCGGGGTAAATTCGCTGAACAGCCGGGCCAGGGCGTTCGGGTCGGCACGGGTGTCATCGTCCACCAGCAACAGGCTGCCACCGCTGGCCAGCGCGCCAAACAACTGGGTGTAACCCAGGTCGGCGGCCAGGGTCGAGAGCAGCGCATGGCGCCACGGTTGTTGCGCCTCGGCGCAACCCAGTTCCGACAGAATGCCGCTGACATAGGCGACGATCGCGCGGTGGGACAAGCGCACACCCTTTGGCGTGCCGGTGGAACCGGAGGTATAGATCACATAGGCGCAGGCCTGTTGATCCACCGCCGGCAGTTCGATACCGGTGGCGCGGGCCGCGACGTCGATCACCTGCGCAGAAGCGGTATCGAAGGTCGGCGCGCCAATGATGAAGTCCACGTCGGCACTGGCCATCAGCGCACCCAGGCGCGAGGCTGGCTGGCCCAGGTCCAGCGGCAGGAAGCAGCCGCCAGCTTGCATCACCGCCAGCAGCGAGACGACTGCGTCGTTGCCCCGGGGCAGGGCCAGTGCCACGCGATCGCCCGGTTGCAGACCGCGCTGGATCAAGGCACCGGCCAGTCCGCTGGAGGCTTCCAGCAGTTCTCCGTAACTCAACGCGGCGTTGGCATCGCGCACCGCCTCACGCTGCGGATGGCGGCGAGCCTGGGCGGCGATCAGTTCGTGCAGTGGGGCCTCAGGCAAATCAAGGGCTGCACCGTTGCCCCAGGTGCGGGTCAGGCTCAGTTCCTCTGCCGGGCACAGCGGCACGTCGGCCAGTGGCCGAGAGGCATCGCGGCTCAGTTCGTCGAGCAGCGTGACCAGTTGCTGCAACAGCCGCGCACCAGCGGCATCGGACAGGCGTTTGCGCTGATGCACCAGGTGCAGCTGCAAGCAGTCGCCTTCCATCGAGGCGATCAACGACATCGGGTAGTTGTTGCGTCCGCCGGTGTGGCGCAACGGCGCGGCGTGTTCGGCATCGGGCAGGCCGAACAGGTTGTCGTCGATCTGATCCAGCTCCCGGGGGAACGGGAAGTTTTCGAAGACCATGATCGCTTCGAACAATTCGCCACCGGGTGGCAACGCGGTCAAGGCGCGCAAACCGGCCAGCGGCGTGTGGTCGTGCTCGCGCATTTCGGCGTTCCAGTCCTGGATGCCCGCCAGCCACTGGCCCACGGTGGGTGCATCGTTCCAGCGCACGCGCAGCGGCAAGGTATTGATGAACAGCCCAACCATGCGCTCGACACCGCTCAAGCGCTGCGGACGCCCGGCCACGGTGACGCCGATCAAGGCTTGGTCGCTGCCATTGTGGCGACCCAACAGGTAAGCGTAAGCCGCTTGCAACAGGGTGTTGACGGTCAGGTTGTTGTCCCGGGCGAAGCCGCTCAGGCGCGCGGTGGTCGCGGCATCCAGTGTCTGCTGATGTTCGGTGCAGGGCAGATGCGCTTCGACCGGGTCCGTCAGCAGGCCACGCGGATCGAGTTCGGGTACGCGGGTGGTGTTGGCGAAGTCCGCCAGGCGGCTGCGCCAGAACTCGTCCGCCGAAGGGCGTT
Source organism: Pseudomonas sp. BIC9C (assembly GCF_034541995.1). NCBI lineage: Bacteria > Pseudomonadati > Pseudomonadota > Gammaproteobacteria > Pseudomonadales > Pseudomonadaceae > Pseudomonas > Pseudomonas sp. BIC9C. Next base: position 477,938 of record NZ_JAWDGM010000006.1, read on the forward strand.
CGCCGAGATACGCGACGTAATCCTGAAACGGCCGCACGGTTTCCAGTACCACCGGTTGTCCACGGCGTGCGGCGCGATACAGGTCACGCCACTCGGCCAGCAGCGAGCCCACGCTCCAGCCGTCGAGTAACAGGTGATGGTGGGTCCACAGCAGCGACCAGTGTGCCTGGCCGTTCCGGTCGTCCAGGCGTGCCAGGGTCAGGCGCATCAGCGGTGCGGCGCCCAGTTCGAATGCCTGCCCGTGATCCTCGGCCGCCAGGGCAGCAAGCCCTTGGGAGTTGCCGCGCAGATCAACCTCGCGCAACGGCAGATCGACTTCCTTGAGAATGACCTGATACGCGTCGTCCAGCTCTTCCCAGAGGAACGCCGTGCGCAACACTGCGTGGCGTTGGATCAGGGTCAGCCAAGCCTGGCGGAAGGCGTTGATGTCCAGCTCACCGGCCAGGCCGATGTTCATCTGCTGGTAGTAAACCCGCGACTCGGGGGCATAGGCCTCGTGGTACAGCAGACCTTTTTGCAGGGGCGTCAGCGAATAGATGTTTTCGATTTGGTCATGCATGGCAGCAGTGTTCAATCCAGAAATACGAAGGGGCACGTGCGCCGCGAACGGCGCACTCCGAAGTCAGGTACAGGGCGATGACGGGGCTCACTTCTTCGGCCCCAGTCGCTTGAGCAGGGTGTCGAGGGTCGCCTGGTTCATGCCTTTGGCCAGCGGGAAGTCCGATGGCATCAGGGTTCCGGCCTGCGGGTCGAGGCAATGTTCGACCAGTGCTTGCAGGTGCTCCAGAAGACGAGCCGGCAATCGGCTGTCGGCAGTCGGCGTGACGCTGTGCCACTCGATGCGCAACTCGCCGTCTTCCAGCCAGGCCACCACTTCACGACCATGGTTCACCCGGTTGGCCAAGGCCACTTCCGACGGTGGCGTCAGGTGGCTGGCGCGCAACCAGCCCTCGGGTGCCTGTTCATGTCCCAGGTAGTTGAACAGCACGTCACCACGGCTTGGCGGCAACGCGCCACGCTGGCGCAGCAGCCCGTGACCGAGGCCCTGGCCCGGTACGGCGCGCGAGGCTTCCTTGGCGTTGCGCACCCGGTCGCCGGGGGCGCCGCTGGAATTCACGCGCAGCGGGTACAGGGTGGTGAACCAGCCAACGGTGCGGCTGACGTCCAGGCCTTCGAACGGCGCATCGCGACCGTGGCGCTCCAGATCGACGACGATGTCGGCACGGCTTTCGGCTTGCGCCAGGGTCGCGGCGAGGGCGGCGATCAGCAGCTCTTCCGGTTGCGTGCGGTAGGCCGCGTGGGACTCGGTCAGCCATTGGTGAGTGCGGGTGGCATCCCAACGGGCCGACAGGGTCTGCCGTTCGGCGACTGTGGCCACGGGCGCGGCGTTCACCGCTGTCTGGGTGTTCCAGTAGCGCTGTTCGGCGCTGACCTTGGCGGCGTAGGCGTGCATGTGCTCGGCCCATTGTCGGTAGGACGTGGTTTTCGCCGGCAGACTTGGCGTCTCGCCGCGCTCCAGCCCTAGGTACAGCTGCTGGAAATCTTCCAGCAACGGTGTCCAGGACACGGCGTCGACCACCAGGTGATGCGCCACCAGGTACAGGCGCTGTGGTTCACCTTCCAAAAGGGCGGCGGCGAACAGCGGGCCGTGTTGCAGGTCCAGGCTTTGCGCGACTTGCTGCAGTTGCTCCGGCTTGTCGCAGCACGTCAATGAAGCTGGCGCAACCGGCGCGATGTGCGCCTGCCATTGACCGTCCACTTCGGTGAAGCGCAGGCGCAAGGCGTCGTGATGGGCCACCAGACGATCCAGCGTAGCCTGCACGAGTGTTGCGTCCAGACGACGGTCGCTGTCGGCCAGCACCGACTGGTTCCAGTACGCGGCTTGCGGTTGCTGTTGGTCGAAGAACCATTGATGCAACGGCATCAGCGGCATGGCACCGGTCACGTCGCCCTGTTCGGCCAAGGTCAACAAAGGACTGGCCACCTGCGCCAACGCTGCCGGGGTCGGCGAGCGGAACAGGTCTTTTGGCGTGAGCGAATAACCCTGTTCACGCAGTCGCGAAATCAGCTTCAGGCCGAGGATCGAATCACCGCCCAACGCGAAGAAACTGTCCGAGGTGCCGACTTCACGGCCACCGGTCAACGCTTCGCCGAGCAGTTCGCCGAACAGCTGGCAGAGCAGCGCTTCCAGCTCATTGCGCGGTGCAACGCGGTCTTCCTGCGTCTGTGGCAATGACAGGGCCGCCAGGGCCTTGCGGTCGATCTTGCCGTTGGTGGTCAGCGGCAGGGCCGGTACTTCGACCCACACCGCCGGGATCATGTAGGCCGGTAATTCGGCGGAGAGCACTGCGCCCAGCTCCGATTGCGGCGCACTGGCGCTGTAGAACGCCACCAGTCGGTTGTCGATCACCAGGGTGCAGGCGCCAGTGATGGCAGGCTGGTTCAGCAGGGCCGCATCGATTTCCCCCAGCTCGATCCGCTGCCCGCGCAGTTTTACCTGATGGTCGAGACGGCCGAGGTATTCGATGTTGCCGTCGGCGAGGAAGCGGCAACGGTCGCCGGTGCGGTACAGGCGATCACCGTCGATGAACGGGCTGGCGAGGAAACGTTCCTCGGTCAAGTCCGCCCGTTTCAAGTAGCCGCGAGCGACACCGACACCGCCGATGTACAGCTCGCCGATACTGCCGATTGGCAACAGCTGCATGGCTTCGTCGAGGATGTACATACGCAGGTTGGCGATCGGTTTGCCAATCGGCACGATCACATCATTGACCGAGCAACGCCACACCGAGACGTCGATGGCCGCTTCGGTCGGGCCGTACAGGTTGACCAGCGCCGCCGGGTGTTGGCCCATGAAACGCCGCACCAGATCCGCCGGCAGCGCTTCGCCGCTGGCGAAGACCTGGCGCAGGCTAACGCAGTCGGCCAGCGTCGGTTCCTCGACAAAGGCGCGCAGCATCGACGGCACGAAGTGCAGGGTGGTGACCTGTTCCTGGCGGATCAACTGGCTCAGATAAGCCGGGTCGCGGTGGCCGTCCGGACGGGCGACGACCAGCGTGGCGCCGGTGATCAGCGGCCAGAAGAATTCCCACACCGACACGTCGAAGCTGTACGGCGTTTTCTGCAACACGCGGTCGTTCGGGCCGATGGGGAAGGCGTCCTGCATCCAGTGGATGCGGTTCATCAGGGCGCCGTGTTCGTTCATCACGCCTTTGGGCTGGCCGGTGGAGCCGGAGGTGTAGAGCACGTAGGCTAGATCGCTTGCTTCGACGGTCAGCGGTTCCGCCGCTGGCGCCTGTGGCAAGGCGTCGAGGGTCCAGGCGCTGTGCCCGGCCGGCAATTTCGCCAGCCACTGTGGCTGGGTCAGGGTGATTTGGGCATCGGCATCCTCGATGAGGAACGCCAGACGCGCTGCTGGCAATTCCGGGTCCAGCGGCAACCACGCCGCGCCGGCATGCACAATGCCGAGCAGGGCGACGACCATTTCCACGGAGCGCTCCATGCACACAGGGACGATGGACTCGCGACCAATACCGGCGGCGCGCAGGGCACGAGTGACCTGTTGTGCGCGCTGATCCAGTTCGGCGTAGCTCAGGCGCTGGCCTTCGAACACCAGCGCCGGGGCGTTAGGGCTCAGGGCGGCCTGTTGGGTCAGGGCCGTGTGCAGGTTGGTTGGGCCGGAATAGAGGCGCTCGGTGGCGTTCCAGCGATCCAGCTGCTGCTGATCCTGCTGTTGCGGGAACAGCTCGACCAGCGGCCGCTGCGGCGCTGCCACCAGCGCATCCAGCAAGGCGCACCATTGCGTGCTCCAGCGCTGCATCGTCGATTGGTCAAACAGTGCCGATTGGTATTCGAGGGCGAGGGTCATGTCACTGCCATCGTCCTGGACTTCCCAACTCTGTTCGAACTTGGCGTCGATCACCGGCAGCGTTTGTTCTTCGATGCTCAGGCCCGGCCACTGGCTGCTGTCCATGCGCCCGTGGTTAAGCGAGAACATCACCTGGAACAGCGGCGTGCGGTTCAGGTCGCGACGTTGGGCCACAGCACCCACCAGCGTGGCGAACGGCAGGTCGGCATGGGCCTGGGCGGCGCGCAGGTTGGCTTCGAGGCCAGCGAGCAATTGCTCGGCCGGGGCTTGTTGATCAACGTCGCTACGGATTACCAGCGTGTTCACCAAGCAGGCCAGCAGCGCCTGGGTTTGCGGTTGGTCGCGCTGGTCGGCCGGGGTGCCGAGACGAATGTCGCGCTGGCCGCTGTAGCGGGCGAGCAGGGCACTCAGGGCACTGGCCAGTACCACATAGGCCGTGGTGCCGCGTTGGCGGGCGAACTGGCGGATGGCTTCGGCACGCGTGCGGCCGAGGCTGACGGTCAGTTGCCCGGCGCGACGGTCCGCTTCGGCAACCCGAGGATGGTCCAGCGGCAGGTCGAGCTGGTAGTCGTCCTGGCCCAGATGGTTTTTCCAGTAGTCCAGGCTTTCGTTGCGCCGGGCTTGAGTGTCCGGGTGCTGTTGCCACAGGGCGAAATCGACATAGTCGATGTCCAGTACCGTCCATGCAGGTACTTGGCCACGCAGGGCGGCGGTGTAGGCCTGGGCCAGTTCGTCGATCAGCAACTGCATCGCCCAGCCGTCGGTGGCGCTGTGGTGCAGGCACACCAGCAAGCGGCTTTCGTCGCTGTCCTGACGTTGCAGCAGCTGTGCGCGCCACGGTGCGGCGGCCGCCAGATCGAACGGTGCCATCAAGGCGGTTTCGGCATCGGAGCAGGCCGTGGTCCAGTCATGTTGGGTGACTGAAGTGACCGCCAGCGCCGGGCCCTGATCGTCGATCAGCAGCTGCGGTTCGCCGTCGATTTCGACAATGCGGCTGCGCAGCACCAGGTGACGCTCGCTGACTTGCTCGAACGCCTCGCGCAAGGCTTGAACCTGAATCTCGCCACGCAAGGTCAGGGCAAACGGCATGTGATACTCGCGCGAATCCGGCACCAGACGGCTGAGCATCCAGAACCGTCGCTGTGCCAGACCCAACGGCAATGCTGCCGGACGCGGTTGAGCGGTAATCAGTTCGCCCAAGTGATCGTAGGTGTTAGCCGCTGCGCGCAGATGATCGGCCAAAGCCGCCACTGTCGGTTGGGCGAATACCAGTGCCAGCGGCAACGTCGCGCCGAGGCGTTCACGTACACGGGCGACCAGACGGGTGGCCAGCAAGGAATGACCGCCGAGCTGGAAGAAGTGATCCTCAATCCCCACCGACGAGCATTCCAATAGCTCGCTGAACAATTCGCAGAGCACGGTTTCAGTGGCGTTGCGCGGCGCCGTGCGCGGTTGGTCGCTGGCGGTTTGCGGCAATGCCGTGGCGGCCAGCGCCTTGCGGTCGAGCTTGCCGTTGCTGTTGAGCGGCAGGCTGTCGATTTGCACCAGCAGGCCAGGGACCATGTGCGACGGCAGGCTGTCGACCAAAGCGGCGCGCAATGCGGCTTCCTCGGCGTCACCACACCAGAAACTCACCAGTCGTTGATCCAGTAGCAGCGTGGCCGCATCGCGCACGCCCGGTTGGCTCAGCAACTCAGCATCGATTTCCCCCAGCTCGATCCGCTGCCCACGCAGTTTCACCTGATGGTCGAGACGGCCGAGGTATTCGATGTTGCCATCGGCGAGGAAGCGGCAACGGTCGCCGGTGCGGTACAGGCGATCACCGTCAATGAACGGGCTGACGAGGAAACGTTCCTCGGTCAGGTCCGCACGCTTCAGATAGCCGCGAGCGACGCCGACGCCACCGATGTACAGTTCGCCGATACTGCCGATGGGCAGCGGCTGCATGGCTTCGTCGAGGATGTACAGGCGCAGGTTGGCGATGGGTTTGCCAATCGGCACGATCACGTTATCGACCGAGCAACGCCACACGGAAACGTCAATCGCCGCTTCGGTCGGACCGTACAGGTTGACCAGCACCGCCGGGTGTTGGCCCATGAAGCGTCTCACCAGATCCGCCGGCAACGCTTCGCCGCTGGCGAATACCTGACGCAAGCTAACGCAGTCGGCCAGAGTCGGCTCTTCGACAAAGGCGCGCAGCATCGACGGCACGAAGTGCAGGGTGGTGACCTGTTCCTGGCGGATCAACTGGCTCAGATAAGCCGGATCGCGATGGCCGTCCGGACGGGCGATGACCAGCGTGGCGCCGGTGATCAGCGGCCAGAAGAACTCCCACACCGACACGTCGAAGCTGTACGGCGTCTTCTGCAACACACGGTCGTTCGGACCAATAGGGAAGGCGTCCTGCATCCAGTAGAGGCGGTTCATCAAGGCGCCGTGTTCGTTCATCACGCCCTTGGGTTGGCCAGTGGAACCGGAGGTGTAGAGCACGTAGGCCAGGTCACCCGGTTCAACGCTCAGCGGTTCGCCCGCGGGCGCCTGTGGCAAGGTGTCGAGGGTCCAGGCGCTGTGCCCGGCCGGCAGTTTCGCCAGCCACTGTGGCTGGGTCAGGGTGACTTGGGCATCAGCGTCTTCAATGAGGAACGCCAGACGCGCTGCCGGCAATTCCGGATCCAGCGGCAACCACGCCGCGCCGGCATGCACGATGCCGAGCAGGGCGACGACCATCTCCACGGAGCGCTCCATGCACACAGGGACGATGGACTCGCGACCGACACCAGCGGCGCGCAGTGCACGAGCCACCTGTTGCGCGAGTTGATCCAGCTGGGCGTAACTCAGGCGTTGGCCTTCGAATACCAGCGCCGGGGCGTTGGGGCTCAGGGCAGCCTGTTGGCTCAGGGCCGTGTGCAGGTTGGCCGGGCCGGGGTAGTGGCGTTCGGTGGCGTTCCACTCGATCAGTTGCTGTTTGCGCTCGGTCGCCGTCAATGGTGACCAGTCGGCGAGACGGGTCTGCGGAGCGTCGAGCATGGCTTCCAGCAGCTGTTGCCATTGGGCCAGCCAACGCTTGACCGTGGTTTCACTGAACAGCGCGGCGCGGTATTCCAGCAGCACCGACAGTACTTCACCGTCATGCACTTCCCAGTTCAGGTCGTACTTGGTGGACTGCGCTGTCACTGCCCGTTCTTGCACCTGCAATTGCGGCCACTGGCTGGCCGAGGCGTCGGCGTTCTGCATCACGAACAACACCTGGAACAGCGGCGTCTGGCCGAGGCTGCGCGCAGGGTTGAGGGTTTCAACCACCTGATCGAACGGCACATCCTGATGTTGCTGTGCGTCCAGCACGCGGTTGCGCACCTGGCTCAGCAAGCCTTCGAAATCCAGTGTCGGATCGAGGTCGGTACGCATCACCACGGTGTTGACAAAACAACCGATCAGCGGCTGCAACTCGGCCAGCGGGCGCTGTGCGACCGGGCTGCCGAAACGCACGTCGCGCTGGTTGGCATAACGTCCCAGCAACAACTGGGCGGCGCCGAGCATCAGCATGTACAGGGTGGCGCCGCGTTGTTGGGCGAACTGACGCAAGCGTCCAGCCAGTTCCTGCGGCAGTTGCAATTGCACGGCACCGGCGACCGGATCGAGCTGATTCGGACGAGCCTGTTCGGTTGGCAGGTCCAGCAGGTAGTCGCCATCCTCCAGTTGCGTGCGCCAGTAGTCGAGCTGCTCGCGAAACAGTGCCTGCTGGCCTGGTTCACGCTGCCAGAGCGCGTAATCCGGGTATTGAAGGGCCAGGTTCGGTAACTCGGCAACGCTGCCTTGGCAATGGGCGGTATAGAAGCGCGCCAGCTCATCCAGCAGGTTCTGGCTGGACGCGTCATCGGTGGCGCAGTGGTGCACGTTCAGCAGCAACAGCGCTTGGGCGTGGCCGCTGCGTTGAATCAGCGTGGCGCGAATCGTTAGCTGAGTCGCGAGGTCGAAACGGTACCCGGTTTCGGAGTGGGTCGCCTCAACGCCCAGTTGCTCCCAGGCCTCGGCGCTGTTGGCGTGCAGTGTTGCCACGCGCAGCGGGATGAGGGCCTGCGGTTCGATGACCAGCGCCAGTTCACCATCGGCTTCGCGCACGATGCGGCTGCGCAGGATTTCATGCCGCGCTACCACCGCGTTCAGGGCCGCCTGCAAGGCCGACACGTTCAGCTCACCGTCGAACTGCACGGCGCTGACCACGTTGTACTCACCGCCACCGGCACTCAGTTGTTCGAGGAACCACAGGCGTTGCTGTTCGAAAGACAGCGGCAGGCGGGTCGGACGTGCCGCTGCTGTCCAGGTCGCGGCCGGCGCTTGCAGCGGCTCGCCGAGCAATGCGGCCAGGGCTTCGAGCGTCGGGTGTTCGAACACTGCACGCAGTGCCGGAACCATGGCGAACTGTTGACGCAGGCGGGCAAACAGCACCGCCGCCAACAGCGAGTGACCGCCGAGGTAGAAGAAGTGACTGTCGCGACCGATCTGTGTCAGCGGCACGTTGAGCAGTTCGGACCACAGCACAGCGAGTTGTTGTTCGGCCAGCGTACGTGGCGGGTCCTGGGCGTCCGGTTCGGCCTGGATGTCCGGCGCCGGCAGGGCCTTGCGATTGAGCTTGCCGTTGTCGGTCAGCGGCAACTCATCGAGCACCACGAACGCCGACGGCACCATGTAGTCGGGCAGGGCGGCACCGAGGGTTTTGCGCCACGCGTTGACGTCGGCCTGGCCGTCGCAGGTGACGTAAGCCACCAGTCGCTTGTCGCCGGGCACGTCTTCACGGGCCAGCACCACCGACTGACGCACGCCGGGCTGGGCGCCGATCAGGGCTTCAATTTCCCCAGCTCGACGCGGAAACCACGGATTTTCACCTGATGGTCCATGCGTCCCAGGTATTCCAGCTGGCCGTCGGGCATCCAGCGCACCAGGTCGCCGGATTTGTACATGCGCGCGCCGGGCAGCGGCGAGAACGGGTCGTCGATGAACACTCTCGCGGTCTGTTCGGTGCGGTTGAGGTAGCCCAGGGTCACGCCCGCGCCGCCGATGTGCAGCTCGCCCGGAACGCCCACCGGCATCGGGTTCAGCCACGCGTCGAGCACATAGGTGCGTACGTTGGCGATGGGCCGGCCGATGATCGGGCGCGCCGGGAAGTCGTCCACCGCGCAGCCGGTGGCGTCCACGGTGCATTCGGTCGGGCCGTAGGTGTTGAAGAAGCGGCTGCCGGCAATCGACGGCAGGCGCTGCCAGAGTTGCGCGTCCACGGCGTCGCCACCGAACAGCACGAAGCGCGGCAGGTACACCTCGCCACGGCGCACGCCGTCACTTTCCAGCAAAGCCTTGAGCTGCGCAGGGGTGCATTCGAACGCGTCCAGGCGGGTGTCGCGGAAGAACCGCGCCAGGGCCTCGGGGTCGTAGCGCACTTCTTCCGGGGTCAGGTAAAGGCTGTGGCCGTCGAGCAGCAGGATGAGTTCTGCCACCGAACTGTCGAACGCGAACGAGTAGTTGAAACTGGTGCGCATCGGCTGGTCGGTGTAGCGACGGTACAAGCCATGAATGCGCGCCCAGGCCAGGTTGACCACCGATCCGTTGGTGACCAGGGTGCCCTTGGGCTTACCGGTCGAGCCAGAGGTGTACATGATGTACGCCAGGTCGTCGGGCCCGGCGAGTGGCGCGAGGTTGTTGTCCGGCTGATCGGCGAACAGCGCGGCGTCGGTGTCCAGGCGCAGGCGTGGCAGGTCGGCGCCCAACTGCTCCAGCAGCCCTTGCTGGCCGAGGAACAGCGCCGGTTGCGCGTCTTCGAGCATGTAGGCCAGGCGATCCACCGGGTAAGTCGGATCGAGCGGCACATAGGCGCCACCGGACTTGAGAATGCCCAGCAGGCCGACCAGCAGCTCCAGCGAACGCTCGACGCACAACGCCACCGGACGATTGGCGACCACGCCACGACTGCGCAGGTAATGCGCGACCTGGTTGGCCCGGCGATTGAGTTCGCCGTAGCTCAAGCTCTGGCCTTCGAAGCACAGGGCATCGCGGTCCGGGGTGCGCTCGGCCTGCTGTTCGAACAGCTGGGCGAAGGTCAGGTGTTGAGGCACGTCCATGTCGGTGCGGTTCCACTCGACCACGGTGCGTTGCCATTCCGCCGCCATCAGCAGCGGCAGGGCGGCCACCGGGCGTTGCGGCTCGACGAGCATTTGTTCCAGCAGGTGTTCGAGGCGGGCGAGGGTCTGCCGCGCACTGTCGGCGACAAACAGGTCCAGGGCGAACATCAGCTCCAGCTGGATCGGCGCGTTGGCCGGGCACAGCACGTGCAGGTCCAGATCGCATTCCGATTGCTTGAGCGGCGTGTCGAGGACTTCGAACTCAAGGCCCGGGAAGCGCAACCGCGATTCCATGGCCAGTTGCTGGGCGACCATCACCTGATACAGCGGCGCATGGCTGAGGCTGCGCGGCAGTTGCAGGCTGTCCACCAGTTGCTCGAACGGCAGGTCCTGATGCTGCAGGCCTTCGCGCAGACGCGTGGCGACCTGGCCGACCAACGCGGAGAAGTCGGCTTGCGCTTCGAAGTCGGCGCGGATGGCTAGGTTGTTCAGCAAAATGCCGAGCAAGCCTTCGGTGCCCGGTTGTTCACGGTGGGTGACCGGCGTGCCGATCAGTACCGTGGCATCACCGCTCAAGCGGTGCATGAGCACGGCGAAGCCGGCGAACAGTACGGTGAATGGCGTGGTGCCGAGCCGGCTGGCAAAGGCTTGTACCCGGGCGCTGAGATCGGCGCTGAGTTCGCGCTGCACGATACCGGCGCGGTAGGTCTGCACCGAAGGTCGCGGCAGATCGGTCGGCAAGGCCAGCAAAGGACTGCCTTCGCTGTTGCTGCGGTCCAGTGTCTGGGTCCAGTAATCGAGCTGGCGCTTGAGTTCTGCGCCTTGCAGATGCTCTCGTTGCCACAGGGCGAAGTCGGCGTACTGCACCGGCAAGGCCGGCAGCTCAGCCGCTTTGCCGTTGCAACGGGCTTCATAGCCCAGGGCCAGTTCGCGCAGGGCGATGGTCGCTGACCAGGCGTCCGACACCAGGTGATGCAGGGCGATGCCCAGCACGTGTTCCCCCGGCCCCAGGCGTAACAGGCGCGCGCGCAGCAAAGGCGGATTGGTCAGGTCGAAAGGTTGCTCGAAGGTGTCCTGCAAGGCGTTGAACTGCGCGCCCTCGCGGGCGGTGGCAGCGAGGCCGGACAAATCATCGAACGGCAATTCGATGCGCAGCGAATCGCTGATGTGCTGGCAGGGTACGCCGTCGGTGCTGCGGATACCGGTGCGCAGGATTTCATGGCGCGCCAGCAAATCGTTGAGGCTGGCGTGCAGGGCTGCGACGTCGAGTTCACCTTTCAAGTGCAAGGCGAACGGGATGTTGAACAGCGTGGTGCCTGGCGTCAGTTGCTCGATGAACCACAAACGCTGTTGCGAGAACGACAGCGGCAGCAATGCCGGACGTGGGCGGGCTGTCAGCCCCTGGTTCGCCGCTGCTTGCGGCGCGGTGGCCGCGGTCTGGCGCGCGGCAATCGCCAGCGCCAGCAACGCCACGGTCGGTTGTTCGAACAGCACCCGCAATGGCAGGTCGAGTTTGAAATGCGCCCGCAGCCGCGCAACGATCTGCGTGGCCAGCAGCGAGTGGCCGCCGAGGGTGAAGAAGTTGTCTTCGACGCCGACGCTGTCGCGGCCCAGCACTTCGGCCCAGACCTTGGCAACGGCTGCTTCCAGTTCGTTGCGCGGGGCGATGCTTTCCTGGGTGTCGGCCTGCCAGTTCAGTTCCTGGGCGGCCAGGGCCTTGCGGTCGACCTTGCCGTTGGCATTGAGCGGCAGACGCTCCAGGCAGACGAACGCCGCCGGCACCATGTACGGTGGCAATTGCCCGCGCAGATGCTCGCTCAGGCCATCGCTGCCCAGGGATTCGTCGTGAGCCGACCAGTAAGCCACCAGCCAGGCTTCGCCGACACTGTTTTCCCGCAGCAGCACGGCGGCTTCGCGTACGTTCGGGTGTTGGGCCAGACGGTGTTCGATTTCCGTCAGTTCGATGCGGTGGCCACGCAGCTTGACTTGCTGGTCGCGGCGGCCGAGGTATTCGATCACCCCATCGGCACGCCAGCGTCCCAGGTCGCCGGTGCGATAGATGCGTCCGTCGAGTTGTGGGTGATCGATAAACGCGTCAGCGGTGCGTTGCGGGTCGTGCAGGTAGCCACGGCCAACGCCGACGCCACCGACACAGATTTCCCCGGCCACGCCGACGGGCACCGGACGCAGGGATTCGTCCAGCACATACAAACGGTTGTTGGCGGTCGGCTGGCCGATGGGCATGTGGCTGACGTCGGCATCCGGCGCTTCGACAATCGGCTGGAACGCCACGTCGTCGGCGCACTCGGCCGGGCCGTAGGCGTTCATCAGCGCGATGTCGGGGAAGCGCGCGAACCAGTCGCGGGCCACGGTGGGCGGCAGCGCTTCACCGGTGGGCAGTACCCAGCGCAAGTCAGGCAGTTGCAGGTCGCACGGGCACAGCGCGAGCAATGTGCGCATCAGGCTCGGGACGATTTCCAGCACGTTCAGGCGGTCGCTGGCGAGCACTTGCAGCAGGCGTTGCGGATCATGGGCCACTTCGTCCGGCAGGATCTGCACGGTGGCACCCAGCACCGGTGCGGCGAGGAATTGCCACACGGAAATGTCGAAGGCCACCGAAGCGGTTTGCGGAATCCGGTCATTGGCGTTCAAGCCTAGGGCCGGCACCTTGCCGAAGATGTTATTGAGCATGCCCCGTTGTTCGATCATCACGCCTTTGGGTGTACCGGTCGAACCCGAGGTAAACAGCACGTAGGCCAAGCTGTCCGGGCCACCGAGCACCGGCAACGGCTCCTCGTTACCGGTCCGCCAACAGGCTTCGGCGAGCAGCGCGTCCGGCGCTTGGTCCAGACCGCTGAGCAACCGGTCGAGCAAGCCGCTGCACGCTTCACTGGCCACCAACAGCGGTACGCGAGACAGGGTGAGGATTTCCCGCAGGCGCTCCGGCGGGTGATTGACTTCCAGCGGCAGCATCGCGGCGCCGGCCTTGAACACCGCGATCATCATGGTCAACAACGGCAGGCCACGAGGGGCAACCAGTGCGACCAATCGGTCCTCGCTGGCACCGGCTTCGCGCAGGGCGTGGGCCAGGCGCGTGGCGCGCCGGTCCAGTTCGTTGTAGGTCAGAGATTCGCCGTCGCAGATCGCGGCAACCTGATCGCCACGCTGGGCGACCTGTGCGGCGAACAGCTGTGTGTAGTTTTGCTCCAGTGGAAATTCGTGGGGGTTGACGGCCCATTCGCCCAGCAGTTGCTGGCGCTCATCGCTGGCCAGCAATTCGAAGCTGCCCAGTGTTGCGTCCGGCGCGGCGAGCATGCCGCGAACCAGCGTCGCGAAATGACCGAGCAGGCGCTCGATGGTCGTCGCTTCGAAACGTTCGCGGTCGTAGGACACGCGAATGCCCAGTCGCTCTTCGGGCAGAATCACCACGGTCAGGCCGTAGTGGGTGTGTACGCTGTGGTCCATGCCATCGAGGCTGAACTGAAAACCACCCTCCAGGATCTGCTCGTCGATCGGCGCGTTTTCGAACACCAGGATGCTGTCGAACAGGGTTTCGCCCCGGGGGAAGTCGCTCCAGCCCTGAATGTCGGTCAGCGGCGTGTGCTCATAGTCGCGCATGTCGACGTTCAGCCCTTGCAGCGCGCTCAGCCACTGGCCGAGCGACGCCTCGGGGTCCACTGAAACGCGCAACGGCAGGGTGTTGATGAACAGGCCGATCATCTCTGCGACACCGGTCAATTCAGCCGGACGTCCGGCCACGGTGACGCCGAACAGCACGTCCCGTTGCCCGCTGTAACGGGACAGCAGCAGCGACCACACGCCCTGGAAGAAGGTGTTCTGAGTGATGCGGCGGCTGCGGCAGAATGCCGCCAGGGCCTGGGTTTCCTGCTCGGTCAGGTGAATCAGCCGGTCGTCCACCAGCACCGCGTCGGTGTAGCGGTCGCGGGTCACGCCGTTGTCCACGGTCAGTGGTGTTGGTGCGTTGAGCCCCTGCAACTGGCCACGCCAGAACTGCTCGGCCTTGGTCGCGTCCTGGCGTTGCAGCCACTGGATGTAGTCACGGAACGGACGCGGCGCCTTGAGCTCTGGCGTGCGGTCGTTGCACAGCGCTTCGTAGACCTTGAGGAAGTCCACGGTCACCAGCGAGATGCACCAGGCGTCCATCAGGATGTGGTGGAAACTGCGGATGAACTCGTAGGACTCATCGCCCAGCCGCACCAGGCGGAAGCGGATCAGCGGCGGCTTCGACAGGTTGAAGCCGGTTTTCTGTTCGTCCGCCAACAAGGTGCGAATCCGCGCTTCCTGTTCGTGGGGGGCCAGGCCGCGCAGGTCGATGGTGTCGAGGGGCACCTTGACCTCGCGGTGGATCACTTGCACCGGTTGCTTCTGGGTTTTCCACTGGAAACTGGCACGCAGGGAAGGGTGCAGCGCCACTACTTGACGCCATGATTCCAGGAACGCCACTTCGTCGATGGCTCCGCCGATGCGGTAGCGATCCTGCATCAGGTACACACCGGAATCTTCGTGCAGCAGGGAGTGGAACAGCATTCCTTGCTGCAACGGTGATAGCGGGTAGATGTCTTCGATCGGATTGCTATTGTTCTTTTCGGTGGTCATCACAAACGTCCTGCGGAAAAAGGGGCGACGGTGCGGCGTGGTGCACGGCCGATCAAAATTCGTTTTCGTCGAGTTCGGCCATCAGCGCCTGCATTTCCTCATCGGACAGGCCCGAGGCGCTGAACTCGGTGCTCTCGGGCTGCGCTTGCACGCTTTGCGCCGTCACCGGCTGGGCGACTTCAGCCATGGCGGCGATGGTCTGGCCTTCGAACACATGCTTGGCGGACAGCGCGATACCTTGCTCAAAGGCCTGGGCCACCACTTGCAGACTGAGAATCGAGTCGCCGCCAATGGCGAAGAAGTTCTCGGTGATGCTCACGGTCTCAAGCTTCAGCACATTGGCGACGATGGCTTGCAGGGTCGTTTCCATGGCGTTGCGCGGTGCGACGAAGGCGCTTTCGTCGAACTGGTCGGGTCGGGCAACTGGCGCAGGTCGAGCTTGCCGTTCGGCGTGCGCGGGAAGGTCGGCAGGGTCAACACCCGCGCCGGCACCATGTACGAAGGCAGGCGTTCGCCGAGGAAGCGCTTGATCGCCTCCGAGTCCGGCGCATAGCCGTGAGCCGCCAGCACGTAGGCCAGCAGGCTCTTGCCGGCGGCGTGTTCCTGAACGATCACCGCCGCTTCGCGCACGTCGCTGTGGCTGCACAGTTGACGCTCGATTTCACCCAGCTCGATGCGGTAGCCGCGCAGCTTGACCTGATGGTCCTTGCGACCGAGGAACGCCAGGCGCCCGTCCGCCAGCCAGCAGGCGAGGTCGCCGGTGCGGTAGGCGCGGGTGCCGCAGGCCAAAGTGACGAAGGCCTTGGCGGTTTCTTCCGGCTTGTTGCGATAACCCCGAGCCAGGGTCGGGCCGGCGAGGACGATTTCCCCCGGCTCACCGATGCCGCTGGCGATGCCGTGTTCGTTCAGCACCCGCAGGTCCATGCCGGCAATCGGCCGGCCGATGCTCAGCTCGCGGCTGGGGTCCAGTACCTCGTAGGTGGCCCAGACCGTGGCCTCGGTGGGGCCGTATTCGTTCACCAGTTGCGCATTCGGCAGGGGTGTGGCCGTGTTGGGTATTCAACGAGTGTGGGCAGGCTTCGCCGGCGACGATCCAGCATTCGAGGCCGTCGGTGTCGGCGGTGCGCTGTAACTGGTCGAGCAGCGCCTGATACAGCGACGGCAGCGACAGGCCGTGGCTGACTTGGTGTTGAGCGATCAGTTGCGCCAGGCGTGGCATCTCGAGCTCTTCGCCGGTGGCCGGCAAGACCAGGCGTCCGCCCTGGGCCAGGGTCCAGAAAATCCCCGCCACTGAGCTGTCGAAGGCGAACGACGACAGCAGCAGGTAAGCGCGCACCGGTTTGGCATATGCGGCCATGCGCACCTGGGTCGAGAAGCTCAGGGCGCCGTGGCTGATTTCCACGGCTTTCGGCGCACCGGTGGAACCGGAGGTGTAGATCAGGTAGGCCAGGTCATCCGCTTGGGGCGTTGGCAGTGGCGGCAGGTCGCTGATATCAGCCGGGGTCAGGTCGTCCAGAACAAAACGCTGCAGACTGGCAGGCACGATGTCGGCCAGTTCGGCGCTGACCACGATGTGCGCGATGGCGCTGTCGGCGAGCATGTAGGCGCGGCGATCCGCCGGATAGGTCGGGTCGACCGGCACATAGGCGCCACCGGCCTTCAGCACCGCCAGCATGGCGACAATCGCCGCATTGCCACGGCTGAACAGGATGCCCACCGGTACGTCGGCGCCGATGCCGGCCTCGCGCAGCTCATGAGCCAGCCGGGTTGCGCAGGCATCGAGCGCGGCGTAGCTCAGGTCGCCGTCCTTGTCGCTCAGGGCGATGGCGTTCGGTTGTTGCTGTACCTGGCGGGCAATCAGCTCAACCAAGGTGACCGGTTCAATATCAGGCGGAGTCAGTTCGGCGTCGATCGTTTGGGCCTGAAGCGAACCGCTCAATGGCAGTTGCGACAAGGTCTGTTGCGGCTGCGCCAGAGCGCCCTGCAACAGTTGCAGCCATTGCTCGCCGAGACAGGCAGCGGCATTGCGGCTCAGCGTGTGGCGGTCGTAAACCACATGCGCCTTCAGCCCGTCCACGGTCTGATGCACATTCAGGCAGGCTTTCACCGGGTTCAATACCGCACTGGCAAAGCGTTCCCGGTCATCACACTGACGCCAGGCAAACGCATAACCGCCGTTGAGATCGTGGGTGTAGTAATCCTGCCAGCCAGCGCTGCGCTCCAGGGTGGCGCCGACGGTCTTGCCTTGCTCCAGCAGTGTCGCTTGCGCGTCCAGATCAAAACGCAGCGGCAGGCACTGTTCGAACAGGCCCAGTGTGGTTTCCAGTTCCGGGCCACGGCTTTCGAGGATCACCGTCAGCGCAACCTGCTGTTGACCTGCCAGACGTCCAAGCAACGCCGCCCAGGCGGTCAGCATCAGATTCGACGTCAGGGCCGGATGACGGGCGAGACTGTCAGGGATGACCAGATCCACGCTTTGCGGGGCAAAGCCGCTGCCCGATGCGGACTCCAGCGACAGTTGCAAGGCTGGCTGTTCTCTCGGCCAACGGCTTCCAGAAGTTCACCCCGGGTGGTCGGGTTCGTCTTCGGTCAGGCTCCAGCGCCATTCGGCGTAATCGGCGTATTGCAGTGTTTCGCTGAGTTCGGGATCAACCTCTTGCGACAGCAACTGGGACAACAGCTTAAGGCTTGCAAGGTCGAAGTGGCTGCTGGCGCCGGCCAGGTCCAGCACCGACAGCTCGTCCGACAACTGCACCAGTGTCACGGCCAGCGGAGATGTCCAGTCATGGGCCTGCGTGGCGAGGCGGGTCAGTGCCGCTTCCTGATCAATCTTGCCGAGCTGACGCAGGTCCTGCACGGTGACCTGCAATTCAACGACGTCGTGAATCACCTGCACCGGGTAACGCAGCCCCGGCACCGCCACCAGTCGCGTACGCAGGATTTCGCTGTCGGCGATCAACTTCCAAAGGCGTCGGTTGAGGCTGTCTGCCGTCACCGGGCGCGACAGCGACCACTGCAAATGACAGCTGAGCGAGTGCCCGGCTGCGCCGTTGATGTGCTGATACACAGACGCCTGTTGCGGCGAAATACGAAAACCTTGAAGTCCGCTCATGTTCAACTCGACTGGGAATTGGGGATAAACCGGGGCGACAGCGGCACGCAGGGCCACTGATCGAGATCAGGTGAGCCTGCGTAAGTCAGCTTGTTTGCCCGTGGAAAAAATCAGACGGCGACGTCACTTTGCAGCAGGGCTTCAGCCATGCCGGTCATGATGGCG
This sequence comes from Pseudomonas sp. BIC9C, assembly GCF_034541995.1. NCBI lineage: Bacteria > Pseudomonadati > Pseudomonadota > Gammaproteobacteria > Pseudomonadales > Pseudomonadaceae > Pseudomonas > Pseudomonas sp. BIC9C. The sequence continues at coordinate 495,810 of NZ_JAWDGM010000006.1, forward strand.
CGCTTGCCGGTAAAGGGTTCGCGACCGTGCACGGCGAGCATGTTGTCGATGAACAACACGTCGCCCTGCTGCCAACTGAATCGCACCAGCGAATCGAGGTAGGCCGATCGCAACGACTCCAGCACTTGGGGCTCAATCGGTTCGCCGTCGCCATAGAAGGTGTTGGTGGGCAGGTCGAGATCGGTGAAATTGCTTTGCAACGAATCGCGGATCGCCGGCGGCAGGGTGCTGATGTGGAAGAAGGTGGCGTGGTTGAACCATACCTCTTCGCCGGTACGCGGGTGGCGCACCACTGCCGGCCCGCGCTGGCGGGTGCGCAGGCGGTTGTTTTCTTTCCATTCCACTTCGATGCCGACGCTGGCGCAGTAGGCCTCCACTTCGGCTCGGTCTTCGGACTGGAAGACGGTCTGCCATGGCAGGCCGAAACCGTCACCGTAGTTGCGTACATACAGCACGCCCTTTTCCCGGAAGCGCGCTTCGATTTGTGGGCTGATTTTTGCTTTCACTGCGCGAGTCGAGCCGATCGGGGTTTCGCCACCGGTTTCGGACGGGATGTGGCAGTAAAAGAACAGGCGCAACGGGAAACGTGGCGAATAGGAGTGTTCGTTGTGCGGGAAAATCATCTGGTCGGCCGGGTAATCGGTCGAGGTGTAGATGTTACCGCCGACACGGGTGCGCGGTGAGGCGCGGAACATGTATTCCAGCGCGCCGGGGGAGAGGGCGGCGATCACCTGATCGAACTGCTCCACCGACAGCACGGAGAAACCGCGAAACAGCAGGGCGCCGTATTGCTGCAGTTTTTGCTCAAGATTCTCCCGCTCCCTGGCTGCCCAGGCAACCAGGTCGACACCGCTGACGGCGGGCTCGATCACCAGTGGCAAGGCGTGGTCCGGGCTGAGCAAGCGCTCGCTGACCAGTTGCTGTTCCGAGACGTTCATGGCTTTGCGACGCACGCCGCCAAGGGCGCGGGACGGTGGGGGCACGATAGACATAAAGGCATCCAACTCGGTTAAAGGGTCAATGAACGACGTTTGGTTTGCAGCATCTGGCTGCGACCGGCTTTGGCTTGGGACTGCTGGCTTTCACGCTGGAAGGCCTGATCCCAGGCGTCGAGGCGTTCGGCCAAGGCCGGCAGCGACTGGTCGAGCAGATCGCGGCTCTCGCCCAGCAGGCGAGTCCACAACTGTTGCAGGCGCAGGGCACGATCCCGGTCGAAGTATTCGCCGCGGAACTTGAGGGTGGCGTCGATGCCGTCAACGCCGTGCACCAGATCGAGTACCAGGTGTAAATCGCCTGGCGCCTGTGCCACGTCCAGCGAGGTCATGCGCGCACCGGCGATATCGGTCGGGTTCACCCGCGACGGCTGGTAGTTGAGCTTGACCTGGAACAGTGGCGAGTGACCGGGACGGCGCTGCGGCGCCAGTGCAGACACCACCAGATCGAAGGGCAAGCCCTGATGGGCGTAGGCCAGCCGCGCCTCATCCCGCACTCGGCCAAGGAAACTGGCCAGGGTCGGTTCGCCGCGCAGGTCGCAACGCAGGGTCAACTGGTTGACGAAGAAGCCGATGACGTCATTGTGTTCGGCCAAAGGCCGGCCGCTGGCATCGGTGCCCAGCAGGAATTGTTGCTGGCCACCCAGTTGCTTGAGAACCAGTTGATAGCTGGCCAGCAGCAGCATGAACAGGGTCATGCCGTGCTCGCGGGCCAGCAGCGTCAAGGCTTCGCAGGTGGTCTGGGGCAGGGTGAAGTTCAGGCTGTGCTCGCCGAGACCCTGGCCATTACCGCCCAGTTCTAGGGTTTGCGGGACCGAAGCCAGGTGCTCGCGCCAGAACTGTTGCTCGTGCGCGATGCGTTGTTCGCTCCAGTGCCCGGCTTCCCATTGGGCGAAATCCAGGTACTGCACCGGCCGTTCGGCGTTGATCGAACCGGCCAGTTCGGCCAGCAATACCTGCGCTGAACGCCCGTCGAAGGCGATGTGGTGCAGGGTCAGTAACAGGTTGTGCTGCTCGTCGTCGCGGCTGAGCAAATGCGCGCGCAGCAACGGCCCGTTTTGCAGGTCGACCGGCGTCGCGTGTTCCTGTGTCAGGCGGTCGGTGATCGCTTGCTGTTGCAACGCCACCGGTTGAAAGCGCAAGTCGTGCCAGGTCAGTGGCACGGCCGTCGCTGGCAAGATCCGTTGTTGCGGACCGTCGACGCCATCGTGGTAGACCGTGCGCAGGACGCTGTGGCGATCGACCAGGGCATTGAGTCGTGCTGCCAGGGTTTCGGTGTCCAGCGCGCCTTGCAAACGCAGGTGCAGGACCAGGTTGTGGCGGGTGTCGTCCGGGTTCAGTTGGCGCAGGAACCACAGGCGGCTTTGCGCGAAGGATTGTCGGGCGTGAAGTTGATGGTCGCTGGAGCGTTTTGTCGAGGCGACGGCGTCCGGGGCGGACTCATTCAGGAAACCCAGCAAAGCCTGCGCCCAGTCATTCAGGGTCTGTTCACCGAACAGACCCTGGGTGTCGAGGTTCCAGCCCAGATCCTGATACAGGCGGGCGGCGAAGTCGGCAACGCTGATGGAGTCCAGGCCCAGGCCGATCAGGCTTTTGTCGAAGTCGACGCTCAGATACGGATTGACCTCATGCAGCGTCTGCGCAAGCCACAGGTGGCAGGCAGTCAGGGCGTCTGGTGTGGGCTGGGCGGCGCGCTCGCGCAACTGCGCAAACTCGAGGCGTTCGTTGAGGACCGCGGTTTGTCCGCCGTACTGGGCAATGATGCTCAAGGTCCCAGCGGCCAACTGCTTGCGCGCGCCCTGACGGGCGATTTTGCCGCTGGTGGTCATCGGGATGGTGCCGGCTTCCACCAGCACGATCTGGTCGATGCCGCAGTCGGCGGCTTCACGCACGGCATTTTGTATCGACGCAAACAGCGCTGGATGATGCGCCGGGTCAACGAATTTGCGCTGGGGCTCGGCAACGATCACCAGCTTCTCGCGACCCAGCACAGGGTCCATCTCCGAGAACGCGGCGATGCGCCCCGTGCGGATGCCCGGCTCGGCATCGGTGATGGCGAATTCGAGATCGTGGGGGTACAGATTGCGCCCGTTGAGGATCAGCAGGTCCTTGACCCGGCCGCAAATCACGACCTGACCTTCGTGCATGAAACCCAGGTCGCCGGAACGCAGGTAATGACCGGGTTCACCGACGATGCGTGCTTCGAACGCCTCGCGGCTGGCTTCAGGGTTCTTCCAGTAGGCTTCGGCGTTGCTTGGGCCGCTCAGCCAGACTTCGCCGATGTGATCGACGCCGCAGCGTTCATGGGTGTGCGGGTTGACGATGGCGATGTCGTGCAAGGCTTGCGGGTAGCCGCAGGCGACGAACTCGACAGCGGCGGCATCGGTTGCCGCCAGGGCCACACGACCGGTTTCAAGCACGGCCTTGTCCAGGCGCAGCACCACGGGCAAGGCGTCGGCCGGCGTGGCGCTGACGCACAATGTGGCTTCGGCCTGACCGTAACCGGGACTGATTGCCAGCGGGTTCAGACCGCAAGCGACAAAGCGCTGGGCGAAGGTATCGAGGGTGCCGGGGTGAATCGGCTCGGCGCCGTTGATTGCATGTTGCCAGGCGCTCAGGTCGAGTTGCGCGATCAGGTTGTCACTGACCACGCGGTTGCACAGCGCATAAGCGAAGTTGGGCGCAAAACTGGCGGTGGCGCGGTAACGGCTCAGCGCTTGCAGCCAGGTCGATGGCGCGTTGACAAAGGTCTGCGAGGCGATCAGGTAGCAGGGCATGCCGCTGTAGAGCGGGGCCAGCATGCCGCCGATCAAGCCCATGTCGTGGTACAGCGGCAGCCAGTTGACCATGGCGCCCTGCTCATCGAAACCGTAGGCCTGGCGCATCAACTCGACGTTGGCGATCAGGTTGCGATGGCGCACTTCGACGCCCTTGGGTGTGCCGGTGGAGCCCGAGGTGTATTGCAGGAATGCGACGGTCGCGCCGTTGACATCCGGGCGTGTCCATTGACTGGCCGGCGGTGTGCCCAGGTACTGGACCGTCAACACGTCTACGCGGCCTTCGACCAGCTCCAGCAGATTCTGGCAGTGATCGGCGGGGGCGAGGATCAGCGCAGGTTCGGCATCCACCACCACATTGCGCACGCGATCCAGATGACGAGGCTTGCGCGACGGCGGCGGGAACAGCGGCACGGCGATCATGCCCGCATACAAACAGGCGCAAAACGCACGGGCGTAGTCCAGGCAGGTCGGCAGCATCAACAGCACGCGATCGCCCGGTGCATAACGCGCTTGCAGCGCCGCCGCCAGGGACTGGCTCTGTTCGTGCAGTTGGGCAAAGGTCAGGGTTTCGCCGATCTCGACGCCGTCCGGCAAAAAGTGCAGGGCCGCACGCTGTGGAAAATGCCGGGCGTTGGTTTCCAGCACTTCGATCCAGTGTTTGAAAGAAAACATGTGCAATTCACGCCATGGCAACGATGACTTTGCGGTCACCGGTGTAAGGGTTGCGGCCGTGTGCGACCAGTCGATTGTCGAGCATCAGGATGTCGCCGGGCTGCCACGGAAAACTGATGGAGGTCTGGCGATACACCTCGCGCACGGTGTCGAGCACTGCATGGGGGATGGCCGAGCCGTCGCCGAAGTACACGTGGCGCGGCAGGTCCTCTTCACCCACGGCAGCCAGCAGGCTAGCGCGCACGGACGGCTCGATCGCCGAGACATGGAACAGGTGCGCCTGGTTGAACCACACCCACTCACCGGTCTCGGGGTGCTGCAGCACCGCCGCGCAACGCTGGCGGGTGCGCAGTTCGCCGTCGGCTTTCCACTCCCATTCGATGTCGTTGTCCTGGCAGTAACGCTCGACCTGGGCGCGATCTTCAGTGTTGAACACCTTCTGCCAGGGCAGGTCCAGCGCGCCGCTGTAGTTGCGCACGTAGAGCAGCTCGCGGCTGGCGAACAGTTCGCGGATCTCGGCGGGCATGCGCTGGTAGATCAGGCGGCTGTCGGCAATCGGCGTTTCGCCGCCGGTTTCGCTGGCCTTGATGCAGTGGAACCAGATGCGCGAAGGCCAGGGCCGGGTGTAGGCCTGTTCGTTGTGCAAAGGAATGAATTGGTGGGCCGGGTATTCAGTGGAGCTGTAGACCCCGGCGAACACTTTGCTGCGCGGCGTGGAGCCAAACTCGTAGCTGGCCAGTGGTGCGCCGAAGCTGGCGGCGAAATGCTTGAAATCGATGGGAGTGGGGACGGTGAAGCCGCGCAAAAGGATGCCGCCAACCGTGGTCAGCGCCTGGTCCAGCATGTCGCAGATCGATACCTCCAGATCATGGATCGACTGTCCCGGTTTTGCCTGTACCAGCACCGGCAACGTCGACTCCAGGTCGACTGTTGAAGCATGGGGCAAGGGCTCGGAACGCACACTGAGGTGTTCGATTGAAATCATCCTGCGCATCCTTTTTTTCTTTTTTTCATTCATGCGGAGCAGCGTTGGCAAACCTGGTCAACTGGGCAGAGGTTGCTACGCTTGATGTCCGGCTGAAATGTATTGTCATTGATACAGGGCTGCATTTTTATTACAAATGAGAGTAGTTATCAATCTTATTCCATTATTTTTTTTTTTGAATTAGACTCCGCCTCCGCTGGTGTTCAAGCGCATTTGTGCACTCGGCAAGAACAACAAATATCTGTCGCAGGGGAGCGAGGCGTGAATTTCAAAAAGAGTACAATTGCGTTGGCGGTGGGGTCGGCGGTGTGCATGTCCAGTGGCGTATGGGCGGCGGAACAGTCGAACACGATGGAGATCGCTCCGATCACGGTGAAGGGCGAAAAAATCGACCGCTCCCTGGAGAAAACCCAGTCGAGTGTCGCTGTGGTGACGGACAAGCAACTGCGCGAGAAGGAAGACCATAGCCTGGTCGATGTGTTTGCCCGCACACCGGGTGTCTACAACACCTCCGGCAACGAAAACTGGGGTATCCGTGGCGTGCCGGTCTCCGGCTTCGATGACCAGGGCCCGGCTGCGCTCAATGGTGCGGTCTCGGTATTCGTCGATGGTGCCGTGCAGCCAAACCGCGCACTGACCCTGAGCCCGATGCCGCTGTGGGACGTCGAGCAGGTCGAAGTATTCCTCGGTCCGCAATCCACCACTCAGGGCCGCAACTCCCTGGCTGGTGCGGTGGTCATCCAGACCAAGAACCCGACCTTCGTGCCGAGCTTTTCGGCGCAGGCCAATGGCGGTACCTACGGTGAGCGCGGTGGCGCGGTGGCCGGTGGTGGCGCGATCGTCGACGATAAGATAGCCGGTCGCATAGCCGTGGATTACCAGGAAGGCGACGGCTACATCGACAACCTCTTCAACGGCGACGATGCCAACAAGACCCGCACCGCGAACTACCGTGGCAAGTTGCTGGTTCTGCCCAACGACGATCTTGATGTGCTGTTGACTTATGCCCACGATCAAAGCCGCAAGGGCGATAACTCGGTGGTTCGCCAGGGCGACAGGATCCGCTATTACAAAATCGACTCCAACACTGACGCCTACGACAAACTCAAGCAGGACACCGTCAGCGCCAAGATCGACTACCGTCTCAATGATAACTGGTCCATCACCAGCCTCACGGCCAACACCGACTCCGACTACGACGCCCGTCTGGACTTCGACCAGACCTCCGTCGACAATCAGGTGGTGTTGCGCAAGCAGTATGGCGACCTGTTCAGCCAGGAACTGCGCCTGAACTACAACTCGGATACGTTGAAGAGTTTTGCCGGCCTCTACTACGGCCACAACACCAACAATTTCCACGACCGGTTGTTTTTCGATAACGAGCCATTTGGCGATGTCAAGGGTGATACGACGATCGAGAACAAGGCCGTATTCGGTGAAATCAACTGGACCTTCGCCCCGCGCTGGACGCTGATCACCGGTCTGCGCTACGACCACGAGACCAACGACACTGACGTCAAGCAGGATGATTTCTCGACACCGGGCAAAGACAAGCAGACCTCCGATGCGGTGCTGCCCAAACTCGGTATCGACTACGAGCTGGCCGACAATCAGTTCGTCGGCTTCATGGTGCAGAGAGGTTATCGCGGCGGCGGCGTCAACGTCCGGGCCGGTAGCGGTCACCAAGCCTACGATCCGGAATACACCACTAACTACGAGCTGTCCTACCGCGGTTCTTTCATGGACCAGACCCTGCGTACCCGCGCCAACCTGTACTACACCGACTGGAAGGACCAACAGGTCAGTGTCGTGAACCCGCAAACCGAGTTCTTTGACGTATTCAACGCCGGTCGCAGTGACATCAAGGGTCTGGAAGTCTCCGTTGAAAAAGACTTCGGCCAACAGCTGACGCTGAACGCCGGTGCCTCGGTGACTGATGGCAAGTACAAGGACTTCGTCACCAGCGACGGCCGGGACATGAGCGGCGAGGACTTCCTCTTTTCGCCCAAGTACAAGATGGCGTTAGGCGCTACCTATCGCTGGAATGACCGTGTGACCCTCAACACCGATGTCGTCTGGCAGAGCACTTCCCCGTCTGAGTACGAGTTCGATGACGCGGGTCAGGTTACCGGTAAGCGCAAGGCCGACAACTACTGGCTGGCCAACTTCAACGCCGAGTACAAGATCACCAAGAACGTCGCGGTATCCGGCTACGTGAAGAACGCCTTCGACAAGGAATACGTCACCAACAACCGCAGTGGCGACATCATCGATGTCGGGGCTCCGCGCACAGCGGGTCTGATCTTGCGCTACGACATGTAAACCCATGGACGAGGGGAAAGGATTCCCCTCGTCCGGTTTCACGGCTCTCGTTACCTGAAACCATCGTTTTCAGGCAGCCCCGGTCCTTTCCAAACCCAGCCTCCCTGGAGGAAATCATGAGTGCTTTTTCGAATGCCACATCCGGTGGCGCCCAACAGCTACGCCTGGCGCATACCGGTCTGTCGAGCCCTTACTGCCTTGATCCGACGCCGCTGCTGGAACGCCAGCAACAGCAGGAGTCCAACGCCCGCAGTTACCCTCGGCGCATTCCGCTTGTGCTGGAAAGGGCGCACGGTATCTATGTGCGGGACAGTCGCGGACAGGTATTCGTCGATTGCCTGGCCGGTGCCGGCACCCTGGCGCTGGGGCACAACCATCCGGTTATTGTCGAAGCCATCACCCAGGTGCTGGCCTCGGGATTGCCGATGCACACCCTGGACCTCATGACCCCGGTGAAGGACGCATTCGTCCAGGAAGTCTTCGGCTGCCTGCCAGCTGATTTTGCGCGAAACGCGCGCATCCAGTTTTGTGGCCCCAGTGGAGCCGATGCGGTGGAAGCAGCACTGAAGCTGACCCGCACTGCCACTGGGCGGCATTCGGTACTCGCCTTTGAAGGGGCCTACCACGGCATGACGCTGGGCACGCTGTCGATCAGCGGCAACCTGTCGCCGAAAAATGCTCTTGGCGGCTTGATGGCAGGCGTTCAACGCCTGCCGTTCCCCCATGATTACCGTTGCCCGTTCGGCGTGGCGGGCGAGCAGGGCGTGACCCTGAACGTGCGCTATCTCGAGCACCTGCTCAACGACCCGGAAAGCGGCGTGACCGCGCCAGCGGCAATGATCCTCGAACCGATCCAGGGCGAAGGCGGGGTTATCACCGCCCCCGATCGCTGGTTGCAGGAACTGCGCCGCCTGACCCAAGCCCATGGCATTCCGTTGATCGTCGACGAAATTCAGTGCGGCATCGCCCGCAGCGGGCGGATGTTCGGCTTCGAGTACTCGGGCATCACCCCGGACGTGATCACCCTGTCTAAAGCCATCGGTGGCGGCCTGCCGTTGTCGGTGATGGTCTACAACGATTCCCTCGATGTCTGGCAACCGGGCGCCCACGCAGGCACCTTCCGTGGCAACCAGCTGGCGATGGCGGCTGGCACCGCGACCTTGCGTTTCATCCGCGATGAGGGCCTGGTGGCACATGCCGAAAAGGCTGGCGCGCACTTGCGCAAACAGTTGTTGAGCCTGCAAAGCGAATTCGACTGGATCGGCGACGTGCGAGGCCGGGGCCTAATGCTGGGCATGGAAGTCGTCGACCCGCAGGGGGACCGCGATGCCCAGGGCCATCCGCCGGTGGACACCTCTCGGGCGAAGGCCTTCCAGCAAGCGTGCCTGCAACACGGCCTGATCGTGGAGCTCGGTGGTCGCCACGGCGCCACCGTGCGCTTCCTGCCACCGCTGATCATCACCGAGCAGGAGATCGATTTCGTCGCGCAGATCCTGTTCTGTGCGGCGGCTGCGATCAATGCGCGTCCGTTACGCTGAGGCATCGCGAAAGAGGGGCCTGCCGATTGCAATCGGCGGGCTTTTTTCATTGGACAGGGAGTGGCAATGCACACGTTTTTTGCCTCGATGAAGCCCGTCTGGCTGTTGCTGGCGGTGCTTGCGTTAAGCGCTTGTGGTGATCAAAAGGCACCTGCCGTAGACAGTGTGGCGGTACCGCGGGTGAAGACGCTGACGGTACAGCCGCGGTCCTTTGCCATGACCACGGATCTGCCAGGCCGGATCGAGCCGGTGCGCATCGCCGAGGTGCGCGCACGGGTGGCCGGTGTGGTGCTGACCCGCCAATTTCAGGAGGGCAGCGACGTCAAGGCCGGCCAGTTGCTCTTCAGCATCGACCCGGCACCGTTCAAGGCCGCTTTGATGCGCGCCGAAGGCGCACTCGCCAAAGTCGAGGCGGATGTTTATCGCGCGAACGCCCAGGTCCAGCGTTTCAAACAACTGGTGGCAATCAACGCCGTGAGCCAGCAGGCATTCGATGACGCCATGTCCGACCTCAAGAGCACCCAGGCCAATCGCCTGACGGCCCAGGCTGACCTGACCACCGCCCGGCTCAACCTCGGTTACTGCCAGGTACGTGCACCGATCAGTGGCCGTATCGGTCGTGCCCTGGTCAGCGAGGGCTCTCTGGTGGGGCAAGACGAGGCAACGCAAATGGCGCGGATTCAGCAGTTGGACCCGATTTATGCCGACTTCACCCAACCGGCCGAACAGGTGGTGGCGTTGCAACAGGCGCTGGCCAGCGGGCGCCTGACACTGAGCGATAGCGGTTCTGCCGAAGTGACGCTGCAGGTGGGCAACCCGGCGCAGGTGCGCCGTGGCACCTTGATGTTCTCCGATATTTCCGTGGATCGCGGCACCGGGCAGGTGACGCTGCGCGGCGAATTCCCCAACCTGGACCATCTACTGCTGCCGGGCATGTACGTGCGCGTGGTGGCGCCGGCCGGGGTCGATCCACAAGCCTTGTTCGTGCCGCAACAGGCGGTGCAGCGAGGTGCCGACGGTCAGGCGCGGTTGATGCTAGTGGACAAAGGTGGCGTGGTGCGCGAGCGGGTGGTCAGCACCGGAACGATGCAAGGTTCCGACTGGCAGATCACTTCGGGGTTGGCGGCTGGCGAGCAGGTGGTGATCGAGCGCGTCGACAAGGTCAGCACCGGCACACAGGTCAACATCGAAGCACAGGTCAACGTCCAGACAATGGTCAAAGTTGAAACGCTGGCCGGGCAGCAGGCCCCCAACTGACGGATGCAATCGATGCCCGATTTTTTCATCAACCGTCCGAACTTCGCCTGGGTCATTGCGCTGTTCATATCCCTTGCCGGGTTGCTGACCCTGGGGACGTTGGCGGTCAACCAGTACCCTGACGTGGCGCCGACGCAGATTGTGGTCAGCGCCAGCTATCCCGGCGCATCGGCACAGATCGTCAGCCAGAATGTCACCAGTCTGATCGAGGAAGAGCTCAATGGCCTCAAGGGCCTGATCTATCACGAGTCCAACAGCGCCAACGGCGGGGCCGACATCACCATCACCTTCAAGCCGGGCACCGAGGCCGACCTAGCGCAGGTCGACGTGCAGAACCGCCTGCAACGGGTAATTGGGCGCATGCCCCGGGCGGTGATCGAGCAAGGTTTGAAGGTGGAGCAGTCGCGCTCCAATTTCCTCTTGGTGTATGCCCTGTCCTACACCGACGACCAGCAGGATTCCATTGGTCTGGCGGACTATGCCGCCCGCGCCGTCAACAATGAAATCCGTCGGGTGAACGGGGTCGGCCGGGTACAGATGTACACCGCTGAACGGGCCATGCGCATCTGGATCGATCCGGCGCGACTGGTGGGCTACAACCTGTCGATGGCCGATATCGGCAAGGCCATTGCCGCGCAGAACGCCCAGGTGCCCGCCGGCAGCATGGGCGAACGACCGGGGCCGGCCGACCAGCACATCACGGCGACGGTGATGGTACAGGGGCAGCTCGAATCGGTGGAGGCGTTCGGCAACATTGTGCTGCGGGCCAATGACGACGGTTCCAGCGTGCGCATTCATGACGTGGCGCGGGTCGAGCTAGGGCGACAGGACTACCGCTTCGACGCGCGCCTCAACGGCAAGCCGGCGGCGGCCATGTCGGTGCAGCTGGCACCGCAAGCCAACGCGCTGGAAACGGCGAAGGCGATCAAGCTGCATCTTGAACAGCTGTCGAGCACCTTGCCGGCGAACATGACCCTTAGCGTGCCCTACGACACTTCATATTTTGTCGATGTAGCGATCCGGCAAGTGATCTACACCCTGATCGAAGCCATGGTCCTGGTGTTCCTGGTGATGTTGCTGTTCCTGCAAAACCTGCGCTACACGCTGATTCCGGCGGTGGTGGTGCCGGTCTGCCTACTGGGCACCATTGCGGTAATGGCGCCGCTGGGTTTCTCGATCAACATGATGACCCTGTTCGGCATGGTGCTGGCCATCGGCATTCTGGTGGACGATGCCATTGTGGTGGTGGAGAACGTCGAACGCTTGATTCGCCAGGAACGGCTGGCGCCCAAGGCCGCGACCCGTAAGGCGATGAAGGAAATCAGCGAGGCGATTGTGGGCATCACGCTGGTGCTGTCGGCGGTGTTCCTGCCGCTGGGGTTCATGGGCGGGTCGGTGGGTATCATCTATCAGCAGTTCGCCATGGCGTTGTCGGTGTCGATCCTGTTTTCCGGGTTCCTTGCGCTGACCCTGACACCGGCCTTGTGCGCCACGCTGATTAAGCCTTTAGACCCGGCGCATCAGAGCCACAGCCATCGCTGGATGAACGCCTTCAACCGACGTTTCGAAGCCATGGCCCAAGGCTATGAACGGCTGGGGGCGAGCTGGATTCGACGCGGCGCCCGCAGCATGGGGTTGTATCTGTTGTTGCTGCTGGTGCTGGCGTTTGCCTACGCACAGCTGCCAACTTCGTTCCTGCCGTCCGAGGATCAGGGCTACATCGTCACCGATATCCAGTTGCCGCCCGCGGCTTCGGCTTCACGCACCGACGTCACGGTGCAGGCCTGGGAGCGATATGCCTTGGCGCAGCCGACCACCGATCATGTGTTGGCGATCATGGGCTTTAGCTTTTCCGGGGAAGGCGCTAACGCCGCCATGTCCTACGTCACCCTCAAGGACTGGTCGCTACGCGGTAGTGGGGAGTCGAGCAAGGCAGTGGCGCGGGGTGCGAATGAAGCCTTCGAAGACGTGGCCGACGGCACCCTGTACAGCGTAGTACCGCCGCCGGTGGACGGTCTGGGCACTGCCAGCGGTTTCGATCTGCGCTTGCAGGATCTGGCGGGAAAAGGGCGCGAAGCGCTGTTGAAAGCGCGGGATCAGTTGATTGAGGCGGCCAGGGTATCAAAGGTGATCGGTCACCTGAGCGAGGATGGCCTGGCCGATGCGCCGCAAATCAAGGTCAGCATCGACCGGGAAAAAGCCGAGGCCCTGGGCGTGAGTTTTGATGTGATCAGTGCAGCGTTGTCTTCGGCGCTGGGGTCGGAACAGATCAACGAATTCGCCAATCAGGGGCGGATGCAACGAGTGATCGTCCAGGCAGATGGCAGTAGCCGGCAAACCCCGAAGCGCTGTTGCGCCTGCAGGTGTCCAATCGACAGAACCGCCTGGTGCCGCTGGAAGCCTTCACCCGTTTCGAATGGCAGGTCGGACCGTTGCAGATCGGTCGCTACAACGGCTCGGCCTCGTTGCGTTTTTCCGGTGAAGCCGCGCCGGGTTACAGCAGCGGGCAAGCGATGGAGGAGCTGCGCAAAATCGCCCGTCGGTTGCCGGCCGGTTTCAGCCTGGAGTGGTCCGGCCTGTCGTTACAGGAGCAGCAGGCCAGCGATCAGGTGCCGATGCTGGTGGGCCTGTCGATGACCATGGTGTTGCTGGTGCTGGTGGCGCTCTATGAGAGCTGGGCGATTCCCTTCGCCGTGTTGCTGATCGTCCCTATAGGCATGCTCGGCTCCGTGGCGGCGGTGACGGTCACGGGCCTACCCAATGACGTGTACTTCAAGGTGGGGCTGATCACCATCATCGGTTTGGCGGCGAAGAACGCGATTCTGATCGTCGAGTTCGCCAAAGCGCTGCACGCTCAGGGCATGAGCCTGGCCCAGGCGGCGGCCCAGGCGGCGCGTCTGCGTTTTCGACCCATTGTAATGACGTCATTGGCGTTCATTCTTGGCGTCGTACCCCTGGCGCTGGCCACTGGGGCTGGCGCTGCCAGCCAGCGGGCGATCGGCACCGGGGTGATAGGCGGGATGCTGGCGGCGACGGTGCTCGGGGTGTTGTTCGTGCCGGTATTTTTCGTATTGGTACTGCGGCAGGCCGAGCGCTTGCGTCGGGCGGTCAGTGTCCAGGAGGGCGTGAGTTGAGAGGATTACATCTTGAGCACGCCGTGATGGCGGGAGGGCGGATCGGTCAGCAGTTTTTTCGAGGTGCCCGGGTTGTCTGGCAGTGCCTCGCTGAGTTCCCAGATTTCCAGCATTTTTGCGTACTCGAACGCATGGCGCGGATCGGCCTGGACCCATTGCTGGAACGTCGCACGCTCGCTGGCGGTGCAGGTTTCGTCACTTAGGCGCAGGCACCAGTGTGCGGCATGGGTGAGGATTTCATCATCTGTTTCGTGAGGGCTGGAAGGTTTCATCGACCCTTACCTGCGTGACCGAAAGGGGCACTCTAATGGAGCGATTGGTAAAAAAACGTCAAAAACAACATCAGCCATTCAACTGTCGAAACGTTATCGAAAAGGACTGTTCGCATGTACGACCGCCAGGCAATGAACGTTCAGGAACCCTCTGCACTGGAGCGCAAAACCAACAAACCCATCCGCGAGTTGCTGGGCTTTTATGGCCTGCGCACCAGTCTGATCCGCCTCAAGGTAATCGACGCCCTGCTGATCGCCAACAGGGAGGGCCGCTCAATAGGCGTCAACGGGACCCATGCCTGGCTGGAGTCATCGGCGGTGGAATGTACGTTCATCAGCGTGCGCGAAGTGCTCAAGCGGTTGTGCGAAGAGCGGGTCATCGATTATCAGGCGGACAAGAGCTATCGCTTCACCGCCGAGGCCTGGGCGATATTGATGCGTCCTACGGGTTGAGGAAGGGCATGCAACTAGGGTCATATCGACTGTCAGCCGCAGTAAGCGCCCATCCCTGGGCGCTCCTGCCCGTGAAGGACAGTTTGTCGATGCCCGGATGAGTACTGAAAGCGCCCCCTACCCCGGCGCCACCGCCAACGATGTTCAGCACCCCATGAGGTGTAGCGCCTCGTCGTCAACGAATCTCATCCCTTTTGCTTGGTCGATGAGGGCGTCTGGCTTCAATATCGGTACGGCCAAACTTATTGCGATATTGGACTCATCCACATTCCACCCTTGTCGCAGTGATCCAGCTCGGTGACAACTCCACGTCGCCCAACGCACTGGTTCGCACACTCTGCAGCCTCAAGGAGCGCCTATGCCCGGACAACTTTTGACTCCTAACGCAAAGAGCCTGCTTGCAGCTCTACCTGACTACTCCATATTGAATGCCGCAGAGCGAATTCAGCTTGAGTGCGCCGCTGAGGGAACTTTCAGTGATCGCGGCAACCGTCCCGTATTTCTGGTGGCAGCCCTACCGAATCGCCTCGCAGACGTGATCCGAGCTTGGGGCCGAATAGCGCCAGAAGTGGTGTTTGATGAAGTGGCGGACGCGATCAAAGCGCTGCAAGGGAAGGTTGATGCCTAACATCCAGTTAACGATACCCTTGGGCCGGCTATCGACAGTTTGTTTTCGCCTGCCGGCAGTCCATCCGCACGGCAGAGGCCATCGTTGATGGTCTAGTCCTGATAGTCCGGAGCAAGTGCTGCCAAAGGGACAACGTATTTAGAACCCGCTTGCAAGCAAGAACATAAAGCAGAAATATCCTCTTGAAGGCTCATCGCCTGCTCCCAAATACTGTCGACATCACTGGTAGTCACAGTGAGGGGGGAACCCTCCAGTACCGTCATGGCCATGGCATGCAGGCGTAAGAAGTCTTCTCGAATGCTGCCGATTCCTCCGATTTCACTCAGGCAGGCATCCAGCCGGTCCACCACGTTCAGCAATTGAGAGGTCTCATAGCTCTCGCGCAGGGCATCAAGTGCCTTGGCATCCACTTCCCCATAGGGTGTCACTCGAAATGAAGCGGGCGGAATGTGCATCAGTTCGTCTCCTCAACGTTGCTAGGGGGCATCTGTTGCCCACGAATTGAACCCGCAGCCTGCTGGAAAATGGAGTCCTTGATCCAGGGTTCCGGCGGGCGCTTGAGTTTCAGGTTGAATTCCCCAAAGCGTTTGACGTTGCTGGTCAGGTAAGGACTCAGAAACGATACGTCCTCATCGGTAAACTGCCAGCCATCATGGGCGAGCTTCTGTAGGATGCGCATCATATCGACGGTGTTTTGCAGAATCACCGAGGAGGCGACCATGTCGTTGTAGCGTAGGCGCTTCTGCTGCTCGTCCGGATCGTTCTCGGCGATGACATCGCCGCCGAAGGACAGCCACTTCGAGAAGCCGTTGTAGGACTCGA